>JAJDAO010000021.1 GCA_029261835.1 Deltaproteobacteria bacterium | reverse complement strand
GCTGGAGCGACGAAGACCACCCGGAAGGCCGTCCCGTGCGCCTCGTCGGCCTCCGCTACACCGACCCCGGCCTAGAGCCCCGCATGGAGCGCGTCTACCCCACTCCCTGGACTCGCTGCGACCGCGAGGCCGACTACCACCAGGCCTGGGCCGAGTTCGAGCGCCGCCTCGGCAAGAAGATGCCGGAGGACATGGCATGAGTCTGGCCGCAGATGCGTAGGAGAGGGCGATGGAACACTTAGATCTGAAGAGCGATGGCGGGCTGAGAAGCGCCTGCCAAGAGGCCGAGGCTAGCCATGCGAACCCGGACTGGCGGGCTGCATTAAAGATCTTCTTCGAGGGGGTGCGCTCGGCGTCGTTGGCAGAGCGTGCCAGCGAGGCCTTTCAGCGACGCTTGTGGGAGGAGAACCCCGTATCGAATGCCGGAATGGGAACGGTCAATGTGGAGCGTGCAATTGAGGACGAGGGTTTTCGGCGCTGGCTCGCCGAGCAGTCCCTGTGCGAGCTGCCCAGCGATCCCGGCGAGAGAACGGCAGCACTCAACACTCTCCATAAGCAGATTCTCCAGCGACTCGAACCGCTCTGCGACCGCATGCCGCGGCTCAAGATCCTCCGCGTCCTGGCAGCGCTCTTCCCCGAGGACTTCACGACGATCGCCGACCGCGGAGCCCTGCGGCGTCTATTGATTCGAATGGGTGGCAAAGGAAGCGCTGACCCGGTGATTGGGCATCGCAGGATTCTCGGTCGGCTGGCGGAAGTCGTTGGTCCGATCGACACCAGCAACACAGATGCGGTGGTTCGGCGAATGACTCTGGCGTGGATGCTGATCGAACTGGTGAACGAATCGGAGTCCGATGCGACGATGGTGTCGGAAGCCTCCGGAGAAGAGCGACTCAAGCCCCTCCCCGCAGCCCGTCGCCGCAAGGGAGTGCTGGCCGTCTCGGGTTACTTCGAAGGACTGCTTCCGGTCCTCCAGTTCGTGCAGGGCAGTCCGACCCGGGAAGAGTTCATGGACTACCTGCGCGGGGAGAGGCCGCATCTCAAGGACGCGTCAATCAGAACTCAGATCAGCTCCCTGCGCTCCGAGCTCAATCTCCTGCGATTGGACGGGGACCGATACGTCTTGACCGAGCGGGGCGAGGCGTTGCTCGAGTCCGGTGATCCGGATGAATTGCGCGATTGGCTCCTGACCCGAACCCTTGGCATTGATTACGTCCTGCTGGCTCTCAAGGCCGGACCCCGGAGCCGGAAGGAATTGTTCACGATGTTTCAGACGGTCAATCCCAACTGGAAGTCTGATTTTGGCCCTTCGTCCATGATACAATGGCTATTGCACCTGGATTTGGTGTCGCGCGACGAGGTGGATCACTTCTCCCTCACCGAACGCGGCCGAGCGTGGAGCGATTGGATAACCTGGGAGCCGGAGAAGCTCACAGCGACCAAGCCCGAGCCTCCTCCGCCCCCACCCCTTCCGCCCTCCCTGGAGATTCGCCGGCCCGAGCTCGAGACGGTTCTCCGGCACCTCGAGGGTGTGGCGGCCTTCCCGGCTGCGCTGATCGCGAGCCTGCACTTGGGCCTCTGGGCCAACGAACGCCGCCACTTCGCCATCCTCACGGGCTTGTCAGGTTCGGGCAAGACTCTGCTCGCGCGCGAATACGGGAGAGCCCTTACGGGGACGGACTCGGAAGGCTCCGAGCGTCTCTGCACGCTGCCCGTTCAGCCCGGTTGGTACGACCCGACGCCCCTCCTCGGCTATGTGAACCCGCTCAGCCGCGACACCTATGAGGGAACTCCATTTCTGGATCTCTTGATCCATGCGCTGGAACACCCGCAGGAGCCGCATGTGGCGATTCTCGACGAGATGAACCTCTCGCACCCGGAGCAATATCTGGCACCCGTCCTGAGTGCAATGGAAACCGGCGACGTGCTGGAACTCCATAGCAAGGGCGAACACTTCGACGGGGTTCCGGGTCGGATTCCATACCCAAACAACCTGGTTCTCATAGGCACGGTGAACATGGACGAGACGACCCTCGGCCTTTCCGACAAGGTCTTGGACCGAGCCTTCACTCTGGAGTTCTGGGATATCGAGATCGACGAGTGGCCCGGCTGGGGGAAGCATGACCTTCCCGCTGCTGACGAAGCGGCGGTGCGTGGGGTGCTCCACGACCTCATGCATGCGCTCCAGCCGGCCCGGCTGCACTTCGGCTGGCGGGTGATCGACGAGGTCGTTGGCTTCATGCAACTCCGGGAATCAGAGGGGGGTGGGCTTTCGATGAGCGAGGCCCTGGATCGCGTCATTTACGCCAAGCTGCTTCCCAAGCTGCGCGGTGAAGACTCGCTGCGCTTCCGGGAGGCCTTGGCGGGATGCGCCGAGGCGCTGAAGAGTCACGGCCTCGTGGTTTCCCAGGCCAAGGTGGCGGAGCTGCAGAGCGACCTGGAGACAACGGGCAGCGCGCGTTTTTGGAGATAGAGGAAGGTGGAGACAACCTCGGAAGACGCGTTGCCGCTATACGTCCTGAGAGGCGACGTGCAGCGCGAGCTGGCCCCGACGCCGGCTCTGAATGGAGGCTTCTCGGAGCTGGGTGAGGTTGTCTTTCTGTGCCCACCGGGCGTCGAATGCCAGCTTCTTGTTGACGATGCCCCCCTGGCGCCGGTCTTGGCCGGGAACCGATCGGGATGGGCCTGGAAACCTGGTTTCTATGCGGGCGAGGTGCGTGCCGACTTGGTGGCGACCGACGGCCGCAGGCTGGGCTCCTGGCGCCTCGACGTAAGTCCCGATGCGAAGAAGCTCGGACGCGATGTCTTCGGCGAGATGCTGGCCGATCTCCTCGGCTTCGACCCCTCGCTGGTTGTCGGGCAGGAGCCGGCGCGCCAGCGGCTTGGTGCGCTGGGGCTGAGCCAAGATCCACTCGTGGCCCTGTCCCGCCTGCGGACGCGTGAAGCGGCAATCCAGCGGGCCTTGCGAGCCATTCTGCGAGAGCCGATGTGGGCGCTGCGGGCTCGCCGCCGGCTGGTCCCGCCGCACCGGATTCGGCGAGTGGATCGACGCACGGCGCAGGCCGCGCTACGCCAGCCGATGCTCTTGGTGGCCATGGGGAAGCTCGACAGCTTCGATCTGGCTGGCCCGGCGCGGGAACTCGTCGCAGACGTTCCCGATGTGGAGCGCCACTACGATTCGCCGGCCAACCGCTGTCTTCTGGCCATGCTGCAGGCTCTCCAGCGCCGCTGCTCCGACGTCCGCGCCGCTCTCGAGCGGAAGGTGAAAGACGAGCCGCGTTCGGACACCGTCACCGGCCTGGTCCAGCGCTGGCCGGCCTGGAGCAGCTTTCTACAGGGAATGCACGAGGAGCTGCTTGAGGCCGCTCGACGGCAGCCTTTCTACGACGTCAGCCGACCGGAGGTGACGGCAGCTGGGCTCAATGCAGTTGCCGCCCACCCGTTGTACGCGCGCTTCTGGCGTTTGGCCTGGGAAGCGCTGCGGACGGGTGTCGAAGGGCTCGAGCGAGAAGAGCTTCTCCCCCTCAGCCCGACCTGGGAGATCTATGAGCGCTGGTGCTTCGTGGAACTGAGCCGTCGCCTCGGGGCTCTCCTGCCGGACCTCGAGTGGAAACGCATGTCGCGCGAGCGTCTGGAGGGAAGCACGATAGACGGATTGCGGCTGAGGCTTCTACTCCAACCCTCCTTCCGCAGCACGGCCGGCGAGGAGAAACAGGGATTCTGGTCGATTTCGGGCCAACGCTATCCGGATATCGTCCTGAGCTGGAAGCGATCGGACGAAGCCGGTTTCGTCGTCTTGGATGCGAAGTACCGTGTGACGCGTGAGAATGTTCTCGATGCGATGACTTCGGCCCATATCTATCGGGACTCGCTGAGGATGGGCAGTAGACGACCGATCGCCAGCCTGCTGCTGGTGCCCGCCTCGGGTGGCGCTCCCTGGCTGGAGGCCGCGGATTTCGTCGCCGAGCACCGGGTGGGGGTCACAGCACTTCGGCCCGGAAGCGAACCGCCCCCATGGCTGCTCTCCCTCTTGCAGGGGCGCATGCCGGCCGGATTCGAGGCTCAGTCGTGATTCCCTCCGTTGTCGCCCGCCAGGTCCGAGAAACCGTCCTCGATTACCTGCGCACCACCTTCGCTCTGGCTGACCCCGAGTTCGAGTGCGCGCTCTTCGACTTCCTCGATGGCGAGGAGGGTCTCTTCAAGGGCCCCTACGTAGACATCCGGCTGCCCTTCCGGAAGGCCGAGGCAGGCGAGCGGATCCCCCTCGAGATCCGGCCGGGCTTCGAGCCTTACAAACACCAGCTCAAGGCCCTCCAGCGCCTCTATTCGAAGGATGGTCATCAACCCCAGCACACCCTGGTGACTACGGGTACGGGCTCGGGAAAGACGGAGTGCTTCCTCTACCCGGCCCTCGACCATTGCTGGCGCAACCGGGGGGAGCCGGGCGTCAAAGCGATCCTCCTCTACCCAATGAACGCACTGGCGAGCGACCAGGCTCGGCGGCTGGCACAGATGCTCTGGGACGACGAGCGGCTACGTGGGAAGGTGATGGCGGGGCTGTACGTGGGCGGGAAGGGCCAACACGGGGCCGCGGACCGCGAGCACCTGGTCGACGACCGCAACGTGCTTCGTGCGTCGCCGCCGGACATCCTCCTCACCAACTACAAGATGCTGGACTTCCTGTTGCTGCGCCCCGAGGACCGACGACTCTGGCAGCACAACGGCCCCGACACGCTGCGCTACCTGGTGCTCGACGAGCTCCACACCTACGACGGCGCGCAGGGGAGCGACGTCGCGTGTCTGATTCGGCGCCTCAAGCGGCGGCTTGGCTGCGCCCCGGGTAGCGTCTGCTCGATCGGCACCTCGGCGACCATCGGTGGCGGGATGCGTCGCGAGACCATCCAGGCCCTCACGGGCTTTGCGAGCAAGGTCTTCGATGAGGACTTCTTCGAGGACAGCGTCGTCACCGAAGACCGGCTGGACGCTGTCGAAACGCTCGGCGAGACCGTGAACCTCGAGCGTCTTCCCCGGCCCGATCAGATTGGCGAACTCGAACCCGAGGCGCACTCCGATTCCGGGGCTTGGCTGCGGCGCCAGGCGGAGCTTTGGCTGGGGGATGACGCCGGCGGCGTGGACGCAGTGGAGATTGGGAAACGCCTCGAGCGGCACGACTTCCTGCGCCAGATCCTGAAGGTGTTGGGCGGGAGCCTCAAGAGCTGGCCGGAGCTCGATGCCGGCCTCCTGCCCCGAGTACCCGAGTGGGAGACCTTCGAGCCGGCGGGACGCCAGCGACTCCTAGAGTCGTTCCTCGGCCTCGTGTCCCACGCGCGACGCCTGGCACCCAGCTCCGAAGATCCGCATCGCACAGAGCCCTTTCTCGCGGTGCAAGCACAGCTCTGGCTTCGAGAGCTGCGCCACCTGTTGCGAAAGGTGCTGCCCGCTACCACTTCACCCGCGTTTGCTTGGGTGGACGACGGAATCCGCAATGACGGCGGTGAGGCCGGCTATTGGCTTCCCATTGCGCACTGCCGGGAATGTGGCTCGGCTGGGCTCGCAGCATTCCAGCGCGAGAGCGAGCAGGTTCTCCGGACGGATCTTCAATCCATCGGCCGCAACTGGCTCAATCGCAACCGCACCTGTCGCTACGTGGTCTTCGGGCATGCAGGCGATCCGGAGGGGTTTCCAGAGTATCTCTGCCCGGGCTGCCTGCGGGTTCAACCCGGCGGCGGGTCAGCGACCTGTGATCACTGCAAGATGGCGGCCGTGGACGGCGGCGATGGCGAACCGCTTGCGATGACCCCGATCCGCCTTGGCGCCGATGTGTCCGACGGCAAGCCGCCGAGGTTCCTTCAAGCCTGCCCGGACTGCGGAGCTGAGGGCACCCTGCGCATGCTCGGCTCACGGGCGCCGAGCCTACTGAGCGTCGCGATCAGTCACCTCTATCAGTCTGACTACAACGACGACAAGAAGCTACTCGCCTTCACGGACTCGGTGCAGGACGCTTCGCATCGGGCCGGCTTCTTTGGTGCTCGGACCTACCGCTTCAACCTGCGCACCGCGATGCAGAGCGTCGTCGAAGCGAGCGAGGAGGAGATCCCACTCCAGCAGCTCTCGGAACGGATGTGGGGTTTCTGGAGTGAGCAGATGGGCCAGGCGAAGCTGATTCCGACGCTTCTTCCCAGCGATTTGCGTGAACTCCCAACCTATGCGCGCTTTCTTGAGCGCGGCGGGGTGGGGACGCACCGAGAGCTCGAGGACCAGCTTCGCGAGCGCCTCTCCTGGGAGGCCGTATTGGAGTACGGCCTCAATACCCGGGTGGGGCGCACCCTCGAGACCACCTTGTGCTCGACGGTGACCGTCGACCGCGATGCGCTCTCGCAGGCCGCAGAGTCCCTGGCCCTCGAGCTTCGCGAGAACACGATGCTCGATGCAGTGCCCGAGGAAGGATTCTCCGAGGGTGCCCTCGAGCACCTGCTGACCGGTGTCCTGCACCGGCTCCGGACACGGGGCGGTATCGACCATCCGCTTCTTCGTTCATACGTGCGCGAGGGGGGGAATCGCTGGTTCCTGACCAAGCGCAAGCAGCCGCTGATGTCGCCCTTCGGGCGAGAAAGCGTCCTCCCGCGTTTCCTGACGGACCGAACGCGAGCGTCCGGAGAATCTCCGGTCTTCGACACGTTCGTGAGCAAACCGGATCGACTGACCTGGTATCGAGACTGGGCATCTCGCGTGCTCGGCGTAGACCGCAAGGACGATGGACTGAACGATCTCTATCGGGAGGCGGTGAAGCGTCTGGAAGACGCGGGGATTCTGGTAAGTCATGAGCTGAAGAAGCGTGGTCATGTCTGGGGAATCGACCCAGGGCGGCTGCGGGTGACGCCCAAGGTAGGACAGGTAGGCTGCCCCGAGTGTCGTCGCCGCGTGACGCTGGCCACGAGTGAGATGGCGCGCTGGAGTGGACGCCCGTGCACGCAGTATCGCTGCTCCGGTTGCTATGAGCCTGCGCATGATCACGAGCAGACGTACTACGGTCGCATCTACCGTTCGGGCCGCCTCGAGCGAATCTTCACCCATGAGCACACCGGTCTTCTTGGCCGCGAAGCGCGAGAGAGAGTGGAGGAGGCCTTTGCCGAAGGGACCTCGCCGGGGGCGCCAAACCTCTTGGTGTGTACGCCGACACTCGAGATGGGCATCGACATTGGCGATCTATCCGCCGCGATGCTGTGCTCCGTGCCGCCGACGACGCCGAACTATCTACAGCGGATCGGCCGAACGGGGAGAAAGACCGGAAACGCCTTCTGTCTCACCTTGGCGAATAGCCGCCCGCACGACCTCTACTTCCATACCCAGCCCATGGAGATGATGGCCGGCCAGGTGCTGCCACCCGGCTGCTTCCTCGATGCTCCGGAGATGCTTCGCCGCCAGATCGTGGCCCACGCCATGGACGCATGGGCGAGACAGGAGGAGGAGGTCAAGAGCATCCCCAGCCAGACCGGTTTCATCCTGGGCGACGCCGGCCGCCGGGGCTTCCCGGGCCGTTTTCTAGAGTTCTACCGAGAGAACAGGGATTCTCTCACTGAAACCTTCCTAAGCTGCTTCGGCGACTATCTGAGCTCGACGAATCGCGAACGCCTTTTCGAGTTTGCGACCGGCGACCTCGTCCCACAGCTCGTGAATCAAGCCTTCGAGCAGATCGAGACAGAGCGAAAGGAGCTCCGGAATCTCCAGGACCGGGCAAAGAAGCGGATTCAGGAGATCGAAAACAACCCGGAATCCGTCGAGGATCCGGAGGCAGAGAAAGCCGATCTCGACGAGACGCGAAAGCTCGTCGGGCGTCTGATGGTCGAGCTCAGCAACAAGTACCCGCTCAACGTCCTCACGGACGAGGGGATCCTGCCCAACTACGCATTTCCCGAGCCCGGTGTGAAGCTCGAGTCGGTCGTCTCGCAGGTTAAGCAGGACGGTCAGCGGGAGTACGAGGCCCGCGAGTACATGCGTCCTGCGAGCACCGCCATCCGGGAGCTGGCCCCCTTCAACACCTTCTACGCCGACGGCCGAAAGGTGCGTATCGACGAAATCGACATCGGCAGCAAGGCGCGCCCGCTGCTCGAGACCTGGCGGCTCTGTCAGGAGTGCAGCTATATGCGGCTGGAGTACGCGGACCAGCCGATCGAGAGCGAGTGCCCGCGCTGCGCCGACAGCAACTGGTCTGACGCGGGCCAGGCGAGAACGCTGGTTCACTTCCGGCGTTCCCGATCGCTCGCCACGCGGTTGGAGGCCTCGACCACCGACGACACGGATGACCGCGAGGAGGCCTTCTACGAGCTCCTCGCTCTGATCGACGTAGGCCCCGAGCACTATAACGGAGCAAAACTGATCGAAGAGCTGCCCTTCGGGTACGAGCTTCTCAAGAACCTGAAGCTTCGTGAGATCAACTTCGGTCTCGATGTGCGCGCAGGGCAACAGGGCTTCCGGGTCTGCGGGCAGCCGATTGGAGAGAAGGGCTTCGACGTTTGCCTGGAGTGCGGGCGCGTTCGTGGCCGCGACAATAAGATCCACCACAACCCGGCCTGCAAGGCCCGCAAAACGGGTGTCCAGGAGAAGACTGGCGCCGTCTTCCTCTATCGGGAGATTCAATCAGAGGCGATCCGCATCCTGCTCCCCGTCTCGGAGGTCGGGCTTGAGCCCAAGCGCGCCTCTTTCAAGGCTGCGCTGCAGCTTGGGTTTCGGCGCCACTTCGAGGGCGACCCCGGGCATCTGATCGTGGGCTCGGTTCGCGAGCCGATTCCGCGCGGCTACGGCACCCGGCAGTACCTGGTCGTCTTTGATGGGGTTCCGGGAGGTACGGGCTACCTGTCCGAGCTCTGGCAGGAAGGCCACTTCCTGGACGTCCTCCAGAAGGCCCTGGCGGCTTTGCAGGCCTGCGTGTGCCAGCAGGATCCCAATCGCGATGGCTGCTACCGCTGTCTCTTCGCCTACCAGAGCCAACGTGAGCTTCCGCTGATCTCGAGCCGAGAGGCGCAGGAAACGCTTCGTGCAATCCTCGAGAAACGCGACTCGCTTACCTCGGTGCACACGCTTTCGGAGGTCAGCCTTGAGTCGAAGCTCGAGAGCGAGCTGGAGACGAAGTTTCTGGAGGCGCTCCGAGCTCGCGCCGAGAGTACCAAGGGTCTGTCGTGGGAAGAGAAGGTCCAGGGCGGCGAGTTGTGCTGGATTCTCCGCGCCGGGCAGCAAGCGTGGGAGATCCGCGCCCAGGTGGATCTAGGGCCGGCCGAGGGCGTTGTTCCAGCCTGCCGGCCGGATTTCATGATTCGCCCCGCGAACGCCGATCCTGCGATTCGACCCGTTGCGGTCTTCTGCGATGGTCTCGCCTATCACGCCTGCCCGGGGAAGGATCAGGGCCGGATCGCCGACGACATCCAGAAGCGGAAAGGAATCCTCCACTCGGGTAAGTACGCCGTCTGGTCCGTGAGCTGGAAGGACGTGGGGGACTTCGAGCAGAGCCCCAATAAGACGACGGCTCCGCAGGTCTTCGGTGGCCTCAACCATGGCAAGTTGGGGCAGGTCGGCCAGGGAATGGGGCTCGCGCTCGATCGTGTTCTCGGCCAGCGCGGAAGCATGGAGATGCTGCTGGCGTACCTCCAGCAACCCGACGTGGTTCAGTGGGAGAATCTGGCGAGCACCTACGCTGTAATCTGGCTCTCCTCGGTGCCTCAGTGGCTTAGCCCCGTGGCCGGCGGGGCCCTCGAATCTCGTTTGGAATCAGAGACGGAACGGTTTGACACGGGCCCGATGGCCCAAGTAGGGCCGGATGCACCAGTGCTCACCCGCCACGAATGGCAACAGTGGTTTGCTGCGCTTGCGAGGAGCAGCCGGTCCTCCCTGCAGAAGGGCAAGGTAGACCGATGGGTGCTGCGGATCTTCGATGAGAAGGGAGCCCGCGAGGACTCCGGCTTCGAGTCGTGTTGGCGGAGTTTCCTTCACGCATGGAACCTGCTTCAGTTTCATCAGAACGTGGAGGTGATCTCTTCGGAGCTCCTGGAGCAGTCCCCTTACGTCGAAGCCGCGCAACCAGAGGCGCAGGCCGCGGAAGCCCCCGATGCAGCCGCGAGCGGAAAGGGCGTGGACCCGGAATTCTTGGAGCTGCTCGATCTGGCAACGGTCGAGGCCAGACCCTTGATTCAGGGTGTCTACGACGCGGGTCTGCCGTGGCCCATGTTGGATTATGAACTGCCAACGACGGCGGGGAGCGGTCCCGAAGCAGACCTCAGCTGGCCCGAGCTCCAGGTGGCGGTTCTTGCTGAGCGTCAGCTTGAGGACCTCCCCGTCTTTGAGGCTGCCGGCTGGAACGTGTTCAAATACCCGCTTGATTCTGATGACCTGATCCGAGTTCTCAAGGACCGGGAAGGTCACCACTCGGGGACCAGAGTATGACTAGCGCTCAAGTCGCCTTCTCAAAGGACTTCATGGAGGCCTACTCACGGCTCCCGCGTAAGGTCCAGAAGAAGGTCCGAGAGTTCTCGGAGAAGTTTCAGAAAGATCCAACCCAGTCGGGACTGAATTTCGAGCGCATCGAGACCGCCCACGACCCCAAGGTTCGCAGCGTGCGCATCGATCAGGCCTATCGGGCCATCGTGATCCATCCGCCGAAGGGCGACGTCTATCTCTGCGTGTGGGTCGATCATCACGACGACGCCTACCGTTGGGTACGGGACCGGCGCTTCGAGATCAACCCGACCTCCGGCACGTTTCAGATCTTCGAACTCGTTGACGGGGCAGTTGAGGCTCCGGCCGAGGCGGCGCCCGATGCCGCCGCTGCGAAGCATGTCCCAGGCCTCTTTGCCGATCACGATGACGAAGACCTGCTGCTGGCCGGGGTGCCAGAGCCCCTCCTAGTTTCGGTTAGGGCGCTCGATACAGAGGCCGACCTCGACGCACTCGCACCACACCTGCCCTCCGACGCGGCTGAGATGCTCTATCTGCTCGCCGCCGGCTGCAGCCTCATCGAGGCGATCGAGGAAGCGGACCGGAGCAAGCCCGAGCCCAAGAAGGTGGACATCGAAGATTTTGGTGCGGCGCTCGAACGGCCTGAATCGCAGCAGCGCTTCAAGGTGATTTCGGACCAGGTAGAGCTCGAAACGATGCTTGACGCCCCACTGGAGCAGTGGAGGGTCTTCCTGCATCCGAGTCAACGTAAGCTGGTCGGAATGAACGCCAAAGGTCCGGTGCGGGTGCTGGGGGGGGCCGGGACGGGAAAGACGGTCGTCCTCATGCACCGCGCGAACCACCTGGCGTCGCAGGTCTTCACCGGAGACACCGATCGCATTCTCGTCACCACCTTCACACGAAACCTGGCGCTCGATCTTCAGATGAACCTTCGGAATGTCTGCAGCGCCGAGACATTCGCTCGCCTCGAGATCACGAACCTGTACAGCTGGGCGGCGGACTTCATGCGCAAGCAAGGTCATCGCTTCCGCATCGTTTCCGATCATGAGCGGCGGCGCCTGTTCGATCTTGCGATGGCGGAGGCCCCCAGCGACGCGTATGGGCTTGGCTTCTACATCGACGAATGGGAGCGTGTGGTCCAGGCACAGGAAGTCGAAGGCCGGGATGAGTACTTCACCGCCCGCCGAGTCGGCCGCGAAACTCGCCTGAGCCGGCGTCAGCGGGCCGAGGTCTGGGCAGTGCTGGGGCGATACAGAGAGCTGCTCAATCAAGAAGGCTGGCTCGAGTGGCCGGACGCGGTGCGGGAGGCGCGTCTCTACATTGAGAAGCAGAACCTCTCACTTCCGTACTGTGCTGTCCTGAGCGACGAGGTGCAGGACTTCAGCACGAGCGAGCTCCGCCTTCTCCGGACACTCGCCCCCGAGGCAGCGAATTCGTTGTTTGTGGTGGGAGACGGTCACCAGCGCATCTACGGACCACCTGTTCGCATGGGTGCATGTGGCATCGAGATTCGCGGCCGTTCCCGTCGTCTGAAGCTCAACTACCGGACGACAGAACAGATCCGGGATCGAGCGGTGGCAATTCTCGAGGGCCGAGAGATCGATGATCTTGATGGTGGCGTAGACAGCCTGAAAGGCTTCGTTTCCCTCCGGCACGGTCCGTCTCCCGTCGTACAGAACTTTGCTCGCGAAGCCGACGAGGCGGCGTTTATCATCGAGACCGTGAACAGGTGGCTGAAGGAGGTGCCTCCGGAGGCCGTTTGTCTCGCGGTGCGCACCCGGGCCCAGCTACGCGATCGGTACGAGCGGATCCTGCAGAGCTCGGGTCTCGAGACCCTTCTTATCAAGAAAGATCCCGAGTCGGAATCAAGGCAGCCCGGAGTACGTCTGGCGACAATGCACCGTCTCAAGGGCCTCGAGTTCTCCCGAGTGCTCCTGGCTGGCGTGCAAGAGGGTGGGATCCCGCTCGTGGTTCCCGGAGATCCAGCGGACGCCGAGAGCCGCCAGCAACACGAGCTGCAGGAGCGGTGTCTTCTCTACGTAGCTGCGACTCGAGCTCGTGACGAACTGGTGATCGCCGGGTTCGGGGCGCGTAGCCCGTTCCTGAGAACCTAGACCGGCGAATCCGCGCGCCGGGCCATTGCTGCAGAGCGGTTGGTAAGCCCAGAGAACCGGTCCTAAAGCGAACGAAGCTACTAGCGAATCCTCTCTCGTCGCAGGAGTTTCCGTAGTTCCCGTATCCGATTCGAGAGGCCCTCTGGGATCGCGATATCCTTTTCCAGCTGCACCGCCAATAGCCCAACGCCTAGCTGCGCTACGAGTTTCCCGCGCACCGCCTCTTCTCCTCCTAGCGGCATTCGTTCTGCGATCTCCTCAAGCCGCCTGGCCGTCTTGGGCACAGCCGAAGCGATCTCAACAAGCATTGGTTCAATCCGCGCAACTACTTTCTGCAGTTCATCCATCCCATAGTCCATCCGGCCACGCAGCTCGGCCAATTCGCTCGCGAGGTTCATTCCAAGCCTATTCTCCGTATCCGCAACGAACAGCGCAATCCGGTCGTCCCTAGACGCAGTCGCCTTTTCCGGTCCCCACAGCTGGGATCCGTCGCTGTTCGCATTCGCCAGGTGCAGCTGGATGGCCGCGCATAAGACTGCCCATGACCGCTGCAGCTTCGACGCCTTGTCATCACCCGGTAGACCGAGTGTCCCGAGGCATGCCATCCCGAGGCCCGCAAAGTAATTTGAGTGCTGCTCATTCCCGGCACGCACTGCTGCCTTCTCCCTAATGAGCTTGGCAAAGCTCGCGAGTCGCCCGAACTGCTCGCTCATTTCCGGATCCACATACGTTTCACCCGCCGCGTGCTTCAAGAGGCACTTCTCAAATCTCAGTGCTGCTAGCAAGAAATCGCGCTCAGAATGGCCCGCAACCGCTTCCTTTGCCAATGCACGGCCAAGCTGCCGCCGCACACTCACCTCTAGTACTACATAATCCAAGAAGATGTGTTGTGGACCCATGTGAGCAAAATCGATAAGGAACGGGCGTTCGGTGTTAGCTGCTGGGAACACAATATTGTCACAGTGAAGATCTCCATGAACCACGCATTCGGAGTACCCTGGGTATGCGACGCCATCACCATGTAGGCCCTCGAGAGGCAGGCCAACTTGGTCGAAAGCTCCAATCTCTGTAGCATCCTGGAATCCGTCCTCCGTTATCTCGATCACTCCTCCCAGCCTCTTGAATGCACTCCGACATCGCGCGTGGAGATCGTCGATCTTTGTGAGGAAGCGGAAACGCCTTTCGTAGGCTTGCTTGATTGTCTCCGCGCGTTTCGGATCTACACCCTCCTGCGCGAGGAGAAGGGCGAACACGTTGCTTGCGCATGTTTCGACGTCCGGTTCCGGCAAGGACCAGAATAGATCACTCAAAGTTGGGGGCAGTGAGCCTGTATCGTGAACACCGAGGTGCCCGTAAGCTATTCCGGCGATATCGCGGGATTCAGCAACGGACTCGAGAAAAGGGTAGTTCCCGTGGTTGACGAACAGAGGCACATAGCGTGCATACGCTTCCCGTTCTTGGGCCACCAATTCTCTGTCTCCGATCTTGATTATAGACCGGCCTACGTAGTTCAACTGGCCGTAAGAAGCCTCCATCGCGAAGACTAGTGTTCGACTGCGGCCACGCCCGATCTGGTTCAGCGTAACGCGGCTTGGCTCGGGCATGCTTGCGCGCTGCGCCAGCTTCCTTACGGTTTGGACGAACTGTCGCTGCAATTGTGGCGTATTCACGCCCCTGGCGGTCCCGAGGCGCTCTTCGAGAATGGATGGAAGCCGTTCGGCGAAGCCCATTTCGCAAAACACGAGTGCCGTATTTGCACGGCAAAGTTCGCGTTGTATGAACGCAACGATGTCCAGTATCTGTTGAGGATTAGTCTTCTCCCCAAAGGCCTCAAAGATGCGAAAGAAACTTGCACCGTGCTGCTCGAGGTTCAGTGCACTGAGAAGGTCTGTCGGGTGCATCTGCACTACTGCCTCGCGACTTATGCATATCCTCGCCGCTTCGGGAGCCACTTGATTGCACGTTGTGCCAAACTCGATTCCAGTTACGTCTCCGTCGCTTAGCAAAGAGACGTCTACAAGAACGATGTCCGCGATGTTCTCGCGTAGCCACTCTTCTGCGGCTGCTGCATCCTCCTTATGCTCGACGACAAAACCAGCATCGCGCATCCGCCGAATTAGCTCATCGACCTGGCCGGGCGAGTCGTCAAGCACTACCGCAACGGGAGCAACACTTGTGCCTATCTCAACGAGTTCGGTTGTCTGCGTCATTGTCCTGCCTCCGAGTTCGAAAAAATGAGCTCAATCCATCCGCCGGACATCTCTGGCCTAGCTGAGGCCCAAGGTGCGGTCAGCCCGTCGCGGTGCGCAACCGGATAAATACCGGTGGCCCTAAGCATCACGCCCAGGAGGGCAAGCCCGAGGCCCCCGGAACCACTGCCTGGTCTTTGATCCCGTATGCGCTGCCAAAAGAGCTTGTCACAGATGCTCTCTGGGATGGGCGGGCCATCGCCGGAGAAGCTCAGGGAAACGGTGTCACGGCTCTTGTCATCGTGAAGAGCTGCCATGAAGCGATACTCCGCGCGATTCTGCCCCGCAAGAGTCTGCAGTGTATTGAGTTGCTCCCGCATCACCCACAAGATGACTTGCTCCGCCGTCGGATCGTGCCTGATTGTCCACGACGAACGTCCAAGTTCACAGATTCGTTGTTCGACGCGCACGGACCATCCGCGGGCCGCCGATAGCTCGGCGCACGTCCGCATGCCACGCGCTGCCAGCTCGCTGAGATTGACGAAACCCGTGCGGCCCACTCTGCCCGAGCCAGCTTCCGGCTCGACCTGCTCCCGAAGGCTCAAGCGATGCGCCAAACGATCGATCTCCGCGACAATCTCAGGAGCACGCTCGGAGCCGGATGGATCGCCTATACGGAAGCCTGGCAGTTGCATCATCTCTCGGGAGAGCTCGCTAATGCTCTGGATGTCGCGCACCGCACCATGGCGGCCCCAGTAAGCGAACGTGAGAGCTTGGCGGGTCGCGCCTGCCAGGAGATGCTGCATTCGTGTCTGGCATCCAACGATCTCGAGGGCGAGAAGACTCGCCAGTTCTCGAAGAAGCTGCCGGTCAAACCAGAGGGATGAGAAGTCGCGCGCCTCGAAGTTCATCGTCCCAACGGTTCTCGGCCCACCTCTATCCTTCGCTACGAGTGATATTGTGAGCTCCGATACAGTGTCACTCCTATCAGGCTTGTAGATGAGTCCCGGATACGCAGGCTCCAGCGCAGCAAGGGCACGCACGTTCGGTACTGACACGACGAGAGACCCTTCAGAGCCGCTCGCTGTCGACTCAGAGAAGCAATAAGCGTTTACGGAGCGAGAACCCTCTAGAGAAATTCGCACTGACCTCCACTCACGTGACGCAGAAAGAAGAATGAGATCGGCCGAACCCTGAACAGTGTCAGAATGCAGCACTCGTACCGTGACGGACAGCAAGTCCAGCTTATCAGACACATCGGTAAGGAGCTCGCGAATAGCCAAACGAAACTCTGGCGAGTACACCGCGCTCTGGTCCGGAGGGAGTGCTGGAAGCATTGAGTCGACGCTGGTCTCTACAGCTTCCCACATAAAGAGTTCTGGGCCCGGCAGAGAACGTAGCGAGTTCACTCCCTTCTGGATCACCTCCCAACGAGACCAGAACTGCGATGCCGCCGTTCTTTCAAGCCGAATGCGCGCAAGGGTACTCAGTTCAATGCACTCGCCAAACACCCGTTGCTGCCCTTGTTGATCTTGTGTGTTCGACCAGGAGAACAGCACCACAGCATGAGGCGTTGCCTGGAAGCCCCACGTTAGTGGTACCGCGAGGGCCAGCTCGACATCCTCGACCCATCCCCAGTATCGGACGCGGCCCGACGCCCGGGGCTCTCCAAGTCGGTGAACAATGAGGTGAGAGCCCTCTCGACGTCCGATCAGTGGTCTTTCTTGAAGCACCGCCTGCCCGATCAAGCTCGTGTTATCAAGCTGCAATAGTGAGCCTGTAGTCAGTGTGCGGGACGGACGAATGTTGGCGATCGGCAAGAACACACGAGCGTCCTGGTCTACGGCACAGAAGAGCCCGCTGGTGCAGTTCGCAGCACTCTGAGCGGTCTTGAGGAGCTCCTTTGCGATGGAATGCGGTGGACCTGACAGACTCAAGAGCGCGACACCGCTCTCACTCGGACGGCGGTGCGCGATACTTGAGGTCGCCCTGGCTGATTGACTTCTCCCAACGCGCCCAATGGCCTCTGCGATCGCATCGCGGAGAAGCCGCAGAAACATCTCTTCGATTGCGCGTAGCCGCCAGCGGTGCCCTTTCAATATGACGAGAGCGTAGTCGCTATCGGTACAGTCAATGCGAAGAATGGCTGCGCCGACGGTTCCGTAGACATCTTCGTCGAGGCGGGCACTGGCGGGCAACTCGCCCCTTTCGACGAAGCCTCGCAAATCGTCGCGAACTTGCGTCAAGATCAAGTCTCGGCAGCTCTGGAGAATGGCCGGTGAGCTGTCGTCGATTGCGGTGATATTCACTACATCGGATGGGGCGAGCCACGAGACGCCGACAGGTGTGTCAGTCAGTTCGGCTACAGACGGCGATGCGATGCGAACTACACCGCTAGTTCTGTCCAACAGCATCCAAGCTCGGGAGCCAAGTATCGCG
The DNA here is from genome assembly GCA_029261835.1 of Deltaproteobacteria bacterium. GTDB lineage: Bacteria > Myxococcota_A > UBA9160 > UBA9160 > UBA4427 > JAJDAO01. The sequence goes on along the minus strand of JAJDAO010000021.1, from coordinate 225,922 downwards.
GCAAGGCGTTCAGTTAGGACGGTAGACAACTCGAATACATCGGTAGCCTGTCGGAGCCGTGATAGACATTTCACGACGAGTCGAAGGTAGTATCGGATCAGGGAGACAAAATTGAAGCCGTGAATGGCTCGGTCAAGGACACGTTCGGTAGTCAGTAATTGATCCGCGCGAAGGGCTGGCAAGGATGCGACTCTGAGCGAGATGATCGCCTGAAAGGGACTAGGTGCTCGCTCGTCAATATGTACGCTGGGGCGCTTGGATTTGAACAAGTCCGCAGTACCGCTGGGGAACCCCAGCTCTGCACAGACTATTACGATCACCTCGGTTCTCTCAAGGGACAGACGGCTCATGAGCAGGCGAATGGCCCGCGCCAGCGCTTCCTTCTCTTCATCACTTGCCCAACCGTAGGCGTGCGGCCAGAGGACGCGGACTGCCGTTGTACTTCCGCTAGCCGTCTCAATGGCAACCGGCTTCTCGCGTCTTCCTCGATACTCCCGCAGTGTTCGTCGGGCGAGGGCGAGGGCTTCCGGATCGTCCTCTCTGCACACGATGGTCAGGCGGGGCAAGCGAGGAACATCGGCTAACCTGCTGGCTCTTCGCCATGAGGGAAGGCTTGGGTCGCATCTCCACTCGCTCAGGGCTTCGCGCGCGACCTCTCGTTTAGGATTGTTGAGCTCGGCAATCTTCTCGAGGGTGCATTCTGTACGTGATGTGCGCCAGAAGGACGCAGAATACCACTGCGGCGCGACTTTCACCGCGCTGTGAAGACAGGTATAGGCCACGTCATCGTCAGATGCTCTGGGAAAGAGGGATGCGTTCTGCATGAGAGAGAAAGCGGTTCTCTCGATACGGTCCGAGAAGCCGAGGCGCACCGTAGCGGTTGCAGACGTTGCTAGAACTTTGAGAAGCTGGGTGGCGAATCTGTGCTGCGACTGTGAGGTGCAACGGACGAGCACGGCTATGGTCCAGTCGGCTGCCACGATCTTTGACTCAGCAGTTGAGGTTATGACCTCAACGCACCAAGCGTCTTCCACGCGGAGCTGCTCCAGGTCGACTGGTTGCGGCAAGGGGTGGCTGCTCTTTCGCGAGAGGACTACCCACCTCGGGTCATGCTCTTCATCCGCGATGGCGGCGCGGCAGGCGAAGATGTCGGCGTGTGGCAACGCGTCGGATAGAACCGACACAAGAGCGTCCGCGAGATCCTGTCTCCCGAAGTTGTTTGTAGCAAGAAGATCGAGAAACCGGAGACAGGGAACTGTCAGATCATGTTCTTGCTCTGGCATAGGCCTTCTTCCGGGGAACGTTCATGTGGAGATGATCACTCCGGCTCGACTGTCGGGGGGAGAGTCTTGGGCCTGAGTGGTACAGCTGCCGGCAGAGTAATATCTCCACAAAAGCGTGACGGGTCTTGTGGTTTCGTTCAAGGCTGATCAGGGAAGAGAGGCAGATTCCAGGTACGCGTTATCAATATCCGTCTTCCGACACTGTTTGGAGATCTAGGTACTTGGAGCCCGGGCACTGCGCGCCTCCCGCGAGATGGAGCAGTGGTGAAGACCACCCGCACGTAGAAGGCCGAGGACTGGCGTGTCCGACGTCGGCCAGTTCTCCGTCAGCTGACTTGTCGGTCCTCAGTATCGGTACGCCTTGATATCGCAGGGCTTCTTTCGACCGGTGAGGAGAGGGTGAGAAAGGCACGCAATCCGCGGTGGACCGACATTCAGGACGGAGTGGACGTCGTCGTGAATTCGTTGTTCGGTGCACTCGTGCATCACTGCGCGAGTAGCTCTAATTCGTATCGCTACGGGCGGCTGCAGCGGGCGGCTTTCTGCTGGCGACAGTGGTGGCGGATGTAACGAAGAGGCATTTCTCACTTCATATATCGATGACACCGGTGCGAATCCGGTCGTGGGTGCTCGGCCGGGTCGTGGCGCAGATGGTGGCCGTCATCGTTCTCTATCAACAGAGCTGGTGGACGGGGCGGAACGGCGCTCAGCTCGGACGGCTGGGGCGCTCTCGGGTGGCGCTATGCAAGGTGATCGGCCAGGTCAGGTCCCGTAGTTACGGCGAATTGATGGGGGGGTCGCGTGATTACTTGCTGACTGGAGCTGGGAGCGGCCGAGTGCGCTTCGCCCAGCGATACCGAGGTATACATTGAGCCGGCTCCCGCAGCGTCTTCGAGCGTGACTCACGGATGCTCTGCTCGCTGCAGCCTGCCAATTCAACGGTTGTTTGATGCTGAGCTGCGGAGAGTTGCACGAGCGCAGATGCTGACCGTGCGATGAACGCGAAGATGCACTTTGAGCTGCGCAAGGCGCGCAGTTCCCGGGTTCGCGGCACACGCCACCCGGCGTCGGATCGTAGTGCGGCCGTCGCCGGCCAGGCGCTGAGTGGCACGCTGCCCGTCGCGGAGATGGACCCGCCGCAGCATCGCGAGAATCTCCCACATCACAATCTCCCGGCACGTCATTTCAATCCCCTCCTTCGAGGGTGGAGCGTGGCGGGCCGAGCTCGACGGCGTGCGATCAAGGTCGTGAGACAACCACGACCCGAGTGGGATCATCCTCGTGGGAAGAACCAGCTCTAAGTGGGATCAAGGTCGTGGGAAATGATGCCCCGAACCCGCTCCTCTGCCATTTCAACACCTCCACTCAATCCACAACATCCAGTTGCGTGAATGTTGCAGCGATCACTAAAGACCGAGAGGGAGGTCCAGCGGCCTACGCCGACAACGGCCATCCGGAGCCTCCTGTCCTGGAGCTGTGCTACGAGGAATCCCATGCCGTGATCGCGCTGCCGTGAAGTATCATTCCTGGATGACGTGCTTGTTGCCGGCACCGTGACCATTCGCCGGTTGGTCCTCAGTGAGACGCAAAGGAGGAGGGCAGGAGTGGTTACTTAGTGGTTATCTGATGAATTTGACAATATATAAGTATCTGATAAAACAGCAGAAATCTCACTGAAGTCCAAGACTTTTAATCTCTAGGTTCGGGGTTCGAGTCCCCGCGGGCTCACCTTTCGGAGCCACGCAGCATCGTCGCCCAGGAACTAGCCGCCGCGCGTCGCGTACCCGCCCCCCGCCCGTAAGTGATCAACGACAATTGCTTCTGCCGCCCAGCGACAACTAGAACTGCCGGCTCGGGCGAACTCCAATCGCCCCGTCGGTCGTCGAGCATCGCGCGCCGTGGCCCCCCCCGGCGCCTGCCGGACCCGTAGGAAGAGTCTCCCCCCAACCCACAGGTTGACGCCAGGCGGGCGTGTCGCAGCTCTCAGCGCCATTAGAGCACCGTCGCCCGCCCTGGGGTGTGTCTCTCCCCAGACACCCATGTGATCCCAGAGGGCTCGTGACACTTGTCACTCAAGAAAGGCACTTCAAAGTCGAAGAGTCTCTCGCTTGACAAATTGGGAAAATATTCCCAATCTTGGGATCAGCCTATATCGGGCAATACATGGGAGACCCCGAAAATGAGACGACTCATCTACTTCGCAATCCTCGCGGCCCTGACCGCCGTGGGCTGTGGCCCGGTCGATGGCAACACCACCGGCTCGGCCAACGCCCGAGCGCAGGGCGTGATCACTGCCTTCGGCAGTATCTGGGTCAATGGCGTCGAGTGGGAGATCGACGACGCAGATGTTGATATCGACGATTCCAGCGCGCTCCCCACACAGCTGGAGCTGGGCATGTTGGTGACGGTCTCGGGCAGCCTGGGCGACGACGGCGTCTCGGGCGTCGCGACGCGGGTCAGTTACGACTCGTCGCTGGAGGGCCCGGTGGCCAGCGTCACGGAGATAGGACTCGACGCCAACCTGATCGAGCTCGAGGTGCTGCGCCGTACGGTGGTGGTCGAGCGTGGCGTGACCGAGTTCGACGACGATGATCCGCTCTTCAGCTTCGACTCCCTGGCGGTGGACGATGTCGTGGAGGTGAGCGGTATGACGGATGCGACGGGCGCCCTCATCGCCACGCGAATCGAGCGAGAGGGGACGCTCTCGCTGGGGTCCACCGAGATCGAGATCAAGGGATTCATCAGCGACTTCGATGGCGTGGACTCCTTCGAGATCGACGGCCTCAGCATCACCTTCGACCCCACCGGCGTGACCACCGAACTGGAAGATCTGCCCGGAGGCGTTGCCGATGGCCTTTTCGTCGAGGTGGAGGGCGTGCTCGAGGCAGCCGACAGGGTGACGGCGACCAAGGTCGAGGCGGAGCACGAGGGGCTCGGGGACGATGTGGATGAGGCGGAGCTCGAGGGCTATGTCAGCGACATCGAGAGCAACCCGGCCTTCTTCAGCGTCTCGGGCCAGAGGGTGGATGCCTCGGGTGCGACGCTGACTCCCAACGATGCCGGCCTCCTGGTGGAGGGCGCCAAGGTGAAGGTCAAGGGGCGGGTCGAGAACGGAACGCTGATCGCCAGTGTGATCGAGCTTCGTGGACACGTGATCAAGCTGGCGGGCGAGCTGGCGGATAGCGCCGATGTCGATCCGGAGGCCGGCAGCTTGATGCTCCTGGGCATCGCATTGAGCGTCGACCCCAGTGCTCGCTTTGACGACGACCTCGCTGATCTCGAGCGCTTCGGCCTGGCAGATCTGGTCGCTGGCGACTTCCTCGAGGTGCGAGGCATCGGTGACGGCGGGGGCGGCGTGGTCGTGACCCGGCTGGAGCGTGAGGACGCGTCCGACGAGGCCCTGGTGCAGGGGCGCGTGCAGGACTTCGATGAATCTGCCGGCACGCTGACCATCCTTGGCCTCACCTTCACGACCGATGGCTTCACCGATTTCGAGGACGCGGATGACCGGCCCCTTACCAAGGCCCAGTTCTTTGCGGCCGTCGAGCTTGGAGATCTGGTGAAGGTGAAGGGGGACGACAAGGCGAGCGACAAGACGCTGCTCGAGCTGGCCAATGAGGTGGAGTTCGAAGACTGAGCGCGATGTCGAGTGCCGCAAGGGGTGCGGCGGTTGCTTTGGGAGCCGCCGCACCCCAGTATCGGTCGAGGCACCGTGAGGGTGCCTCTCAGCAAGTGGGACTGATGGGCCAGGCATGTCGAACGGGATTCAACGTACTCTGAGCGCTTCGATTCGTCGCATCCTGCGGCCGCTGGTCCGATTGCTTCTGCGAAACGGCATTCCCTTCGGCGTCTTCATGGAGGATGCAAAGAAGGTCTACGTGGACGTGGCGAGCTCGGAGTTCGGTGTAGCCGGACGCAAGCCTTCCATCTCGAGAACCTCGGTGCTGACGGGTCTCACTCGCAAGGACGTGAGTCGGCTCTGGAAGGCGGACGATGCGGACGATGCGAGCGAGGCCCCGCCGGTCGACAAGTACAATCGTGCCGCCCGGGTCATCTCCGGCTGGGTGCGCGACGGCAGCTTCGCGGATGGTCGCGGTCGCCCGGCCTCACTCGCCTTCAGTGAAGGCGAGCGCAGCTTCTCCAATCTGGTGCTCCGGCACGGCGGGGACGTACCACCGCGGGCCGTGCTCGACGAGTTGCTTCGCGTGGGCGCGGTCGAAGAGCTCAAGAACGGACGGCTGCGTCTGGTGGAGCGCGCCTACGTGCCCACTCGAGGTGAGTCGGAGAAGCTGGAGATCCTCGGTGCGGATGTCGCTGAGCTGATCTCCACCATCGATCACAACCTGACGAGCCCCAAGGAGCAGGCTCGCTTTCAGCGCAAGGTCGCCTACGACAATCTCCCGCTTGAATTCCTGCCCCAGCTTCGGGAAGAGGCCGCCGCCTTCTCTCAGGCTCTCCTCGAGAAGCTCGACGCGAGCATGTCGGCGCAGGATCGAGACGCCAACCCGGCCGCCACGGGGACAGGGCGCAGCCGGGCATCCATCGGCATCTACTACTTCGAGGACACTTCCGAAGATTCGACGCAAGACCCGCTTCAAGGGCCCGCTCGAAAGGCCCCCGAGAAGAAGAGTCCGGAGGACATCTGACATGAGATCACACTTGACCCTGGCCATCGTCCTTTGGATGTCACTGACACTCGCCTGCTCTCCGGGCGGCGGCACACTGGCCGAGGGCGGCATCGGAGGCACCGGCATCTCGAGCGGTCCGATCACGGCCTTCGGCAGCATCTTCGTCAACGACGTGGAATGGGATCTCTCGGGTGCCCTCGTCGAGCTCGACGGCAGCTCGGCCAGCCAGACGCAGCTCGAGCTCGGCATGGTGGTGACCGTGTCGGGCACGTTCTCCGTTAACGGCACAAGCGGTTCGGCGTCGAGCGTCGTCTTCGACGACGCGATCGAGGGGCCGATCGAGAGCATCGCCGATGTCGGGAACGACGGCCTCCTCAAGCAGATCGAGATCCTCGGGCAGCTCGTCATGGTGGAGGACGGCGTCACCCGCTTCGACGATGACGATCCGAGCTTCGGCTTTGCCACGATGGCGGTGGACGACGTGGCCGAGGTGAGCGGGCTGCTGGATGACACTGGAGCGATTCGCGCCACGCGAATCGAGAAGAAGGGAACGCTCGTGCTGAATTCGACGGAGGTCGAGCTCAAGGGCACCGTGACGAGCTACGCGAGCGGCAGCAGCTTCCTGCTCGGGGGCATAACGATCAACTTCGATCCGACCGGCATCACCACCGATCTCTCGGATCTGCCGAGTGGCGTCAGCAACGGCCTTTATGTCGAGGTCGAAGGTGTGCTGACCAGCGTCGATGTGGTGACGGCCGACAGGATCGAGCTGGAAGACGGGCTCGACGACGATGTGGAGAAGGCCAGTCTGGAGGGCATCGTCCGAAGCTACAGCTCGCAAAGCGACTTCTTCGTGGGATTGCAGGCGGTGGACGCCTCGGGGGCGAGCTTCGAGCAGGGAGATGCCTCGATGTTGGCGGACGGCGTCGAGGTCGAGGTCGAGGGCCCGGTGGTGAGCGGCGTGCTGCGGGCCACGAAGGTCGAGCTTCGCAGCCAGGAGATTCGGCTGGACGCCGCCATCGCGCAGGCAGCGGATGTGGATGTGTCGGCGCGGACGCTGGTGCTGTTGGGCGTGGAGATCAGCGTCCCGGCTTCGTGCTCTCTGAAGGACTCGCGCGACGACATCGAGCCGTTCGGGCTCGCCAACCTCTCCGCGGGAGACTTTCTGCTCATCCGCGGGCTCTCGGACGGCGGCGGCGGGGTGGTGGCGAGCCATCTCGAGCGGCGGGATGTCGACGACGTGGAGCTGCGGGGGCCGGTCGATTCCTTCAGCGCCAGCACAGGAGACATTACGATCCTGGGGTTGACGATCGCGACGGATGGTGTGACGGAGTTCGAGGATGAGAACGAAGCGTCCATCACGTCCGCGGCGTTCTTCGCGGCACTCCAGGTTGGAGATCTGGTCTCGGTCGTGGACGACGCGGATGGGGACGCATCGGCCATCGACGTCGCAGACGCCGTCGAGCTGGAGTGATTGCGTCTCCAGCTCAGGGCTCAGTGAAGCCGCGCGAAGAGTCGCTGTGCGATGGCGTTGGAATGGCGGGTGCACGACACGCGCATCTCCATCCCCCTCACGCCAAGCGCTCCAACACCTCACAGAGCTTCTCGTAGCGCGGGTCCTGCTTGCCCGCGATGCGTTCCAGCCACTCCTTCGCGTAGCTGGCGTCGAGCTCGCCCGCCATGGCGTAGGTGAGCTCCTCGATGTCGCGCCAGTCCTTGTCGCGGTTGAAGAGGGCCTTGAATACGAGCAGGTCCTCGGCTGCGAGGACGTGGATCGAGTCGCTGTCGCCCATGGGCAGGCGCTGGCGGCGTTCGAGGCAGCTCTCGTGGAGGGCGTCGTAGGAGAAGAAGAGATCCACGGGGGTGGCGTCCCAGTGGATACGTACCTGTCCGTCGCGCTCTAGCTGCGCGCGCTGTTCGTCGCGCAGGGGTTTGGCGCCCAGCTCTTGCAGCAGGCCCAGCACCTCATCGGCGCGGTTCACTGAGATGAAGACGTTCACGTCGATGTCGATGGTTGCGCGCGGCGTGGCGTAGTAGGCGAGGGCGATGGCACCGCCGAAGGCGTGCGGGATGCTGCGCTGACGCAGGCCCTCTTCGATCAGCAGAACCTTCTCGGAGAGGGACGCGGTCGCCATGCTCAGCCGCGTTTGCGTCGCGAAGAGAAGCGCGGGAAGTGCGCTCGCTCGCGTTGGCGCCGCGGCGGTCGGCTGCGGGCGATGCGGCCGTAGAGATCGAGGAGTTCGCGCAGCGCGGCGCCACGCTCCGATGCGCTGGCGCCGACCCACTCGGAGACCTCCGCCAGCGACTCCGGGATCGGTGTTTCGGGGAGCTGTGCGAGCGCGCGGCGCAGCGACACGGCGAGCACGGGGTCGAGGGGGTCGTTGCGCCGCAGTCGCGAGAGCAGGGCTCGGGCCTCGGGTTCCCGTGAGCGCTCCAGCACCGGGATGCCCAGGGCGCGCGCACGACGCACGAGGGTGCCGGCGTCGAAGGGGCGCGTGGCCCGCGCGGCGGCACGGTCCAAGACATCGCGACTCAAGACCTCGGGAAAGCTCGCGAGCACGCGCGAGCGCGCGCCCTTCGGCGTAGAGCGGCTCTCCCGGATCTCGACTCGCGTGGGGCTGCGGCGCACTAGGTAGGCCATGATTAGTGTCTATCGTAACTATAATGGTTCGACTGTAAACCAAAAACTTCGATCGCGCTGCCAAGGTTTGTAGATAGATCAATAAAAACAGTTAGTTGTACTGTTATTCTGCCGATCGACAGAGGTGCCCATTTCGACCGCCCAGGTGAGTTCGACAGGCCAGCTGCCCTCGATCGCCGCCCCTCTTCGTACGCCTCGCGGCCCATCCCTCGACAGCGCCCTCGTCTACTATGACCACTCGCGCCGGCCGCGCCGCACCGGCTTCGCCGCCCCCATCCCGAGCGAGGAGAGCATGTCGAAGAAGGTCGCGTTTCTATGTCTGGGGACCATGGGCTACCCGATGGCGGGACACCTCGCGCGCGCGGGACACGACGTGAGGGTCTACAACCGGACGGCCTCGCGCGCGCAGCAGTGGGTCGCGGAGTTCGGGGGCAGGGCTCTCGGCTCGCCAGCCGAGGCCGTGCAGGGGGTGGACATTGCCTTCGTCTGCACCGGCAATGACGACGACCTGCGCGGCGTGGTCGCCGGTGATTCGGGTGTCTTCGAGGCGCTCTCGCCGGGCGGGGTCCTCGTCGACCACACCACGGTGTCGGCGCAGACAGCGCGCGAGCTGGCGAGCGATGCCGAAGGCCTGGGCCTGGGCTTTCTGGACGCGCCGATCTCAGGCGGGCAGGTGGGTGCCGAGACGGGCGCACTCACGATCATGGTGGGCGGAGACGAGGCCGTCTTCGAAAGTGTACGGCCACTTCTCGACTGCTATGCGAAGCGTGCCATGCGGATGGGCGCGGCGGGAGCCGGACAGCTCACGAAGATGGTGAACCAGATCTGCATCGCGGGCCTCGTGCAGGCGCTTTCGGAGGGGCTCGCCTTCGCGGAGCGGGTGGGGCTCGATGTGGGGCGCGCGGTCGAGGTGATCTCGGGCGGGGCCGCGCAATCCTGGCAGATGGACAACCGCGCCCTCACGATGCACGAGGGCAGGTTCGACTTCGGCTTTGCGGTGGATTGGATGCGCAAGGATCTCGGCTTCGCTCTGGCCGAGGCGCAGCGCGTCGGCGCGGCGCTGCCCGTTACGCAGATCGTCGATCGCTTCTACGAAGAGATCCAGAGGCGGGGCGGCGGCCGCCTCGATACGTCGAGCTTGATCACGCTGCTCGAGCAATGAACGGCGCGCTGTCAGACCGGTGAGACCTCGACCGGGATGCCGCTCAACACGCTGTTGCCCGAGGGCTGGTCGATCTGCTCTTCGTCGCTGAGGAGATTGGCGTTCACGCCCGCGTGAAGACGGGCGGTTTCCATGCGCGTGCCCGGGGCGTCGTGGCCGTAGCCGTGGGGAAGGCTCACCACGCCGGGCATCACCTCGCTCGAGACCGCGACCGGCGCCACGACTTCGCCCACGCGCGAGCGGATGCGCGCGGTCTTCGCGTCTTGCAGCCCGAGGCGCGTGGCATCGTCGGGGTGAACGAGCAATGTGCAACGCTCGGGTCCCTTTGCGAGAGAATGGATGTTGTGCATCCAGGAGTTGTTGGAGCGGACGTGTCGGCGGCCGATCAACAGCAGCTCGTGATGCGCGCGAGCACCGCAATCCAGCGCGGCGCGCAGACGGGGTACGTCGGCGACGAGCAGCGGCGGCGCGAGCTCGATCGCGCCGCTCTCGGTGGCGATCACCTCGGGAATGCGCGAGGCGAGCGGACCGAGGTCGATGCCGTGGGGCGACGCTTGCAGGGCCGCCAGCGACAGCCCACCTCTCGCGCCGTCGAAGCGATCACCGTAGGGCCCCGCGCGCAGCATCAGGTCGAGGAGGCGTTCCGGTCCTCGCTTGTCGCCAAGCGCCTTTCGGGCCTGTTCCTGGCTGACGTCGGGGCAGGCGGTTTCGGGCGCACCGACGCACGAGGAGAGCAGCGCGCCGAGCACGAGGTCGTCGACCACGTCGGCCCCCACGCCGTTCACGCAGCCCGCGAGCTCGGCGATGATCTTCCACTGGTCCCAGCCGCCAGCGGGCGGGTCGAGCACCGTCGGTGAGAACTTGGCGACGTTCCGGATGGCGAGGCCCGAGAACGCGAGGTCGTAGTGGGGGCGCTCGAGAGGCGTCGTCGGCGGCAGGATCACGTCGGCGAAGCGCGTGGTCTCGTTCACGTACAGGTCGACCGACACCATGAAGTCGAGGGACTCGAGCGCTCGGGCGAGGCGCGCACCGTTGGGCGTCGAGAGCACGGGGTTGCCCGCCAGTGTGACGAGCGCACGGATGCGCGCATCGCCCGCCGAGTCGATCTCCTCCGACAGTGCGGCCACCGGCAGCTCGCCGAAGGACTCCGGCAGGCCGCGCACGCTGGAGCGCCAGCGCGCGTGGGCGACGGGTGAGCCCGGTCCTGGCTTCGCTACGCCCGGCGAGGTCGCCGCTCGTGGGAACAACACGCCGCCGGGTCTGTCGAGGTTACCGGTGAGGACATTCACGACGTCGATCAGCCAGCTCGAGACGGTGCCGAATGCCTGGGTACAGGTTCCCACACGGCCGTAGCAGGCGGCTTTCGATGCCGCACCGAACTCGCGCGCCAGGCGCCGGGTGTCGTCGGCCTGGATGCCCGTGGCCGGTGCGGTCGCTTCGGGTGAGAAGTCGCGCGAGAGCTCACGCACCTCTTCGATGCCGCGCACGTATTGTTCGAGCGGTCCGAGCGCAACGAGCTGCTCATCGAAGAGCGTGTGGACGAGGGAGAAGAGGAAGAGGGCATCGGTTCCCGGCCGGATGAAGAGGTGCTCATCGGCGATGCGCGCGGTCTCACTGCGGCGCGGATCCACGACGATGAGTCTTCCGCCCCGCTCGCGCAGCGCGCGCAAGCGGCCGCGCATGTCGGGGGCGGTCATCAAGCTGCCGTTGGAGGCCATCGGATTGGCACCCAACATCAACAGATGCTGGGTACGGTCGATGTCGGGGATCGGAATACTGAGCGACCCGCCGAACAGGGCGGCGCAGGACAGCATCTTGGGCAGCTGATCGACGCTCGACGCCGTGAAGCGCTTCTTGCTGCCGAGCGATCGCAGCAGCGCGGGCATGTACACCGTGGCACCCAGGTCGTGCACGGTGGGGTTGCCCACGTAAGCGGAGAGGGCGCCCGGCCCAGAGCTCTCGCGGATCTCGCGCAGACGCCGCCCCACCAGCTCGAAGGCTTCGTCCCAACCGATCTCCAGCCACTGTCCATCCACCCGCCGCACGGGGTGGCGCAGACGGTCGGGATCTTCCTGCAGCCCGATCAGGCCGTGGGCCTTGGGGCAGATGTAGCCGCGGCCCAGCGGATCCTCGTCGTCTCCGCGAACGGCGACGGCGTGCCCGCTCCCATCGACGTCGACAGCGACTTCGACCGCGATGCCACAGGTGGCCTCGCAGAGCGGGCAGGCGCGGTAGATCGTGCGAGACGTGCCGTCTTCGCCGGCTGAAGCTGTGGCCACGAACGGGTCCTCCTCGTCTTGGAGGGTATCACTCGGGGTGAGGCCGGGCCGCGTTGGCAACCCATCTCGGCCGGTCCGAATGGCGGCGAGTCCCGAGGTGGCCGGTGCCGGTACACCGCGTGCGCATCGTGCCTGTTCCGCCACCCCGACACCGCGACTTATCACTGCGGAGACCAGTGCAGAGGGGCACTTTTCTTCCTACGCTCACGGCGCCCATGATTCTTTCAAAGCGACTCACAAGACGCGCGCACGTGCGCACCGGCCTCGCCCGCTGCTGCGCGGAGGGCGCGATTTCGCACACCGGTGCGCATTCATCCCGCGGAGGTACCCGGCCTTGAAGCAGATCCTCCAGAGTGCGAAGTCGGGCGAACTCGAGCTGGCGGAGGTTCCTGTTCCGGCGCTGCAACCCGGCCACGTCCTCGTACGCAACCAGTTCTCGGTCGTCTCTCCGGGCACAGAGAAGCTGATGATGGCGTTCGCGCGCAAGTCCGTCCTCAGAAAGGCGCAGAGCCGCCCGGATCTCGTGCGGCAGGTCGTGCGCAAGCTGCGCAACGATGGGCCGCTGGCGACCTACCAGACCGTGATGACCCGCCTCGATGCCCCGCAGCCGCTGGGATACTCGTGTGCCGGGGTCGTGGAGGATGTGGGCGAAGGCGTCACGACCCTGTCACCGGGAGACCGCGTGGCGTGTGCGGGCGCGGGCTACGCGAACCACGCAGAGATCGTTGTGGTGCCCGAGAATCTGGTGGCCTCCGTTCCGGAGGGCGTCTCGCTCGAGAGCGCGGCCTTCTCGACGATCGGCGCGATCGCCATGCAGGGCCTGCGCGTATCACGTCCGCAGCTCGGTGAGATCGCCGTCGTGGTCGGGCTGGGACTCATCGGGCAGCTCACGGTGATGCTCCTGAAGGCCAACGGCTGCCGCGTTCTCGGGATCGACATAGACGCGGCGCGTGTCCAGTGGGCTCAGCACCACGGAGCGGAGTGGGCCTTCACGAGCGGCTCGATCCCCGACGCCTGGCAGAGCGATGAAACGGGGGGATACGGTGCGGATTTCGCCATCGTCACGGCCGCCTCGTCGAACTCGGTCCCCATCGAACTCGCGGCCGCGCTGTGTCGCCACAAGGGGCGCGTCACCTTGGTCGGGATGATGCCGATGGAGCTCGACCGGCGCACGTTCTACGACAAGGAACTCGAGCTCAGGATGAGCACCTCCTACGGACCCGGACGCTACGACCGGAGCTACGAGGAGCTGGGTCTGGATTATCCGCTGCCCTACGTCCGCTGGACGGAGAACAGGAATCTTCAGAGCTTCCTCGCCCTCGTCGGGTCGGGGGCGGTGGTTCCCGGAAGCCTCGATACGCGCACGGTGTCCTTCTCCGAGTCGGAACAGACCTACGAAGATCTGGCGAAGGGGCGGCTCGCGTCACTCGCCGTGGTCTTCCAGTACGACTGCGAACCGGATCGGAGCCGCACGATCGAGCTCGCACAGGGGGGGAGGTCGCCCATCGAAGGGGACAGGGTCGGCATCTCTTTCATCGGGGCCGGAAACTACGCGAAGGGAATGCTCCTCCCCATTCTCCAGAAGAGATCCGATCTGCGCTGGAGTCATCTCGTTGCCAGTACGGGCCCGTCTGCCAAGCGCACCGCACAGAAGTTCAGCTTCAGCAACTGTGGAACGGATGCTGACGCACCGTTGGCAGATCGAGAGACCGATCTCGTCTTCGTCGCGACGCGACACGACAGCCACGCTTCGCTCGCCGAAGGGGCCTTGCGCGCGGGCAAGGCAGTCTGGCTCGAAAAGCCCGCTGGACTGACGCGTGACGAAGTGGAATCGTTGGCCGACGCCGCCCGCGAGACGGGCGGCTTCCTCATGATCGGCTACAACCGCCGCTTCTCGAGACACACGCGTGCGATTCGGCGCGCCTTTCAGAATCGCAGCGGCCCGCTCGCGATCCACTACGTCGTCGCGGCAGGCGCGACTCCGAGCGGCACGTGGATCGTGGACCCCGCCGAGGGGGGCGGGCGCATCATTGGCGAGGGCTGCCACTTCGTCGATCTTTGCGCCCATCTCGTCGGCATGGCGCCGAGCAGCGTCTACGCGCGAGCGTTGCGCCCGGACCCCCAGCTCGACGACTCGACCGTGCTCATGCTCGGCTTTCCCGACGGGTCGACGGCCGTGATCGAGTACCTGGCTGCGACGAGCCCAGATCTGGTCAAGGAGCGCTTCGAGGTTTCGGGCGATGGCCGCACCGCTCGCTGCGAGAACTTCCGCGTGACTCGCATCAGTGGAGCCAAAACGCTCAAGACGCTCAATCAGGACAAGGGGCAGGCCACCGCCATCGATGAGACGCTCTCTGCGCTGCGCGCGGGCGCTCCCTCGCCCATCTGCATCGAAGAGATTCTGGCGATCTCGCAAGCCACCTTTGCAGCGGTCGACTCGATGCGAACCGCCAGCCCCATTTCGCTACAGGGAGCTGGGGCGCCTGGCCGAACTAAGACATCGTGAAGATCCTCGTCCTGACAGATCGCTTCTTCCCGGAGATCACGGCCCCGTCCGTCCGGATCATGGACCATGCGCGTGAGTGGATCGAGCTGGGCCACGAGGTCACGGTGGTGACCTGCGCTCCCAACTTCCCTCGCGGCGAGCTCTTCGAGGGCTACTCCAACAAGGTCTATCAGGAGGAGTGGATCGACGGTGTGCGCACCGTCCGCGTCTGGTCCTACATGACGGCGAACGAGGGCTTTCTCAAGCGCATCATCGACTACGTGAGCTTCATGCTCGCCTCCGCGCTGCTCTGCTTTCGCTACCCGGCCTTCGACGTTGTTCTCGCGACCTCGCCGCCACTCTTCACTGCCGCCGCGGGATACATGGTCTCGAAGCTCCGGCGTCGTCCGTGGGTATTCGAGATCCGGGACCTCTGGCCCGCTTCGATCAAGGCGGTCGGCGTATCCGACGGATGGATCATTCGCGTGTTCGAGAGGCTGGAGCTCTTCCTCTATCGCAAGGCCGACCGCATCATCTCTCTCACGCAGCCCTTCAAGAACGACCTGATCGCCCGGGGCATCCCGGGCGAGAAGAACGACGTGGTCACCAATGGTGTAGACACGACGAGATTCAGTCACGAGAAGGTCTTGCTGGATGCGCGGGCGAATCTGGGCATCGACGAGGACATCTTCCTCGCCGGCTATGTCGGAACCACGGGCATGGCACACGGGCTCGAAACCGTCCTCGACGCTGCAGAGCTGAGCCGCGATGCGCAGAACATCCGCTATCTGATCCTGGGCGAGGGAGCCGAACGGGCTTCCCTGGAGAAGAGCGCACGCGAACGAGGCCTCACGAACCTGCTCTTTCACGACTTCGTCCCCCACTCTGAAATGCCGAGCTACCTGGCCGCCCTGAATGCCTCATTGGTGCACCTTCGCGCCGATCCACTCTTCGAGACCGTCATCCCATCGAAGATCTTCGAGGCCATGGCCATGGGCACTCCGATCGTGTCGGCCGTCGCTGGGGAGTGTTCGCGCATCGTGGGCAGCACCGACAGCGGCGTCTGCATTGCTTCGGGAGACGCGCACGCGATGGCCGAGGCAGTTCGCGAGCTCGCGTCCGACCCCGCGCGCTGCAGGCTTCTCTCCAAGAACGGCGTAAGGGCCGCTCGAGACCTGTACAGCCGTCGTGCCGGAGCGGAGGCCGCGCTGAGGGCACTGGGGCGTGCCTGCGAACTCGCCACCGGGAAGGAAGCGTCGTGAGCGATCGAATCGTCGTCATCGGTGGAAGCGGCTTCATCGGCTCCCATCTCGTCAACCGGCTGCTCGAAGTGGGCCACGAAGTTCGCATCGCCGACAGCAAGAGGAGCGACCAGCACCCCGAGCTGTGGGTCGCGTGCGACGTTCGCGATGCCGAACAGGTGAGGCGAGCTTGTGCTGGATGCGACCGGATCTACAACCTCGCGGCCGAACACCGAGACGACGTGCGCCCCATCTCACTCTACGATCGGGTGAACGTGGACGGTGCCGCCCACACCTGCGCGGCCGCCGAAGCAGCCGGAATCAGCAAGATCATCTTCGTCAGCTCGGTCGCGGTCTACGGTTTCAGCGACCGGCCCCTCGACGAGAGCGCCGAGCCCAACCCCTTCAACGACTACGGCCGTACGAAGCTCGAGGCCGAGGGCGTCTTCCAGAAGTGGCTCGCGGCGGACGAGTCACGCACGCTGACGATCGTGAGACCGACCGTCGTGTTCGGCGAGGACAACCGGGGCAATGTCTACACGCTCCTCAAGCAGATCGCCGAGGGTCCCTTTCTCATGATCGGGAACGGTCGCAACTCGAAGTCCATGGCCTACGTCGAGAACGTGGCGGCCTTCCTGGAGTTTGCGCTCAGGTTCGACGGTGGCCTGCATCTTTACAACTACATCGACAAGCCCGATTTCGACATGAATCGGCTCGTGGAAGCCATCCACGGTGCACTTGGCACCTCGCCGCGTCCCGGCATCCGCATCCCCTATGCGATCGCCTATCTCGCAGGGTTCGCTTTCGACGGCCTGGCGGCGGTCTTGCGTCGTCCTCTTCCCGTGAGCAGGGTCCGAATCCAGAAGTTCTGCTCGGCCTCTGTCTTCTCTGCCGAGAAGGCCAGAGCCACTGGATTTGTTCCACCCGTCGAGCTGACGGACGCTCTCGCGCTGACGATTTCGCACGAGTTCTCCCGCTGAACTCGCACTGTTCGCGGCTTCCCGCCGAAGCGTGTGTGCTGGACGGCTCTTGCTGACGTACAGGCGCACGTCCACGGGCGCTCATCTCATCAGTGGGTGTCGAGCTAGGGCCCCGGGTTGGTCCGAGAGTGGATCCCCCTCGTGTGGCGAACAAGCGAGTGCCCACGCGATCGGCGCACCCGTGTCGCTGAAAAGCGGAAACTCTGGCGCAACCGTTGATGGCAAGTACCTGTCTTCATGACGGAACATCGCGGCGATGACGTGGTCTGCCGCTGGGGAGGAGCACCTCAAGTGGGGTTTCGGATTCGCCGATCGGATAACTCCGGACTCGCCGCCCGGGGAAGCGGAGAGGAGAGACTGCAGATGCCGGAGCCCGCCGTAAAAGGAACGATCTACAAGGGCGTCGTCGAGGACCTCAGGCGACTCCGGCGCCAGGGTCGCGTATCGAACGAGCAGATCGAGGCACGACTCGGCAGCGAGGACCTCGCGCCTTTCGAGAGTGAGATCAGCCCCAGTTCCTGGTACCCGATGTCCAGCTACAGCAGCATCATGAGCCTTCTGGGGGATGTCGAAGGCGAGGGCAAGGACGCCTACTTCACCGAACGCGGAAGGGGGACCGCGCGGCGTCTGATGGCTGCGGGCCTCTATCAGCAGCTCGCGTTCCTGCAGCGCTGGCAGGAAAGCGTCGACGCGGCTGCCACCGACAAAGCCATGATCAATGCCTACATCAGCAAGCTCAAGCTCATCACCACGCTCTCTGGGAGCATCTACAATGTGGGCCGGTGGACCGTGGAGCGCGATCCCGACAATGCGAGGCGTGCGTGGACCGTCGTGCTGGAGGCGAGTGACTACACGGAGCCGATGCGACTTGCGGCCGAGGGCTTCTTCAACGAGTGCGCGCACGCTGCACGCGAGGAGCTCACCCGCCTCTACATCTCGGAGCGCCTCTCCGCCGAGCGCATCGTCTTCCGCATGACCCGCGACATCAGGGACCTCTACAACCTCTGAGCATGGCCACGGGTGGCCGAGCCGCCAACTGGAAGGTCTCCGCCGGCAGGAGCGGGGCCCGTCAGCGGCTGGATTGCCCCCGGGTCTTGGCCCGCTAAGTATTGATGATGATTGGGGAACACCCGAATACAATCGAGCCATAACGCGGTATCCTCTCTCGCAAGATGGCGAGACGCGGTGTTTCTGAGCTGCATGGATTCCCCCTCAAACAGATGCAGGCAAGCGGCAACCGAACGCGGAGAAGGCTGTTCCGCTTGTTCTGGATTGCGGTCGTCGTCTCGCTGTTCTTCGAGCAGTCGCTGATGGCGGACTCCTTTCACAACGGCGGGGTCGGCGCCTGTGACGGGTGTCACAGCATGCACGGCTATGAGGATGGAGTGCCCCTTCCCGGAGCAGGGCTCTCTGCCGCATTGCTTCGCGCCGCGGATGCGAGCTCCATCTGCCTGAACTGCCATGCTGGCATGGGTGCTACCACCGGGCCGAACATTCTCAGCCCGGATGGCTCTGCCATGACACCCGGCGGCGACTTCTACTGGCTGAACAAGACCTTTACTTGGGTGGGTGGATCAGTCCCGGGATATCGCCATGGCCACAACGTCAATGCGCAGAGCTACGGTCTCGGGCCGGATGTGCTGAATGCCGTATCGCCGATGGGCACCTACGATGCCACCCGCCTCGGCTGCACCAGCTGTCACGACCCGCACGGAAGCGGCACGGGCCAGACCGGCTCGGTTGTGTCCGGTTCCGGCTCCTACGGCGATGTTCCAGTGGCCGGCACGCAGCTGGGAACCTATCGGCTCTTGGGCGGGGCGGGCTACGACGCTGACGGCAGCGGTGGCGGCTTCACGTTCAACCAGGGAACGCCGGTTGCCCGGCAGAGTGCTGTCAGCAGGTACGGAGAAAGCAACACGTCTCATGTGGACTATGGGTCCAGTATGTCCGAGTGGTGTGGCAACTGTCATGACCAGGCGCTGTTCAACGACCACAACAACGGCAGCGGTTTCGAGCATCCGAGCGGAAACAACGAAGGATTGGATGATACGGTGGATACGTACAACCAGTATGTCCGAACCGGTGATCTGTCCGGCGTACAGGCGACTGCGTACCTCGCACTTGTTCCCTTCGAAAGAGGCGTGACAGATTCATCTCTTCTCGACCCCGCCAGCACGACGGGGCCGGACCAGAACTCGAACATCATGTGTCTGACTTGTCATCGCGCCCATGCTTCGGCGTTTCTCTATGCCGGGCGGTGGGACTTCGAAGCGGAAACGATCGCGACCTCACATCCGGCGCTTGGCGACGTCGGCGTTGCCGGCAGCGACATCTTCTACGCTTGGTACGCGAGGGATATGGTTGCCGAATTCGGGATTGGGCAGAGGAGTCTGTGCGAGAAATGCCATACGGTCCCCCGTGACGGCTACCCGCCGGGCTGGTAGGGGAGAACCTGAGATCAGGAGTCGCCCGCGGCCGCGGCAAGCGGAGGCTTCACGCGCAGGTGTTCGGGGACGACGTCGCGGCGAAACACGTCCTCCTCGGTCTCTGCCTTGCGGATGACGGTTGCTTCACTGCCGGTGATCAGCACCGTGGCCGGCCGTGGCATGGCGTTGAAGTTGGAGCACGATACTTCCTGATAGGCGCCCGTATCGAGGAAGGCGAAGACGTCGCCAATCTCCAGCGCGGGTACGTGCACCATCGGCAGCAGGCGGTCGCCGTAACAGCTCCGCCCGACCACATCGACCTTCTCGACCAGTTCCGCATCGGCTTTGTTGGCCACGCGGAAGTCGTGGACCTGATGTTCGAACCGGCCGCCGGTGAACCAGAACTCGGTCGTGTCCAGGGCCGCGACCTTCCAACCGACGGGTTCGGTGACGCTCTTCACACCCTTGACGGTGGCGAGGTGGATACCGGTGTCGCCGTGCATTGAGCGACCCGGCTCGAGCTGGAGCATGACGCCTTCGGTGCTCACGCCTAGGCGGTGCAGCTCGCCGAGCAGCGTGTGCGTGCAGACGGCGGCGTACTCCTCTATGGACGGGGCCATCGTCGTGTTGGGATGGCCGGCAATCTGGGCGATGAGGGCACGCAGCACCCTGTAGCGCGGCTTCGAGCCCAGCGTCTGCAGCAGCTTCGAGATGGCGAAGAGGGCGCCGTACTGGATGGGGGTTGTGTAGTCGGTCGCGGCGTTGTGGGGGTCGCGCGGGCTAGCGAAGCCGCCACCGATGTCGATCTCGCGCGGCTCAAAGCCGCCGAGCGCATCGCACACACGGGCGATCTCGCCCGCGTAGGCCTTCATCTGTGCCTGCCAGTAGCGAGTGGAGCGACTGTGACGCCCGTGGTGCTGGTGGAAGCCCACTAGCTCGACCCGCTCCATGGCGCGCAGGCGCGGTGCGATGCGCATCACGTCGTCGAACATCAGTCCGCCCTTGTAGCCGAGGGCCGCGATATCGGTGGGCATGAGCCCTTCGGCGCAGAAATCCGTGCGCTCGATGAACGTCGACAGCGTCGGCTTGAGGCGCAGGCGCACGCGAGCGGAGAGCCCCTGCTCGCTTGTCAGCCGCTCGAGAGCGTCCACTTCCTCGACGCTGTCGATGGTCAGACGCGCACCGACCTCGAGCGTGCGGCGGATGTGCTCCTCGTCCTTCGGGATGCCGTTGACCGAGATACACTCGGGATCGCAGCCGGCCGCCAGAGCCACGGAGAGCTCGCCTGCGGAGTAGACGTCGCAGCCGCAGCCTTCGTCGATGAGCGTGCGCTGGATGGCCGTGTTCCAGTTCGCCTTGGCCGCGGGCATGATCTTGACCGGCCCGTCGGGCCAGCCGTCCTGGAACGCCTTCGTGAATCGGCGCACGTTGCGACGGAGCTGATCTTCGGAGACCACGAAGATCGGCGAGCCGAACTCGCGCACCAGCTCGGCGGCGTCGCGCTCCTCGATGAAGAGTCTTCCTCCACGGATCGAGAGACTGTCGTCAATGCGTGTCGTGCTCATGCGTTCACCCTCTTCTTCTTGATCCGGCTGCCGCGTGCCGCCTTCGCACGGGCGGTTGCGGTCTTGGCGGAGGCGGCCTTGCCCACGCCGATCAAACCGGAGACGACGGACTCGAGGCGGCGGCGCAGGTCATCGTAGCCAGCCGCCGGTCGCGTGAGCTGGCCGATCTCGAAGCCGCGCATCAGCTCGACGAGAGTGCGGGCCGCATCGAAGGGCCGCGGAGCACCAAGACCGTCGAGCGTGCGCGCGACCTGCGCCTCCAGACCCCGCTCCCACGCGTTCAGCTCCTTGGCCAGCGCCTTGTCACGCGCGGCGTAGAGTATGAGTTCGTACTCGGCGAGCACGAGAGGCGTCTCGGCGAATTCACGCCGCGCCATCTCGACCAGGAGGTCGACGACGCCCGCTGCGCTGTCGAGCTCGGCCCGATCGGCGAGCCGAGTGAGGACGGCGCCTACTTCGGCCAGGTAGTAACGGAACGCCTCGCGCACCAAGTCCTCGCGCGAGCTGAAGTAGTAGGTGGTCGAGCCGAGCGGAACCGCGGCCTCGGAAGCCACGCGCCGGTGGGTGACGCTCTCGACGCCGCCGGCTGCAATGACCTTCAGCGCGGCCTCGAGAATGCCGCGCCGCCTCTGCTCCGCGCGCGGAAGAGCCGCCGCCGGAGCGCTCTCTGCAAGGATGCCCTTCATGAACATGTACGTTTGTACAGATAGGCTGTGCGTTTGTCAAGGAAGCGATTGCGGGCGGGAGCGGGACGAACAGGGGTCTCGCCGGGGCCGAACGGGTGGCGGGGCAGCGGTGGACAGCGATTCGGTGGGTTCGCCAACGTCGCTGTGGGCGATATCGAAGCCAAGGAGGACAGCTCGCAGCGCTCAATCAGGCGGAGAGAGGCCCTTGCTTCGAACAAGACGACGCCAGTGTTCGGATGCGACGAAGTCCTGCGTGGCGCTCACGAGAGAATGCTCGGCGTTCTTCAAGTCGTAGACGAGCCCGACATCGACACCTTGGTGATACCCCTTGACCTCGACGATAGGGACGTCCGTGAAGTTCGGTTGTGCCCCAAAACCCAGAGCATGTCTGCCCCTCTTGGATTTCAGGAATGACACGACGTGGTGATCCTTCTTCGCAACGATCGAGTAGTCCGCAGCTCCAAAGAAAGGATGATCCTTCTCGAGAACGGAAAGTACGGCTTCCGTCGGCTCTCGTCCTACGAGAAGGATCGGCGCGTTAGTCCCACCCACCTGTTTCCAGTTCGATACCTCGCCCGTATAGATACGTTCGAGTTGATCGAGTGTCAGTTCCGAAACATGGACATCCGACCCCACCGCAAATGTGATGGGGATCCTGGCCAAGAAGATCTCGCCCTTGTTCTTCTTCTCGGCCTCGTTCAAAGGCCGCCCCGTACGTCCAAAGACATATCGATTCGATGACGCGATACCTCCGGCGTGCTTTGTTGAGCGCAACGGAACTTCAAAATCGTATTTCCTGCCTTCGGCGGTCTTGGAGAACGCCTCCACAAACCACCGAACAACGTTGGTCGAAGGACCCGCACCCGCGATGAGCTGCTTCTCGGCGGCATGACCAGGAATCGCGCCCAAGAAGGCGAGCCCGAGAACGATGGCAGAGAATGCGCATGCACTGCCCAACGTTCTGCTCGCACGTCCACGCGACTGTCGATTCGAAGGATTCGAAGCATGCAGCATGTTCTCGACCCCACGCGTAGGATGAAGCGCACTGCCGGTAGGACAGGCACAAGAAGCCACGCCTATCCGCGCTTGGGGTATCCCATTCGGGTCAGGAACGCAAGCTCCCGCTCTAGACAGTCCCCGCTGCCCCGGCGACACATTGAGAAGGTGCAGACGGAATCCTTCATGTGAAAGGGGCGGATTGCTGGCGCTCGACACAAAGAAGTAACGAGCACCCTGCGCGTATCTCGCCGGAGGGCGGGGTGCGGATTGTGTAGCGGTAGGCAGGGGAGGGGAGGGGGCGTATGAGCGCACCTCAAATACCCTTGCCCAATCGGATGCCGCTGAATTGCCAGCGGTCCGCTGGGTAGAAGAAGTTTCGGTACGTGCCGCGAATGTGGGAGTGGGAGGTGGCGCAAGAACCGCCTCGCAGCACGATCTGATCGCACATGAACTTGCCGTTGTATTCGCCGAGGGCGCCCGCCTCGGTGCGGTAGCCCGGATAGGGCGAGTAGCTACTGCCCGTCCACTCCCAGACGTCACCGAAGAGCTGCTGCATTGCTTCCGCCTCGGCAGGAGTCGGCGCCGGGGCGGGATGAAAGCGGCGCCGCTCGGCGAAGTTTCCGTCCAATGGAGCCGATGCGGCCGCGACCTCCCATTCGAACTCAGTGGGGAGTCTGGCTCCGGCCCAGCGGGCGAATGCGTCGGCTTCCAGATAGCTCACATGGCTGACCGGCTCGGTGTCCTGCAACTCGCGCTCGCCGGCCAGCGTGAACTCCGTGAGGCCATCGCTTGCTTGGCGCCAGTAGAGGGGATGCCTCCAGCCCTCCTTCTGGACCTGACTCCAGCCCCGATCGAGCCACAGCTCCGCGCGCTCGTAGCCGCCATCCTGAATGAACTCGCGATACTCGGCGTTGGTGACGAGTCGGTTCGATAGGGCGAAGGGTTCCAAGAAGACGCGATGGGCGGGGCCTTCATTGTCGAACGCGAATCCCGATCCGCGGTGCCCGATCTCGTATATGCCCTCGGGCAACCGGCACCACTCCAGTGGTGGCGCCGGGGCGGATTCGCCAACGAGGGGGCTGCGATACGCCGGAGCCAAGACGTTCAGCGAGAAGAGATGCTTCAGGTCGCTGAGGATCAGCTCCTGGTGCTGCTGCTCGTGATGCAGCCCGATCTCCGCAATGCGCACGATCTCGCTGTGCTCCGGGTGCTCGGCATCATCGAGAAGAGCTGCCATACGCTCGTTCACGGCAGTGCGGTATGCCTTGATCTCGCCGATACGGGGCCTGGTCAGGACACCCCGGAGCGGGCGCTGGTGCCGCTCGCCCACCGCGTTGTAGTACGAGTTGAAGAGGTACGCGTACGCCGGGTGGAGCGGCTCGTAGTCGGGGACGAAGGACTTGAGCAGAAAGGTCTCGAAGAACCACGTCGTGTGAGCCAGATGCCACTTTGCCGGGCTGGCATCGGGCATCGACTGTGCGACCAGATCCTCGGGGTCGAGGTGCGCGCAGAGTTCTTCGGTGAAGCTTCGAATCTGCAGGTATCGGCCCACACCCATTGCGGATCTTCCGTCGATGCTCGGGGCGCCAGCCCCCTCGTCGCTAGAGAGACTCGGAAGAGGGACTGAGCCCCTTCTCGGCCACGGCCAGTGTGGCGTCCACGAGGACGGCCAGCAACGCCGCGGGTATGGCGCCGGACAGGACGACCACTGTGTCATTCAACTGCAGGCCGGCGACGATCTCTCGGCCGAGTCCCCCGGCGCCAATGAACGCGGCGAGGGTCGCAGTGCCTACGGTGATGACGGCGGCTGTTCGCACTCCGGCCATGATCACTGGGGCGGCCAGCGGTAGCCGCACGTAGCGCAATACCTGCGTGTCGGTCATGCCCAGACTCGTTGCCGCGTCCACCACTTCAGCCGGCGCTTCGCGCAGACCCGTGTAGGCGCCACGCAAGATCGGAAAGATCGAGTAGATCCACAGGGCTGCCACCGCCGGCTTCCACCCCACTGCACCGAACAACGGCAACATGAACGCGAGTAGCGCGATCGACGGGATCGTCTGCGTGATAGCAATAATGCGGATGGTCGGCTCGGCGACCGCGCGGTAACGCCCGAGAAACAGCGCCAGCGGTAGGGCCACCGATACGCCCAGCAGAAGCGCGACGCCGGACAAGGCCAGGTGCTCGGCCGTGCGTGTCAGCAACACCGACCGGTTGGCAGCCATGTAGCCGAGCAAGGTGTGATCGCGCGTGGGAACCAAACCCGTATCGCTGGTCTCGATGAGACCCAGCTCCCGAAGCGCCGCCCGCGCGACCGCCTCGACCGGGACGCTTTCGGGCGGCTGCATGCGCAGATTGAGTCGGCGCATACGCTCGGCGTCGATACGCCCACCCAAGCGCTCCAGCACGGCGAATAGCTCCGGATGGCGCGCGAGCGCCCGGCCGCTCACCAACGGAGCGGCCTCGTAGGCGGGAAAGAAGTCGCGATCGTCTTCCAGCACGACGAGGTCGTGCACCGCCAGCTGACCGTCTGTCGTGTAGACGTCCAGCGCGTCGATCTGGCCGAGAGCCGCCGCTCGGTACTTCAGGTTCTGCTGCATCGCCTTCACGGATTGGAACCGCAGACCGTACGCGCGCGCCAGCCCGGGCAGTCCATCGCTGCGCTTGCTGAACTCGTAGCCGAACGCGCCCGTCATCGATGGGGCCAGGGGGACGAGATCCGATATCGCAACCAGCCCCCTGGCGCGCGCCACCTCGCGCGGCACGGCGATCTCATAGGAGTTCTCGAACCCGAGCGGGCTCAGCCACCACAGCTCCCAGCGATCGAGAAACTCACGCCGCACGTGGTCACGGGTCGCATCCCGACCGCCGTGCGTGCTTGCACCGAGGATCGTCATCAGGCCGGTGCCCGTGTACTCGGGGTAGACGTCGATGGCGCCGCTGCGCAGTCCGTCGAAGCAAACCTTGGTGCCGGCGAGATTGAAGCGCCGGTCGACGACGATGTCGCTGTCCGCTTCGATCAACTGGGCGAATATCTCACCCAGCAGCCGGCTTTCCTCGAAGTTCTTCGAGCCGACCGTGACGTCCGCACGAGCCGCGGTAGCAACCGCCACGACGCCGATGGCGACGACGAGCAGCACGCTGAAGACCGGCGAGGACGACCTCACTGCTGCGTGTCCACCGCCGGCGCCACATGCGCCGCGCGGTCGTTCTCGACGAGCGAGCGCACGTAGTCGTCGACCGGGTCGGCGGCCAATTCGCCCGGCGCCGCCGCTTGCACGACACGCCCGTCGCGCATGACGGCGACGCGGTCCGCCAGGCGAAACGCCTCGGACAGATCGTGCGTGACCAACACCATGGTCGTGCCGAGACGGACCCTCAGCCGCAGGAACTCGCTTTGCAGATCCAGTCTGGTCAAAGCGTCGACGGCGCCGAACGGCTCGTCGAGCAGCACGACCTCGGGCTCGGCGGCAAGCGCACGCACGAACGCCACGCGTTGACGCTGGCCACCGGATAGCTCGCGAGGGTAGCGGTCGCGGAACACAGCCGCGTCCAAGCCAACGAGGTCGAGTAGCTCGTCGGTGCGCGTAGCGCGCCAGCGTTCGTCGTAACCGAGCAACATGGGGACGAGCGCTACGTTGTCTGCGACCGTCCAGTGCGGCAGCAGGCCGCCGTCCTGCGGCACGTAGCCCACGCCCCGCCGCAGCTCGACGGCGTCGCAGTCGCGGACCGCACGGCCGCCGAGCCGAACGATGCCGGCACAAGGCTCGACCATTCGGTTGAACGTCCGCAGAAGAGTCGTCTTGCCACAACCACTGGCGCCGATGAGAGCGACGCTCTCGCCGCGGCGCACAGTCAGCGACGCGCCCGCCAAGGCGCGCACGCCGACTGCGTAAGTCTTCTCGACGTCTACCGCTTCGAGGAGCGGCTCAGGGCTCGACGGTGACATCGCGCCAGAACGCGACCATGTCCTTGATCGCCGCTGCGTCCGGCTTCGGGTCGGGGTAGTACCAAGCCGCGTCCTCATTGCGGCTACTCCCGACTTCCAGCGTGAGGTAGCGCGCCGTGCCCTTCCACCCGCAGACGGTGGTCGCGTCACTCGGCCTCAGGTACGCGTCATCGACCGATTCGGGCGGAAAGTAGACGTTGCCCTCGACGCTCTCGCAGCGATCGCTCTCGGCGATGATCGCTCCGTTCCAGACAGCTCGTGGCATCTTCAATCCTCTTTTCGTTGCGTCCCGTCCAGTCCTGGCGGTTCGGAGGCCGGACGGCAACTGTACCGCTCAGCGGCAAGCGACGAAACGGACGGCGTTTCGATTGTCACGCAGCGTCTTCGCCAACGCCTCGAGAACGTAGTCGATGTCCTCCTCGGTGTTGCCGACACCGAGCGAGAATCGCACAGCGCAGTGCGCCTCCTCCTCGGAGAGTCCGAGCGCGGTCAATACATGCGACGGCTCGGGCCGGCCCGACTTGCACGCCGAGCCCGACGAGAAGTAGACGCCGTGCCGGTCGAGAAAGAGAGCGAGCGACTCACCGCGCATCTCGGGCAAGATCAGCCCGAGCGTATTCGGCAGCCGTCGCGTCAGGTGCCCGACGCGTCGCGCCCCCGGCATCAGCTCGACAACCCCGGCCTCCAGGCGGTCGCGCAATCTCGCCAAGCGCTCCATCTCACCGTGGTTCATTCGCCTGACCGCCAGCTCGCAGGCGTGGCCAAAGCCGACGATGCCGGGCACGTTCTCCGTGCCAGAGCGGAGTCCGCGCTCGTGTCCGCCCCCGTCGATCTGCGCGATCAGGTCGAGCCCTTGCCGCACATACAGAGCACCGACGCCTTTCGGGCCGTGCAGCTTGTGTGCAGAGACGGCCAGCAGGTCGACATCGAGTTCTTTCACGTCGACCGGGATCTTCCCGAACGCTTGCACGGCATCGGTGTGAAACAGCGCCCCGGCGCGGTGCGCCTCGGCCGCCAGCTCTTGGATCGGCAGCAGCGTCCCCACTTCGTTGTTCGCCATCATCACGCTAACCAGAACGGTGTCGGGCCGCAGCGCTTCGGCCAGCCGCTCGGGTGCGAGCCAGCCATCGCGATCGACATCGAGAACGGTGACGTCGAAGCCGTCACGCTCCAGAGCGCGACACGTCGCGAGCACGGCCGGATGTTCGATAGAGGTCGTCACGATATGCCGGCCACGCGCTCGGCAGGCTGCGCTCGCACCCTTGATGGCCAGGTTGTCGGCTTCCGAGCCGCCGGCGGTGAACACGATGCGCCGCGCTGTGCAGTTCAGCGCTTGCGCGAGCTTGCGCCGCGCCGCGGCCACGGCCTCGTGGCTGAGGCTGCCGCGGCTGTGAATGCTGCTCGGATTGCCGAACTCGCCGCGCAGGTGCGGCAACATCGCCTCGAGCACCTCCTCGTCAACCGGCGAGCTCGCGTTGTGGTCGAGGTAGACATGACGCGCGACCGTCGGGGCTCGGACGGTTGCACCAACAGCGACGCCGGGCGATTCGTTGCCGCCACGCGAGGCACCGGCATTGGCGGTGGCCGCCTTTGCGGCGCCGCTACCGCCGGCGAGGTTGCGCACGTCCGCCTGACCTTCCACACGCACCACGTCGCACAGCAACGCTTTGTAGACCGGGAAGCCCGAGATCGGATCGAAGCGCGCCAGGTCGGTCAGATCGTTGACGTTGCAGCGCTGCCACGCCTCCGGTCCGAGCGGGCCTCCTCCTCCCATGTTGGCTTCGATGGCCCCTTCGATGATGTCGTCGGTCACGCTTGCATGGAACTCGACACGCCCGCGCGGTGTGGTCACGAACACCCGATCGCCGTCGGCGATGCCGCGTCGAGCCGCGTCCGCACGATGCATCGTCACGCGCGGCTCCGACGCCTTGCGGCCGAGCCCCGGCACGCCGTGATGCTGCGAGCGGAAGTCCTCGAAGATGCGTGCCCCCGAGCTGAACACCAAAGGGAAGCGGTCGATCAAGTCGGGCCGCGACAAGGGCCCCTCCTGTGGCTCGGTATACACCGGCAGCGCGTCGTAGCCGTTCTCCTCGAGGATGCTGGAGGCGATCTCGAACTTGCCGCTCGGCGTTTGGAAGCCGGGCTCGCCATCGGGCCTGAGCAGACCCTTCTCCCACTTCTTATACTGCGGCATGACCGCCGGAATGCGCACCTCACCGCCGGCGGCGCGAACGTCTTCCGGCGTGAAGCCCGAGCCGTCGAGCACGTAGCGCAGCAGCTCTTCCTCGTTCTGGGGATAGATCTCGCCGTAGCCCAGGCGATCGGCCAGCTCGGCGAGGATGAAGAAGTCGTTGCGGGCTTCACCGACCGGCTCGATGATCTTGTCGCGCAGCTTGAACATCGGTCCATAGGCCATGTACGAGTCGATCTCGTACCCGGTCGTGGCCGGCAGCACGATGTCGGCGTAGGCCGCATCGGCGGTGAAATGCCGATCGATGGTCACAAGGAAGTCGAGAGCGCCGAGCGTCTCGCGCCAGACCGACGGGTCGGGCCAAGCGGTGATGATCGAGCCTCCTACGATGATCAGGCTCCGAATCGAATACGGCTGACCGCGCAGCACGGCGTCTGGCAGGGCGATGGCATGCGATTCCCCGCGATACGAGCTGTAGACCGGGAATCGATCGCGCCCGAGCGCCCGGCGCACATCGGGATTGGCAACCAGCCCCGAACGATTGATCGGAAATTTGCTGCCCGGCATGCGGATGGTCAGCCCGCCCGGAACGTCGAGCTGCCCGGCGAGCGCCCACAGGGTGAAGGCTGCGCGGATGGCCTGTACACCGCTGTCGGAGTACTCGAGCCCGGTGTACATCACTGGGCACGCCCCGCGCGCACCGGCGATACGGCGCGCGAGCGAGCGAATGGTGTCGGCCGGCACGCCGGTGATGTCTTCGACGATCTCCGGGCGGAAGTGCTGCGCGTAGGTCTGCAGCGCTTCCCAGCCGACCGTCCAGTGCGCCGCGAAGTCTTCGTCGTAGATCTCTTCCTCGATCAGGACCTGGAGCATGGCCAGCGCCAGGGCGCCGTCGGTGCCGGGGCGAATCGGAATCCACTCGGCATCGGTATCACGGGCGGTCTCGCTGCGGCGCGGGTCGATGACGATGACCTCGGCACCGCGCTCGCGCGCCCGCCGGATCTGCTCGCCGGCGAGTGGTGGGGAATCGGTAGCCGGGTTGGCGCCCCAGACGACGATCAGCTCGGCCTGCTCGATGTCGCTGTCGAGCGTGATGTACATCTCGCCGAACGTCGTGTGCGGCGCGATCATGGCGAACGACACGTAACACAAGGCCCCCACCCCGAGCGTGTTCGGCGACCCGAAAGGGAACAGGACACTGGACGCGGACGAGACGGCGACGCCGTCGGGCTGAAAGACGTCGCACATCGCCAGCTCAAAGCTGCCGCGACCGGTGTAGATCGCTGTGGCTTCGGCGCCGTGCTGCGCCTTGATGCCCTGGAGCCGCGAGGCCACGGTCTCCATCGCCTCGTCCCACGAGATCGGCTCGAAATCGTAGGTGCCTTTCGGCCCGACCCGCCGCAGCGGATGCCGCAAACGATTGGGGTCGTGCACGATCTCGGGCGAGTGCGCGCCGTTGGTGCAGATCATGCCCAGTGGATGATTCGGCAGAGGCTCCACTTCAACCAGGCGCCCATCCTCCACGCGGCTGCGCACCCAGCAGCCGGCCGGGCAGATCCCACAGATTCCGTCTTTCGACTCGACGATGGGCTCGGCCGAGGTACGCGAGCTTCTCGCCTCGGGCTCCGCCCCGGCGCCGCTCTCGAGCCGACTGGCAGAACTCATGCCTACGGCCTCTCCAACAGCAAGAGCGCGAACCAGTCACGGTCGTCGGTGAACACGCGCCGCACGCGCAAGCCGATGTCGGCGAGCTGGGGAGCGAGCACTTCGATCCGGAACTTTCGCGAAATCTCGACTCTGACCCGCTCATCGGCGGCGAGCGAGAACGTCCTGCCGAGCGGCGCCACGTGAATCTCCTGCGCGCGGCCGAAGCGAGCGCTGATCTCGATGCGGTCCTCGCATTCGTTGTAACGCGCCACGTGTTCGATTGCTTCGCTGTCGATGTTCGAGCCGAGTTCACGGTTCATACGCTCGAACAAGTTGCGCGTGAACTGGGCCGTGAAGCCTGCGGCGTCGTTGTAGGCGGCCTCGAGTGTCGGGACGTCCTTGACCAGATCGACCCCGAGCAAGAAGAAGTCGCCGGGATTCAATGCCTCGTGCACACGCTCGAAGAACCGAATTGCGTCGTCTTCCTCGAAATTGCCGATACTGCTTCCGAGAAAGATCATCATCAGAGGGGACAGGGCGGCCGCCACCTCGTAGGCATGGTCGTAAGTTCCGTGGATGGGTTTGATGTCCACCTCGGGCAAGGCCTCTCCGATGGAACGGTGCGCCGTCTCGAGAGCCGTGCGGCTGACGTCGATTGGCACGTAGCGCGCCCCGCCCTCGGCCTGCAGATAGGCGTCGAGGATGTGAACGGTCTTCACTGAGGTGCCCGAGCCGAGCTCGACGAGCCGAACGGGACCGGTAATGGCGGCAATCTCATGCGCGCACCGCTCGAGAATCGCGGCCTCGATCCGCGTCGGATAGTACTCGGGCGTGCTGCAGATACGCTCGAACAGCTCGCTCCCGCGCGCGTCGTACAGGTAGCGGCAGTCCAGCTGCCGCGGCTGCTGCGACAACCCGTGGACGACCGAGCGCGCAAACGCGTACTCGTCGTCCTTGCCGCGAGATTCGAGCACGAGGATATCGGGACTCGTGCTGGCGTCGAGAAACTCCGTAACTCGGGCGGCACTACTCATCGATAGGAAGCTCCGTTATTGCGTGAACACGTGCAGACGAGGAAAGAAAGAACCGGACGGTCTCGGCGTTGGATGTACATGGCTCATCCCATGACCGAGGGGCGTGGGCAAACTAGCGGCGAGCGCAGGATGAAGAAGCTGCCAGGTTACTACGTCCGATCGCTGTGCGTTCCGACGAATTGATTCACATGACGGAAAATGGCCCCAGGACGGGAGCCTGCGCGCCCTGCGCAGCGTCGTTCGAAGATACAGCAGCTGCATTTCAGGTACGAGGGCCGGCTGTCCAGCATCTCGTTCAGGCGGCGGCCGGCGCAGATTTCTCGAGTTCGCGCTCGAGGAAGTGGCTGATCGCGATGCGTATCAGAATGATGACCGACAGGAAGAGGAGGTCCTCGAAGGTTCGACTCACGAAGGTGTTGATCACATCCGAGACGATCATGAACTCGAGGCCGATCAGGAGGTAGGAGCCCAAGCGGCAGCGCACCCGCTGCGCGCTGCGCAGGTATTCGGGAAGCGCCTGCCGCCGAAGCTGGAGCCGCAGGAAGTCCGACAGGAAGAGCGCCGCCCCCCACAGCAGGATGACGATGCCGACGGCGTCGATACCGTGCGCCGCGAGTTCGAGTGCGCGGACCAGTCCTTCGTGCATCACTCCTCCCGGTCGCAGTTTTCCACGAGTCGGAGCGTGAGGATCGACTCCCACAGCAGCTGACCCGCGGCGTAGACCACGGCCAGCACGCCCAGCGTCGTGAGGGCCCGCAGTACGACCGTGGCCGACATCGCCGCCGCGCTGACCAGCCCGCTCGCCAGTGTCGCTAGCGAGAAGCACGCGACGGCCAGGTAGAGGCCCACCAGCGCGTTACGGAAGAGCCACATGCAGCGCAGCTCGCGCGATGCGGCGCTGCCGGTCGGCACGCTCCGCACGTCGCGCAGCCGGTCGCTCAGGTTCATGTAGCGGGTCGAAGTGGAGAGGATCAGGAGTCCCACGCCCGGAAGGAAACTCATCGGGAGAACCCACTCGCCCAGCGACTCCATCGTCTTCTCCTGGCCTCAGATGAGTTCCGGATCCGCCAGGATCTCGACTAGGCTGGGGCCGCGGTGTGCGATCGCGCGCTCGAAGACCTCATCGAGCTCCTCCTTGGCGTGCACTTCGAGCCCGAGCGCCCCGCACAGCTTCGCGTACTCTGCGAAGCGCGGATTGTGAAGCGTGGTCTGCCACGCCGGCCAGCCCCCGGCCCGCTGCTCCTTGGTGATCTTGCCGAGCTGGTCATTGCGCAGCAGCACATGCGTGATGTCCATGTCGTACTTCACCGCGGTGAGGAGCTCGCCCATGTACTGTCCAAAGCCGCCGTCGCCCGAGATGGAAAGGACGCATCGCCCTCGAAAGCGAGGGTCGTCCTCCTGAGTGGCCGCCCAAGCGCCCATGGCGGCGGGCAGCGCGAACCCGATCGAGCCCAGGTAGCCGGACATCAGAACCGAGTGACGCCGGCACTCGAAGTAGCGACCGAAGGAGTAGGTGTTGTTGCCGACGTCGACGGCGAGAATCGCATTCTCGGGGGCCCGACGGCCAAGGGAGGCGAAGATTGCGGCCGAGCACACGCCATTCCCGCGATCGTCCGCTTCGCGGCTCGCCTTCTCGGCGCGCCACAGCGCCCAGCGCTCGGCGATCTCCGGCCGCTGGTCGATCGCGGACACGGCGCCCGAGAGTCGCTCCCGCAGCGGTGACACCGTGGCCGCGATCTCCCCCCACACCGGGACGTCGACGGCGTGAAACTTGCCCAGCGTCATTGCGTCGAAGTCGACCTGGATGATGGGTTTCTTGGGCGTGATGCCCGTGTGATTGCTGAAGCTGGCGCCGAGCACCAGCAGCACGTCGGACTCGTTCATGAACCAGCTGGCGATGGGCGTACCACTACGGCCCAGGACGCCGCAGCCAAGGGGATGGTCGTCGGCCACGAGCCCCTTGCCCTTGAAGGTAGTGACGACCGGACACCGGAGGAGCTGTGCCAGCTCCAGGATGGCCGGCATGTCGAAGCGTGCTCCGTGCCCCACGATGATGACCGGGCGCTTCGCAGCCTTGAGGCGTGCCACGGCAGCGTCGAGAGCATCCGCAGGCGGGGCGATGGCGCGCGAAGGGAGTCGGCCGTCGGGTCCCCCTGCCGGCGTGTCGGGGGCCGGCAGGGTCTGCACTTCGTCGGGAAAGAACAGATGCGACACGCCGCGATTGAGGATCGCGCTCTTACAGGCCAGGTTCGCCAGCTCCGCGTACCGGCTTCCGTGCAGCACCGGTTGGCTCCACTGCGCAACTTTGCCGAAAGCCGCCGGCAGATCGATCTCCTGGAACGCGCCGGGCCCGAGGACCTGCGTATCCACCTGTCCGGTCAGCGCGAGCAGCGGTGAGCGGTCTACATTGGCGTCCCATAGACCCGTCAGGAGGTTCGTCGCGCCCGGCCCCGCGATGCTGAGGCACGCGGCGGGGCGCCCCGTGAGCTTCCCGTACGCCGAGCACGCCAAAGAGGCGGCGCCCTCGTGGCGAATGCCGAAGTAGCGCAGGTGCCCGGCCTCCACCTGACGTCGCAGGGCGTCGGCGAGTCCGAGATTCGAGTGGCCGACCATGCCAAAGCAGGCACGTACACCCCAAGCCGTGAGAGTCTCAGCGATGACATCCGTTGCGGTGCGGACGTGCAGTGCCTCCTCCTCGATTGCGACGTACACACCGTCGTCGCGAACTTCGACCGGATAGGTGGGCACACAGTCGCCGTAGCCTTCGGGGGGCGACCCCGTCCGTGGGTCGTAGTCCCAGCCGTGCCACGGGCAGCGCAGGAAGCCGCCCTCGATCGAGCCCTCGCCGAGGGGGCCCCCCTGATGTGGACAGTGGTTGCTGAGCGCTGCGTACTCGCCCTGGAAACGCGTCATGCAGACGGACTCGAGGCCGAGTACGACCGTCTTGACTCGGCCTTCCGGCAGCTCGTTGAGATCGAGCGCCTTGTGCCACGTGCGTCGCGTCTCGCCCGCCTCTGCCTCTCCAGTCGCCATCGCTCTCCCCTTCTTCGTTGCTCTGACTCGCACTCTGGGCCGATTCTCCGAATCGGCTGCCCGCGGAGCGCGGGTTCTGCCGCGCAGCGTGTTAGCCCGGATTATTCATGAAGCTCCGACTGCGGCCGCACATCTGCTCGTTCTGGAACGAGAAATCGGAGCTTGGCTACTCGACGTACTGCAAGTACGCCTCCGTGGCCAAACGCCGATTTCTCGCCCCAGAACGTCATCTGCACGGCCTCGCTACGAACCTTCATGAATAATCCGGGCTAGTCGCCGTGAATTCGGTGGCAGGCTGTGACAGCGGAGGTGAGGTACGCCTCGAGCGCGCCGGCCCGATGCGTGGCGGCGAGTAGCCGAGAGCCCGGCAGGATGGCCGCGGTAAAGCCCTCGCGGTGCCAGTGTGCGCCGCCCTCGAGCGGCGGCAGCTCCCCCGTCTCGGGATACGGCCACGGTGAAACGTACCAGTAGGGCTCTGCGTAGCTCTCGTCGCCCGGGCTCATGCCCACACCGATTGTCTGCGTCGGGCTCCCACCCTCGCCCGTGGCATGCACGATGAGCGTCGCGATGTCGAAGTGATGTGGCCAGCAGCGCACGTCGGACGCGCCGGGCTCGTGTGCCCGCACGGCATCGAGCGCCGCATGGGCGCCGCCGAACCACGCCCCGAGCTCGCTCCAGGCCGCTTGCATCTGCGACGACGCGGGAAAGCTCGCGCCGTCCGCCACCGCGTGGTGGGGGAGTTCGTAGTCCGGGCAAGTGAGCGGCGTCGTGATGGTGCGCCCGGCGGCGAGCCCGATCGCGATTTGCAGTTCCCGCAACGACTCCGCAGGTGTCCGCCCTGGCAGCGCGACGGTCTCGAGCACGTTCCCGGCGGCGTCGAGCAGCAGCAGTGAGAGATCCCGCGGCCGGATCGCCACGCGCACAGACCCCGCGGCCTCGATGGGATGGCCGACCAGCGCTTCCGCGCCCGGCTCCCAGCCCAGGTTCGGGTGGCTGTCGTCGGGTCGCGGCGGCAGCAGGGACGCGCCCGCAGCCGCGGCGAGCTGGCTCGCGTGGTGCAGCACGAGACGGGGCTCGGCGAGGCCATCCGGTGCGAGCTGGCCCAGCGAGTTCCAATCGAAGTCTGTCACGGCAAGACCCCTCCGTACGAAATGCCCGTCAATCGGTGCATCTGGTGCTTCCAGGTCACCAAGTCGTCGGGGCAGAAGTCGCGCAGGCGGCGGTGGCCGCAAGCGCGCGCCATCACGCACATCAGCTCGACGGCCGACACAAAGAAGCGTTCGAGCCGCTTGGCCGCGAGCTCGACCTCGAGCCGCGCTCGGAGCTCCGGTTTCTGCGTCGCGATGCCGACCGGACAGTTGTTGGTGTGGCAGGCTCGCATTCCGAGGCAGCCGATCGCCTGCAGCGCCGAGTTCGACAGCGCGATGCCGTCGGCCCCGAGCGCCAGCGCCTTCACGAAGTCTGCGGGCACGCGCAGGCCACCGGTCACGATGAGCGTAACCTCGCGCCGCCCCTGCTGATCGAGGTGACGCCGAGCGCGCGCGAGCGCTGGCAGCGTCGGAACGCTGATGTTGTTGCGGAAGATGAGCGGGGCCGCGCCCGTGCCGCCCCCTCGGCCGTCGAGGATCACGTAGTCGGCGCCCGCTGCGAGCGCGGCGTCGATGTCGCGCTCCACGTGCTGCGCCGAGAGTTTGAAGCCGATCGGGATGCCGCCCGTGGCCTCGCGTACCTCGTCGGCGAAGCGGCGGTAGTCGTCGACGTGCTCCCAGTCGGGGAAGCGTGAGGGCGAGATCGCCGCGCTTCCTTCCGGGAGCCCGCGGACATCGGCGATCTTGCCCTTGACCTTGTGTCCGGGCAGGTGACCGCCCGTCCCCGTCTTGGCGCCCTGGCCACACTTGAAGTGGAAGGCCTGGACCTGCGAGAGCTTATCCATCGAGAAGCCGAAGCGCGCGGAGGCCAACTCGTAGAGATAGCGCGAGTTGGCAGCCTGCTCCTCGGGCAGCATGCCCCCCTCGCCACTGCAGATGCCCGTCCCGGCCGCCTCGGCGCCCTTTGCGAGCGCGACTTTCGCCTCCGCGGAGAGCGCTCCGAAGCTCATGTCGGATACGAACAGGGGGATCTCGAGGCGCAGAGGTCGCTTTGCGGATGGACCGATCACGAGTTCGGTTCCGACCGCTTCGTCATCGAGCAGAGGTACGCGGTCGAGCTGGGCCGTGAGAAGCTGGACGTCCTCCCACATCGGCAGTTCGCCGCGGGGAACCCCCATGGCACTCAGCTGCCCGTGGTGTCCGACGCGCTCGAGGCCGTGCTCGGCCATCTCGTGGAGCCACTGGTTATAGGGCTCGTCCGGTGTGCCGTGTGGGTCGGCGTGGACGCCCTGGTAGGCGCTGCGATCGAAGGGCTGCGGATGAGCACGTTCCCACTCGCGGATTTCGTCGGCGTCGACCCAGACGCCACCGTCCTCGATCCAGTGCGTGAATTTCTCGAGCCGGTCCTCGTTCGTGTAGGCCGATACGCCCGTGCGGAAGCGGTAATCCCACTCGTGCATGCCGCAGATCAGGTCTTCGCCGCGAATGGCTCCGTCGGACAGCAGAGCACCGCGGTGGAGGCAGCGGCCGTAGAGAACGGAGACCTCCTCCCGATCTGGCCAGCGAACGATCACGAGATCCACGTTCGCCACCAGCGCGTAGGCGGGACGGGAGGGGTCGAGATCTTCGAAGGTGGCGACGCGAACCTTGTTCATCGGGAGCGACCTCTGGGCACGAGTGTCTCTCTCTGATGCTTCAGCCGCCTCCGGTGTTACCTGTTTCTTGATCCGTCCTGGTCCCGACTCGGGCTACGTGTCTCCGTCGTCTGGGGTTCGCACCGCCGCCAGAACGGCCCGCAGCAGCTCGGGCGGCACCTCCGACGGGACGGACTCGTCCGGCTCGGCGAACACGCGGCGCCCCAGCTCGAGGCTGCGGCGGAACGAGCGCAGGTAGCGACGGCACTCGGGGCACATCCACATATGGAGGCGAAACCGCCAGCGGGCTCCCCATGCTAGGCGGCCCTCGAGGTAGTCACCGAGAAAGTCCTCGAACTCGCGACAGGTGATCATCGGTCCCAGCGAACGATCTGCGGACGCCATCACATCCCCTTCCCGCCGAAGGCCGGCTCGAGCTGCTTCTTGAGAGCCGCACGCGCCCTGTGGAGCCGCACGCGGATAGCCCCAGGCTCGAGTCCGAGGAGCTCCGCAACCTCGCCGGTGGACAGCTCCTCGAAGTCGCGAAGGATGAGCACGGTGCGGTGGATCTCGGGCAGCGCCCGCACGGCGGCGCGTACAGCCGCCCGCACGCGGTCGCTCGCCAGCAGCTCGTCGGCTGCGGGCAGCTGGCGCGGTTCGAGCCCCAAGCGACAGCCGTCGGCGTCGAACTCGGGTTGCCAGGCCTCGAGCGTCGCCTCCGCCTGCCGGTGACGCGCCCGGATGCGCCCGAGGCAGGCGTTCACGGCGATCCGCCGCACCCAGGGCCACAGTGGGGAGCGGCCCTCGAAGCCGCCCACCTTCTTGAACGCCTGGATGAAGGCTTCCTGCACACAGTCCTGCGCTTCGGCCTCGTTACCGAGGATGCTCCGCGCCAGCGAGAGAAGCCGCGGGCCGAAGCGCTGCATGAGCGCGACGTAGCTCGCCTCGTCACCGCTTCGCAGCGCTGCGACCCACTCGGCCTCTTCGGCGGCTTCGCCGCCCTCCGTGCCCATGTCCCGGGTCCGCCGAGCCACCGATGCCCTCCCGTGCCAAAGCGGTGGTTCCGCAGATTACCACCTCGCTCGAGCAAAGCCGAGCGGTTCGATGCTACGCGGAAGCTCGCGTGGCACGCGGCCCCCAAACCGGGGCGGCGGCCCTCAGCGCAGGTATCCGACGAGCAGCGCCACCACCTCCTGGCAGAATGTTTCCGGCTCGATGTCGGGCGGCGGGTGCAGTACGAAGCTGTGGATCAGGCCCTCGATGCTGCGCACCACGATGTGCGCCGCGAGCGTGGGGCTCTCCATGCGCAGCCCGGGCAGCTCCGCCAGCAGTGAAGCCACCGACTCAGCGAATTCGTCCTCGTAGCGCTGCAGTCGTCGGCGCAGGCTGGCGGGCAGCGGCGCCTCCTCGAAGAGCACGCGGTGCAGCTTCGGATCGTTGCGGTGCAGCGCCATCATCGCGTCGACGAAGCGGCGGATCAGCGCCTCGAGGTCCACGGGCTTGCCGCGCACCTCGGCGAGCATCCCCGCCAGCAGTCGGGAGCCCTCGTCCATGTGCCGCTCCACCAACGCCACCAGGATCGCGTCCTTGTTCGGGAAGTACTGGTAGACCGACCCGACGGAGACGCCGGCCCGCTGTGCGATGGCGTCGGTGGTGGCGCCCGCGTAGCCGCAGCGCTCGAGAACCTGAGCCGCGGCGCCCAGAATGGCCGCCACCGTCTGCCGCGAGCGCTCCTGGCGCGGCTTTTTTCGGGGACTTAGAGCGGCACCTCTCGCCATGGCTGCGCCTCCGGAATGCGAGGTGACAAGCTGAGCAATCCCTCACATTCTAATGCAATGGAACGGATCTTCGACCACATCCAGCTCGTCGGCCTGGCGGCCTTTCTGCTGCTCTTTCTGGGACGCAGCGTCTTTCTGCGGGTGGTCCGCGGCATCAACCCGATCCGGCTGTCTCGCGGCAAGCCCCTCGGCGAGGCCCTCATCGAGGGCTGCCTGGTCATCTCGCTTCCCCTCTGGTGCTACGAGATTCTCGCATTCGCGTGGCCACTGCCGTGGCACATCTTTCCGGAGCCGCTCAATGTCGTCGTGCTCGACAGCGCGCCGGCGGATCTCGTAGGCAGCGCGCTGATTGTCTCGGGTCTCGCGCTCTTTGCGGCCGCGCTCTTCTCGTTCGGGGACTCCTGGCGCGTCGGCATCGATCAGAAGACGCCCGGTGCTCTGGTGAAGGGCGGTGTCTTCGCCCGCACGCGCAACCCGATCTTTCTCTTCATGGATGCCTACGCGCTGGGCAACTTCCTGGTCAGTGGACGCCTGCTATTTGGTCTCTTCGCCCTGCTGGCCGTCATCCTCATTCATCTGCAGATCCGCCGAGAGGAGGCATTCCTCGAGGATCGCCATGGTGACGCATACCGTAGCTATCGGGCGAGCACGCCGCGTTATCTCGTCTGGTGACGGGCGGCGCATCGAGAGGAGGGAGCCCATGTTGTTGAATCGACTCGAGTGGCTGCTGATGAATAATCCTATGCGCGCCGCCGCGCAGCGCTACCTGGAGGTGCCGCGGCTGCTGCGCATGGGGGGTGCAATGGACGGGGGCCGCGCCCTCGAAGTGGGCTGTGGTCGTGGCGTGGGGAGCGAGCTCATCCTCGAGTGCTTTGGCGTCGATTCCGTCGACGCGTTCGATCTCGATCCCTCGATGGTCGAGCTGGCTCGCCAGCGATTGCGCAGTCGGGGGGATGCCGTGCGTGTGAGGGTGGGCGACGCCTGCCGGATCGATGCGCCAGACGAGTGCTACGACGCCGCCTTCGATTTTGGGATCCTCCACCACGTGGAGCGCTGGCGTGACGCACTGTCCGAGATCCGCCGTGTTCTCAAACCGGGGGGGCGCCTCTACGCGGAGGAGATATTCGCTGGCTTCACCGCCTGCTCGCTGGTCGAGCGGTTCCTCGTGCATCCGCAAGCGGGCCAATTCAGCCACGACGAGTTTCGCGGCGCCCTGATCGAGCGGGGCTTCGGTGTGGACGCGTCCCGCGACATCTTGGGCCTCGGCGGATTCTTCGTCGCCACCCGCTGACGGCGCCCCGCCTCGGCCTCCATCGGCTCGCTCCATGCGAGGGGCCCTATGAGGTGGAGGGCCCCATCCCCGGTGCGACACTCTTCGGCCGCGTTCTTGCTGGAGGCGCCGAAGCCATGCCTGCCGATTGCCCGGCCTCGAGGCGTGCTGTTATCATGTGAGCCTCCGGCCTGAGCATTCTCCGGGCCAGGCCGAGCCGATGAGTGAGAACCAGCCCAACCTCCCCGAGAGAATCGGCCCCTACGAGATCAAAGGTGAGCTCGGGTCGGGCGGTATGGCGGTGGTCTACCGGGCCCGCCAGCCGTCGCTCGACCGCGAAGTCGCCATCAAGGCCCTGGCCCCAGAGTATTCGCGCAGCAGCGACGCGATCGAGCGCTTCGAGCGAGAGTCGACGCTGGCCACGCAGCTCACCCACCCCGGAATCACCCAGATCATCGATCGCGGGGTCGACAACGGCCGGTA
This sequence comes from Deltaproteobacteria bacterium, assembly GCA_029261835.1. Classification (GTDB taxonomy): domain Bacteria; phylum Myxococcota_A; class UBA9160; order UBA9160; family UBA4427; genus JAJDAO01. The sequence continues at coordinate 185,443 of JAJDAO010000021.1, read as the reverse complement.
CTACATCGTCATGGAGTACGTCCGGGGATGCAGTCTGGAAGACCTGCTGCGAGATCGCAGCCTGGCGGTCCACGAAGGCGTCGACATTGCCGGGCAAGTTGCGAGTGCGCTCGCTTACGCCCACTCGAAAGGAGTCGTGCACCGGGATGTGAAGCCCGGAAACGTCCTCATCTCGAGCGATTCGGGCGTGGTGAAGCTGGCCGATTTCGGGATTGCGCAGTTCACGGAGGCCCTTCTTCGGGGCAAGACGCTGACGCTGACGAATGTGGGCATGGGAACCTACGACTACATGGCTCCCGAGCAGCGTCTGGATGCGCGCGGTGTCGACGCCCGTGCCGACCAATTCTCCTTCGGCGTCGTTCTCTACGAAATGCTCACGGGTCAACTGCCGATCGGGCACTTCAAACGGCCGGAGCGGTTGCGCGATGACACGCCGCCCCTGCTCTCGGGCATCGTGATGCGCTGCCTGCAGCAGAGCCCCGCAGACCGCTACGCTTCCTTTCGAGAGCTGCTCGCGGACCTGGATCGCGTCACTCTTCTCAACGCACAGTATCGCGACACACTGGCCCGGATGGCCGCGAGCGTGCGGAGGATCTCGGGCAAGGCCACCACCGGACTGTGGCTGCGAGCGCTCGGACTCGGCCGCCGAATTCGCTTCGCGCGTATTTGGCTGCGACAGATCGAGCCCTTCTCCGTGCGAGCCTACGTCTCGACGGTTCGCGAGAGAGTATCCCGGTTGCCCCGGCCGAGAGCGGACTGGCGGGCCTGGCGGACGGGCGTCCAGAGCTGGCAGCCCGCCTCCGACACGGCGCAGCGAGCGGGCGCGCTCGTGCTCGCTCTGCTGGCTTTGCTCGGTCTGGCTCTCATCTGGACCCTGTTCCGTGGCCCGCTCACTCCGTACTCCCCCGGTTTCCCCGTGGCTGCCCGTCCTCCGGTCGCGGATGAGCCGCTGGCGGCTCTGCGCGAGGAGCGCGACTCGGCACAGCGGCGCGGAGATGCTCGGGACGCCCTGGATGCGCAGTGGAGGATCGCCGAGTTTCATCGAGCAAATGCCAACACCGAAGCCGCCGCCACGGCCTATGTGAAGTTCGCGAAAGAAGCAGAGTCACTCGAGGCGCGAGCTGGAAAGCTGGCTGAAGCGCTCTTCTGGTCGGGCTACTACCGCGAAGCGAGTAGCGGCGGAAGAGACGATTTCGAGGACGCGGTCGCCTACTATCGACGTCTCTACACCGAGTACCCCTCGAGCCCCTTCCTACCCGACGCTCTCTTCCGGGCTGCCCGACTGCTGCACGAGAAGATCTCGGTGCCATGGAGAACCGACGACCAAGCCTACTACCAGCTCGTGGCCGGTCTCTACCAGCGCGTCATCGACGAGTTCCCTCGCAACCCGGTGTGCGAGGATGCCTACTGGCAGCTCGCTCGACTCTTCAGCGGGGAACGCAGCGTTCGGGACTACGCGCGTGCTGTCGGACTCTACCAGGAGCTGGACCGACGCTATCCACGCACGACGCACGACGCGCTCTACCAGGCAGCCGCGATCGCGGATCGCGAGATCGAGGACCGTGAGCGGGCCATCGAGCTATACCAGGCACTCCTTGCAAGTCGACCGGGTTCACCCCACGCCGAAGAGGTGCGTGAACGCCTCCGACAGCTGCACTGAGACGCGCCACGGAGGTAACCATGGACCTGTGGGAACTCTCGAGACCATCGCTGCTGAGTCTCGGAAGCTTCGTCTTGTTGCTTCTCTTGGGCTGGATCGTTCTTCGCCGACATGCCATGCGCAGACTGGTATGGATTCCCTACGTGTTCGCGTCGGCCGCAGCCTGCTTGGTGCTGTTCTTCGGCTCGGAGGCCGATCCGGCCCGGCGCTACGCGATCGCGGTCGCGCTGGCGGCCGGAGTCTCGGGTTTGATTCAGCTCGGGGTCAGCTTCTATCTCCTGAAGGATTTCAGCCAGCGCCGAGAGGCGAAGTACCCGCCTTTGCTCCGGCGCGTGGCGCTGGGCTTCTCGTATCTCGTGATCCTGTTCCTGTGCATCAAGCTCTTGAACAGGGATTTCTCGCTCACACCGGTTCTCGTCACGTCGGGTGTGCTCTCGATGGTCCTGGGCTTCGCGTTGCAGGATATCCTGAGCAACTTCCTCTCCGGGGTCGTGATCACCATCGAGCGGCCCTTCGTGATCGATGACTGGATCGAAGCCGGAGAGATCGTGGGGAGAGTGGTCGAGATCACGTGGCGGACCACGAAGATCTGCACACGTGACAACGACTACGTGATCATACCCAACAAGGCGATCGCCAACCTCGAGCTCACCAACCACAACTGTCCGACGACGCTCCACCGGGAACGGATTCGGCTCGGCCTTCCGTACGAAACATTGCCGAGCTTGGCCAAGCAGGCGCTGTGCGATGCGACGCGACATGTGGAGGGCGTGCTGGAAACGCCGGGACCGGAAGTCTTTATCGTCGACTTTGCCGATTCGAGCATCACGTACGAACTCGGCTTCTGGATCGACAGTCCGGATCTGGAATACCTGCTGGCCAGCAACGTCAGGCTCGAGATCTTCTACGCCCTCAAACGCCACGGGATCTCGGTCCCGTTTCCGATTCGGACTCTGAGGCCGAGCCAGGCGGAGCCGGCCCCATCGCACTGGAAAGAGGATTACCGATTTCGGCTGCACGTGGTCCAGGGACCTCTCAAGGGTCTCTTCTTTCCACTTCGAGCCGACGAGGCTGTGATCGGTCGAGCGGAGGGCTGTGCCGTCGACCTGCGAGAGCCCGGCATCTCCAAGCAGCACGCCCGCCTGAGGCGCGTCGACGATACCTACCTGGTGGAGGATCTCAGCAGCGTGCACGGAACCCGTGTGAATGATTGCCCCGCGGACGGCCAGCTGCTTCGGACCGGTGACGAGATCCAGCTCGGCAGCTCCATCCTGCGCTTCGAGGAAGTGACCCTGACCTGAGAGCCGCGGTTCCAATAGATCGCCAGAGGATCACCAACAGATCACCAACAGATCGAGGAGCCGTCCCGTGGCCCAAACGACCGACCTCGAGCTCGTCATGTTCATGCGCAGTCACTTCAACGAGAAGGCCCGCTGGGCCCTCGATTGGAAGGGTCTCCTCCACCGCCGTAGGCCACTGCTGCCCGGCCCCCATGCGCGCACAGTGAAGAAGCTCACGGGCCAGACCATGGTGCCGGTCCTGATCGTCGACGGAACCCCGATCGCCGGCTCGGACCGGATCCTCGACGAGCTGGAGCGCCGCTACCCACAGCCCCCGCTCTACCCCGTCGATCCGGATGAGCGCACCCGGGCCCTCGAGATCCAGAAGTTCTTCGACGACGAGATCGGCCCGAAGATCCGACGCGCGCTCTTCTCGCTGACGCTGCACGAGCCGGCCTACCTCTGCGCCATCTTTGCTAGCCACAAGAGCGCGCCGGTGCGCCGCCTCTACCAGGCGACCCTCCCACTGGTGAAGGGGGTGATGAAGCGTTCCATGCAGATCGAGGAGCCCCACGTGAGCGAGGCCTTCGAGGCGACCCGCCGGGGGTTCGACTTCGTGGCCGAGCACGCCGGACCCTCGGGCCACCTGGTGGGAGATCACTTCTCGGTCGCGGACCTGACCGCAGCGGCGCTGCTGGCGCCGGGAGTCGACGTTCAGCACCCCGACATGCGCAAGCCCGATCCGAAGCCCGAGTCGATCCGCGCCTGGATCGCGCGCTGGGCCGACCACCCGGGCGCCACGTGGGTCCGCGAGACCTACGAGCGCTATCGGTCAGCCTCGCCAGTCGGCTCGAGCGCGGCGCTGCGCTGACGCGTACCGCTCGTCGCGCGTCGCTCTCTTGTCGAGTTCGTGCGCGTCAGCGCGGCTCGCACGCGAAGATCGGGATGTCGCGTGTCGTTCGCGTGCGGTACTCCGCGAAGGGCGCGTAGTATTGGTCGCAGATCGGCCAGAGCGCTGCCTTCTCGGCGGGCTCCGTGAGCCGCGCATGCAGCTTCAGCCGCGTGCCGCGGTGCTCCACCTCGATGTCCGGGTGCTTCACCAGGTTGTTGTACCAGACGGGGTTCTTGGGTGCGCCACCCTGCGAGGCGACGAGGAGTACGCCTCCCGCGTGCGGCACGTACATGAGCGGAATCGTCAGCGTCCGGCCGCTCTTTGCTCCCGTCATTGTGACGAAGCAGACATCGTCCTTGCCCAACGTGTTGACGCCACCGCCGGTCAGCCGGTGGAGCAATACGTGGAGGCGGGTCATGATCTTGATGACCCAGCGGGGCGGGGGCTTGCCGTTGCTCGACGGGGCGGGGGATTCGGTCGTCATAGGGCTCCGAATAGGCATGGCCGGGATCGGCTCGGGGTGAGTCAGGGTACCCGCCGAGAGAGATCAGCGCCGCCTTTTCCTGCGGCGGCAGCGACGGACGGCTCGGGCGGAAGAGGAGCGAGTCCCAGGATCGCGTCCGCGGCCTTCTCCGCGATCATCATCACCGGCGCGTAGATATTGGCATTCGTGATGCTGGGCATCACGGAGGCATCCACGACGCGTAGGCCGTCGACTCCGTGAACCCGGAGCGACTCCGGATCGACGACTGCGTGCGGGTCCGATCCCATGCGGCACGTGCAAGAGGGATGCAGCGCGGTCTCGCCTTCGCGCGCCACCCAGTCCAGCACCTGCTTCTTCGTCGAGACCTCCGGGCCGGGCGCGAGCTCGCCGCCGTCGAACTCTCGGAAGGCGGGCTGACCGAGGAGGTCGCGTGCACACTCGACGGCCTCGGTCCACTCGCGCCGGTCCCGCTCAGTCGAGAGATAGTTGAAGCGCAGGCGCGGCGGATCTCTCGGATCCCCCGACCGGATGCGAAGCGTGCCACGCGCGTCCGACAGCATCGGTCCGATGTGCACCTGGTAGCCGTGGTCGCGGGTCGCCGTCGTTCCGTCGTACCGGATCGCGAGTGGCAGGAAGTGGATCATGAGGTTGGGATAGGCAACATCCGCGTTGCTGCGCACGAAGCCGCCGGCCTCGAAGTGGTTCGTCATGCCCGGCCCGGTGCCCGCGAGCCACTGGAGTCCGATCCAGGGACGCCAGCGCCATCTGATGTTGGGCGCCATCGAGACGGGCTTCGTGCAGCGGTGCTGCACGTAGACCTCGAGGTGATCCTGCAGATCCTCGCCAACGCCGGGGAGATCATGCACGACCTCGACGCCGAATTCGCGCAGGAGTGCTGCGGGCCCCACGCCCGACAGCTGCAGGAGCTGCGGCGAGTTGATTGCACCGCCGCAGCAGATCACCTCGCCAGCGCGCACATGCTCGCTGCGTCGACCAACTGTGTACTCGACGCCGACGGCGCGTCTTCCCTCGAACCGGATGCGCGTCGCCAGCGCGCGGAACTTCACAGCGAGATTCGGGCGGCTCTTCACGGGGTGGAGGTAGGCCCGCGCGGCGCTCCAGCGCCGGCCATTCCGAATGTTTCGATCGAAGCGGCCGAAGCCCTCCTGCCGACTGCCGTTCACGTCGTCGGTGAGAGCGTGGCCCGCTTGTCGGGCCGCCTCGAAGAAGGCATCGAACAACGGCCCCCGCGCGCGGCCACGCTCGATCGCGATCGGCCCTTCGCGACCGCGGTAGGCGTCGTCGCCGTCCGCCGCCGATTCCATGCGCTTGAAGTAGGGCAGGCAGTGCGCGTAGCTCCACCGCTCCAAGCCGGGTCGGCGCGCCCAGCCGTCGTAGTCTGCCGCGTTGCCGCGTTGGAAGATCATGCCGTTGATGCTGCTCGATCCGCCGAGCAGCTTGCCGCGCGCGTGGTAGATCTCGCGCCCAGCCATATGCGGTTCGGGCTCCGAGCGGTAGCCCCAGTCGTAGAAGCGGCTGCCCAGAGGCAAGGCGAGGGCGGCCGGCATGTGGATCAAGACGTCCCACCATGCGTCCGGCCTGCCTGCCTCGAGCACCAGCACGCGCCGCCCGGGATCGGCGCTGAGGCGGTTGGCGAGCGCACAGCCGGCAGACCCACCACCGACGATTACAAAGTCGTAGTGCCGGTCGCTCACAGCCGCGCCTCCGCGGCATCCAGAGTTCGCTCTCTTGCTCCTCGCACGAGCCCTCACAGATAGACAGTCGGGGCAGTATGGTAGCAAGCGCTTCGCCCTCTCGGTCTATTGAGGCTCATGGGCAGCGAGATCGGGTGGATACATGCACCGACACCTCAGGTCGGCTCCACGCGACGCCAGCCCATGGTCTCCAGATTCTGGGTGGCCTCGTCGCGTTCGCGTAGGTTCACGACGACCGCCGCAACGTCGCCGTCCGTGGGCACGAGATCGTGACTCATGGGGACCACGGAGTCGCCGCGGCGGATGGCGAGGATGATGAAGCGTTCTCCGGCGCTGGGCGCCGCGCCGTTTTCGGCATCGTCGTCGTCCGCCTCTGGCGCGCCCTGCCAGGCCCAACGCTCGAGGGCCGCGTCCCCGTGGCGCAACCGCACGTCCCAGCGATCGACATCGTGCGCACCCTCGAAGAGCACCGACACCTCGTCGCTCTCCACGAGCTCCGGTGCCAGGCCCGTCGTGGGCCGTGCAGCGGCCACGTAGCTGCTGGGGACACCGAAGAGTTCCCGCGCCCGGCTGGCGTAGACGCTGTTGAGAATCTGGTTGGGCGTGAAGCCAATGGCGGTCTGCACGGATTCGAAGCGCGCCCGCTGCAGTGTTCGCTCCTGCACCCCGTCGCCCAAGACGACGGTATGCCCCGCCTCTTCGGCACGGCGGCAGTTGTCGGGGTTCGAATCGACGAAGACCACGCTGCGGCCGATGCTGCGGAACTCCTCGGCGAGCACCATCGCCAGTCGACCCGCCCCCAGGATGGCCACCGCTTCTCGTCCCGGCATTCGTACACCCAAAAGCGTTCCCATCGGTGCGGCCGTGACGCCCGCCAGAGTCACCGTCACGGCGATCGTGAGGAAGACGAGTGCGCGAAGTGCCTCACCGCCCTCCACACCCGAAGCGCTCAATGCCCCCGCGGCGACCGAAGCCACGGCGGCGGACACGATGCCCCGCGGAGCGATCCAGCTGATGAACGCGCGCTCGCGCGCCTCGAGGTCGGAGCCCAGCGTGGCGAGGCAGACGTTTAGCGGCCGCACGACCAGCACCAGGCACGCCACCACCGTGAACCCCGACCAGCCCAGCGCCTGGACGTCGCTCAGCCGCACGTCGGCGGCCAACAATACGAAGATCAGACCGATCATCAGGACGGTGATCTCTTCCTTGAACTCCCGCAGGTCGCGGTCGACCCGAGTGCGCATATTGCCCATCACGATTCCCGCCACGGTCACCGCGAGCACACCGCTGTGGGAGACGAGCTGCTCGCTCCCCTGGAAGAGCAGCAGCACCGATGCCAACACGAAGATCTTCTCGAGCCCCTCTGGCACCAGATTGCGTATCCGCATCACGTAGGCCAGCAATACGCCGCTCGCGGCGCCGATCCCCACACCGAGCCCAAAGCGCTTCAGCAACTCGGTCGCCTGCTCGGTAAGGGGGCCGCCGTCCGGAGCCAGAGCGACCTCGAGGACGAGGACGGCGAGGATGACGCCGATGGGGTCGATCAGGACGCCTTCGGCCTCCAGCACCGTCGCCACGCGGTGACGAAGACGCAGGCCATCCACCAGGGGGCCCACCACGGTGGGCCCTGTCACGACGACGAGACTGCCGAACATGAGCGCCTGGATCGGCGCCCAGCCGAGCAGTATGTGCGCCGCGGCTGTCGCCCCGGCGAACGTCACCAGTGCTCCCACGGTGACCAACCGCCGGATGGTCTTCCCCGCCTGAAGTAAGCGACTGAGCTTGAGATTGAGGCCGCCTTCGAAGAGGATGATGGCGACTGCCAGCTCCACGATGGGAAACAGACCTGATCCCAGCGCCTGCGGGTCGATCCAGTTCAGGCCATCGGGGCCCAGCCCGACGCCTGCGCACAGAAGCAACACGATCCCCGGTAGCCGCAGGTGTCGCGCGATCGACTGCGCGAGGATGCCCGTGGCGAGTGCCAATACGACTACGAAGGCGGGATGTGCGTGCGTCATCGGCGGTTCATCTACGGATCGAAGCTCCGATTCGGGTGCTGAATGGGCGTATGATGCTGAATCGGGTTCGAGCGCGCACGAGTCTCGCTGCGAGCTGCAATGGTCGGCCGGGCGGAGTGTGAGCGACGCCACTCGCCATCCTGGGCAGCGAAGAGTAGACTGAATCGCGCGCGCCGAGGTTCCCGGGTGGCGAGGCCGGTGTGCTCGATCGCCCGGAAGGGCAGGGAATGGAAGGGAGATCGCGGTGCGCGAGGTCGATCCTTGGCGGTTTGCAGGTGGCTTTATCCAGCGGGCGCTCTCGGCGAGCATCCCCGACGAAGCCGCCTACGATGACATCCCGTGGACACCGGTGCGCAAGCCGGTCTCCGAGTCGAAAGTCGCGCTGCTCTCGACTGCGGGCCTCTCGATGAAGGGCGACGCGCCCTTTGACATGGAGGGTGAGCGAAGGAAGCCCACATGGGGAGACCCGAGCTGGCGGCCGTTGCGTGCCGACGCCACCAGCGAGTCGATCGAGGCGAACCACCTGCACATCGACACCGGCTACATTCTGCGAGACCTGAACGTCGCGCTTCCCGTCGATCGCCTGGGCGAGCTCGTTCGCGAGGGCGCGGTCGGCGGCATGGCCGAGACCCACTACTCGATCATGGGCTATCAGGGCAACGACACGAGCGTGCTCGAGAATGAGAGTGCGCCCGCCATCGCCCAGGCGATGCGCAACGAGGGGGTGGACCTGGCCCTGCTGGCGCCGGTCTGACCACAGTGCTGCCAGTCCGTGGGACTGGTCGCTCGGAAGATCGAGGCCGCGGGTATCCCGACGGTGACGCTCAACATGATCTGGGTCTACCAGCGGGCGGTGGGGATGCCGCGGGTGGCCGCGATCGAGCACCCCTTCGGGCGACCCTACGGCGACGTGGGCGACGAAGAGACGCAGCGAGCGGTGTTGCACGCGGCCCTTGAGGTCTTCGATCGGGCCGAGCAGCCCGGTCACGTCGCGCATCTCCCCTTCGTCTGGCCCCACGACCCCAAGCAGACGAAGTGGCACCCCGCTGAGCCGTCGCCCATCATCGCGCTGATCCAGAAGCGCCGGAAGGGATAGCCGGCGGATTCGAGCCCGGCCGGGATGGTCTGGCGGAGTGGGGCAGAGGCTTGTGAGATCGCTTCTACGCTCGACCACGCACCGACGGAGCACCCGCGCCGGCCAGGGCCAGCGCGAGGCCGACCCAAACGCCAGGTGACAGCACGGGCACCGGTGTGACGGCGAAGGATGTCACGGTGACGGTCGGCGAGGTTCCCGCCTGAAGAGATCGCTGCAGTGCGTCAGCCGCTGTCTTGCCCGGTCCCTCGAAGTACAGCACACGAGTCGTCACGAGGTGATTGAAGGTTCCGAGCAGCGGGTCGGTATTGGGAATGGCGTGGTTGATCCAGGCGCCACTCTGGGCGAACTCGAAGGCGTCGCCCGTACATTGGATGTAGCTGGGGGAGGCGTCATCCTCGTAGTAGTGAACGGGTGACAAAGGGCTGAAGTCGGCCTCCTGGCTGGCAGCGACGATCAGGCTTCCCTGTGCGCCGGTTACCATCTCCCAGCTCGGCACTGCACTGCTCACGACATCCGGCGTGCCGTCGACGCTGACGCCACCCGGGCTGGTGCTGCTCGAGTAGGTCATCCCGATCGCATTCGAGCTGTAGTCGAACATGTCCATGATTCCCGAAATCGCGTGCACGCGGAGGAACGTGGTGATGTCCTCCCGTCCCGCGTAGAAGACATGAACGCGCTGCGTCAAGGGGCCGCTGTTGGCACCCATGTACGACCGGATCGCGCGCACGGGCCCGTCGATGTTGGCGAAGAAGGCTCCCTCGCCAGCGCTGAACGTATCTTCGCTGCGAGAACACACGCCGGGTGCGAAGATGTTGCGGTGGCGATCGAGGATATCGACCCCTGTCGCACCACCGGCCGTGATCGATATCTCGTCGTGAATCCAGCGGTCGGAGAAGTGGGAGACGTAGCGGGCAGTGGCGACGACGCTGTCCTCGGGATTGGGCCCGTTCGCCAGGTTGTAGTCTGCGGGATAGCTACCGGCCAAGAGATCGAAGGTGTAGCTGACATAGTCGGCGCCAGCGCCGGGAGAGAGGCTGCCCGAGCTCTCGAATAGGTAGACGTAGCCAAGTCCTCCGTCCAGGGGATCGTCGATCTCGAGCACCACTCCGCCGACGGGCACGGTACCGATCGGGTAGCTCGAGCCAGCCGGGGCGAGATCACCCGCATCGCTGGCCATGAAGACCAGCTCGTCGTCTGCGTCGAAGAGCGGGTCCGTGTCGGCGCCGACATAGCTACCCGGGTCGGTGTAGGTCGCGACGAGAATGCTCGCGGCTGGGAATCCGCCCCCGTAGACCTGGTCGTAAGTCACCTCATCACGTTCATCGATCTGCACCGGGATCTGGCCCCACCCCCCTTGGTAGCGAAAGGCCACGACGGAGCCCGGAGCGAGGCCGAGCAGGGCCGTCAGGCTTGATCCGGTCAAGACGACGGGGTCGAGGTCGCGATTCAAGGTGCTCGCTGCCTGCACGGTTCCCGGCAGCAGCAGCACGAGGGCACAGAGACAGAACCAAGATAGAGCGGTCTTCGGCATCAGCCTGTCCTCAGCAGCAGCGCAAGCTCTATTGTCGCACGGCAGGCGTCCGAGCGAGAAGCAGAATCTGACGGGGGAGATGCTCCAGAGGCGCTCCAGGTCGAGTACACCAGACGCGGCCCTGCGCGCACGCCGTTCGCGGCGTGTGGTAGGAGCACGATCGCTGAGCTTTCCAGACTGATCTCGCCGGGATGTGGCTGGGTGGAAGACCCGGTGCCTTCTGGCGAGGACACCGGATGCGGACGGCGAGATCCATGCGGCGAGGCGCTGCCTTGCATTCCTTCGATGTCGGGGGCAGCCAGCCGGCACTCGGGAGGATCACCCCGCCTACACTAAGAGTAATCTGAACGAGTGCAACAATGTGCAGCGTTCGCCTTGGAATCGGGTCGCGACGCAGTATCTTGATTGTTCTGGGCCCTGCATGGAGAGGGTGCTGCCGACACATCATGAGTAGACGAGAGACCTACCTGACCCTGCTCCTGTTCGTCTGTGTGCTGATTCCTCTTTCCTACATCCAGATCATGGAGTGGAACTACGGATCCGCGGATAACGCATTCCTGGACGAGCTGCTGACCAATATCCGCCAGACCGGCAAGCCCACCTCGCAGATCAACGCCAGCGTCTACGAGGTCTTCGACTTCATCGACCAGGAACCGGAGATCGTGCTCTCGGGCAGGCTCGATGGCCCAGATCCACCGGAGATCAATCAGTTCGAGAAGCATGCCTATTTCGTGCTCTATCTCATCGCACCCCTCACCTTCCTGATTCCAGGCTATATCCTCATCCCGCTGCTGAAGACGCTCTGTTTCTGCGGCGTACCCCTTGTCGCCTACCTCTACATGCGGGGGAAGCGAGTCGCAAGATTCAGCGCTGCGCTCCTGGTGCTCCTGGTCGCCGCGCATCCGATCTGGTCGTTTGGACTCTTCTGGCAGATGTACGTGGACCGGTTCTTCCTGATATTCGGTCTGCTCTTCATCTACCAGCTGACGCGCGAGCACCCGGACAAGACGAAGCTGCTGCTGACCGCGGGTCTGTGCGCAATCCTGACGGAACGCTCCGGCGCCATCTGCGGAGCGGCCATCGTGGCCTACGTGGTTCTGCAGCCGCGCAAGTATCTGCTCAGTACTCCGTTCTACGCTGTGCTGGCTGTCGTCCTGATGGGCGCGTCCGTATTCATCATCCAGGTCGTGTTGAACAACGAGGACTATCAGGGGTTCAGCTCTTCTCTGGCGCCGTCTGTCTTCTATCTGAATGTGACCGCCGACGCGGCTTTCAGGAACAAGCTCCTCACGTTCTTGATGGTGAATCTGGCGCTGTTTGGCCTATTGGGGCTTTTCGATTGGAGGTCTTACCTGGTTACCGTGGGAACCATGCTCCCGAACATCATGGGAACTCTCGGTGGTGGAGAGAAGACGAGCTTCGCAACGCACTACCACTCGACATACTTCCCGTTCCTGGTGTGGTCGGTGGCGACCGGATATGCCAACGTTTATCGAAGGTTGCGTCAGAGCTCGAGACCGAGGCTGTGGATCGGTCTTCTCAACACGAGCGCTTGCGTGACGATGCTCATCCCGATGTGCATCTATCCGACGGAGGTCGGCGGGCTCGGCTTCGACAGCAGAAACCTGAAGTCGATCGCATGGTATCGATCGTTTCGAGAGCTCACGCGGTACCTTCCTGGCGGACAGATGCACGACTTCGCCCGGGAGATGCAGAAGGCCCCGGCTCTGATCCCAGAGGGCTCGGTCGTGTCGACGGTCGAGAAGTTCCTGCCCATCCTGCACGACGGGAGAGACGTCTTCCTATACCCCGACGGCGTTGATATCGCCGACTGGGTGATCGTCTACCTCGACCGCGCACCCGGTGCTTCGCCACGTTATCTGGGTGCTGTGAGCTATCTCGGACCGGAGGCGCAGAAGCAGCTGAATCTCGGTCTCGAGAAGCGACTCGCGGGGCTGGGTTTCGACCTGGAGAACCCGGAGCGGGTGGTGACCTGGGCAGTCCTGAAGAAGAGGGAAGGGAGCGTTCCGTAATCGGTCGAACCTGGCGGGAGGGGAGTATCGCCGCGGTTTCCGATATGATGGGGCGCTCCAAGGGGCCGCCCGGTCCCCATCGTGAGGACGTGGCCCTGGACCCGCTCATCTCCGAAGATCTGATCCCATCACCGGCCGGCCGTGGCCCGGCCAACGAGCCGCGACCAAGCTTTCTCGTCGAGACGTTTCTGGTGGCATTCGCCGCCATCGTCCTCGAGATCGCAATGACGCGGATCTTCTCGTTCAAGCTCTACTATTACTTCACGTATCTGATTCTCGGAATCGCCATGCTCGGGCTCGGTACGGGCGGGGCGCTGCTCGCCGTTCACCCCGCGCTGCGCAACCAGAGCCCGCAGCGACTGATCGCGCGCTGCTGCGCCGGTGCAGCCGTGGTCGTGCCGCTGACCTACGCCGTGATCGCACTCGTTCAGCTGAACGTCAGCGACCTCACCTCGAGCGCTGGCGAGTTGGGGAAGCTCTTTCTGATCTGCTTCTCGCTCTTCTCACCCTTTCTCCTCGTCGGCATCGTTCTCGCCTCCATCTTCGGGAGTCGAGCAGCGGACATGAACCGCCTTTATTTCGTTGATCTGCTTGGGGCGGGAATCGGCTGCGGCCTGTGCGTGCCGCTCTTCCTCACCGTGACGCCGCCTGGCGCGGTGCTCGTCGGTGGCGCGGTCCTCGGGGTTGCGGCCGTGCACTGCGCCCGTGGCGTCTCTCGGCCGCTCGTCGCCGTGGGAGCGGTCTCGGCCTTGCTGCTGGCGGTGCTCGCCGTGTTTCCGAGCTCGATCCCGCAGCCTGTTCCCGATCGTCACAAGACCATGAGCCCCCAACGGCACGGCAACAAGAACGTGCTCTTCTCGGACTGGAGCGCGGTCTTCCGCGTCGATGTAGTCGAGACTCCGAACGACGAGTCGATGCACACGCTGCACCACGACGGCAACATTGGCTCGTCTCTTCGGGCCTGGGACGGCACGTCCGAGAAGCTGCGCCGCTTCTCGAACAACATCCGATCGCTGCCATTCAAGGTCCTCGATCCCGGTGCCCGGGTTCTCGTCATCGGCGCCGCGGGCGGGCAGGAACTCATGGCTTCGCTCTTCTTCGAGGCCGAAGCAGTGACGGGCGTGGAGCTCAACCCGCTCACGGTCTCGCTGCTGACGGATCAGTTCGCCGAGTTCACCGGCCGTGTCGCGCATCATCCGCGTGTGACGCTCGTCAACGCCGAAGGACGTTCGTTCCTCGAGCGAAACAATGAGCGCTACGACCTCATCTGGCTTGTCGCCCCGGACAGCTACGCCGCGATGAACGCGGCGAGCTCCGGCGCCTTCGTGCTGTCCGAGAGCTATCTCTACACCGTCGAAATGATCGAGAGCGCCCTCGAACACCTCACACCGGGAGGCGTTCTTTGCGCGCAATTCGGCGAGCTCCATTTGCTCAGCCGGCCCAACCGAACGCCGCGTTACGTGGCCACGGCTCGCGAGGCGCTCACGGGGCTCGGGATCAGCGAGCCGGGGCGACATATCATCGTCAGCACGGCGCCCGCCTTCTTGCCCGGCTCGACCACGCTGGTGAGCCGGCAGCCGTTCAGCGACGAGCGGGTCGAACGATTGCGACTCCATCTGCAGAACATCGAGAACTCACAGCTCTGGTACCCGATGTCGTCGCCGGCTCCGAGAGAACTCAACCCCGTGCAGCGCATCATCAGCCTCGACGGCGGGGAGCTCGACGACTTCTACGCGAGCTATGACTTCAACGTCCGCCCGATTCATGACGACTCGCCGTTCTTCTGGCACTTCACGGGATTTCGGGACGCAGTCTTCGGCAGTGTGAGACGGGACCCTCACAACAAGAACTTCGAGGTCGCGATCGGCGAGCGCATGCTCGTCCTGCTGCTGGTCTTCGCAGCCAGCTTTGCCGCAATCTTCATCCTGCTCCCCACCGTGTGGATTCGTGATATCTGGAGCGAAATCCCGTACAAGCGCAACGTAGGGCTGTACTTCGCGGCGCTCGGCCTCGGGTTCATGTTCATCGAGGTCTGCCTGATTCAGAAACTGACGCTCTTCCTGGGCTACCCGAGCTATTCGCTGACGGTGACCCTCTTCAGCCTATTGATCTTCTCGGGGCTTGGCAGCCTCTTGTCGGCCCGCTACTCGGAGTCGAAACGCCAGGCGCTGCTCGGTCTTCTGCTGGCCCTCGGCGTGCTGACCGTGTTCTTCCAGTATGGCGTGACGCCCCTCACGCGGATGCTCGAGAGCGCGGGTCTGGCGCAGCGCATCGGGGCGACGGTTGCGATGCTAGCACCGGTCGGGCTGTGTCTCGGTGCCTTCATGCCAATCGGCGTGGCGACGATCTCGCAGACGACGTCCTATCAGAAGCAGTACGTCGCGTGGGCCTGGGCGGTCAACGGCTTCTTCTCCGTCGTGGGCTCGGTTTCCGCGACCATTCTGGCGATGAGCGTCGGCTTTCGCTGGCTACTCTTCATCGCACTCTTGGTTTACGCGGTCGGCATCGTCGCGCTGCGACGGATCCCGATTCCCAGCCCTCGACCCCGATCCTCGGAAGCCTGATCGCGGGCGGTGTCGCTGCTAGAAGCGATCTCATAGACCCCGGACCGCGCCGGGTGCGTGAGTTCGGCCCGAGGTCGAGAAGCGAGATCACAGGTATAGGCGCGCGCTACGGCCCGGTGTGCGGACCATCGTCGACGCCGGTGTAGTCGGCTGCCGCCTTCCACGTCACCCAGTCGATCTGACCCTTCATGATGAACAGGCTGTTGTGGTTCTCCGTCGCGCCGATGAACCAGGGCTGCTCTTCGAGTGCGATGTAATCCCCCGGCAGCGCGCCCCACTTGCAGCTCGAGCTGTCTTCGACGTTGGGCATGGCGGTGTTGATGAAGCCAGACCAGAGCTCGCCGACATCCGGATCGGTGACCGGATCGTTCGTCCCGAGATCGTCCACCCAGATATCCACGGGGATGTGGGCCTTTGCCGAGTTGAAGACCACGCGCGCCCTGTACCAGTGGTCGGAGACGATCGGGTAGTTGTCGATGTCGGTGTTGACCTGGTGCCAGCGCGCGTCGTTCCCCACGTAGGTGTCGTCTGGCCACGAGGGGTGCGGGCAGGTGTGACGAGAGGCCGTATCGACGAAGTACTTCACCTGGATGCGCGCCTTGCCGGCGCGCGAATCCACGTTGTCGAGTCCGTAGTCGGCCCTCATGATGGTGGCCTTGATGGCGCGCTTGCGCTCGAAGAGCCGGCTGAAGGTCGCGGTCGTGGCCGGGTCCTGATCGCCCGGTGTGATGTCATCCGGGCCGTCGTAGTCCAGGTCGACATCGCCGGTCTTGAACTGCAGCTCGATGCTGACGGTGTCGGCCTCGTTCAGGCAGCTGCCGTTGCTCGTGAAGTCGATGTACGTGACCTGGTCCGGATCGCCGTGGAACGTGCCGTCACCCGGGAGTGCCACCGCCGGGTTCCCCACGATTCCGGGGAAGCGATACTGACCGTCGAACGTATACGGGCTCGCGGCCGGTTCATTGAGCTGGAAGCTGGCCGTTCCGATCGGGCACTCGGCCGGGAGTGACAGGGCGACGACGGTCACGTTCGCGTAGTTCCCGTAGCCGTCTGAGATCACACCGCCCACCGTCGCCGCCGTACATACACCGATGTCGGAGAGGGCCAAGGCCGAATCCAGCATCAGGATCGCCGAGGCCCCGCCCGGAGTGTGGGTGACGCCCGTGATCGTTCTGCCGCCGCAATCCGACAGCGTGAAGTCGCCCGGTAGCAGCACGCCCGCTGCACCGCTCCCCCACACGCCCTCAGTCATGGTGACGCGGATCTCTCCGCTCCCATAGGCAGCGCTCAGGATTCCGAGCGGTGGCGGCCCATCGATGATCACGGGCCACGGCCCAGCCGAGACGGCCTGTGCGGGGATGGTGCCCGTCGCCGCGTTCTGGTAGCCACCGGCGTACCAGTCCCAGATCTCCATGCCCCGGGCGGCCAGCGTGTCGCTGCCGACGTCGGCGGCCGTCAGGACCGCGCTCAGAGTCAGCGTCGCGCTGTATTCACCCGCGAGGTGACTCACCGACGTGATCGACTTCGGATTGTTGCCGTCGGTATCGAAGATCCAGAAATCTCCCACGTCGAGCGCTCCGGTCAGGTCCTCATTGCCGTAGATTCCGAACGCATCCAGGCTCGGCTGAAAGGTCACGACCAGCTCGTTGCTCCCCGTGTGCCCAGCGACGCTCTGGATCTCCGGTGTGAAGTCCGGGCGCTGGAAGTTGCTCTCCCAGCCCGCTGCGGTGAGCATGAGTTGCGTGCCGGCACCACTACCGGTGACGTGGATGATCCTGTGTATGGAGTTGGCCTCGTGGCAGGACGCGTTGCCACAGCTCATCCCCGCGTGATGCCCGCCGTAGTAGTAGTGGCAGGCGTTGCAGTAGGAGTTCCAGTTGCTGCCATCGGTGCAGTTCTCACCATTGGGGTCGGTGTCGCCGCCTGATCCGCAATCGCCATTGGCGTTCACGTTGAATCGCTCTCGGATCATGCCGCCGCGATCCGAGCCGTGGGCCTCGTGGCAGTCGGTGCAGGCCATCACGAAGTTGATGCCGGCACTTCGTTCGGCAGAATCATACGGCCAGCGCATGAAGTGTCCGTTGTGCCGCCCGCGCGTCACGTAGTTCATGTTGAAGATCATGTCGGGGTTGCCACTACTTCCCCAGAAACCCGCCGTTCCCTCGTCGCTCACGTACGCCGGCTTACCCGCCATCCCGAGTCCGTGGTCCGCGCCACACTCGACTCGCTGATTCGGCGGATCGACGCTGTTGTCGGTACAGCCTATCCCCTGACCCCAGTTCACCGGTGGTATCGCGGCGTTCACTCTATTCGAATGGCAGTCGAGGCATAGCGTCGTGTAATCCGGCAGGATGTCGCCAGCGAACTCGAAGCTGTTGCCCGTGCCATCCTTGGGCGGCTGATAGCGGGCTGGCTGATCATTCGAGATCGTACCGCCACGTGCGGTGCTGAAGTACCAACCGCCAGTGCCCGAGCCCTGCGCCGCAAAGTCGTCCGTCTTCTCGCCGGGAGTGGCGCCCCACAGCGTCGACCCCATCGCACGCGGGTTGGTCACAGGATCCGCCGAGAGATCCGGCCGCGTGACCGGCGACACGCCGAGTGCCGCATCCCAGTAGCTGCCGGTGACCACGTGCGGGTTGTGGCAGGATGTGCACTGCAGCGTGTACGTGTTGCCGCCGACGCTGAAGGTACCCCCCACATCGTGCTTCCTCGACTTGGCGAAGGCTTCCTCGATGTCGTCCGCTGAGACGTATCCGCCCGTCCGGTTGCTCGAGAGGGCGTCGTTCGTGACCCTGCCGTCGGTATGGCAGTTGAAGCAGAGCTGCTCGATGGTCTGCAAACCTGAATCCGCGCTCAGGATCTTCTCGTTGTCCGAGCCGTGGGCGTTGCCGTGGCAGCCGGTATTCACACCGTCACCCATGCAGGTGATCGGGGCGTCGCCATTGCCCGAGAAGGGCTCGGTCTTGTGTGCTGCGTTGATCCACTCGCTGCCGGCGAGTCCCTCGACGTTCGGGGGCGTCAGCCCGTCGCCGAACGGATGCGCGCCATCGGCCAGATAGCTGGCCCCGTCGCTGTCGTGGCAGCCAAGGCAGAAGCCCTCCAGATCCTCCGGTGCAGCCGAGTCGTACTCGTGCACCAGCGCATCGCCCTGGTCCGGATCTCGCAGCTTGACGATCTGCGATCCGTGGTTTCGCACGTAGTGACAGACGAGGCAGTCGCTGTCCTCCACGCTGCCGCGAACGTGGTGGGACGGCCTCTCGAAATCACCTCCGGCCTCGACGATCTGGCGGCGGAGATTCTGGGGCTCACTGTGGCACCCCGTGCAGCCGCTCGGGGCAAAGCCGTCTTCGTGCTTGTGGCAGGTGGTGCAGTCCGCAGCCTCATTGTGGTGTGGGTCGACGCCGTCATTGGTGTGGTAGTTCGTTGCCGTATGGCAGCTTTGACAGATGCCTGTGTAGGGTGAGCTGTCCCAAGAGAAGTCGTCGGGTCGCAGCTGGAAGATGACCGGGCCCAACGCTTCGGGAACATACTTGTCGGTGTTGGATCGCACGAGTCCGAGATTGAACGCGGTGGTTCCCGTGCGTGGATCGGTGGTCTCGTGCGGGCCGTGGGGATCGTGGCAGGCTCCGCAGTCGATCAGTCGTGCACCCGCCTCGGGCTCGTGCAGTGCCACGTTGCTGAATGCGGCGGCCATGCCAGTCGGATTGTGGCAGCTTCTGCAGAGCGCCTCCTGCGCGCGATCGCGGGGCACCAGGGCGCCCATCAACCCGCCCTGGTGCATGGCATGACAGTCCTCGCAGTCGATACCGAAGCTGGCATTGTGGGGAGGTCCCAGTGCATTCGCCGTACCGGCGAGCATGACGAGGCAGCCCGTCGCCAAGCCGAGACCGATCAGGATGACTCGCAGGTCAGGAGCTCGGTTATTCATCTTTCCGTTACCTCGTAGACCACTTCGACCCTGTGATTGCCAGAGTTGGTCACCACGGCCTCGCCGGCCTGCGTGATGTGCAGGTCCAGCGGCACGTTGAGCTCGCCAGCGGCGGTACCGAACTCACCGTAGGAATCGATGAATGCGCCACTGCTGGGGTCGAGGATCTGGACCCGATTCAGATACGAGTCAGCGACATGGAGCCGCCCCATGATATCCACAGCCAGACTCTGCATGTTGACGAAGCGTCCCTCCCACTCCTGGCTGAACGCTTCAATCGGTTCTCCGTAGCCGCGCAGGAAGTCACCCTCGAGCGTGAATACCTGGACGCGGCTGTTGGCCTGATCGGCCACGAAGAGCTCGCCCGCAGCACTGGGATAGGCCACCGTCACCGCCGATGGAAAACGCAGCTCCCCATCCCCCGTTCCAGTCGATCCGATGCTCCGCAGCAGCGATCCGTTGGGCCGGTACACCCATACGGTGTCGGATAGGCTGTCCACGATGTAGAGATTCATGGCATTGTCGATCGCGATGTCGGTCGGCATCTGGATCTGGCCCTGGCCGATGTCCCACAGCTTGTGGAGCCCGTGGTCGTACACCTCCACGCTATTGCGGCCGTTGCTGCCCACGTAGAGCTTTCCGAATTTGTCGACGGCCACGGCCAGTGGACGGTCGAGGTCCTTGAGTTCGCTCTGCAGCGTGAGGTCCGACGAGTAGATGAAGACTGAGCCCGCGACTGCATCCGTGACAAAGAAGCGTCCGCCCGAGCCCTGGGCGAGACGCGTTGGCATGCGATTGTGGTTCTCGATACTGAGATCTGGATCCGGCGGACATCCGAGGCCAGTAGCGGCGAACAGTACCGCCGCGAGAAACAATCCCAGCTTGCGACACCCTCGGCGCATCGTGGTCGTGCGCCGCACTCGCAACTCAATCTCGGAAGGATGCCGCATCGAAAGCCCTCACTCTGCCCGACGGGCAGTCGGAGTATATCGTCGTGGGAGGCGATACTCGCCTGTGTCCGGCATGAAGGCACGCAATCTTCGTACCGGAGAATGTCCTGAAGGAGGCGACGATAACCTGCTGCCAAGCGGTCGGTAATGCAGGATAAGCAGACCGCACTTCTGCGCTCTGTCAGTGAATCGGCGCGATCTGCCACACGTTGCAGTCACAATCCATGACAATTCGCCACGCCCATTTCGAAACCACACGGCATGTTTAGGCGGGGTACTCGGCGGTTTCCCAGTTACGAGAATCGAGCGACACATCGTGCCGGAGTACGTCGAGTCGTTTCTTGGCGATTATGAAACTTCTGCTTATGTATCTTGCGCCTGCCACATGGCCTCGCGGAACGGACGCATCACGAGGAGAACAGTCTTGCAGCCCGAGTGGGCCGAGCGCATTCCCCCGCGTAGAGATTCTCCGTCCACGACTCGTCGAAGGACCGCGAGCGAGTTCGGTTGCCTTCTGCGTCGTAGTCCATCTCCAGGAGGTCGCAGTCACCGACCGCGGTTCCACGGCAGGTCAGCCGATTCCGAGAGTCGATTGGGCATAGGGGTTTCAAGATGTTCTGGTGCGGCGTCCGTGCATGGACGTTATGTCAAACCGCTGCAGGGACCCGGTGCAGGGCGATGCTGACTTCACTCTGGAGCCTGATGCGAGATATCGAAGAGCGACTGGGCGCTCGACGGACCGAAACCGAGCACCCCGAGCCCGAGCGGTGCGATATCGGATGTCTACTTCGGTCGCCATTGTGCGATACCGACCGAGCGAGACAGAATCAAGCGGAGTACGATGCGCCGAAGGAAGAAGGAGTACCTGGCCAGCAAGGCCACCTAGAAGGAAACCGAAGATTGTCTCTTAGTAAGAGCTGTCTCTGGTCCGAAATACCTTGCCGACGTACAGCGCGGTCGAGCCCCGTTCAGGGCCCCTCACTGCGTCTATTGAGGCCGTCAGGGCTGCGGTGGATTGGGCGTATCGTCAAGTCCTGTGTAGTCGACTGCCGTTTCAACCGTGATCCAGTCAATCAGTCCCTCGAAGTGGTTCCTAGTACTGTTGTTGACGTTGGTCCCGATCCTCATATTGTTCTGACCGGCCTTGATCTGGTCTCCTTCGAGGATGAGCTGCGTCACCGGATTCACTTGAGACTGGTCGGCATCGGTACAATTCACATAATCAGACCACGTTTCACCTGTATTGAGGCCGTCTGTCCCTTGGTCATCAACGAAGATGTCTCCGGGGAATCCGCCAATCTTCGCGCTGTTCCAAACAACTCGCACTCGATACCAATGATCGGACACGATGGGACACGTATCGTAGTCGGTTAGTACGACCTTCCAACCATTTCCGCCGTGAGAATCGACCGGGGGTATCCAGAAGGCGATGGATGCCACGTTGTCCGGTGGGCTATACGTCGCCCAGCCGGTGTTCCGCCAGACGGATACCTGGTAGTTGACGCCATCGGCGTCCTTGGAGATTACTCGTCTGATGTAGTTGGCTGTGCCGATTCCTGTCGGCTTGATCCGTGCCTCGATGGTCAGGGCCGTGGCGGAGACCATGCAGGCGTCAGCATCGAAATAGTCGATGAAGTTGTTGTTGGCGCCGTCACCATCGCCGTGGAAATAGCCGTCGCCAAGCAAGGTGGTGCAGCTGTCACTGACGGTTCCCGTTAGGTATGCGACATCATCCTGGGCCGTTGCACTGCAGGCAGCCTCGCCCATCTGGAAGGACGCCACGGTGGGACACAGGCTCCCGGACAGGGAAACCGGGTCGGTTCCGGCCGCCAGGGCATAATCATCGAAAACGGCACCGCTGGCTGCGGCTACGGTGCACGAGGCGATGTCGCCCGGCGTGAGGTTGGAGCTCAACACCAGGGTGGCCGTCGAGTCGCCCGCTCCGTGAACAACACTCTGGATGGTCCTGCCGGAGCAGCTAACCGAAAAATCACTCGGGATCAGCTCCGCGGACGCCCCTGAGCCCACGACACCTTCACTGAAAGAGACCTGCAGCTGGTTCGGGGCGTCGATGGCCACGGATACGATAAGCGGTGCGACCGTCCCATCGATGGGTGCGAAATAGGCCGCGTCCTGGGTCATGTTCCATACCTTGGCCTCATCGAGTCGGCCAATGAACTCGTTCTGCCAACCGTGGAATCCTCCGACTGAGAATTCGCCCGTACACCAGTGGCTGGAATAGCAGATGCTCTCGTTCCAGGGGCTGTTCTCGACATAGGCGTAGATGGAGGTTTCTCCAGCGCCCGGCTGCATGAAGTCACCTGAGGGATCACTGGTGGTAACATCTTCACCGTTGACATAGATCCTGATTCTGCCCTGGGTCGGGTCACTGGCGTTCCTGTCGGCGCCAGCCGTATCAAACGTTACTGCAACGTGTGACCAGGTGTTCAGCGGAATGGCTACAGAGCTGTAAGCGCCCCTGATACCACTGGCGCCGCCTTGGCCACCGGCGTTGTCGTCGGCCTGCAGGTTGAAGGCAGCTCGATAGGTGCCCCCCATCCGTCTCAGGCTGAAGGTGTAACCACCATTGGCATGGCCCACATGCTTGGTGAATATGCTGTGTTCACTGTTGGCATCATCGGTCGGATAAACCCAGGACTCCAGGGTCGTGTTGTACTTCATCTCCGTATAGATGTGCGTACCATGGCGACCCGCGTCCGTGGACCAGTACTCATTCTCCGTGCCGACCTGGACATTCATGCCACCACTGAGCACGGCCGCCGAACCGAATTGCCCGGCCACGTAGGACCCAGGGACGTCATCCATCCACTTGCCGTCCATTTGCCAGCTACCGGAGTCCTTCAGGTTGCCCTCGAAGGCGTAATGAAGAACGAGGTCGCGATCGAAAGACCTCGTCGCGCCCGAACCGGAGTAAGAACTCATGCGGTGGATCGAATTGCTGACATGGCAACTGGCGGTGCCGCAAGACATGCCGGCATGCCAGTCGCTGTAGTAGTAGTGGCAGTTGTTGCACATGGTATTCCAGATCTCGGTTCCCGTGCCGCCGTTGGGGTTGCTTCGAATCATCGACGAAACGGACGAGCCATGGGCCTCATGACAGTCGGTGCAAGACAACGTGAAGTTGGCTCCGGCAACCCGCTCGTCGTGATCGTAGGGCGCGCGTGAAAAGAGCTGGTCCCCTTTGCCCCTGGTTATCGTCGGCCAACAGGTGATCTGATCGCTGATACAGTCGTCACCGTCCCAGCCTGCCGCTTTGCCGCAGCCATACCAGTTGGGGCAGACGCCGTAGCCGTTGGGGCTGTTAGCCGACTGTAGGCCGTGGGGACGACCAATCCAGTCGATCCCGAATGGAGCACTGCCGGGCTGAGCATGGCACTCCAGGCAGAAGGTGGCGTAGTCCGGCAATTGCGCCCCAGAGAAGAGATCGTTCTTTGGCGTACGGTAGGTACCGCCAAAGTCGTCCATCTTCTGGCCCGCGGCAGCGCCCCACAGCGTGGTGCCCATGGCGCGGGGGTTGGTGGCGGGGTCGGCTGTGAGATCAGGCAAGGTGACCGGCGAGACGTGGATGTCCGCCTCCCAGTATTGGCCCGTCACCACGTGCGGATTGTGGCAGGATGTGCAGTCCAGCGAGTAGGTGTTCGCGCCTACGGTGAAATTGGCGCCGAAGTCGTGGATCGCCGAGTGCGCGAATGCCTCTTCAATATCATCAGCGACATCTGATCCGGAGATGGCATAGTTCTGCACCCTGCCGTCGGTGTGGCAGTTGAAGCAGAGCTGCTCGATGGTCTGCAAACCTGAATCCGCGCTCAGGATCTTCTCGTTGTCCGAGCCGTGGGCGTTGCCGTGGCAGCCGGTGTTCACACCGTCACCCATGCACGTGATCGGAGCGTTGCCATTGTCCGAGAAGGGTTCGGTCTTGTGTGCCGCGTTGATCCACTCGCTACCGGCGAGTCCCTCGACGTTCGGGGGCGTCAGCCCGTCGCCAAACGGATGTAAGCCATCGGCCAGATAGCTGGCTCCGTCGTTGTCGTGGCAGCCAAGGCAGAAGCCCTCCAGAACCTCCGGTGCAGCCGCGTCGTACTCGTGGACCAGCGCATCGCCCTGGTCCGGATCTCGCAGCTTGACGATCTGTGATCCGTGATTCCGCACGTAGTGACAGACGAGGCAGTCGCTGTCCTGCACGCTGCCGCGAACGTGGTGGGACGGCATCTCGAAATCGCCTCCGGCCTCGACGACCTGGCGGCGGAGATTCTGGGCCTCGTTGTGGCACCCCGTGCAGCCGCTCGGGGCAAAGCCGTCTTCGTGCTTGTGGCAGGTGGTGCAGTCAGCAGCCTCATTGTGGTGTGGGTCGACGCCGTCATTGGTGTGATAATTCGTTGCCGTATGGCAGGTCTGGCAGATGCCTGTGTAGGGGGAGCTGTCCCAGGAGAAGTCGTCGGGTCGCAGTTGGAAGATGACCGGGCCCAACGCTCCGGAAACATACTTGTCGGTGTTGGATCGCACGAGCCCGAGGTTGAACGCGGTGGTTCCCGTGCGTGGATCGGTGGTCTCGTGTGGGCCGTGGGGATCGTGGCAGGCTCCGCAGTCGATCAGTCGTGCACCCGCCTCGGGCTCGTGCAGTGCCACGTTGCTGAATGCGGCGGCCATGCCAGTCGGATTGTGGCAGCTTCTGCAGAGCGCCTCCTGCTCGCGATCGCGGGGCACCAGAGCGCCCATCATGCCGCCCTGGTGCATGGCATGACAGTCCTCGCAGTCGATGCCGAAGCTGGCATTGTGGGGAGGTCCCAGTGCATTCGCCGTACCGGCGAGCATGACGAGGCAGCCCGTCGCCAAGCCGAGACCGATCAGGATTACTCGGAGGTCAGGAGCTCGGTTATTCATCTTTCCGTTACCTCGTAGACCACTTCGACCCTGTGAGTGCCAGAGTTGGTCACCACGACCTCGCCAGCCTGAGTGATGTGCAGGTCCAGCGGCACGTTGAGCTCGCCAGCGGCGCTGCCAAACTCACCGTAGGAATCGATGAATGCGCCACTGCTGGGGTCGAGGATCTGGACCCGATTCAGATACGCGTCAGCGACATGGAGCCGCCCCATGATATCCACAGCCAGACTCTGAATCTTGGCAAAGCGTCCCTCCCACTCCTGGCTGAACGCTTCCATCGGTTCTCCGTAGCCGCGCAGGAAGTCACCCTCGAGCGTGAATACCTGGACACGGCCGTTGGCCTGATCGGCCACGATGAGCTCCCCCGCGTCACCGGGATAGGCCACCGTCACCGCTGTTGGAAAGCGCAGCTCCCCATCCCCCGTTCCAGTCGATCCGATGTTCCGCAGCAGCGATCCGTTGGGCCGGTACACCCAAACGGTGTCGGACAGGCTGTCTACGATGTAGAGGTTCATGGCACGATCGATCGCGATGTCGGTCGGCATCTGGATCTGGCCCTGGCCGATGTCCCACAGCTTGCGGAGCCGGTGGTCGTACACCTCCACGCTATTGCGGCCGTCGCTGCCCACGTAGAGCTTTCCGAATTTGTCGACGGCCACGGCCAGTGGACGGTCGAGGTCCTTGAGTTCGTTTTGCAGCGTGAGGTCCGACGAGTAGACGAAGACCGAGCCCGCAAGTGCATCCGTGACAAAGAAGCGTCCCCCCGAGCCCTGGGCGACACGCGTTGGCATTCGATTGCGGTTCTCGAGACTGAGATCTGGATCCGGCGGACATCCGAGGCCAGTGGCGGCGAGCAGTGCCGCCGCGAGAAACAATCCCAGCTTACGACATCCTCGGCGCATCTTGGTCGTGCGCCACACACGCAACTGGATCTCGGAAGAATCCCGCATGGAAAGCCCTCGCTCTGCCCGACGGACAGTCGGAGTATATCTTCTTGGATGGGGGTATTCGCCTGTCCCCGACCTATCGGCACGCAAGCTTTGTGCCTGAGTACATCCTGAGCGAGCGGACGGCGATTCGCTACAGGGTGGCTCACGCGCGTTAGGCGACTGCGTCTCCGCTGCGTGCTGGTGAACTGTCGCTGCCTGCCACACGTTGAAGTCACAATCCATGACAATCTGTCACGCGACTTTCGAAACCGCATGGCACAGTTCGACGAGGCGCTCGGCGGTTTCCCATTTACGAGAATCGAGGGGCACATCGTGCCAGAGCACCTAGATTCGTTTCTCGGTGATTATGAATTTTCTGCTTCTGTATCTTGCGCTTGCCACATGGCCCGCCGGAACGGGCGCACCACGGGGAGAACAGTCTTGCAGCCCAAGCGGGCCGAGCGCTAATCCTTGCACCGTCCCGGACAGCTCCATGTGCCGGTCCTGAGATGCTCATCGAGGGGAGTGGCCGATGGTTCTCCTGGCAGGGCGCGGCCTTCGGACGTGGCACGCTGCGGCGGGCCTCTTCGTCGTCATCGCAATCGGGTACGTGATGATGGTGATCCCGTTCGGGACGTATGTCTTCGTTCCGGACGAAGTGCCGAGCTACGACGGGAAGTACGCCTACGCGGTCCCTCTTGATCCCGGAAGTCCATGGCCGAAGTTTCGTGCCAACGCGCTCCAGAACGGCCGCAGCCCAACGAGCCCGGTCGTCGACCCGTCACTCCGACCGTGGGAGTTCAGGGCCGGAAAGGGCGTCTTCAGCTCGCCCGTGGTCGACGGCGAAGGCACTGTCTACATCGGCTCTGCGGACCAGTACTTCTACGCGCTCGCGCAGGACGGTGGACTCAAGTGGAAGTTCAAGACCGCGGAGGTGATCGACTCGGCGGCCCTGCTCGACGACCGCGGACGCGTCTACTTCGGGTCTGGTGATGCCCACGTCTACTGCCTCGAGCGAGAGAGCGGAGAGCTCATCTGGAAGTTCGAGGCCGACACCGTCTCGAGCGTCGAAGAGAAGTACGACGTCGAGTCTTACAACGTCGACTGGTTCGAAGGCAACATCGCCATGCTCGAGGACGGCACCCTCATCGCCCCGAACGACAACTTCCTTGTCTACGCAATCGACCGGGATACGGGTCAGAAGAAGGCTGAGTATCTAGGTAACGAGCTGATGTGGTCTCTGCCGGCGGTGAACGTAAACTCGAAGAGGATGTTCTTCGGGTCGCAATACATGGCCATGAAGAATGTGTACGCCTTCGACACGGTGAGCCACGAACTCGAGTGGAGCAGCGGAGGTTGGGGCTCCAACGCGGCGTCGCCGCTGCTGACTGCCAGTGCAGACAACGGCGCTCTGATCATCGGTGGATTCGACGGATACGTTCGTGCCTACGCCCAGGACAGCGGCAAGCAGCTCTGGCGGCGGGGACTTCGCGGTCACATCTATTCTAGCCCGGCGCAACTCTCCGACGGTACGCTCATCCAGGCTTCGACCGACGGAACGATCTACGCCCTGGAGCCCGATACGGGAGAAGTGAAGTGGGCCCATGACACGCTGGGGCCCATCCGGTCGTCGCCGGCCGTCGACGCCAGAGATCGCATCTATCTGGGCAACGGGGAAGGGCGACTCTTCAGCATCGATCCCGACGGCAGTCTGCGCTGGTCCTATCTGTGCATCGACGAGGAGCGCAACGACCTGAACAGCTCGCCCGCTCTCGGCAAGGCCGGGATCTACATCGCCGGGCAGAACGGTGGTGTCTTCCATGTTCCGTATGACTATCCGCTGACGGAGGCGGGCAGGAACGACCCGCGCTCGACCCTCGGACCGGGCGAAGCGCTTCCCGCAGAAGGCGTATTCTTGATCTATACCACCCCGTTCGGTGGGCTTCTGCTCGATCCTCTGGAAACGATCGATGCCAATCAGCCGCTGGCCTTCACGCTCTTCGTACGCGAGAGCGACGACACATCGAAGGCCGCGATCGATCGGGACAGTCTGAGAGTGACCGTCACCGGTGCTCCGGCGATGAAGGTCAAGGTCTCAGCAGACGAGCAGTTCTTCACGATGGTCCCGCAAGAAACCTGGATCGGGCCCGAGGGAGGCAGCATCCTCGTGAACATCGCGGGGGACTACACGACGAATCCATGGCGATTCGGGCTCAAGTTCTTCGGTGGCCGCAGGGGCGGCAGCTTCGATCAGACCTTCAGCTTCCGAGTCGCGCCTCGTGCGGGAGAGATGTCCCCGTTCGAGGTTCCGCAGCAGAGCGGTGGTCCGGCGACGGTCTTCGAGTTCAGCCGGTACGCCGCCCCCAACCCCACGATGTTGCCGTCCTGGAACCAGATTGGATTCGACTCGCTCCACTATCTTGGCGGCACGGTCGAGGGGGTGCCGGACAGAGCCATCGTGTGGGTGATCGCCGGCATGCTCCGGGACGGGGATACCGTGGTCGATCCGACCATGGCAATGCGCTTCCCGCTCATCATGCAGTACGACCGGGAGCTCTTGACCTTCCACAACTACGACGGCTTCAAGATCAACTTCGTCGGCTCATGGGACATGCCGTTCGGGTTCTACCGCGCGTCGACGAGGGTAGACCCGAGAACCGGCGCCATCAGGAAGCCCGCGGAGCTGGCCGCCATCGCTCTCTGTGACGAGCTGGAGTACTACGGGAACTTCCTCAAGCTGATGGGTATGTCAGAGATCGACACGGGACACATGGCGGTGCTCGGTGGCCTGAACGTGTCTCTCTACGGAGACGGGCGCGCCAGCATGCCGGAGGGCGTCGGGTCGGTGCGTTTCTCGCGCAATGGCTCCTCGGCGACGGCCACGATTTCCGGAGGTTCACTGAAGAGGGCGGATCACGTGTTCAGCCTGCTGCTCGTGGATGCCAAGACCGACCGGCCGTTCCCGCTCTACTACACGAAGCGCACGGACGTGGGCGCGAATGAGAAGGGCGAGGTCACGTCGGTCACGGTCACGTACGACGAGGGCGATGTCTCCGGAGAGGTTCGGGCCTACTACCTCGTGGACACGTACCCCGCAGCGAGAGGTGTTCTCTGATCGCGGCGCGATTTCGAGCGGCGCTCCCAACGGGAACGGCTGTGCATACCGGCCAGGCGCGATAGGCTGCCCCGATGCTGCTGCGGCACAAGCGACGACCCGATCTCTCCATCTGGTGGATCGCTGCGGCTCTCACGGGGCTGAACGCGCTGAAGCGCGTCACCATCGACGATACGGCCTTTCTCTACTACGCCCGACAGATCGCTTCGCATGCCACCGATCCCTACGGATTCGAGATCTTCTGGTACGACACCCTTACCCCCGCCATGGAGCTTCTCGCGCCGGCGGGGTTGCCCTATTGGCTCGGCGCGGGCATCGCGCTCCTGGGTGAGCATCCCGCCGTCCTGAAGCTCTGGCTCTTCCCGTATGCGCTCCTGCTCGTGTGGGCCATGCGAGACTTGATCCGCCGCTTCGCACCCGCCGGCGGAACTGCCCTGCTACTGATCTGCTCGCTGTCGCCCAGCATCGTCCCCGCCTTCAATCTCATGCTCGACATCCCCGCACTGTCGTTGTCGCTCGGAGCACTCGCTCTCTTCATTCGGGCCTGCGAGCGGGCGCAGCTGTCGACTGCGCTGCTGGCTGGACTGCTTGTCGGTCTCGCCATGCAGACCAAGTACAACAGCGTGGCCCAGGCCGGCGCCCTGGTGATCTACGGGTTGCTGGCACGCCAGTTTCGTCTCACGGCAGTGGCCGCCGGACTGGCGGGGGGCGTCTTCCTCGGCTGGGAGGCCTGGCTCGTTCATCGATATGGCGAGTCCCATATCCTCCACCACTATATGCTTGCGCCGCAGGCAGCTTGGATCAACACACCCACCACCTGGGCGATAGGCTGGACGGCTCTCTTCGGTGCCCTGGCCTGGCCCCCGGCACTGCTCGGTCTCTCGACCCTGCGACAATCAAAGGTCTTGCTGGCTGTCGGAATGATGCTGGCGACGCTCCCACTCGTAGTCGTCGCGATGCTCGAACCGCGCACCACGCCCACAGCGATCCGGCCGATCCGGCTCGGTGAAGGCGATCTGGCGCTCGATGCGTTCTTCGCGGCGGGCTGTGTCGTCGTCCTCGTCGTGCTGATTCCCATTGTTTCCGGCCTGAAGCGGAGACAGTCGGGCTGGGAGCGTGGAACCCTGTTCTTGCTGATCTGGTTTGCCATCGAGCTCTTGGCCTGCTTCTTCGTCTCTCCCTTTCACGCCGCGCGGCGCCTGATCGGCCCGATCTTCGTCGCGACGCTCGTGGCAGCCCATTGCGGGCTGCCCAGGGAGAAAGCGCCTCACGCACTTCGCTGGGTCGCGCTCTACAGCGTCTGTCTTGGCCTGCTCTTTGGTGTCACCGATCTCGCAGACTCGCGTGCGCGTCATGAAGCGCAGGGACTCATTGCGCGAGAGCTGGAGCGATTGGGTCATGATGTGACCCGCGAGCGCGTCTGGTTCACGGGACATTGGGGGTTCCAGTTCTACTCGGAAGAGCGTGGCTATCTTCCCCTGATCGCGGGTTACGCGGATCTTGCCGAGGGAGACTTCATCCTCGCGGCCCGGGACGTCAGCACCCAAGCCCTGCCGAAGATCGCGGTTAGCAAGCGCCTCGGACGGGCCGTCACGCGCAGTCCGCTTCCTTTCTCCACCAACCCCAGCTTCTATTACGGCGCCGTGCCGATTCGAAGGCAGCCCAAAGTGCAGATGCGCGTGCGCATCCACCGCGCACTCGAGTCCGGTGTGGTCCCCGCGTTGCCGCCCAGCTGATGCGGAGTGGAACGGGCGCCTTTCGCGCCGCGTCAGTCGGCTTCGCGGTCGGTCGAGGGAAGCGGCCGCACGCGCCAGTAGCGCAGCACGCCGGCGCGTTTGGGAGAGCCGTACTTGAGCTGAAAATACGCCGCGAATCGAGTGTCGTAGCGGCTCGTGCTGTCGAGGAAGACCGTATTGATCCGATGCCGGTCGATCACGCTCTCGGCCGCTGCGGCGTTCTCCTCCTTGAAGACGCGCTGGGCGATGCCGAACACCGGGCGGGAGAGGCACATGGAGTAGTGCCATCCGAGCGTGGTGGCGAATCTCACCTCGTCACTCGCGATTTGTTCCAGGGCGAGGCAGCGCTCGCGCAGGTCCAGATCCTTGGCCTCCACGGCCGCCCAGCCGCGTCCGGGATCCAGGTCCCATACGAGCACGAGCGCGAGCAGCATCCCCGTCGCCAGTACGCCGCGCCCGCGGCCGAGCAGCCGGTCGGCCAGATCGCGCGCGAGCTCGGCGCAGGCCGCGAAGGCGAAGACGTAGACGGGCAGCGCCAGCCTCGCGTGAAAGTCGAAGTAGATGAGCAGCACCGCCAGGGTGCCCAACGCGAAGAAGGAGGCGGCGTCGCGTCGCCTCCACGCGATGACGACCAGACCCACGCCCAGAAGCACCGTCACGAAGGCCTCCCACGGATCGAAGGCCCGCCGGCTCGGCGCTTGGCTGAAGGTCCCCCACTGCATGCGGCTCCCGAGTGACTTCACCAGCTGATAGGAGCGCTCCTCACTGCGAGCCAGCACCTGCATGGGCGAGAGCCACGGCGAGTCCGGATCCGCCCAGGAAGCGTGCCATTGGGCGGTGGCGTAGTCGTAGATGACGAGCTGATCGACGGGCCCCTCTGGCGCGACTGCCGCGTTGCGTAGACTCCACGGCAACATCAGAAGCAGGGCCGCCGCGCTCATTGGGAGAATTCGGCGCAGCAAGAAGGACGCGAGCGCGGGAACGCCGCTCCGAAGAGGTGCTTCCGGGCCCAACAGCCGGGCCAGCCACAGGGCCGGGAGCAGAAGCAGGAGTGCCGTACGCAGATACATTGCCAGGCCGATGCACAGTCCCAGGACGATCTCCCGCGAGAGCGCCGGCCGGCGATTGGACCAGCGGGCCACGAGCAGGCAGCCCAAGGCGAGCATCAGGCCCGGGACGTCCGAGAGCATCTGGTTCGCGTACTTCTGAAAGCCGGGATTGAACCAGATCGCCAGGGAGACGAGCAGCGCAAGCGGGCCACCCAGCCGCGGCCTCTGATGAACGAAGAGCAACACTACGGCAAGCAGGCCGCAAAGAGAGATCGTGGCGTTGAGCACTTGATGATCGCGCCCGACCACAGCCAGCACGGGCGCCAGCAGCAGCGAGAGCCCCGGTGGTCGGACGCGATAGGGCGTCTCGAGATACGAGTAGCCCTCTCCCTTCAAGAGAGCGTCAGCGGTGGCCAGATAGATGGATCCATCTCCCACCACGTCGTAGTGGGGATGGACGAGTTGGGGGAGACTCAGCAGACCGACGAGTAGCAACGAAGCGAGAAGCAGCCGGTCGAGTCGGGACCACTCCGCCCGGGCGCCGTCTCGAGCCGATGAGCGGTGAGTCGACTGAGCATCGCGGGGGGGCGCTTCTCCGCTCTTCGACATCCGGCCACGGTAGCACCGCCCGGCGCGGGACCCTTCGTCGCCATCCCGGCAAGTGGAGGCATGACTCGGATCAGGGCTGCCAGTGCAGCTCTATTGCCTTCGGACTCAGGGCACCGGGAAGCCGGTTGATTTCTCTCTTCGAAGCCTTGAGAATACCCTGACGCCCGGCTTGGCCGGGCGCCGATCCCGACGGATCGCGATTGGGGGATGCGTGCGCGTGCAGAGCGGTAGATTCGGGCAGGACGCCCGTTCGTTTCGAATGTTGTGTGCCGGGATATTCTGTGTCGCCTTCGCGACCCTCTTGGTCGAGGTCTCGGTGATCCGGGTCCTCTCCTTCACGATTTGGCACCACTTCGGCTACATCATCATTTCCACCGCACTGCTGGGTTACGGTGCCTCCGGCACGTTGCTGGCGCTGCGGCCCAACATCGGCAGCGTCGACCTGCGCCGCACGCTGACACTGCTGACGGGTCTCTCGGCGCTCTCGGTCGTCGCGGTACTCGCCTTCATCGCTCACTTCCGCCTCGATCCCATGCGGATCCTGGAGGACGGGCGCGAGTTTGCCGTCTTCCTCGCATACCTGATCTTTACCGCGGTGCCCTTCTTCGTCTCCGGCCTGGCGATCAGCCTGTCGCTGCGCGAGGTCGCCGACCGCGTGGACCGCCTCTACTTCTGGGATCTCCTGGGCGCTGGGCTCGGCTGCGGAGCGGCCGTCGTCTTGATGAACGTGCTCACGCCGCCGGGCGCGGTGGTGATGGCCGCCGCGGCGTTCGCAGTCGGAGCGGCGATCTTCGCCGCGACGACCGTGGCGCGTGCGATCACCGTCAGCATGACCGCCCTGGCGATCCTGGGGTCCTTCTACGCCTCTTCGATCGAGTTCAGCCCCGCGCGCTCTAAGCACCTGACGCAGATGATCAGTCTCCTCGCGATGGAGCCACGCTACGAAGAGTGGACATCTCTGTTCCGGACGGATCTGGTCGAGAACGTGCGGCCGCGCAGGGAGTGCAAGGAGCTGGGGCTGAGTGCCACTGCGCCCGAAACGGGCTGCGAGAAGCCCCGCTACTTCATCGCCCACGATGGCAGCGCCGGCGCTGCCATCTACGACACCAGCTCGGGCGAGCGGCTCTCGGTACTCGACTACCACATCCTGCGCACCCCCTACCTGATCTCGAAGCCGGATCCCAGCGTGATGATCATCGGCGTGGGGGGCGGGCGCGACATCGTGGTGGCCCGCCAGTACGGCGCTCGATCCGTGTTGGGCCTCGAGCTGGATCCCGTGGCGATCCGCCTGCTCGTGCAGGATCTGGAGGCGACCCGGAGCTTCTTCAACCAGCCCGCCGTCGAGCTCGTGGCCGGTGAGGGTCGACACTTCGTTCGCTCCACCGATCGGCGTTTCGACATCATCCAGATCACCGGCGTCGATACGCTGGCCGCAGAGTACAGCGGATCGTATGTGCTGGCCGAGAACTACCTCTACACAGTCGAGTCGTTCCTCGACTATCTCGCACGGCTCGAGCCGGGAGGCATGCTCTCCATCTCCACCGGCAACTTCAATCCCAACAACCCGCGCTCGGCCGGACGCATCGCTTCCATCGCCCAGGACGCCCTACGCAGGCTGGGAATCGACGATCCCGAGAACCACATCGCGGTGATCGACAGCAAGATGCTCTATGTCGAGACGATGATTCAGCTGGAGCGATTCACGCCGGACCAGATCCGCAAGTTGTCCGACTTCGCCGAAGAGTACGCGTACCGCGTGCTGCACCTTCCGGGCCGGGAGAGCAACAAGGTCTTCGACGGCCTGGTCGCCTTCCAGGGCGAGGCGCGGCGCGCGCTCTTCGATTCTCTCGGCCACCTCGTCGATCCCGTTACGGACGACCGTCCCTTCTTCTTCACCTTCTACCGCTGGAGCGAGCTTCTCGGCGCCAGCGGGCTGAATCCCTCGCACCTGACCGCTCTTGGCCAGATCGTGCTGGGCATCCTGGTCGTGACGCTCACGATCTTGGGCGCCCTCTTCATCCTGCTGCCCCTGACCGTCTTCCACAGACGAGGCGTCGTGCGCGCGGATCATATCGGATTGCTCGGCTACTTCCTGTCACTGGGTCTCGGCTTCATGCTCTTCGAGATCAGTCTCATTCAGCGCTTCGTCCTCTTCCTGGGCTATCCCACCTACTCGCTCACCGTCACTCTCTTCTCCCTCCTCACGTTCCTCGGTGTGGGGAGCTACCTGTCCAAGCGCTGGGTGGGCAATGAGCCTTTCGTGCTGCGAGTCGCCGTGGTGTTGATCGCACTGCTCGCCTTGTTCTATCGCTTCGGGCTACCGGTGATACAGGACGTGCTGCTCGGCGCACCGCTGGCCATTCGCGTCGTGACGACGGTGCTTGTGCTCGTCCCACTGGGCATCGTGCTGGGCATGTTCTTCCCCCTCGGTATTCGAATCGCGACGCGGATCCATCCCGACCTTGTACCGTGGGCGTGGGCGATCAATGGCTGCGCGTCGGTGACGGGTGGCGTGCTGACCATCGCGTTGGCCATGACGTTCGGGTTCACCGCCGTCTGGGGACTGTCGGTGGTCATCTACGCACTCGGCGTCGCGTCGCTGCTCGTGACGGTGCGGCGGGTGCCGGAAGCGTTGGGGACAGAGAGTCTGTGAAGGTGGCCGCGCGCGCGTCGATCCGCGTTGACGAGATCAGCCCTCGACCCCACCGCGCACGCTCGATGTACCCCATCGCTTGCCCCGCACGAGCCCGATTCCCGTCCTCACAGATCTTCGCCTCCGCAGCATCTCCCGCCGCGTCGCAGTCGGGATTGGGGTGTGGAATCGATAAGTCACAGGAGGAGCCATGAGCTACGACACGCTCGCCTACGAGCAGGACGACCACGTGGTCACGCTGACCTACGACCGTCCCGACCAGCACAACGCCATTAGCCGCAAGATGAACGAAGAGCTTCACCACGCCTGGCAGCGCTTCCGCGATGACGACGACGCCTTCGTGCTCGTCATCACAGGCGCCGGCGAGACGACCTTCTGCGCCGGGTGGGATCTGCAGGACGCCTCGGAACTCGACGAGCTCGGCGATTTCGACCACTACCGGCGCGACCTCTACAACTTGCCGGGCGCCTGCGGCTACACGCGTAAGGTCGACATCTTCAAGCCGATCATTGCCGCCGTGAACGGCCATGCCTTCGCCGCCGGTCTGGAGACGGCCCTGCTCGCCGACATCCGCATCGCGGCGGAGAATGCCGAGTTCGGTGCACTGGAGAGGCGCTGGAACATCGTCGGCGGGGACGGGCTCACCGCGCGGCTCCCGCTCGTCGTCGGCTTCGCCCGGGCCATGGAACTCATCATCACGGGTCGACGCATCGACGTGCACGAGGCCGAGCGCATCGGTCTCGTGAACCAGATCGTTCCGAAGGGCAGTGCGCTGGTGCGTGCCCAGGAGCTGGCCCACGAGATCGTGGCCCTGCCCCAGGGCGCCATCCGCAGCGACAAGGAGACCATGCTGCGCGGTGTCGGGCGCACGCTCGAGGAGAGGCTTCGGATCGAGGCGGAGATGATCATCTCCATGTTCATGCGTCGCGACAGCCACACCCTCGGAGCCGCCGCCTTCAAGTCGGGCAACCTGAAGCCCGAGTGGCCGAACCACGGGCTGTGAGTCTATTCATGAGCCGGGCCGTCGACCCCGTCCCCGGGTCGCATGGCATTCGGCTCCTTCGCGAACGCATTGACGTCGCCGCCGAGTAGATCGCCGAAGCGCTCCGCCAAGAGGTAGCTGTCTCCTGGCCAGCGGGCCGAAATGTAGTTTGCGTCCTGTACCACGAACGCGGGCGTGTGGTCCTCCCGTGTTCCGCGAGTGACGAGCGAGATGGGACCGCGCACAAAGTCGTCAACGCAGGAGAGCGCACTCACGACCTCGTCCTCTACATAGGCATCGTAGGTGCGGTAGTGCCGTCCGAGCTTCCAAGCCGTCAAGTAGTAGGCGAGGCGCTCCATATACTTGGGCAGGCAGGTCGTGCGACGTCCTTCGAGCAGCGGGCGTCCGCTCGCCGCATCGACCGCGCGCGCGAGCGGCAGCACGCCGTGACAGATCGCCCCCACCGGCCGGCCGAGGGCAAAGAAGCGCGCGATGCCGCGCTGCAAGGGTTCGCTCCCGAGGTACTGCCGCATCCCCGGGGCGTGGCCACCTGGCAGGAAGAGCCCGTCGAAGCCGTCGAAGTCAATCTCGCCCCAGCGCAGCGGGGCGCGAAACGCGGGTGCCCGTTCGAGTTCGTAGTAGAAGCGCTTGGGCTCGGGTTCCGCACCGAGCTGTCCGAAGATCACTCCGTCGAGGAGGGTGGCGTCGGCGGCCGGGGTCGCGCCCTCTTCAGTGGCGAAGATGACATCGGCGCCACGCTCGGTGAGGAGCTTCCAGGGAACCGCGACCTCGGTGACGTCGAAGTCGCGGTCCGGGAGAGGAACGAGAACGCTTGCGGTCATTCACGACCTCGTGAGCTCGCGTGCTGAGAGCGCCTATACGATGGGGCCGGCGCCGGAGGCCGTTCAACTGGATAGCAGTTCGGTTCTGGACTTCACATTCCGGTTCGCGTCGATAGGCGCTCGCCTCGGTACGGCGTGGGCCAGATTCCTGCATGCACGAATCGCCGGCGCATGAGATAATCCACCTGATGCATACGTTCCGGCTCCTCATGTTCTGGCTCCTTGTTCTCCTGTGTGCCGCGCCTGCCTTCGCGAACGGCGGTCGTCGTGACCGGCCACCGAATATCGTACTCATCGTGGGGGACGATCACGGATATCCCTACGCGGGCTTCATGGGTAGCGAGATCGTCGAGACGCCCAATCTCGATCGGCTGGCCGACGAGGGAACCACCTTCACGCACGCCTTCTCGTCGGCGAGCGTCTGCCGGCCGGCGCTTCAGACCCTACTGACTGGGCTGCGCAAGCAATCCTGGCTTAGACAAAGAGAGAGGCTTGTGGAGGCTGCTGGCGGATGGATCTGGCCGCGGGCCGAAGTCCAGTACTACGTCACGCTTCCGCGGCAGCTCGCTCGCCAGGGCTACCAGACTTTCCAGGGCGGGAAGCACTGGGAGGGCGACTTCGCGATGGCGGGATTCGATGCGGGCACCGCGACCTACCTCTGGGGCCAGTACCCACGGGTGGCGGGCGAGGACTTTGGGCGTCCTTCGCTGAGTCCCATGCACGACTTCCTTGACGGAGTCGAAGAGGACGAGCCCTTCTTCCTCTTTCTGGCGCCCATGCTGCCCCACGTGCCCCTCGATCCTTCCCCCGAGCTGATCGCCCACTATCGGGCGAAGGGACTCTCGAACACCGCGGTCTATTACTACGCGAACATCACGCGGCTCGACGAGGTGGTCGGTCGCATGGTCGACGCGCTCGAAGAGCGCGGGCTGCGCGACGATTCGCTGATCATCTACGTCTCGGACAACGGCTGGGAGCAGGCGCCGTACGAGTACCACTTCTTCGGCGGCATCATGGGTGGCGATCGTGGGAAGTTGTCGATCCATGAGCTCGGCTTCCGGACGCCGCTCGTCTTCAACTGGCCGGGCAGGGTGCCGAAGCGGAAGGTGCTGGGCGATCTCGTCACCTTCGAGGATCTGCACGCAACCATCCTGCGCTACGCCGGTGCACCCATTCCCCCGGATCACGAAGGCATCGACCTGGTGCCCAGAATCGAACGTCGGGGGGAGCCCACGCGCGATCACGTGGTCGGTGTCCAGGACGCTTTGCGCGTGCGGGAGAGCGAGTGGGATCCCAACAAGGGCGGGGGTTGGGTTAGAAAGGAGACTGCCAGCTTCCTGCGCACGGATCGCTGGCGCTACATCGAGTGGCTGGACCGAGGAGAGCAAGCGCTCTACCGCATCGAGGAGGATCCCTTCGAGCGAAACGACGTAAGCGCCGAGCATCCCGAGCTGCTCGCCCTCTTCGCGGCCCGCACGAGCGCGTGGCGCAACGAGCTGGCCCAGCCCGCCGCGTGGATGGATCTCATGGGACGGCTCACATCAGAGGAGGGCGCGCCGGCGGTCGGTTTGCGACTCTGGCTCGAGGGAGACAACGACTCGGGCGCGCCCGCGCAGTTGGAGGTCTTCTCGGACGACCGGGGCTTCTTCCGCTTCCCGAATGTCCCCGCCGACAAGTACACACTGACCTATGAAATCGAGGCGCCGGAGATCACCGGACGCTGGCGAAGCGTCCGCGAGGCGCCCGTGACGGAGAGTGTGAAAATCGACCTCGTCGCATACGAGACGGGCCCGTTCTTGTCGATCCAGATTCCCGGCGAAGTGCCGCCTGCCCCAGCGGACCGACGCAGGCCCGGCATCATCGAAATCGAGCTCAGGGCGCACCGTGGGGCCGGG
The DNA here is from genome assembly GCA_029261835.1 of Deltaproteobacteria bacterium. Taxonomy (GTDB): domain Bacteria; phylum Myxococcota_A; class UBA9160; order UBA9160; family UBA4427; genus JAJDAO01. The sequence goes on along the minus strand of JAJDAO010000021.1, from coordinate 146,580 downwards.
ACCAGCGGACTCCCCGTGCACTTGTGGGGTTGGACAGGACGGGGTCTCGTGGAGCAGCGCGTGCTTTCCGGTCCGGACGGCCTCGTGGCCGTGGACCAGCTCCCCGCTGGCTTCTACTTCATCCGGGTCTCCACGCCTCGGGGCGTTCGCGCTCCCACCCGTTGGGTCTACCTCCGACCGGGCGAAGACGAACATCTGAAGATCAAGCTCCGGCGAAAGACCGGCCGCCACGCGCGTGGCAGGAAATCCCGTAACGCAGGAGCGGGACGCTGAAGACATCCGACGCCTGGGGTGAGCGAGCGGGAGGGTGAGCATCGGTTGGCAAGATTCGTCCGCAGACATTGTCGCGTGCTTGAGTGCTGTTGCTTCGCAGTCTCCCGCCAGCCGCGAATGGATGAACGCATTTGCAGCGGCGCTGGTCGGTTTCGTCGCCCGCTTGGAAAGGACGGCGCATGATCTCGAAAGACGAAGACATGAAGATCATCTCCTGGATCATGGCGGTCCTCGGAATAGGCCTGCTGCTGCTGCTGCCAGCCCTGTTCTTCGCGTTTCCGGCCGGCTTCCAGTGGGGTAGCGATCCGGCTTCACACCACGACCCGCTCTCGCCATACGTCTTCATGCTGGGAACGATGTACGCGGCGCTCGGGATCGTGCTGATCCGGAGTGCCAGCGACCCGCGCAAGCACACGAGTATCATCGACTACACGATCTACTCGAGTCTGCTGCACGGTGTGCTCATGCTGTTCCAATCCTTCTTCCTCGAGCACGAGTTGCTTCATCTCGTGGGTGACGTGCCGCTCCTCCTCCTCACGGCGTTCGCCCTGTCGGTCTTCCATCCGAAGCGAGTCGCTCACAGCTGAGCGGCGGCGGCGTGGTCCGCCGTCGTAACGATCGAGCCTGGCTCGCCATCTCTTGGATCATGCTGACGCTCAGAACTGGCCGATGCCGCTGCGCTTCAGCCGGACAAGAATTCGCGGTCGAAGCACTCGCGCTCCGCATACAGGATTGAGTATCGGATGCGTTCGAACGCTACGTGCGCGGTGCCGGGCTTCGAAGGCCCGGCCGCGCTGCTCCGGACACTGGAGACATACAGCATGGAGGGTATTGCGGACCACATCCGCCGCCCCGGCCGGCAGAATAGAGGGAGTCGTGTCCAGCCGTCTGTCGAGGAGGCTTGTGTGCTGAGAGCACAGATACCACGGGGCCTCGGAGCTTTGCATTACTTCACATTCGGGACATCTCCCAGAGGTGTGCGAGCCATAGCTTTCCCTCGTCAGCTCATCATCGGCCCACCGCTTCGATCCCCCATTGGCGGTCGGAGCGGGCCGGAGAACAGGAGAGAACAAGATGGCCCAAGACGCCAACGACCGACGCGACCCGGGTGCGAAGCCGAACCGCCGCTACATCATCTGGCCCCTGGCCTACATCTTCCTGGCGGTGGTGTTTGCCGTCGCCGCCTCGGCATGGAATGGCCCGGGCGGGATGCGCGGTCATGGGATGTTCGGCCGGCACCACAGTCCGCCCGACGCGGAAGCGATGCGTGATCGCGTGGCCTTCGGGATTGAGTGGGGGCTGCGCAAGCTCGACGCCACGCCCGAGCAGCAGGAGCAGATCCAGGCGATCGCGGCCGATGCGGTCGATCGCATGGTTGTCCTGCACGAGCGCCACGGCGCCTCGAAGGCGGCGTTGCGGGACCTCATAACGGCAGAGCAGGTGGACCGGCTGGCGCTCGAGACCTGGAGGGTCGAGCAGCTCGCCTCCCTCGACGAGGGCACCAAGCAGCTCGCTGAGTCGGTTGCCAACGCGCTCGACGTCCTCACGCCCGAGCAGCGGGCGGAGCTCGCGGAGCACATGGCACGCCATCAGCACTGAGTGGCGCGCGCTCGTGCAGGCGATTCGAAGCCGACAGGAAAGGTGGGCCGGGCCCGGAGCCCGGCCTACGCTTGTCCCCATGACCGAAAAGAGCAGCCTCCTCGCAACCGCCCGCGTTCTGATGATCGATGACGACGCGAGCCTCGCCGAGATGGTGGGTGAGTATCTCCGCGCGAGCGGGCTCGCCTTCGCGTCCCGGCCGGACGCCGCCAGCGGGCTGCGCGCGCTCGAGGAGGAGTCGTACGACGCGCTCCTGCTCGACGTGATGCTCCCGGACCTCGACGGCTTCGAGATCTGCCGCCGCGTCCGCCAGAGCTCGAGCATCCCGATCATCATGCTGACGGCGCGCGGGGAGGAGACGGATCGCATCGTGGGGCTCGAGATCGGCGCCGACGACTACCTGCCCAAGCCCTTCAACCCGCGCGAGCTGCTCGCCCGCCTGCGCGCGGTCCTGCGCCGCGTGCACTCCGACGCGGGCAACGGTGCACCCGCTCCGCTCCGCTTCGGCACCCTCGAGATCGATCGGGCCGCTCGGGTCGTTCGGCTGGATGGAGAGGAGCGCCCGCTCACCGCGCATCAATACGACATGCTGTGTCTACTGGCCGAGAGTGCCGGGCGCGTGTTGTCGCGCGATCAGATCATGCAGCAGCTGAAGGGGCACAACCTCGAGGCGTTCGATCGGAGTATCGATACGCACGTTTCGCGCATCCGTGCCGCCATCGAGGCGAACCCGAAGAAGCCGCGCCGCCTTCTGACCGTGCGGGGCGCTGGCTACGTCTTTGCCCGTGATTTGCGCTCGGGGGACTGATGCGCCGTCTCTATCTGCAGATTTACGCGACGGTTCTGGCGGTGGTTCTGCTCTTCGGCGCGCTCACCTCCGTGGTCTGGTGGATCGCCATGCGCGAGTCGCGTATCCCTCAGGCACTGGGGAGTCTGGGGCAGGTCGCCCAGGTGATCCTGCCGGCGACCGGGATGTCGCCCGACGAGCAGCGCCGGAGGCTCGGGGATCTTGCGGCGCCCTTCGGCGCCGACGTGGCGCTCTTCGATTCGTCGGGTCGCTCGTTGGCTGCGGTGGGGCGCGAGGTGCCCGCCCCCGAGCCGGGTCGCTCGAGGAGTCATCCGGTGGGCCGTTGGGGACACAGGAAGAACATCGTGTCCCTCCCGCTCCCCGACGGCCGTTGGCTCGTCGTTCGCATTCCCGAGCCCGATCACGGTCCGCCCGGTCACGTCTTGATTCCAATCGTCATACTGGCCCTGGCGACTGTTCTGGGCTCGTATCCGATTGTGCGGCGCCTGACCCGAAGGCTCGAGGCGCTGCAGGGCAAGGTGGAGGAGCTCGGCAGGGGTGAGCTCGGTGCGCGCGTTCCCGTGGAGGGACGTGACGAGGTGGCTCGGCTGGCCGAGCGCTTCAATCGGACCGCCGAACAGATCGAGGCGCTCGTCGAGGACAAGAAGAAGGCACTGGCCACCGTCTCGCACGAGCTACGAACACCGCTCGCGCGCATCCGTGTGGCGGTGGAGCTCATGGAAGCGCACGAGCGCCCGGACCTCCGGGAGCGGATCGAGCGCGACATCGAGGAGCTCGACGGACTGATCGGTGAGCTGCTGTTGAGCAGTCGGCTGGACTCGCATGAGCTCGCGCTCCAACGCGAAGAGATCGATCTGCTCGCCGTTCTTGCGGAGGTTTGCGCCCCCTTCGACGTTGCGACCGCGGGTGAGCGCGTGCTCGTGCACGGGGATGCCCGGCTGCTGCGACGGCTGATGCAGAATCTGCTCGAGAACGCCAGACGGCACGCGGGTGGCGCGAGCGAGGCCACGGTGACGCGCTGCGGGGAGAACGAGTGCCTGCTCGCCGTCTCCGATGCCGGACCGGGCGTGCCGCCCGATGAGCGCGAACGGATCTTCGAGCCCTTCTATCGGCCACCCGGGGCCGTCCTGCGTGACGGCGAGCCCTCGAACAGCACCCAGGGCGAGGGCGGGCTGGGGCTCGCGCTGGTTCGACAGATCGCCGAGCGTCACGGCGGAGTGGTGCGCTGCGTGGAAGGGGAGGGCGGCGGGACGCGCTTCGAGGTGCGCCTGCCGATCTCTCAGGCCTGATCGACGGCGAGCCCGCGCGGCTCTCGCCTCGTTCTTCCCGTCTGGATTCCGTCGGGAGTCGGGCTGGCTGTCCGTATCGCAGTGATGAAGCGGGACTTCGGATCCGCTGTGGTTGCTTCGCCGCGGTGTGACGATTCTCGTATCTGACATCAGGACATTCTCGTACGCCTTCTGCATCAGAGTGGCATCCAAGCGGACGAGATGCTGCGTGGAGGAAGAGAACCAGCTAACTACGGCAGAGAGCGGTCAGAGCTTTGCCGCGGGCCTGACGCCGAGAGCGTTGGCACGAGGAGAGCGCAGTGTCAGAGACGATCACACTCAATGATGCGATGGGCATCATCGAGATCGAGTCTTCCGGCACTGTGACAAAAGAAGGAATTGCGAGTTCGATCGATGCTGTGATCAGAATCAAGAGAGAGAGGGGAATCGACAGAGTCCTGGTCGATACGCGAGCCCAGGAGGCCATGCCGAGTGTGACAGGCATCTTCGAACTGTTCTCACAGTTTCCGCGCGACCTGAAGGTGGCTCTGCTGGTCGATCGAGATCAACCTACCTCGAGAGACAATGCCTTTGTCGAAACGGTATCAGTCAACAGGGGAGCCAGGATCCGGACCTTCTCCTCGAGAGAAGATGCCTTGAGCTGGCTCACGACATGACGCCGACTGACCAATCAAGCCCGGCTCTCCACACCGTGCTCGATCAGCCAATCATGCGATCGAGCAGCAGCTCCACCAGCGCGGCCCCGACCCAGGCCAGGGGCGGGATGATGAGGTAGAGGAACACTCTCGAAACCAGCGCCGTGCTGACGGGCCATGTGCGCTGGTCGAGCAGTCGGTCGCGATGCGAGAGCAGGGTTTCGAGCCGCGGGATGTCGGCCCGTGATGTGTCGGCTCGCGTCTCCTCGATCAGGTCGTTGATCTGCGACAGCTGATGCGACTTTTCGCCGCGCATCCGGCGATGGATGGACCACAGTGGCCATAGCAGCAGGGTGAGTGTCGCTGGAAGTGCGACCATCAATGCGAAGCCGTAGTTGTACCAGCGAAACTCGGCGTCCAGAGCCTGCAAGGGACTGAAGGCGAGCGCGCCCGCGATCGTCAGCACGTCCACCAGTCCAGAGCGAGCCAGGGGCCTGACACGGTCGAGCTGGAAGAGATCGAACTGGACCACTTTGCCCAGGCGGTTGAAAGAGCGGGCGGATATCACGCGAGATCCGAAGAGCAGACCCACGAGCAGCCACAGGAACATCTGACCAAAGGCGATGCTGATGTCGATCGCGGGAGTCGTGCTTGCGGCCAGCACGCGAATGGGCGGTATGTTGAAGAATCCCGCCGCGAGACCGGCGACGGATGCCGGTAGCCAGGATGTCTTCAGTGCACTCCGGATGGATGCCGCTGCCTCATCGGCGTGCCTTGCCTCGGGTAGCTGGGGCCGGAGCTGCTCCACCAGATCGAGCGAGCGCCGCTGGGTGACGTACATGGCTGCCAGGAGGTAGGAGGGTGTGCAGATCAGCATGAGTGCCGTGCCCGTGATCGCGCGCGCGGAACGGGTGTACGTGGACGCGGGCAGCTCCACGGGCCACAGGGTTCCCGACGTCCAGTAGAGGGTCGTCAACAGAATCAGGCAAGCGGCGGTCGTGACACTGGCCGGATACTTGAGGATAACTGACCCCATCGTTTGCCCTCGTGCGCTTGGCCATCGAGGGTAGTCCAGCCCAATGGCGTGAGTCAGCGCCGCTTCTACGCAGTCCCGTTTCGTCTTCAGTCCTTGGCGTGTGGCGACGGCTGGGGCGCGGCCCAGCCTCCGAAGGGGGCGGCCATCTCGTCGGCCCGGTCCGGCCCCCAGCTTCCCTTGTCGTACTCGCCTACCGGCGAGGGATCTCGCAGGATGGGGTCGACGATACTCCAGGCCGTCTCGACCTCGTCCTGACGTGCAAAGAGCAGGGGGTCGCCCTCCATGGCGTCGCTCAGCAGTCGGTCGTAGGGCTCGATCATCCCGTGCCGGTCCCGGAAGGCGAAGAGCTCCACGGATTCCCCCGCGCCTGCCGGGGCGTCACCGCTGGCGAGAATCTCCGCTCCCAGTGCGATCTCGACCTCCGGCCCGAGGCGGAATCGAAAGTAGTTGGCCGGGTGCTCGGGAATCTCGACGCAGGAGAAGACGCGCTGGGGCGGCAGCCGAAGCTTTACCAGCACCTCGGTCGCGGTCACGGGCATACACTTGCCGGCTCGGATGAAGAACGGGACGTTCGCCCAGCGCCACGAATCGATGCAGAGCTGCAGCGCGGCGAAGGTCTCCACGCCGGAGTTGTCGGCCACGCCCGGTTCCTCCCGATACCCCCGGAACTGACCGCGAACCACGCTCTCGGCTCTCAGTGGGCGGATCGCCTTCAGAACCTTCACCTTCTCGTCGCGCATCGAGTCGGGGCTCGAGCCGATGGGAGGTTCCATCGCCAGCATCGCCGTCACCTGGAGAAGGTGGTTCTGGACCACGTCCCGGATCGCACCGGCCTCTTCGTAGAAGCGCCCCCGGCCCTCGACGCCGAAGCTCTCGGCCATGGTGATCTGCACGCTCTCCACGAAGTTGCGATTCCAGACCGGCTCCAGAAAAGAGTTCGCGAAGCGGAAGTGCATGAGGTTGTTGACGGCGGTCTTGCCCAGGTAATGATCGATCCGAAAGATCGAGTGCTCGTCGAAGAAGTCCTTCAGGATCTGATTGAGCTTCCGGGCGGACGCGAGGTCACGCCCGAAGGGCTTCTCGACCACCACCCGGCCGTCGCTGAAGCGTGCGCCTGCGAGCCCGTGGAGCACCGCTTCGAACGCGCTCGGGGGGATGGCGAGGTAGAAGGTTGGGCACTCGGCGTCGCGCAGTGACTCGCGCAGTGTCGCGAACGTTGAGGCCTGGTTGTAGTCGCCTCCCACGAAGCGCAGCAGGCTGGCGAGCTTCGCGAAGGCCTCCGGATCGATGCCACCTCCGCATTCTTCGATGCTCTCTTGGGCTCGCGCGCGGATCCGGTCCACTTCCCAGGACTCCCGCCCCACACCCACCACGGGAACGTGCAGCCGTCCCCTCTTCGCCATCCCGTGGAGAGAGGGAAAGATCTTCTTGAACGCGAGATCACCGGTCGCGCCGAAGATCACCAGCGCATCGGATTCGCGTGCCGTCATGTAATTCTCCGAGGCCGGAGTCCACTCAACCCTTCGGCTTCTCTTGGTGGCCGCCAAACTCGAATCGCATCGCGGACAGCACTTGATTCGCGAACTGATCCTCGCCGTGGGAGCCGAAGCGTTCGTACAGCGAGGCGGTGAGCACGTGGGCGGGAACCCCCTGGTCCACCGCCGCATGGATCGTCCAGCGCCCCTCGCCGGAATCCGAGACGCGTCCTCCGAAGCTCGACAGCTCCGGATCCTTCGCCAGGGCGCGGGCGGCGAGGTCGAGTAGCCAGGAGCCGACCACGCTTCCGCGTCGCCACAGCTCTGTGATGTCCGGAAGGTTCAGGTCGTACTGGTAGTACTCCGGGTGCTCGAGCGGTGTGGTCTCTGCGTCGCGCTCGCGATCCCGCTTGCCGATGTTCGCGTGTCGCAAGATATTGAGGCCCTCGGCGTAGGCCGCCATGATCCCGTACTCGATCCCGTTGTGGACCATCTTCACGAAGTGACCCGCGCCGTGCGGACCGCAGTGCAGGTATCCGCGCTCGGCGGTGCCCTCGATGCTCTCGCGGCCCGGAGTCCGTGGCGCGGCGTCGACTCCGGGTGCCAGCGTCGCGAAGATCGGCTCGAGCTTTCGCACGATCGCGTCCTCGCCGCCGATCATCTGACAGTAGCCGCGCTCGAGACCCCACACGCCGCCGCTGGTACCCACGTCGACGTAGTGGATGCCCCGGGCTGCCAGGCTCTCGGCCCGGCGAATGTCGTCGTGAAAGCGGGAATTGCCCCCGTCGATCAGGATGTCGCCCCGCTCGAGGTGCGGCACCAGTGCCTGGATCGTCTCGTCCACCAGGGCGACGGGGATCATCAGCCAGATCGCTCGGGGCCTGGCGAGCTTCTCGAGGAAATCCCGCTGCGAGCTGGAGCCGCAGACGCCTTCCGCCCGGAGCCGATCCACGGCCTCGGGATTCACGTCGTAGACCACCAGATCGTGGCCGCCGCGCATCAGGCGCAGCGCCATGTTGGCGCCCATCCGCCCCAGGCCGATCATGCCGAGCTGCATGCTTGGATCCTCTCGCGCGCGTCAGACCGCGCGTATTGCGTTGCGCTTCGACTCGATGCGGGCGAGCCAGACGCGCTGGCCGCTTCCGGTGCGCGAGATTCTATCCGAGGGCGATTCCCTTGGCGCGCGGGGTCACATCGCCTTTCCCGGATCGAGGTCCGTCACCACCGTCAGCCCGGGAAGCCCCTGAGCGGGCAGCCCCGGGTCGCCTGCCAGGAGCCGCAGCAGGGCCGCTCTCTTCGCCTCGCCCGCTGCGACCAGGATCGAGCAGCGGGCGGTGGCGAGCATGCATCGCGTGAGCGTGACGCGCCGGGGCGGCGACTTGGCGCTGGAGGCCACGAAGGCCGCTCGGGCGCCGGGCGGCGCCGACCAGCCCGGAAACAGCGATGCCACATGGCCGTCTTCGCCCATTCCCAGCAGCAGCACGTCGAGCGCGCCTTCGAAGATCTGCGTGAGGCCGGATTCCACGCGAGCGACCGCATCCTCGCTCCGCTCGTCGTCGAGGAAGAGCGGGAGCTCTCGGGCTGGAGCGTGATTGGCGTCGAGCCACGCCGCGCGGTAGGCGGCGCCGCGGTTCGACTCCGCGTGCGCAAAGGGTACGCAGCGCTCGTCCACCCAGGTGAGAAGCACGCGGGACCAGGCCTCCCCCAGCCGTATCCTCGCCGGTCCCAAGGCGGCCAGCGCCGAGCCCCCCGGAATCGCGAGCCGCGCCGCGCCCCGCACGCGGTCCAGCTCCAGCAGCGCATCGGCGAGCAGCTCCGCTGCCACTTCGATCGGATCGCTGGCGCGCACGAGACGCGGCGCCTGCGACCCCTCAGCAGCTCCCTTCACGGCTCGAGACTCCTCCCTGTGAGGCCTGTGATCGATCGGCAAGCGCGAGTCGCAGCCCGTCGCCACGGCGGCGAGCCACGAAGATACCGACAGGCCGCATCCTCGGCATCGCACCGGCATCGTTCCCGCTCATCCCGACTCGGGTGCCGCGACTCATCAGTGCAGAGGGGCACTCTTCTTCCTATGCTCGAGCTGCTGCACTCGAGCCACGCATCGCCGTCGCCTTCTGTCTGGACCATCGCGTCAACCTTCGCTGATCCAGGGCCTGCGGTGAGATCCATGTTCTCGAGCTCGAGAGGAAGAACACCAAACGGGACCAGCCGAGGAGTCGGGCTCAGTTCATGATCGATTTGACGGGAAGGACGGCACTGGTCACGGGCAGCGGCCAGAACGCCGGACTGGGGATTGCCCGCGTCTTGGCAGAGCAGGGCGCGCGCGTGGTGATCAACGATATCCATCGCGAGCGGGCCGAAGCAGCAGCCAGCGCGCTCGCCTCGGAGGGCTTGGATGCTTCTGCCGCGCCCTTCGACGTGAGCGATTCGAGAGCGGTGCAATCCGCCACTGAGTCCCTTGGCGAGATCGACATTCTCGTGAACAACGCGGGAAACGCCGGCGCCGGCGAGATGAAGCAATCTCGCTTTCAAGACATGGTGCCGGAGGATTGGGTTCCCTTCGTGGATGTGAATCTCTACGGCGTCATGAATTGCACCCACGCCGTCTTGCGGGGGATGTGTGAGCGGGAGTGGGGCCGCGTCATCACGATCTCCTCCGAAGCGGGCCGCCGTGGGTTGGGCATCGGCGTGTCGGTTTACGGCGCGGCGAAGGCCGCGGGGATCAACTTGATGCGTCACGTGTCGCAAGAAGTGGGCGTCCATGGTGTAACGGCGAATACGATCGCCTTGGGGCTCATGAACAATGTTCCGGAAGAGTTCGCGGCGCCCTTGATCAAGGCAATCCCGATGGGAAGGCTGGGCTCGCCAGCAGACGCGGGCCACATGGCCGCGTTTCTCGCCTCCGAGGAAGCGGGCTGGATCACGGGCCAGGTATTCTCGGTAAACGGTGGTGCATCGGCATTCTAGTGGCGGGGAGAAAGGCGAAGGTGGGACTTCTCGAAGGTAAGGTGGGGTTGGTTACCGGAGCCGGCAGCGGGATCGGCCGTGCGACGGCCATTGTGTTTGCCAAGGATGGCGCCAGGGTAACGGTGGCCGACATCGATGAGCGAGGTGGTCGCGAGACCGTCGAGCTCATCGAAGAGGCGGGAGGCCAGGCGCTCTTCGTGAAGGCGAACGTCGCTGTGGACGAGGAAGTGGCGGGCATGGTGAAGGCCACCACGGAGCGCTTCGGCGCCTTGCACTGCGCCTCGAACAACGCTGCGCTGGGAGCGGGGTTTCGCTTCTTGCCGGAGATCGAAGAAGAGAAATGGGATGTCGCGCTCGATGTGAGCCTGAAAGGCGTGTGGCTGTGCATGAAGTACGAGATCCCCGCCATGCTCGAGAGCGGCGGCGGCGCCATCGTGAACATCGCCTCGCTCTCGGGTATGCGCGGCGAGTCCATGCAGGCCGCCTATAGCGCTGCGAAGGGAGGCGTGATTGCGTTGACGAAGACCGCGGCTGCCGAATACGCCCAGCGCGGCATTCGCGTGAACGCGGTCTGCCCTGGCGGCGTTCTGACGCCGGCGATCGCGCACTACTTCGAGCAGGTCCCCACGGCGCGCGAGACCTCCATCGCCGTTCATGCCATGCGCAGGCTCGGCCAACCCGAAGAGATCGCCGATGCGGTCAGCTACCTCTGCTCGGATCGCGCTTCCTTCGTAACCGGACATCCCATGGTGGTCGACGGGGGAGTCTTGGTGAATCCTCATACGTTCTGATGATGTAACGGGGGATGGTCGAGCCGCTGGCGAGGTCGTTGAGGAGCTCGCAGAGTCTCCGGGCTAGAACGCCACCGCGTAGCTGAGCCGCGCGCCGATTCCCCGGTTGGCGACGCCGTCCTCGCGCGCCCCGCGCCAGGCCAGCTCGATGCCAAAACCAAAGGGGAGCTGGAAGCCGGCCGAGACCTGGACAAGGTAGTCGCGCACCGCAGCGTCGTCGCCGAGTTCGAGCTGGCGAAGCGAGTAGGAGACCGCGAGTGTCCAGCGTCTCCAGTGGGCCGAGGCCGCCTGAGTGTAGTAGTGGCGATGGCCGCGAACGCCGTCGGGGTCCTGCTGGTAGACGTATTCGGCGAGCAGCTCGAGCTGCACCGTGGGCCCGGGCGAAGATCGGTGGAGGAGCCCCACCACCGCGCCGCGCTCGCCCAGCCCGCCACGGCCGGCTTGCTGCTGCGCGAAGCCGAGCTGGTAGCTGAGACCCCGCAGCCGCGGGATTTCGTCCCCCTCGAGCGCGAGGGAGAACGAGCGCAGATCGCCCGTGTTGCTCGGCCCACCGTCTGCCCGCCGTTTCCGCCCGCGCTGCGTGAGTAGCGAGCCGCTCAGGGCGGTCACGTCCTGGCAAAAGGCGCTCGCTGTGAGCCGGTGGCTTCCGAGGCGCGGGCTCTCGAATCCGAAGTATGCCGCGACTCCCAGGCGTTCGGTGAGCTCGTAGTCCTCGGCAAAGTCGACGCCATAGATGCCCGGTGCGGCGTCCCAGGCCCAACCGAAGGCGGGGTTGAGCTTGCCGAGGAGGACGCCGAAGGAATCGCCCGTCAGCTCCACGAAGAGCTGTTCGACGAAGACCCCCTCGTCGTCGAAGTGCCGGCTTGTCTCGGGGCGGGGGTCGCGGACGGGCTCGAGCACGAGATCGGTGTGCAGCGAGAGCCAATCCTGCAGGGCGAGCGAGAAGCTGGGTTCGACGGTCAGGTAGAGGTCGTTGTGTCCGGGGGATGCGGCGGCGGAGCGGTAGCTCCAATCGTCCTGGAGCTCGACGCGGAGCTGGCCATGGAGGTGGGAGTAGCTCTCTTTTTCCTGTGCTGTTGCGGGGCTTTGGGCCAGCAGAAGTACGCCCGCGGCCACGAGGCCGAGGGGTGCGAGCGGGCGGGGGCAGCGGGGAGGCGAGTGGATGATCGACATGAAAACGACAATTGTTTTCATTACAGGTAGCAGCTGGAAACGGTCGGCGCGAGCCGTCTGCCAAAGAGAATGCAGCCCGCACGGGCGCCTTCAGCGACGGGCGAGGATGGCCTCCACGCGTTCGCGCACGGCGGCATCGGTGTTCTCGCTGGCCGGGATGATCGACGCGGCGCTCGACTTCCTGCCTCCGGGCGCCCGCGTGCTGAAGGATCGCATCGAGGTCCAGTCTCTCGGCATCTTCGACCGCATCATGACCTGTCCCATCGACTTGGGACAGGACAACTAGTAGCCCCGTACGTAGCGCCGCAACACCGACGGGGCGTCGAAGTCGTCCCGCGTCAGGAGCTGCAGGTAGGCCTAGGTGGTGACGAACGCCCGGAAGACGATCGGCGAGGCGTGATGGGGCCGGCTGAAAGCGATCCGGCCCCAGCCTGCTTCAACGTGCGTGCGCGCGACGCATCCGCGCCAGGCCCGCCAGCACAGCGAGCGCCGTGACGAGCTGGAGCACCGCGCCGGGCTCCGGTGCCGGCGCAACGTCCGAGGGTGCGAGTCCCATCTGCGCAATTCCGACCACCTGCAGTCCGCCCGACAGGTCGCCGAACGGGCTCTCGCCGTAGGCGATGTACGCGCTATTGCCCAACACGTCGACATCCCAAGCGAAGCCCAGCGTGGCGAAGGGGGACGCAACGCGTTCTGCCGGCGCCTGGTTCCAGGCGTCCGAGACGTCGAACAGTCGCAGTCCGTAGCCCCCATCTGCCACGAAGGCCGTATTGCCCGAGACGGTGACCTCGAAGCTCAGCCCCAGCGACGGAATATGCGCCAGCACTTGCAGATCCGATGGAATACTGACGTCCAGCACAAAGACGCCGTCTCGCCAGGCCGACAGGTAGGCGATGGCGCCGCTGTCGTAACCCACCAGCTCGACATCTTGCCCGGGACCGCTGTTCGGATCGGTGAGGAAGCTTCCGAGCGACACTAGATTCGTCGGAACCGCCGCATCAACGATCTGCAGCCCTCGCGTCGTTGCGACGTAGACGGCGGAGCCCCGCACCTCGACATCGATGGCTGCGCCGAACGTGGCATCGCCAGCCCCCACGCCGCCGAGCAGCGTGGGCTGCTGCGGATCGGAGACGCCCAGCACGAGCAGGCCGCCGTTGTGATCGGCCACGTACGCGCGATCGCCGACGACGAGCACGTCCTGTGTCCAATTATCCGTGTCGTAGCTGCCGACGTGGAGAGGCTCCTCGGGCACGCTGACGTCGACCACCCAGACGCCGCAGGGGCCCAGCGCGAGATAGGCATATTGCGCCTGCCCATCGATATCGACGTCATCGGCGAAGAACGCTACCGGCTGCCCAGCGTCCAGACACGTGGGCGGGGCGAGGGCGCCGATCTCGTCGGGCTGCCCGTTCACCAGCTGCAGGATGCGCAGGCCCGCCTCTTGCGCCGCCACGAAGATCCGACCACCCGCCAGCTCGACGTCCTCGGCCCAGCCGCCGAAGAGCGAGCCACACTGACTGGCGTCGTCCGGTATGCCGTTACAGTCGTCGTCGAGACCATTGTTGCAGATCTCGTCCGCGGCTGCGGGCAGCGGGACGCACTGCTGTGGCGTGCCGTCCTGGCAGGTGTCCACCCGGTTGAAGCAGATCCCGACGCCGCAGTCTTCGATCACGAAGCCCTCGTCCACGGCGTCGTCGCAGTTGTTGTCCAAGGCATCACAGACTTCGGGCGCGCCCGGGTAGACCTCCCCGTTGCCGTCGTCGCAATCGTCTGCCGGGCTGAGACAGGAGCCGAGCTGGTAGTGTTCATCGGCGTCAGCGTCGATGTCGTTGTCCGCCCCGAGGCAGCTTCCCGCCAGACAGGCATCATTCGATGTGCACGCCTGGCCGTCGTTGCAAAGCGTGCCGTCCGGCGCCACGGCGTCTGCGGGGCAGGCGGCGGCGCTGCCAGTACATGTCTCGGCGGCGTCGCACGTTCCGCTCGCCGGCCGGCACTCGGTGCCGGCGCCGCGGAATCCGTTCGCGGGGCAGCTCGGGGTGCTGCCACTGCAAGTCTCCGCGACATCACACACACCGTTCGCCGTGCGACACTGGGCTCCAGCGCCGGCGAAGCTGTCGGCGGGGCAGCTCGGGGCGCTGCCGCTGCAAGTCTCGGCGACATCGCACACACCATTGGCCGCGCGGCACAGAATACCGGCGCCGCGGAAGCCGTTGGCGGGGCAGCTCGCGGTACTGCCGCTGCAGGTCTCCGCGACATCGCACACACCATTGGCGGCGCGGCACTGGGTGCCGGCGCCAGCGAGGCTGTTGGCGGGGCAGCTCGCGTTGACACCGTTGCAGACTTCTTCGACATCACAGGTTCCCGCCGCGGCGCGGCAGAGCGAGCCGGCGCCTGCCACCTGGTTTGCTGGGCACAGGAAGTCCACGCCGTCGCAGAACTCGGGCACGTCGCAGGGGTTTCCGAACGTCGGGCGGCACTCGCTACCCACGGACATGATCTCGCACTGTGTCGAGCAGCAGACGCCGACTTCGCCGTTGCCCCCGTTGAGATCGCACCCTTCGCCGATCTCGACAATGCCGTTGCCACACACCGGAAGGGTCAGCGGCACGAACTGCATCGCGGCCGGCCAGCTCAGCGTCGTGAAGCCGGCGTGCTCGAACAGCGTGGCGCTGTGTCCGCCCGGCGCCTCGATGGTGTGTAGCCCGTCAGCGACGATCTGAAGCTCGGCGTGACTGTACTCCGGCGCCCCCGCGAAGGCGGTGAAGGCGGTCGCTGCGATCGGTGAGCCGTCGAGCAGCACCTTTTGCCGGTCGACATCCGTCGTGCGCGCGATCAGGTTGAGGCGCAGCCGGCTGCTGATCCTCGGCACGCCGAAGCGCGAGCGCTGCACGTATTGATCCGTCGACAGCAGCGTGGCCATCGACGCGTCGCCGTACTCATTCGTATTTGGGGATCCGCCCGTGCACGCCAGCGAGTCGGGGAATTCATCGCACACGCTGTTGCTGTACTGCGCCACCAGGATCGGACCGCTGGCGCTGATGTGGGTCGCGGGCTGGCTCGCGCCGCGCAGGATCTCGAAGACCTCGCCTCGCTGGAGCGTTCTCACCGAGCCGCCCGCATCGACTTGCGTGCCGTCCTGAGAGGCGAGAATGCGGAAATAGGTGTTGCGTGTGCCATCCGCGCCCAAGACGTTCGGTGTGTTGCGCGCCAGCACTTCGCTGCCCCAGTGCTCGACGGGAACCGCGAATTCCAGCATGTGCTCACAGAAGTTCGTCGCTGCCGGCACGCTGGCGCACCTGTTTCCGTTGCTCACGGCAACCGGCTTGTCCGAAAGAATGCTCGTTCCAGCTAGGTTGGGTCCAGTGCGGAGGAACCCCTGTCCCCGCTGCAGCAGGATGTTCTCGCCGCCGTTGATTCGGACCGAGGTGGTATCCTGCCTAGCCACGACCGCGTATTGCGAGCCGTTGGTCTGACCCGGGCTTCGACTCATGATGATGTGCTCTCGCCCGAGAGCTTCGACCGGCAGCGCGAGTGCGCGATCGTCGGCTCCGAAGCCTCGCGTGATCATCACCACCGAGACGTCAGCCTCCGCGCCGACGCGGACCGCATTTTCCGTGACGGCGCCGCCCCCCCAGCCCGTGTGCGCCTGGAGCGGGATCGCCACCGTCGTGATCTGCGCCGGCGTCACAGTGACGGTGGTCAGCTCCTTGCCGACCGGGTACTCGACGACGGCGTTCACGGTCGTCTCGCTGGAGATCTCGAGTGAGAGCGAGACGGGTCCCTCGTCGTCCTTGTTGGGAAGGAATGGGAGGAAGAACTCCGCGCCCCGGTGGTCGAGGACGCCCTGCGCCAGGGCGGGCCCCGGGCCCAGCAGCGCCAGCGCTGCCAGCAGCAGCGGGGCCGGTCGCCAGCGCGCCCGTCCGCCGCGGCGTACTCGATTCCCTCTCGGCATGCGTCCTCCGGTGGCCCGGGGCCACCGGAGGATTCTACCACTCCGCCGCGGTGAGGGGTGCGGAACCGGCGCGCGGGCGCGTGGGCTTCGCAGCGGCCGCGCAACTCGCGCCTCAAGCGGCAGTCAGGGCCTGAGAGAATCGTCCCTCAGGCGTCGTGCGAGATGTCGACTGCGGCGCGAGCCTCTGCCCTGTCGCCCGGCTTCTCCGGGTCTCGCCGAAAGCCGACCCGGATCTTCATGAATAACCTCGTCTATCGCGTCGGCGACCCGGGTCGAAGTGCGAGGAGCAGCAGGCCGAGGCCGAGCAGGGCCCCCGTCCCCGGCTCGGGCACGGCCGCGAGTGCCAGCGGCGAGGAGCCGCTCAGGCCGAGATCGAAGCTGATGTCCGAGCTCCAACGCGAGGCGTTGTGGATCTCCACTGCCAGCACGTTGAGCTGGTTGGGCAGCAGCGCGGCCGTGTTGATGCCGAAGGTGCCGAGATTGTTCTCGGGGCCGGTGCCCGAGGCGGTCGTCGTGGGGTCGATGATGCCGGCGGGCAGGTTGTCGCGCAGCACCTCGATGCCGTTTAGATAGACGACCGCCGAATCGTCGCGCAGCAGCTCGAGCCACAGTTCATCCGGGGTATCGCCGGCGAGGAAGGTGGTGCGAAAGAGATAGGTGATATTGCCCGGGGCGACGGTCGTGGTCTCGTCACCATCGCCATAGCCGAGCTGTCCCGGCCCGCTGGCCCAGCTGCTGTCATCAAAAGTGAGGTCGCGCCAGTCCTGCCCGAGGGCGTCGGTGGGATAGCTCCCACTTCCGGCCGCCGGCGGTGGCTGGATCGCGTCGTAGTAGCTCCAGACGCTGCCCGCTACGCCGCGCGTCACGTAGTCGGTGGCGGTCTCGAGGATGAGCTGCGGTCCATTGCCGGACTCGAAGCTCGCGAATTCGAGGCCGTTGTTGCCAGCGGGCAGGATGCCCCAGCCGAGGTTCGTCGCCGGCGTAGCGGCCCAGGCCTGCAGGCTGGAGGTGACGTCGATGCTGTAGGTGCCGATGCCCATCGCGGGTGCGGTCGCATCGGCCGAGCCGAGCGCGTTGACACCCGGCACCACGCCGGAGCCGCCGAGAGCGTTCCAGCTCGTGTTCTCGACGAACGGTGTGGTGAGTCTGTACAGGCTTCCCCCGTCGCCGGGGTTCACTACCTGGAGCTGCAGACGGGCGCGCAGGTTGGCGATGCTGCCGAGCGCGGTCGGATTGACCGGACCGCCCTCGGACTGGAAGATATTGAAGCGCAGCAGCGCATGATTCTGGCCGCCGCCGTCTGCGCCATCCCACTCGACGCGCGCACCGCCGCCGTAGGAAGTGTTGGGCGCCGCCTCGCGAACGAAGGTGTCGAAGCCCGATGAGATCGTCACCGCCGAGACGGGCGCTCCGGCGAGCAGAGCTCCGCTCACCATCAGGGTGGCCAACGACCGAATCATCGAGCTTCCTCTGGGGCGAAACGAAGGGGTGGCCCCAAGAAACACTGATCGGATCATTTGGCCGCGTTCTGAATCGAGATTGCCTCGTCTCGCGGTCTCGCGACGAGTGCTGCGCAGATCGCCGGCAGTTCTCGAGCAAGCGGCTCGCGAATAGCGCTACAGCGGTGCGGGATTCGCGTTCGCGAGTGGCGGCGACGCTGCTCAGGCGACGTCTTCGGGTGCGATCTCCTCGAGCGTGCGGCCGGCGGTCTCCGGGAAGGCGGCCAGGATGATCATCGGCGCGAGCAGAGCGATGAGGCAGAGCGCTGTAATCGCAGCCCAGGTGGAGCCGAGCCCGCCGAAGAGCAGCGAGACCAACACCAAGCCCGCCACGCCGCCCGTGTTGCTCGCTGCCGAGCGCAGACCCGAGGCGCTGGAGCGCTGCGAGGTCGGGAAGAGCTCGGCGCCAAACGCCGTGAGCGTGACCTCGGACCCCATGAAGGCGAAGAGCTTGCATACCCAGAGCAGCGGGAGCAGCAGACCCGAAGCGGCGTAGAAGGCCATGGCGAGCATGGCGAAGGCGACGCTGAAGAGGGCGCCGATTGGACGGCGTCCGTGCCGGTCGGACAGCCAGCCGGCGACCGGATTGCCAATGATGCCGAGCGCGCCACCGCCGAAGATCACGATCGCCACGCCCGCTGGCGACCAGCCGTGAACGTCCTGCAGATACTTGGGAGCGAAGAAGGTAGCGGGTGCCGCGGCCAGGCCGACGACGAACGCGGCGCCGGCGAGTGCCGTGAAGCGGCCGGGGTGGTTCCGCACGAGTGCCAGGAGGGGGCCGAGTGCGGGCGTCGATCGCAGCGCCTCGCCGTGCTCGCGTTGCAGAGAGACGAAGCGTTCGGTCTCGGGCAGCGAACGGCGCCACCAGGCGACGAGAAGCAGTGGGCCCAGGCCGATGACATAGAGCGCTCGCCAGCCGTAGGGAAGGACATCGACGAGCCCGAACATCAGCGCCGCCAGCCCGGCGCCACAGGCCTGAATCGCCCCGAGTGCGCCAATGCCCCAGCCGCGGTGCTCGGGGGCGAACTCCTCGCAGATTACCACCGCCGCGATCAGCACCTCGGCGGTGGCGAAGCCACGGGCCAGGAACTGCAGCGTCACGAAGGACACCGCGTCCTGGGCAAACGCGGTGGCGCCGGTGAGCAGGGTGTAGGCAATGACGGTGATCAAGAGCAGGCGTCGGCGCCCCAAGCGATCGGCCGCCACGGTGACGAACACTGCGAGCAGAGCACCGCCCCGGACGAGGGCCCCGAACAGGCCCAGGTTCTGCTCGGCAATCGCGAGGTCGGCCTGAATCTGCTTGAGGTTGAGAGCGAAGAGGTAGAGGTCGTACTGCTCGAAGAGCGAGACGATCGCCACCAGCCCGAGCACCCGCCATTGGCGTTGCGTGAGTGGGGGCGGGCGTCCGAGGAACCACGTGAGTCGGTACCAGCCCGGCCGGTAGCTGGCATCGTTCACGCGGTCGTCGAATCCCGCTGCTTGACGTCTTCGAAGACCAGGCCCGCTGTGCGGTAGCCGGACGACATTGCCCCGGTGAAGCCCGCAGCTGGGAACGTCCAGGCACCGGCGAGATAGAGGCCGGGAACCGATGTGCGGGCTTCGGGCCGATGAATGCTGTGGGCATCGGGCGTGTTGGCATAGCCGTAGATGGCCCCGGCCGGGTTCCACGAGTAGCGCTGCATGGTTCGAGGCGTTCCGGTCTCGCAGATTTCGATGCGCTCGCGCACGTCGGGGATCGCCTCTGCGAGGCGCGAGATCAAATACGTCTCGAGCTCGTGCTTGCGCTCGCGGTAGGTCTCCTCGTCGAGATCTTCCCAGAGACGCCCGTCCGCGAGCGTGCCGACGTGCAGAATGGAGCGGCCCGCTGGCGCGTGACCTGGATCCGCCAGGTTGTGATTGCCGATCATCCAGCCTTGGGCGCGATAGTCGCCCGCCTCCATCGAGCGCAGCTCGGCGTCGAAGTCGTAGCTCTTCGCGAAGAAGGCGCCGCGGTCCGTGAGGCCGAGCTTGGTCGCGTCGCCCCGGATCCCCACGTAGGCCTGATGGATCGAAACCGAGATCGGTAGGCGGTCGACGCGTTCGAGATCCGCCTCGGCCAGGTCGGGAGAGTCGAGCAGCTTGTGGAAGGTGAGCGGCGCAGCGGCGTTGCTCACTACGACCGGCGCGTTGAAGCGGCCGCGCTTGCGCGTCTCCACGCCGGTAACGCGCCCGGCTTCTGTGCGGATCCCCGTGACCTCACTGCTCAGCAGGACGCGGCCGCCGTGCGACTCGATCACACGCACGAAGGCGTCGGACAGCGCCTGTCCTCCGCCCTTGAAGTAGAAGCAGCCGCTAAAGTGGTAGCTGGACCACATGCGCGCGTAGAGGAAGGCCGAGGCCTGACTCGGCACGACGCCGATATAGCCCCAGAGCGTCGAGAAGATCGCCTGAATGCGTTCGTCCTGGATGTGGGCGTCCAGCAGCTCCTTCAATGACAGCTGCATGCTCGACAGGGCCGCCTCGCTGGGCATTCCGTGATCGGCCTCGGTGTCGATCTCCCGCATCGTCTGGAACAGATCGCGCACTCCCTTGGCCTGCTGGGGATAGACCTCGCACAGCAGCGCCTCGTAGGCATCGGCATCGGCGGGGATCTGAAGATCGTGTGCCGGGCCGCGCGTCCGGTAGGCGATGTCGAAGCGGTTCAGTGAGAGCTGGGGCATCACACCCAGGTTCTCGAGCATGCGTTGCATCGAGCGACCCGGCGTGAGGTCGCCCGTCTGGTGAAGCGCTACGTCGAAGTCGTAGACGATTTTCGTGCCGCGCACCTTGCGCAGGAAGTGATGCGCGTAGCCTCCCGCATAAACATGCTGCTCGAGCACGAGAACGCGCAGGCCTCCCTTGGCCAGGCGAGCGGCGGCGCTGAGTCCGCCCAGGCCGGCACCGATGACGATGGCATCCCAGTCGCTTTCGATCTGCGTCACGAGGAGCTCCTTCGATCTATTTGTGGCATTGAGCTCTCCGGGAGATTTCCCCGGAAGAGCGTCTGCAACATGGGCTCGACGAGTTCGTCGAGCTCGGTTCCGAAGACCAGCTTGCCGGCCAGGTAGAGTGACACGAGTCCGTGAACACCGGCCCAGAAGATGTGGGCGAGCACCGCGGGATCTCCCCGCAGTGCGCCCGCCGAGACCGCTTCGCCAATGGTCCGGCGAAGGAGTGACCAGGCACCGAGCTCCGCCAGGCGCAGATCGGGGAAGCCGTCGGGGTCGGGCTGCCCGAGCCCGAACATCAGCCGGTAGGCGTGAGGATGCTCCAAGGCAAAGCGCACGTAGGCACGGCCGAGCGCGAGGAGCCGCTCGGCTGGCGTCGCCTGTGCCGAGGCGGATGTTCGCTGGGCGCTGCTGAAGTCATCGTAGGCGGCGGTTCGCGCTGCGGCGAAGATGGCCTCGCGGTCGCGGAAGTAGCGGTAGGGAGTCATGGGGCTGCAGCCCAGCTCGGCCGCCAGGGCGCGCATGGTCACCCCCTCGTAGCCTCGGCTGGCGAAGAGACGCGTGGCGACCGTCACGATCTGCTCGCGAAAACGACTGACCTGCTCTTCTGACAGCGCAGCTCGACCCATTTCGACGGCAGTGTACGCAGTAAATTTTACGACGTCAACGAAAAACATGCTGGCAAAGAGCTCGCTCACGAAGAGCCTGCCGGGCTCTCTCGGGCTCCCCAGCCTCTCCCCGTCGGGGGAGGCGGCTCTGCGATTTCTGCCGCGCGGACAGGGCCGGTCTCCAGGACCGGTAGAATCCGGGGCCCTCGCGCGGGGAGGCCGCCCGTCGCTGCGCCGGGTGGGTTCAGGAGGATCGATGATTCGAAAGCGCCCCATTGTTGTACTCGGCGTCCTCGCCCTGGTCACACTGCTGGCCGGCGACACACCGGCGCTCGAGTCGCTACGGGAAGGGCGGGTGGCGCGCGAGCCCTGCGCGGCGCGTGACACGCTCCGGCGTCCCTTCTTCGGCGATCTTCACGTCCACACGGCTCTCTCCCTCGACGCCAGCACGATGGATACACGCAATCTCCCAGCCGACGCCTATCGCTTCGCGCGCGGTGAGCCGCTCGGCATTCAGCCCTACGGGCCGGACGGAGACCCGTTGCGAACGGTTCGGCTGGCCCGTCCGCTGGACTTCGCGGCGGTCACCGACCACGCGGAGCTACTCGGTGAGCGGCGGATCTGCAGCACGCCCGGTCTGCCCGGCCACAGCTCGCTCGTCTGTCGTATCTATCGGCGCTGGCCCCGCATCGCGTTCTTCTGGATGAACAAGCAAGCGAGCGAGGCCGAGCGACACGGCTTCTGCGGCAAGGACGCGGCGCACTGCCTCGAAGCCGCGCGCGTTCCCTGGCAGGTGATCCAAGATGCGGCCGAGCAGGCCTACGACCGCAGCTCGGCCTGTAGCTTCACCGCCTTTCACGGCTACGAATGGACGGGCGGCGCTGGCGCGGGGAACAATTTCCACCGCAACGTGATCTTCGCCAACGAGGTCGTCCCGGCGCTTCCGATCAGCTTCATCGACGCACCTGATCTGCTGGACTTCTGGCAGCGCCTGGACCGCGAGTGTGGTGGCGCCGGCCAGAGCTGTGACGCCGTGGTGATTCCGCACAACTCGAATCTCTCGGCTGGGCTGATGTTCCAGACCGTTCGCTCGGACGGCAGCCCGATCAGTGCCGCCGACGCCCGCGCGCGTGCGCGCTACGAGGTGATGGTGGAGATCATGCAGCACAAGGGCGAGTCCGAATGCATGCTCGGTCTGGAGAGTGAGGACGAGCTCTGCAGCTTCGAGAAG
Source organism: Deltaproteobacteria bacterium (assembly GCA_029261835.1). Classification (GTDB taxonomy): domain Bacteria; phylum Myxococcota_A; class UBA9160; order UBA9160; family UBA4427; genus JAJDAO01. Next base: position 124,278 of record JAJDAO010000021.1, on the reverse strand, counting down.
TTGGCGATGAACAACTTCACGGGGCGCTTCGTCTCATTCGCGGCCAAGCCGCCGCGTGCTCGGCAATTCGTACGCAACATTCTCAAGGAAGGCCTCGTCCAAGAGCAGCGGCTCGGCGTCAATCCATTCAAGTTCGGGCTCATCAGCAGTACGGACACCCACCTGGGCACACCGGGTCTGGTGGCCGAAGAGGCGGCCTATCCCGGCCACGGCGGTGCCGGGACGCCGCCGGGCGATGACCTTCCGCAGGGCCTGCCCGACGCGATCGACTTCAACCCGGGTGGCCTGGCCGTGCTCTGGGCCGAGGAGAACTCCCGCAGCGCGCTCTTCGCCGCCATGAAGCGTCGCGAGGCATATGGTACGAGCGGCCCGCGCATCGTCGTGCGTCTCTTCGGCGGCTGGGACTATCCGGCTGATTTGTGCGCAGATCCGGCGTGGCCACAGCGCGGGTACGAGGACGGGGTTCCGATGGGCTCCGATCTGCCGCCGAGGGCGAACCGATCCGGCGTGCAGAGCGCTCCGACCTTCGTGGTCTCCGCATTGGCCGACGCGGGCACGGCGCAGAGCCCGGGCACGGCGCTTCAGCGCATCCAGATCATCAAGGGTTGGCTCGACGGCACGGCGACACACGAGCGGGTCTACGACGTGGCAGGGGATGCGGCGAACGGGGCAAGCGTCGATCCCGATACTTGCCAGACACACGGTGACGGCGCCGGTCAACTCTGCAGCGTCTGGCGTGACCCCCACTTCGATCCGGCTCAGCGCGCCTTCTACTATGCTCGCGTGGTCGAGAACCCGACTTGTCGCTGGAGCCAGAAGCTGTGCCTGGCCTCGGGTGTGAAGTGCGATGATGCGGCGACCATCACGCCCGGGCTCGAGCCGTGCTGCGCCCCGGAACACCGGCGCACGATCCAGGAGCGCGTCTGGACCTCACCGATCTGGTATCGCCCCGCGGAGCACTGAGCGGCACGGCGCCCGCCCGCGCCGCCTCGTCTTCTCAGTGCCCCTATCGGGCCTGCGACAGCGAGCGAGTGCCGTCGCTCCACTCGAGGAAGATCGGCGATGACCAGGCTCGTTGCTCGGTCTCCGCCAGGCAGTCGTCGGATCTCGCTGTGTCCTCGAAGCAGCCGTGAACAGCCGTGCAACGCCCGGCCTCGTCCTTGTCGCAGCGCAGCAGGTCAGCGTTGACCGCCGGGCTCGCCGTTTCGATCGCGCGCGCATAGTAGAGGACGTCTCGCTGCGAGGCCGGGAAGTCGGGATCGCTAAAGCTCACGGCGCAGCCCGCTGGATCCGGGTCGCAATCGAAGACGCGCCAGGCGTCTTCGATGAGCGGGTCGATGGGCTCGTCGGCTCGCGTCTGAGGTCGAATGCGTACCACCTCGATGCGGCTGATCTGACGTCGCCGATCGGTGGGGCTGTAGCATTCGCCTCGGCAGAGTCGCTCGACACCCTCGGGCCCGAGCGCCTCCAGCGACGTCTCCGGGCAGCCCGGCTGCTGCTCGAGTGATCCGACCGCGCGGACTTGGAAGATGGGCGCGTCGGCGAGCCGGCTGTGGCCGCCCATCGCGACGGTCTTGCCGCTCGAGCCCACTGGATTGAGCAGATCGAACCACAGCAGGATGCGGGGGCCGCTGGTTCCGTAGACCTCCTTGCTTTCGAGCGCCTGCCAGATCGCGTCTCGGCTGCGTCCCGCCGCATGCACACCGATCAGGCCGCCCGTCAGGAAGAAGGACGAAGCGCGTTCGGACTCGCGTAGGCTGAAGAAGGCCCCGCCACGCTTCGGATCGAAGGGGATCGATCGCGCTTCGGCGGCAGGCGTGTCCACGGGGACGACACCGGCCAGCACGCGACTGCCCGCACCGGTGAGGCGGCTGTCGGTGTGGTAGACACGTCCGCTTTCCTTGTAGCCGGTGCCGGGACGTGCCATGTGGTTGTCACTCGAGGCCATGAAGCCGAAGTCGAAGCGCTCCGGCGCGCCGGGCGTGTCGAAGCGACGAAGCGCCATGATGTACTGCACAGAGCTCTTCGGGCGGTAGTTGAACGCCGGCTGGAAGCAGTCCCGACACTGACCGGAGTCGAGCCATTCCGCCGCCTGCGTTCCGGGCAGCGTGAGGTGGCCGAAGATATCGGCATCGACATAGTGCTGGCGCGCCTGCTCGCTGCGTCGCTGGCACTCTCCTTCGAGCTGACCCGCCTCCCGGCAGCGCTGGCCGACGATCTCGCCTGCCCGCCAGCACGAGGCGAGGAAGTCATCGCGTGGCTCCGGGCACGAGCGCGAGCCGTCCGCCGCGATCACGACCTCGCGCCAGTCGCGGTACTCCTCGCTGTTGCCATGGCCGGAGTAGATCTCGATCAAGCCCTGTCGCTCCGGATCGTGCTGGTCGGCGCGAAGCTGCTTGTCCCATGCCGAGCCCTGGGGCGTGTAGAAGCCCCAGGTGGTGCCGTGCGGAATCACGATCGAGTCGAAGCCCCAGTCGTCGAGCTTGGCGAAGAGCCCGGATGGGGCCCGCGTGGATTCTCGGCAATCTTCGGGAAGCTCGCGCACCGACACACCGTCCGGGCAGTCGGGGACATCCACCATGCGGCTGAAGTAGTGCACCAGATCGAAGGTGTCCTGGCTCGGCCGGGCCAGTGCAAGTGCGCCGAGCATGAAGGGCCCGGGCATCAACGCTCCGCTCTGGCGATCCCAGGCGTCGGCCGGAGGGCGGGCCGCGATCGGACGCGTCGGGATCTCGTCGTCGTCGAGGCCGCGCAGGACGACGTTCTTGTGACCGTAGTGGTTGTCCGGGTTCGTGCCCATCTGTGTCCATTCCCAGCCGAGAAAGGCGGTCACGTCCGGGTTCTCCGGATCGCCGGCGATCTCGTTGCACTGGCGGATGGCCGCGACGGTCTCCTGCCACGACTGCGGTGTCAGGCTGATGGCGTGATCGTTGATGGACCAGAAGTCGAGCGATGAGCAGTGGCGGGCGAAGTCGCAGGCGTCCGAGACGGGGTGCACGCCCTCACCGCCGCCGGTCGGCAGCGCCATCATGAATGCGTCCAGGCTGAATGTGCTGTGTACGTGCAGATCTCCGAAGAGAATCTGTTTCGGCCGCTCGGCTCCGATCTCGCTTGCGGCCTGGTCTCGGGAGTCGGCACGGCTGGACACGACTGCACTGCTCAGCGCGGCTGCGCTCGGCGTACCCGCGCCCCAGTGCGAGCCGGCCCCGCCGCTTCCGAGCCAGTAGATGACTGCGAGGGCGAAGCCCGCGATCACCAGTGCGCCGAGTCCGATCCGCCTGAGCATTTCTCGCGTCCTCGCAGAGCTTGCCGTCCGAAGCCCACTGCCGGTCTACCGGCTGTGGGCTTCCAGGAGGCGGTGGCAGCAGATGAGAGGCCAGCCCGGCGCGTCAATCTTCGAAATCGCCCTCGGGCCCCTTGTCGGAGTCGATCTTGGACGCCGCGACGCGGATCTTCTCTTCGGTCCACTCGCTGGGGTCTTCGCTGCGGGTCGCCCTGTCGCCGAGGTCATGCGAGCCGGCGTCGAGGATGGCATCGATCGCCAGCGGTGCGGTGTCGTGCGCGCCAAATACCTCGGTCAACAAGCCGTATACGAAGTCCTCGACGCGGCGCGCCATCCTCTCGCGAATCTCCCGCGGCTGCGCCAGGATCTTGTTCTCGAACGGCAGATTGAGCTTCTTGTAGTTGCCGCCCTTCAGGCCCTTCTCATCCGCGCTGGCGACCAGCTCGGCCCAGAGCGCGTCGCTCATGCCCTCTCCCGTGAGCTTGACGAAGCTGCCGTTCTCGTCCTGGATCGCATTGCCATAGTCGTTGACCTCCAGGCCCCAGGAGATCATCTGCAGGGCGGTGGCCACGTTGGCCTTGGTCGTACTCGTCTCCGAGGCGATCTGGCGTAGACGCTCGGAGTTGTTGCCCGATGCGCCGTGCTGGGCTCCAGAGAGACCGTAGGGCGCGACCGCCTGATGGATCTCCTTCGTCAGCGCCAGCTGAATACCCTGGTCGCTCGCCTCCAGACCATGGGTCGTGCCGTTGTTGAGGGCGATCCAGGTGGGGAAGATGTCGTGCGCGTTCAAGCCGCGGATCAAGAAGACCGCCTCCTCCGCCGTGGAGAGCCCTTCCGTCCCCTTGATTTCGCCGACCTCGGTCTCGAGGCTGGCCCAGCCTGGCACCAATCGAGCCAGCTCCAGGCTCGCCAGCAGATTCTCGTCGTCCGGAAGATGCGAGGCGTCGATGGCGACCGATGTCATGCCGGCGTCGATGAGCGTTGGAATCTCGGTCCTGGCGCGCTCGACGTCTTCCGGCCCCTTTATGCCGTAGTGGTCCGCGTGGATCGCGACCGGTATCTGGATGTCGAGCTCGTTGCAGAGGGCGTCGACCTGCCGCGCGAGGTTCCAGTAGTTGACGGCGCAGTAGGCGTCGGTCCCGCCTTCAGACTTGGCGATCTCGATCAGGATCGCGGCGTTTGCCCGCTGCGCGGCCTGCAGGGCGCCGCGGATCACGAGGTGGTTGCGGCAGCTCGCCGCGATCGTCATCGCCCGCCCCTTGGCGATCAGCGCCCGGTCGATCACCTTCCCGCTGACGATCAGCGCCCTCGAATTGGGAAAGAGGCGCTTGATATTGGGCGGGCGCCCAATCTCTAGGGACTTGTCGAAGTTGGAAGACACAGAACCTCCTCGTGCTTTGTCTTGGCTCCCATCTTACAGCGCGAAGCGCCGGCTGTCCGCGGCGGCGGGGATATGGGTCCGGCCGAAGCCGGGAAGGACCGCGCATCAAGAAGCGCCGCGGCCGATCGTCTCAGGTCTTGGCCGGTTCCCGAGGGTGACGCTCGTCGCGGCTGCGTCCGGCCGAAGTGGTTGCGCCAGTGCGCCCGACATGAGTTGCCAAGAAGCCGGCGTCGCCAGTCGCGCGCCGTCGTCGGCCCGGGGCCGCCCGAAGACGGCTCAGCTGATATGCTCGCCCCCCCAGTGAGGGGAGGAGAGTAATGTCCGCCGAACTCGTTCAATACACCTTCAAGGATGCGGTGGCCCTGATTCGCCTCGACGACGGGAAGGCCAACGCCCTGTCGCACGCGCTGCTCGACGCCAGCCATGCCGCACTCGACCGCGCGGCCAAGGACGAGGCTGGGGCAGTCGCGCTGGTGGGTCGCCCCGGGCGCTTCTCGGCCGGTTTCGATCTCTCCGTCATGCGTCAGGGGCCCGAGGAGGTCGCGGGTCTCGTGCGCAAGGGCGCCGAGCTGGCGATCCGCCTGTTCGAGTGGCCGTCGCCGGTGGTGCTCGGCGTGACAGGACATGCGCTGGCGATGGGCGCGGTCCTGCTGCTCACGGCTGACGAGCGCATCGGTGCCGATGGTGCGTTCAAGATCGGACTCAACGAGGTGGCGATCGGCATGACGCTGCCGCAGTTCGCGCTGGATCTGGCGCGCGAACGGCTCTCGAAGCGGCACCTCTACCGGGCGACCTCGGGCGCCGAGATCTACCCGCCTCGACAGGCGCTCGATGCCGGCTTCCTCGACTGCGTGGTGGAGCCCGAGGCCGTGCAAGATGAGACCATCCGGCGTGCCTCGGCTCTGGGCGCGACGCTGGACGGGCCCGCTCACCGGAACACCAAACGAGCGTTGCGATGCGCCGTGCTTGAGCAACTGCGTTCGGGTATGGGCGGTTGACAGCCGCGGCTCGGCGCGCGGCGAGGCGCTGCTCGCGCGGCGGGCTGCTAGAGTGAGAGCATGAGCAAGGGATATCGCAGTCGAACGACGACACACGGACGGAACATGGCGGGCGCACGCGCGCTCTGGCGAGCGAACGGCCTGAAGGATGCCGATTTCGACAAGCCGATCATCGCCATTGCCAATAGCTTCACGCAATTCGTACCCGGGCACGTGCATCTGCACGAAATCGGTCAGCGGGTGAAGGAAGTGATCGACGGCGCCGGCGGTGTGGGGCTCGAGTTCAATACCATCGCCATCGACGACGGCATCGCCATGGGTCACGCCGGCATGCTCTATTCATTGCCGAGCCGCGACCTGATCGCCGACAGCGTCGAGTACATGGTGAACGCGCACGTGGCCGATGCGCTGATCTGCATTTCCAATTGCGACAAGATTACGCCAGGCATGCTGATGGCAGCCATGCGATTGAACGTGCCGGTGGTCTTCGTCTCCGGCGGGCCGATGGAGGCGGGCAAGGCCGTCGGGACGCGCGATCGCCACGGGAATCCGCTCTCCGAGAAGATCGATCTGATCGATGTGATGGTTCAGGCGGGCAACGAAGATGTCGACGACGAGACGCTCGACAGCATCGAGCGTTCTGCATGCCCGACCTGCGGCTCGTGCTCGGGCATGTTCACCGCCAATAGCATGAACTGCCTCGCCGAGGCGCTCGGGCTGGCGCTGCCGGGCAACGGCACGTTGCTCGCCACACATGCCCTGCGCTGGGATCTCTTCGAGCGGGCTGCGAAGCGCATCGTCGAGATCAGCCAGCGTCACTACCTCGAGGGAGACGACTCGGTCCTGCCGCGCAGCATCGCCAGCTACGAGGCGTTTGAGAACGCCATGACGCTCGATGTGGCGATGGGTGGCTCGACCAACACTGTGCTCCACCTGCTCGCCGTTGCCCAGGAGGCGGGAGTCGATTTCGGCATGGCTGATATCGATCGCATCTCGCGCTGCACGCCCTGCATCTGCAAGGTCGCGCCCTCGTCGAGCTATCACGTCGAAGATGTCGCTCACGCAGGCGGTATCTTCACGATTCTCGGCTCGCTGGAGCGTGCCGGCAGGATCAACGGAGATGTCTCCACCGTACACAGCAAGCGTCTGGCAGATGCCATTGAGCGGGAGGATATTCGGCGAGACACGGCGAGCGAAGCGGCCGGCAAGCGTGCGCTGGCAGCGCCGGGCGGCGTGCGCACGACGCGGGCATTTTCCCAGGACAAGTATTTCAGCGAGCCGGACGACGACGTCGAGAAGGGCTGCATTCGAGAGGTGGAGTACGCCTATAGCCGAGACGGCGGCCTGGCCGTCCTGCGCGGCAACATCGCCGGTGATGGCGGCATCGTGAAGACGGCGGGCGTAGACGAATCGATATGGACCTTCGAGGGGCCCGCCCGTGTCTTCGAGTCGCAGGAAGCCGCTTGTGATGCGATTCTGGCCGACCGAATTCAGGCGGGCGATGTGGTGCTCATCCGCTACGAGGGCCCGAAGGGTGGCCCGGGCATGCAGGAGATGCTCTATCCCACGAGCTTCATGCAGTCCAAGAAGCTGGGGGCGGTCTGTGCACTCGTCACGGATGGCCGCTTCAGCGGTGGTACATCCGGGCTCTCGGTCGGTCACGTATCACCGGAGGCTGCACAGGGCGGTGCCATCGCGTTGGTGGAGGAGGGGGATCACATTCGCATCGATATCCCCGGTCGAACGATCGAGCTGTTGGTGGCGGACGACGAGCTCGCGCGGCGCCACCAAGCGATGAACGAGCGAGGCGAGCAGGCTTGGAAGCCGATCGATCGGCAGCGCACCGTGTCAAGCGCTCTACAGGCGTATGCAATGATGGTGAGCAGCGCCGACCGCGGCGCGACACGCGACCTGTCCCAGCTCGAGCTGCGGCGCGGGTAGCCAGTCGATCGTGTGCGGCGGGTCTCGATCGGGAATTCGTTTGTGCATGCACGCGAGCAAGCGTGATATGCCGGAGGTCATGACGTGAGGTTCTTCTTTGCTGTGGCACTGCTGGGCGTGCTGCTGTCATCCGCACCGACTCGGGCCGAGCAGGCGGCGAACCGAGACGATCTGGTGATCTTCAGGGGCGCTTGCGACGCATCGGCCGCTGTCATCCTCGAGGCAGGAACGCTGCTGGTAGCCGAGGACTCGAACAATATTCTGCGGCGCTACTCGCTGGAGGGCGGCGATCCGATCGGCACCTTTGACGCCTATTCGCACAGCGAGGTCGATCCCAACATCAACTCGAACTTCTCGGCCCTCGAGGGCGCTGCCCGTCTGAAGGATCGCGTCTACTGGATTTCCTCCCACGCTCGCGCGCAGGACGGGCGGAACCGGCCGAATCGTCGACGCTTCTTCGCGTTGCAGGTCGTCGCCGGGGCGAATGGAGAGGACGTGGCTCCCGTCGGCGTGAGTCAGCGACGTTTCGCGAACGCGGTGGAGGCTGAGCAGCAGTTCGCACCGCTCCGACTCGCCCAGTCGATTCTGATTCGCCACAGCACTCTCCCGCACTTGGCACCGGAAAGGTCGGGCTTCATGATCACAGGCCTTGCGGCCGCCAAGGATGGTGAGGGTCTGCTGATTGGGCTGCGCAATCCGCAACGACTGGGAAAAGCCATCGTCATTTCGCTGCTCAACCCGGCCCTCCTGACTCGGGGCCCGGCTGTTCCGAAGTTCGGCGAGGCGATTCTGCTGGATCTCGGGGGCCACGGTATCTCGAGCATGGAGTACTCGCCCGCCACGAGTTCGTATTTCATCGTGGCGGCATCCTACAATCCGCGCCGTCCGCACAGACTGTACGAGTGGTCTGGCGACGTAGCGGCGGCGCCGGTTCAGCTGCAGGAAATCACGCCTCAGGGGTTTACGCCGGAGGCGATGGTCGTGGCTGACGGGGGCAAGCGCGTGTTGCTGCTCAGCGACGATGGCTCGGTGACGAGTGCGGTTGCGGGCCCCGAGGAGTGTGGTCGGCGGATGCAGACCGAGAACCAGTGCGTATGCACCGGGCTCCAGGACACGGCTCGCAAGTCATTTCGCGGCAAGTGGGTGAACATCGTTCGGCCGCAGTGAGTGGCACGTCCATGTGGCTCAGCGCGACGACGTCAGCTGTCGCTGTGAGAAGTCGCGATCGCGCAGCCCGGGGTCAGCACGCAGCTCGATGATTCTGAGCACGGTGGAGGAATCGAGCTTGAGGTGCTCCATGCGGGACTCATTTGCGATCCAAACCTCCTTGGGCGCCCCGTCTTCGACATCCTCGTAGCGGGTGATCGACTCAGGCCTCGCGCTGAGCAGCTTGATATTGACGCGCCGGTTGTCCCAATAGCGCGTACGAATCGGCACGTGGTGCTGCTTTTCGATGTAGAGCACGAGCTTCGAGTACTCCGAGTCGCTTCCCAACCGGGGCACGACCGCAACCACGTAGCTGTCGATCCCGTCGACCGTCTCATCGGGTAGTCGATAGTGCGCGCCGTCTTCGAACTCCTGTGGGACGATGTCTTCGAACGCGAAGTCAGTGCCCGCGACCGCTTCTCCCCGCACGTTCACGCGGCGCACTTTGCGGGCGCTCGGGCGGTAGACGAACTGATCGTCGGGTCCCTCTCGCTTGTTGATCACCAGATAGCCGAGGTGCCTCACGTCCTGGGGCGCAAAGTACTTGGCGATGGTCTTCGAGACGATCTTCTCGTCCACCTTCCGGTAGTTCTTGTACCGCAGACGCAGTTCGACAGCCTGATAGCTCCCGCGCGCCCCCGCCGAATGCATCGAGAGGCGCTGGTCGCAGGAGTTGAAACGATTCTCGAGTAGACGGCTGTAGATGGCGTCTCCGTCGAGGCCGTCCTGCGCGACGAATTCGCTCAGAGGGATGAACTCCTCCGCGGTGGCGATGGGCGGGGCAGGGCAGAAGAATGTGAAGGTCGCGATCAGGAGTACAGCACGCTTGATCGGCACGGATCGTCCCCCAGCGAGGTTGCCGATTGCATTATAGGCGGGTGCTGGCAGCGTTTCTCGGCGCCCTGCCAGCCTCCTCGCGGCGAGTCGCGAGGAGGGGTGTGCGGCGGAAGGTCGAATCGCGGTTTGCTGGAGACGACGCTACACGTTGGAATGCGGAGTGGGCCCCGTCGTATCCGAAGTCGGGCGGCTGGGGCGCTGCACGGTCCGGCTGATGTAGCGCTCGAGCGCAGACAGGTGCTGCGGCGAGCCGCCGAGAAACTCGATTCCGAAACCCGACTCTGATTCGCCAGCCGAGCCCGAGAGCTGTGCCCTCGACCAGGCGACCCGGCCGATGGTCTGCACCTTGGGCCCATCGGGAATGTCGAGCTCGACCAGGAGGCGGCGGCCCGGGCTCACGGGCTCGGGTGATCTGACGAAGACACCGCCTCGCGAGACGTTGTGGCATGTCTCGTCAGAGCTGCGGAAGTAGGGCTTGCCCGTTACCCGGTCGATCTCGGGGTCGATGGTCGAGATGCGAACCGGCAGGTGGACAGTCATTCTCCGGTGGCGCTGCTGGCGGCGTTCCTGAACGCTGGGCTCCGGCATGGTTGGCTTCCCCTCCTGATCCTCGAATCGGCAGCAACCGGGGGGCGGCTTTAGGCATCATGCACGGACCACGGGAGTTGGGCTGACACCATTGGGGCAAAAGCCCCTCGACCCGTGCGTTGGATCGGTGTCGAGTCGTACGTGTCTTCCCGGTGTCGGGACCTCGCCTGGTGCCGTCAGCCCGTCCGAGTGCCCTGCCGCTGATCCACGATCTCCAATGCGACGCGACCGTGGCAGATCGGGCACAGGCCTTCGAGATAGACGCGCCCGCGCTCCTCATACTCGACGGGCTCTTCGACGCCGAGGTCGGGCAGCTCGCAGCGTCCGCACCACGAGTTCTCGAGGATCCACGTCCGCTCCGGGGCGCGGCGTGCGAAGAAGTCTCGACAGATGCGAGCCATTTCAGGCGGTCGCTCCCCCTTGCCCGGGCCTCACGAGCGCCTCGATGGCGGCCTGCGGCGAGCGGGCCTCGATCGCATCCACGAAGCGATAGCCCTGCTGGGTCAGTAGCTGGCGTCGCCAGCCGTTGCCGGCGATGCCTACGAACAGTGAGATGCCGAAGCCGACGAAGTCGTAGATGGGGCCTAGACCTCCGCTCGAGAGGTCGTCTCCGGGCAGCGCCAAGAGCAGGATCACGAGCAGGTAGATGCTGCCGGCGAGCCACAGCTTCTTGTAGAAGGCCCAGAAGATCCCCAACAGGAAGGCCGGCCAGGAGAATCCGCGTTTCACGGCCTCGTAGCCGTGCGTCTCGTGTGCGTAGACATCGAATCTCAGCATGGAGTCACTCGAGAGGTCGTGTCGACTCACCTCTTCGTATTGAATATCCCCGAGCACCGGCCGCCGCAATCCCGATTGCTCAGCACGTGCTGGACGGGCTGATCGACCGTCTCGGGGTGAGATTCGACCTCAGGCGGCGTCGGTGTAATGGCCGGGAGCCGGGGTCAGCTCGCCCCGCGACCGCGATAGGGGAAGTTTATGCTCTCGTTCGTCTGCTCGGCTTCGTCGTCGAAGAGCGGAGATACGCTCGTCAACACTGTGCCGCCCGCCGACTGTCTACTGCCGCGGCCGCGTTGCCGCCGGGTCGCTTCGCGCTGGAGCGCGCTGCTGCGCGCCAGATCATTGGGCGCGAATAGATCGAGGCCCGCCTCGGCCGCCCGCCGCTCGCACAGCTCGCGAACCTCGGCCGCTGTCGTGCGCCGCGTATCCGTCTTCCCGCCTCTCAGGATTGGGCAGAAAAGGGGGCCATCGGCTCGCCCCCTCGCTTCGAGCCAGTCCTCGAGAGCAATCAGCTCTTCGTTCTCGAGTGGGATTCGCTTGGCGCGCTTGCCCTGGGGTTGCCGCACCTTGAGCGTGACCTTGCCCGTGCGGTGCTCGAAGTGGAGATCCTTGAGCGAGAGATTGACGAGATCGACGGTCTTGAGCCCGCCTTGGTAGGCGAGACAGATCATCAGCGAGTCTCGCGCGCCGGCGATCGAAGAATCCATGCCACAGGCAGCGAGCAACGCCCGTACCTCACCATCGCTGAGAGTGCGACCGCGGGCCGGTCGCTTGCTGCTGGACTTGGCGGGCGGGAGGGCCTTCAACGCCTCCTCTTCGGAGATGAATCCCAGCGTCGTGCACTCGGCGATCACGCGGTTCAACGCACTTGCCATCCGCTGGACCTGCTTGGCCGCGAACGAACTCGGAACCTCCCGGAAGCGTCTGGTCTCATCGCTGCGGCAGCGGAGCGTCTCCACATGAGTGGGCGCTCCGTCCTGCTTGACGATCGAGAGCGCCAGAGCGCCGTGATAGGCCCGAACCTGTTGCCAGGGGAAGCTGCGGACACCGCATACGCCGCCGCTGATCACGGCGGCCAGAATGTCGAGCGCCTCCTCCGCGTTCTTCCGGCCTTCGGCGGCCTTCAGCGAATCGAGATAGGCGAGGACCGCCTTCTCACCCTTGGATACCTCCTCCGGGGAGAGGCAGAAATCGGCCGTCTCGGCGGTGAGATTGCTGGGCTGTAGGCTGATGGCGTCCGCGGACACGTAGCTCCCTCCGAACGTTGACGGGGCAATCAATGTTCCCGCCTGTGGGGTATTGAGTGCCCCATAATCGCCGCCTTGGTCGAAGCATGTCAAGTGCGCCGTTCAGAAACGCAGCGCAACTAAGCCTCTATCATACTGTATTTTAATGAGGAATTCTCTCGATACTCGTCGAGTCGAAGCGCTCCGCAGCAGCGGATACGCGTCTGTGGGTGGCCCTCTGGAACGGCTCAGGCCGGGCAAACCACCGAGAGGGAGTAGCCGCCGTACTTGCGCAGGTTGATGACCTCCCGATCGAGGATCAGGTACTGGCCCTTGATGCCCTGGAGCGTTCCCTCAAGCACCGGATCTCGATCGAGATTGTGTGAGACGACCTTGCTCGGATACTCGATCACCGGGTAGTGGAGTGTCGTGACTGGGCTATCCCCTGGGGCCGAGCCCGGCAGAGCAAGCTTGGGCTGAGCAGATTCGAGCGCTTGCATCAGGCGATCGCGCTCGCTGGCCAGATCCAGGGGATCGGGGCTGCCCTGGAGCATTCTGCGCCAGTTGGTCTTGTCCGCGACGAAGTCCTTGAGCGCCACCTCGACGCGTCCGGCGTCGAGTCGACTGGGCACGATGCGAATCGGCATGGCCTGCGTAGCGCCCTGGTCGATCCAGCGCGCGGTTGGGTCGAGTCCGCGCGTGATCCCGACCTTCAGGCTCGAGGAGTTCGCCAGATAGACGGTGTGCGGCACCAGACACTCGCTGCGTCCCCAATCGGGCTCGCGACACGTGCCCTGGTCGAAGTGGCAGAGTTCCGGCTTGACCACGCAGCGATCGCAGCGGGCCAGGCGCCTGAAGCACGGGTAGCAGTAGCCCTGATTGAAGCTCTTCTTGATCGATCGGCTGCAATGGATGCAGGAGATCTCGCCGGTCCACTCGAGTCGCAGGCGTTGGCCTAGCAGGGGGTTCAGGGACAGCGACCCATCTCCAATCGGAAGCGCGTACTCCACCGGCGTGCTGGCGCGAGCGGTCATCTTTCGGATCGAGCCGCTATACATCAATCTCTCTCCGGTGGGTTCTTGGCTCGGCGGTGCGTGTCGCCGCTCTCGTAGCATGATAACCGAGCCCTTGCAGCGGACGTCGCTTGCCACGGGCGCCGCCCGCGTGGAGAATCCGAGGCCGGGGAGGGCGGCATGGATCTGGGCTCGTGCTTCATTGGAGGTTTTGCCTGGCCGGTTCCGCAGGCCTTCGCCTCCGCAGTGTCCGCTTGCCGTTTCGAGCAGGGAGATGTGCTGTACAGCGATGCGGCGGCCTATCACGCCTGGCCGGAGGGGGCGGGTGCGCTGTCGTACCACATCCAGGTACTCGATCCGCCGAGGGCCGCCCGCGCACTGACTCGCGAGAGCGAGGGCAAGCGTTTCTTCGCGAACTGGGAGTCCCCGGTCGAGATCGAGCTCACGCGCCTGACCGAGGGGCGGTGCGAGCGGCACGCCACGAGCCAAGGGCGTTTGTTCAGCTGCCTCTGGCGGGGCGATGTCGCACTGCTGCAGCCAGACACCGAGCCCGCGCCGGAGCCGCCGGCCCTGCAGCGAGATCTCCACCGCCAGCTCGATACAGCGCTGCCCGCCTTTCGCAGCCACTTCGAGGCAGAGCGCCCGGGCCGCGCCGGATGCCTGTACATCTCAGTGGTCGACCGGGCGAGTGACGCCTCGCGCGCGAAGGCCCGCGCGATCGAGTCGGTCCTGAGCGAGGCGTTCTTGCTCGCGGTCTGCGATCTCGATCCGGCCGCCGCCGGCCTGCCACGGGCCGAGCGCTTTCACCCCGCGTTGCTACTGCGCGGCCTGGCGGTCGACGTCGGCGACCCGGCTCCCGTCGAGGCGCTTCTCAAGGCGTTTCTCTACAGCCCGGTCGAAGGCAAGACGGATCGCTTCGCTCTCTCGCGGCACGGCCTGCTGGTCGTCTGAACGAGAACTCGTCGCGCCGATGACCTCTTCGGTCAGCGCAGCAGACGCGCCTTCAGCGCCACGCGTTCTGTATCGCTGAGGCCGAGCCCGTCTCGCAGATAGTGGTCGAGGGATGCGTATTCGCTCCGAATCGCGTCGAAGGCTGCTTGGAGATACTCGCGGCGGACCTCCAGCAGCGGGCGCACATCTTCCGGATCGGTACGAAAGAGGGAGAGGTACCGCAGCGCGGTCAAGGTCTTCTCGGTGTGGTCGGCCCGGTAGACGTTGCTCAGCAGGAAGTCGCGGAAGACCGTTTCCTCCGGTACACCGAGCGCGAACAGGATCAGCGCAGCGGCGAAGCCCGTGCGGTCCTTGCCGGCGGTGCAGTGAATCAGCAGCGGCAGGTTTCCCGCGTGCTTGAGTAGCTCGAAGAGAGTGCGGTAACGGTCTCGATAGACGGTGGCGAATTTGCGGTTGCCCTCGACCAGAATCTGGTCGAGGGCGACGTCCGCCAGATCACCGCTCAGGATGCGTCGCCGCAGCTCGTCCGGGTCGAAGGATTCATCGGCGATACTGAGTTCGACGGTGCGCGGGCCGTTCTCTGCCGGAAGGCGATTCGGGTCTTCCTCGCGCTCGCCGGGGCCGCGAAAGTCGCACAGCAGCCTGACGCCCAGGTGTTCGAGATAGCGGAGCCCCCGTTCGCTCAGGTCGGCCAAGTGGTCGGAACGATAGAGCAGACCCCAGCGTACGCGGCGGCCGTCGCGCGTGGCATAGCCGCCCAGGTCGCGGAAGTTGTTCGCACCCTCCACGGGGAGCAAGCGCTCCGCGACGATGCGGCTCTCCCCGGTGCTGGTCTCGACCAGCTCGAAATAGTGTCGGGTAACACGATCGACTCCCGAGATGGTGACGCTCTTCGTCGCCGAATCGCCACGCAGCTCAGCGAGTAAGGTGCTTCGGTCGATGCTGTCGGGAGAGGAGCCTGTGTAGACCCGGTAGCGGCCCGTGGCCGGTGCCCCACTCCAGCGAATCTCGATGCGACCCACTGCGTCGCGTCCCACCACAAGATCGGAGTTGGGGACGAGGTTGAGGTCGAGTTGCTCGCCGCAGCCAATACTCAATAGTGCCAGTGCGCCCGCAATGGACAGGAACTCGTGCAGCATCGTTTCTCCGGCGCCGCACCGCCGTTTGACGATGCCTTGCCCGCGATACTTCTTCCTCAATGAAGGCGATTGCCCGCTGTGCTCGTCTCGGTGTCGAGCGGCGGGAGTTCGCCTGCCTGATGGAGGACGAGCCTCCAGTCACGATCCTCCCACACGAAGATATTGCTGGCAGCGAGCGTGCGGTTGCCGATGTGTTCGAGACACGTTACGAAGGCGAGCCCTCGCACGATCGCGACCCGCGAGCTGCTGTGGGTCAGGCCGGGCGGGTCGGCGAGGATGACGCGCCAGCTCTGCGTCACCTCCCGTAGTCCGTGAAGCGCGGGTGCGCCCGGATGGACACAGACCACTGGCACGGTGGTGGCCCAAAGCTGAGCCATCGCCGGGTAGTCCCCTTCGGCCACGGCGTGGTAGAAGGCTGTGTTCGCCGCCTGAGCGGTCTCGATTTCCTCGGCCTCGGACATTCGCGTTGTTTCCTCGTCTGCGTGGTGGACGCCGCCCCTGTTCAACGGATGCGCGGACTCGCCCGACTTCCTACCCTACCGCACTCGCGCGCCCAGTCCGCTGCGCGTCGCGGCCGGCGCGGCTCTTTCCATCACGCCAGACGGAGAACAATCAGCCATGCGGGACGTCTTCATCGTCGAGGCCGGGCGCTCACCCCTCGGAAAGCGCGGCGGCGCTCTGTCGACCCTGCATCCCGTGGATCTGCTGTCCACAATTCAGAGGAGCGTGGTCGAGCGGGCGGCGGTCGCACCGCTCGAGATCGGCCAAGTGATCGGCGGCTGTGTCTCACAGGTCGGCGAGCAGGCGTTCAACGTGGCGCGGACGGCCTGGCTGGCGGCGGGGCTGCCGCTCGAGGTGGCGGCTACCACGGTCGACAGCCAGTGCGGCTCGAGCCAACAGGCCAGCACGCTCGGGACGGCGCTCGTCGCCTCAGGGCTCGAGGGCGTCGTGTTGACCTGCGGTGTCGAGTGCATGAGCCGCGTGCCCCTGGGCGCCAACTTCTCCAGCCACGGTCAGCCCGTCTCGAAGAGCTATCTCGAGCAATACGCCTTCAAGAGCCAGTTTCAGGGTGCGGAGATCATTGCCGAGGAATTCTCGATCGCACGCGACGATGCCGATCACTTCGGTCTGCGGAGTCAGCAGCGGGCTCGCAAGGCTTGGGACGCCGGTCATTTCGAGCGCGAGGTGATCGCCATCCGGGCGCCCGGGCGAGACGACGACGGCAACCCCAGCGACGAGATCGTGACGCTCGCTCGAGACGAGGGGCTGCGGGAGACGAGCCTCGACAAGCTCGCCGGTCTGAAGGCAGTGGTCGAGGGTGGCATCCACACAGCGGGGACGTCTTCGCAGATCACCGACGGTGCTTCGGCGCTGATCTTGGCCTCGGACGACGCCTGCGACCGGCTGGGACTCCGGCGGCGGGCCCGCGTTGTCTATTCCACGATCGTTGGAGTCGATCCCGTCAGCATGCTGAAGGGGCCCATTCCCGCCACCGAGAAGCTGTTGGCCAAGACCGGCCTCGAGATCAGCGACATCGACGTCTTCGAGGTCAACGAGGCGTTTGCCAGCGTGGTGCTGGCCTGGCAGAAGGCGGTGGGGGCCAACCCGGACAAAGTGAATCCGAACGGTGGCGCCATCGCCCTCGGCCATCCGACCGGCGCCACCGGTGATCGTCTGATCACCACCGCGTTGCACGAACTCGAGCGTACGGGGACCCGCTACGCCCTCGTCGCCATGTGCTGCGGCGGCGGCCTCGGAACGGGCACCCTGATCGAGCGCCTCGACTGAGGCCCGTTCGCCCGCCTCAAACAGTCTCGATCGTCGCCTGCTGGATTCGCAGATCTTCGCTGGGCTGACCGCTGCGACTGCCGCGCTCTTCGAGCGCGCGCACGGTCTCCATGCCCTCGACCACCTCACCGAAGATGGTGTGTTTGCCGTCGAGATGCGGAGTCGGAACGAAGGTGAGGAAGAACTGGCTGCCATCCGTACCGGGGCCGGCATTCGCCATGCTGAGCAGCCCCGGCCGATCGTGGCGCACGGTGCTCGAGAATTCACCGTCGTACTGGTAGCCCGGTCCGCCGTGGCCCTGACCCAGCGGGTCGCCTCCCTGGGCCATGAAGCCGTCGATCACGCGGTGGAAGACCACGTCGTCGTAGAAGCCGAGACGTGTCAAGTAGATCGTGCTCGAGACGTGCATTGGAGCGACATCGGGCATCAGCGCGACCTTGATGTTGCCCACGTTCGTCTGCAGCGCCCAGTGGTAGGTCGTATCGCTCTCGAAGCTCGCCTGAGGTGGCTTCGGAAGGCTGGTCTTCCAGCTCGGGTTGCTCTTGTCGATGTTCTGTTGCGTGATGAATTCCTCGATTGCGCTGATAGCCACTGGTCGATCGTTCCTCCTGGAGTTGGTGTTTTCGGCGTCTCAAGCCTGGACCGCCGTGGTCGGAGGAGGTTAGCCCGGATTGGTCGTGAAGCACCGAGGCGAGCCGGTGCAGATGCCCAGCTCGCGCAGCTCCCTGGACGCTTCACCGGCCCAGTCGCGGTTGGCTCGCGGGTTGGCGGGGCTCGGGTGAAGGATCTGGCCCACCCGTAGGTCGTGGTCTGCCAGCGCCTCGCGGGCACGTCGCGTCGCGAATGCTCCGATCCCCACCACCCAGCGCGGCTCGAGTGTTTGCACGAGCCTTCGCAGGTAGCGGTCGCAGGCTGCGAAGAGCGGTTCTCTTTCGTCCAGCGGGAGCTTGTCCGGCGTGCGATTGCGTCCGCTGGCCTCCATGAAGACGAGCGGGCAGTAGTTGGCGACGAAGTGGCGGGCGAAGAAGCGTTCCGGTGTGTCGAAGTGCTCGGCGATGGCACCCCAGAGTCGGGCGCCGCTCACCTCGCTGCGCGCGCAGGCGAAACCCTGGATCGGGCGCCTGGGGTTCTCGTGCGCCGGCCTTCCGACCGGTGCCCGGATGCCGAGCCAGCGGCTGACCAGCGTGACCTCGCCGAACGGCACGCCGGTCTGAGCCATACCGAACGGCCCGGGGTTCATGCCGAGGAAAACCACCGACTTGCGGCCATTCGCGTAGCGGCGCAGGTAGGCGTAGTGCGGACGGACCGCGTATTCGAGCGGGTTGTAGACGTGGCTGACCGGCTCCGCGAAGTGCAGCTTCGCTACCTGGCCTCGCAGCTCGCGCGTAGCTGCGAGGATGCGTGTTGCGATGCTCATGCCTCTACGAATCCCCGCCTACGTTTCGCCTGCCAGAGGCCACTTGCGCGAGGGTAGACCAGCCTGTGGTGGGTGACGCCAGCCCCACTGTGGGCTCGCCCTGTCGCTCGGTCAGACGACTTGCAGCGAACGCGTGCTTGATGCCCGGGCGACGTGGTAAACCTAGGTGCATGACGGCAGACCTGACTCTCTGGATCGTCGCCGCGGCGGCTTCGGCGGCCGCGCTATTGCTGTTCGCTCGCTTCCGCGGAGCGACGCTTCAGGCTTCACAGCGTCAGCTCGAGGTCGAAAAGCTGCAGGCCGAACTCGTGGCTGCGCGCAAACAGCTCGAGAAGGCGGCGGCCAAGCAGCGACGCGGGGCCGAGGAGATGGCCGAGCTACGCCGCCGGCTCGAGAAGACCAAGAAGCGGGCTGCCCAGGGGCATGCGGCGGCCGGCGGCACGGTGCCCTCGCGGCACCAGGAACTCGAGGACGCGCTCGAACAGACGCGCCAGGCGCGCGACGCGGCACGCGAGGAGACGAGCGCGCTCTCCGCGGAGCTCAGCCGGCTTCGGGCAGAACACGCCCGACCGGCGCCCAGCGAGCCGCCTGCGCCCGAGCCTGTGGCCGTCGACACCCAGGCGCTCGAGGCGCGTGCCGCGGCAGCCGAAGCCAAGCTCGAAGCGCTGCGCGAGGAGCTCGCCCAGGCGAACAAGGCGGGCTCTCGGCTACGCAACAAGGTCGCCACCCAGGAGTCGCTCTACCTCGCCATGCGGGGTGAGCTCGACGCGAAGAAGGATCGGCTTCGCAGACAGCACGAGGAGCTGGAGCGGCTGCGGGCCTTCAAGGTGGCGGTGGTCGATCCGCTTCCAGCCCAGACGCTCGAGCGCGAGCCGGCGCAAGCCGAATCTGCGGTGGTGGGTGCGAGTGCCGAGTCGAGCGACGGCGAGGCTGCGGAATCTGTCTGAGGCGTGCCGGGCTCGTCGCGTCAGGCCTGCTTGACGCGCTGCCAGGCCCAATCGAGCCAGGGCAGCAATGCCTCGATGTCCTCGCTATCGATCGTGGCTCCGCCCCAGATGCGGATGCCCGGCGGCGCATCCTTGTAGGAGTTGACGTCGAAGGCGACCCCTTCGCTGTCGAGCAACGTGCCGATCTTCTTGGCCGCCGCCGCCCGGTCTTCCTCACCTTGAGCGGTGAACCATGGATCGACGATCTTCAAACAGATCGAGGTGCAGGAGCGGTTCTCGGGATCTTCGGCGAGGAAGTCAAGCCAGTCGGCCGTCTCCACCCACTTGCTGACCGCAGCCAGGTTGGCCTCCGATCGCGCCACCAGTGCAGCGAGGCCGCCAAGCTCCTCCGCCCACTCGAGCCCGTCGATCGCATCCTCGACGGCCAGCATGGATGGCGTGTTGATCGTGGCGGCTTCAAAGATGCCGTCGATCAGCTTGCCGTCTTTCGTCAGCCGGAAGATCTTGGGGAGCGGACGAGCCGGGCGATAGCTCTCGAGTCGTTCGATGGCGCGGGGTGAGAGCGCCAGCATGCCGTGCGCGGCCTCGCCTCCCAGCACTTTCTGCCAAGACCAGGTGACGACGTCCAGTTTCGGCCAGGGAAGCTCCATGGCGAAGGCCGCGGAGGTGGCGTCGCAAATGCTGAGCCCGGCGCGTTGCTCGGCGATCCAGTCGCCATTTGGAACGCGCACGCCGGAGGTGGTGCCGTTCCAGGTGAAGACGACGTCGCGCTCGAAATCCACTTTCGACAGATCCGGCAGCTCACCGTACTCGGCCGTGAGCGGGCGCAAGTTCCGGATGCCGAGCTGGTGTTCGATGTCGCTCAGCCACCCCTTGCCGAAGCTCTCCCAGGCGAGCACATCCACACCGCGCTCACCGAGCAGCGACCAGAGCGCCATTTCCACGGCGCCGGTGTCCGAGGCCGGCACGATGCCGAGGCGGTAGTCCTCCGGTATCTGCAGCAGAGCGCGCGAACGGTCGAGGACCTCCTGAAGGCGCGCTCTGGCCGGACGCGAGCGGTGAGAGCGGCCCACCAGCGCATCTTCCAGGGCGGCCAACGACCAGCCCGGGCGCTTGGCGCAGGGGCCGGAAGAGAAATGGGGGCGCTGCGGACGTCGGTCGGGCTTCATGGCTCTCCTCGCAAGGCGCGTGGTCCGTTCGGGGCGCGGATTCTATCGATGTAGCGGTCTCCGGGCCATGCCGAGTCGCACGACGATTCGTGCTTCGGTGCGTCGGCCCCGGTAGTCTACGCGCTCGTGACGAGCGGATTCTGGGATAGCCGGGGGACGGCGAGCAGGTGTCGAAGCGGGCGGCCTTCTGGCTGGCGGCGAGTGGCTTCGCTGGCTGCCTGCGGCCCCATGCTCGCCGCGCTGGCCTGTGCGCCCTTGCAGAGGGTGCCATTGGATCTCTCGCCCGAAGGTGTGCGCGTCTACGTCGACGGCGTCCGCGTCGAGCGGCCGCCACCGGCCGGCCTGGAGCTGCGGGCCGATCGTCCCCACGTGCTGTTCTTCAAGAAGGAGGGGCACCGCCCGCAGCAGGTGGTGCTGCGCGCGGTCGATCTCGCAGGTGGGCAGCATCGCTTGGAGCCCGAGCGCGTCGCGATCCAGCTGGTTCCGCTGGTACCCAGGGGCCTCGATTTGGAAGTCGAGCTGGAGGACCAGCCTCCGCCGGATCATTGACGAAGGCCTCGCTCAGAGCTCGAAGCCCAGCACCTGTTGCAGCTCGGCCAGTGCGGCCGCGGGCTCGCTGACCTTGATGGTCGTCATGCCGATCTCTCGCGCCGCCTTGAGATTGCTGCCGATGTCATCGAGGAAGACCGCTTGGTCAGGCGACACGTCAAGGCGTCGACATGCGAGCCGGTAGATACGCAGGTCGGGCTTGCGCAGTCCCTCGACACTGGATTCGATGAAGACGTCGAAGTGGGCGCGCAACGCCTCGGTTCCAGCGTCTGGCTCAGCCCCCTGTTCGTCGCTAGCCCAGTTGTTGGTGAGCGCGGCGACGCTCAGCCCACGTTCTCGGATGCGCGCGATCGCGCGCAGCATACTGGGCCGCGGCAGTGCGGCCGCTGCCATGCGTTCGAACATCACGCGCGCGGGGACGCACTGCCCAGCCGCCCGGCAGTCGGCCTCGAAGGCCGGAAAGAACTCATCCAGAGAGAACTCGCCCCGCTCGAGGCGTGACCACGCACCGTCCGGTGCGGTGTCGGCCACCACGCGGTTGACGAAGTTCTCGGGGATGCCGAGCTCGCGCTCGTAGCTCGCGATCGCGTGCAGCGGCGAGCCGAGCACCACGCCCCCGAGATCGAAGATGACTGCGCGGATCGTCATGAGCGAACGACGGTAGCAGCCGGGCGCTGCCACCGGCGCGATCGGTTGGGCATCAGCGCCAGGCTTCCAGCAGCGCGCTGATCTCGTCGTAGCCCCGTAGCTCGTTGGGGACGAAGACCTCCGAGAGCAGCGCCATGGCGGCGCCCGCTGGGAGTCCGAGCGCCGGGACTGCCAGCAGGAGCGAGCTGAGAAACGAGCGACGGCTGCGACCGGCCGGCCCTGCGGCGGCCAGCCCGCACAGTGACGCCAGCGCGGCGCCCCCCGCCCAGCGTCGCTCGCCGCGTTGCCTGGCGAGGGCGAGCTCTCGGCCGGCCAGCAGCAGCTCGGCGGCCCGCTCGACGAGCTGGGGGTCGGGCCTGACGGAGGAGCCCTCCGCCGCAGCGGCGGCATGCGTCACCGACTCGACCTCGATCTCGGCCAGTAGGCCCGCGTGGTCGGAGTAGGCGCCCGTCTCACCCGCGATCTCGATCGGCTCGTCGAGCACGCGCTGCAGGGTGCGCGGTTTGGCGACTCGATCGCGACCTGAACGCGACAGCACGAGGTCGATGCGGTAGGGGGCATCGTCTGGCGCCCGATAGGGGTGCGGCGCGGTGCAGGTCGGCTGACGTCGATCGAGTGCTGCCGCGCTGTCGACCAGCCCGGAGAGGCCGAACAGCACGTCGTAGTCGGGATCGCCTTCTTCCATGTTGAAGTCGCCCAGCGCGATCAGCGGTAGCTCGACCTGTCGCAAGGCGGCTGCGAGCTGCACCGCCTGTGAGGCACGCACGCCTAGGTACTCATCGAACTCGCCGCGCCGGACATAGCTTGCGTGAAGGTGGGTGTCGAGCAGCGCGAGGGGTCCCTCTTCGCTCTGGAGTTCCAGCAGGACGAAGCCCTTGCCGCCGTAGTAGTCGGCGTGCTGGATGCGCTGGGGCAATCCGCCAAGGCGGTAACGGACGAAACGGCTGGATAGGATCGGAAGGCGAGACAGAACCAGCAGACCGCTGCCGCCGTAACGCGCACTGCGGTACCAGATCCCGCGATATCCCGCCCGGTGTCCGGCCGCGATCAGCACGTCGCGCCACTCGGCCTGCCAGACTTCTTGAAAGCCGATTACATCCGCTTCGAAGTCGGGCAGCCGCTTTGCGAGGGCTCGCATACGGGCGCCCGTGCTTCGAGCCAGGCCGAACGGGAGGCCCCATGCGTTGAGTGAGAGCGCGCGCAGCAACATGCCGGACGGAACCGTAGCAGTCTGCGAGCAAGCGCGTCTTGAGGGTCGTTAGCAGGTCACTGACAAAGTCCACCGAATCTGGCGTATCCATGTCGGGCGTGTCGATCATGGTGGGCGAGTCGGATCCGCAGCTTTCGATGTTCTGCAACCTGTGCGTTGTCAGATCGCGTCCGGCGTCGATGTCGGTCGTTCTGGGCCGGCGCAGGTGGTCCTCATTGAGCGCTATCACATGATCGAGGACTTCGCGCTTGCATGATCCGACCCAGTGCTCTGCGGTTCCATTCTGCCGGGGAGTCCTGTACGCCGTTAGCTTGGGAGTGATGCCAAGCGTCCGGGCGAGCTGGTTTCGCGGGCCGAGCCGCTCGACAGCGTCTGGCAAGGCGCGCTGTCCTACCGTCCGACTTGAATGCGATGCGCTGAAGATGGCCGATCCTGTGAATAGGTGAGCCAAGTTTAGCACAGTTGAGTGCGAGGCGATTTCAACCCTGTGCAGCGTTTGCGTGCTTGCTATGCTGATGAGCCCGACTTGACGCAGGAGACTCATGTTGCCAATTGCAGTGATCCACACGACAGTTGGCGGTGCGAACAGCGAAGTGGACTTCGTGTTTGGCGTTGGGCGACTCATCCATTGCGACTGGTCGAACCTGACCAATCAGGGGATCGGGGTCCGACATAGCTTTCACGACGGCCAGGGCACTGAATACCTCAACATCCGGTCTCACTTCCGAACCACGCTGATCCTCTATGTCGAGTACGAGCAATTCGGTAGCACGCCACAGATCCATGCTTCTGTGAAGCCGACCGCGACGTCTGTGGTGATGCACCCAGAAGGTCAATCGCCCGTTACGATCCAGCCCAGCGAGCATCACCAGGCTGTCCACTTTGGCTCGACGGGAAGTGAACCTCCGACGATGCCCAGCCGGCCGCCGCTCATGTACCTCGAGCTCTATTGCAGGACTCCGAACGACATCAGGCTGCGTATGCAAGCGGGCAGGAGCTTGGGGCTCGCAATCCCTCCGATCCCGCGAACTCCCGCGACGAAGAACTCCATGGGTTTTATCAAGAGCAACGAACGTTTTCTCGAGTTCCAGGCAGCGGTGCACAGCCGCGTCTTCGTCAAACTCCATACGGCGCCCAACAACATCGTGAAGTTCGATGCTCATGTCCAGCAGAGGTGCGGAATGAACGTGGGAGGCCTGGAGATCCGCAACAGGGAGGTGAGGATCGCGTACGACGCTGCTCGAAAGGTGGCATGGATTGACGCCTAACGAGAGTTGGCAGCTCGATTGCCTACTGGTGCGATCCAATCTGGGCTGCGAACGGACCCTCGGTGTAGAAGTCGACCGGCAGAGCGAGTGCGAGGGGCACCGAGCAGGTCGCGTCGAGCAAGGCCGTAATCTGCTTCTTGCGCGGGCATAGGAGAGAGAAGCTGCGTTTCCGGCACGTCCGACAAGTGGGCGTTCCGTCAGCCGAGAGCCAGGCGAAGGGAAGAAGACCCGTAGTAGGAAATGCAGGTATCCGAGGCCGCGGTGACCGGGAGGGATCTTCTCAACAACTTCAGTTGGGAACTCGCAGCCGGACGCGGCGGGACTGGATACGTTTCTGAGCCGTCGGGCTGATGCGCAAGACTCGGCACTGCGGAAGAAGAAAGGTCGGCGGGGTCTTCACCTCCACCGCCGCGGCCTACAACCTCGTTCGGATGCGGAACCTCCAGTGGGCGACATGACGATCTCGACGCGCAGAGTCGCTCTGCTGCCCGACGGAGATCGCCCCAAGAGGCGGCTTCCGGGCGTCGATCTCGACGAAGAATCGGCCGGTCAATCCGAAAGAGCGGTCAGCGGGACTCGTTCTTCAGCATCCTTGTTAGACTCGACCGGGCGGGCCCTGGCCGGGGCCGGAGATGCAGAAGACGATGTGCCGCAGCGGGAGAGGGAGGAAGCCATGAACGTCGCGTACGAAGAGATCCGCTACGAGGTCGCGGACCCGATCGCCACCATCGAGCTGAACCGTCCAAAGCAGCTCAACGCATGGACGATGCGCATGGGGGCCGAGGTGAAGCACGCGTTTGCCCAGGCGGAGCAGGACGAGCGCGTGGTGGTAATCGTACTGACAGGTGCGGGACGGGGCTTCTGTTCCGGAGCGGATCTGAGCGGCCTGCAGGACATCAGTGCTGGCAAGGGGCGGGGTTCCGGCGTGCCGGAGGAGCTGGCGGCGAATCCGGGTGAGGAAGACGTGGACGAGTCTTTTCGCGGTCTCTACTCGTACCCGATGTCGATTCGCAAGCCGGTGATCGCGGCCATTAACGGCCCGTGCGCGGGCATGGCGGTCCCCATCGCACTCTGCTGCGACATGCGATTCGCTTCGGATCGGGCTCAGTTCACGACGGCCTTCGTACGCCGCGGTCTGATTGCGGAGTGGGGCATCAGCTGGACGCTTGCGCGTGTCGTTGGGCCTGCCCACGCCATGGATCTGCTGCTGTCCGGTCGCAAGTTCGACGCTCGAGAGGCAGAGCGCATGGGCGTGGTGAACCGGGTCGTGGACCACGATGAGCTGATGCCCTTTGTTCGCTCCTACGCGGAGGACCTGGCCGCCCACTGCTCGCCCGCGTCGATGGCGGTGATGAAGCGCCAGATCTACCAGGACATGACCGAGAGCCTGGGTCAAGCCAACAAGACGTCATTCGACCTGATGGTCCAGAGCTTCAGCCGTCCCGACTTCAAGGAGGGCGTGAACTCGTTCCTCGAAAAGCGTCCGCCTCGCTTCGAGCGGGTCTGACCTCCCCTCACGTGGAGTTCTTCTTGCACGCTGGCGTGTCGTGGGCGCTCTCTCGCCCTACGCGGCTCTCACCGCTTCGTGTAGATCAACGAGCCGTCGGGTGAAGAGCAGGGCGGGGCGTGAGGCGTCGTCCGGCTGCCAGAGCGGTACGAGTCGCGTCCCCTCGCCGAGCTGAGCGAGCCGGCTCTGCCAGCTCTGCCAGCCGACCGGTGTGTCCAGAGCAAAGAGGAATGCTCGCCGTTGGCCGGGCTCGAGTCCGAGCGCCTCCCGCAGCTGGCCGAGCACCCGCCGAACCAGGCCCAGCGCGACGATGCCGAGCGTGAAGCGGGCATTCAGCTCCACCACGGGTCGCAAGCGCGCGTCATCCGTTTCATTCGCGCGCACTCTGAATACGAAACTGTCGACGCCGCAGGGGCCGCTGAAGCCCGTCTCTCGAGCTGCGTTCGCCAGAGCGGCCGCCGCCTCGCGGACGGCCTCTTCATGCGGACTGCCCGAGAAGATGCGCCCGCGCGAATCCACCTCGCCCAGGTGTCCGAGGCACAGGCCCGCGGGTGTGACGAGTTGCTCGAGGCTGCCGAGCAGTGTGATGGGGCTCGCGCTGCGCGTGCGACCGGCGCTCGCCGGAGCGGCCGGGTCCACGTGCAGCAGCACCGACAGGTCGCTGACGCGGTCGAGCCAGGGTTCGAGAAGGGCGCCGCCGCAGGCAGCCAGGCGGGGGAGGGCGCCGCGCACGGCCGCTGCATCGAGTCGGCTTGCCTCGCTGGCCACGCGTCCGCGCCCGCTGGTCCCCATACGCGGCTTGAGTGTGAAGCGCCCGCCGGTCCAGTCGGGCCAGCGAAGTAGCCGCTCTGCAAGATCCGCCAGGAAGGTATCGGTCTTCGCCAGCGCGTTCGGTTCGAATATGTGGATCAGCTCCGCGAGCTCGCGCGGTTGATAGCCGAGCTGGCCAGCCTGTTGCTGAGCAAATGCCTTGTCGTGCACGCGGCTCACCACGGCCGCGTCGGGCGCTGAGAGCTCGCGGCCGAGCTCCTGGCAGAGCTCGGCCGCCTCCACGCTGGCGAGCCACGGCGTGAGGGTGTTGGACGCGTCGAGCCACGCAAAGATCGCGTCGCTCGGTCTCGGGCCAAGCTGCGATGGCCAGCCCTCCTGATGCTGCGCGGACGCCCCGAGTCCGACGATGCGAGTGGGGGGGGCGAAGAGCCACCGCCAGAGCCGCGCTGTGGTCGCAACCGCCGGCAGTGTGGCGAAGGAGCGCCAGTGCTCTCCCTCCTCGGCGCCGAGGTTGGGGAGCAGCAGCGTCTCGCTTTGTGACACTAGTGTCCCGTCCCAGAGGTTCGCCGTCGCACCGAGAGCGCAGCTGCGGGTCGTCCGGCAAGGCGCGCGACCGAGGCGTAGCCGCTGCTACGGCGCAGGGAGCGCAACGCAGCCGGCGGCCCGCAGATGCGCTCGAATGCAGGCGAACTTCTGGGACGGGACACTAGGCGCCCCCGCTGCTCGTCTGCTGGCCCCGTCCTCGCAGCTCCTGAGGCGAGCGGGCCGTGCGCACGTATTCGATGAACGACTCGCTCAGCCCGGCGCGCCGCCTGCCCTCCGCGTCGAAGCGACGCGCCTTGGCCCGGGCGGCCGAGAGCGGGAACGGCACCGCCTCCTCATAGGCCGCTCGCTGATCTCCGCGGTGCTGCGGTGAAAGCCGCAGCAGCCAGTGCGCCGCCAGGCCGACGTGACGAATCTCGTCGTCGTGAATCCTCTGACACACGCGTGCGCTGGCTTTATCGCCAGCCTCTCGGAAGGCGTCTCGGTAGAGCAGGGCGAAGTCGAGATTGGCCTGCTCGAGCGTGAGCCCCATGGCGGCCAGGAAGGCGCGTGGGCCGTGCGGTGAGTTCGCGATGGCCGGGGCGTGTTTCCAGAAGTAATCCGAGTGGGGATGCTCGGTGAAGCGAGAGCCGGTCGCCTCGAGTCGGCTGAGATAGAGCCGGCAGTGCGTCTGCTCTTCCTGCAACGCGATGAAGAGGGCATGCCGTAGCGGCTGAGGCAGTGCCGGCCAGCGTAGCAGAGCCCACGCGAACAGCTCGACCGCCATCAGCTCGTGATGCGCGAAGCGCGCCAGACAAGACGCTCTCGCGGCGCCGTCCACCAGCTCGCCGGGACGTGGCAGCGGGGGGACGCCGGCCTCCAGCCGGATCTCTGGGTCGCGGGCCGGACGATCGATCACGATCCCAGCGCTCGGTGCACGATCCGGAAGGGGCTCACCCTCTGTGTCCGGAACGGGCATGAGCTTGCTCTGCAGATCACCCGCTTCGAGGATCCGCAAGCAGAACGCGTGTACGTCGCGCACCATGATGTGAAGGGTAGCGTGTGGTCTTCGGGCCCCTTACTTCGCCTCGACCACGAGCGATGCCTTCTTGATGACGACCGGCGTCTTGGGGCAGTCCTTGGGAAACTGGCCGCAGGCACCTGTCTTCACCGATCTGATGGCATCGACGGCGTCCATTCCCTCGATGACCTTGCCGAACACGGTGTATCCCCAGCCGCGCATGTCTTTGGAGCGGTGATTCAGAAAGTCGTTCGTCTTGACGTTGATGAAGAACTGCGCGCTCGCGCTGTGGGGATTGCCCGTGCGGGCCATTGCGATGGTACCCCGCTCGTTCTTCAGGCCGTTGTCCGCTTCGTTCTGGATCGGAGCCCGGGTTGGCTTTTGCTCCAGCTCTTCGGTGAAGCCGCCGCCTTGGATCATGAAGCCGTCGATGACGCGGTGGAAGATCATGCCGTCGTAGTGGCCCGACTTCACATACTCGAGAAAGTTCTCGACCGTAGCGGGCGCCTTGGCGGCGTCGAGCTCGAGAACGATCTTCCCCAGACTGGTCTCCAGGGCGACCTTCGGCTGTGCGTCGGCGTGCGCTGAGGGGACCAAGACGAGCAGGGCGGCTAGCGCGGCAAGCGCCGTCGCAGCGGCTCGTAGTGTGTCGTAGGCGGTCGATATCATGGTGTGGTCTTCTCCTGGCGGTGTCGCATGCGAGCTGCGTCCGGCGTGCCGGTGCGAGTGAATTCAGCGGGGACGTTAGCGCGCGACGTCCAGTCGCGCGCGAATCAGGCCACTGCTGAGGCTGAACGAGAGGTCTTCGCCGATCGAGAATGTCGCGCGTGCCTCGCTGCTCGCGCGGCCAAGCAGAGTTCGCAGTCCCGCCACAGCGGACGGGCTGGCGCCGATGCGCGAAACCCAGCTCTCGAAGTCGAGTGCCAAGGGCCAGATCCCCACTAGCTCGGGCACGAAGCCGGCGTTGCCGAGCATCGTCCACCACTCGGAGAGCGAGTGGTCGCGGACGTGCGAAGGGTCGCGCATGAGTTCGATCGCGTTGAGGAAGCTGTCCTCGGCGGGCGTTGCCGGCGCGAGGATGTCGGCCAACAGCAGGCAGCCGCCGGGCACCAGCACCCGGGCGATCTCCGCCAGCGCGCGGCCCGGGTGTTGGAAGTGGTGGGCGCAGAGTCGACACGTGGCGAGTTCGAAGCGGGCGGCGGGGTAGGGCAGGGCCTCGGCGTCGCCGAGCTGGGTGCGCAGGTTGCGGACGCCGCGTTCGCGGGCGAGCTCGCGCGTCTGCGCCAGCATCTCCTCCGTCAGGTCGATCGCCTCCACTCGCGCCACACGGGGGGCGAATGCCAGGGCGGTGTGGCCCGCCCCGCAGCCGACATCGAGCACCCGCTCGTTGCCGGAGAGCCGCGCGGCCCCCGCCATCGCCTCGAGGTCTGGGCCGGCTCGCATCACGCTCGCACTGGCGTAGGCCGCCGCGCTCGGGCCGAACTGGGCGCGCACGGCTTGCTTCTGGTCGGGGGGATTCACTGTCTGCCTCCTCGCGCTGGGCGACTGGTGCGAGATCGACGCACTGCTAAACTATTGTCCTAAATATATAGTTAACTTAGATTAATAATCAATGGATGTGTGCATTGGAGGTTTTGCCGATGCGGGCCTGCCGCGCATGACGAACCGGGGCGAGCGCAAGGACGACGGCTCCCTCTACGCCGCCATCGAGGGGCTGCAACGCCTGGCGGAGGTGTTCGACCGCCGGCGCCGACAGCTCGCCTCCGTCGTGGGGCTGAGCGACGCACAGTGGCGCGTGCTCGAGGAGATCGCGCGACAGGGCTTCATGCCTTCGCTCTTCGCACGGCGCCGGCAGTGCACAGCCGCAGCGGTTTCTCGCACGCTTCGGCAGCTCCAGGAGCGCGGCTTGGTGACGGTCGCCATTTCGGCCGGCGACGCCCGCCAGCGCGACTACGCACTCACCGCCAAGGGGCGCCGAGTGCTCAGCCATCTGCGCGAGAGCCGTGAGAGAGCGCTCGACGCGGTCTGGCGCGATCTGCCCGCGCGTGACATTGACCGCTTCGGTCGCTTCAGCGCCGAGTTGGCGGATCGCCTCGAGCGCTACGCGGAGTCAGTTCGCAGTGGGCGTGATGAATGATTGCTGCGTGATAGTCGGCGCAGGGCCGTTTTTCCGACGAGCTTTGCGCTTGCAGCGTGTTTCCGGCAAGAGTGAAACGTGTTTCAATGTATCCGATGTCGGAAGAGATGGAGGAGCGGGCACGACGCATCGTGGAGACCGCAGTCGAACTCGCCGAGAAGGGCGGCTTCGAGGCGGTGCGGCTGCGTGACGTCGCCGCTCACGCCGGCGTCGCCCTCGGGACACTCTACCGGCGCTTCAGCAGCAAGGAGGACTTGTTGATCGCGGTGCTCGAGCTGGAGATGCGCGATCTGGAGCGCCGCTTCGCGCAGAAGCCGCCCAAAGGGGCAGACGAGCTGGAACGCGTGATGACGTTCTTCAGCCTGGCGACCCGCGGCATGCTACGGCGGCCAAACCTCGCTCGGGCTCTGCTCAAGGCGGCGGCCTCGGGTGAGCCGGAGCTGGCTCAGAAGGTGGCCTCCTTCCACGACTGTGTGGCGAGGATGGTTGTAGAGTCACTGCGGGGGAAGGTCTCCCGCGCCAGTGAGGGGCGTTCGGATCCCGCCGCCAGCGAGCGGGAGTCGATGCTGGCCGACACACTGGACCTGATTTGGTTCGCGCTCATGGTCGGCTGGTCGGGCGGTGTGCACGGGCAGGCCGCTGTGATCGAGAAGATGCGAAACTCCGCGGGGCTCGTGCTTCGCGGCTCCCGGGAGATTCAGTAGAGCGCCGGCTTGCTCGCGGCCGGCCGGTCGTGAGAGCCGGGTCGGTCCATCGCGCAGCGTCGCTCCGATCAGCTCGAGTCAGAGTCATGCACATCGAATTCACCCCCGCACAGCAGGCTCTTCGCAAGGAGATCCGCGACTACTACCGAAAGCTCTTCACCCCCGAGCTGCGGGCCGCCATGGACGCGGAATGGGGGGAGATGGGCGGGCCGGTCTTCAAAGACATCGTCGGCCGCATGGGTCGCGATGGGTGGCTGGGCATCGGGTGGCCGACAGAGCATGGCGGCCGAGGGATGACCGCCCTGGAGCAGTTCATCTTCTGGGATGAGACGTACCGCGCTCGAGCGCCTCTGCCGGTGATCCAGGTCAACACCATCGGCCCCACGGTCATGCAGTTCGGCAGCGAAGAGCAGAAGCGGGCGCTGCTCCCCGGAGCCATCCGCGGCGAGCTCTTCTTTGGCGTGGGTTATAGCGAGCCCGCGGCGGGTACCGATCTGGCCTCGCTGACCACCAGCGCGGTCAAGGACGGCGACGATTACATCATCAACGGCCAGAAGGTCTTTACGACACATGCCAATATCGCCGACTACATCTGGCTCGCGGCCAGAACGGATCCCGACGCGCCCAAGCACGCCGGCATCTCGATCATTCTGGTACCGACGGACAGCGAGGGCTACTCCGCTACGCCGACCTACACTCTGGGGGGCGAGCGGACCAACACGACCTACTACGAGAACGTGCGCGTGCCGCAGAAGAATCGTGTTGGGCCGGAGAATGCCGGCTGGAGCCTGATTACTTCGCAGCTCAACCACGAGCGCATCACGCTGGCGGCGCCGGGAACCGCTGACAAGATGCTCGACGAGGTCTGGGCCTGGACGGCGAAGACCGACTGCCCGAGTGGCGGCAAGATGATCGACGTGCCCTGGGTACAGCTCAACCTGGCTCGCGTCTACGCCAAGCTCGAGGCCCTCAAGCTGCTGAACTGGCGCTCCGCCTGGTCGATCACGGCGGGTGTGCCGGAGATGGCCGAGGCTTCGGCTGTCAAGGTGATGGGGACCGAGTTCTTCGTCGAATGCTACGGGCTGTTGCTGGAGATCGTGAAGGCGGCCGGCTTGGTAGTCGAGGGCGAACCGGGGGCGCTCTTCGGCGGTCGGTTGGAGGACGCCTACCGCGGGGCGGTGACACTCACCTTCGGTGGTGGTGTCAATGAGGTCCAGAGAGACATAATCGCGATGGCCGGCCTCGGGCTTCCCCGGGCTCGGCGTAAGTAACAATACAGCGCACTCAAGTCTCAAACCGAGGTCAGCATGAGTTTGTCGGGCAAGGAACGAGAGGAGTTCGAGAAGAAGCTCGAAGCCTATGTGGGCATCGACATCGGCGTCGAGGACGTCGCCCGCGATGAGGTCAACCAGGCGATGATTCGTCACTGGTGCGAGGCGATGGGCGATCGCTGCGGGGCCTACGCCGATGTCGAAGCGGCCGCGCGCTCGGTCCACGGCGAAATCGTCGCCCCGCCCGCGATGCTGCAGGCCTGGGTGCTCGGCGGCGTCGCGATGGCGGCGGGCCAGGCTGATCCGCGTGACAAGCAGAAAGAGCTGCACCGCTTCTTCGACGAGCACGGTTACACGGGTGTCGTGGCCACCAACACCGAGCAAGAGTACAAGCGCTACCTGAGGCTCGGCGAGAGAATCAGCGCCAGGACGCTCATCGAGTCGATCTCCGAGCAGAAGGCCACTGCCATCGGCATCGGCTACTTCATCAACACGCGCACGGTCTTCCAGAATCAGCATGGCGAGGAAGTGGGCTCGATGACGTTTCGAGTCCTCAAGTTCGAGGCGGCGGAACAGCCCGCCGCGGCTGTTGATGCGGCCCCGGATGCCTCGGCCAAGCCTCAGCGTCTCAAGCCCGGGCTGGGCTTCGACAACAAGTGGTGGTGGGACTGTCTAGAGAAGGGGGAGCTCGCCATCCAGAAGTGCAGTCAGTGCGGCGTGCTGCGCCATCCGCCGCGTCCGATGTGTCACGAGTGCCAGTCCACGAGTTGGGAGTACATCTTCTCGAGCGGGCAGGGGACGATTTACAGCTACGTAGTCATCCGCTATCCCGAGGTGCCGGGCTACACCTATCCTCTCGTGGTGGCGGTGATCGACCTGGCTGAGGGCACCCGCTTCGTCGGCAACGTGGTCGACATTGATCCCGATGAGGTGGAAGTCGGCATGAAGGTCGTCGCTTCCATCGAGCTCGTGGATGACGAGATGAAGCTCCCCGTCTTTCGGCCGGCCTGAGAGGGCCTTGCCACGAGTTGAATCATGGATTTCAGCTTTAGCGAAGAACAGACCATGCTGCGGGACCTCGCACGCGAGATCCTCGAGGCGGAGGTGACGCTGGAGGTTGTCAAGGAGGTCGAGGCGGGCGGGGAATTCCAGCATCGCGGTATCTGGTCGAAGCTTGCCGAGGCCAACTTGCTCGGCCTGGCGATTCCCGAAGAGTACGGCGGCATGGGATTCGGGTTCCTGGAAGTCTGCGTGCTGCTCGAGGAGATCGGTCGCGTGGTCGCACCGATCCCCACGCTGCCGACGCTGGTGCTCGGCGTGCTGCCGATCGCGCGCTACGGCAGCGAGGGCCAGCGCGCCAGGTGGCTCTCTGCAGTGGCCGCCGGAGAGGCGGTGCTCTCGGGCGCACTGGTGGACGCGGGCTCCGACGATCCCGCGTTCCCGGCGACGACCGCGAGTCGGAAGGATGGATGCTGGCGCCTGACGGGCGTGAAACAATGGGTTTCGGCGGCCGAGCCGGCGGCGCGGATCCTCTTGCCGGCCGCCGTTGACGGGGGCGTGAAGCTCTTTCTACTCGATCCCGCCGCCGAAGGCGTGGCGCTCTCTCGCCGCGTCGTCACGAGCCGCGAGCCCCTCTACGAACTCTCGCTTGTTGGTGCGCGAGTGATGGATGAGGACGTATTGCCGCTGGAGGCGGACGAGGGCGGGCGAGCCGTCTCCTGGCTGTACGACTGCGCGCTGGTCGCCAGCTGCGCGCTTCAAGTCGGTGTGTCGAGCCGAGCACTCGAGATCACCGCCGACTACGTCAAGGAACGCGTGCAGTTCAAGCAGCCCATTGGCGCCTTCCAGGCCGTGCAGCATCGCTGTGCCGACGCCTACATCGATCTCGCCGCCATGCGCTGGACGCTCTGGCGGGCGGCCTGGAAGATCGCGGATGGTCACACTGCCGCGCGTGAGGCGATGGTGGCCAAGTTCTGGGCCGCTGAAGGTGGGACGCGTATCGCCAGCGCTGCTCAGCACCTGCACGCTGGACACGGCGTGGATCTCGATTACACAATTCACCGTTACTTCATCTGGACCAAAGCCCTCGAGCTCTATCTCGGCTCCGCCACGCCGCAGCTAGCGCGCCTGGGAAGCGATATGGCCCGCACCGGGCCCGAGGAGTGTCGATGAGCAGCAGTTCACTTCAGTATCAGGACGTCAAGGTGGGGGACGCGCTGCCGGAGCTGCCGATCGATCTGACGGTCAGCCTGATTGTGGCCGGGGCCGTGGCCTCGCAAGACTACACTCCGGTCCACCACGACAAGGCAGCAGCGCAATCGGCGGGCATGCAAGACGTCTTCATGAACATTCTCACGACCAACGGCTTGGTGAGCCGTTTCGTGACGGACTGGGCGGGCATCGACGCTCGCGTGACGAACGTGAGCATCAAGCTGGGCACGCCCAACCTGCCCGGCGACACGATGACCCTCGGCGGCTCGGTCTGCGAGAAGGACGACGGCTCGGCGACGGTGCTGGTCGAGGTCACGGGTAAGAACGCTTGGGGAAACCACGTCACGGGCACGGTGAGAGTGGCCCTGCCGACAGGAGCCTAGACGATGCCCACCACACTCAAGAACGAAGCCGCAATCGTAGGGATCGGCGAGACCGAGTACTCGAAGAACTCGGGCCGCTCGGAGCTGGCGCTGGCCTGCGAGGCGACGGCTGCGGCCATCAAGGACGCCGGCCTTCAGCCGACGGACATCGACGGCATGACGACGTTCACCATGGACACGAGCGACGAGATCGAGGTCGCACGCGCGGTCGGGATCAAGGATCTGACCTTCTTCAGCCGTACGCCCCACGGCGGCGGCGCCGCGATCGGTGTACTCCATCAGGCGGTGATGGCGGTGGCCACGGGCAGCGCGAAGGCCGTGGTGGTGTACCGCGCGCTGAACGGTCGCTCGGGCGCGCGCTATAGCGAAGGGGTCTCGGGCGGGCCCACGACCTCGGACCTGATCCATTGGAGCTGGTACATGCCGCAGGGGCTCATGACCCCGGCGAGCTGGGTGGCGATGTTCACCCAGCGTTACATGTACGAGACCGGCTGTACGAGCGAAGACCTCGCCCAGGTCTGCATTGCGCAGCGCAATCATGCGGTGAAGAATTCGCGTGCCTTCTTCTACGAGAAGCCGCTGACACTCGAGGATCACCAGAGTGCCCGGCGCATCGTCGACCCGCTGCGGCTCTTCGACTGCTGCCAGGAGACGGATGGTGCCGCCGCCTGTATCGTGGTCAGTCCGGAGATGGCGCGCGATCTGCCCCATCCCCCGGCCCTCGTGCGCGGAGTGGCGCAGGGGGCGGGCGCGGATCAGGAGGTGATGACGAGCTTCTACCGGCCGAACATTGCCGTACTGCCGGAGATGGATCTGGTGGCGAAGCAGTGTTACGAGATCTCGGGACTGGGGCCGGACGACATCGACGCGGCGGTGATCTACGACGCCTTCTCCTCGATCGTATTCTGGCAGCTCGAGAGCTTCGCTTTCTGCGGGCCCGGTAGAGCGAAGGATTTTGTTCAGGACGGCAACCTCACTCTCGGAGGCCGGCTCCCGATCAATACTCACGGCGGTCAGCTCTCCGAGGCGTATATCCACGGGATGAACGGAGTCAACGAGGGTGTGCGGCTGATTCGCGGCACTTCGTTCAACCAGCCTGAGAAGAACGAACACGTGCTCGTGACCGCGGGTGTCGGCGTGCCGACCAGCGGCATGATACTGGGCCAGATGAATTAGACGTGGCGTGTCGTGGCGGCTCGGCCGTGCGCCATTGAAGTAAACGAGTCGGCTAGGAGAAGATCGATGAGAGAGGCAGTAGTCGTCGAAGCACTGCGCAGCCCCATCGCGCGCGGCAAGATGATCAAGGGGCAGCTGAGCGCGTTCCATCCGACGCAGTTGCTCGAGAGAGTGCAGAGTGGCGTCGTGGAACGGGCGGGGATCGACCCCGGCGCGGTTGAGCAGATCATCGGGGGCTGCGTCACGCAGGCGGGCGAGCAGGCGGGCAACGTGGTTCGCAATGCCTGGCTGACTCGTGGCAACCACTACGAGGTCGGCGGCACAACGATCGACGCGCAGTGCGGTTCGGGGCAGCAGTCCAATCACCTGATCTCGGCTTTGATTCGTGCGGGCAGCATCGATGTCGGCATTGCCTGCGGCGTCGAGGTGATGAGCCACGTTGGACTCGGGGCCAATGTGATCAATGGCCCAGGCTTCTTTCAGCCGGCCGACTGGCCCTGGGACTCGACTCCGGACCAGTTCTCGGCGGTGGAGCGTATTGTCAAGAAACGCGGCATCACCCGCGAGCAGGTGGACGCGTTCGGTCTGCGCTCTCAGCAGCTCGCCAAGCAGGCTCGTGACGGTGGCCGTTTCAAGCGCGAGATCCTTCCGGTGGAGGCGCCGGTGCTGGGCGATGACGGTCAGCCAACGGGTGAGAGCATCCTGGTGGAGCAGGACCAGGGAATCCGCGAGACGAACGAGCAGGCCATGGCACAGCTCAAGCCGGTGGTCGAGGGTGGCGTCCATACCCCCGGCAACGCCTCGCAGATCTCGGACGGCGCCGCCGCCGTGCTCTGGATGTCCTCAGACAAGGCCAAGGAGCTCGGTCTCAGGCCCCGGGCGCGCATTGTGTCCGACGTACTGGTCGGAACCGACCCCTACTACCTGCTGGACGGCCCGGTCGATGCGACGAAGCGCATCCTCGCCAAGTCGGGGATGACACTTGGTGACATCGATCTCTACGAGATCAATGAAGCCTTTGCCGGCGTCGTGCTCTCGTGGTTGAGTGTATACCAGCCGGATATCGATCGACTCAATGTCAACGGTGGTGCGATCTCACTCGGGCACCCGGTGGGCTGCACCGGCTCCAGACTGATCGTGACGGCGCTGCACGAACTCGAGCGCGCCGACAAGAACACCGCCTTCATCAGCATGTGCTGCGGTGCCTCGGTGGGCACCGGCACTATTATCGAGCGCCTCTAGGCGGGGCTCGACGCGAGAGGAGTGACAGCAATGTCGGTACTGGACGGAAAGGTCGCCGTGGTGACGGGTGCCGCCCGGGGTCTGGGACGGGTTGAAGCCCTTGAACTCGCCCGGCTGGGCGCGCGCGTCGTGGTCAGCGATCTCGGCACGAAAGGTGATGGGACCGGTTCGGACTCCGCGGCCGCGCAAGCAGTCGTCGAGGAGATTTCGCAGCTGGGCGGCGAGGCGGTTGCCCATTGTGGCGACGTCGCCGACTGGAACGACTCGAAGGCCATGATCCAGGCGGCAATCGATACATTCGGCGGCCTCGACATCCTGGTCAACAATGCCGGTTTCTGCCGTGACAAGATGATCTTCGGTATGACGGAGGAGGACTTCGATGCCGTGATACGGGTGCACGTGAAGGGCCACTTCTGCGGCATACGCCACGCCACGGAGTATTGGCGGAACAAGGGCAAGGCGGAGGGCGGTAGCGTCTACGGTCGCATCATCAGCACCTCATCCGAGGCTTTCATCTTCGCTTCGGTCGGGCAGCCCAATTACGCCGCGGCCAAGGCGGGGATCGTCGCACTGACCGGCTCGGCGGCTCAGGCGATGGCGAAGTACGGCATAACGGCCAATACCGTGATGCCGCGAGCGCGCACCCGCATGACCGACAGCGGCATGACGGGGGCGATCTTCGCCAAGCCCGAGGAGGGCTTTGACACCTTCGCGCCGGAGCACGTGGCGCCGCTGGTCGGCTATCTGGCCTCGCCTGCGTCGGCGAATAGCTCGGGCAACGTCTTCGTCGTCTGGGGCAAGTCGATCTCGGTGCTCTCTCGACCTGGTCATGCTGGGGACTTCAACAGTGAGGAGCCTTGGGATTACAAGAGCGTCGACGGGGTGCTGACGCCCTACCTGAAGGACAAGCGTCCCGTCGCGGACAGCTTCATCGTCCCGCCGATGTAGAATTCTCGGCCGCAGGTGATATACAGGAGTGCGGGGCCGGTGGTCTCCAGGGGCCGGTGCTCGATTGCAGCCTGTGAGCGGCAGGCGAGGGGGCGACATGAAGGTGGTGGTCGACTACGACCTGTGCGAGGCAAACGGCCTTTGCATGCAGCACTGCCCGGAGGTCTTCCGGGTCGAAGATGACGATACCCTGACCGTGCTGCTCGCGGAGGTCCCCGACGAGCTCAGTGCGAAGTGTCAGGAAGCAGAGCGACGCTGTCCGCGCCAGGCGATCCAGCTCGAGGACTAGTCTAGATCTTCGCTCGCCCCTCCCAGTACGGGTCTCGGAGCTTTCGCTTGTAGAGCTTGCCGTTGGGGTCGCGGGGCAGCTCGTCGGCGTAGTCGATCGTGCGCGGTGTCTTCATCTTGGCCAGCCGCTCACGGCACCAGGTGAAGATCTCAGCGCTGAGCGCCTCTCCGGATTCGACATCGTCGATTGGTTGGATGACTGCTTTGATTTCTTCGCCCCAGTCGTCGTTGGGAATCCCGAAGACCGCCACGTCCGCGACCTTCGGGTGTTGGATCAGCTCTGCTTCGATCTCAGCCGGATAGATATTGGCACCACCGGAGATGATCATGTCGGTCTTACGATCGCGCAGGAATAGGTAGCCCCGCTCATTGAGCTCGCCGATGTCGCCAACCGTGAAGTAATCACCGATGCGGTTGTCGCGGGTCTTCTTCTTGGCGTCCTTGTACTCGAAGTTCGCCGTGCCGAGCAGCATATAGACCGTGCCGATCTGTCCAGGCCCGAGCTCGTTGCCCTCGTCATCGTAGATCTTGATATCCGAGCTCGGCCAGGCCTTGCCCACTGTCCCCGGGTACTTCCGCCATTCCTGTGGCTTGACCAACGACCCCCCGCCTTCGGTTGCGGCGTAGTACTCGTAGATCGTATCGCCCCACCAATCGAGCATCTTCCATTTGGTCTCAATCGGACAGGGCGCAGCGGCATGGATCATTGCCCGGAGCGACGAGACGTCATACTTGCTGCGCACGCTTTCGTCGAGCTTGAGCAGTCGATGAAACTGGGTGGGGACCATGTGGCTGTGTGTAACACGGTGCTTCTCGATCAGCTTCAGCATGTCCTCGGGGAGCCACTTCTCCATCAGCACGACGGCGTGGCCCATGTGGAGCGAACTCGAGCTGAAGACCAGCACTGCCGTGTGATAGAGGGGAGAGCCGCAGATGTGTACGTTGTCGGCTTCGGGCTCGAGGTCGAACATGCCGAGAAAAGCAGTCGTCAACGTCGCAATGAGGTCCGGCGAAATCGGTGCCAAGCCACGCTTCACTCCCTTGGGCTTGCCGGTGGTGCCGGAGGTGTAATTCATCACTTGCCCGGCAGCACGGTCCTCGGGCATCCCGCTGGGCTGACCATCGACGAGCTGGGCGATGGGCTGAAAGCCCTCGACATTGCCCACCGAGAAACAGCGCTCGGTCGGAAAGTCGAGCTGCTTTCGTGCTGTCTGGCAGGTGTCGGTGAAACACTCGGAGCCGAAGAACACCTTCGCTCCGGAGTCTTCGATGATATAGGCCGCCTCGGGACCCGTCAGATGATTATTGATCGGCGTCATGTACATGCCGATCTGCGTGATGGCCAGATTGATTTGATAGAACTCCGCGCAGTTCTCCATCACCATCGCTACGCAATCGCCCTTCTCGAGGCCAAGCGCCCGCAGACCGTGGGCGATCTGATTGGCCTTGGCGAGCAGCTCACCACGTGTCCACTCGCGTCCTTGAGGATCGACGAGGGCGAGCTTCTCAGGGTCCTGCTGCGCGAAATTCCAGAAACCGAGTTCTGCCATTGGGGTTCTTCTCCTGAGGTTGTTGGCAAGGCGGCAGACGCGCCAGTGGCGGCATACTACTCGCACCCGCGGTCAAGCGAGCGGCTGGTCCCCCACGATCCACATCGAAAAGTACTGCGAGCCACCGCCGTAGGCGTGCCCGAGCGATCGTCTCGCCCCGTCTACCTGGTGCTCGCCCGCCTGGCCGCGCACCTGCATGGCTGCCTCGGCGAAGCGGATCATGCCGGAGGCGCCGATCGCATTGCTGGACAGCACACCACCAGACATGTTGACGGGCAGGTCGCCGCCGAGCGCAGTGGCGCCTTCGTACGTCATCTTCCAGCCCTCGTTGAGCGGTGCAAAGTGGAGATTCTCCATCCACATCGCCTCGAACCAGCTGAAGGGGACGTAGATCTCGGCACAGTCGATCTCGCTGCGCGGATCGCTGATGCCCGCCTTCTTGTAGAGTTCGGCCGAGCATTCGAGGCCGGCCCGCGGCATCACCTGGTCGCGTCCGGCGAACATGGTCGGCTCTGTCTTCATGTTGGTGGCGTGAATCCAGGCAGCCGGTTTGGCAGCCCGTCTGGCTTGCTTCTCGTCGCCGATCACCATCGCGCACGCGCCATCGGAAGACGGGCAGGTCTCGAGGTAGCGAATCGGATCCCAGAGCATCGGCGAGTTCGCGATCATGTCGAAGTCGACATCCGGCAGCTTCAGGTGTGCGTACGGATTCTTCAGCGCGTTCAGACGGTCCTTCAGCGCCACCCGAATACCGGTGTCGTCCGGCGCTCCCGAGCGCTGGATGTAGCCCCGGATCAGCGGGGCGAAGAAGCCACCCGCGCCAGCCACCATCGTGGGCGCGAAGGGCATCTTGATTGATAGCGCCCACATGGCATTCGACTCGCTCTGCTTCTCGTAGGAGACTGTCAAGACGCGTTGGTGGATGCCGGCCTGTACCAGGCTCGCGGCGACGATGGCAGTCGAGCCGCCGACGCTGCCGGCCGTGTGGACGCGCAGCATCGGCTTGCCCACGCAGCCGAGGGCCTCGGCGAGAAAGAGCTCGGGCATCATCGTTCCCTCGAACATGTCAGGCGCCTTGCCGATCACCACCGCGTCGATGTCCTTCCACCCGAGCTCCGCATCTTCGAGGGCTCGCGTCGCCGCCTCCCGAATCAAGCCGAATTGGGAGACGTCGATACGCTTGGCGTCGTATTTCGTCTGCCCGATGCCGATGACCGCAGCGTGCTCTGCCATCTAGTCACCCTCCAGGATGCACACGAGGTTTTGTTGCAGGCAGGGACCCGACGTCGCGTGGGCAAGGGCGCGGCGTCCGTTGCCCGCCACGATCTGGCGGCTGGCTTCGCCGATACGTGCCAGGCCTGCTGTCAGAATGGGATTGGCGGCCAGCGCACCCCCGGATGGATTGATCTTGACGCTATCCGAGAGCCCCAGCGCCTGTTTCAGGATGATCTCCTGGTGGCTGAAGGGAGCGTGTAGCTCGGCGATGTCCAGCCGGCCGGAGCTTGCACCGGCAGCCTCGCCGGCCGCCTTTGTCGAGGGCGAGAGTGTGAGGTCTCGTGAGCCGGGTTGATGTGAATCGAGTCGGTGTTCGATCCCCCGGATCCAGACTGGTTTCTCGCATGCCTGACGAGCCACGTCAGCAGCGGCGATCACCGCCGCTGCAGCGCCATCGCTTACGGGTGGACAGTCGTGTTTGCGCAGCGGCGAGACCAGATAGGGCTCGGCCAGGATCTCGTCGACGTCGAACTCGCCCTTGAGCTGTGCCTCCGGGTTCCGCAGCGCATCGCGCCGCGAGCGCACCGCCACCTCTGCCATTTCCCGCTCGCTCCACAACCCCCGGTCCAGCCCGGCCCGCGCCTGTAACGCCGCCATGCTGATGGCATCCGGGCCGAGTGGTGCCAGCGTATAGGGGTCGGTCTGGAGCGTCATGGTCTCTGCCGTCTCCCCCATGGAGGATCGGCCAAAGCTGAAGACCAGCGCGGAGTCCACCTCGCCACACTGGATCTTCACCCAAGCCTCGTATAGTGCCCAGGCTCCGTCCATCTCGACATGGCTCTCACAGATCGGAGGCCAGGCCCCCACCGCGTCTACGGCCATCACGAATGAGAAGGACTGCCCAGCGAGATAGTCGGTGCTGCCCGAGCAGGTGAAGCCGATCTTGCGCCGCTCTATGCCGGACTTCTCGACCACTTCATCGATCACCGGCATCAGCATCTCGACCTCGTTGCGCGCACGCTCGCTGCGCACAAACGGGGTCTGGGCGTATGAGACGACTGCGACGTCTCGCATCAGGAGTACTCCTTGATTTGCTCGTACGGTACGTCCGGCTCCTCGATCGGCCGGTAGTGCACGATGTTCGCCAAGTTGTATTCCCACTCGGATTCGGGCTTCCAGACCGCTTCGACCCGCATGCCGATCCGCACTTCGTCGAACTTGCATTCCTGGATCAGGCCGAACAGTGTGATGTCCGCACCATCCAGCAGGATACTCGCAGCGCAGTAGGGCAGCTCAGCGTCGATGTTCTCGGAGGGGACGCGCACCACGCAGAATGTGATGATAGTGCCCTTGTGGGCCAGCTCGACCTCCTGCGATGTGGGAGATGCACAGCGCGGACAGGCACCGCGCGGTGGCACGTAGACCCGTCCGCAGCTATCGCAGGCCTGACCGATGATCTTTCCGCGTCGGATGCCGCGCAGAAACTTCCCTGTCGCCACACCTGGTGTGTACGTGTATGAGACACGAACCGGTGTTACGAGCTTCGTGACTGCTGTCGACTCCTCACTCATGACGCTCCCTCGGGAACAAAGCTCGCGATGTCCTGAATACAGCCGCTGGTCTCCTCAGCCCACCTCACCGTCACGCGCATGCCCGTAGACATGATGGCTTCTTCGCCGGCGTCGACCACGTGCAGCATGGCTGTGTCCGCGCCGTCGAGCTGAACCAACGCGAAGGCGAATGGTCGATCCAGCGGGTGCGATGTGCGCGGCTGGCTCACCCAGGCCCAGCTCGTCACCACACCCCCAGGCCCTACCGCGATGAACTCGTCGCAGGTGGACTCGCCGCTGCTGGGATCGTATTCAGCCGGCGGTACGAGGACTCTTCCCTGGGCTGTCTTGACGCCCTCGATCCGCCGGTCTCGGAGGCCGGTGAAGAAGCGCCCGAGAACCGGTCCCAGTGACCGTTTGTAGGCGTACTCCAGAACGTGCGTCGCGCAGAGTTCCTCTGTTTCCGCCGCAGTCGCTTCGCTCATCGCAAGCCTCCGGTTGCCGGGCCTCGCCGCATC
Source organism: Deltaproteobacteria bacterium (assembly GCA_029261835.1). GTDB lineage: Bacteria > Myxococcota_A > UBA9160 > UBA9160 > UBA4427 > JAJDAO01. The sequence continues at coordinate 80,928 of JAJDAO010000021.1, read as the reverse complement.
CGGCCGGGGCGGTCGAGGCGAGGCGGGGATTTGTCAGGGACGGCTGCCGCGCATGGTAGAACACGTTCTAGATCGATGACAAGACGGAGATTGGCCGAGGGAATCGACCCGACCGGCAATGGTAGATCCCGCTCCCGAATCGCGCGTCAGCGCCAGTCCGGCTGATGGGTGGACCGCTGCCGGGGACATGGCAGATTGGCGCGTGCGCGGAGGAAGCGAGTTGCCAGAGACACGGGGCGCGTATCCCGGAGCAGATCGCTCGCCTCGAGGATTACGAGCGGTGGCCGGAGTGGCGCTGACTGCTTCCGCACACCTCGGCGAGCGTTTGCGCCAGCTCATTGCGCCGAAACGGCTTGTGGGCGAAGGCTACGCCGTCGCGTGGCGTAGAGAGTGGACCGGCGAGCGCATCTCCGCGGCTGCCGCACAGCACCAGAGGGACCCCCGGTCGCACGCGCCGCAGGTCGCAGAAGGTTTGGGCCGCCCCGGGCTCAGAGCCGTTTAGGTCGAGCATCACGGCGAGCACCTCGTCGTCGTATTTCCAGAGCGCTTCAATCGCCTGATAACCGCTGGCAGTGGCCACGACCGAGAAGCCGGAGCGTGTCAGAAGTGCCGTCGTGATCTTGCGCACCGACGGATCTGGTTCGGCGACTAGGACGAGGCCTTGCGCACGGGCAGGACTGTCGGCCCGGGCCATGTTGGCCGCCACTGCGAGCGCCGGAGAGGGATCGCTGGCCGGAGCTTCAGCCAGGGGGAGCCGGAGCTGCGCCCGGCTCCCGCCTTCGGGCGTGTGCAGCACCTGAATGCTGCCGCCGGACGCTCCGACCGCAGACCGCAGCGACGAGAGCTCGAAGTCGTGGTGGTCTGGCGCCGCGGTGCTGCCGGGCTCGCCGACGGACTGCTGCTCTGCAGACGCGGCGCCACGACCGTGGCCGACGATCTCGATGCAGACGCAGTGGTCGGGGCGCGTGCGACGCGTCCAGAATCCGCTGCACTGGGCCTGCGCGTCGAGTTGTCGGACACCTGCTCGGATGACTGCGGTTGCGGGTGATTCTCGCGCCCTCCACGTGGCAGCCAGGATCAGCTCCGCCACCACCTGCCGCAGTGTGGCGCAGTCCACCTCGACCCAGGGCTCGGCTCGCGGGTCGGTAGCCCGCTCGTAGCGCAGTACCGGAGGTCCACCGGCCGCGCTTCTCAGCAACGTCGACAGGCCAGTAACGAGACGCGAGACGTGTACCCGCTCGAGAGCGGACGATGAACGCTCTGCCTGCGCCCGAAGTCGTCGGCTGAGATCCGTCGCCGCGCGCCCCGCACGCTCGATCTCCTCGAGCGGTGTGCGAAGCGGCGAATTCGTCGGCAGATTGCCGAGAGCGAGCTCCGCGTTGCCGCGAATGGCACATAGCAGGTCGCTGAAGTCATCGGCGATCGCCTCGTAGTTGATTCCGCAGACGCGTCGTAGAGCAAGCTCTGCGCTGGCCGAGCTGTCCTGCGTGAGCAGCGGTCGCCGGTCGGGTAGGTTCGTGAAGGGGGAGGGGGGGGGAGCGCTCATCGTCGAATCTCCGCGGTGTGCTTTGGGTGGCTTTCTATCTCGCATTCCGTCGGACCGGCTGCAATCGGGAGAAGTATCGTCTCAGTACGCCCGCGACAGAGAGGTGCGTCGAGGTCGAGTGGCCGGAATGGCGCGTGCCCGGCGGAGCGGGCCGACGAGGACGGCAGCGCTCTTGCCGTCGTTCTGTTGAACACCAAACGGCGTAGGTTTTGAAAGCTTCGAACTCGCGTTTTGCGGAGTGCCGAGCGTGATTCGAAGCGGAGCTGGTGGCGCGTTGTTGGCGCACGAGTTGCGACTGCCATGGCAGTGCGACGCGGAGGCCCGACTATTCTCAAACGCTGTTCGACGACAAGGGTCAGCGGATTGCCGATGCGTCCAGCGTTGAGACGCCACCTGGAGCGGGGGGGATTGCGCTCGGGCGATCGCTGGAGGCTCGACCCCGGTGATCGCCGCCCGGCCACGCGATGATTTCCATCACAGCTGACGATGGGCCGGCGTCTGGTTGCGGGAGATCAGAGGTGCCACTCCGCCCAAGGGCTTCCCAAGGGGGAAAGTAGGCGAGGCGCTCGGCTGATGGCGGTCGCTGGTTCGTGCGGGTCTGGCCGAGGCGGCATGTGTTTGGTGGAGCCGGCGGGAATCGAACCCGCGACCTCCTGAATGCCATTCAGGCACTCTCCCAACTGAGCTACGGCCCCACGAGGAGGGCCGAGCCTACCCCGGCGACAAAGCACTGTCAAAGGCGCGCTGGCCATCGGAAATCCCCGTCTCCGTGGGGTATGCTGGCCGAGCTGGCCGGAGTGGCGAAACTGGTATACGCAGGGGACTCAAAATCCCCCGGTCGCGAGGCCGTGCGGGTTCGAATCCCGCCTCCGGCAGTGACTCGTGGACTACCGGTGTAGTCACCGGGGATCGTGGGGTCAATTCCGGTGCCGTGTGCGGCGCTGGTAGAGTCGAGATCAGCCCTCGGGTGGATCGGTCCCGGGGAATCCGAAAGTGGACTAATGTGGATTAGTGTGGATTAGAGGAGTCAACAGAACATGAAGAGGGTCGCTCGCCGCCTCATCGTTGTAATCGCCGTTCTCTTCGCCACTGCGGCACTCGTCGGGTCCAGTCTGGCAACCGCCCAGATGCGGGAGTTCTCGGGCCGCATCGACAAGGTCAACAAGAAGAAGATGATTGTCGACAACCGACAGGGGGACAAGGTGTCATTCATTCCCGTCGAGTCGACCGTCGTCGAGGGCGAGAAGAGCAGCTGGAAGGCTCTGAAGAAGAAGGACTGGGTGACGGTGTCGTGGAGATTCATCGACAAGCCGCGCAAGGCCTACAAGGTCGTCGTCTTGCCGCCCAAGGAAGACGACGACTGAGCCGAACGACAAGATCCGACCATCCTGCCCCTTCGCCGAGGCGAAGGGGCTTTGGCGTTGTCGGCTCGCGAGAGCGATGCCGGCCGGATAGCGTTGGGCCATGAGTACAGAAGCCCCGGTTCTGCGTCCGGAGCAGTTCGATCGATATCGGCGCCACCTCAATCTGCCCGAGATGGGGCCAGAAGGGCAGAGGCGTCTGCTCGAGTCCAAGGTGTTGCTGATCGGGGCTGGGGGACTCGGCTGTCCGCTGGCGTTGTATCTCGCCGCAGCCGGAGTCGGGCGGCTGGGTCTGGTGGACGACGATGTCGTGGATTCCTCGAACCTGCAGCGCCAGGTGCTCTACGGGACGGCTGACGTCGGCCGGTCGAAAGTGGAAGTCGCGACCGCACGTATTCGCGCACTCAATCCGGACGTCGAGGTGACACAGTATCCGGTTCGACTCGCATCCCAGAACGCCCTGGCCATCTTCGACGACTACGATGTAGTCGTCGACGGCACGGACAATTTCCCGACTCGCTACCTGAGCAACGATGCCTGCGTGTTGTCCGGCAAGCCCAACGTCTACGGCTCCATCTTTCGCTTCGAGGGACAGAGCACGGTCTTCGATTCGCGCGGTGGTGGTCCGTGCTATCGCTGCCTTTACCCGGAGCCTCCGCCACCCGGCACCGTGCCCTCGTGTGCCGAGGGCGGCGTGCTGGGTGTCTTGCCTGGCATCATCGCGATGATTCAGGCCACGGAGACCATGAAGCTACTCACCGGCATCGGCACGCCGCTCGTCGGGCGGCTCTTGCTCTACGACGCTCTGGCGATGGAGTTCAGCGAATTCAAGCTGAAGAAGGACCCCGAGTGCCCCGTCTGCGGCGAGCAACCGAGTGTCACCGAGCTGATCGACTACGACGGCTTTTGCGGATTTGAGCCGCAAGAGAACAGGGTCGCCTCGACCGAGAACGTGCGCGCCAGCGATGTTGCGAGTCGCTTGGAGCGCGCTGAGGAGTTCCTCCTGCTGGACGTTCGCGGTGTCGATGAGAGCGAGAAGGCGACGATCGCCGGCGCCAAGTTGATTCCGCTGCCGGAACTCGAGCGGCGTGCGGATGAGATCGCGGAATGGCGAGATCGACCGGTAGTGGTCTACTGCCACCTCGGCGGCAGGAGCGCGAAAGCCTGCGAGCTGTTGGCCGCGCGTGGGTTCTCCCGCCTGGAGAACATGGACGGCGGGATTGAGGCCTGGTCGCTCACTGTGGATGCGAGCGTGCCGCGCTACTGAGCTGAGCGATAGCAGGTTGCAGCGGCGTGCCAGCCCCCGTACGAATGGTCGGCCGAGCAGAGAAGCGTGACGAGGAGGGATACGCGTGGCGAAGTCGATCATTCCCAGCCCAATGGATCGCCGGCACCTGATCGAGAAGGATCTGGACGAGACGCGCTGTCTGGCCATTGCGGATGCCTATGTCGACGATGGTCGGGCGTCCGAGGCCGTGGCTTTTCTCCAAAAGGCGGGCGCAGAGGAGCGGCTGGATGTGCTCGCGCAAGAGGCCGTGGAGAGCGGTGACGCGTTCCTGTTCAAGGCTGTGGTCGACGCGCAGCAGCGAGACCCGGGCGCGGAGCGTTGGCTCGCGCTGGCGGCGGCTGCGGAAGCCGCCGGCAAGCCGCGCTACGCCTCGATGGCGCGCCGCCACGCGCGGAGCAGCGAGAGCTGAGCGCGATTGACTCGTGAGTCAAGCGCCCTCTACACTCGGGCCGCACGACCCGGGATGCCGAGATTCGCGTCGTGAGCACGGTGACTGATAGAGCCTGGAGAGGCGGCGATGGCACGGGAACCGAGCTCGATTCAGGAGGCCCTCGAGTGGCTGCGTGACGGGTTTCGCCCAGAGGTCGCGCGGGATATGTGTGTGACCTACCAGATCGAGCTGGCCGGCGAGGCCGGCGGTACTTTTCGGCTCTCTATCGACGCCGGGCAACTCAGTGCGAGACAGGGCTGCGACACACCCGCCGATGTTGTCTTCCGGCTGAGTGCTGCCGACTTCTTTGGCCTGTTGGCCGGACGTGAAAACCCCGACATGCTCTTCATGGCCGAGCGATTGCGCGTGGATGGGGACCTCGCTCTGGCGCTCGAGCTGCGCAAGCTCTTCGCAGCACCCGCTCAGCCCAAGTAATCCGTGAAAGGCGCGCGCGCCGTCGGGTCGCCGGACTCCCATGCTTCAGAGTGAGATACGGATCGACAACGCGCGCTCACACAATCTGCAGGGCGTGAGTTGTCGAATTCCGCTCGGTTCGCTGACCGTCGTCACCGGCGTGTCGGGATCGGGCAAGTCCACGCTTGCCTTCGACACGTTGTACGCAGAGGGTCAGCGACGCTACATCACCTCTCTCTCCACCTACGCAAGGCAGTTCCTCGAGCGTCTGCCGCGTCCGCAGGTCGACGGGATTTCAAGACTGCCTCCCGCCATTGCGATCGAGCAGCGCAATCGCGTCACCAGCGCCCGCAGTACGGTTGGCACGGCGAGCGAGATCCTCGATCACCTACGCCTGCTCTTTGCCAAGATCGGTGGCACCCGCTGTCTCGACTGCGATCGCCGCGTGGAGCCGGGGACCGCGGGGGCCGTGGCCGATCGAATCGCGCGGCGCTGGGTGGGCCAGCGCATCCATCTCGCAGCGCCGTTGATCCGGCACGCGGGAGAGAGTGCTCGCTTGCTGCGGGAGAGGCTGGTTGGGGCGGGCCTCGCGCGAGTCCTCGATGTCGCTGGAGAGGTACTGGACCTCGTCGAGGTTGCGGATGACGAGCTCGAGCCGTTGTGTGACCGATCGCTCGTATTGCTCGATCGTCTGGTACTGCGTGACGACCGGAAGAGCGGCGCGGCCGTGCGATTGCTCGAGGCGGTCGAGCTGGCCTTCGCGCAGGGTGAGGGAGAAGTCGTAGTCGTGGACGGCTCTGGTGAGCGCGTGCGCCTCTGCGAGGGGTTCGCATGCGATGGCTGCGGCCGCCGATTCCCGACACCACAGCCCAGCCTGTTCTCCTTCAACAGCCCGCTCGGGGCGTGCTCGGCCTGCCAAGGCTTCGGGCGCACGGCGGAGATTGATCTAGATCGCGTCGTTCCGGAGCCCGAACGAAGTCTTGAGGAGCACGCGATTGCTCCTTTCGCCACGCCGATGGGTCGCGCGCTGCAGCGTGATCTACTGGCGGCCTGTCGCGCCCGCGGTGTGCCAACCGATGTGCCGTACCGCGCTCTCGACGACGAGCAGAGGCGCTTCGTGCAAGAGGGGGACGGTGGCGAATGGTACGGCGTGCGGGGCTTCTTCGAGTGGCTCGAGAGTCGGCGCTACAAGGTTCAGGCCCGGGTTCTGATCGCTCGCTATCGTCGCTTCGTGCGCTGTGGGGAGTGCGACGGCATGCGCTTGTGTCGGGACGCACTCGCGGTGGAGCTGGCTGGCCGCAATTTGGGCGAGCTCAGCCGACTCACCGTCGGCCAGCTGCTCGAGTGGCTCAGCGCCCTGAAGCTCGACGCGGGGCAGCGAGCACGCGCCGGGCGCCTCTTGAAGACGCTGCTCACCCGCTTGGCGACGGCAGAGGCCGTCGGGTTGGGCTACTTGGGGCTCGACCGCCAGGTGCGGAGCCTCTCGGGTGGAGAGGCTCAACGCATCCAGCTCGCGACAGCGCTGGGCGGCGGGCTGACTGCGGCCCTCTATGTCTTGGACGAGCCTTCGATCGGTCTGCACCGGCGAGACATGGATCGCCTGCTACAGGTGCTGCTGGCGATTCGCGATCAGGGCAACACGGTGGTTGTGGTCGAGCACGCACTCGAGATCCTCTCGGCGGCCGATCACGTGATCGACCTCGGGCCCGGCGCTGGACGCAACGGCGGCAGGCTCATGGTCGAGGGCGACCTCGAGCAGGTGAAGTCGCAGCTCGACTCGCAGACGGGCCGCCTACTGCGTGGCGAGTTCGAGGTTGCCGAGTCCGTGCCCGCGCGAGCTGGGCGCGCTCGCGGTGTGCTGCGCGTGAGTGGGGCGCGCGAGAACAATCTGCGAGACCTGAGTCTCGAAATCCCGCTGGGTTGCCTGGTGGTGGTGACCGGCGTCTCGGGTGCCGGGAAGTCGACCCTCGTGAAATCGGTAGTGGTGGGGAATCTGGTCAGTGAGCGAACCTCGGCGCGGGCAAGAGGCTCGCACGGCAAGGGCCCTGGCCGAATGCCTCCGCGCCCGCTGGTCGGGCACGCGCGCTGGCGCGAGAGCCCGGGAGCCTGCGACAGCATCGAGGGCGCAGAGCTGCTGGATGCCGTGGTCGTGGCTGATCAGACGCCCGCCGTGCGTAGCCCGCGGTCCAACCCGGCGACGGTCTCGAAGGCCTTCGATGGTATTCGTCAGTGTTTCGCCGCTACCCGCCAGGCCAAAGCGCTGGGGGTGGGTCCGGGCTGGTTCTCGTTCAATGTGGCGGGTGGTCGCTGCGATACCTGTGAGGGAGCGGGTGAAGTGGTGATCGACATGCAGTTCCTCGACGATGTTCGTGTGCCGTGTGACGACTGCGGTGGGCTTCGCTATCGGCGTGAGGTGCTCGAGGTTCAGCTGGCTGGTCGCTCGATCGTCGATGTGCTGGCACTCACCATCGACGAGGCGGCTGAGATCTTCGCCTCCGAGAGGAGGGTTGCGGCTCGGCTGGAGCCCTTCCAGAAGGTCGGGCTCGGATACCTTACGCTGGGGCAGCCGCTCTCGACGCTCTCGGGTGGCGAGCACCAGCGCGTGCGGTTGGCGCTGGCGCTCTCCGGGCGCGAGGCGAGCGCGCTCTTCGTGCTGGACGAGCCGACGACCGGCCTTCATGCGGCGGACGTTCAGGTGCTCTTGAGGTGCCTGGACGAGCTGATCGACGGCGGCGGAAGCGTGATCGTGATCGAGCACAACCTGGACGTGATTCGGCGAGCCGACTTCATCATCGATCTGGGGCCGGACGGGGGACCCGGCGGGGGGCGGATCGTGGCCATGGGGACACAGGATGAGGTCGCCCAGGTGCCCGAATCCCACACCGGCAGCGCGCTCCGCGATCGGCGCCCATAGCCCCCTAAATCCCGGGTGCGGGGTGGTCGATAGGCTCGACGTGAGCGAAGCCCTCGAAAATCCCAGTGCGGAGAGCCGCCCAGCTTGGTCGGGCGTCGTGCGCAGCTACGCGGACGAGATCGAGCCGATCTCGAACCGGCTGCGAGAGAACGGCGCCCTGGGTCTCGTACTCGTGGATACTTCAGCCTTGGCGCCGATCGAACGAGACTACGGTGTCGAGGCCTTCCAGGGCGCTCGCAAGGAACTCTGCAGCCTGGTGTTCGAAGCCTGCCACAGCGAACTCGCGTGCGACGACCTGATTGTCACCGATGAGCTGGACACGGATCAGGTTGTGATCTTCATGTTTCGCCCCCGCGGTCACGACGCCTTCTACCGGGAACAGCTCGGTGCGATTGCCGACTCGCTGAGGGCCAAGCTCGAGCAGGCCGGCAACAGGGTCGTCTACCCCTATCAGAGAGAGGCACCGGTGATGCCGGTCGGGCAGGCGCTGATCTTCCACAACCACGCCGTTCGTGAAGAGAGGCAGGTGCGGCAGGTTCTCCAGGCGGCCAGGCGCGATGCCGAGCTCAACGCGCGAATCGAGGCCCGCAATCGCGAGAAGCAGCTCACCGACGTCGTCCTGTCGGAGAACGTGACGATCCTCTACGAGCCGATCGAGAACATCACGACCCGCGAAGTCATCGGGTTCGAGGCGCTGGTACGCGGGCCTTGGGACACGGACTTCCACTCGCCGGTCGCTCTCTTTCAGCTTGCCGAGGAGACCGGGCTCGTCTTCGAGCTGGACTGCTTGTGCCGCCGAGCGGCGCTGCGCGGGGCCAAGGGGCTGGAGCCGGGCAAGCTGCTCTTCCTCAACTGTCTCCCGACTGCGATTCACGACCCGGCTTTTCGTGGAGACGTGCTGAGACGGACTCTGGAGGAGCTGCGGCTGCGTCCCGACGACGTCGTGTTCGAAATCTCGGAGCGCGAGTCGATCAATAACTTCGCAATCTTCCGCGAGGCCCGGGACTACTATGCCGAACTCGGCTTTCGCATCGCGCTCGACGATACGGGTGTCGCCTACGGCAGCCTCGAGGCGATCATGGAACTCTCGCCGGACTTCATCAAGGTCGATCTCTCACTGATTCGGTCGATCGACACCGATCCTCCGCGCCAGGAGCTGTTGAGAGCGCTGCATGCCGTCGCGCTCAAGCTCAATGCCCAGATCATCGCCGAGGGAATCGAGACCAGCGAGGAACTCGCCACGATCCAGTCGCTGGGGATCCCGCTCGGCCAGGGATACCTGTTCGGCCGCCCAGCGCCGCTTCGGCGCGGCATCTGAAACGGGCGGAGCAAGCGCGGCATCGGGTCGCATCCCGTGTGCGGCATCCGCAGGCGCGACCGCAGAGACCGATTCCGGTCGCTCTCGGTCTGGAATCAAGGCGGGCAGGCGCGCTGCTCGGCGCCCTCAGGTCACCCGCTTGGCGCGCTCCTTCTGCGCCTTGCGCCGTGGCGCGAATATTCGCTTGTCGTGGTCCTTGCGCAGCTCGCGCTCGACCTTGTCGAGAACCTGATCACCTGCCTGACGCGGATTCTCAGCGTCGCTGACACGGGCGACCACGCTGGTCCTCTTTCCGCGCACATGGCAGTTCCCCTCGACCGTGCTCGCGTCGGCTTGCAGCGTCAGCTCATAATGGGTCGTCTCGGGAAACTCTCCGGCCAAGTGCTCGCAGCGCTGCTGGAGGTGGTCTCGCACAGCCTCATCCGTGGGCAGATCCTTGAAATGGATCACCACATTCGCCTCCTGGACCATGTTTTCCTCCGTCAATGGTCTTCCAGCGGTGATTGTCTTCGCAGAATTGTTTGTGATGAAGATCGGGGAAGGAAGGCATCGCTGATTCGGGACACGTTGGCCAGTGTATCACAAGGGTCTTCGTTGCTCGATCCCGCGCGCGGGTCGACAGAGCGAAGACTGTGCGCCGCACGCGGAGTTGTCGAGCCGCTTGCATTCGCTCTGCGTCTGTGTGGCGGCGAGGGACGGGAATCGAACCCGCCTGGAACGTGGCGACACGCTCCACACTCGATTTGAAGTCGAGGCCGGGCACCAGCCACGGGAACCCCGCCGAGAACTCACCATGTTAGCATCTCGGGTGCTTGCGAGAATGACTGCGCAAGCACCACCGCGATAGCGACGCTCACCGGCCCGCGCCGGCCGGGGAAAAAAGGCAAGCCACTGACTGCGCCGGCGGTGTAGTCTCTGGCGTCGTGACGACCTACACCCTCGGTGATGCTGCCCGCATACTGAAGGTATCTCCGGCGCGCCTGCGTTACTGGGAGCGCACCGACCTCGTGCAGCCCCAGACCGCGTCGGGTGACCACGCCCTCTTCGGATTCCGGGATCTCGTATGCCTGCGCGCGATCCTCTCGCTGCTGGAGGAAGGCGTTCCATTGCGTCGGATCCGACGCAACGTGGAGCTCCTGCGAGATCGTCTGCCCGAACTCGATGACCCACTGGGTTCGCTGCGACTCTGGGTCGAGGGTTCCGAGCGGATCGTGATCCGTCACGAAGGCGTGCTGCTCGAGCCCGACGGCCAGATGGTGCTCGACTTCGGCACGGACTTCGCTGTCTGCGAGGCAGTGACCCCGATCAGCACGGCCGCCGAGTCGGGAGACGAGCACGAGGAGACGGCTGAGGAGTGTTTCGAGCGGGGCTGCAGGCTGGATGTTGAGTCGGCGACGGTCAAGCAGGCCATCGACGCTTATCTGAGGGGGATCGAGCTGGCGCCCGACTTCGCCGATTGCCACTGCAATCTCGGCGCCGTCTACTACAACGCTGGAGATCGGGTCGCCGCCCGTCGTTGTTTCGAACGATGTCTGGAGATCGACGAGCAGCACGTCGAGGCGCACTTCAACCTGGCCAACCTCCTGGAGGAGGACGGCTGCAACGAGATGTCTCTGCACCACTACCAAGCCGCGCTCGCGGCGGATCCGCTCTACTCGGATCTCCACATCAATCTGGCGTTGCTCTACGAGAAACTCGGTCGCGGGCTGCAGGCCGGCCGGCACTGGCGACGCTACTTGCAGCTCGACGCCGAGGGGGCGTGGTCTGACGTGGCACGCCGCCGCCTCGAGCGCGACGACTAGGCTCTCGGCCCGCACAGCTCGGATGACGCGCGCGAGTCGGGCCCGGGCCTACTCCGAGCGCTCGGCTACGAATGCCTGGTACTCGACGGCGCTCATCAGGTTTTCGAGTGCGTTCGCCGCCGCTGGCTCGAGGGTGATGATCCAGCCGTCGCCGTAGCAGTCCTGATTGACGACCTCCGGTGCGTCCTCGAGCGCTTCGTTCACGGCGACGACACGGCCTGAGATCGGGCAGTAGAGGTCCGAGACCGCCTTGACCGACTCAATGACACCAAAGGCATCGCCCGCGTTCAGCTGGGTGCCGATCTGCGGCGTCTCCACGAAGACGATGTCGCCGAGCTGCTGCTGCGCGTAGTCCGTGATACCGATCAGGACTTGGCTGTCGTCATCTGCACGCACCCACTCGTCGTCAGTGCTGTACCGATTCTCGTCGGGGTAATCGTAGTCCGCCAATTCGTTGAGTCCTTTCCGTCTTCTCACCGGCGATCTGGCGATGCCTCTGGCCGCTGGCGGCCGTCTCGCTCGGTCGTGCCCATCGGCTGGTATCGATGTCGCGGGATTCCGCCGCTACGCACGACCTCCGACGAAGGGCGTCGTGACCACACGAGCCGCGACGTCGCGGCCACGGATTGATACTCCGAGCTGTACACCAACCTCCGCAATCGTCGGCGGAACGTAGCCAAGGCCGATGGACTTTCCGAGTGTCGGAGAGGGGGCGCCGGAGGTCACCTGTCCGACCGGCCGGTCTCCGTGCGCGATCGCATGACCGGCTCGTGCGATGCCGCGCTCGGTCAGCTCGAAGCCGACGAGCTGGCGCTCTCGGCCGAGAGCCTCGCGCTTCTCGATCGCCTCGCAGCCGATGAAGCCGCCTTGCTCGCGCTTCACGAAGCGACCCAGGCCGGCCTCCAGCGGCGATGTCCTGTCGTCGAGCTCGTGACCGTAGAGGGGGAGGGCGGCCTCGAGCCGCAGTGTGTCGCGGGCGCCCAAGCCGACCGGTATCAGGCCATGCGATTCGCCCGCGGCCAGCAGGGCCGAGAAGAGGTCGGGCGCCCGCTCCGCCGGCAGGTAGATCTCATAGCCCCCCGAGCCGGTGTAGCCCGTGCGCGAAACGAGCGCCGACGTACCCGCCAGCTCGAAGTGTGCGAAGCCGAAGCGACGCAGCGCGGTCAGCTTTGCATTCGCGTCCGCCTGCAACAGCCGCTGCAGGATGGCGCTGCTCTCCGGTCCCTGGAGCGCCAGCAGACCCGTCTCGTCGCTGCGGTTCGAGACCCCGGCATTTCGAGGCGAGTGGCGCATCGCCCAGTCGAAATCCTTCTCGATATTGGCCGCGTTGACGCAGAGGAAGAGGCTGTCGTCGTTCTGGCGATAGACGGTGACATCGTCGACACATCCCCCCTGCTCGTTGCACAGCAGGCCGTAGCGGATGCGTCCCGGCCGCAGGTCGGCCACCGGGCAGGTCACGAGTCGGTCGACCGCAGCGAGCGCGCCGGTACCGGAGAAATGGATCTGCCCCATGTGGGAGACGTCGAAGAGGCCGGCCCGCTCGCGTACAGCGGCGTGCTCCTGGAGGATCGAGCTGTACTGGATCGGCATCTCGAAGCCGGCGAATTCCACCATGCGCGCGCCGAGCTGCCGGTGCTGCTCAAAGAGCGGCGTACGCTTCGGCTGGCTCATACGCCCAGGCGCGCCCGGTAGGCGTGCAGCGTGTTGCGCAGCAGCATGGTGATCGTCATCGGGCCGATCCCCCGCCGCGAGGGCGTGATGAGCTTCGCGATCCCCTGGACGGCCTCGAAGTCGACATCGCCGATCAGCTCTCCGTCGACCTCACTGACGCCGACATCGATCACCGCGGCCCCGGGCTTGATCCAGTCCGCCTTGACCATGCGCGCGCGGCCCGTTGCCGCCACCACGATGTCGGCACGCCGGCAAATCCCCGGCAGGTCCCGTGTTCGCGAGTGGCACATGGTCACGGTCGCGTGGCGCTGCTGCAGCAGCAGCGATACCGGCTTGCCCACGATGTTGCTGCGCCCGATCACCACGGCGTCCGCACCCTCGATCGGAATCCCGTAGTGGTCGAGCACCGCCATGATGCCGAGGGGTGTGCAGGAGATGAGGTCCGCCGTGCCCGCCAGTAGCTGGCCCGATGTGTTGGGATGCAGCGCATCTGCGTCTTTGGCTGGATCGACCGCTCGTGCCACGGCTGCGGCGGAAATGCCATCGGGGAGCGGGAGCTGGACGAGGATGCCATCGATCGAATCGTCGCGGTTGAGCCGGTCGATCAGCGCGATGATCTCGCCCTGCGAGGTTTCCGCCGGCAGCAAGTGCTCGACCGATCGCATGCCGATCCCGCCGCAGGCTCGCTGCTTCCCCTTGATGTACGACCTGCTGGCCGGGTCATCGCCGACCAGTACAACGGCCAGGCACGGGGGGCGCGCCCCGCTGGCGGTGAGCTTGGCGATCTCTTCGGCCAGCTCGCTGCGGATGCTCTTGGCCAGGGCCAATCCGTCGACGACGATGGTCTCGATCGATCGGGCCGACGAGGGGGTGCGGGTGGGGGGCATCGCGGTCAGGCCTCCAGGTGAACTCGGGGAGGCGGCAGTATAACCAGTCGATTGTCCCGGAGCTTCAGGCGGCGCTCCTGGACGAGCTCTTGCCAGATCCCTTGGCAGGTCCTTTGGGCTCGCTCGCGGCAGAAGGCTTGGAAGTCTCCTTGGCCGGACTCTTCGCGGTGTCCTTGTCACCCTTGGTCGGCGAGCTCGAGCTGCCCTCGTCCTTGCTCGGCTTCTTCTTCGATTCCTTGGGGTCGTCGGTCTTTGTGTTCGACTTCGCGTCTGCGTAGCCGTCCGCGTACCAGCCTCCGCCCTTGAGCACGAACGAGCTGCGCGATATCAGCTTCCTCACCTTGCGGCTCTTGCACGTGGGGCAGCTCTTGACGGGAGAGTCGGACATTCGCTGCTCCCGCTCGAACTCGTGGCCGCACTTGTCGCACTCGTACTCGTAGATGGGCATGCTCGGCTCGTCCCCCCTATTTCGGCGGCCCGGTTATCCGAGGCAGCACGCTCTGGGCCGGCAGGTTGGCCACACGGCCGGGGCGGCTGCTTTTTTATCTCAATCAGTCCGCCAGCGCCAGCGCTCGCAGCAGCCCCGCCAGGGCCCGTGGGTCCCCCGTGACTCGCACTCGCTTGCGCCTGCTCTTGGCACCGGGATCGATTTCGACCGCCTGCCGTTTGACCTCGAGAGCTCCGGCCAGCACGCGCACGCAGGCGCTGTTGGCGCGGCCCGCCACCGCGGGTGCCGTCACGGAGACCCTCAGTGCGTCGCCGTGCAGCGTTCCCACCCGCTCGGCCCGTGAGCGCGGGGTGACGTGTATCCAGAAGCCGACGCCGTCCGGCCGCGTTTCGATGCTCAGAGCGCCCTCGGGCCGGTTCAAGATCTGCCGCCCAGCTCCGCCTGGCTCTCTCTCTCTTCAGGGGCCTCGCCACGTCGCGTCTGGCCGGAGAGCGAGGCGGCCAGGTACGTGATCTTGCCGTCGACCATGCCGTCCACGAGCGAGTCCTCTTCCGGATCCCGGTCGAGGCTCTCGATCAGACTGAGATGCGTCTCCACGGCGCTGCGCAGCGTCTCCGCCAGCTGCGTACGCAGGCCGCGCATTTCGCGGATGTTCTGGGCCAGGCGGGCGGCGCGCCGGTGGGAAGCATCGACAATCTTCTCCGCCCGGACCTCCGCTTCGCCCACTCGCATCTCACACTCTTTTCCCGTCACCTCGCGCATTTTCTCGCTCATCGACTGCGCGTTGACCAGCGTCTCCTTCAGCAGCTGTTCCTGGGCGCTGAACTCCTCGAGCCGACCTTCGAGGTGGCGGATACGGTCTCGCTGCGACTCGTTCTCCTTGAGCACCGACTCGTAGTCGTCACTCAGCATGCGGAGGAAGGCCTCCACCTCCTCCCGGTCGAAGCCTCTCAGGCGGCGGCCGAAACGCTGGCTTTGGATTTCGAGCGGCGTCATGCGCATGGCTTGCGTTCCTTCTGGGGCAACTCCACTTTCCCGCAAGAAATCGGCAGCTTGCACGAGTTCCTTTAGCAACACGCGCGCATCGCCGCAGGCCCCGGCTCGCCACCGAGCCGCGACCGCCCCAAGGGGCCGCCTCAGCCGCCTGACAGCTCGCGTGAGCGCTCGGTCGCGGCCGCCACGGCTTCGTAGATCGCGGCCCGCACGCCGCGCTTCTCGAGCTGCTGCAGACCGGCGATGGTTGTACCGCCGGGCGAGCTGACCTGATCCTTGAGCTCGGCGGGATGCCTGTCGGCCTCGAGTGCGAGCTTGGCCGAGCCCAGCACTGTCTGGAAGGCGAGCTTGTAGGCGGCGTCCCTGGGCAGGCCCTGGCGAACGCCGGCGTCGCCGAGCGCCTCCAAGATGAGGAAGACATAGGCGGGACCACTGCCCGAGAGCCCCGTCACGGCATCGAGCAGTGCCTCGTCGGGTGCCAACCATGTGATGCCCACGGCATCGAAGAGGGTCTCGGCGACCGCCCGATCCGCTGAGCTCACTCCGCCGCCCAGGCAAAGTGCAGTCGCTCCGGCTCCCACCAGCGCCGGCGTGTTGGGCATGGCGCGGACCAGCCGGGTCCCGGCGGGCAGAGCGGAGGACAGCGCTTCGAGGCGAACTCCGGCCGCGATGGAGATCCAGAGCGGCCGCTCCAGCGAGGGCTCGCCGGCCAGATCGTGCAGCACGCTCGAGATGGCGCCCGGCTTGACACAGAGCACGACGACGTCGCTGGCGCGCACCACGTCCCGGTTGTCTTGGCAGCTCTTGATCGCCAGCTTCTGCTCGAACTGGCTGCGCTGCTCTGAGGCGGGATCCGATCCCAGCATCCGATCGGGCGCGACACCGGCCGCCAGCAGGCCTCCGGCGAGCGCGCGCGCCATCGCGCCGCAGCCGATGAAGCCGATTCGTGCGCTCTCGAGCTCACTGCTCATGGTTTCTCCTCGCTCCGGGCTCGCGATTCCTACGGTTTGGGCAGGTCGCGGGGGCCGAAGAGTGCCGTCCCCACCCGAACGACGGTGGCGCCCTCTTCGACTGCAACCTCGAGATCGGCCGACATTCCCATGTTGAGATCGCACAGCGGCAGGTCGGCGTGTTCGCGCGAGAGGGTATCGCGCAGCTCGCGCAGCCGCGCAAAGGTGGCGCGACTGGCTTCGGGGTCGCGGCCGCCCGCTGGGATCGTCATCAGCCCGCGCACGCGCAGGTGCCGCAGGGACTGGCAGCTGCGGAGGAGGGCTGGGAGCTCGCTCTCAGGGAGTCCAGCCTTCTGCTTCTCGCCGCTCAGATTGACCTGCAGGCAGATATCGATCGGCGTGCCCAGCGTCGCTGCCCGCCGATCGATCTCCTCCGCCAGCTCGCTGCGGTCGACCGTGTCGACGGCATGAAAGATCCTCACTGCGTGGCGCGCCTTGTTGCGCTGCAGGTGGCCGATCATGCGCCAGCGCGGCTCGGGCGTTGCCCGGTCGCGCTGGAGCTGGCCGAGTAGCTCCGCAAGCTGCGCCTGCTTGTCGCGCGCTTCCTGTACGTAGTTCTCCCCGAGTTCGAGCAGGCCGGCACCGACGGCGGCAGCGATGCGTTCGAGGGGCTGGCGCTTGGATGCCCCGACGAGTGTGATTTCGCCCGGGTCGCGCCGCGCGCGGCGGCAGGCCCGCTCGATGCGTGCGCGAACACTTGCCATCTGTCCGGCCACCTCGGCCAGTAGGGCGGGGTCGATCGCTCCACTCAACTCGGCGGCTCTCCCTTCGGCCGGCTTGCGACCTCTCCTTCCGCTTCCGAGAGACGCGCGTCGGCCAGCAGCGCCAGCGTCTCCTCGAGCGGCAGTCCGATGACGTTGCTCCGGCTGCCCTCGACGCGATCGACGAACTGGCGCCCACCCTCACCTTGGAGCGCATAGGCGCCCGCCTTGTCGAGTGGCTCGCCGCTGGCCACATAGGCGCGGATCTCGTTCTCGCTGGCCATCCCCATGCTGACCCAAGACTCCACGGCCTGGCTCCGCACGGTGCGGCTCGCGCTGTCGGCCAGCGCGATGCCGGTGATGACGCGGTGCCGCTGTCCGACCAGGCTCGAGAGCAGGCGGACGGCGTGTTCAGCATCGCGCGGCTTTCCCAGCACGGACTCTCCCAGCACGACAACCGTGTCCGCACCCAGCACCCAACGCCTCGGTGCTGCGCCGAGCTGGGAGACCACTGCGAGGGCTTTTTCCCGCGCCAGTCGCTGCGTAAGCTGCTCCGGCCGCTCGCCCGGTCGCATCTCCTCCGCGATCTCCGGGGTGCGCACCTCGAACTCGACGCCGGCCCGCTTCAAGATTTCACGCCTGCGTGGCGATGCACTGGCGAGAACCAGGCGTTCGTTCCGGTCGGCTGGCGTGTCGTCGGATTGACCGCGAGATCTCATCATGTCGGCGTTGGGGTACCGGCGCGTGCCCCGCTCGTCAAGGTCGTGTGGACCACGCATCGAGAATCACATGTCGCGCTGAAACTGGGGTAGCTTTCGAGACCGATGCAGGCCGCAAGGGGGCGAACGCCGCAGGGTGCGATGATGGCGGCAGGACTGTTCGTTCTGCTGCTGTCCGGGTCGTCGCCTGGCTGTGCGGGTGATCTGGTGATCCTCGATCGCGCGGGTACGCCCTCCTACGGGCACCGCGGCGTCGGCTATGTCATCGCTCACCCGCCGCAGGAAGACTCCCAGGACGACTGGTCGCCGATCCGCGTGGAGGGGGCCGATCTGGCCTTCAGGCATGCCACCGGGCCGGCAATCAGCATGAGTTCGAGCTGTCGCAAGACCCGAGCTACGCCGAGCCAGCTGGCCCGGCACTTGATGATCGGAACCCCGGATCGCAAGTCGCGGGCCGCGGGTCGTCTTGACCACCACGGCAACGAGGGCTGGTGGCAGATGATGGATTCCGTGGAGAACGGGGAGGACGTGCGGATCAAGACCGTCACCCTCGTCGGTGGTGGCTGTGTCTTCGACTGGGTGCTGATCTCATCGCGGCCGGCCACTTTTGTCGCGGTGGAGCCGCTATTCGACCGCTGGTGGGCGAGCTTCGAGTCGCGAGCCCCTGGGCACGGCGGCGAAGAGAGCGCTCCATGACGAGCATCGCTGGGGTGGCCGACGGACCGATCGTGCGACTGGGCAACCGCGTGCTCTCGATCCTCGATGAGGTGGGACAGTTCACGCTGCTCTCGTTGCGGACTCCACGGGCAATCGTGCGTCGCGGCTTTCCGTTGCGTGAGGTCTTCGTGCAGTTCGAGTCGATCGCGGCTCGCTCCACGACGATCGTTTCGATCACGGCGCTCTTCACCGGCATGGTGCTGGCTCTGCAGACGGCGGAGTCGTTGACGCGCTTTGGCGCCAAGCCCTATACGGGGAGCTTCGTGGGCCTCGCCTTCGTGCTCGAGCTCGGCCCGGTGCTCACCGCGCTCGTGGTCTCGGGACGCGTCGGTGCCGGCATTACCGCTGAGCTCGGGTCGATGGCAGTGACGGAACAGGTGGATGCCATTCGCGCCATGGGAGCCGATCCAATCCAGAAGCTGGTGCTGCCCCGTGTGATTGCCGGAACCCTCGGGCTGCCCATGCTCGCGATGCTCGCCAACATACTCGGGATGGCTGGTGGCTTGCTGATTGCCAGCCAGTACGGCATTGGGGCGAACTTCTACTACCAGAGCATTATCAGGGTCGTGGAGTTGGAGAACCTGATGAGCGGGCTGGTGAAGACCATCTTCTTCGGCTGGACCATTACGATGGTCGGCTGCCACATGGGACTGCGAACCACCGGCGGGACGGTGGGCGTGGGGATCTCTACGACTCGCGCGGTTGTCGTGTCGTCGATTTCCGTACTGGTCTCGGACTTCTTCCTCAGCAAGATCCTGATGCTGCTATGAGAGGCGTTCGATGAGATCGAGTGCGCTTTCAGGGGTCGAGCCGGTGAATGGCGACGATGTCTTCGTCGGTCTCGAGAACCTGCACAAGTCGTTCGGTCCGAATCACGTGCTGCGCGGAATCGATCTCTCGATTCCACGCGGTGAGATCTTCACGCTGCTGGGCGGATCGGGTACGGGCAAGTCGGTGATGCTCAAGCACATCATCGGACTGCTGATCGCGGACAGTGGTCGCGTTCACGTCGAGGGGCGCGATGTTACGCAGCTCTCCGAGCGGCAGTGGGTCGAGGTCCGCAAGCGCATCGGCTATGTCTTTCAGGGATCGGCTCTGTTCGACTCACTCACGGTGCTGGACAATGTCGCCTTCGCTCTGCGTGAACACCTCGATCTGTCACGCGCGGAGATCGAGCGCCGGGTGGCGGCCTGTCTGGAGGCGGTTGGCTTGACGGGGATCGAGCATCACATGCCGGCGGAGCTATCGGGTGGCATGCGCAAGCGTGTGGGGGTGGCGCGTGCGATCGCGCTCGAGCCGACCGCCATCCTGTACGACGAGCCCACCACCGGTCTCGACCCGGCCAATGCCAAGCGCATTGGGCAGCTCATCGTCTCGCTGCGCGAACGGCTCCAGGTGACCTCGATCATCGTGACCCATGACCTGGAGCTCTGTTTTGCCATTTCAGACCGTGTGGCGCTGCTTCGTGCCGGCCGGCTGGTCGCGCAGGGCAGCGTGGAAGAGATCCAGAGTTCGACGCAGCCGGAGGTGCGCGAGTTTCTAGCGGGCGGGGCCGACCTGGAAGCGGACAGCGTGTGGCTCGGCAAGGGAGAGGAGGGGACTGATGGAGCGTGATGGACGCCTCGCTTTGGTAGTCGGAAGTTTCGTGATCGTGAGCGTCCTGGCCTTGGCCGCCGCGATTGTCTCGCTCACCTCCGATCGCGGGATCTTCACCATCCACTATCGCCTGGTCTCCCGCTTCCAGAATGTGCAGGGGCTGCTGCCAGGCGCACCGGTTTGGCTGGCCGGCAAGGAGGTGGGGCGCGTCGAAGACATCCGTTTCGAGCCGGTGGGGAGCGAGCGTCCGGTGCTGGTCAGTATGGGGATCGACATCGACGTGCAAGATCGCATCCGAGCGGATTCGGTGGCGACCATCGGTACCATCGGGGTTCTGGGTGACAGCTACGTGGAGATCAGCGTGGGTACCGCGGAGGCGCCGATGCTCGCGGTCGGCGCGGAGCTGAAGGCGCAGAGCCCGGTCAACATCAATACCGCCGTGGCAAAGGGCAGTCGCGCGCTCGACAACGTGGCGAACCTCGCCAATAACCTGAATGCGGTCGTGGAGAGCTTCAGCGAGGAGAGCGGAGGTCGGCGCGCGGCCCGCGCGATTTCGGTGGCCAGCGATATCATGATCCGCGTGCAAGAGGGGCCGGGTCTGCTTCACCGGCTGATCTATGACGAGTACAGGGGTGAGGGCATCGCGAGCGTCGAGCGATCACTGGCGCTGCTCGAGAACATCCTCGGTGAGATCAACGGAGGAGACGGGATTCTCCACACATTGATCTATGATCGACCTGCTGATCAGGACATCGTGATGCAGACGGTCTCCGCTGGGGCTCGCCTCAATACGATCCTGGAGAAGATCGATCGGGGCGAGGGCACGATCGGGCTGCTCGTCAATGATCCATCCGTCTATGATGAACTCCAGACCTTGCTGAACGGTGCCCGCCGCAGCTTGGTCGTTCGTTCCATGGTGCGGATGGCTCTTGGCGAGAGCGGGGAGTAGGCTGGGCGCGCCGCCCGCTCCGTCTCACACGAGGCTCCAGCGCACACTCGTTGGCGGGCCAGAGGTTCCGCTCACGCGTGTGACGCGACCTTCTGCCTCTAGCTTCAGCAGGTGGGCCGCCACCGACTGACCGGCAGCGGCATGGAGCGCCGGCGGGTAGGCGGCGTAGATCGTCTCGACCATCACCGCCACTTCCCCGGCGCCGCTCCGCATGGCCTCGAGAATCTGCTGTTCCCGTAGTTGGCGGTGGGCGATGTACTCCTGCAGCTTCTCCTCTCCCCGCGCGATCAAGGGGCCGTGGCCCGGGTAGAGACGGCCGGGCCGGAGATCGACGAGTCTCCGCAGCGAGCGCATGTATTCGCCGAGATCGCCGCTCTCGGCCGGAATGACCGTGGTGCCGACGCCCAGCACGTTGTCGCCCGTGAAGAGCGCGTTCTCCTCTTCGAGCAAGAAGCAGAGGTGGTCGGGCGCGTGGCCGGGCGTATGGAGCGCCCGCAGGCGGGCGCCCTCGGTCTCGATCACTTGACCGTCGGCCAGCGGCGTAATCTCGAAGGGGTAGTAGTCGTCGTGTTCGGTCCAGGGCATCTTGCAGACGGTGACGCTGCCGACGTGCTCGAGCACCTCCCCCACGCCGCCGATGTGATCCGGATGAGCGTGGGTCAGAAGGATCTGCTGGATGCTGCGACAGCCGGAGCGCTGCATAGCGGCCTCGAGGACCGGCAAGTACTCGCTGTGGCCGTGACCGGTGTCGAGCAGGATGCGTTCTTCGCCGGTTCCGATCAGGAAGGTGTTGGTGCCCGGCCCGGTGAACGGGCTCGGGTTCTTGCCGAGGGCGACCATCACCCGCTCGGACCAGTGGGCGATGTCGGGCATCTCGAGACCCATCATCACCGGCGGCGATTCGTCTCCGCTAGAGCGCGACATCGTCTATTCTCCGGCTACCGTCATGTTGGCGATGCGCAGCGGCGGAGCGGCGGAGCGGCCGCGCCAGACGAGCTCCGAGCCGACGGCATCGATCTGCAGCAGCATGTCAGTCAGGTTGCTGGCGATGGTAATCTCCTCGACCGGATGGACGAGTTCGTTTCCCTCGATCCAGACGCCGGCCGCGCCGCAGGAGTAGTCTCCGGTGGCCGGATTGAAACCCATGCCAATCAGCTCGCTCACGAGCAAGCCACGCGCGGTGTCGCCGATCAGCTCCTCGAGCGTTTGATGGCCCGGCTCGAGCCAGAGGTTCGTTGTCGTCACCCCGCCACCACTCGAGCCACTGCCCGTCGAGGCAAGGCCGAGCTTTCGGCCCGCATAGCTGTCCAGCAGCCAGCTTGCGAGAACACCCCGCTCTACGATCACGTTGCGGCGCGTTGGGAGGCCCTCCCCATCGAACGGCCTGCTGCCCAGGCCGCCGGGTAGCCGGCCGTCGTCGATGACCGTGACCATGTCGCTGGCGATCGCTTCACCCATGCGTGTGGCGAGAAAGCTGGCCTCGCGATACACCGCGTAGCCGTTCACGCAGGCGGCCAGATGCCCGATCAAGCTGGGCGCGGTGAAGGCGTCGAAGATCACCGGCACCTCGCAGGTCTTGACTCGTCTGGCGCCGAGGCGGCGAATGGCTCGCTCGGCCGCCCGGCGCCCGACACCGGCCGCGTCCTCGAGGTCCGCCAATCTCCGGCCCACGGTGAACCAGTAGTCGCGTCGCATCGAGTCGCCCTGACGGGCCAGCGGCTCACACGACAGCGAGTGGGAGGCCGAGTCGTACTCGCCGACAAAGCCCGCGCTGTTGCCGTAGACGATGCGGGAGAAGCCCGAGCTCGCCTGACTTCCCTCCGAGTTGTCGATGCGCTCGTCGAAGGCGCGTGCGGCCTGCTCAGCCCGGCGTGCCTCTTCGATGCGTGCCTCGACGCTGACGTTGCGGTCGGCTGCGTCGCAGAGCGAGAGGTCGGGAATGCTCTGTGCGAAGCCCTGCTCGGGCAGGCCCGCATGTGGATCCGGTGCGGTCGCGCGCGCCAGCGCGACGGTCTGTTCCGCCATGTCGTCGACCGCCTTGGCCGAGAGGTCCGAGGTGGACGTGATGGCGGTGCAGAGCCCGGTCCCATCGGCCACCATGGCCCGAATGGAGAGCTGGCGCTCCTGTGCCTGGACGACGAAGTCGATCTCGTCGCCACGTACCTTCGCCTGGTGGGAGTCCGACTGCACGAGCGTTGCGTCCGCCTGGGTGGCTCCGGCCCGGCGGGCGCGCTCTAGCGCTCGCACGACGGTGTCGCGTCGCGATGCGTTCGCGCCAGCCTCGCTCATCCCTCGGTGCCTCCCACCGTCAGTTCGTCCACGCGGGTCGTCGGCAGGCCGACACCCACCGGCACACCCTGGCCGTCCTTGCCGCAGGTGCCGACGCCGGGGTCGATTTGCAGGTCGCTGCCGATACGGGTCACGCGCGTCAGGACGTCGGGTCCGTTGCCGATCAGCGTGGCGCCCTTGACCGGGGCGCCAAGCCGCCCGTCTTCGACGTGGTAGGCCTCGCTCATGCTGAAGACGAACTTTCCGCTGGTGATGTCGACCTGTCCTCCACCAAAGGAAACCGCGTACAGGCCACGCTTGACCGAGCGTATGATGTCTTCGGGGTCCTCCTGGCCGGCCAGCATGAAGGTGTTCGTCATGCGCGGAATCGGCAGATGGGCATAGCTCTCGCGGCGACCGTTTCCGGTGGGTTTCATCCCCATCAGCCGCGCGTTGAGGCGGTCGTGCAGGTAGCCGACGAGCACGCCGTTCTCGATCAAGATGTTGCGCCGTGAGGGCGTCCCCTCGTCGTCCACGTTGATCGATCCACGACCCGCCGGCAGCGTTCCGTCGTCCACCACCGTCACACCTTCCGCGGCGACGCGTTGGCCGAGGCGGTCCGAGAACGCCGAGGTCTTCTTTCGGTTGAAGTCGCCCTCGAGCCCATGCCCGATCGCCTCGTGAAGCAGGATGCCGGGCCAGCCGGGCCCGAGCACCACGTCCATGCTGCCGGCCGGGCAGGGCTTCGCGTCCAGGTTGAGCACCGCCACCCGCACAGCCTCGTCGGCCATGCGTTGCCAGACTTCGGGATTCATCAATTGCTCGAGCTCGTAGCGCCCCCCTCGGCCCTCGTACCCCACCTCGCGCCGCTGGCCCTTGCCCGCAATCACCTGGATGTTGAGCCGCACCAGTGGCTGGATGTCGCCAACAAGTGTGCCGTCGCTGCCCGCCACGAGAACGTGACGGTGCTGGCAGACGACACTGGCCATCACCAGCTTCACGCGCGAGTCGAGGCCGCGCGCGTAGCAGTCGATGGCGCCGAGCAGCTCCACTTTGCGTTCGACAGGGAGATCGGTCGCCGCCTGCGTGACCGGGTAGAGGTCGTGCGGCTGACTGCCGTGGCCGCGCACGACGGCCGTCGTCGCACCGCCGGTCTGCTGCGAAATCGTGCGTGCGGTGGCGGCGGCCAGGCGAGCGGTTTCGATACTGATCTCGTCTGAGTGGGCGTAGCCCTGGCGCTCGCCCTTGAGCGCACGCACGCCGACCCCCTGGTCGAGGTGGCGGCTGCCGCTCTTGACGATTCCCTCTTCGAGGGAGACCGAGTCCTGCGTGCTGTACTCGAAGTAGAGGTCGGCGTAGTCGACTTCGCGCTCGAGCGCGGTATCGAGTGCGGCTTGCAGGCCGGAGTCGTCCAGGTCGAAGCGGTCCCGAAAGAAGGCGAGGGATGAATCGGCCGTGCGCACGGGATCGACGTCTCGGGGGGCGCTCATGGGGACGGCTCTCCTGCTGTATGGCGGCGACGCCGTCAGGGACGTCGGGCTCGGAGGGTAGCGAGCGCTTCGAGTCGTGCCGGGAGATCGGACAGCGTCTGGAGCTGCGCGACATCGACTGCGCGGAGGCCGGCGTCCCGTGCGGCCGCCAAGTCGTCGTGCGGGTCGTGCCCGACGTAGATGGCGTCGCCGGGCGCGACGCCCAGTTCGCCGAGGGCGGCGAGAAATATGGTGCGCTCCGGCTTGGCGGATCCGCAGCGATGCGGGTACATGACGACGTCGAAAAGATTCACTATTCCAAGGCTTTCGAGCAGTTCTAGCAAGCGATAGTCGAAGTTCGAGACGATCCCGGTGAGGAGCCCGGCTGCGCGAATCTCCTGTAGCGCCTCGGGCACTCCGGTGCGCATGCGCCAGGCCTCGCCACTCGCGAAGACGCCAAAGAGCTGGGCGAAGAAGGCGTCGAAGTCACTGAAGCGTACGGTGCTGTCAGTCGCCTGGAAGGTCTGTCGCACCCGCTCTCGCCACCAGGCGAGCTCACTGCGCTCGATCTGTCGGGGATCGCTGCTATGCGGCACGCGGGGCGGCGCGTGCCGCAACACGCGCTGGAATCCGTCGCTGAGCCGCCACGCCGGTAGCTCGACGCCAAACTGAGCCGCGACGCGTGCGTAGGTGGTCCCGACCTCTTCAGCCGGTTCGATCAGTGTACCGGTGACGTCGAACAGAACGGCGCGGAGCGGGGGCACGGAACAGCGGTCTCCTCAATGCGGACTACGGGCGACGTGCCGAGGCGATGAACGTCGCAGGCAGGTCCCGATCTCGGGCGAGCGACTCGCTCTCATCGAGGTGTACATTCGGCAGACCGGCACTCTCGAACCAGCCCAGCACTTCGTCGGCGCTGAAGCCCAGCCAGACTACACCGAGTTCCTGCCGCATCCACTCGTGGCTGTGCTTCACGAAGTCGACCACCACGAGCGCGCCGCCCGGCTTGACGATGCGAGCCATCTCGCAGATGACGTCAGCAGGTGACGGTGCGTAGTGGAGCACCATGTGGGCGAAGGCTGCGTCCATCTCCTGATCGTCGAGTGGCATACGGTTCGCCTCGCCTCGCCGCAGTTCAACCTGGCCGCCGGGCGGGAACCGCTCGGGCGCGAGCTTGGCCCTGGCCGCCTCGAGCATGCGGGCGGAGTGATCGATGCCGACCACGTCCAGCCCGAGCCGGGCGAGTTCACAGGCCAGAATCCCGGTGCCGGTGCCGACGTCCGCCACGCGCAGGCCCGGGACGACCAGCCGGTCGATGGCTCGGGCACGCAGCGCGTCGTCGTTGAAGACCTTGCGCAGGGCATCCCACTCCGGTCCAACCGCGTCAAAGAAGCTGCGCGAGTGAGCACTGCGCACGTCGATCACGCGCCTGAGCATGGCGCTGTCGCGTTCGGCAGTCGAATCGTGCGCGAGGTTCTTCTTGACCAGCGCCCAGCCCTCGCGCCACGGGCCCGCGGCCGGGGGCACGAAGCGATAGGAGACGTAGGTTCCATCACGCCGATCGAGTAGCAGCCCGGCCTCCCGTAGAATCGCCAGGTGCCGCGAGACCCGCGACTGGGCCATGCCGAGCACTTCCATCAGCTCTTGCACCACGAGCTCCTCGCTCTCGAGCAGGCGCAGGATCCGCATCCGAGTTGGGTCGGAGAGCGTCTTGAAGATCCGCTGGAGTTCGTCGGAAGCGCTGCGCATGATCAGCGGAGTTTCGGGCTCTGGACGGTGCCACCCAGGCTGAAGCTGGTCCGTCCGTCGGCGTCCAGCGCAACCCCCAGCCCTCGCAGCATGGCCCGCATCGGCGACGGCTTGAGCTGCAGCTCGACGCTGAGGTCGAGAAGCTCGCGGCCCCGTTTCTGACCCCGGGCGACATTGCCGGTCACTGCGGCCGAGAGCGTCGGACCATCGAGCACGAGTTCGCGGATCTCCGCCAGTGACTTTTCGCCGAGCACGATGTCCCCCTGCACTGTGGTGTACTCGATGTCGATCGGCAGGCGGGAGTGACTGAGCGTGCCGTCGGCGGCCGCGAAGTGCAGGACTCCGGAGGGGCCGTTTGCAGCGAGGGTCAGATCGGCATCCGCATCCAGCCGGCCGGAGAGAGCGACACCCGAGCCGGTCGGAAGCGGCAGCTGGGCGAGGTCCAGCTGCGAGAGGTTGCCCTCCCAGCCCGGCTCGTCACCCAGCACGACCGTCCCCACCGCCTTTCCCATCGCGCTCGTCAGATCGACATGAAGGGCCGGTTGTCCCCGTAGCCAGCTCAGCGACCAGGCTGGGCGCAGTCGAAGTGGATCGATCTCGTAACGTTGTCGCTGTTCGCTGGTCAGCACGAGATTGCTGACGCTGAAGCCCGGGCCCCCGATCGTGATGCGCGGGTGAATCTCACCGATGGAGATCTCGTGACCGGAAGCCTCGCTGAGTTGTCGACCAGCCAGATCGGCGACGCGGGCGTAGGGGAAGCCCAGGAAGACGAAGAGCGCGATCAGCACGACTGCGGCAATCGGGATGCCGACCCAGAGTAGCGGGCGGGGAATCGGCGCTTCAAGGAACGAGTTCGGGGTCGTCATCTCAGGCGGGCTCGAAGGAGGAGACCGAGAAAGTCACATCCAGTAGCTGGGACTCATCCTGCCGGCCCTTGATGCGCAGGCTCTTGACCGAGAGCTGGCTGTTCGCGGACTCGATGTTGTGCAGGTACTTCACCGTCTGGCTGAGTGTCACGTTCTTGAGCGATACCTCGACCTTGGTCTCGACGTACTGCTCGTTCTTGCCGGCCTGTCGCTCTTCCATTGAGGCGATCTTCACAGCCGATTGCCTGGCGAGCGTTTCGAGTAGCGTGCGGATGTTGTGCTGACCCTTCTGGTTCTCGATGCGTTTCTCCACGCTGCTCAAGCGCGATTGGATCTCGACGTACTCCCGGTGCAACCGCCGCATGACTTCGATCTGTTGCTCGGCCGTCTCGACCCGCCGTTCTGCGCCGTCTGCCAGGCTGAAGAAGGGCATGAGGATCGCGAACGTGACCGCGGTCAGGAGGAGCATCGCGCCCGCCGTCAAGACGAGGATCTGCTCTCGCGCGGAGATATTGTCCCAGGCAGTCCTCAGACGGCTCGCAAAGTCGTTCACTCTTCATCCTCCGCCCGGTGCAGCGGGATGCTGATGTTGAAGGTGACACTGCCGTCCTTCGATCGGGTCGACTTACCGGAGATGTCGGCTCCGGTGAAGGGGGGGGCGCTCCTTAACTCGTTTTCGAGACGATCCTGCGCCTCGTAGTTCTCGGCTGCGACCTTGATTCGGATCACCTTGCGGTCGATGTTCACTTCCTCGAACTTGACCTTGAGGTCCGGCGGGACGCGGTCGGAGAGCTTGGTCATGAGGTCGAGGGCGGACAGGTTTCCTCCGTAGAGCCCGAGGAAGTCGGCGCGCCCCCGGGCCTCGCTGACGGCCTGGCCCAGTGCCGTCGCGGGTCGCTCGGGCGTGGGCAGGTCGGGGAAGAGGTCGGCGTACAGCGTGGTCGCCTGGGCCTCGAGCCGCTCCGCTCTCCGCGATTCGACCGCGATTGAGGTTGCCGACGACGTACCGAGCAACAGCAGCGCGATGCCCCCTATGATCGCCGTCGGGCGCAGCTCACGGCCGAAGAGATTGCTCAGGTCGGCGCGATAGGCGAATTCGTCCTGGCGGAAATTCATCCGGGTGGTGGCGTTGGCAGTGGATCGCAGAGCCAGCGCGATCGCCGGGCCGAAGAGTGCCGGATCCCCGCCCGCCACCAGCGCAGCACCTTCCGGAGCCTCGGGCAGGGCGAGCCGGTTGGTCGCGATACCCGCTCGTTCGGCGATGTATTCGTCGAGCCGATGCAGATGGGCACTGCCTCCCAGCAGCGTGATCTCGCCTACCTGAGTCGACGCGGGGCCGCCGAGTACGTGTTCGAGCGACTCGAGAATGCGCACGATCTCACGGGCCACCCGGTCTAGATGGCTGAGGGCACCCTGAGAGACGCTGGTGAAGCCCGTGCGGAAGATACCTTCCTCGCACTTGAGCTGCTCCGCCTGCTCGAGCCCGAGTTCACAGTCACGTGCGATGGCTTCCGTGAGCATCTGCCCGCCAATGGGAATCGTTCGACTCGCTACCGGCCGCTCGCTCAGCAGCAGGCAGAGGGTCGTCTTGCGGTGACCGACATCCACCAGCAGCCGCGTTCCCTTCAACGCGAAGAGCGAGACCAGGTTGCCGAGCACGAGTCCCTCAGCCTCGAGAATGCGCGGCCGGCAGCCCGCATTGTCTAGCTCCGCCAGGAACTGAGATACATCCTTGCGCTGAGCGATGGTTGCCGCCACGTCGCCGCTGTTTCGCTCGCCGCCCACCAGCTGCCAGTCGACCACGACATCTTCGAGCTCGAACGGGATCTCCCCCTCCATCTCGAAAGGCACTGCCTGATCCAGCTTCTTGCGGTCCCGGAAGGGGAACTTCAGCAGACGCGTGGACACGCGGTTGCCGGGCAGGGCGCAGGTCACGTGCTCGGTCGATAGCTGATGCATGCGAACGAATCGCTGCAAAGACTCTGCGATTGGAGCTTGGCGGTCTACCCGGGGATGAACCCGAAGCTGCACTGGCTCGAGGCCGCGAAGCGTTTGCCGCAGCTCCACGGCCTTGATCGTGTGGGAGCCAATGTCGAGCCCCAGTACATTCTTCATCATCATGGGCATCGGTCTGCTCCTGCCCTCTCTCCGGTCAACGGGCCTTCCAAGATAGCAGGCGAGGCTCCTTGTAATCGCCGACGTCGATCACGGCCTCAACGCTTCTCACGACATCGTCCACACTCGCCTCCGCCCTCACCGAAAAGACGGTGGAGTCGGCGGGCAGAGAAGCCGGAGGGTAGATGGTGCCCTCTCCCCAGCCCACTTCGGAGAGCGTTACACAGCTCACCTCCGTCGGCTGCGGGTTCGTGCAGACGATGGACTCCTGCGCGCGGGCCTCGAGAACCTGCCGGACCGTGTCTTCGCTGGAGAGCCGCATGTCGCCGCTGCTGCCGTGGTAGACCAGGGCCAGTACGTGCGGGGCGGCCGTGTTGACATTGATGCCCATCTGGCTCGTCAGAGGATACACGGTCAGATAGGGCCGCATCGCCTCCATGACCTGCGCGTCGAAGCCTTCGACCATGGCAATTTCCTCCACGCTGAGAAGCGGGCGATTGGCCGCCCGATAGGGAGGATCCTGGCCAAGATAGTAGTCATCCTCGCGCCGACCACCGATCGCGACTTCGTCGGCATCGATATAGTCGAGCAGGTTGCGGGCCATCTCCCGCGGTTCATAGAGGCGCTTTTCGGTCTTGAGTTCCATCTCGTCGAGAACCTTCTGGACAAACTCGACCAGGAACTCCTCGGCCTCGTCCGAAGGTTGCGCCTCCTGCCCCTGCCGTCCCACCGGCACCAGTGCATTCAGGTTGAAGCGGCTGCTGGCGTCGACGATTGTGATGCGCAGGGTGCCGCCCCAGATCGTGGACAGAGATGTCTTGCCCATGCGGGCCCAGAGGTCTTGCAGGGTTGCTCCCCGCATGGCGCCTTCGGACATCCTCTGGAGCTGCTTCGACTGTCGGTCCTGGAAGAGGACCGCGGTGGCGATACTGATTCCGCCCCGGGCGAGAGCGGCCGCGGCTGCCGCTTTGCTGCGATTCTGAACGATCAAGCCATCGACTGCACTGCGTCGCACGAAGGCCAGGATTGCGCTCGAGAGCAGCAGGGCGATGATCAGTACGAGCGGCAAGACGAGTCCGCCCCGGCGTGCCTCGTGGGTCGTCATGGGCAGCCCCAGGCGCTCAGATCGATGCCCGTCGTGTCGATCGGCAGCGAGCCGTCGAGGATTTGTGAGCAGAAGAACTCCCCGACATCCCGCAGACAGCGATCCCAATTGGCCTCGACACATTCGGCCGCCGAGCTCGTTGCTCCCGCGGAGGCGCCGTCTTCGCCACTTCCATCGGCTGCGTCGCCCGCGCCGGCTTGACTGTCTTCCGCTTCGAGCGCTTCGTCGATTAGCTCCGCCATGTCGAGCGGGCGAAGGGGAAGAGCGACGCGGCGCGTGAAGTAGGGGAT
Organism: Deltaproteobacteria bacterium; assembly: GCA_029261835.1. Classification (GTDB taxonomy): domain Bacteria; phylum Myxococcota_A; class UBA9160; order UBA9160; family UBA4427; genus JAJDAO01. The sequence goes on along the minus strand of JAJDAO010000021.1, from coordinate 50,302 downwards.
CTCCTCCGGGTCCAGTTCTTCAGTTCCCTCTTCCATCAGAGCGAGCTGGATCTCGACGACGTGAGGGATCTTGCTCGACTGGACGAGCAGCGACGAGTCCCACTCCTCCAACCACTCGCCCTCTTCGCCGAGAAAACGCAGCGAGAAGGCGCTTAGCCGCTCCGCGAGCAGCATGCTGCGCGAGTCATCCACGAGTGGAAAGGTGGCATCGAAGTCCAGCGGAAGCCCCGGTGAGAGCCAGCGGTAGAGCTGATAGCTGACACCGTCATCGGTCACCAGGGAATAGGCCACCAGCGCGAGATCAGAAGTGTGATAGGTGGTGACACGCGGGGTCTGGCTACGTGTGATGAACTTGATGTGATCCGCGCCCCCCATGGCGTGGTCACTCCGGGCGAGGAAGAGCCAGGGGTGAGACAAGGGATCGACTTCGTCGGGCTTGACGAGCAGGCTCGCGCCTTCGAGGTCTCGGACGATCCGATCGAGCACGGCGGTGGCGTGAAGCGCCTGGCGGACGCGCTCGCTGGCGCGAGCGCTGGAGCTGGCGAGATTCAGGTAGAACGCGACTGCGACACCGATCACCAAGCTGGTGAGGAAGACGGCTGCGAGCACCTCCATCAGAGTGAAAGCCCGCTCCTTCGTGTCGTCTGCAGGGCCTCGCGAAGTTCGGCCCGGTGTGTGCCGTCTGCCGCTGCTCACTCCTCGCTCTTCCCCTCAGACTCTGCGTCTTCCTCGGCCGAACTCTGCTCGTCAGCTTCCGATTCCGTCTCGAACATATCCTTCGCGTTCTCGAGATCGAACGCGAAGGTGGTTCGCAGCACATGCTGCTTCCGTCCCGCCTCGTCCCATGTGACGCCGATGACGATCGTGCGCATGTACTGGAAGAATCCTGGGATCTCCTTCTGCAGCAGAATCCCGAGATCTCCGGTGACCGGCTCTCCCCGCGTCTCGGACTGCATGCGGGCCGCGCTGAGCAGTCCCCCGCTGCCCAGTGAAAAGGCGCCGACCGTCACGTTGACGATGAAATCCCCCGCTTCGCGGGACTCCTCCCCGACCTCCGGAACGGAGCCATCCTGCATGCCCGCCTCGAGATCGGCCAGCTCCAGGTCGGCTAGCAGCCCGGCCTCCAGGTGGCGCAGACTCTTGCCCTCGGCCTGCAGAGAATGCATCGCTGCATTGGCGAGGATCAGGTACCAGATACTCAGTATTGCGACGGCCGCCATCACCTCGAATAGCGTGAATGCCCGCTGGGCGTGGCCAGGCCTCAGCGGGCCGCGCCACTCGGGAGTCGCCGAGGTCTGAGTTTCAGGACTCGTCATCGTTGCGGATGCGCACCATGTCGAGCAGTGGTTGAACTTCGAGTACGACTCTGTTGTCCCAGGCGTCGGAGAGCACGATCTCCGCGAAGTCCGTGGTTCCGTCACGTGCGAAGACGACTTGCACCGAGCCTCGCTCGATCCATCCCTCCGGTGTTTGTACGCCGGCGAAGAAGGAGTCCTCAGGCAGCGCCTCGTTCGTGCCAAAGCGGCTGTTGATCGGGTAGTAGTCGCGGCCTTCACCCAGGGAGGGTGATAACGAGATCGCCGTCTGAGCGCCTCCGGTGGATTCTCCGGCTTGGAACGGCTGCCCGGTCTGCTCGGGCTCGGGGGCGATGCCCGCCGCCCTCTCTTCTCGCACGAACCACTCCACGCGATACTCTCCGGTCTCGAGATCGAGCATCAGGCGGTGGGGGGCACCGGTCACGATGGCACGTTCTCGCGCCAGCTCGATGCGGCTCGCCACGTCGAGGGCTTGCTGTCTGAGCCGTGATCCACGGGTTGCCGCCAGGTTGGGTAGCAGCAGACTCATTGTCAGCCCAATGATGACGATCACGGCCAGGATCTCGATTAGCGTGAAACCGAGCCGGGCGGTGACGGGGCGGCATGCCACGATGGTTACGCTCCGCCCTCGAGATCCCCGCTCCAGTTGCCGATGTCTCCGTCGACTCCGTCGCCGCCCGGGGATGCATCGGCCCCCAGCGACCAGAGATCGAAGGCGTGGATATTGTGGCTGCCAGGGCTCTGGTATTGGAAGGGCTCTCCCCAGGGATCGAGGAGAACGTTCCTCTTCTTGAGGTAACCTCCCGGCGGATAGGCGCGTGGCTCGGGTTTGCCGCTCGGTTTGTTGATGAGGGCGTCGAGCCCCTGGGATGTGTTGGGATAGCGTCCGTTGTCCATACGGTAGAACTCGAGAGCGCTCTCGAGTTGCGTGATCTGAGCATTGGTCGTGGCCACCCGAGCCTTGTCGATCTGGTTCGCGATGTTCACCCCGACGAGCGCCATCAGCATGCCCATGATCAGGACCACAGCCATGATCTCGATCAGTGTGAAGCCGGCGGTTTGGCGCCGTGCCTCGTTGCGTCGAGTGATTCGCATTGGTCCCTTCCCTTCGTCTTCCATCTCGACCGCTCCTCGCCTCGCGACGAATGCCCCTGCGGCTGGTTGGCTCACCCGCGAGTCAATGCAGCGAGTTCGTGATCTCCAGCAGTGGTATCAGCGTAGCCATGATGATTGTCAGGACGATCCCGACCATGATCAGGATCAGCAGCGGTTCGAGCAGCGACGTGAGTCGAGAGATGGTGGTCTCCACCTGCTCGTCGTAGGTCTGGGCGACCTTGGCCAGCATGGCTTCCAGATCACCAGCCCGCTCGCCGACCTCGATCATCGTGATGACCATCGGCGGAAACTCGCCGCTGGCCCGTAGCGGAGCAGCCAGTGACGCACCCTCCAGAATGCTCACGCGTGCTTTGTCGATCGCTTCAGCCATGACCGCATTGTTGGCGACGTGCCGAGCGATCTCGAGTGACTTGATGATGCTGACCCCGCCGCCCAACAAGGATGCCAGGGTGCGGCTGATTCGGGCGATGGAGACAACGCGAGCGACGCGTCCCACGACCGGAAGCTGAAGCGTTAGACGATCGGCAGTGGCCCGTCCACGCTCGGTTCTCACGATCGCTCGGAAGCCCGCCACCGCGGCGATGGCGCCGACCGCGATGGCCCACCACCACCCGCGGACGAAATCCGACGAACTGATCACCAGCCGCGTGTACCAGGGAAGCTCCTGGCCGAGCGAGAGGAGTAGGCCGGTAATCTGCGGTAGCACGACCGTCACGAGCATTGTGACGACCACGCCGGCGAAAGCCAGCATGACCAGGGGGTAGACGAGAATCGATGTGATCTTGTTGGTCAGCCTGACCTGGTCTTCGAGATAGTCGGCGATGCGCTCCAGCACAGTATCCAGGGCACCACTGGCCTCACCTGCACGGATCATGCTGACATAGAGAGTGTCGAATTTCCCGCTGGCGGTGAGTGCGTCGGCCAGTGACGAGCCCTCGTTGACCTTCTCGCGCACCTGGGCGAAGACGGCTTTCAGCGTGGCGTGTTCGATCTGATCGACGAGCGCACCCAGCGCCTCGACCAGCGGAATGCTGGCCCCAATCAGCGTGGCGAGTTGACGGGAGGCGAGGGCCCTCTCGCCGTTCGGGATGCGGCTCGGAAGCTGGAAGCGCAAGCGCGACGCGCCGCTCTCGGGGGCACCGGCTTGTACCGCTGCTTCTGTCTCTTCGATCTCCGTCAGGAAGATGCCATCGGTGCGCATCCTGGCCCTGGCCGCGCGTGCGCTGTCCGCACTCACGGTGCCTTTGATCGACCTGCCGGAGTTCGAGACTCCTCTATATGCGTATACCGGCACGGCAGTTCTCTCTCTGGTGCTCGCTCTCGTGCTCTCCTCGGAGCGCGCCCGGTATCTCGGCGTTCAGCCGGAGCGGTGTCGGAGCGCTGCGTTCCTCAGATTTGCGCGATGCTGCCCTCTTCTTCGGTGGCTCGCATCACCTCCGTTACTGAAGTGACACCCGAAAGCACCTTGCGCGCTCCATCTGCCCGCAAGCTGCCCATTCCCTTCGATACCGCCTGCTTCTTGATCGTCTTGGCATCCGTATTCTTCGAGACCATGGCTCGGATATCATCATCGATCACCATCAACTCGAAGATGCCGATGCGCCCGCGATAGCCCGTGTGGCTGCACGCCGGGCAGCCCTTGGCACGGTAGAGCGAGACGGGGCGGCCAGGTGGCCGGACACCGATCTCTTTCAACTCATCATCGGTTGCCGTGTAGGCCTCGCGGCAAGTGGTGCAGAGCACGCGCACCAGGCGCTGGGCCAGCACGGCGACGAGAGACGAGCCCACGAGGAAAGGTTCGACCCCCATGTCGACGAGCCGGGTGATGGCGCTGGCGGCGTCGTTCGTGTGTAGCGTCGAGAGTACCAGGTGTCCGGTCAGAGAAGCCTGGATGGCGATATCGGCTGTCTCCTTGTCACGGATCTCGCCGACCAGGACTACGTTGGGATCCTGGCGCAGGATCGAGCGCAAACCGGCAGCGAAGGTCAGCTGGATCTTGGGGTTGACTTCGATCTGTCCCACTCCCTCCTGCGTGATCTCGACCGGGTCTTCGATCGTAATGATGTTCTTGTCGGTGTCGTTGACCTTGGCGATGGCGGCGTGGAGGGTGGTCGTTTTGCCGCTGCCGGTGGGGCCAGTCACAAGAAAGATGCCGTTGGGTCGCCGAATGATTCGTTCGAGCACCTCGAGCTGCTGCTTGCCGAAGCCGATTCTCTCCAGGTCGAGCAATGCCTGCGTGTCGGGCAGAAGGCGCATCACGAGGCGTTCGCCGAAAGCCACCGGCACGGTGGACAGTCGAACGTCGTAGTCGCGGCCTGCGATTTTCAGCCGGATGCGGCCGTCTTGAGGCAGGCGCTTCTCGGCAATGTCCAGGTTGCCCATGATCTTGATGCGTGAGGCGATGCTGGCCTGCAGGGTCCGCGGCAACGGCTTCATCGGCTCGTAGAGCACGTCGTCAATACGGAATCGGACGCGGATCTCCCTCTCGAAGGGCTCGATGTGGATGTCGCTGGCGCGTTCCTTGACTGCGTGCTGCAGCAGCGAGTTCACCAGCCGGATGATCGGAGCATCGTCGGTGGCCTCCAGCAGATCCTGGGGCTCGTGGGAGGCCTGGTTCGCCAGTGCGTCGAGGTCGTCCGTCGCTTCTTCGGCCAGCTGATCGGTAGACGTCGACCCGCGGTCGTAGGCCACATTGATGGCGGAGAGGATGACTCTCTCACTCACCAGCTCGAGGGCGATGTCCGCCGCATCGAAGAGCATGCGCAGATCATCCAGTGGCGCGGTGTCGGAGATGTTGGCGGTCGCCACCCGGACCTGGCCCTCTTCGTCGGTCCGCAGCGGCAGCAGCCGGTGCCGCTTGGCGAAGGCGATGGGCACGCGCGCGAGCAGCGCGTCGTCGACCTCCTCCTGTCGGATCTCGTCGCGTACCGCAAGCCCGAGCTGCTGGGCGACGCCGCCCATGACCTCATCGGCGCTGAGCATGCCCTCCTCGACGAGAACGTCGGTCAGCCGCTCATTGCTGGCGACCTGTCGCGCCCGCGCTCGTTCGAGCTGCTCGGGTTCGAGCCGCGTGCTGCTCAGCAGAATCTCGCCCAGTTCGATCTCGCTGCGGCGGGCGATCCCCTCGCTCACGGGCGCTCCTCCGGCGCCGTTGTCGGCTCCGAGTCCGCTGTCGACGCCTTGATCACCGTCACGCTTGGCGAGTAGTCGTAGACCTCTTCCAGAACGGAGACGATGTCATCGGCTGCCTGCAGATCCTCGAACGGGCCCACGACGAGCTCGTAGATCACACTGCCGTCAGTCTCGCCGGAGACCAACGTTCCGTCGTAGCCGGCGTCCACGAGCTTGGTGAGGTCATTCGTGGCGGCCGTCTCATCTTGATAGATCGCGACGCGGACGCCGTACTGGATCAGCTCCGTGGATGCCTCCGCGAGACGGTTCGCTTGCCGCAGCCGCTCGGACTCGTGTTGCAGCGCCTCGATCTCCTGCTTGCGACGCAGTGGGTAACGCGAGATCTGCTTGCGCAGCTCGCTCAGGACCGGCGCGCTGCCGGTCGACGACTTGTCCTCGGTCTCCTCTTCGGCATCCTCGTCGATCTTGTACTCCTCGCCGCCGGCACTCTGGAACTCTTCGCGCTTGCGAATCGATTCGAGCTCCATCTCATCGGCACTGCGAACGATATGAGGAGTGAGGAAGATGAGCAGGTTGATCTTGCGTAGCTCCTTCCGGGTGCTCTTGAAGGCCCAGCCGAGCACGGGAATGTCGCCCAGGAAGGGCACCTTGCGGACGGAGTCGGTCCAGGTGTCGCTGATCAGCCCGCCGACCACCACGGTGTCGCCGTCCTGAACCACGACTGTATTCTCGACCTTGCGATTGAAGAGTGCGACGCCGACTTGCTCGGCATCTCCGACGGCGATGTCCTGGTTGATCTCGGTGATCTCCTGGAAGATCTTCAGCCGCAGCGTGTCTCCCTCGCTGATCTGGGGTGTGACGCGCAGCGTGACGCCGATGTCCTGTCGCTCGACGTTCACCGAGCTCGCCAGGCCGGCCGTATTCCCGGTCGCAGAGTTCACGCGACTGGTGATGATCGGGATGTTGTTGCCGATTCGAATCTCCGCCTCCTCGTTGTCTGAAGTCAGGATGTGGGGTGCCGAGACGATGTTGAGATTCGAGTCGCTGGCAGCAGCCTTGAGGATGCCGTCTACGTCGTATTGCTTTTGGTGGAGGCCGGGCGTCGGGTTGCCGTCCGTGTCCCTCGAGATGCTGTTCTTGAAGAAGGACGTCAGCGTTCCCGCGGTTCCACTGGTCGCTGCTGCCTCTGCGGTCGAGAACGCAAACTGCTTATCGCCGTTGACTGCCTGGTAGCCGAGCTCGATCCCGAGCTCTTCCGCGTTGGTAATGTCGACCTCGAGGATGATCGCCTCCACCAGCACCTGGGGTCGAGGGATATCGAGCTTCTCGATCACGCGGAGCAGGGCCTCGTAGGCCTCCTTGCTGGCCTGGATCACCAGCGAGTTCGTCGCGGGGTCGGCATTGACCGTGATGCCCTCGGCGAGAGCGGTGACAGCGGCTCGCAGGCTCTGCGGCTGTCCGCCTGCCGCACCCGTGCGGCCAGGCGTGGGTGCGGCTCGCTGGCCCGAGAGCATGCCGTTCAGCGTCTGGGCCAGCTCCTCTGCGTCGGCGTGGCGCAGATAGTAGACATGGATGCGGCCACCGCCGATCAGCGGCACGTCGAGCTGTCGTACGAGTCCACGGATGTCGTTCACCTGGGAGCGCGAGGCCAGCACCAGCAGCGAGTTGGTCCGGTCGTCGGTGATGATTCGCACGCTGCCGCGCTGGCCCGCGGCTCGGACCGCGGGCGTGGTCGCCGTCTTGCTGCGGCGGCTGGTGCGCCGTGCCGCGGGTCTCGAGGCGGTGGTCGCGCTTACGTTGGCGCCGTAGATCTCCGAGATCTGCTGGCCAAGCGTGGCCGCGTCGGCGTGACGCACCTTGATTACTGCCAGCTCCTCTTTGTGCGACTCCACGTCGATTGCTTCGACGATCGAGAGCAGGCGCCGGATGTTGGCCTCGGTGTCGGTCATGATGATCGTGTTCGTCGGCGCGTAGGCCACCAGCGAGGCCTCCTTCGAGACCAACGGCTTGATGGTGTCGGTGATCGCCTGGGCATCGATGTAGAGCAGGGGCACCAGCCGCGTGACGAAGTTGTCGCGGTTTGGGCTGGGTGCGCCGCTCTTGACGGTGTCGATACTCGACTCCTTGGCGTCGCGCACCGGGATGATCTTGAGGACGCCTCCCGGACCGGACACCGCCGTGAAGCCCTTCACCTTGAGCACGGACTCGAAGACGGCGTAGGCCTGGTCGACCGATACCTTGGATGGCGAGACGATCGTCACTCGTCCACGTACGCGATCGTCGTAGATGAAGTTCTTGCCGGTGATGCGTGCGATCGTCTCGATCACGACCGTCAGCTCGACATCCTTGAAGTCGAGCTGAACCAGCTCATCTCCGCGGCTGAACTCGTGCGGTTGAGCATGGCTCGGCGCGGCTAGCAATGAGAGCACCAGCGTAGCGACGAACATCGTAAGCCGGCGATTCATCAGCCTCTGGATCATCTCATTCACAGCGCCGCTACTCCGGGCCCAAGCCGAGACGGGCCAGCTCACTGGCCGAGACGTTGAGCTGCTGCGTCTGTCCGGCTCGCTCGACTTCGGCGACGATTTCAGACGATTTTGTGAAGACCCCGAGGAGCTCCTTGCTCGCCGAGGGACTGTCGATCTTGATCCCGTTCAACGACTTCACGACGTCGCCATCCTGCAGGCCCACCTTTTCGTAGAAGCTGTCCGGCTTGATCTTCGTGAGCTCGATTCCCACCATCTCCCCCCCGTCGTACTTCGGCAAGATGCGGGCCTGCGAAAAGATCGCGGCTGGGCTGCGATCCCCGCGCTGTTCTGCCAGCCGCTTCAGTCGGTCTTTGGCGGATTTGGGGTTGCGTTTGGAGCGGCGGCTCACCCGCTTTGGCTGCTCGGTGCGCGGGCTCTGTTCGCTCAGCTTGAGCTCCTCTCGGCGGGGTCCGTTCTGCAGGATGACACGGCCGCGATCGATCCGCGCGACCTTGACCTCGGCGTGGCTCTTGAGGTGGTCACCCACTTGCACCACTTCGTGCTGCCGGTCTTGCGTATTCTCGATGGCCGCGCTGGCGACGCGCTGATCCTCGGAGGCAATCGTGCCCAGCAGTTGCAGGGGCAGCTTCGTGTCCTGGAGCTGTTCGACGATCGGTTCCTCGACGAGGGGCTGGTCGCTCACGACCTGGGCGCCGAATAGGTTGCGGTCGAGAATTGCCTGGCGCGCCTGCCACGGGAGCTGGGCCGGCAACCGATCGTGCTCCGTTTCGATCGCCGCCGGGTGGTCGGGGATCAGCAGCGACCCACTGATCTGATTGATCACGTCCGCCGTCAGGAAGCAGCTCAGAACGAACAGCGCCACGTTGGCGATGCGGATGCCGATTCGGCCCATCTCGTTCGTCTCTCCCTGGCCCTGACCGTGGATCGAAGTCGGCGAGTCCGGCCCTCGAGCCCAACCATCCTCCACGGCTGCCCGTTCGGGCGGCCTCTCCGATCTGGCGGCGGCATGAGCATGAAAAGCCGCGCGAATATAGCCCCCAGCTTCGCCCGCTCCAAGGAAAACGTGTCGCTATTTCAGCAGGTTAGTGAGGTGTCTTCACATTGTGCGCCGACGCACGTCCATCGGTTGGCCGGCGGATGTTCTTGTGGACCCCGTGCGATCGGTTGGCGTTCCGGTCAATAGCACAAAGCGGGGCCCCAAGGGGGCATGCCCGTGGCGAACGGACGCTTCGCCTCCCCGCCCTCGAATTCTCGAACCGCCGTTGACATCGGCGGGGTCGACGCGAGCTTTGGCGCCGTTTTTCGATCGGTTGCCTTGGCCAACTCCGGCGCGGGTAGAGCATGCGGGACCGATCACAGGCAAACTCGATCGCACCACGGAGGCAACGAGAGGGAAATGGCGGACTCAGGCAAGGTTATCGGAATCGATCTCGGAACGACGAATTCCGTGGTGGCGGTGATGGAGGGCGGGCAGCCGACCGTGATCGCCAACGAAGAGGGAGGCCGGACGACTCCCTCAGTGGTGGCGTTCTCCGACGAGGGCGAGAGATTGGTCGGCGCAATCGCCAAGCGGCAGGCGGTGACCAACCCCGAGCGGACCATCTACTCAATCAAGCGGTTCATGGGCCGCCGGCTCGGCGAGGTGCCCGAAGAGAGCCAGCTCGTTCCCTACGCCGTGATCGAGGGCAAAGAGGGGACGGCCGTGATCGAGAGTGACGGCAAGACCTACACGCCCCCCGAGATCTCGGCCATGACGCTTGCGAAGCTCAAGGCAGCCGCCGAAGCTCATCTCGGCGCCGACGTCACGGGCGCAGTGATCACGGTGCCGGCCTATTTCAACGATGCCCAGCGTCAGGCGACGAAGGACGCGGGGAAGATCGCGGGTCTCGACGTCAAGCGGATCATCAACGAGCCGACTGCAGCCGCGCTCGCCTACGGCCTCGACAAGGAGGAGGACGAGAAGATCGCGGTCTACGACTTCGGTGGTGGAACCTTCGACATCTCGATTCTCGAAGTTGGAGAGAACGTAGTGGAGGTGAAGTCGACGAATGGCGACACGCATCTGGGTGGCGACAATCTGGACCACCGCATCATCGGCTACCTCGTGGAGGAGTTCAAGAAGGACCAGGGCATCGACCTGACGAAGGATTCGATGGCGGTCCAGCGGCTTCGCGAGGCGGCTGAGAAGACCAAGGTCGAGCTCTCCACTGCGCAGTCGTCCGACATCAATCTGCCGTACATCACCGCGGACCAGACGGGTCCCAAGCACATGGCGCTGAAACTGACTCGGGCCAAGTTCGAGCAGCTGATCGATGATCTCGTCGAGCGCACCCTTGAGCCGTGTCGCCGTGCACTGTCCGACGCCGGCCTCACAGCGGGCGAAATCGACGAAGTCGTGCTGGTGGGAGGCTCGACGAGGATTCCGCTCGTGCAGCAGCGGGTCAAAGAGCTATTCGGCAAGGATCCGAATCAGACGGTCAATCCCGACGAAGTCGTGGCCGTGGGAGCCGCGGTACAGGGCGGTGTTCTTGCCGGCGACGTCAAGGACGTCCTCCTGCTCGACGTGACACCGCTCTCCCTGGGGATCGAGACCCTGGGCGGCGTGATGACCAAGCTGATCGAGCGCAACACGACCATTCCCACCAAGGCCCAGCAGGTATTCTCTACAGCTGCTGACAGTCAGCCTCAGGTGGAGATTCGTGTGCTCCAGGGCGAGCGGGACATGGCGGCGGACAATCGCGAGATCGGGCGCTTCATCCTGGACGGTATCCCGCCCGCACCGCGGGGTGTTCCGCAGATCGAGGTGGCCTTCGACATCGATGCCAACGGCATTATGTCGGTCTCGGCCAGTGACAAGGCCACCGCCAAGGAGCAATCGATCCGAATCGAGGGGAGCGGCGGGCTGGCGAGCGATGAGATCGACCGGATGGTGAAGGAGGCGGAATCCCACGCCAGCGAGGACAAGACGCGCCGCGACGAGATCGAGAAGAGGAATCAGCTCGACAGTCTGATCTATCAGGCGGAGAAGACGGTAGGCGAGAACGGTGAGAAGCTGAGCGATTCTGACAAGAAATCCATCGAGGGTGTGATTGCCGAGGCCAAGCAGAACCTCGAGAGCGGCGATGTCGCTGTGCTGGACAGCACACGCCAACGGCTCGAGTCGGAGCTGCACCGTCTGGCGGAGACGCTCTACAAAGCAGGGGCCGAGGAGCAGACCGGCGCACCGCCGGCAGGTGATGCGGACGGTGCGGATTCCTCCTCAGCGGATGATGATGTGATCGACGCCGAGTACACCGAGGAGAAGAACGATTCCTGAGCGTGGACGCCACAACCCGCTGGCCGAACTGTTCGGCGACTTTCCCGATCGGCTGAGGGGAAATAGCTGGCAGCCGGCCGTCGACGTTTTCGAGACGGAAGATGCCATGATCGTGCGGGTGGAGATCCCCGGCGTGCGTGGCGAGGACATCCGCGTCAACGTCGACGGGGAGATGCTGCGTATCAGCGGTCTGCGCAAGATTCCGGCCGGTGTGGAAGTCAGGCGCCTGCACCAGATGGAGATCGCATTCGGGGCGTTCGAACGCGAAGTCCGTGTCTCGATTCCGTTCGAGCGGGACCGTGTCAGCGCGCACCTGGAGGATGGCTTTCTCTCCGTCAAGCTGCCCAAACACAAGCCGATTCGCCGTCAGGTGGCAGTGGAGAGGGAATGAGCGACGAGCGCGACGACATCGCCGAGCAGCCGGAGGAGCAGCCCGACGAGCAGCCGGAGGAGTCGATTCTGCCGACACGGGTATTCCCGCCCGGTGGAACCGAGATCCGTGTGCAGTCGGGGGCGGACTCCGACGAGGAGGAGGGCCGGCTCGATCTGCCGGACACGCTGCCCGTCCTGCCGCTCAAGAACACCGTGCTCTTCCCCTTCCTGCTGTCACCGCTCTTGGTCAACACTTCGACGTCTCAGCAACTGATCGATGATGTCCTGGTGCGGCCGGATCGGCTGTTGGTCTGCGCGGCGCTGCGGCGCGAGGTGAACGGTGCCCCGCAGCCCGCCGATGTCTACGACGTGGGCACGGTCCTGCGCGTCGTGAAGATGCTCAAGTTTCCGGATGATTCCTACCGCCTGCTGGTGCAGGGCGTGGCCCGCGTGGCAATCGACGAGTACGTGTCAAGGGAGCCTTTCCTGCGTGCGCGGCTGCACCCGCTCGAGGAGGAAGGCGATCTCGAGTCCGTCGAGGTGGAGGCGTTGACGAGGAATCTCTCGCAGCAGTTCGCCGCCCTCGTGGCGGAGAGCGCGCGGCTCTCCGATGAGTTGCAGGTCCTGGTGGCGAATCTGGACGACCCGTCGAAGCTGGCCGATTTGGTGGCTTCGAATCTCGAGCTCGATGTCGCGGGCAAGCAACGCGTGCTCGAGGCCACCGATGTGCCGGAGCGCCTGAAGCTGGTCTTGGGCCAGCTGACGAAGGAGGGGCAGGCTCTCGAGATCGAGACCGAAATCAAAGAGAAGGTCCAGAGCGAGATGGGCCGGACGCAGCGAGAATACATGCTGCGCCAGCAGCTCGAAGCGATCCGGCGCGAGCTCGGAGAGGCCGAGGGCAGCGAGGAGAGCGTCGAGTTCTTCAGAGAGCGGATCGAGGCGGCTGGCATGCCCGAGGAGGCGGGCAAGCAGGCGAGGCGCGAGGTCGAGCGGCTGGCCCAAACGCCCTCTGCGGCCGCCGAGCACAGTGTCATCCGCACCTACCTGGAATGGATGACCGAGCTGCCGTGGTCAACACTCACCGAGGACCGTCTCGACGTGGTCGAGGCACGGCGGATTCTCGACGAGGACCACTACGGCTTGGAGAAGGTGAAGGACCGCATCGTCGAGTACATCGCGGTGCTCTCGCTCAAGCGGGATCTGAAGGGTCCGATCCTGTGCTTCGTCGGGCCACCCGGCACGGGGAAGACCTCACTTGGGCGCTCGATCGCGCGGACGCTCAACCGGAAGTTCGCCCGAATCTCATTGGGCGGCGTACGGGACGAGGCGGAAGTGCGGGGACACCGACGTACCTATGTCGGCGCTTTGCCCGGACGGCTCGTTCAGTCGCTGCGCAAAGCGGGCACTCGCAATCCGGTGATGGTCCTCGATGAGGTGGACAAGATCGGTTCGGACGGCCGCGGTGATCCTTCGTCGGCCCTGCTCGAGGTGCTCGATCCGGAGCAGAACTCCGAATTCAGCGATCACTACCTCGAGGTTCCCTTCGACTTGTCGCAGGTGCTCTTCATTGCCACCGGCAACCTGATCGATCCTGTACACGCCGCCCTGCGTGATCGCATGGAGGTGATCGAGCTTCCGGGTTATACGCTCGAGGAGAAGGTCGAGATTGCCAAGCAGTTCCTGGTGCCTCGACAGATCACACAGAACGGCATCGGGGGGATTCCGTTCGAGTTGCCAGATGAAACGCTCTGTTCGCTCGTAGAGCGCTACACGCGGGAAGCGGGTGTGCGCAATCTCGAGCGGGAGATTGGCGCCGTCTGCCGAAAGGTCGCGCGTCGAGTGGCCGAGGGAGAGCAGACGGAAGCGGTCTGTGTCATGCCCGACGACCTCTTCGAGCTGCTCGGTCCGATCAAGTTCGAGCCCGAGCTGGCGGAGCAGGGCTCGCAGCCCGGCGTGGCCGTGGGGTTGGCCTGGACGCCGGCCGGTGGCGACATCCTATTCGTCGAGGCGACCCAAATGGCGGGAACCGGCGAGCTCAAGCTGACGGGCTCGCTGGGTGACGTCATGCGCGAGTCAGTAGAGGCCGCCCGGTCCTGGCTGCGGAGCCGTTCCCAAGAGTTCGGCATCGACCCCCAGCGCGACTTCGACGAACGGGACATCCACGTCCACGTGCCGTCCGGGGCGGTTCCCAAGGACGGCCCTTCGGCCGGCGTCGCCATGGTGACGTCACTGGCGTCGATGCTCACCGGGCGTAGAGTCGTGCCGAATACCGCCATGACGGGTGAGATCACACTGCGTGGTAAGGTGCTGCCAGTGGGCGGCATCAAAGAGAAGGCGTTGGCCGCCAAGCGGGCGGGAATCGAGCGGGTGATCCTGCCCGAGAAGAATCGCAGTGACGTGGAAGAGATCGCGGACGGTCTACTCGAAGGCCTGAAGCTCAGCTACGTGGGGACGGTCGATGAGGCTCTTCAGCAGGCCCTCTCAGAAGCGCCGGAGGTCTAGAATACTGACCCTGCTGACCCTCCTCGGGTTGGCTGGACTGTTCGCGTTCGGCCCGCTGGCGTGTGTCACGAGCGGGACGCATCAGCAGGTCGTGGCGCAGCGCGATCGCCTGGCGCAACAAGCGCAGGACTTGGGCGAGCGGGCAGAGCGGCTGGCCTCTTCGAACAAGAACCTCGCCGATGAGCTCGACGAAACGATGGAAGAGCTCGAGGACCTGCGGCTGGAGCGCGAGGCCCTGTCCGAGGCGGCGGCGAGTCTACGCGAGAGCGAGAATCGGCTGTCTTCGAAGCTGGCGGATCGCAGCCGAGCTCTGGAGATGTCTCAGGCCAGGTTGGCCGTCGCCACGGCGGAGGTCTCGCGGCTGAGCAGCACCTACGCATCATTGCTATCGGACCTCGAGTCCGAAGTGGCTTCCGGACAGATCCAGATCGAGCAGCTACGAGAGGGAATCCGCGTCAACCTGTCCGATGAGATTCTCTTCGCCTCCGGCTCGGCCGATCTGGATCCGATCGGCCGCGACGTGCTTCTGAAGCTGATCAAGCAGTTCTCGACCGTCGATCACATGATCGAGGTTCAAGGGCACACGGATGACCGCCGCATTCGAGGGCCGCTGGCGAAGCGCTATCCCAGCAACTGGGATCTCGCAGCGGCCCGCGCTGCACTCGTGGTCCGCCTGATGCAGAGCAACGGGATTTCAGGTACGCGACTCTCGGCGGTCTCCTTTGGCTCGGAGCGCCCGGTGGCCTTGAATCAGACCTCCGAGGGGCGCGCGCTCAACCGGCGCATCGAGATCCGGTTGCTGCCGAGCCAGGGCGCACCGGCAGATCCCGCGTCTGCCGCGGGATCTCAAGCCCCCGCCGAGGGAGAGAGCCCCGCAGAGGGAGAGGCCCCCGCGGCGGAAGGGGCGCCCGCGGCCGATGAAGCGCCTGCGGCGGGTGAAGAGCCTGCGGCTGATGAAGCGCCCGCGGCGGGTGAAGCGCCCGCGGCGGGTGAAGCGCCGGATACGAACAAGGAGCCCGCTACGGAGTGAGCCGAGCTCGCGTCAGCGCGCTACGAGCACAGCTTGAAGCCTTGCTCGCCCGTGGTCTCGAGGCGGTGCACGCGGGCCGGGCCGCGCAGCGCGCGTTGCAGCGAGAGCAGGGGCAGCTGAGGATCGCAGGCCGTCCGGTGTCCGACGAGGCCCAGCTGGTCGTCGCAGCGCTGGGCAAGGCCGCGAGTGCCATGGCGCGATCCGTCGAGCAAGTGGCGGGCGACCGCATTCGAGGCGGACTTGTCATCACGAAGGACGGGCACGCTGAGCCTCGGCCCGCACGACTGCCGGTTCGCGAGGCGGCACATCCGGTGCCGGACCATCGCGGCGAGGCGGCGGCGAAGGAGCTACTCGCGCTGGCCGCGGGAGCCCGACGCGACGACGTCCTGCTGGTGTTGCTCTCGGGCGGCGCCTCGGCGCTGACCACCCTCCCGGCTTCCGGACTCGAGCTCGTGGATCTTCGCGACACGACCGCCGCACTGCTTGCCTGCGGCGCCGAGATCGCCGAGGTGAATGCGGTTCGCAAGCACATCTCGTCGCTGGCTGGGGGACGGCTCGCGGCGGCTGCCGGCTGCTCGCGGATCGAAGTCGTGGCCGTTTCCGATGTCCCTGGGGATCGTTTGGATACGATCGGGTCCGGCCCCTGCGAGCCAGACCCGTCGTACTTCGCAGATGCGCTGGCCGTACTCGAGCGATACGCGGTGCGTGATCGGCTTCCATCGCGCGTTGTCGACTACCTGGAGCGTGGCCTGCGCGGGGAGCTGCCGGAGACGCCCAAGCCGGGAGCGCTTGAGTTTCCCCGCGTGCGCAGTCACATCGTCGCCCGCAATGGCGATGCGCTGGAGGCCGCCGCGAAGGCCGCCCGCGCGGCGGGCGCTCGGCCGATCGTGTTGCCGGGTGCCCTGCGCGGGGAGGCGCGCAGCATTGGCCGACGTATCGTTGTGCTCGCTCGTGCGATCGAGCACAACGAACCCGTCGTGTTGATCGCCGGTGGTGAGACGGTCGTGACGGTGAGGGGAGCGGGCCGCGGTGGTCGCAGCCAGGAGCTGGCCCTCGCGGCTGCGCTCGAGCTCGCCGCGCACGAACCGTCGTCGGGCGTCGGTCGGGAGATCGCGCTGCTGGCGTCGGGCACCGACGGCACGGATGGTCCGACCGATGCGGCGGGTGCCTTCGCCGATGCCGGCAGCGTCGCACGGGCGGCCGAGCAGGGCCTCAGCGCGCAAGCTGCGCTGGCGGACAACGATTCGTACACTCTCTTTGCCGCTGAGGGCGGGCTGCTGATGACCGGGCCCACCGAGACCAACGTGATGGATCTGGTCTTGGTCTGGATCGAGCCGCGATCGGGCTGAAGATGCCGCGTGTCGCGCATTGCCGCACCGGGCGAGCGTCCGGAGAGGGCGTAGAGGTCCCCGCCGGACATGGGCGACCTGGCGGGTAGGCGTGTTAGCCTCTCGCCGGTGCAGCGATCCGCCGGGAGGCGATCGCGGCTATCCGGCAGCGGGCAGAGCAGCCCCGGCGAACGCTCTGCAGCTTCTCGTTGAGGCCGGACTGGGAACGAATGAGACTTGATGAGACCCGATGATGCGCGGTCTCGATGAGACGACTCGGGAAGGAGCGAACCGTCATGCGTCAGTTTGGGAAGAAATCGATTGCGTTCATCGCGGCCGCGAGCTTGGTGTTTCTGTTCGTGGCCGGGGGGGCGTCCACGGCCGCTGCCGGGAAGAAGATAAAGTCGAAGAAGTCGGAGGGGAAGCTCGTATCGCTCGACCCAGAAGCCGGCACGATGATCGTCAAGGAGAAGGGGAAGAAGCGAATCTATCAGGTCAAGTTCGAAGGGTCGGTGCTGAAACGCACGACTTCCACCATGAACGCCAAACCGGTCAAGCTGATGGAGATTCCGGTCGGTGCCCCGGTGATCGTGTATTGGAAGCCCGATCCGAAGGACAAGAAGATTCGACACGCGCGTAAGGTGGATGCGCCAAAGGTGCCGGAGGATCTTCTCGAGCAGTACGACTGAGAGGCGCGGCAAGGTCCTGCACCGTGTCGCGCGCGTTGCGAACTGGGTCAGCCAGCGGCGAAGTGCCAATGAATCTGACGAGCGAGTGGGGGCAGTGTCTTGCCGATTGGCCCGGATGAATTCAAACGCTGCATGACCCGCTGGGCCAGTGGTGTCAGCATCGTGACTACGCGATTGGGCGAGCGGATACACGGGATGACCGTTTCCGATTTCAGCGGAGCTTCCCTCGATCCGCCGCTCGTGACGATCTGCTGCAATCGCGAGTCCCGCACCGCCGAGCTGATCGCCGAGGCAGGCTGCTTCGCAGTCAATGTTCTGGCGGCGGATCAGGCCGAGTTGTCCGATCGCTTTGCCTCCAGCAAGACCGAGCAGAGTCGGTTCCAGGGTTTGGAGACGGAGGTCTTCGAGACTGGCTCGCCGATCATCCGCGGCGGGCTAGCGAACTTCGACTGCAGCGTTGTTGCGAGACATCAAGCGGGCGACCACGTGATCTATCTGGGCAGTGTGGAGGCGGCGCGAGTGCGCGACGGCGAACCGCTTCTCTACTTCAGCGGTGGCTACCGTGTGCTGGCGGCCGAGGATGACGCATGACGTCGGTCCGCTTCGTCGTCTACTCGGACTACCTCTGACCCTGGTGCTTGAACGCGGCGGTACGCCTGCGTCGGCTTCAAGAGGATTACGCTGGTCGGGTGCAATTCGACTGGAGGAGCTACCTGCTGCGGCCCGAGCCCCGAAGACCCGGCGAGCCGCAGCGCGACTTGGAGAAGTTTCGCGCTTACACGCAATCCTGGTTGCGACCAGCGGCAGAGGACGACAGCGGCGAGTTTCGGGTCTGGCAGTCTGATTGTGGGCCGCCCAGTCACAGCGTTCCAGCGCACCGCGTGAGCAAGGCCGCGGCGAGGTTGGGCAGGCAGGCCTTCGAGCTGATCCACGAGCGCTTGATGCGCGCCTATTTCACTGAGAACCGTGATATCAGTCGACCTGCGACTCTGCAAGATCTCTGGCATGAGGTCGGGCTGCCAGCCGACGCGTTCGAGGTCTCTCGAGATCCGAGTATCCTCGAAGAGGTGCTGGCGGATCATCGAGAGGCTCTCGAGAGCGGAGTCACAGGCGTGCCCGCGGTGCGCCTGGAAGGGAATCCGGCCGTCATCGTTGGCGCCCATCCCATCGGGCTGTACCGCAGGTGGATCGAGCGTACTCTGGCCCGTCTCGGGCATGCCCAGGCTGCGGTCGAGTGATGTCGTTGGAGGATCCGCGGGACCTCTTCAGCTTGACCGGCCGGGTCGCAGTCGTGACGGGTGCCTCGTCCGGGCTCGGTAGGAGTTTTGCCGCCGCACTGGCGGGTGCCGGCGCCCGCGTGGTGCTGGCGGCCCGCCGCCAGGAGCAGCTGCTGCAGCTCGCTCAGGGAATCGAGGCGGACGGGGGCGAGGCGCTGGCGGCGGCCTGCGATGTTTCCCAGGAAGCCGATGTCGAGCAGCTGGTCGGCGATACGCTGGAGCGATTCGGTCGCATCGATGTGCTGGTGAACAACGCTGGAATCACACGGGTGGTACCGGTCGAGCGAGACACGGCCGAGGGCTTCGAGCAGGTGATGGACATCAATCTGCGAGGCGTCTTCCTGTGCTGTCAGCGCGTCGGCCGGGTGATGCTGGAGAATTCGACGGGATCCATCATCAACGTCGCCTCGGTGTTTGGCCTCGTAGCCGCTGGCCAGATCCCCCAGGCTTCGTACGCGGCGTCCAAGGGCGCGGTGGTCAGCATGACTCGCGAGATCGCGGCCCAGTGGGCACGTCGCGGTGTCAGGGTGAACGCCATCGCACCCGGCTGGTTCGAGAGTGAGATGACGGGCGACATGTTTCAGGACAAGCGTTCGATGAGCTGGCTACGTGCTCGCACTCCGATGGGTCGGGCAGGGCGCCACGAAGAGCTCGTCGGCGCGCTCGTCTTCCTCGCCTCAGACGCATCGTCCTTTGTGACGGGGCAGACCCTGGCGGTGGACGGCGGCTGGACGATCGTCTAGCCCGGATTATTCATGAAGGTTCGTAGCGCGTCCGGACATTCGTCGCCGCGGCTCAGAACGGGAGGATGCCATGCAGCGCGAGCTGACCGAATCCGGTCCACTGCTCGACCGGGAGGGAAGACTGCACCGAGTCGGCTGGTCTCGGTCTCCGGTTTGGACGTGCAACCTCGAGGACGTCGGCTTCTATCCGCGGCCGCTCCGGCTGCTTCAGTTCATGCGGCTCAAGCGCTGGGACTACTACGCCATCTTCAGTCCTGAACGTTTCTTTTCGGCCACCGTCGCCGACCTGGGCTACGCGGGGAATGTCTTCGTCTACACGCTGGACTTCGAGACAGGCGATCTGCACGAGGAAGCTCTCGTGATTCCTTGGGGTCGCGGTGTTTCGCTGAGTCGCGAAACGCTGGGGATCTGCGAATACCGGGGGCGGGGTGCCCACCTGAGGTTCGAGGCCGACTCGCGATCCCGTCGGATCGCCGTCGATTGGCCCGGCTTCCACGACGGTCGCGGTATCGAGGCGGAGATCAGCCTGCAGCCACGTCGACAGCACGAATCGATGAATATCGTCATTCCGATCGCCGGTAAGCGTTTCTACTACAATCACAAGATCAACTGTCTGGCCGCGCGAGGGAGTCTGCGATACGGCGACCTGCCGGAGCTCGAGCTGCGGCCCGAGACATCGCTTGGGCAATTGGACTGGGGGCGTGGCGTCTGGCCCTATCGCAGCTTCTGGAACTGGGCCAGCGCTTCGGGATTCTTGTCCGATGGGCGTACCGTCGGGCTCAATCTGGGCTGCGGATTCGGCGACACGTCAGCGGCCAGCGAGAACGCGCTGCTTCTCGATGGGCGGGTACACAAGCTGGATCAGGTGAACTTCGACTACGATCCAAGCGCGTACGACAAGCCCTGGAAGTTCACCGACAACGAAGGCCGACTGGATCTCGACTTCGTTCCCTTCAAGGACCGCTCGGCAAGCACCCAAGCACTCGTCATCTCGAGCACAGTGCACCAGGTGTTCGGTCGCTACTCGGGCCAGGTCGAAACCGATAGCGGAGAAGTGATCGCGCTCAGCGGGCTGGTCGGCTTCGCGGAGGAGCACCGCGCGCGCTGGTGAGGCCGAAGCCGTCAACGCGTGTCACGCGGCGCAGCCGAGAGCGACACCTTCGAGTGCGAGAATGGTGCGGCAAAGAGGAGTCGAGCTGGGGCAGGTCGCGGGCAGCGAGCTGCACCCAGTGCGTGCGGAGTGGGCGAATCGATCTGTGAACTACGTCTCTTGGGGCACCGCCGCACGCTTCGCCGACTGGCTGCACAATGGTCAACTGCGGGACATGCGTAACGGCTCAGAGAAGCGCGTCGGTATTCTCCAGGCGTTTCACCAAGGCGCGGGCAGAGTCGAGATCCGCTACGGGAATGCCGAGCTGCTCGCAGAAGTCGGCGCGGTCGAAGATGAAACGCTCGCGGCGCAGGACGCCGTTTTCGATCTGGAATAGACACATGCACTCGAGGTCGGCGGTCTTGTTCGTGGCCTCGATGCCGATCAGGTCGCCGCGAAGCGAAAGCCGAACGCGGCCCCAGGTCGCCAGCATATCGCCATGGGCAAAGCCCGCGAGTTCGACGTTGTAGTCGGGGAAGGCTTCGAAGAAGATGGCGAGCTGGGCGGCGACCTCGTCCTTGCCCTTGCCGCGAGTCGCGAAGGCCGGCGTCTCGAGCACGAAATCGTCGCCGCAGACCTTGAGCGCCGCGCCCACGTCCTGCTGGCTCTTGGCGCAGCCATACGCGCGTACCATGCTTCGCTCGGTCGACTCCTTCAGGTCGCGCAGGTCGCGCTCGTTGGGCGTGGTCGGCGGCGAGCCGGCCGGCAGGAGGGCGGCATCGTGTTCGGCTAGATAGGCCAGAACCTTCTCGGTCGTTCCTGTCGGCACGGTCTCCTCGATGCGGGCAATCAATCCGTCTTCGTAGACGGTGAGATGCTCGCCTTCGATGCAGAGGTCGGGCAGGGGGGCCCGGCGAAGAGTGAGGGTGTATCGCATCCAGATTCCGTCGGGACGCGCGAGGGGCCCTTCGAGGATCTCGGGAATGCGCACATCGAAGCGACGGTCTTGGATCAGCACGGCGTCGCGCAGGCCCGCGAGAGTGGCCTCGCGCCCCTGGTCGTCCGTCACCATGGGGCCGCCTTCGTGGACGACTCGCACCGCGTTCTGAGCAAAGAAGGGCTCGATCACCTGCCAGGCATCCGCCGCCTGGGCGAGTTCGAAGGCCTGGACGTAGCCGATGAATCGTTGCAGATCGGTCTCTTCGGACATCGGGGTGCCTTCCTTCGAGAGGGCCCGCGCGGGAGGCCATACGCGGGCAAGAGGCTCTCAGGATCGCGCGAAATAGGATCCACGAAAGATCCATATTATTAAGTATATGTGGTACCAATCTGGAATGTTGATGCTCGCTCTCGACGACGAGGGGCCGCTTCACCGGCAGACCTACCGCGCGCTGCGCGGAGCGATTCTCGAGGGTCGGCTGCGTCCCGATACGCGGATGCCGTCCTCGCGCTCACTCGCGAAGGAACTCGGACTCTCACGAAATACGGTGCTCCAAGCCTTCGACCAGCTGGTTGCGGAGGGCTATGCGACCGCGCGCGAAGGGGCGGGGACGTTCGTGGCCGGCTCCCTTCCAAGCCGAGCACATGGCGGCGGCAAGACGGAACAGGGAGGGAAGGTCGAGTCCGCTCGGCTCTCCGCTTTGGGTCGGCGAATCCAGACGAGGATTCCGCCGGGTGCGGCGAGCTGGAGCTTGCGACGCGAGCCTCTGCGCTTTGACTTTCGGTATGGCGAACCCGGCTATGCGGATCTGCCCCTCAACACCTGGACGCGGCTGCTTGGTCGTCGGGCACGAAGGCTTTCGGTTCGTCGGCTCGCGTATCAGCCGCCCGGCGGCGCGGCGGAGCTTCGTGAGGCGCTCGCCGACTATTTGGCTCGGGCAAGAGGGGTCGTCTGCGAGCCCGAGCAGATCTTGATCACGCAGGGCTCGCAACAGGCGATCGATCTCTGCGTTCGCTTGCTCGTCGACCCCGGCGATACGGTCGTACTCGAAGAGCCGCACTACACCGGATTCTCCTTCTGCCTGGCAGCGGCCGGCGCCGACATCTCGCACGTGCCGGTCGACGAAGACGGGCTTCGCGTCGAAGAGCTCGATTCGATTGGCGAAGCGAGCCTCGCCTGTGTGACGCCGTCGCATCAGTTCCCGGCCGGCGGTGTGCTCTCACTCCCGCGGCGGCTGGCGTTGCTCGACTGGGCTGAACGCAGCGGCGCCTACCTGCTCGAGGACGATTACGACGGCGAGTTTCGCTACGACAGCCGCCCGCTCGAATGTCTCCAATCCCTCGACCGTGATGGACGCGTCGTCTATGTTGGCACGGCGTCGAAGATCCTCTTCCCGGCTCTGCGCATCGGCTGGGTTGTCGCGCCCCCCGCGTTGGTGCGCTCGTTCCACGATGCGAAGGCGATCACGGACACCGGAACCGCAAGCCTCGAACAGCTCGCCTTCGCCGACTTCATTCGAGAGGGGCATCTCGAACGCCATGTTCGCCGCGCGCGGCAGCGGCACGCCAGCCGGCGAAGTGCGTTGCTCGAGGCGGTGGAAGCTGAGCTCGGCGACCGCGCGGATGTGATTGGGACCGGCGCGGGTATTCACGTGGTCTTGCGCTTCGAGTCACTGCCGGCGCTCGATGTCGGCCGGTTGCGGCGCGCCTGTCGCGAGCGCGATGTCGGGGTCTATCCGGTTGCGCCGTTCTACGCGCAAGCGCCGGAGCACGCGGAGCTGCTATTGGGCTACGCGTCGCTGGACGAAGAAGAGATTCGAACGGGAATTGGGCGACTTCGGGAGGCGCTGGATACCGTGTGAGGCGACAGCACGCCGCGGCAGGAGCGCGGACCTCTCAGGGCCGGTCTAGTCCAAATGCGCCGACCAGCGACGCGCCGTCAGTCGGTGAACCCGGCTCGATCCCGAGCAGGGCCGCAAGAGTGGGGTGCACGTCAGTCATGTGCGCACTCGGGAGCGAATCTGCAGGGACACCCTCGCCGGAGAGGTAGAGGACACCCTGGTTTCCCGGGACCATTGGGGCGTAGCCATGTCCGGATATGATGCCCGCTCCCAAGAAGGGCATCGCGATTACCTCGGGGCCGACGACCGAGAGCGGCTTCGCCCAGAAGGGCCACAGGTCGACGTCAGCGAAGAAGTAGCCGGGGTGCGCAGAGAGGACGAGCTGGCCGATCCGTTCGCTGGTTCCGAGGTCGGCCCACTCGGGAAGTTCGCTACGCCGGTAGACGTCGAACTCATCGCGGGAGGAGAGCGCCTCCAGGGCGCGCACCACGTCGGCTTCCGCCTCGAAGTACAAGAAGGCAGACGTGCCCGTCGTGATTCCGGTCGCCTGGATGTCGTGGCGGCGCATGATCCGCTGCAGGTTCACGATATGACTGATCGGTAGATGACCATGGTCGGAAACCACGAGCAGAGTGGTTGGGTCGTGCATCGATTCGAGGGCATCGAGCACCGTGCCGATGGCTGCGTCGGCTCCGATGACCGCGCGTTCCACCTCGTCGGACTCGGCACCGTTGAAGTGGGCGTCCAGGTCTGGGCCCCGCATGAACGCCAAGATCAGGCGCGGCCGCTGCTCCTCTGGAAGCGACAAATATCGCAGCACTTCGGCAGCACGCACATCGTCTGTGGGATAGGACTTGACCGAGCGTGGCTCGACTCGCTCGGCCTCGATCGCGGCCGACAGGTAGGTCGCCGTGGCCCCACGTCGGGTCGAGAGCGCACCCCACCAGCCGAGCGCTGCGGTGCGCACGCCTTGTCGTTCAGCGACCTCCTGAATGAGCTCGCATCCCGTGAGCCAATCCGCATCGACCGAGTGGTCCATCAGTCCCCGCTCCGGGTCGATGAACTTGTCGGTTACCACCCCGTGGTGCGACGGTAGACAGCCAGTCGCAATCGACGCCCAGGTCGGACCCGAGATCGCTGGGAAGGTCGGCGTGAGGTTGTGGGTCCAGACTCCAGACTTCCGCATGCGATCGAGGTTCGGCGTCTCGTAGCGCTCGATCATCTCGCCCGAAAGCCCGTCGACCAGAAGCGCGACGACCGTGGCCGCGCCGCCCTCGGCCAACGCCGATGTGGGCCCAGCAGACGCTGCGAAGGCGAGCATCATGAGAATCCCGTTGCGCATGTTCAGATCTCCTTTGTACAGCTACCGATTACACGCCCTTCTGGCTCTCGAAAAGGGCCACATCTTGCAGATTTATGGGGGCCAGGAATCGGAGCTGCGAGACGGCTGCGGCGATTGATCGATCGCCTCGGTAGAGTAGGCCGGGACGAAGGAGGGGGCGGCGCCATGAAGGGAGTTCGACGACAACACAGCCGTGTGCTGCGATGGGCGCTGGAGGGCATCACTGCCCTCGCGATCAGTGGCGCGCTCGGATGCGCAGAAGAAGCGCCGCCGGCACCCGATCCCGTGCGCCCCGTCAAGATCCTCGAGATCTCAGCCGGCGGAAGCATGGGCACCGTCGAATTCCCGGGTGAGATTCGGGCTGCCCAACAGGCCGAGTTGGCTTTCGAGGATGCGGGCAAGCTCCTCGAGCTTCTCGTCCGCGACGGGCAGGAGGTTTCACTGGACCAGGTCCTCGCGCGTCTCGACCCGCGGGACTTCGAATCGATTCGCGATGTCGAGAACGCGATGCTCGCGAAAGCCGAAGCCGACTTCTCTCGCATCAAGGCGCTCTACGACGCAGACATCGCATCGCAGCAGGAATTCGACGCAGCCCGCAGCCAGTTCGAAATCGCGCGTGCAAACGCCGACAGGGCCCTCAAGAACCTCGAGGACGACGCGGTCATCACCGCGCCCTTTGCAGGAACCGTCGCCAAGGTCTACGTAGAAAACTTCCAGAACGTGCAGGCCAAGGAAATCATCGTGCTTCTGCAGGACACTTCCTCTCTCGAAGTCGCCGTTGCGATCCCCGAAACTGCTTTTGCGAGAACTCGTCGCGGAACGAGCGAAGAAGAACGAAATGCCGTGTTGCAGCCCATGGTGTTCGTTTCTTCGGTTGAAGGCAGGAGCTTTCCCGCAAAGGTCAGGGAATTCTCCCCGACCGCGGACCCGACGTCGCGAACGTACGAAGCCGTGGTTTCGATCCAAAGTCCGAGTGACATCACGCTCCTGCCCGGAATGACCGCTTCGGTCCGGGTCAATGCGCTGGCCGGCGGAACCGAGAGTGGAGGCTCGATCCAGATTCCCGCCCGATCGGCCTTGGCAGATGAACAGGGCAACGCCTACGTCTGGAAGGTCGACCGGTCGAGTATGCAAGCGAGCCGCGCGGCTGTCGAGCTCGGGGCGCTCACCGGAGACAGTGTCACGGTAACGAGTGGTCTTGCGAGTGGCGACTGGATCGCGGTCTCGGGCGTCCACCAACTGCGCGAAGGCATGCGCGTTCGCCGGCATGAAAGCTAGCAGCGTGGACATCGACTGATGAATCTCGCCACGTTCGCCATCCAGAATCGTGTCCTCACCCTTGTCCTCACCGCGCTCATGCTTGTGGGTGGGTTGCAGACCTTTCGTAATCTTCCGCGTCTCGAAGATCCCGAGTTCACGATCAAGGACGCCCTCGTCATCACCCCCTATCCCGGTGCGTCTGCAACGGAGGTCGAGCAGGAAGTCACGGACGAACTCGAGATCAGCGTCCAGCAGATGGGCCAGCTCGACGAGGTCAGCTCAAAGTCCGATCGGGGGCTTTCGACGCTGACCGTCAGCATCAAGAAGAGCTACACGACCGACGACCTCCCGCAGGTCTGGGACGAGTTGCGGCGCAAGGTCAACGACGCGCAGCGCCATCTGCCGCCGGGCGCCGGACCGTCTCTGGTCCTTGACGACTACGGAGATGTCTATGGCGTGTTCGTGGCCGTCTACGGCTCTGAATACTCGTACGCGGAGCTCAAGAGCTACGTCGACCTCCTGAAACGCGAGCTCTTGCTCGTTCCGGATGTCGCGAAGATTGCAACATACGGTGAGCGAACCGAATCCATCTACGTGGAGCTCTCCCGAGACCGCATGGCCCAGTTGGGAATCCCAGCCAGTGTGATCGCCGATGAACTGCGACAGAAGAACGCGGTCGTCGATGCCGGCCGGGTGGGGGTCGGAAGTGAGTTCATTGCGATCGAACCCTCAGGCAACGTGACGACGACCGAGCAGCTGGAAGGCGTCCTGCTCCGCGGTGGTGACCAGCAGATCTACCTGCGCGACGTTGCGACCGTGCGCCGCGGCTACGTGGACCCCGCCAGTCACTTGATCCGCTACGACGGCAACAACGCAATCGGACTCGGGATCTCGACCGCCTCGGGCGGCAACGTCGTGGAAATGGGAGAGGCGCTGCGCGCTCGGATGAAAGAACTGCGCGCCCAGACCCCGCTCGGAATCGAGTTCGGGATCATCTCGCTGCAGTCCGAAGCGGTGCAGATCGCGATATCCGGGTTCGTGCTGAGCCTCGTCGAAGCCGTCGCGATCGTGATCGTGGTCCTGCTTCTATTCATGGGCCTGCGCAGCGGGCTGCTGATTGGTTTCGTGCTGGTGCTCACGATCAGCGGAACCTTCATCATCATGGATCCGATGGGCGTCGCGCTCGAGCGCATTTCTCTTGGTGCGCTCATCATTGCTCTGGGGATGCTCGTCGACAATGCGATCGTGGTCGTCGACGGAATGTTGATCCGTCTCGGCAAAGGCGAGAAACCCGAAGAAGCCGCAGCCGAGGTTGTCGGGCAGACGGGTGTGCCGCTGCTTGGAGCAACGATCATCGCCGTGCTTGCCTTCGCGGCGATCGGCACTTCGGATGATTCGACAGGTGAGTTCTGCCGCTCGCTGTTCCAGGTCGTGTTGGCTTCGCTCATGTTGAGCTGGGTCACCGCGGTGACCATCACGCCCTTGTTGTGCGTCATGTTCTTGAAGGCCCCCGCTGCGGGATCGGACGCGGAAGCCGATCCCTACGGCAGCGGCTTCTACCTCGCATTCAAGGCCCTTCTGCATACCTGCATGCGGATGCGCTGGCTCACTGTGAGCGTGGTCGTCGGTTTGTTCGGCGCAGCGGTATGGGGCTTTGGTTACGTGGATCAGAGCTTCTTTCCTCCTTCGACGCGCCCACAAATGCTGGTCGACTTCTGGTTGCCGCAAGGCACCCACATCTCGGAGACGGAGCAGCAGGCCGAGAAGCTCGAGGACTATCTGCTCGAACGCCAGGGCGTCGCCCACGTTACGACGCTGCTCGGTAAGGGCGGCCTGCGCTTCCTGCTCACCTACGCCCCCGGGAAGCTCAACTCTTCCTATGCGCAGTTCCTGGTCGACGTCGACGAGTACACGCGCATCGGCGAGCTCATCAAGGAAGTCGAGGACCACATCGGCGCCGCGTTCCCAGACGCGCTCGCGTATGCCTCGAGATTTCAGTTGGGTCCAGGCAGTACGGGCAAGATCCAGGCGCGCTTCAGTGGCCCGAACCCCAACGTCCTCCGCGAGCTCGCCACGCAAACCCAGGCGATCTTTGCCGGAAGCGGCAACGCAAAGGCGCTTCGCACCGACTGGCGTCAGCGGGTGAAGGTGCTGCGCCCGATTATCGCGGAGCGACAGGCGAACCTCGCAGGCATTCAACGCGACGACATAGCCGATGCACTGCGCCAAGGTTTCGAGGGTATTCGCGTCGGCCTGTTTCGGGAAGAGAATAATCTGGTGCCGATCATCATGCGGGCCAACGCCCCGCAGCGATCGGATGTCGCGAGCATTCGTAGCCTCCAGATCTGGAGTCCCGTTGCCAAACAGATGATTCCACTCGGACAGGTGGTCTCGGGTTTCGAAACCGAATTCGAAGACGAAATCATCATGCGACTGGACCGCCGGCCGACGTTGATCGTCTACTGTGACCCGAAACGGGGTCCCGCGAGCAAGTTGTTCGCGAAACTTCGGCCGCAGGTCGAGTCCATCGAGCTGCCCGAGGACTACACCCTCGAATGGGGCGGGGAGTATGAAGACTCGGGGAGCGCGCAGGCGGGGCTCGCAGCTTCGATCCCGGTTTTTGTACTCATCATGGTGCTGGTCACAGTCGCGCTGTTCAACTCGCTGCGCCAGACCCTTGTGATCTGGCTCAATGTCCCGCTTGCGATCATCGGCGTGACGGCCGGATTGCTCTCGACGGGAATACCGTTTGGCTTCATGTCGCTACTCGGCTTCTTGAGCTTGATGGGTATGTTGATCAAGAACGCGATCGTGCTGGTGGACGAGATCAACCTCCAGAGCGCTGGTGGCAAGGAGCAACGCGCGGCGATCGTGGATTCGGCGGCAAGCCGCCTGCGTCCCGTTGCCTTGGCGGCGGCCACGACGGCGCTCGGAATGATCCCGCTCTTGCTCGACGCGTTCTTTGCGGCGATGGCGGTCACGATCATCGCGGGGCTGGTGTTCGCCACGGTGTTGACGATGGTGGTCCTGCCCGTGTTCTTCTCGCTCATCGTGCCCGATAGCGAAGGCGAGCCCAGCGCGTAGGCGCATCCCGCTTCTTCAAGTGCCGGTGAGCCGAGCAGAAGACGGGCCGGCCTCTGGCACCATGCGCGGCCTTGTCCCTCTCGGACGTGCGCCCCACGAGGGCCAGGGCGAGCACGCAGAAGACCCGCCCAGCAGCGAGCCGGCAGCGGGGCCTTCTGAATCTAAGTGTCTGTTTTGTTTGGGTAAAGATGGTGCGGCGAAGAGGACTCGAACCTCCACGGGGTTGCCCCCACCAGCCCCTCAAGCTGACGCGTCTACCAGTTCCGCCACCGCCGCACATCTGGGCTCGAAGTGGGCGGAAAATAACGAACCCGGTGATCGCTGCCAGCACCTCTACCGACGGCTGCCCGGTGAGGTACTCGGTTCAGGGCGCGTCGCCGGCGTCGCCGCGGTCCCCCGGCTCGATTTCCTCGAGGCCGCCGCCCGCGTCCTCGTCGGTTGGTAGCTCCGCGACGGGCGCCTCTGTGAGCCCGTCGGGTGCCGACTCGCCCTCTTCGACATCGGCGCCATCGAAGAGCCTCACGTCCGCCTTCTCACTGCCCAGGTAGGCAAGCGAGAAGCTCGTGCACATGAAGACAACCGCGCTCCCGGTTGTGAGCTTGGTCAGAAAGTTGCCGGCGCCGCGTCCGCCAAAGAGCGTGTTGGCTCCGCCGCCGCCCAGAGCAGCACCGAGATCCGCACCCTTGCCACGCTGTAGCAGGACGACTGCGATCAGCACGAAGCAGACGAGAAAGTGCAGCACGAGAAGCAGGGTCGCCATGGTCAGGTGTTCTCCGGGCAATCGAACTGGACGATCCGGGCGAAGCTTTCGGGCTCGAGGCTGGCGCCGCCGACCAGCGCGCCGTCGATGTCGCTCTGCGCCATGATGGCGGCCACATTGTCGGGCTTGACCGAGCCGCCGTACTGGATCCGGATCTCGTTACCGGCGCTCGCGAAGCGCCCGCACAGGTGCTCGCGGATGAATGAATGTACCTCCTGAGCCAACTCCGGTGTGGCGGTCTTGCCGGTCCCGATAGCCCAGACGGGCTCGTATGCTAACACCAACTCGGTGGCTTGGTCAGTCGTGATCCCCGCGAGGCTTCCAGCGAGCTGTGCCCCCACCACATCGTGCGTGCGACCTGTCTCTCGCTCCTCCAGCGTCTCTCCGACGCACACGATTGGCCGAATGCCGACGCCGAGCAGGGCCGCGGCCTTGGCGGCGACGCCCTCGCTGGTCTCGCCGTAGAGGGCCCGCCGCTCGCTGTGGCCGACGATGCAGTATCGGCAGCCGATCTCGCGCAGCATTGCCGGCGAGAGTTCTCCGGTGAAAGCCCCCTTCGCCTCGGCGTTCACGTTCTGGGCGGCGAGCTGCACGGAGCTCTGCTCCAGAGCGGCGCCGACCCGATCCAGGGCGGTGGCCGGGGGTGCGATCACGATGTCCACGGCGCTGGCCTGTTCCACCCTCGGCAGAAAGCCGGCGATGAAGTCGCCGGCTTCGGCGCGGTCCATGTGCATCTTCCAATTGGCGGCGAGAATCGGGCGTCGCATCATCATCGCTCCAGGGCTGCCACGCCCGGCAGCTCGAGTCCTTGCACGTACTCGAGAGAGGCGCCGCCGCCGGTGGACAGGTGGTCTATGCGGCCTGCCAGGCCGAGTTTGTTGATGGCAGCCAGCGAGTCGCCGCCACCGATTATCGTGGTGGCCGGTGATTCCGCGACCGCTCGGGCCAGCTCTTCGGTTCCGCGCGCGAAGGCGTCGATCTCGAACACCCCCATCGGCCCATTCCAGAGCAGTGTGCGGGCCTGCGTCGCCTCCGCGGCGTAATCCGCCGCAGTCCGGGGGCCGATGTCGACGCCCATCCAGCCATCGGGAATCTTCTCCACCACTCGGGTCTCCTCTCCTTCATCCAGGGTCCGGGCAACCACGTGGTCCTGGGGCAGGAGTAATCGCGTCTTCCCTTGTTCGGCGGTCGCGAGCAGACGGCGGGCAGCCTCGATCCGGTCCGCTTCGACGAGCGAGGTTCCGGTGTTCTCGCCCCGCGCGGCGAGGAAGGTGTAGGCCATGGCCCCTCCAATGGCGAGTGCGTCGGCTCGTGAGGCCAGCGCCTCGAGCACGCCGAGCTTATCCGAGACCTTGGCGCCGCCGAGCAGGCAGAGTAGAGGTCGGTCGGGGTGGAGCACCACGTTGAGGTGCTCGAGCTCCGATCGCAGCAGATCGCCCGCGGCGGCCTCGGCGACGTGGGCGACCATGCCCGCGGTCGAGGCGTGCGCTCTGTGGGCGGTGCCGAAGGCATCGTTCACGTAGACGTCCGCCAGTGTCGCGAGTTCCCGCGCGAACTCTGGATCGTTCGCGGTTTCGCTGGCGTGATAGCGGAGATTCTCGAGCAGTAATACCTGACCATCTGCGAGGTTCGCGGCCGCAGCCCGGACAGCTTCGCCGACACAGTCGTCTGCGAACCGCACCTCGCGGTCGAGCAAATCGGCCAGCGCCGGGGCCAGAGGTCGCAGCGAGAGCTCGGGGACTCGCCTGCCCTTGGGTCGCCCGAGGTGGGAAGCCAGAATCACGCGTGCGCCGGCGTCCAGCAGCCGGCGCAGGCTCGGGACTGATGCGCGAATCCGTGTGTCGTCGGTGATGTGTCCGTTCGCGATCGGCACGTTGAGATCGGCGCGGACGAAGACGCGGCGTCCTCGCAGCGTTTCATCTCGGCCCGGGCCCGACGCTGTCTCCCGCCCCCCTCCGCCGAGCAGGTCGTCCAGGCTCCGAACGCTCACTTCATCAGGTCCCCATCAACTCCGCCAACTCGACCAGGCGGGTCGCATAGCCGGTCTCGTTGTCGTACCAAGCCAGAATCTTGGCAAAGTCGCCGTTCATGACACGCGTGTTCGGCGCGTCGAGAATAGCCGAGTGAGGATCGCCGATGAAGTCCACCGAGACCAGAGGCTCCTCGCAGTAGCGCAGATATCCCGCCAGCGGCCCCTCGGCGGCCTGCTTCATCAGGGCGTTGATCGATTCGGCGTCCGTCGAGCGCTCGAGCTTGAGACTCAGATCGAGAATGGAAACGTCGGTCGTGGGCACGCGCACCGCCAGCCCATCGAGCTTGCCGATGAGCCGCGGCAGCACCAGCCCGATGGCACGCGCGGCCCCGGTACTGGTCGGGATCATCGAGCTGGAAGCGCATCGCGCGCGGCGCAAGTCGCTGTGCGGTCCGTCATGCACGAGCTGATCGTTGGTGTAGGCGTGGATGGTGTTCATCCAGCCCGCCTCGATGCCAAAGGCGTCATCGAGAACCTTGGCGATCGGCGCCAGGCAGTTCGTCGTGCACGAGGCGTTCGAGACGATCCGATGCTGCTGTGGGTCGTACGCCTCGTGGTTGACACCGAGCACGATCGTGACATCGGGGTCGGGCGAGGGGGCACTGATGATGACGCGCTCTGCGCCGGCTTCGATGTGCTTCTCCGCCATTTCGTGGCTCGTGAACCTGCCGGTGCTCTCGATGACGATCCGGGCCCCCAGCTTGCCCCACCCCAGCTGGGCCGGATCGCGTTCGCTCAGCACGGGGATTCGCTTGCCGTCCACCACGATGGCGTTCGATTCGGTCTCCACAGTGCCGGGGAAGTGACCGTGGACCGAGTCGTATCGGAGCAGGTGTGCCAGTGTGGTGGGATCCATCAGGTCGTTGATGCCCGAGATCTCGATGTCGCGTTCGCGAGCCGCCCTCACCACAAGTCTGCCGATTCGGCCAAATCCATTGATCCCAAGCGCCACAGTCATGCCAGTAACCTCCCGAGCCGACTTCGTCGAATACTTCAAGCGCCGGCCTATTTGGCAGCTGATAGTACACAACACGCCGCTCGTTGCCGGGCAGTGTGCGTTCTTCTCGCTTGTCGGCACGTAATTGCGGAGCTTGAGAGGAGGGAGGGGCAGGGCGCGAGAGCATTCTCGTCCCCACGTGGCCTTGCGCCGGCGCGTGCTTGGCCTCGGTCGCTACACTCCGATTCCGGCGGTGGCTTCGATCGGACTTCGTGCGGACAGGGACCCTGGATGCCGTGAGAGCAAGTAGGACGTTGGCGGATCTACCCGACGGAGTCGGTCGCCCGGGTGCGGTGATCATCGTGCTCGTTGCGGTCGCGCTGGCGGCGCTGCTCTGGCTCGGGGCGCGTCGCCTCGGCGACGAACAGACCGCACGCAGGTCCTTCGCAGTGGAGACCGGGACGCTGCCCGTCGCCGGTCTCGCGGCGCCGGTCGAGGTATTGCGCGATTCGAGGGGCATTCCACACATAGAGGCGGTTCGCGAGCGAGACGCCTGGGTCGCCCTCGGATTCGTGCACGCGCAGGATCGCCTCGCACAGATGCTCTGGCTGCGGCGCCTGGCACGTGGTCGCACGGCCGAGGTGGTGGGCGAGGCGGGTTTGGTCGCTGACCGGATGGCCCGCACGCTGGGTCTCGCGCTACACGCCGAGGCCCAGGCCGAGCGCTTGGACGAGAGCGTGCGAGATGTGCTGAGCGCGTACGCCGAGGGAGTCAACGCGCGCCTGAGGCGAATCCGTAACGGTCGGGTCGGCGCGCCGCTCGAGCTGGCCGGCGCGGGCGAGACCTTCGACGATTGGGGTCCCGCGGATTCCATCGCCATCGTCAAGCTTGTCGCCTGGAGTTCTAGCAACCTGATCGAGACGGGCATCGTGCTCGACGATCTGATCGAGCGGCTCGGCAGCGTGCTGGCTCGCCCGTTCAAGCCCACGGGTAGTGGCGTGCAGGGCGTGGAGATCCCCAGCGAACTCCCGCTGCAATCCGTCGTCCGCGGCATGGGCGGGCAGCCTCGCGGAGAGCTACTCGCGCCGAGTCGCGACCTGATCGCGTCGACGGCGATTCGCGGTGGCAGTGCCTGGGTTCTGCCCGGACGTTATACCGAGAGCGGTGCTCCGATTCTGGTAGCGGATCTCCACCTGGCACCCACAGCGCCCGCCCTGGTCTATGAGGTTCATCTGCGCGGCACTGGGGTCGATGTCGCAGGGGCCACCATTCCGGGCGTACCGGTGATCTGGGCTGGGCGGAATCTGCACGTGGCCTGGGCCGCCACGCCCGCGCGTGCCGTCAGCGTGGATCTCTTCAAGGAGACGATTCGCTCCGAAGACGGTCTCTACCAGAACGGCACGCTTTGGGTGCCGTTGGCAGAGCGTAGGGAGCTGATCCGTGTCCGGACGGCCGGCGGCGTGCTGCGCGAGGAGGAGTTGGTTGTTCGCTCCACGCGGCATGGTCCGCTGATCAACTCGCTGCTACGGCCTCCCGAGCGAGTGACGTACCCGAGCCGCAGCGACGCAGAGGCGGACACCGGCGCCGGCCGATCGACCCGGGTGGCGGGGTCGCCGCCGGAGCGAGAGCCGTTGGCCCTGGCCTGGAGCGGTGCGCTGCCTGGAGACGGTGTGGGGGCGCTGCTGGCGGTGGCTCGGGCGCGCGATGCAGGGCAGCTCGTGGCCGCTCTCGCGGAACATCACGAGCCGGTGGTGGCCATGGTCTACGCGGACGACACCGGGCAGGCGGGGATGCAGCTCGCGGGATGGCTGCCCAGGCGCTCGCTGCCCAGCGGCCTGGTTCCGGTTCCCGGGCGGCTGCGGCTCTTCGACTGGCACGAGCCGATCGAGTTCTCCGCCCTGCCGGCCGTTCGTGTCAGCGGCTCTCGCGAGCGGCCGGCCACCCGGGGCCCCCGCTCCTGGGTGATCGCCGCCGACGGCAGCCTGGACGACGGGCTCACCGCCGCAGACGTCGAGTGGCTCTGGCGAACGGGGGAGAGGAGCCGTCGGCTGGTTGCGGCGCTCGGGAAGCTGACCGCGCCGGGCTCCGAGAAGGTCGACCTGCGCAGCGCCGCGGCGCTTCAGAACGACGTCGCCGGCAGCGTGAGTGGGGAGGTCATCCCCGCGCTGCTGCGTCTGGGGCAGATTGGAGGCGCTCTGCGTCCGGAGGCTCGTGAGATTGCTCAGCTGCTCGGTCGCTGGGATGGCGAGATGCGCGCCGACAGCCGAGGTGCGGCCGCGTATCACGTACTGATGGAGCACTTGATCGAGGAACTCCTCCGCGAGCCCTTTGGCGCAGAGCTCTACGCTCGCTATCTATCGCTGCCCGGCGTACGAGCAGCGCCGGTGGTATCGGCCTTGCTCGTCTCCGCGGACCGGCTC
This sequence comes from Deltaproteobacteria bacterium, assembly GCA_029261835.1. Lineage (GTDB taxonomy): Bacteria > Myxococcota_A > UBA9160 > UBA9160 > UBA4427 > JAJDAO01. The sequence continues at coordinate 15,287 of JAJDAO010000021.1, read as the reverse complement.
GCTGCGCCGGGAGGCTGGACGGATGTCGACCGGGTCAGCGCGGCCGTCCGTTCGAGCCTGCGTCGGACCTGGGTCAGTCTGTCCTACCGGCTCGGGCCGAGTCGCGACGGCTGGGCCTGGGGGCGGTTGCACAAGCTCGTGTTTCGTCCCTTTGCAAGCTTGGGTCGGGCCCCGGGTCGCGCTCTCGGGCGACTTCCAGCCGCGGCCCTGGGAGGGGATGAAACGACGCTGGCGGTGACCGCCTACGAGCGGCCGGGTCCCTATCAAGTGAGCGAGGCCGCGACATACCGTCTGGCGGTCGATCTCGCGGCTCCGGATCGCATGCTGAGTTCGCTCTCGCCGGGCCAGTCCGAGCATCCGCAGCACCCCCACTTCTCCGACGGCCTGGGACGTTGGCTGGCCGGGCGGCCCAGTCTGCTGCTGACGAGCCGGCTCCTGGTGGAAGAGGAGAGCGGAGAGCTGCTGCTGCTCGAGCCGCCCCAATGAACTCTGCCGGTGGGGCAGGCGCCATCCTCTATGCGGAGGTTCCGAGCTTCTACGCCGCGGTGGAACGGCTCGCGGACCCCTCGCTCGAAGGGCGCCCTGTGCTGGTCGGCGGTCATCCGCGCAAGGGCGGCAAGGTTCAGTCGGCGAGCTGGGAGGCTCAGGAGGCCGGTGTCGCCGTCGGTATGCCCATGCTCGACGCTCTCGAGCGGTGTCCCGCCGCCGGCCGGGTGAGGACGAATATGAAGCGCTATCGGGAGGCGGCTGGAGTGCTGCTCGTCTGCCTGCGCAGAGTCGTCCAGGAACTCGAGCCGGCGGGACTGGGCGGGGCGTACATCGACACCCGTACCAGGAGAGAGCAGCCCGAGACCCTCGCGGGCCGCCTGGCCGAGAAGGTGAAGGCGGAGCTTGGCCTCTGCCTGCGCGCCGGGATCGCTCCGGCCAAGTTCCTGGCGAAGTTGGCTGCCGAGGAAGTCGGGCAGGAGGGCGTGCGCCGGATCCGCTCGAACGAAGTCTCCGCCTTTCTCGGGCCGCTGTCCGTGAGCCGCCTGCCGCGTGTCGGGCCGAAGGCTGTCGTGACACTGCAAGAGCTGGGCGTGACCACCATCGGTGAACTTCTGACCGTCGATGCGGTTCTTCTCGAGCGTGCTCTCGGCAACCGCGGACTCGAGATTCTGAGGCTTGCGCAGGTACGCGATACCTCTGCGGTTCGCGTTGCGCGCTGCCCGGGCAGCATCAGCCGGGAAGTCACCATCGCCAGGACCGAGGCAGACCGGCCCGACCTGCCGTCGCTCTTGAGCGAGCTTGCTCGGGGGCTCGAGGTCGGACTCGAGCGGCAGGGACTCGAGGCGCGTCGCGTGGCGGTTCGGGTTCGCGGACGCGATCAGGTGGTGACGACTCGCAGCCTCACCCTGCGGGGGCCAATTCGGAGCGCAGTGGAAGTTTGCCAGGCGGCCAGCACATTGCTCGGCCGCACGGGAGTCGAAGCGCGCTCGATGCACTCTTTGTGCATCACCCTGGCTGGGCTCAGCCCGGCCGGCGTCGAGGAAAGCCAGCTCGATCTCTTCTCGACCGCGCGCTGAAGCGAGCGCCCCGCCGCTTCTCAAGGCTCGACCGGACCCATCCGAAGAGACTGCCTGCGGGCGTAGGTGGCTTGTCCTGCTGCCCCAACCGGGGGAAGTCCTCATGGTTCTGGCGACACCGGCTGACCGGCGCAAGTATCACCGGATCCCCACCGATCAGGTGATCTCCTTCTCCGAATTGGATCACATGGATCAGCTCGCCGTGAGCCGAAACGTTTCGACGGGCGGCATCAGTTTCGAGGCGGTGGGTTGCGAGATCAATCTGGGTGATGTCCTGCGTGTCACGTTCAACGTCGGAGAGCACACGGTGGTCGCCGTCGGCCGGGTGATCTGGGCGACCGATACGGATCCCATTACGCTCGAAGTCGGCATCGAATTCCACGAGATCGACCCGCTGGGCTTGCATCTGCTCGAACAGGCCACGCTCGAGACCGAGGCCGAGGTTTGAGATCTGCTTGACACCCGCAGGGGGCCAGTGCGAAGTTTCGGTCGGTGACCGACTTCCATCAGACTGGCATCATCACAGCGCTTCACCGACTCGGCCCCGTGGATTTGCCGCGTCTCGAGCGCGAGTTGCTCTCCTACGCGGACGACCGTCCGGTTGCGCTCGTGCTCCCTTCGCTGTTCTCGGAGACGCGCGGGCCGGCACTCAAGGGGATCGTCGCGGAGCTCGAACGGGTCCCCTATCTCCGCCAGCTCGTCGTGAGCCTCTCGGGCGCAGCGGATCTGGACCAGTTCCGCACGATGCGCTCGCTCTTCAGTGGTGTCCGCTGCCTCGATGACAGCGCGCCCACGGTCATCTGGAACGATGGCCCGCGGCTTCAGGGGCTGCTGAGGAAGCTGCGTGACGAGGGGCTGGATCCCGGGCCTGATGGCAAGGGTCGGGCCACCTGGCTGGCGTACGGCTACGTTCTCGCAACCCATGCTTCGCGCGTCGTTGTCACGCATGACTGTGACATTGTCACCTATCGGCGAGAGCTGTTGGCCCGGCTGTGTTACCCGACCGCCAATCCGAACATGAACTACGAGTTCGCCAAGGGCTACTACAGTCGTGTCACCGATCGGTTGCACGGCCGGGTGACGCGGCTTTTCATGATGCCACTGCTGCGATCCATGAAGTCGGTGCTTGGCCCGATTCCGCTGCTGGAGTACCTGGAGTCGTTTCGCTACCCGCTGGCAGGGGAATGCTCGATGACGACCGAGCTCGCCAGGGCGAATCGGATTCCCGCCGACTGGGGACTCGAGGTGGGCGTGCTGGCTGAGGTCTTCCGCAACTGCTCACTCAAGCGAATCTGCCAGGTCCATCTGGTCGAGAACTATGACCACAAACACCAGAGACTGTCACAGGACGACGCGACGCGTGGTCTGCATCGCATGGTGGTTGACATCGCGGCTGCACTGATCCGAAACCTGGCGAGCTATGGTGTGGAGTTCGAAGCTGGCTTCCTCCATACCATCTTCACCGCCTATGTACGGACCGCACAGGACGCCATAGCGAGCTACAGCAACGATGCCAAGCTGAACGGGCTCCATTTCGATCGCCATGCCGAGGAGGTGGCTGTGGAGACGTTTTCCGGCGCCTTGCTGGCCGCTGGTCTGGGCTTTGTGAAGGATCCGAGGGGCGCGCCGCAGATCCCGAACTGGAGCCGTGTTGCTTCGGCCCTGCCGGATTTCCTGGACGAACTCAGCTGCGCAGTCGAGGAAGACGCACGAGAGGCGAGCTAGAGATTTGTCCCACTTCGCGCCGGGGGTACGACGCGGTACCCTGGGCAGCCCCAGTGGCGGCAGCTTGTGCGCAGATGGCGGTCGGAGGCTAGCGGAGCTTGCTATACCGATACAGCGAAGTCTTCCGGACCATGATGATGGCGGCCGATCTCGTGCTCATCACGGTGGCGTGGCTGGGCGCCTACTGGCTTCGCTTTCATTTCGGCATTCCAGCGCCGCTTGGCGTGCCGGACGTCGGCAGCTACGCACTCGCCCTCGTCGTGATCCTGCCCCTGTGGTGGGTGCTGCTGCGCCGGCACGGCTTGTACGAGCCGAGGCGCTTGGGGACCCTCGTGCGAGAGGGGATCGATGTCCTGCGCGCCACCGCAACCGGCGTGCTGCTTCTACTCGCCATCTCCTTCTTCGTTCGCAGTCAGTCGTACTCCCGAGGCGTCGTGCTCGTCTTCAGCCTGGCTTCGCCTGCGCTCATCATCGGGCTGCGCGTGGTCCTGCGGACGGGGCTGCGGCGGCTGCGGCGCCGCGGCTACAACCTACGCTACGTGCTGGTCGTCGGGGCCGGGCGGCTGGCAGAGGAGATCATTCACCGCATCCACGATCATCCACAAGCGGGCATGCGGGTGGAGGGCGTGCTCGCCGATGGCGCACCGGGTCGTCGCGTCGCAGGTGTGTCCGTGACGGGTGGCTACGGCGATCTGAAGCATGCACTTCAGCGCACGCGTATCGACCAGGTCATCATCGCGCTGCCGCGCGAGGAGTGGCAGCGGCTGGACAAGATCCTGTCCGACCTTGATGACGAGGTCGCCAGCGTCAAGCTGGCGCCCGATCTCCTCCACATCCTCACCCTGCGTAGCTCGGTGGAGAATCTGGACGGGCTGCCAATCATCAGTCTGCGCGAGAGTCCGCTCGTGGGTTGGGCGTCGGTGCAGAAGCGCATGTTCGATCTGTTGGGCAGCTCGCTGCTGCTCCTGTTGATGGCTCCCGTCCTGCTCTTGATCGTCTCGGCCATCCTTGTCTCATCCGGGAGGCCCGTCATCTACAGTCAGCGGCGAATGGGGCTGGACGGACGTGTCTTTCGCATGTTCAAGTTCCGCTCGATGGCGTGCGGTGCGGAGGACGAAGAGGGTGCGATCTGGGCGCGGCCCAACGACCCCCGACGTACGAGACTGGGAGCTTGGCTCCGGCGCTTCAGCCTCGACGAGCTTCCGCAGCTGTGGAACGTTGTGACCGGCGACATGAGTCTGGTGGGGCCGAGGCCGGAACGGCCAGTCTTCATCGAGGAGTTCCGGCGCGAGATTCCCGGCTACATGCTGCGCCACAAGGTGAAGGCCGGCCTCACTGGCTGGGCGCAGGTGCACGGCTGGCGAGGCAACACATCGCTGCACGAGCGGATCGAGCACGATATCTACTACATCCAGAATTGGTCACTCGGGCTCGACGCACAAATCCTGGTGATGACGCTCTGGAGCGGGCTCCTGGCTCGAAACGCGTACTGAATCGATCTGCGGCGATGCAGCGGCTGAACGCGCCCGCCGGTCGGAACTCGATCAAGGAGCGGTCTCGGCAGCAATGGAGAATCTCTCGCGGTAGGCTTCGAAGCGGCGACCATCGTTTGGTGTGAGGCCGAAGTCCTCGAGCGTATAGTGATGGCTGCCGCGCTTGCCACGTGGGTTGGCACCCAGGAAGGCTCGCATTCGCCCTCGCGCTTCATCGCTGAGCGAGAGGTCGAAGTGATCGTAGATCCGCTCGATCAATCCGATCGGATCCCGCACGACGTCCTCGAAATGGGCATCGAAGAACTGGTCTTGGTTCGAAGTGAGCTCATCGCGTGCTGTCAAGGCACGCTCCAGGTGTCCCGCCCAGAGGCGGACCTGCTGACGCCCGACGGCTTCGGGTAGCACGCGATCGGAGCTGATGCCGCGCAGCGCGTAGCACAAGCTCGCCAGGGATGGCATCACGCGGAGCGGGTCGCGGTGCGTGTGAATGATGCAGGCGTCGGGATAGACCTCGAAGAGCTCGCTGAGGGTTGCCAGGTGTCCGGGAGTCTTCAGGACCCAGCGCTCACCCGCGTGACGGTGCTGAAGGTGCTGCAGAAAACGACGATGAAACTGGAGCGCGGGGACGTAACTCTGCCGGTCCAGCCAGTCCTGGTAGCTCGGCACGTCGTACATCGTGAAGAACTGGACGCTCATGAACTCGTGTGCCGTGATGGCGACGCATTCCTGCGGCAGCTCGGATCCCATCTCGTGAATGGCCAGGAGAGCGGGCGCCAATCTGTAGAGGGAGTCGAAACGTTTCTGGCACTTGGCGATGCGGGGGTCGCTTCGGTAGCTCGCTGTCTCCGGCGGCGGATACGGGATATCCGTCTCCCAGGCGAGGGGAGCCCGGTTGGCCGGGTCCTGAGCCAGAAGGTTGAAGAGAATGGTGGTGCCGGTGCGTGGCAGGCCAACGATGACCAGTGGCCGACTGATCTCACCCGCGGCGATGTCCGGGTGAAGCTTTCGGTGGTTCTGGATCTGCAGGCGATCACGCAGGTATCCAAGCAGGGTGGTACGCGCCGTGAGCCTGCCAAGAGTACTCAGGTGAGCCTCTTGCTCGAGCGACCAGAGGAGGCGCTCGAGCCCCTTGCGGAAGTGATCACCGCCGAAATCGTCAAGTCCGGTGTGGCGGCATGCGGCCCGCGTGAGCTTTTCAGCCTCCAGGCCCGGCACACGCCAGCCAAGGCGACTCAGGCCCGCACCCAGAGTGTTCAGTATTCGGATGCCAACAGGCTGAGTGGAATCCTGCGCGTTCATAGTCGCTCGGTGCTCATTGCAGCTCGGCTCGCGCTCTTGTAAGCGAGGGGCGCAGTACGCCGGCACAACCTTCGGTCCAGTGGCTGAGCCGAGCAGGCAGCTTAAGCCGCTCGAATTTGCCGGTCAAGCAACGCGGTCGTGGTGCGATGAGGCGGCTTCCGAGGTTAAGGCGACGGGTTCGCCGTCGTGCTCGAGAGGCTCGGTTCGGCTATCTGGGCTGGGGGTTCGCTGCTCGGGAAGGCTGCTGGGGTCTATAGGAGGGGCCGCCACGGACGCGTCGTAGCGTAGGCCGCGCGCTGGGGAGAGCCGGGAAGTGAGCCGACTCCTCACCGGCCAACGCGTGTGAGACGACACGCGCGATTCGGCCGGCGGCGGCGCCGTCTCCGTAAGGCGACACACCTTTGGCCATGTCGGCATACGCGGTCTGATCGCGTAGCAGACGCTCGCTCTCCTGAAGAATACGCTCCGGCACCGCCCCGACCAACTTGACGACTCCCGCCTCCACTGCCTCGGGGCGCTCCGTCTCCTGGCGGAGGACGAGAACTGGCTTGGCCAGTGCGGGTGCCTCTTCCTGGACACCCCCGGAATCCGTGAGGATCATGTGCGCCCGTTTCATTGCTGCGATGAACGGACCATATGCGAGTGGTTCCGACAGAATGATACGTGGATGATTGCCCAGTTCCCGGTGCACCACCGCAGAGACACTCGGATTCGGGTGCACGGGGTAGAGCACCTGGATCCCCTTGTTTCGCTGGACGAGTGTGCGAATCGATCGACAGACGGCCGTCAGAGGCGCACCCAGATTCTCCCTCCGGTGCGTGGTCACGAGAACGAGCTTCAGGCGAGGATCCAGCCCAAGATCGAGAGGGATCTCCATGGCGGCCGTGAAGAGCAGGGCATCGATGACCGTGTTGCCGGTCAGGTGAATCCTGCTGCTCGGTATGCACATGCGGCTGAGATTGTCGCGGGCGCTTTCGGTCGGTGCAAAGTGCCAGCGGGTGAGGGGCGAAGTGAGGACGCGGTTCATCTCTTCGGGAAAAGGTGTCTCCATCTGCCCGGTGCGAAGTCCGGCCTCGACGTGACCGAAGGGTATGCGTTGATAGAAGGCTGCGATTGCCGTCATCAGTACGGTGGTCGTGTCTCCCTGGGCGAGCACTGCCGCGGGCTGCTCTCGCGTGAGAACACTGTCGATCGACGTGAGAAGCCGGGCGCTGAGTTCGGGCAGCGTCTGGCCATGTCGCATGAGGTCGAGGTCGAAGTCTGGCTCGATTGCGAAGAGGGAGAGAACCTGGTCCAGCATTTCGCGGTGTTGGGCCGTCGCCAGGACTCGCACATCGAGCCGCGGGTCGGCCTTCAGCGCCACGATGACCGGTGCCATCTTGATGGCTTCTGGTCTCGTCCCCACCACGCAGAGGACTCTCCTACTCATGAACGCAGCCGCCCCCCTCCCGCTGGAGATCGGTCCAGATGACTCGAAACCGCCTCATGCAGATTGGAGTGCTCCCGGCAACTGCGTGCTGGACCGTTGAGAGCTCCGCATGCGTTGGCATCGTAGGGCGCTTCTGCCGGCCGGCTCGAATCACCTTTCAGTGCCAGGTCATAGGCCTCGAGAGTTCGCTGGGCCGTGGTGTTCCAGTTGAACTGTGCCTCCACCGTCCTGGCGAGATCGCCGTTGTGCGGTCGTGTCATGGCTCTGAAGAGAGCCTGTCGAATCGAGCCTATATTGGCGGGTGAGCAGTACTCGGCGTGGTTGCCGAAGTACTCCCGAGTGCAGCCACCCGGCGTAACGACGATGCGGCAGCCGCATGCCGCCGCCTCGAGGCTCGCGAGTCCTGGTGTCTCGTACCAACTCACTGAGGCGTGCAGTTCAGCGGAATGGTAGAGCTCACGCAGATCGGATGAGGAGCGCCAATCGAGGAATTGCACATTCGGTCCCGCGGCGCGGCGGCAGAGTCTCGCATAGCGTTGACTGAAGCGCCCAGGTTGGCCGACCAGCACGAGAGTGAATGGCGTGTCACGAACCGCCCGGATGAGCGCGAGCTGGTTCTTCCGTGGTTCGATGCGCCCGACGCTGAGGATCTCTCCAGGCCTGCGACCGCCGCCGTCCGCCGCCGGATATACTCTCGGGTCGACGGCATTGGGAACGATCAGGCAACGCGACTGGACGCCGAAGCGTCTCTCGAGCTGCGCTTGCTCGGCCCGGCTGTTGGGAAGGATCACGTCCGCAGTGTTCAGCGCGTAGCGGACACTCCTTTCGAAGCTGAACATCCGCCAATTGACAGTCCTGAAGTCGCCGTCGGCAACGAGGGGCAAGGCAGAGCGCTGGGCGATGCGGATGTTCTGGTACGGAACACCGGAAGCCAGACGCGACATGAGCCCTTGGACCCCGGTGCGGCCCTGCCGATCGAACTCGTCACTCGGCCAATAGATGGGACTGAGCACGCTGGGCATGCGTTTGGCTCGAATCTGCTGCCACCAGCGGCCATTCTCCCACGCTCGATCCAGGTGAAAGAGATGAACGATGTCGAAACCGTCCAGGTTCGGCTCCGGATCGGATGAGAGGATCACCTCCACTTCTCGCGCACGCAGGGCGAGTGCGGTACTGAGAACCTGCGTCGTATCGCCGCCGGGGTGTTGCTCAAGATTTGCCCTAATAAGCCAGAGAGCTCGCATCATTCAACCTCAAGAGATCGCGAGCGTACGCTCGCGAGTCGCGCCGGGAGCGGGGAGCTCGCAGGTTCTTCGCGCGCGGGCAGTGTCGAGGAGTGCGGTCCGATAGCGGCCAGATAGTCCAGGTACTCGATGGCGCGGGCCTTCCAGGTGTTTCGCTGAGCAAAGCCCATGCGCTCGAGAGATCTGGCGCCCGAGTCGGAGGCAGCCGTGCATAGCAGCCTCGCCACCGAATCCGGCGTTCTCCCGACAGCGATCAGCCCTTCGAAGGACTGCTGATCTGCCACCGGTGTACTGACGACCGGCTTTCCGAGAGCGAGGTACTCGTAGATCTTGACCGGATTGGCCTTCACGGTCACACAATCTTCTTTGAACGGAAGCCAGCAGACATCAAAAGCCGAGATATAGGCGGGAATCAGGTTGTAGGGTCGGTGTCCCAGGAATCGCACGTTTGGCAACTTCACGATCCAGGCGGGCGGAGCGACGGAGCCAAATGGCCCCACAAAGACAAAGCTGAAACCCGCCAGCTTCATCGCCACCCGGCCGATCAGGGACCAGTCGATCCAGTCGTAGAGAGCACCTACGAAGCCCACGACCGGAGCGCTGCACGGGAAGGGCAGGTCCTCTGGCCTCGGCAGGTAGTGGGCACGACTCCGAAAGCTGTCGGAGTCCACACCGTTTCGGACGGTGGCCATGGGCAAGTCCCGCCGTTGTGAGCGGATCGCGTCTGCGATCGGCCTGCTCGTCACGACGGCCGCACTGGCACGACCGATCAGCTCGGTCTCCCAGCGCTCGTAGAGCGGCAGCAGATCCACCCGCGGTGTCATGACTCGCGGATCGTCGATGCAATCATAGACAACGGTTCGAAACGGCAGCTCGTCCAGCCAGGGACTCCAAGCAGGCGAGACCACGAGAGCGACCGCGCGATCGAAGTCGACTCGACTCGCGAGCTGCCGACGAAGCATGCGGGCGCTTCGCCGAATCCCCCGCAGAAGCCGCGCCGGAGGCACGTGTCGCCACAATCTCGCCGGATAGGCTGGCCACGGGCGAACCACGTGCTCTGGGCACGCCGTGCGAAAGGGCGAGGAGAGCTTCTCTGCCGCGGTTCGATATGACGGAATCTGAACGAAGGTCGCCGGCTGGCCCAGGGCCCACCACGCCTCGGTGATCATCCTTGTTCTGCCAACGAGAGGGAACTCCCACGATACGGCACTGAGCCAAACCAGTTCGATGGGAGGCCGCGGTCGCACTTCGCGCAGTCGCGATGTACGAATCGTCTGCGGGCCGCCGCTGCGGCCGGGCGGAAGTTCCGGCGCCGGCAGTCCTACTGATGATCGTTGGAGCTGGCTTGGCTCGACGTGCATGGCCTAGAGGTGCCTCGGCAGGTGTTGGTGTCAGGCTGATGGGACTGCAATGCGTTGGAGCGGCAGCTCCCTCGAGGAGCGCTGTTGAAGTCAGCGAGCCGCAGAGTGAAGGAAAAGAAACTGTGCCGCAACGGTGAATACTGGCAGCAAGGGCAAAATGCCAGCGAATTCAAGGATTCCCCAGGATACGCTCACGGCCGGCCCTTTGAAGTGTCGGTCCACAGGTACTCGGACCCACGACTCTCGGCCGTGTCGGTATTGCAGGAGCGGATCAATCAACCGGTGAGACGGGAAGAAAAGCACCGAGTGCGTGCCCGTAGTCCACCCCAGAAGCGACGAAGCCAGGACTCTGCGGCGCAATCCGGTGTGGTCTCAACAGCTGCAAAAAATGCCAGCCGTGAGAGAGACTCTCCGATGTTGCAGTGGCATAATCAATCGCAAGTGCGAAGATCGCCGTGTACAGAGGCGGCCGCACGGACCAAGGTAGGCTGACGGCCGATCACGTGCTCAACGCCAGTGAGTGCTCGAGCACTGACGGCAACTCAAGGTGACAAGATGACCGAAGCCACGAGCGCGTCGCAAGTGGATCACATCCTGGCAGACGACCGCTTCTCGATCCTTGGAAGCCTCAGGGACGTGCTCCGAAGGCGCGAGACGATCCGGATGCTGGTGAGTGTCAATCTGAGGGCGGGGCATCGCGACAAGCTGCTCGGCAATCTCTGGAACCTTCTCGATCCGCTTCTCTTTCTCGGCGTCTACTTTCTCGTCTTCGGAATCGGTCTACGCCAGGCTGCACACGATCCGCTCGAATTCGTGGCCTACCTGTCGATCGGAGTCCTGGTCTTTCGATTCTTCGATGGCGTTGTAATGCAGGCGGCAAGTTGCCTGCGGGCACACCGCGGAATCATTCTTGAGGTCCGATTTCCAAAGGCGGTTCTTCCGATATCGCTCTGCCTCTCTCGCCTCTACGATCTGCTCTGGGGGCTTGCTGTCCTCATCGGCTTGATGTTGTTGATCGGCATGCCGTTCTCTCCCGCCTTGGTCTGGCTGCCGGTCGCCATCACGCTGCAATTCTTCTTGTGCTTGGGGCTGGGCTTCATGGTCGCATACCTCGGCGTGTTCTTCGCCGACACAGCCAATATCATTGCGGTCCTGACTCGGCTACTGTTCTTTGCGTCGCCAATCTTCTACTTCGCGCGATCCGAGTCCGGCCACACGGGGATCGTTCCCGAGAGATATATGCAGTACTACATGCTCAATCCGGTAGCGGGGCTGCTGGACATATATCGCAACGCGATCCTGTGGAGCCGTACACCCGATCTCGAGAACATCGGGTACTTGGCCGCGATTGCCGGGATTGCACTGGTCGTTGGCTTCGTGGTGTTCGCCCGCGGAGAAGGAAGGTTTGCAAAGTTCCTCTGAGGGTGAGGGGCCATTCCGGCTCCGGGCAAGGCACGGGGTGGAGGGCGATGGGCAGGGGACATTGGGTTGTGGGCCGTCATCGACGAAGGTCGGCAGAGCAGGAGCGAACTGACACAGATGGATGATGAGCTGTTCGTACGTTCCGCTGAGATGCTCGGACTGGAGATCGAGAGGGTCTTGCCACTGCCGGCGTGGGGGCGCGGGCAGGTCCGCTTCCTCGAACTCAAGGACGGAACACGAGTGGTCCTGAAGGCTGTCGGAAGCGCCAGTGCCATTCAGGGCCTCGAAACCGGACTGTCGAACGAACTGTTCGATTGTCTGAGCACGTGTAGTACGCACCTGTGCCTGCCGCAGTTCATCGCCGGCTCCTATTCACATGAGATGGATGGGAGACTGTTCATGGTCTTTCCCTGGGTGGGGAGCGACTTCCCGGCCATGCCGGAATGGGAGCTCTCGATCGAGGATCACGTGGAGTTCATCTCCACGGTCAGCAGTGAGCTTGCGATGCTGCCCGCCCGGATCACGAGAGCACTGCGCGAAGCTTCATTTGATCAGTCGTTCTCGGCTGCTGACTTTCGGGTCAGATTGAGACAGGTCAGCGTGTTCTTCGGCGACGAGTTCTGCGAAGCCTGCGAGCAACTCTGGGACCGCGACCTGTCGAGCTGGGAAGAGGATTGCTTCTCACAGGTCGTACATGGGGACCTTCAAACATCGAATATCCTGCGCTCTACCGAGGGAGAGCTGGTGGCGGTGGACGTGGATAACTTCAATGTTGCGAATCGCTACTCCGACTTTCTGTACGTCACGGCTGCGCGTGGGGTGAGCGGTGCGGGCTTGCGCAGGCTTGAGGAGTTCTACAGGGAGCTGGGTGACTGGGCCTACCCGCCCGTGAACCTGAACCAGCTGTTACTGGGCTTTCACACCTGTCTTGGATTCATGGCTACGGTGGCGAAGCGCGTTGCGACCGCTGCTGAGGCCGCGGGCCGAGACGTGCCGGACATGCGCGGTAGTCTCGAGGAGGCAGGGGACCTTGAGTGGCTGAGGCAGGTAGACGGCGCGTGTCTCGACTCGCTTCAGACGCAGATTCCGAAGTTTCGAGAGGTGCTGTCGTTCCTGCTATTCAAACGAGTGCCGAGCTTGAGTTAGGGAAGTCGGGAAGATGCTCGGGTGGATGAGTCAGTCGCAAGGCCTTGTCGCAGGCCATTCGGAGTGCCGTTCATGCCTCGCTCGGCGAAAGTAGTCTTAGTAGCGCTTCTTCTAGTGCTCGCGGCTTGCTGGGTGAACGGATTCCTCACCTTGGGGGACCTGCAGAGGTACGGGATCCCGTGGACGCCGGCGGCGGTTCGGCGCGTCGCGGCCTATTCGGCCGGCTTCGTCGTGGTAGCGGCAGTGGTGGAACGTTTCGCTGGTAGGTTCGGTACCCTGGCCTATCTCGCGATCGGCCTTCTCGTCGGCGTGGGCTCAGTAGGCTTCGGTCCCGTATTGGCAGTGCTCTACTACAGCACTTCGACCTTCCTTGTCGGAGCTGTCGTGGCGCGAAAGCTCGGGGGGCCTGCGTACGACGGCAGGATTGAACCACTGCTCGAGCTCTTCCTGGGGATGAGCATCTCGATAGCTCTGCTTGCGCCATTGATGTGGCTGAAGGTTCATTATCCGATTGTGTATCTAGTGGTGCTACTGGTTCCCTTCTTGCTGGACCGAGCATGGCACACCCGAATTGTGCAGTTCGCGAGAACGTTCTTAGCGGAGCCCGGAGAGTCGTGGGTGCTGCGCGGCGCGAGAGTTGGCCTTGCCTACTTCGGATTCCTGTACCTGGCCGCGGCGTTGTTGCCAGAGGTCGGATACGACGCGTTGGCGACCCATCTAGTGGTTCCGGCGGAGGTCAGAACTCACCACTTGTGGCATTTCGACGTTGGGAGGCATGTTTGGGCGGTCACGCAGATGGGTGGGGATTGGCTGTTCACCTGGGTGTATATGCTGGGTGGAGAGTACGCCGCTCGATTGCTGAACTGCGAACTTGCATTGCTGATCGTCTGCCTGGTCCACCGACTTGGCCGACGACTGGCTTCGCGAGAGCTCGCGGCCCTCGGATCGCTGGTCTTCCTCTCGACGCCACTGGTTCTGCTAGAGACGGGCAGTCTGTTCATCGAGAACTTCCAGGCGGGACTCTTGGCGTGCGGCTGCGTATGCCTTCTGGCCTTGCATCATACGAGCGGCGTCAAGTACTTCCTGCTATCGGGCGTCTTCTTCGGTGCAGCGCTGTCAGTGAAGCTGGGGTCGCTGGCCTTCGTGCCATTGCCACTCGCCCTGGTGCTGTGGGAGGGCTGGCGAAGACGGCACGGGATGGGCTGGCCGGTGCTCTTGATCTTCGTTCCACTTCTCGTCACTTTCGCAGGCTTTCCGTATGCGAATGCGTTCTGGAGGACCGGCAATCCAGTTTTCCCATTCGCGAATGACTTCTTCGCCTCGCCACTCTACGACACGAGTAGTCCGTTTACGCAGCAGTTCATCGGAGAACTGTCGCTTGCCACGCTCTACAATGTGACCTTCTCGACGCAAGAGTATCTGGAATGCACGCCGGGCGGATTCGGCTTCTCGTTCCTGGTGCTGCTACCGGCCAGCCTGTTGCTGGCAGTGGCACGCCGGAGCTACGCTAGCCTGACGCTGAGCGCTGTGGCTGTTGTATTCGTATCGACTGTGTTCTACGGCACGGCGTATCTGCGATACGTGTATCCAGCCGTCCCGATCTTCATCGGGATCTTCGTCCTGGCCCTTCACTCGACACGCGTCGAATGCAGGGTGGCCTTTGCGATTCTGGTGGGGTTCGCGTTGTTCTCGAGCGCGATGAATCTCGCGTACCTGCCGGCAGCCGGGCACTACCAGCGTGATCTTCGGATGGACCTTCTGTTCGATGAAGGAGCGAAGAGGCGTTATCGCGACGAAAAAGTGCCGGTGCGGGCTGCCGTGAGTTATCTGAACGAGGTGTACGGCGACTCGGTACGCGTCGGCTTCTTTGCCCCGGCGTTGCTCGCGGGGCTCGAGGGTGTCCCGGTCACCGCGAATTGGCACAACTACGCGTTCAGTAGTGGGTTGGCGCGTGCCGAGAACGAGCATGACTACGTGGAGCTGTTTCGTACGTGGAACCTGACACATTTCATTGCCGACAAGAATCATGGTGGAGTGCGTAAACCGATCATCGAGGCGGTGTCGAAGCAAGAGCGAGCGTTTGCCCATGATACGGAGGTGCGACGGATCGAGCGCGGCGCACTCTATCGGCGGGAGTTGATCAAGAACGGAGATTTTTCTGAAGGATGGGACGGCTGGCTGCGTCACGGGCCCGTAAGGTATGAACCGAGTTCGCAAAGTGTCAGCGTCTCGACGCAATTCACGCTGACGCAGATGCTGCCGGTCTCAGCAGGACGGACGTATCTGCTCGAGGTGACCGCTCGGTGTGATACTCCGGAGACCTACTATCGACTACAGGTCAATTGGTTTGGAGAATCCGGCACGGGCTTGGGGCCCTCAATCGAGGTGGGAGAGTGCAATGGAGAATTCGAGAGGCGGGGAGCGGAGTTCGTCGCACCACCGGAAGCCGTGGCGGGCGAGGTGTACGCCACCGGACACGACTCGAAGCCGGTCGAGATTGGACGGATCTCGTTGAGGTACTAGTGTCCTGTCCCAGGAGTTCAGCGACTATATCGGCGCCCAGACGCCTCGCGGGCAAGGCGGGAGACCGCAGGAATATCCGT
>JAJDAO010000020.1 GCA_029261835.1 Deltaproteobacteria bacterium | reverse complement strand
CCGTGCGGATCACCTCCGTCGGCTGAAGACCCACCGGCGTCCCCAACAGCGCCACCACCTCTGCAACCGACTCACTCCAAACAGGTGAGTCCGCAGTCAGAGTCCCGGGATCTAGTTGTGCGACATAACGGGCTTGCATCTCAGTCTCACCTCCGTGGCGCGGGCGGCTCACCCGCTGAAGTACGACTCCCGATGGCCTCGCTCACGAAGTCCGCGGTCTCGCGCAGCTGCTCGGCCAGCGGGTAAGCGGGATCGCCGATCCAGCGAGTCACGGCGATGTTCAGACAACCGAGCACCATCTCGGTCAGGAAGGCGGCGTCGCGATCAGTGCGAACCTCAGCGTGCTGCTGGCCCTCTCGGATGATCCTGAGCAACGGGGCGTGGGCTCGGGCCAGGTAGGGATACGCCTCGCCCGGCTGGCTGCTGGAGCGCATCAGCTCGAGCATCACCTCCCGCGCCAGCACACCCGCCCGGGCGAGCTCGCTCGCCACGCTCTCGGCAAAGCCTCGGATGCGCTCGGGTGCCGAGACAGAGCGGCCGAGCTGATCGTCGACCAAGCGCTGCAGGTGAACCGAGACTTCGTTCGTCATCTCGACCAGCACCGCCTGCTTGCTGGCGAAGTGATTGAAGAAGGTCGCCTGGGCGATGTCGGCGGCATCCGCGATCTGGACCACCGTGGTCGCTTCGAAGCCCTGCGAGAGGAAGAGCTGCCGCGCGGTCTCGTAGATCCGCGTTCTCAGCTCGCGCTTGCGGCGCTCCCGGCGTCCCTCGGCAATGGCCACGGTCACTGACGCGCTCTCCATTGGATGATCGCGATCTAAGCTTATAGCGTACTCTAAGATTAGAGCAAGCTCTTCGAAATGCTTCGGCAGGGCTGTCACCAGGTGCGTCTCTTTCTGATAAACCATTGTTTTATATCTGTTTTTCATCTACTCCCCGCCCGGAACCGCATCGCAGGTACGGTGGCAGAGGGCGCCCCACCCCCGCTGGAACCTCCGACTTCGGGCTGCGCGAGCCTCCTATCTCTTCCGACTATCTATGCCGCCGGTTCCATCTCGATCGGTCGCGACGGATGTGCGGCGGGAGCGGGGCTTGCGTACGGCGGGCCGCTGCTCGAAATCCCGAGCTCGCCCGAGCGTTCGCTCTGACACAATCGTGAGTCGAAGAACCCAGCTCTGTGCGGGCCAGGCGCGCACAGCCGACCGCACCCTGCTTCAGCCAGGCCGGAGGCAGACACCCGAGCGCGGCCGCACCTTGCTCTGCTCGCCTCGCTCGGCTACCTGCTAGCGATGACGCAGGGCGCCCGCATCTCCGCTTTTACTCGCGACGAAAGTCGCATCGTCCACTTCGCGGGCTTCGCCCACGCCGCAACTCACTACGTGGAGCTCACCTACCCGACGCTCGCAGTGGGGCTCGCCCTCGAGGCACAGCTCCCCCTCGAGCAGGTGCTCTCCTGGAGCTTTGGCAGCTACCTGCTGTTCGGCCTCGGAGCCCTGCCCGCGGGCGTCGCGGCCGATCGCTTCGGCGGGCGACGCGTCATCCTGGTCGGCTTGCTCGTGGCGGGGCTCTCGGCCTGCGCCGCCGGGGCGGCGACACCCGGCTGGCCGCTCGCACTGTGCCTGGCCGGCCTCGGGCTGGGCGCAAGCCTCTACCATCCGGCGGGCATGGGCCTGCTGTCACGTGCGGTGGCGGCGCGCGGCCGCGCCATGGGGATCAACGGCATCTACGGCAACGCCGGCATCGCACTGACGCCCTTCGCGACCGCGCTGCTCGTCGAGTCGGTGGGCTGGCGCCTGTGCTTCGCGATCACGGGCGGCGTGCTGGTCGCTGCCACGCTGGTGCTGTCGCGACTCGACATCCGGGAGCCCCCGCTCGTGCGGACAGAGGCACAGGCGGAGGGAGAAGCGAAGACGGAGCGCACTTCGCGCCGTACCGTCGCGGCCTTTGCCGTGCTCTGCGTCGTCGCCACACTCGGCGGCTTCGCCTATCGCGGCAACACCGTGGCGCAGCCGGCACTCTTCGCCGAGAAGATCTCGTTCATGAGCTACGGGCTGGCGGCCAGCCTGGCGATGCTCGCCGGAGTGGTGGGACAGTATCTGGGCGGTCTGGCGGCCGACCGCCACGAGCTGCGCCGCGCATACCTCGCATTCCACCTGGCGAGCTTGCCGCTTCTTCTGCTGGTCAGTATGACGGCGGAAGGACCGCTGCTCGCCATCTCAGCCCTCTATGTCTTCTTCGCGCTCGGCATGCAGCCGATCGAGAACAGCCTATATGCGAGTCTCACGCCGGAGCGCTGGCGCTCGACCGCCTATGGGATCAAGTTCGTGCTCACCTTCGGTGTCGGGGCCAGCGCCGTCGGCATGGTGAGCTGGGCAGCGGCCGGTTGGGGCTGGTCGGCCGTCTACGTCGTGCTCACAGGCGTGGTCGGGCTGCTGGTGCTCGGCGTCGGCGTGCTGATCGCCGTCACGCGTGGCAAGCCGCTGTACAATCACTGACGGCGATCACTGACGGCAACCACTGACGGCGGAGCCGAAGAGCGGCGCACCACTCGGCGCTATGCGACGACCCGCTACTCGCGATGCACGTTGCTCGCGTTCGGGGCGAACTGCTCGAGCAGGAATCGCTCCTGCGGCTTTTCGGAGGCGGTCTTCGGGATTTCGTCCACCACCTGCAGGTAGCTCGGCACGAAGTTGGCCTCGAGCCGCTCCCTGCAGCTGCTGAAGATCGCCTGCGTCGCAGCCGCGATCTCTGAAGACAACACGACTGCCGCCACCACGTCCTTCTCACCCGGTGCGCCCGAGGCAGCCGGCACGCCGTAGACGAAGACGTCCTCCACTTCGGAACACTCGGCAATCGCCCGCTCGACGAAGCTCGCATTGACGAAATCGCCGTTGTGCCGGATGCCGCCGCCGGCCCGATAATCGAAGAAGAGCCAGCCCTCATCGTCCGTGTGCCCCATGTCGCCGCTGCGATTCCAGCCACGGCGGATCTTCTTCTGCGAGGCCACCGAATCTCCGTAGTACTCGACCTCTGCTTTGCCACCATCGGCGGGACGACAGCAGATCTCACCGACGACACCGGGCGGGCACTCGTCGCCGGCTTCATCGAGAACCTTCATCTCGACATTCGGCATCGGCCGGCCGAACGAGCCAACCGGCCCCTGGCCGATTGGCTTGAACGCCATGCCGCCGCCGTCCATGGCGCCGTAGAACTCGAGGATCTCGACACCGAAACGCCGCTCGAAGGGCTGCCAGATAGCCGCCGGCATGCCACCGCTCACGACCATACGCACCGGATTGTCGGCATCGTCGGCACGCTCCGGCTCGCTGTAGATGGCGGTGGCCATCCCGCCCACCAGCGAGAAGGTCGTGCAGTCGTGTTTACGCAGCACGTCCCACAGCTTCGATTTGGTGAAGCGACGGCTGAACACGGCCCGCAGACCCAGACTCAGCGCCGGCATCAGCGTGACCGACTGCGCGTTGCCATGCGTCAGTGAGAGACCCGTGTAGGGGCGCTCTTCCGGCTGATAGCCAAAGATGTTGCCGAGGATACCCGCCGCGCAGAAGCGGGCGTTGTCGCCGACGATGCCCTTCGGATCACCCGTGGTGCCGGATGTGAACATGATCTGGAGCGGCGCCGTGGGGCTGTCGATCCGCACGTCCACCGTCTCGGCCGGCCGTGCGAGGACCTCTGCCACCGGCTGCGCGAAGCCATCCTCCAGCGGTGTCATGCCCGGCGCGCCGGAGTCGAGCCACCACACCCACTCGAGATCCGGAGCCTGCTCGCGAACGGCGAGCAGCGTGTCGATGCAGTCGTCGGCGCAGATCACGGCGCGGCAGCGGGCCTTGCGCAGCATGAAGGCGAGCTTCTCGCCTCGAATGCGGGGGTCGACGGGCACGATGATGGCGCCCAGCGTCGAAGCCGCGATGGCGGCTTCGACGAACTCGGGATGGTTGCGAAGCATGACCGCAATGCAGTCGCCCTGCTCGATCCCCCTGCCCAACAGCGCTGCTGCGAGCCGGTTGGCGTTGCTCTGCAGATCTGCGTAGCGGCGAACCTCGTCCGTACTCGCCCCGCCGTCCAGGCTCAGGTGCTCGAAGGTGAGAACATCGAGATCCGGCTTCTGCTCGGCGCGAATCTGGATCAGATCCGCCAGAATGAACTCGCTCCGCTCGCGACTCCCCATCTGCTCCTCCACTGATCAGCACCGAGCCGCGGGCTCAGGCCTCGAAAATCGTGGCCGCCATGGTAGCGAGTCGAAAGTCGGTGATTGCAGACGGCCTGCAGCAACTCGTCCGGTGCGGGCCCCCTGCGACGAACTCGGCGAGCCAGTCGTCGGCAGCATCGATGCTCGTTCGCGCCGAGAGAGGCCGAGCTGGAAAGATCAAGGACGGCGTGGTTCCGCGCGGCAGCCCAGGAGAACGCCGGCGTCGTTCCACTTCACACGCTCAGTGCTCACGCGGAGAGACCCCACTGCGCCACCGTTCGTGAACCCCCATTCACGCGAGGCGAGCCACGGCAGACGACGCGACGCGTGTGATACGTTCGGCCGACACCCCGTAGCACCTCGCCGGAGAACGACCGCCGAGGCGAGCGGGGAGATTGGCATGGTCGAGCGTGCGAGTGTGCCCGGCGGCGCGAGGTCGCATCCGCCGAAGCTGCTGGACCGCGTGCGGATCGCGCTGCGCGTTCGCCACTACGCGAAGCGCACCGAAGAGGCGTATGTAGGCTGGATCCGGCGCTACATCATCTACCACGACATTCGTCATCCAGACGAGATGGGAAGCACCGAGGTCGTCGAGTTCCTGAGCGATCTCGCCGTGACGGGAAGGGTCAGCGCATCGACACAGAACCAGGCCTTGGCCGCGCTTCTCTTCCTGTACCGGACCGTGCTGGAGCGGGAGCGAGTGTCCTGTCCCAGGAGTTCGCCAACTATCTCGACGACCATCCATCCTCGCTGGCTGCGTTGGGAATCCCTTGAAGTATCTACGGATACTCCTGCGGTCTCCCGCCTTGCCCGCAAGGCGTCTGGGCGCCGATATAGTCGCCGAACTCCTGGGACAGGACACTAGAAGGGCTAGATAACGCCGTTCGCGCCCGCACCCCGAGGCGACTGCCGGTCGTGCTCTCCAGAGACGAAGTGCACGCCGTGCTGAGCCAGCTCACCGGAACGAACGCGCTCGTCGCGACACTACTCTATGGTGCAGGTCTACGTCTGCTCGAGTGCCTACGCCTGCGCGTGAAGGACGTCGACATCCGCCGTCATCAGCTCACCGTGCGCGAGGGCAAGGGCAACCGCGATCGCGCGACCCTCCTGCCGCGCGCCGTGGAGCCACTCCTCGTCAGCCAGCTCGAAGAGGCACAGCAACGCTACCGTGAGGACCGCACCGACGGCGTAGCCGGCGTCTATCTGCCCCACGCCCTGGCACGAAAATACCCCGGCGCGCCCCACGAGTGGACGTGGCAGTGGGTCTTTCCCGCGACAACCCGATCTCGCGATCCACGCTCGGGACTCGAGCGCCGTCACCACATCACACCGACCGGCCCACAGCGAGCCGTCCGCAAAGCGGCCGCGCGCGCGGGCATCCGCAAGCGCGTCTCACCGCACACATTCCGCCACTCCTTCGCCACGCACCTGCTGGAGGACGGCGCCGACATCCGCACCGTCCAGACCCTGCTCGGCCACCGAGACGTAAGGACCACGATGATCTACACCCACGTCCTCGACCGAGGCCCCCTGGGAGTCCAGAGCCCACTCGATCGCCTACGGCGATGAAGGCAGCGATGAACCGCCGGTGGGATGCGGGAGCACCGCCCCGGCGTAGCTTCTCGCCCCCCACCCCGCCACACGACGAAACTACATATGCGGCCGGTCTCCCCCGGCCGCATAAGATTCCAGCCCGCAGCCGCATAAGAGGACGCGGCTCGATTTACTGTGTGCGCGCGGGGAGTTGTGGACAGCGCGCGGGGATCCCGATACGGTGTCACGCGTGCCCACGCCAGATGGGGCGTGGGGTCGAATAGTAGTTGGACGGCGCGATGCCTGCTGTGCGAACAGCCCTGATGAGCTTGTTCCTCGTAACGACGCTCTCCGGGTGCGTCGCACCTGGTAGTTCGATCGGGCGGCTCTCGATTCGTGGCACTCTCGCGACCGCCGAGGGCGTTCCTCTCTCGAATCGCGAGCTGCAGTTCTTGCTTCCTGCGGCGTACGGCCTCGGCGGGCTCGATCTCGTGCTCAACAAGCCCGAGGACTTTGGCCACCAAGATCACGTCTTCAGAATCACGACAGGCCCGGACGGAGACTTCTCGCACGAGCTGGGTGATCGTATCTATCACATGAGCTTCTGGTTGTTACCGCCGCTTGGTGGGTTCCCAAGGCATCCCCCGGCACCGTTCCTACTCGTGCGTGTCGCCGACGTCCCGGGCGAGTACTACGCAGTTCAGACCCAAGACGGTCAGTTTCGGGTGTACACGGACAACGGCGCAGAGCTGCCCCTCCACGATGCACGCTTGTCGGAGCTCTCCGCTCACAACGAGTCGGGCTCGAACGACGACGGACGCTGGACCGCGGGGGTAATCGACCTTCGAGTGTCCGGTGTCTCGCGCGCCGTCCAACAAGCCGATGAAGCGGACGTTGAATAGCGGGGTTCAAATGACCGCTGTACTGTTTGGCATTAACCTTTGAAGGTTCGGCGATCTCGGCGGCGCTATTCAACGCCGCTTATCGCCGATCCGTTATGCGGCATGCGAAGGGTCGACCATGGCGGAAGACCGCGAACGAAACATCAACCTTCCCAGGGAGCTCGACGCTGAGAAGCTCGCCGAAGTCGCGCTCGCGCTGCTCTCGTTGACCCTACATGGTGGGCGCGTCTGGAAGGCCCTCGACTGGGACTTGATGAACCTACTCCACGAGAAGGGCTGGATCGCCGATCCCCTTTCAAAGACGAAATCCGTCATCATGACGGCGGAGGGGGAAGAACTCGCCAGGTCCCTTCTCCTCAAGCACTTCGCCGCATCCCGAGAGTAGCCATGGCCGAACCTCTAACAAGATCTCAGCAGTCCCTTCGAGGGAAGAAGATCGCGGACATGACTGACACGGAGCTGCGCGACTGGCTCGACGCGTGCACGAAGATGGAGTTCCACGTCAAACCTGCCAAGGCGCGACGTTCCTGGAAAGCGGGGGCCCTTGAAGCCGAGATTGAACTCAAGAGCCGAGCGAGTCGTTTGGGCGGGTAGCTCGTCACGAACAGCCGCATAACACCTATCAGCCCCCCGGTTGTCAATAGGCAAAGACGTCCCGTGACGCCTCCCTGGTAGCTGGGCGTTCGTGTTCGGCGCGTCGTTCCTCCTCCGTCTCCGACTTTCGTTTCTCTTGGCTGGCTCCAGGCTTCGAGCCTGCAC
>JAJDAO010000019.1 GCA_029261835.1 Deltaproteobacteria bacterium | reverse complement strand
CTTGCACCTCATCGCCCACCGCCCCTGGCGCCAGGGACACCCCGACGGCATCTGGCAGCTCTTGCCGTTGCCCCAATCCTCGAAACGAACCCCCTCTGCCCAAGCCGTCTCCCTCGGCGATCTCTGCCGATCACTCGGCTTTCTCCAGTCAGACCAGACCACTCACCCCCCCAAACCGCCGGATTCCCGCGCTTCCTGACCGCCGGCAACATATGGCGGCCGTCAGGCAAGAACGCCACGAGTGGCGACGGCTGGAACCATTCTTCGCTGGAAGCGTGCCGAAATGAACGCAACTCTTCCCCAGGTTTGCCCGACCCGAGATTCAGCCGGAATCTCATTTCGCCCTTTGGTTTCTCTCTGGCGGCCGCCTCCCGGCTACACACATTTCCGCTGCTGCGCGTGCTCGCATTTGATGGCATGCATGCATGGACGGCGGTTGCCGTGGCGCTATCCGTTGTCTCAATCAGTCCGGGTAGTGGGCCTCTTGCCGGTTTATGACTCAAGAAACGCTCAATAGCTGCAGATAGATCCGCCACCGTTTGATAGCGGTTCTCCCGATCCTTCGCCATTGCCTTGAGAACGATCCTCTCAGCGTCCTCGCTCAAGTCGGGGTTCACGGCGGAGGGGTGCGGAGGCGACTGGCTCTTGATCATACGGGCGATATCAAGCAACCCGAGCCCGCTTGTTCTGAATGGCGGGACCCCGCAGAGCAGCTCATACAGCACGGCGCCCAATGAGTAGACATCAGTGCGCTCGTCAAGGTCCGCGAAGTCGATCTGTTCGGGGCTCGTGTAGGGCAATGTACCCAAAGCCCCGAAAGTGAAGTTTCCGATCGTCTGAGCCCGCCCATCTTCGGCCACAAGCTTTGCGAGTCCGAAGTCAATGATCTTCAGGTTGCCGCCAGAGTCGACGAGGATGTTGGTCGGTTTGAGATCACGATGGAGGATCCCTTCCTGGTGAATATAGCAAACTGCATCGCACGCCTTCAGAAAGAGCGCCATTCTGGCTCGCACTCCCAGGTGCTCTTCTTCGGCGTACTTGACCAGAGTCCTTGCATTGGGCACGTATTCCATCGCCACGTAAGGGATAGCGGCGGCATCCGCGATGGATGTGCCGGCGTCGTAGACCATCCCGATTCCTGGGTGTTTCAGGCGACCAAGGGCCTGAGCTTCCGTTTCGAAGCGTCGCCGGGTTGAGGCGCCCACCAAGCTGATCTTCAGGACCTTCAGAGCTACGGGTCGGCACACGTGAGGTTGCTCGGCGAGGTATACTACCGCGGTGGCGCCCTCCCCGAGACGGCGGCGGATCTTATAACCGGCGATGGACTCTGGAACCGCCTCCGTAAGCTCGCCATCTCCGCCACCACCATGACCTGGCTGTGCAGATGTTTGGGGTGGAGGTGCGCTGAACATCTCGTGCGGATTGTCGTCGGCCGCAAGGTACGCTTCCACTTCTGCGCGAAGCTCGGGATCCCCAGCGCATGCACTCACTAGGAACGCCTCGCGCTGGTCCGGGGGAAGTCCGTGTGCCTCCGAGAAGATGTCTCGGAGCTTGTCGAATCTTTCAGCGTCCGATGTCATTCCCCACCTCCCAGAACACGCGACAGGAAAGCGCGGGCGAATCGCCATCTCCGTTCGACTGTACCTACGGAGACACCCAGCGTGCGGGCTGTCTCCTCGACGCTGAGCCCTTGCAGAAAGCGAAGCTGGACAACTTCCGCCAGACGCGGGTCTTGCATCGACAGTTCTTTGACCGCCTCATGAAGCGCAAGAGAATCGGCGCGCCCATCGTGCGACGAATGTGCAGCTTCATCGAACGGCACTCTGCGCCAGCCGCCTCCACGCTTTATTGTGTTCCTTCTGTTTGCGTGGTCGATCAGGACCCGTCGCAATACCGTGACCGCATAGGCAACAAATTGGCTCCGATCGTTCCAAGTCCGGTCTAGCTGTGTCGTGAGTCGTAGCCACAACTCGTCCACCAGGGCGGTGGGCTGCAAAGTGTGATCGGATCGCTGGCAGCGCATCTCAGCTTCTGCCACCCGCCTCAACTCATCGAGGACAAGGAAGAACAGCTCGGATGTATGGCTGAGACCGCTACCCGCGTCGGCAGGGGGAAGGGCTGTCGTACGTTCCAGTCGCGACATCGTCACTCCAAGCTTCACGGGGCGCGAACACACGCCGACGCCGTGGTTAGTGTCCATCATAGCTTCGCTGCCCTTCGAGTCCAAGCGATCCGCGCATTTCAGACCGTTGATCGCCGAGGATCGACCGTCTGTAAGCCCTTGTCGCAACCCCACTTGCGATCTCGCCAACGTCGCGACCGCACCACCAAGGCCAGCCCGACACCCATCCGGCTTAACCAGTGCGTTCGATGCTGTTGCGGCTCTCACTCGGCGTTTTCGACATCCGTCTTTGCTGCAGCCCGCGGCCGACCGGCACGGGGTCGCGTTGCCCCTTCACTCGGGCAGCACGAACGACGGCCCGTACGGACACAAGCCACAGGCCTTCACCGGATCTACCCCCGGCCTTCGGTGCCCGTCGGGATGCGGCCCGCTTGGCTTTGCTGCTACATGCCCACTGGAGCCCCCGCGTCGCTCTCACGAGGTCGAGCCCCCCAGACCGGTTTGGGGCAGGCGAAGGCGATCCACACCAGCCGATCAGCGGTCATGGTTGCGTTCCCGGCTCCGCGCGCATCAGGACCGCTCAAGGCTTGGGGCGGGAGAGTGGCCGGCTGTCCTCAGGGGAGCCGCCCGCAGCGCAGCGGCTGTCCGGCGGAAGGTGCACTCTCTTGCACGGGCATCACCCCGCCCCGCAAGAACCGCCGTGGTGCCATCCCCAGGTCGGGCGAGATCAGGTCGAACGCGTTTTCTTCGAAAGTATCCATTTCGTGTTAAGGGTTGCGAGACTGATTCTTGTTTACGGATATGAAGGAGGCGGTCGCTGAGATCCAGGCGTTATCGACGGCGTGAGGCGTCATCGCCCTGTAGCCGCAACTCCGGAAGCCAAGACAGCCGTGTGCCCGCGGGATGTGGGCGATCGGCCTGACTGGTCCTCATCGCAGAGGACCTCAGCAGGAGAGCGTGCAATGGTACCCCACACACGCACAGGGAGAATCCGCGCCTTGAACCCCAGGGCTCGCGGCACCTTGCGGGACATGGGCGTCGTGTTTGACTTTCAACTCGCTTCACTTGATTTGCGCGAGCTTGAGATTCCTGCAGAGGATCTCGCCGCCGTCAGAGACGCGATGTGTCACTCCTCCCCGGCGCCCGGCGATGGATGGAACGTAGAAGCGAGCACCACAACTCCGGGCGTCGTGGAGACAGTCGTTCAAGATGTCGCCGTGTCTGCGCCAGAGAACGGAGACGGGGAGGATCAGCCGCAAGCTACTTGTCACGTTGCAGCACACTCGGATGGCACGGGCCCGCAGGGCGGCGATCCCGTCGAGGACGATGGAACCGGTGGGCAGGCGGGTAGCGATGTTCCTTGCGGCAGTGACCAGGCTCCGGCATCGTCCTTTAGCTCAGCGTTGCCAAGGCCTGACCATGGCAGCCCACTGGATATGAAGGGGCGCGATAGAAACGCCACTGACGCCGCGCGTTTTCTCATGTACGAATCCGAGCTTCGATGTGTCGCAGCCAACTCAGTCGAGTGGGGCGGTTTGGAAACCTGCGGGGACATGTACGGCCTATGGACACATCGGCGGCGGGCTGTGGTCATGCTGGTCGTCGGCCCCGGCCCGGGCGCGGTCCACCAGCCCGCGCACTGCGTGCAAGACATCGATTTCTTCAGACGCAATACGGAGTTTCTATACACCCACTTCGGGTTGCAGTACATCGGCCCGTGGCACAGCCACGGTGAGATGGAGTTGGGCCGACCGAGCGGACCCGACGCCGAGCAAATACGGTCCATCAGCAGGCGAAACGGCTTCTCTCACCTCGTCGAGATCATAACGACTCTCCGGGCGGCCGAGCGAGGCCATGTTTCGTCGCCACTTCGCGTAAACGGGAGTGGTGACGCGCCGGGTGCTTCCTGGAAACCTTGGTTCATGCGACGGTGCAGGTCCCACTCACGCACCGACATGCACGTCAAGATCAACGCCTTCGAACATACAGATCCACAATCCGGCCAGGGCCGCCGGTGCTCGATCAAGGTGCTGCCGGGCATCAGCCCCGTCCGACTTGCTCTGGTCAGGAACCACCCACACGTCCACGCGGCGTTGAACTGCCAAGCTCCAGACTTCCCGATGGAACGGGTCCTATTCGATTCACTCGACGAGTCTAGCACCGACATCCCGGACGACGCCCGGGAAGCTGCTGTGCCTGAAGAGTTGGTCGAGCAATGTGAGCACCTGCCCAGCATGGTGCTCGACAAGATGATCGTGACGGTGCGCGAAGGCCTCATCTTGTTTGAGCTGCCGATTGCGTCCGGGGCGACGGTACTCGTTGCGTACGAGACGAAAGCACCTCACGAGCCGACCGCCGTGGGCTTCAAGCCGGATGCCCATTCGGAACTGATTGACGCCACTGCCTACGCCCTTGCCGACGGAACCTTCCTCAGGTTGGACCAGATCCACGCGAAGATGGCCTCGTTTGACCCGGGCCACGGCAAGCTGGCTGTCGAAACTAGACTCCCGGTGGCAAACGCGGCCATGTCCACTGATGGTGCAGTGAGCGAGCCAACAGAGAATCCAGCTGAGCCAAAGAGTGACCCAGTACCCAGCAAGGAAGGAGATAGCTAAGCATGTCCCGACGGTCGCTCAAGCAGTGTTTCCGTTTGGCGCTGGAAAGGTCCATTCTCCGGCGCGAAATGCCACAATTCCAGTTCTACAACCCAGCCTATGACATTTACGTCGAGGGCTGGGCGTCCACATCGGTGGGCTCTGGCAGATACAAACTCACGGCCCAAGTTCCTCCGGAGTATCCACACCAACAGCCCGGCCTGTACGTCACCGAGCCCCAGACACTGTGGAAACACGGTGGCCAAGAGGCAATCAACGCGATGGGGACATCGCACGCCTTTCACACGCACTCGAGTGACCGCGGCAGCAGTGTGAAGATCTGTTACACATCCGAGTGGGATGCGTCCATGACCTTGGTTTGGGTGTTTCTCCGTGGGATTCTCTGGTGCGAAGCGTTTGACCAACACCTCCGCACGGGACGTGACCTGGCAGAGTTTTTGTGTTGATGACGGCCACAGACAGAAGGGATGAGCAGATGCCAAGTGACACAGACCGAGTGATGCGGGCCATGCAGGACATGCACAGGGGTAACACCGCCGGCAGGAAGCTCGGGTACGACCCAAACAGCCGGAGGATTGTCCCGATCGACGAGTACGGAAGGCCGATTAGCCGTGACACGGACCGCGTCACCGCGGTGACGCCCAAAGACATGGAGCACTTCGGCCACGGCAGGAGGTCGGCACCATGATCATCCTCGCCGGCGAATACGTTGAGCGACTCATCTGCGAAGATCGGACCAGTGACGTGACGTTCCTGGAGAAGGACCAGGGCGACGCCTACACGGCCCTAAACGATGGAAACGACTGTTCGGGAGTGTCATGCCCAGGCACCCTGCATGTATCCCAGCGCATGCAGGAGGTGGATGTCTCGACCATCGGCAAGCCAGGTGACCGGGTGAGGGTGATTGTGTCGCCGGACGACGTGCAGGGCGGTGCACACAAAAGCGGATCATCCCGGAGTGCGGGAGTCCCAGCCAGGGGCTACGTGCTGCGGAATGGACGATGGGAGGATGCACCCGTTCAGATCGTGCCCGTGCGCGACGAACTGTATTCGCGAACCAGGGGCTTGCTGGAGACAGATGTTCTCTCCGACTCAAGCGTATTCATCGTGGGCCTGGGCTCCGGTGGGTCATACATCACTTGGGAATTAGCCAAGCTGGGGATCATGAACTTCACACTCATGGATCACGACCGTCTGGAGGTCGCGAACGTGGTGCGGCATATGGCGGGCGTTTCAGATGTCGGCCGGCGCAAGACCAAAGTCATGACTGACATGATCCACGATAAAAACCCCTACGCCAACGTCCGTACGCATGAGACGAAGGTGTCGTGGGACAACATAGACGCTCTGCGCGAGATCATCCGCGCAAGTGACCTGGTGATCGTTGCGCTCGACAACCGAGAGGGTCGGGTCATCATGAACAAGGTATGCGTGGAGGAGAACACCCCGTGCGTATTCGCCGGGGCCTTCCAGCGTGCTCACGGCGGCCAAGTGTTGAGGGTCCGCCCGGGCGAATCGCCGTGCTATCAGTGCTTCCTTGAGGCTCTTCCCAGGCAGGCAGGGGATCAGGAGGTCTCCAACCCGCAACAGGCCCAGCGACTGGCCTATTCCGATCGCCCCGTTGCCGTCGAGGCCGGCCTGTCGACGGACATCGCGGCCATTAGCCTCATGGTGGTCAAGCTCGCCATCCAGCAGCTACTTGCGGGAAAACCCACCACGCTGAGGTCGCTCGACGAGGACCTCGTGGCGCCATGGTATTTCTGGCTGAACCGGAGAGAGGCGGGCACGGAGTACGAAGACCTTCAGCCGCTCGAGTTCAACATCGACGGAATGACCGTGCTCAGGTGGTACGGCATATCACTAGATCGAAATCCTGCCTGCCCCTGCTGTGGGGACTTCGTGGGCCGCGTGGCGGTTGAGCAGGGCGTCGAGGTCAGTTCCGACGAAGCGGCGTTCTTTGGCGAGCCGGAGACGGCCTCATGAACGCGACCATGTTCACCTATCGCGTGGACGAAGTGCCCGACGCGACGGACCCGACGCTGAGAGTGACTGCCGGCGGCGATCTTCACGCCGCAGTGCAGGCTGGCGGGGAGCATCTGTCCCGCACCCTTGCTAGCTTCCCACCGAGGTCGGTCTCCGTGGCGATACGATTCCTGTTCCAGCCAACGCCCAAGCGAGGCGATCCGCAACAACGGCTTGTCGTCGAGGTTGCCGCTCAGGCGCACCACGAAGACGTTGCTGCAAGCCTGTCGCTGCTCTTGGAGCAGGGGCCTTTGGATTGGTTCTACAAGCTAAAGGCTGCTAAGCCCGTGTGTATCCCATGGGAGCGTTTTCACGCTGCATGCGACGTGCTGCGCCACCGAATCCTTCTTGAACCGACCGTCGCCGGCGAGTTCAACGCCAGAATCCCTCCGGAATACTGGTTCATCCGCTCCTTCGAGACCCGCGACGACAACGATCTCCATTTGTAACCGTTCACGGGTCGGCGATCAGGAGTGACGGGATCGGCTGACCGGTGAAATGGGCGCGCACGGCCCGTTCGATGAAGGCAAAGACTGATCGGCCTTGTTGGGCACAAGTGGCTATCACTGTCCAGATCCGTTCGCACCATTGGCGACCGAATTCGCTCCGTGTGCCCTGGGTAATCCGGCGATCTATCACCACAAAGCGAATGGCCTGCTCGGCCAAGTTGTTCGTCGGCTCAATGCCCGGTGTGGTGATGAAACGGAAGTACGCTTCTCCGTGAAGGTCGAAACGGTTGGCGAGATTCTGGGCTTGCCGGCGTTTGGGAGCCCGTTGGGCCACTGCGATCAGAGCACGACGGGCTTGCTCCAAAGTCCTGTCAAACCCGACTGCAGTCATGGTCTCACGCCGATGAATGACATCAAACAGCCGACGCAGGCCGTCCAACACCCGCTCGCCATAACGCTGGGTGGCCCGGTCGGGTAACGTGGTCAGGAACTTCACGTCGCGGATCAGGTGAGCCAGACAGAACTGGACTTGCACACCCATGTCCTTCATGTATTTGCGGTATGCCGAGAAATAATCACAGCCCAGTGTCCCGTTGAATTCTTTGCCCAGCACTTCCAACAACACCTTCGACCCGCGGGACGAATCGATCTTGAACACAGTGTACAGTTCCGCCCGGAAACACCACGTCCAGAAGCGCTTCTTGTTCTCTTTGTGCCCGGTCTCGTCCACGTTCAGCGCCGCTTCGGTGGGCAAGCGATCAAGCAGTTCATCATAGACGCCCTGCAGCGCCCGGCTCACCTTGCGGATCAGTTTGGCCAGTTGGCCACGCGAGAGGGTGATCTTCATCACATCGCGAAGGAACTTCCGAATCGTCGAGAACGAGGCATGACATCCGCACTTCAGGTATGCCACCAATGCCGTGAGACGCGGACCCACCAGTCCGCCCTTGACCACTTCTGCCGGCAGTGCGGCATAGTGCGTCTTCTCGCAACGGCCACAGTAATAGGCCAGACCGCGATGCTCGTCGATGCGTACGGGCGACGCAATGACCTCCACCTGCTGAACCACGCGGGCCTCGGCCTCGGCTCGTGTGACACGACCCCCGCAGTCCGGGCAACAGTCCAGATGGTATTCCCAGACATCACTGAGGTCCGCAGTTGCAAAGGACTGCCGTTCGTGCCTGGGGTGACCCTCTTGACCACCGATCTTGCGCCGTTGTTTCTTGCCTTTCCCCTTGGGTTTGGCTTTGGGCGGCTTAACGATGTCACTGGAAGGCGGCTTGGAAGAGGTCGACGAGTTCTTGCGAAGCTTGGCAATTTCCGCTTCCAACGCGGCATTACGCTCCTCCAGCCGAAGGATCACCGCGATCAATTCAGCGTTCGTGCATGCGTCCAGTGCCTTCATGTACCCCATCATCGGGCGTCGACGCGATTCTACTCCAGAATTGAACAGAAAACCCGTGAACGGTTACC
>JAJDAO010000018.1 GCA_029261835.1 Deltaproteobacteria bacterium | reverse complement strand
AAGGAGTGAAGTCCGCCATGCCCTTGGCGGACTGGCGCTGCGTGATCGCCGCCGTCAGCGTCGTCTTGCCGTGATCTACGTGACCGATCGTTCCCACGTTTACATGGGGCTTCGTCCGCTCGAACTTCGCCTTGGCCATCGACGGTCCTCTCCTATCCTACCGGTTGCTCATCCGCGTCTCTGCCAGCCCTTGGGCCCTATCCCTACCGCGCCACGATTCCATCTGCCACCGAGTTGGGCGCCCGATCATAGTGTGAGAACTGCATCGTGTAACTCGCTCGCCCTTGTGTCATGGAGCGAACAGCACTCACGTATCCGAACATCTCCGAGAGTGGAACCTCGGCCGAGATCACCTGCGCGTTGCCACGCATCTCAATGCCGCCTATGCGCCCGCGACGACTGTTGAGGTCTCCCTGGATCGCTCCGCGAAAGTCCTCGGGCGTCACGACCTCCACCTTCATCACCGGCTCGAGCAACACCGGATCGGCCTTTCTCAGGCCATCTCCCATGGCCATCGCAGCAGCGATCATGAAGGAGCGGTCCGACGACTCTTCATCATGAAACTCACCATCTAAGAGCCTGACGTGGACGTCTGCCACGGGAAAGCCGCCCAGCGTCCCGCTCTCGACCGACTCCCGGCAACTCCTCTCGATGGCGGGGATGAACTCGCTCGGAACCGCATCCTCACGGATCTCATTCGCAAAGCCAAAGCCCGCCCCTCGTTCCGAGGGCGACAGCTCGAGCTTGACGACGGCGAAGTCGCTGGAGCCCGAGATCTGCTTGAGATATCGCCCGACCACGACCGTACTCTTCGTGATCGCCTCTTTGTAGGCCACCTGGGGTCGCCCGACGTTCGCGTCGACACTGAACTCGCGCAGCAACCGATCGGTGATGATTTCCAGATGAAGCTCTCCCATGCCGGAGATGATGGTCTGGCCCGTCTCTGGGTCAGCAGCGACCTTGAAGGAGGGATCCTCCAGAGCCAGCCGGTCGAGGGATTGTTCGAGCTTGTCCATGTCAGCGACTGTCTTCGGCTCGATCGCGATCGAGATTACCGGATCCGGGAATTCGAGCGACTCGAGAACGACCGGCGCGTTGATCGCGCTGAGCGTATCGCCGGTCGAGACATCCTTGAGCCCGGCTACGGCGGCAATGTCTCCGGCACAGACCTCATCGACCTCCTGCCGCTTGTTCGCGTGCATGTGCAGGAATCGGCCGATTCGCTGCTTCTTTCCTCGTCCCGCATTGAGGAGCATGTCACCGCTCTTTGCCCGCCCGGAGTAGACACGGAGATACGTGAGGTGTCCTGCGTGCTTGTCAGCCGCCAGCTTGAATGCAAGGGCTGCAAAAGGTTCAGCATCGTCGGCCTTACGCACGACGACCTTGCCATCCTTGGGCCGCACGCCCTCGACCGGCGGCACGTCCAAGGGCGAGGGGAGCAGATCGATGACGGAATCCAGCAGCGGCTGAACCCCCTTGTTCTTGAAGGCGCTGCCGCAGAGTACGGGCACGATCTCCAACGCCAGGGTGCCCCTGCGCAGAGCGCTCTTGAGCTCAGCCACGGACACAGGCTCGCCGTCCACGTACTTCGCCATCAGCTCATCGTCGAAGTCGGCTGCGGCCTCGACCACTTCCTGTCTCGCCTCCTGCGCCGCAGGCTGGAGTGCTTCGGGGATCTCTTCCTCACGAAACTTGGCGCCCAGGCTCTCCTCGTCCCAGTAGAGCGCCTTGTTCGTGATCAGGTCGACCACACCTCCGAAGTTCTCCTCGGAACCGATCGGCATCTGCAGCGGCAGCGGATTGGCCCCCAGCCGGTCGCGTATCATATGAACGACGTTGTTCAGGTTGGCGCCGACGCGATCCAGCTTGTTCACGAACGCAATCCTTGGGACTCCGTACTTGTCCGCCTGGCGCCAGACCGTCTCAGACTGGGGCTCCACGCCTCCAACCCCGCAGAATATGGCAACAGCTCCGTCGAGGACTCGCAACGATCGTTCCACCTCTATCGTGAAATCAACGTGGCCGGGCGTATCGATGATGTTGACGCGATGCCCCTTCCACTCGCAGGTGGTTGCGGCGGACGTAATCGTGATGCCCCGCTCTTGTTCCTGCTGCATCCAGTCCATGGTGGCCGCACCGTCGTGAACCTCACCGATCTTGTAATTGACACCGGTGTAGTAGAGGATTCGTTCCGTGGTCGTCGTCTTCCCGGCATCAATATGGGCCATGATGCCGATGTTCCTAATCTTCTCTAACGGGGCAATACGCGACATTGATGCATCTGGCCGCCACACGAACCCCGATCCAGCTTGAAACTGGGCTCCCGAGCGATGCTCCTATCAGCGGGCGGCCTGCTCCTACCAGCGATAGTGGGCAAACGCCTTGTTTGCCTCCGCCATTCGATGCGTATCCTCCCGCTTCTTCACACCCTCACCACGCTCGTTCGCAGCGTCGATGATCTCGTTGGCGAGCTTCTCTCGCATGCTCTTACCAGAGCGAGCCCGGGAGTAATTCGCAAGCCACCTCATGGCCAACGAAGAGGCGCGCTGCGGAGAAATCTCTACCGGAACCTGGTACGTCGCACCACCGACACGACGCGACTTCACCTCCACGCGGGGTCTGATATTCTCGAGAGCGCGGCGAAACATCGCCAGCGGATCGCTCCGCATCTTGGACTCGATCTCCTCGAACGCACCGTAGATGATGGACTCGGCGGTGCTCTTCTTGCCGTCTTGCATCAACACGTTGATGAAGCGGCCCACCATCCGGTCGCCATGCTTCGGATCCGGCGGGGTCTCACGCTTCGGAACTTCGCGCCGTCTCGGCATCTTCCATCATCCCGTCTGGGGGCACGCCCCGGAAGCTCTCACACGAACGCTCACCGCAAGCTACTTGGGCCGCTTCGCTCCATACTTCGAGCGGCCGCGATTACGACCTTCCACGCCAGTGGCGTCCAGCGTTCCGCGAACGATGTGGTAGCGGACACCCGGTAGGTCTTTGACGCGGCCACCGCGTACCAACACGACCGAGTGCTCCTGCAGAGTATGTCCAACACCCGGTATGTAGGCGTTCACCTCATTGCCATTTGTCAGTCGCACACGTGCCACCTTACGCAGGGCAGAGTTCGGCTTCTTCGGCGTCTGTGTAAAGACGCGCAGACAAACACCCCGTCGCTGCGGTGACTTCCCGAGGTCAGGAGAACTCGTGCGAGACTGCTTCGTCTTCCTGCCCTTGCGAACCAGCTGTTGAATCGTCGGCATGAATGCTCGAATAGCTCCAGCGATTCGCGCTCCCGCGGAACGCGCTCGCGTCAGTCAAGTACCCCAGAGACACATCTCCCCGCTTACCCGTCTGTCAGCAACGAAGGGACCGGAGAAGGAATCTCGGGCTAGCCCTTCGTCGACTGGTGACGGACCGCGGTGATGCGGTCTCTGGAGCTGAGGCCGCCGCATATTAGCGGCCTGCGGGGCGCTGTCAACGCTCGTATCCGCGGGCATCTCGCCCCATCTCTGCGCCGAAGAGTATCTGCCACCACTCCGGCCGCCATGTTGAGATCGACCACACCTCTGCCCGAACCACAGTCAGTCGGGAGGGGGACTACCCCCCCCAGCACAAGCCCAGCTCACCCGTCGAGTGGGCCCGGATCCGTCGAATAGACGCTCGCCATCAGGTCGGGCTGCTCACCGCCCGGCGAGCGCAACGAGTCCTCAGCCGCTTCCAACTCCGGAGCCGGCATCTCCGGCTCCTCCCCGACCTCGACCTGGATGCCAAGCCCCTTGTACTGGGCAAGGCCCGTCCCCGCTGGGATCAGCCGCCCCATGATCACGTTCTCCTTGAGCCCGCGCAGCCGGTCGGTTTTGGCCCAGATTGAAGCCTCGGTCAGAACCTTGGTCGTCTCCTGGAATGAAGCGGCCGAGATGAAGGATTCCGTCGAGAGTGACGCCTTCGTGATGCCCAGAAGCTGCGGCTCTCCCTTCGGCGGCTCCCGTCCCTCAGCGAGCAAGGCTTCGTTGGCACTTACGAAGGCGTTTCGCTCGACCTGCTCGCCCAGCAGGAAGTCGCTGTCTCCCGCGTCGGTGATCTTCACCTTCCGGAGCATTTGCCTGACGATCACTTCGATGTGCTTGTCGTTGATCTTCACGCCCTGCAGGCGGTAGACCTCCTGCACCTCGTCCACGAGATAGGAGGCAAGCTCTTTCTCACCCTTGATCTTCAGGATGTCGTGCGGGTTTGACGAGCCATCCATCAGTGCCTCGCCGGCGCGAACTCGATCCCCCTCGTGAACACTCACGTGCTTGCCCTTCGGGATCAGATATTCCTCGGGATCGCCCCCCTCAATCGGGGTCACCAACACCCGCCGCTTGCCACGGCTGTCGGGGCCGAAGGCAACGACACCATCGATCTCGGTGACGACCGCACACTCCTTCGGCTTGCGCGCCTCGAAGAGCTCGGCCACGCGGGGCAGACCACCCGTAATGTCCTTGGTCTTGCTGGCCTCGCGCGGGATCTTCGCCACTACCTGCCCGGCTCCGACTTCCTCCCCTTCCGAGACCGAGAGGTACGCGCCGACCGGCAGCAGCGACGTCGACTCGCTGCCGCCATCGAGAGCGCGGATTGTAATGCGCGGTCTAAGCTCGGGGTCCTTCGACTCGATGATCACCTTGGAGGAAACGCCCGTGAACTCATCCACCTGCTCCTGCATCGTCGACCCTTCGATGATGTCATGGAACTCGATGGAACCTCTCACCTCAGAGAGAATCGGGCTGGCAAAGGGATCCCAGTCGAGAAGGATTTCGCCGGCCTCGACGTGAGCACCCTCCCTGACCCGAAGCGTGGCGCCGTAGGTAACTGGGTGACGTTCGCGCTCACGTCCACTCGAGTCGACGATCCCCACCTCGCCGTGCCGCGTCATGACGGTCTCATTGTCCGCGGTATCTCTCACAACGCGGATGTTGTGGAAGCGGACCTGCCCTTCGCTGGCGGCCTCGGCGTGAGACTGCTCGGCACGTCGAGTCGCCGCACCGCCGATATGGAAAGTACGCATGGTGAGCTGCGTCCCGGGCTCGCCGATCGACTGCGCCGCGATCACGCCTACAGCTTCGCCGAGGTTCACCATGGTGCCTCGCGAGAGGTCGCGACCGTAACACTTGACACAGACGCCGTAGCGTGTGCAACACGTGAGCACGGACCGCACGAGCACCTTCTCGACACCCGCGCTTTCGATGGCACGCACGCGATCTTCGTCGATCTCCTCGCCACCTGGGGCCAACACCTCGTCGGTGACCGGATCCAGCACATCCCGCAACGCCACGCGTCCGAGAATACGCTCGCCCAGCGGTTCGACGATATCTCCGGCCTCTACCAGCGAGCCGACCTCAACTGCATCTTCCGTTTCGCAGTCTTGCTCGCGAATGATCACGTCCTGCGAAACATCCACCAATCGACGAGTCAGATAGCCCGAGTTGGCCGTCTTGAGCGCCGTGTCCGCGAGCCCTTTTCTGGCACCGTGTGTAGAGATGAAGTACTGCAGAACCGACAGTCCTTCCCGAAAGTTCGACGTGATGGGCGTCTCGATGATGGCACCGGAAGGTTTGGCCATCAGACCGCGCATTCCGGCGAGCTGGCGCATCTGCTGGGCAGAACCACGCGCACCGGAATCTGCCATCATGTAGATGGCGTTGAAGCTCGGCACGTTGCGCTGGTTGCCCTCGCCATCCGTCACAGTTTCGGTGGCGATTCCGTCCAGTAGCTGCTCCGTGATTCTCTCCGTAGCCTGCGCCCAGATATCAACCACCTTGTTGTAGCGCTCCCCATCGGTGATGAGACCTTCCTGGTACTGATCCCGAATCTGCGTGACCTCCGTCATGGCCTCATCGAGAAACCGCGCTTTGTCGGGCGGAATCCGCATATCGTCGAGACAGATCGAAATACCTGCCTTGGTCGCATGGCCGTATCCGAGAGTTCGAAGCCGATCTGCCAGGATGACCGTCGCTTTGTTCCCCAGCCGCCGGTAACACTGGTCGATCAACTCTCCCAGTGCCTTCTTGTCCATCACCTGGTTGGTGAACTCAAACGGAATCTCCTCGGGCACCATTTCCCTCAGCAGGATTCGACCCGTCGTCGTATCTACGAGTTCATCACCGTCTCGAACCTTGATCGCCGCGTGAATGTGGAGCTCTTCCGCGTCGTAGGCGATGCCAACCTCCTCCGGGCTCGAGAAGCGCATGCCCTCACCGAGGGCACCCGGGCGCTCGCGGGTCATGTAGTAGCAACCGAGCACGATATCCTGCGTCGGGCCAATGATCGGCCGTCCCGTGGCGGGGCTCAGGATGTTGTTCGTCGACATCATGAGCACACGTGCCTCGATCTGCGCCTCTACCGAGAGCGGCACGTGCACCGCCATCTGGTCTCCATCGAAGTCAGCGTTGAAAGCAGCGCAGACCAGCGGGTGCAGCTGAATCGCCTTGCCTTCGATCAGCATCGGTTCGAACGCCTGCATCCCGAGCCGATGCAGCGTCGGCGCACGGTTCAGCAAGATCGGATGTTCCTTGATGACATCCGCCAGAATGTCCCAGACCTCGGGCCGCTCGTTCTCCACCATCTTTCGCGCCGCCTTGATAGTGGTGACGAATCCCTGCTGCTCGAGCCTCGAGTAGATGAATGGCTTGAACAGTTCCAGTGCCATGCGGTTCGGCAGCCCGCACTGATGCAACCGAAGCTCCGGGCCCACGACAATCACTGAGCGACCCGAGTAGTCCACTCGCTTGCCGAGCAGGTTCTGCCTGAAGCGACCCGACTTGCCCTTGAGCATGTCCGATAGTGACTTGAGCGGCCGCTTGCTCGGACCGGTTATCACTCGCCCACGACGGCCATTGTCGAAGAGCGCATCCACCGCCTCTTGAAGCATCCGCTTCTCGTTGCGGATGATCACCTCCGGCGCGTTGAGCTCCTGCAACCGCTTGAGCCGGTTGTTGCGATTGATCACCCTGCGGTAGAGATCGTTCAGGTCACTTGTCGCGAATCGACCGCCGTCCAGCGGCACGAGCGGTCGCAAATCAGGCGGAATCACCGGAATGACCTCGAGAATCATGAACTCAGGCCGATTGACCCCGGACTCCCGGAATGCATCCATCACTTTGAGACGCTTGGCGATCTTCTTGCGCCTCGCCTCGCTCGTAGCCTCGCGCATTTCCTCCCGCAACGTCTGACATTCCGCATCGACATCCAGCTCAGCGAGCAGACGCCGCACCGCCTCTGCACCGATCCCATACTCGAAGCCATCTCGCCCATATCGCTCACGCAGCTCGGCGAGGCGCTCGTCATTGACCAACTCGCCTTTGAGCAGCTCGGTGTCCTTGGGATCCGTGACGAGATACGCCTCGAAGTAGAGCACCTTTTCCAGGTCGCGAAGCGTGATCTCGAGAATGTTGCCTATGCGGGACGGAAGCGACTTCAGAAACCAGATGTGTGCCACTGGCGAGGCCAGGGTGATGTGCCCCATGCGTTCACGGCGCACCTTGGACTGAATCACCTCGACGCCGCATTTCTCGCACACGACACCACGGTGCTTCATGCGCTTGTACTTCCCGCAGTTGCACTCGTAGTCCTTGACCGGACCGAAGATCTTCGCGCAGAACAGCCCATCCCGCTCCGGCTTGAACGTGCGGTAGTTGATCGTCTCCGGCTTCTTCACCTCACCGAACGACCACTCTCGAATCGTATCCGGTGAAGCGAGAGAGATCCTTAGCGAGTCGAAAGCCAGCGGATCCTTGGGCTTCTCGAAGAGATTGTAGAGATCGCGCAAAGTGGCTGTCTCCTATGAAATCACAAAGCTTCGGGAAGATGGGACGTAACACCTCCCCGCGGCACAATCGAACGATCTATTTCTCGAGCATCTCCACGTTGAGACCGAGAGCCTGCAGCTCCTTCACGAGAACATTGAAGCTCTCCGGCAGGCCGGGCTCGAGCGTATTGTCACCCTTGACGATTGATTCGTAGATTCGCGTACGACCCATCACGTCATCCGACTTCACGGTCAAGAACTCCTGCAGACCATAAGCTGCCCCGTACGCTTCGAGAGCCCAAACTTCCATCTCGCCCAAGCGCTGTCCCCCGAACTGCGCCTTGCCGCCCAGCGGTTGCTGCGTGACCAAGCTGTAGGGCCCAATGCTGCGCGCGTGAATCTTGTCATCCACCAAGTGGTGCAGCTTCAGCATGTAGATGATGCCGACCGTCACGTCACGATCGAAGGGCGCTCCCGTCTTTCCGTCGAAGAGAATCATCTGGCCCGACCGTGGCAGACCGGCGCGATCTAGCTCGGCCTTCACCTCGGCCTCGCTCGCTCCATCGAAGACCGCTGTCGACATATGGATGCCGCGGCCCACGTTCTCCGCGATCGAGCGGACGGCCTCATCCGAGGCCCGGTCGATGATCTCGGAGGTTTCATCATCCGAGAAGACCCTCTTCAGTTCCTCCCGAAGCCCACTGGGCGCCACACGTTCTTCGACCATCCGCGATACCGCCAGCCCGAGACCGTGAGCGGCCCAACCCAGATGCGTCTCCAGGATCTGGCCGATGTTCATTCGCGAAGGCACGCCAAGCGGGTTGAGCACGATGTCGACCGGCGTACCGTCGGCGAGATACGGCATGTCTTCCTCTGGAAGAATCCGCGAAATCACACCCTTGTTGCCGTGGCGGCCGGCCATCTTGTCACCAACGCTCAGCTTGCGCTTGATGGCCACGTAGACCTTCACGAGCTTGAATACGCCGGGCGGGAGTTCGTCTCCCTTCTTGAGTCGTGCGATCTTCTCATCGAAGACCGCCTTGATCACCATCGCCTGGTCTTCCACGTTGGCGAAGATGCGGTCGATCTGATCCTGGACGCGAGTGTCCGTCACCTGGAGTTCCCGCCACTTCCGGTCCGGGATCTCCGCGAGCACCTCGGCGCTGATGCTGTCGCCCGCCCTCAGCCACTCCACACCCTTGCGCTCGTCGCCGATGCGATTCGCAACCTCTTTGCCCAGAATGAGCTCGCGAACCTTACCGAAGGCGCCCTTCCTGATGATCCGGATCTCGTCCTCTTGATCCTTGCGCAGCCGGTCGACCTCAGCATCCTCGAGGGCCTTTGCCCTCTCGTCCTTTTCAACTCCGCGGCGCGAGAACACCTGTGCGCCAATCACCGTGCCAGTCACGCCGGGCGGAACACGCAGGGACGTGTCCCTCACATCCCCGGCCTTCTCGCCGAAGATCGCTCGGAGCAGACGCTCTTCCGGAGATAGCTGCGTCTCGCCCTTCGGCGTGATCTTGCCCACGAGGATGTCGTCTTGGTGAACCTCGGCACCAATTCGCACGATCCCGGCTTCATCGAGGTCGCGCAGCGCATCTTCACCGACATTGGGAATGTCGCGGGTGATGTCCTCCTTGCCGAGCTTCGTATCGCGCGCGACGCACTCGAATTCCTCGATATGGATCGATGTGAAGTAGTCGTCCTTCACGATCCGCTCAGAAATCAGGATCGAGTCCTCGAAGTTGTACCCGCCCCAAGGCATGAAGGCGACCCGGACATTGCATCCGAGCGCCATCTCACCGCGATCGGTGGCCGGTCCATCGGCGATGACCTGCCCCTTCCTGACTCGATCACCCGGATTGACGATGGGTCGCTGGTTGATCGACGTGTTCTGATTGGAGCGCTGATGCTTGATGAGATTGATGATGTCGACGTTGGAACCGACCACATCGTCTTCTTCAGGCTTCAGTACGATCCGGCTCGCATCGACCGATTCGACCACGCAATCACGCTTGGCGACGACGGTCACACCAGAGTCTCGCGCTACGACCGCTTCCATTCCCGTACCGACCAACGGGGCCTGCGTACGCAGCAGCGGCACCGCCTGGCGCATCATGTTCGATCCCATCAAGGCGCGGTTCGCATCGTCATTCTCTAGGAACGGAATCAGCGAAGCGGCCACCGAAACGAGCTGGTTTGGCGACACGTCCATCATGTCGATCTCGTCCGGTGAGACCATCTCGAACTCACCCTGCTTGCGGGCCGACACCCGGTCCAACTCGAAGCGGCCATCCTCCGCCAGCGGTGCATTGGCCTGCGCGATCGCCATCCGCTCTTCATCCAGCGCGGAAAGGAACCTCACCTCCTCGGAGACAACACCGTCTTCTACGCGCCGATACGGTGTCTCGATGAAGCCCATGTCGTTGACCCGCGCGAACGTCGACAGCGAAGCGATCAATCCGATATTCGGCCCCTCCGGCGTCTCGATCGGACAGATTCGCCCGTAGTGCGTCGGGTGGACGTCACGCACCTCGAACCCCGCGCGCTCACGCGTGAGGCCACCCGGCCCGAGAGCCGACAGGCGGCGCTTGTGAGTCACCGACGACAGCGGATTGGTCTGATCCATGAACTGTGAGAGCTGACTCGACCCGAAGAACTCCTTGATGACCGCGGAGACCGGCTTCGAGTTGATCAGATCGTGCGGCATCAGCGTCTCGATCTCCTGGAGCGACATGCGCTCCTTGATCGCTCGCTCCATGCGTACCAATCCGATGCGATACTGATTCTCCAGCAGCTCACCTACGACGCGAACTCGCCGGTTGCCGAGATGGTCGATGTCGTCAACCCGCTTGCTGGCATCCGTGCCGTTCTTCAGCTCTACCAGGTATTTGACCGCAGCCAGCACATCATCACGACGCAGCGTCGACAAGTCGCCAAGCGGGACCATCTCCTCGCCGCCCGCCCTGGTGTTTGCCTTGAAGGGGACCCGCTCCTCACTGTCGAATTCCAGCTTGTGGTTGACCTTCAGGCGGCCAACACGAGAGAGGTCGTAGCGCTCGGGATTGAAGAACAGGTTGTTGAACAGATTCGTCGCAGTCTCGAGCGTCGGCGGATCGCCTGGACGCAACCGCCGATAGATCTCGATGATTCCTTCATCCTGCGTCAGCGTCTTGTCGGCCAACAAAGTGTCGCGTAGAGCAGTGCCGGTGGTCAGTGGATCGAGGAAGAGCAGCGGAAACTCATTGATTCCGCGAGATTTCAAGTCGTCGATGTGGACCTGAGTAAGCTCCTCATTGCACTCGATGATGACTTCGCCCGTCGTCTCATCGACGATGTCAACGGGCGCAACTCGCTTGACAGCATCTTCCCGGATCAAGTCCTCGACGCCGATCGGAAGCCACTCGATCTCGCCAGCCTTGATCTTTCGCACCGCAGCCTTTGTGAACTTCTTGTCCTTTCGGACGAGGACTGTTCCGGTGCTGTCCTTGATCTCCTTCGTGCAGCGCTGCCCGACCAGACTGTCGGGATCGGCCTTCTTGAAGATCTTCTTCCCGTCGAAGCGAATCATCTCGCTGGGATAAAAGTACTCGAGCAACTCCTCAGGCATGTATCCGAGTGCCTTGAGGAGCACCGTCACGTGAATCTTGCGACGCCGATCGATTCTGGAGAAAATCAAGTCCTTGTGGTCATACTCGACATCGAGCCACGAGCCCCGGTAAGGAATGATCCGGCAAGAGTAGATCTTCTTGCCCGCGGCGCTGACGGTCGTCGAAATGCTGGTGTCGTAGAAGATGCCGGGCGAGCGATGGAGCTGCGAGACAACGACCCTCTCGGTGCCGTTGATGATGAAGGTGCCATTGTCGGTCATGATCGGAATCTCGCCGAAATAGTCCTCCTGCTCCTTCACATCGCGTATCGCCTGCGACCCATCCGCCTCATCCCAAGCCACCAGGCGAATGGTCACCTTGAACGGGGCCGCATAGGTCATCCCGCGCTGCAAGCACTCTTGCACGTCGTACTTCGGCTGCTCAAGTGTGTACCCGACGAATTCGAGCGAAGCGGTGTCGTTGAAGTCCTTGATCGGGAAGACCGAGTTGAACACGGCCTGCAACCCGACGTTCTCTCGCTTCTCCATCTCGATCGTGGGTTGGAGGAAGCGCTCGAACGAGGCCTTCTGTATCTCCAGTAGATTCGGGATCTCGATGATCCGAGAAATCCTGGAGAACGACTTGCGAAGCCGAGGCGCGAAGTCAGAGAATGTGAACTCAGGCACGACTAAAAGTTGCCCTCCTGCCAGCCGCAATCACACGCATTGGTGTTACGTCCGGCCACGACGATACGGGGTGCGCTCGCCAAGCATGACGACGCACTCGCCTGGAATTGCCGGGCTTCACTTGACGTCAGCCTGACCACCCGCCTCTTCGATCTTCTTCTTGATCTCTTCCGCCTCGTCCTTGTCGACACCCTCTTTCAGTGCCTTCGGAACCTCTTCCACCAGCGCCTTCGCCTCCTTGAGACCCAGACCGGTGATGGCGCGAACCTCCTTGATGACCTGGATCTTCTTGTCACCAAACGAGGTCAGAACCACGTCGAATTCCGTCTGCTCCACTGCCGCGTCCAGCGCGCCAGCTCCCGCACCCGGCACGGCCGCCATCGCCACCGGAGCAGCAGCGGAAACGCCCCACTTCTCCTCCAGTAGCGTTGCCAGCTCTGCGGCCTCCATGACCGTGAGGCCAGAGAGCGTTTCTGCGATTTCGTTCAGATCGGCCATTACCTTCAACCCTTCTTGTCTGCGGCGGTGATGAATGCGGAGTTCGCCAGAACGACCTCCTCCCGCCTGTCCTCAGTCCAGAACCCAGCCGGATCGGCTCTTGCTCCGAGCCTGCACTTCCAACTACACCCTCGCTGCCCCGAGCCCTGGCGCACTCGCCGCCAGTTCACCCGTTCCGTTTGGGTGCTACTCCTCCAAGGAGCCCTTGCGGGCCTCCATCAACCGAGCCAACTGACCGCCCGGTTCCTTCAGCAAGCGCGCGAGCTTTCCGGCCGGCGCCAGCAACAAGCCGGCGAGCTGCCCCCGCAGAGCCTGCAAGCTGGGCAACGTCGCGAGCTTGGCCATTTCCTCTTTCGCGAGCGTCTTCCCCTCGAACAGACCTCCCTTGATCTCGAAGACGTCGTGATCCTTTTCGTACTTGACCAGGACTTTGGCCATGCTCACCGGATCGCCGTAGGAGATGGCGATGGCCGTCGGACCCACGAAGTGCTCCTTCAGCGCCTCAACGCCCGAGCCCTCGGAAGCGAGACGCAGCAGCGAGTTCTTCGTTACCTGGTACTCACTCTCCCCCTCAGTCGCGCTCCGCAACTGACCGCGCAGCTCGTTGACATCTTCCACGGCGAGGCCGCGATAGTCGGCGACGAAGACGCTCGTCGCGCGGGAGAACTTCTCGGCCAGGGTCGCGACCGTTTCCTTCTTCTGCTCACGGGTAAGCACGAGTCCGCACCTCTGACGCTACGCGGCGTCCAGCGACAAGGGCGAGCTCGGATCCACCTTGAGTCCGGGCC
Source organism: Deltaproteobacteria bacterium (assembly GCA_029261835.1). Lineage (GTDB taxonomy): Bacteria > Myxococcota_A > UBA9160 > UBA9160 > UBA4427 > JAJDAO01. The sequence goes on along the minus strand of JAJDAO010000018.1, from coordinate 2,155 downwards.
CCATTGTTGTCGAAACCGCAATCTTCTTCATGTACGTGCCCTTCGCCGCGGGGGGCTTGGCCTTCGCGATCGTCTCGATCAGGGCCGAGGCATTCTGCCAGAGCTTCTCGAGGTCAAAGGACCGCTTGCCAATCGCGCAGTGAATGATGCCTGCCTTGTCGACGCGATACTCCACCTTGCCGGCCTTCTGCTCCTGCACCGCTTGCCCCACATTCGGTGTCACCGTCCCGAGCTTCGGATTGGGCATCAGGCCGCGCGGGCCGAGCACACGCCCCAGCTTGCCGACCACGCCCATCATGTCCGGTGAGGCGATCACGCGGTCGAATTCGAGCCAGCCTTCGTTCTGGATCTTCTTGGCCAACTCATCCCCGCCCACGAAGTCGGCGCCGGCATCGCGTGCCTCGTGCTCTTTGTCACCCTTCGCGAAGACGAGAACACGCACGTCTTTGCCGATACCGTGCGGAAGCACGATCGCTCCACGGACCATCTGGTCAGCGTGCTTCGGATCCACTCCGAGGTTGATCGCGATGTCCACGCTCTCATCGAACTTCGCCTGCGGCAGCCCCTTGAGCACCTCCAGGGCCTCCTCCAGGCTGTAGGTCTTCATCACGTCGATCGCTTGAACGGCAGTCGCGTACCGCTTGCTGTGCCTAGCCACGTCGCTCAGCCCTCCACTTCCAGACCCATCGACCGTGCCGTCCCCGCGATGATCTTCTTCGCGGCTTCGACGTCCCAGGCGTTGAGGTCCTCCTTCTTGATCTCGGCAATCTCCGCCAAGTCCGCATCGCTGACCGTGCCTACCTTGGTTCGATTCGGCTCACCCGATCCCTTGTCTATCTTCGCCGCCTTCTTCAGCAACACAGCCGCGGGCGGCGACTTCAGCTCGAAGGTGAAGCTGCGATCTGCATATATGGTGATGACCGCCGGAATGATCAATCCTGCTTGGTCTTGTGTACGCGCGTTGAATGTCTTGCAGAACTCCATGATGTTGACACCGTGCTGACCCAACGCGGGGCCCACCGGCGGAGCGGGGTTCGCCTGCCCGGCCGGACAATGAAGTTTCACGATTGCGATGACTTTCTTGGCCACTTCCGCTCCCTCAGGCCTTCTCTACGCTCGCGTAGTCCAGCACCACAGGCGTCGCTCGTCCGAAGACCTGAACCATCACTCGCAGCTTTTCCTTCTCTTCCATCACCTCGTCAACGAAGCCAGAGAAATTCGCAAACGGGCCGGTGATGACTCGAACTCCCTCGCCCTCATCGAACTTGATCAGCGGCTTGGGCTTCGCGGCGCCCTCCTTCATCCGCTGGGCCATGCGAGCGACCTCGTCTTCAGAAATCGAGGGCGGGTCAGTCGCATTGCCGACGAAACCTGTGATCTTCGGTGTCCCCTTCACCACGTGCCAGGTCCTGTCGTTCAGCTCCATGTGGACCATGATGTAGCCGGGAAAGAACTTCCGCTTCGATGTCCGCTTGTTCCCCCCGACCATCTCGACGACGTTTTCCTCGGGAATCAGGACTTCGTCGAATTCGTTGTCATGTCCGAGCGCGGCGACCCGCTCCAGCAGGGCCTGCTTCGCGCGAGCCTCCTGACCTGAATACGTGTGGACTATGTACCACTTCTTCGCCATCCGACCCCCAGTGCTCTCGTGCGACGGCGCACCGCAGCCGTGACTACTGCAACCAGTACTGCATCACTCGGCTGAGAATGAAGTCCACCACTGCGAGCACGGATGTCACTACCGCCACGATGGCCACCACGCCTATCGTGCCGGCCACAGCCTCCTTTTGCGGAGGCCATGTGATCTTCTTGTATTCCGCCTGTACCTCAGCCATGTACTGACGGGTGTCTCTAATCCAGCTCGCCGGATTCGTCTCCATCTCTACTGCTACCACCGTCGAGTTTGGCAGGCGCGGAGGGACTTGAACCCCCAACCTCCGGATTTGGAGTCCGATGCACTACCAATTATGCTACGCGCCTGCGCTCGGCAGACTGAGAATGTCCCTCGCCAGCCGCCCTGCTTACTCGATCACCTCGGAAACAACGCCGGCCCCGACAGTGCGACCGCCTTCCCGAATTGCGAACCGCAGCTCCTTGTCCATCGCGATCGGCGTAATCAGCGTCACCGACATCTCCACATTGTCACCGGGCATCA
>JAJDAO010000017.1 GCA_029261835.1 Deltaproteobacteria bacterium | reverse complement strand
AAGGGCGGGTTTCTCTCCCGCCCTCCCCACAACACCCCGCATGCGGGTCCGCACGGGGCGTTTCACCGCAGGATGATTTAACATCAAATGCGAAAAGAGTTCTTTCACATTTACAAGGCTGGCGGTTGTCGCCGCGCCGCTAACGACTGAGCCCGGTCGGGCATAAGTGTCGCAAGACGAGCGTGACAATGCTCCTCCTTGACCGCGATGTTCGGCCCTTCACCATGTCTCGGCCATTAAACCGAGCGTTCGGCTACTATGGCCTCTGCTGACTTCTGCCTAACTTGAGCCAACAAGTTACCTTGCAGGCCGCTATGAAGATTCTGTGTGTGCTATCCGGTTCGTATCTCATGTCAACTGATAGCAGGCTGACATGCCTGGGCTTGGTTTCCCGGTTGGCCCTACCGGGCTTTACACAAAATCAACCTCGCATGATTAGGCAGATCTCCCCGGATAAGAACATGAACTTTCACAGCACAACCGCGCCATTTACCGTATCCACTGAACTCAGGGCTTTGTTATCAATGGCCAACTTACCCATCGACTCGGCCTTCTATGACGTTTCTGTTCGTCGGCTCACTGCTTTGCTACAGGCTTCCTTCCCACAAAGCCTCACGGCTTTGCAGTTGCCTTTCGCTAATAGTTGCTGTACTTTAAAATACAAATACAGGAGTTCACCTATAAGGGACTTGCACCCTATTAGTTTCATGCCCATGCCGGGCGTACCATTTTTTTGCAGTCGATTGCGGGGCTGTTGCGTGAATTCAGAGTTTTGAGCATTTCCGAAGTTTCTTCCGTTTTGCAACTTAAGAGTTCTGAAATCCCGCAACGTCTGAAAAACTCGTTATAAATTATTGGGAGATAGAATTACAATGAGTAAAACTACCCTTGACTATGCAGAGAACGTAATGAAATACTTAAACGAACTTTCGGCTTTGATGACAGAACATTTAAGTATTCGAACTGTGCGTCTTACTCAGAATGTTGGAGGTTTGCCGTTTACTCGACCGTATCGTCGTCGTGAGAAGATAATCGAGACGGTAATTGCATGGATAGCTGATGGATGGAAATATCCTGAGCTTCGTCAAATAGTTCCGAAATTAAAGAAAATTAATTCAGCGATAGGGAGCAGACATCCTCTTACTCTGGAGAAGGCAACTGAGTTAAGTGAAACCTATGATTTGAGTTTGAATCAGATAGCAGCATTTTATAACCTTTCGCCTAATAAAGATGATGCATCGGTGGATTTTGGACAAGTTCAAAAACCCGTTCCAGGAGATTTCGAGAAACCTGCACATGTAAATGCAAAAAGTTTGTCAGAAACTAAGAATATAGAAGATGAGCAGGATAGACGAACAGTCACTGCCAGACTTCTTTATCTGCTCCGTCAAATAATACAACAAAAGTTCCTTCTAACGGCAGAAGAAAAGAAAAAAATTTTGGAAAACGCAGTTGAGAAGAACTACTCGGCCAATTCTCTGAACATCATAAGAATTTCTGAAGATGAAGCACTCAAATTAGGTAGCGACCACATTGGCACTGAACATATACTATTAGCTTTAGTCCACGCCGATAGCAGCGGAGCCTCTCGACTCTTGAATAATCTCCAAAAAGGCATTGCAAAGAAGGTCGAAGATACAATAAAACAAAGCAAAGGATTGATCTCAAAAGCACCGCTTCCACTCACTAAACGAGCTGAGTTGGTTTTGAAGATTGCAAACCATGAGGCCAAAGTTCGTAATTCTAATACTACAAGATCACAGCATTTGCTCTTGGCGTTAATTAATGAAAAAGATGGTGTCGGGGGTAGTCTTTTATTAAAACTAGGTATAAGTTATGAAATGATCTGTAACCAATTTGATAACCAACGAATAACATGTCAAAAGGAGGAGAATATTATGATGTATGAAAAAGAAATACGTGCCTGCGCATCTGGCGAAGAAATCACTGACATGCTATCATCAATTTGGGATGAACAAAATAATGATATTGATAAACATACTCACGGAACTGAATTTATAAAAACGCTAAAACAATTAATCGAGTCTGGAGTTATCGAACTTCGGGGAGGCTCTGTAACCTATATGCCTTGGCGGGGTATAAATGTACCCATTTTTTCCCAAGGAAATATCATTAAAATTAATAACCACTAAGAAATAATTTGTCTGACTTTTATGTACATAGGAGGAAGAAGGATGAAAATTTCAATAGATAAATGTAACATGATACACTGTCAATTATCAAATCTTAATAATTTAATCTATACAAGAACTCTTAAAATGTTACTGATTCTAATATTATTATTCACTGGATGCGATCTAAAGAAAGACAAGGATTTAGATAGGGTCCGTAGGATCACTGAGACAATCACCTCTCCGCAATATGGTCAAATATGGGAAAGTAAATATGACTATATTTGTCAATACCCTCTCCTTATAACTCGTCGAATGCCTATTTCTAAATTAAACTATAGTGGTGACACAGTAAAGATTAACTTAGACCTGCTTTTGTTCGAAAACACAAATCGTTCAAAGCAAAATGTAACATTAACTTTCGAACGAGGAAAATATGAATTATTGTGGCTGACAAGTCTAACGAAAGGCTCCATAGAACAAATATCTGGCCTTAAAGAACTATTACCAATTCTTGGAATTTTCTTGTTTGGTATTATCTGTTCTTTTGTAGGACGAGCAGCATTAGTTTCTAAAAAGCATACTATTGCTATCATTGCTGCATTTATTGGCATGGTATCCCTCTTCGGCATCGTTCCCGCGTTTGTATATTTCTATTGGAAGGCTAGTTATGGCGCTTCCATTTTGGCGATATTCTTAGGTTCTATTTTAGGAGGTGGATTCCTAATAATATCTTTAATCTCGGATGCAATAAAAGAAGGTAATAAGTCTAATTTAGTAGCCATCCTTCTCCTTGTTATTGGAATCTTTTACTCATTTAATAATTATTCAAAAACCTATGAACTCTTAGACAAGAGGGCAATTGTATCAATACCAAACACTGCTACAAGTATGAACGAGTTTCTTTCTAATGTTCGGCAAAATCTCATATTAAGAGGATTTCAAATCGTATCCGAAGATGAAATTAATTCTAATCCCAACATTGTCCTTCCTCTTTTAATGAACCAGGAAGGCTACATACTCTTAGACGATAAACCTATTTATACCGAAGAGGTTGGACTAGTTTTGAGATCAAAGATAGTCGAAAACCCACAGCTAATTCTTAGCATACGTGTTGATAAAGCTGCTAATCCCAAAGATATATCAGGGATTTTTGATCCCATTCAGTATGCTGGAGTATCCAAAATACATCTTGCAAGTTTAAATAAGAAAAACCTACAGCGGAAAATCCCCAACTCTCCACGAATACCAATTGAAACTGAAGGTGATACCGATATTAATGAGTTTATTGATGAAGCTGACCTTGACTTTTCACCACCTCCGCCACCTCTACCAGATCCAAAAGAAGGCAATATTCTGCCTTTCAGCTTAAACAACTACGATGAGCCGCCAACCCCACAAGCAGGATATAAGGCGATAACATCGGCTATTAAGCTTTCCAGCGACAGGCGAAATATGTGTAGTGGTAAACAGATAATTATAAACGCTTTGATATCAAAAAACGATGGTAACGTTATTGAAACGAGGATATTAAGATCAAGTGGATATAGCGATTGCGATCAAGCCGTCATCAAGGTTATTAAGAAATCAAAATGGAATCCTGCAAAGAAAAACAATATGCCCGTAACTGCGTGGGCAACATTACGAATGAGCCTATAAATAGTCTTGTGTAAATAATGATCGTTTTTGATTATGACTGTCCTATCTCTGCATCCAAGATTATTTACCCAGCGCTACTATTTACTGGTGCCGCAGTCACTACGGTTGTAATTTGGTGGCCTAATCGGGTAAGGGCGGGTTTCTCTCCCGCCCTCCCCACAACACCCCGCATGCGGGTCCGCACGGGGCGTTTCACCGCAGGATGATTTAACATCAAATGCGAAAAGAGTTCTTTCACATTTACAAGGCTGGCGGTTGTCGC
>JAJDAO010000016.1 GCA_029261835.1 Deltaproteobacteria bacterium | reverse complement strand
AAGGAGTGAAGTCCGCCATGCCCTTGGCGGACTGGCGCTGCGTGATCGCCGCCGTCAGCGTCGTCTTGCCGTGATCTACGTGACCGATCGTTCCCACGTTTACATGGGGCTTCGTCCGCTCGAACTTCGCCTTGGCCATCGCTTTTCTCGTCCTTCTCTGAGGAGCGTGGACCGACCGGTATCCCCCTGGCTATCCCTCGGACCACGCGGTATCCGGCCGCTCTCCTCACTCCCTTGATTCTCGAATCGCGCTCTCGGTTTCTCTCGTTCTCTTTCTGATGCGGCCACCGGCCCTTGATCGGCCCGGCACCACCAGAATCGTGGAGCTCACGAGCGGGCTTGAACCGCTGACCTCGTCCTTACCAAGGACGTGCTCTACCACCTGAGCTACGTGAGCAAAACCTCCGTTGGCGCGTGGAGCGGGAAACGGGATTCGAACCCGCGACCCCGAGCTTGGAAGGCTCGTGCTCTAGCCAGCTGAGCTATTCCCGCCCGCCACCCTCCGTCCGCACCGTCAAGCGGCTGTCGAAACCTCTCAAAAACCTCGGGCCCGCCTCACTGAACCGACCCGCCAGACCTTCCCGGTGGTGGAGAGGGGAGGATTCGAACCTCCGTAGGCAAAAGCCAGCAGATTTACAGTCTGCCCCGGTTGGCCGCTTCGGTACCTCTCCACGCTGAATCGGGACGACGCGCTCGACCGGATCGAGAGCTGTTTCCGTCGTTCCACTCCTCTTCGATCCCGCAAGAACGCCTGCAAATACCTGCTGTCTCTTGACTTTTGATGCTAATCGCTGTCGTCGTCAAAAAATGCGTATAACTCCCCTGGTTCCCCAACGTCCACTTTCGAATCCCGCTTCTCGAAAGGTGGCTCGCCCGAACCCAAGGCAGCTCGTCTATTCTGTCGTCCGTTTCGACTCGCTCGTCCCGCGCCGGACTCGCGCTCCCCGCTCAGCCCTCTTGCTTCCTGGGCTGTCACTCTTAACCTCTTGCCTCTTACCTGTACTCTCTACCTACAACCCTCTTATACTACCCGCGCCCCGATCCTGGCCTGATGCGCTACTGCGGGCGGAGCTGGCGAGGGGACTCGAACCCTTAACCTTCGGATTACAAATCCGGTGCTCTACCAGTTGAGCTACGCCAGCACGAAATCGACCGGGCAGAATATAACGGACGGCTCCCCCTCATCAACCGCCGGGGACGGACGAGCGACCCAACCGACGAAAAAAGCTACGCCTCAGCCGACGAGCGACGAAGTAGCTCGAAGAGCACGACCGAGCCGGCCGTCGCCACGTTCATCGACCCAACCCGGCCTCGCATGGGAATCCGGACCGGGTGATCGAGCTGCTTGACGACACTGGGGCGTAGCCCGCGCCCCTCGGCTCCCAGCACCACGACCAGGTCGCCGCGCAGCAATCGGTCAGGCAGCTCGAAGACCGATGCTTCTCCCTCGGGGTGCGCCCCCAAGAGCCAGAATCCCTCACTCTTGAGCTCCGAGAGCGCCCTCACGAGGTTGGCCACCCGCGCGACTGGCAGCCACTCGATGGCTCCGGCGCTGGCGCGGGCGAGTGCCGGGCTGAGGGGCGGAGACCGGTCACGGCCGAGAACCAGACCGCTCGCACCCGCCGCGTCGGCCACCCGGGCAATGGCACCCACGTTCTGCGGATCCTCGACGCCGTCCAGCACGACGAAGCGGCGGCCGCGATCCGGCGCATCGGCGGTGCAGCACAACTCGCGAATCGTCCGCAACTGCGGAAGCGGGCCGGCTTCGAGCAGCACGCCCTGCAGGTTCGCCTCGCCGCTGCCAGCCAGGCGGGCGAGCTCCTCGAGATCGGCCTGCTGTACGGGGACCCCCTGCTCACGAGCCATTCCCACGGCTGGCTCGAGCTCGGACCGGGAAGGTCCTCGGCGGATCAGCAGTCTGTGGAGCTCGCGGCGCCGGGCGCGCAACGCCTCTTCGATCGGGTGGAGTCCGTAGAGGTACTCGAGACCGCCCGATGCACCACCGCGCATCCGCCGGCTCTTACGGGTCATGAAGCTCCCCGAGAACGGGTTGAGTGGGTGCCTTCAGCGCTCGAGCTTAGCGCGCAGGTCCTCGACCGCCTCGAGGAAGACGTCAGCGCCCTCGATCCTCGGATGATTGTTCAGCTCGAATTCCAGGTAGCTGACCAATTCGCCGAGCGCCTCGCTCACCCCGCGTACGCGATCGCCAGCCAGCCGCAGGGCGCGGGCCAGGACCTCTTCGGGGTCGATGCTTCCGCCGGATGAAACCACGAGGCCGTTGAGCATCTCGGAGTGACGGCTGGCCGCCTCCTCCACCACGCGACCCAGCCGCTCGCCGACGACCTCCGTTCCGTCGACCGCGACGATCGGCGCGGTCAGCTCGCCGAGCAGCTTGATGTGATCATAGACGCACTCACGTACGAGGTCTTCGTCATGACTGCGAAGATCGCCCTCGCCCAGGAATTCGAGGGCCAAGCCTTCACGCAGCAGCCGAATCGCCCCAACCAGCTTGAGGAGCTGGACAGTACGAGCACCCGACAACGGGTCCACCCCAACCCGCCGACAGAGTTCGGCGAAGCGGCCGCCACACTCTTCTTCCGTCAGAGCGTCCAGGAAGACCGCCTCGCGACTCGATAGCTTTGCCTGCATCCCCTCGACGGGCTGCAACCGGGTGTGTGTGTCCTCGAGTACGGCCAAGAACTTGAAGAGTTCATCTCGCCGTCGCAGTCCTTCGGCGATCAGCCGCCTGGTCGGCAGCGCCAGGCGCACGATGTTGTCCGGCTGTACGTCTCCCTCCCAGAAGTGGATCATGCCATCCGTGTAGGCAAAGAGGGTGCGTACGATCTCCTCGACCTGACTCTTGACCGCATTCCACAGCTCGCGGGGCGTCAGGATGCCGAGTTCGACCAGAGTCTTGCCGAAACGGGCGGTGGGCGTCCAGCGACGATCTGCTTCGCGCAGCTCCTCGAGACTGATCTCTCCGCACCGAAGCAGCGACTCCCCGAGCCGATCCACCTGCTGATTCGATGTAGCGAAGACCACCTCGCCCCGGTGCAGATAGATGGACTTCTCGTGCTCGCCGTGGAGAAAGAGCAGGAAGCCCGACTTGCTCGCTGAGTGGATCGAGCTCAGCACGTCGGCCAGCGAGAACGACCTCACGTCGGCCGTCAAGACGAGATCCCGATCCCAAGGAACGGCAACAACGCCCGTCCCGCCCGAGCGCTCCAGCGTGAGCACACGCCCGGCGCTGTGAATCACGCGAAGAGATTCGTCGCTTCCCAAGCCGAGCTGCTCTCGCAGCTCACTGGTCAAACTAAGCTGGCACTCTCCCGGCAAGGCGGACTCCGGCAGATCGGCGTGCGGGGATCTGGCTGTCTGACCCGACACGAACGATCTCGCTCGTCTATTCGTCGCGCCGCCCCAACGGCTTGAGACCCCCACTTTCCGATTCCCGCCGGTCCGACTCCCTCAGAACGGGTTGCGCGAGCCGCTACTTGGCTCCGCCCTTGCCGCAATCCTGCGCTCAAGCTGCCGCTAGGTGTCCGCCGATGTAACAGGGTGCGGGCGAATCCCGGGCCCGCCTGTCGACGATTCCGACGAGAAGGAGGGCAGCATGTCCCGTACCAGCGGTGGGAGCCGGCACAACGCGCGCATTCGGACCAGTCTGCCAGCGCAGATCGCCCCCATCGACGTCGATGGGGGCGGGAGCCACCTCCACCGCCAGCGGGCCATCTGCGTCGGCCTCTCCCGAAGCGGAGCGCGCGTGCTCACCAGCCGGCCTGTCTCCCCCGGCACCGAAGTGCGCATCGAGCTCACACTTGCGAGAGGCCAGCGGGTATCGTTGGCCGGCCGCGTCGCCTGGTCGAAGGTGACAACCGCCCCCAGCGCGCTGTGTTCACTCCCCCAAGCCCTCGAAGAGTCGAGCCTCGGTCTCGAGTTCTCAGAGCCGACCTCGGCGCGCGCGATGGTCGCCATCGCCGACTTCCTCTCGCGGGAACGACTGCGGAGACGTCAGCGCATCGAGCGAATCGTTCCTCAGCTCCGGCCCGGAATCCATCGCCACGCCTGATCAGAAGCGACTGACGCCGATCGCGCATGGCGGCGGCGGCTCGGGCTCGATTCGAACTTCTGGGTTTGTGAGATAGGTCCCAGCCGGTATCCTACTTCGGTTATGCCTATGAAGCCGCACGGCGCGTACAAGCTCAGTCACCGAGGCCGGGGGCCCGAGGCGGCGTATTTCGGTCAGCTGGGGCACGGCTTCGATCGCTGCCAGCGCATCGTCGACTCGCTGCGCGACCAGATCCTGGCCGGCGGCCCCGATCAATACCTGAGAATCAGGCAGGTCTTCGCGGGCACCCGTGAGATCTATCGCGTCGAAATCCAAGAGCCGGGCCTGCACTACCGGCGCACCACATTGCTCGACCACGACGCTCTGGAGGAGCTGCTCCAGAGCGCCGAAGTCCGCCAGCGGGTAGTAACCCTGCAGGACAGCTAGCCGGTCCCAAGCTGGGTCGCTCGGATCGGGGCACCGGTTGGTGCCCGGGGCAGGATTCGAACCTGCACGGCACGAAGCCAGGCGATTTTAAGTCGCCCGCGTTTACCATTTCGCCACCCGGGCGGGCTCGCTCGCTTCCAGTCTATACTCCTCCGACGGAAAAAGCTCAGCTGGCATTCTGAGAGATATTGCTTTGCCCGGGAGAGGAGCGAGCGGCTTTGTTTCACGACAAGAAGATCGTGGTCGTGATGCCCGCGTACAACGCGGCCCGAACCATCGAGAAGACCTACCGAGGCATCCCTCTCGATCTGGTGGACCATGTTGTGGTCACGGATGACGCCAGTCCGGATGAAACAGTTGAGGTAGCTCGACGCCTCGGGCTGCGCACGCTGGTCCACGAGAGCACCCGCGGCTATGGGGGCAACCAGAAGACTTGCTACACAGAGGCTCTACGCCTCGGCGCCGATGTGGTGGTCATGCTTCACCCCGACTACCAGTACACGCCGAAGCTCCTACCGGCCATGATCAGCATGTTGACCGATGGCCCGTTCGACGCCGTGTTGGGTTCTCGAATCCTGGGCGGACGAGCGAGAGCGGGAGGCATGCCGCTCTACAAGTACGTCGCCAATCGGCTGCTGACGGCCATCCAGAACTTGCTCTGCAGCGCCAAGCTGTCGGAGTATCACACCGGCTATCGCGCGTTCACGCGCGAAGTCTTGGAGAGCCTTCCGCTGCTCGAGAACTCGGACGACTTCGTCTTCGACAACCAGATGCTGGCCCAGATCATCCACGCCGGTTTCTCGATCGGGGAGGTCAGCTGCCCTGCGGCCTACTTCGAGGAAGCGTCCTCGATCAATTTTCGTCGATCGGTGCTCTACGGTCTGGGTGTGCTCGGCGTCTCGCTGCAGCTCTTCGTGCAGCGCCGGGGCTGGGCGACATTTCCGATCTTCGATTCAGCGGGGCGAGGGCTGGACGCGCCCGAACCTCTCTAGCCCGGGTGAGTCGCTGGGCTTCTGACTCGGTCCGGTTTCACGAGATGAACGCTAGCGCGGCGTCGCGTCGGGCAGGCCGCCATCGACCGGGAGCGTCACACCCGTAGTCGGAGTCTGCCGCGTCAGGAAGTAGAGCACGGCGTTCGCCACGTGATCGGCCGTGATGCGTGCTTTCAGGAGATTGCGATCGCGGTAGTACTCTTCCAGGCCTGCCTCGTCGAGACCACGCGCCTTCATGCGATCCGGCCCCACTTCGGCCCACAACCCGGAGCGTTGTGCGCCATGAGAAAATACGGCGTCCGGCGAAACCATGTTTACGCGGACGTCACCACTCGCGAGCTCGAGACTGGCGATCCGTGCGAGCTGGTGCGCGGCCGCCTTGGTCGCGCTGTAGGCACCAAAGCCGGCTCCTGGCGCGAACACGTTCTTGCTCGAAACCAATACGACATCGCCTCCCGTCCCCTGGCGTTCCAGATGCCGCGCCGTCTCGGCCAGGAGTAGGAGTGCCCCATCGATGTTGACTCTCTCGATCAGGTGGAAGCGCTCCAGGTCCATCTCGCTCAGGCTCGCCACGTGGGCCAGTCCGGCGTTGATGACCACCTGATCAACTCCGCCCCAGGTGGCACTCACTGTCTCGAAGCCGGAGGCCACCGACTGAGCGTCGGTGACGTCCAGCGGCACACCGATCACGCGGCCCGGCGCTTGCTCCTCGAGACGCTCGACCGCGGCATCCAGACTCGGACCGGGCAGGTCACTGACCGCAACATGCCCACCCCGAGCCAGCAACCCGGCGCAGATACCAGAGCCGATCGCCCCAGCTGCCCCAGTCACGAGCACGCTGTGGCCAGCCAGCGGGAGACCGGACGAATCGTCCAGCTTGGCGTGCTGGAGTAACCGGTACTCCATGTCGAACAGCTGTTCCTCTGAGAGGCCCTCGAAGCTCGAGCCCATGGCAGCAATGCGCGCCTTCGCGTCCAATGTTTGAGCCGTGATATCGCGCGCAGTATCCGCGGCCGCCGCGTCACTACCGGCACAGATCGCACCGAGCCCGGGGATCAGCAACACACGGGGCAAAGGGTCGAAGGCCTCCACACCGGCGGGCATACGTGCGGCATGTCGAGACAAGTAGGCGCGGTAGCCATCAGCGTAGCGCTCGACGGCTCCGCGCAGTTGCGCGCACAGACGCTCGTCGTCGGCGAAATCCAGAGCCTCGATCCAGACGGGCAGCGGCTTCGTTCGAATCAGGTGATCAGCGGTAAGGGGTGGCGAAACGAAGAGTGAATGCGCTCCCTCCGCGTCGAGCTTGTCCAGAACCGTACGCTCCACCAAGGAACGCAACACGACCCGGCGCCACGGGCGATCCGCACTGTCACTGCGGGCGGCGAGCAGGCCGCGCACGCGGGGTGCCACGTCGACCAGCCGCCGCCGGGCGACTTCCAGTGAAGTGGCGGCCGACGGCGTTGCGCGAACGACTGCGCGCCGCTCCAGATAACGCTCCGCCGCCGAAACCAGCTCGATCATGTGATCATAGGATTCGCGTGCCGTGCCGCCCCAGGTGACGATCCCGTGGCGCAGCCAGACCATCGCTCGTGCGTCCGGGTTGACCTCGCAGGCATCGGCCACCTGCGCGGCCAGCTCCAGACCCGCCTTCACGTACGGCAGGATCACGACTTCGTCACCCAGCGCCTTGCGCAGATGGTCCTCGGCATCCGGCTGGCTGCAGAGTGCCAGTACCGCATCCGCATGCGTGTGATCGACGAAGCGCGCGGGCAGACACGCGTGCACAGGAGTCTCGATTGAAGGTGTGGGTGCACGCTGGTCGAAGAGGCGGCGCCGCAGCTCGCCCACCATGTCTTGGTCGCCCAGCCCCGCCAGAGCACGTAGCCGACGCAGAGGAGCCAACTCCAACGTGACGTGCTCCTCGGGCTCGATCCGGGCGAGATCGACTCCGGAAGCCTTGACGAAGATCGCCTCGACCGGCTGGTCGAAGACATCGCTCGCCGCTCCTTTGAGAGAGGTATTGCCACCGCCGTGGAGCACGAGCGAACGCTCGGCTCCGATCAGGCGGCTGGAATAGGTACGCAGCGCGAGGTCGCGATCACATCGTTCCGCGTAGCGAGCGATGAAGGCTTCGGCTTCCTCGGCGCGCCATCGGTTCTCCATCCCGCTGCTCCAATCACCGCCTTGCGGGCAGAGTGGCGAGCGTCAGAACCCAGGAGCCCCGACAACTCGAAGCCGCTCAGCCTACTCCGCTCTCCCGTCGCGTCGTCTCATAGAACTCGAACGCCTCCCGCGGCGCTGCTCCCTCGTGGACCACTTTGCGAACCGCTTGAATCATCGCCACAGGGCACTCGGCCTGGAAGATATTCCGACCCATGTCGACACCCGACGCTCCCGCCTCGACGGCTCGATTCGCGAGCTGCAGGGCCTCCCGCTCCGGCAGCTTCTTGCCGCCAGCAATCACAATCGGTACCGGACAACTGGCGGTTACCGACTCGAAGCCATCCTCCACGTAGTACGTCTTGACGTAGGTCGCACCAAGCTCGGCGCAGATCCGCGTCGCGAGACGTATGTACTGCGCGTCACGTGCCATGTCCTTGCCGACCGCTGTAACAGCGAGCGTAGCGATGCCATGACGATTCCCCAGGTCTACGAGCCGAGTCATGTTGTGGATCGACCGGGTCTCGAATTCACCGCCGACGAAGACCTGCACCGCCATCGCTGCAGCGTTCAGTCGGATTACCTCGTCGATGCTCAGCGCGATCTCTTCGTCCGAGAGCTCCTTCAGAATGCTCGGGCCGCCGCTGGCGCGCAGCACGATGCCACCAGTGTACGTGGGCGGGATACTGCTGCGCAGGATTCCGCGCGTGAGCATCAGCGTGTCGGCATATGGAGTCAGCGGCACGATGTCCAGATCGATGCGCTCCAGCCCGCTGGTCGGACCGAGGAAGTAGCCATGATCGAAGGCCAACATCACGGTCCGACCAGAGTCGGCATCGAAGATGTTGGCGAGGCGGTTCTTCATGCCCCAATCGTAGTTGTTCGACCCCTTGAGGAAGAATGGTTCATTCCTCGCTGGAATGTCGGCTTGGTACTTCTTGGCGCTGGCGGTCTCGCTGTCGGCCACGCGTGATTCCTCTCATCTGGAGAGCCAACGGTGCCGGGCGTTGATTCAATCCACCGGTAATCGTGATAGCGGCTGGATTCCGCAGCCCGCCCGCATCCCAACGGCTTCGGCGGGTCAGAACTCGTAGACGAGATTGCCGTAGTACTTCAGATTGTTGTTCTCGCCCGTCGCTACCGAGTCATAGTCGTTCTTCAGCCCAAACTTCAGGTTCAACCCTTCGATCCGCCCAATGCCGATGCTGTAGTTGGCGTTCGAGAGCAGACGAAATTCGGGCAGGTCGTCGAAGTTCGGGTAGTAGGTCGTATCTAGATGGAAGCTCTGCCCCTCAGTGATGCGCCATACCAGCGCCACGCCCGCGACGCCCTCCGGCCTCCAGCTCCGCTCACTGCCGAACGTGCGGGCAAAGCCGGCACCCAGATTGCCCCGCAACTCGAACTTCTCGCGCTTGTAGAAGTCGTAGCCGACACCGCCACTCGCCGCGATGCGATTCTCCCAGCCCTGGAACTGGTCGTAGTCATAGCGGGCGGTTCCGAACAGAAAGAACTTCGAATCGCGGAAGAGAAAGTCGTGGCGGTAGTCTGCGTTGAACTGGTTGGTCGTCTTGTCACCGTCCTTGGTGGCGAAGAAATAGCCGGCATCGAAAGCGCCACGGAACGTCTCGGCGCTCCGGCCGATCTTGAGCGAGGTATTGAAGCTCGCGTCCTTCGAGTTGCCGCTCGCACCCGACACACCGGCGCCCAGGCTGCGCGTCCAGCCGCGCAGGATGTCGCTGCCAAAGATGCCCGGCACCTCCGACTCCGGCGGCGGCGGGGGCTTCACGGCAGACTTCGGAATCTCGATTCGACCGAAGAGCATGTGCTCGGCGATGATCGTTTCATCGCGCTCCTCGATCACCGTCACCTCGAGCCTGTCGCCGTTCTCGAGTTCGATCGTATCCGCCGCGACTCCGGTCGCCGACAGCAACACGATGAGCACGACGATCTGATGAAAACGCATGATCAACTCTCCTAAAGCGCTGTCGGCGTGGCTCGAGACGCCGCAGCGCGCCCTGTGCATCAAACCCGTACGCAATGCTCAGCCGCCCTCGGCTGCGGGAAGCGTGACCACGTGAAGATCGCGCTGTGGGAAGGGGATCGCACATCCACCGGCCTCGAGCTCCTCTTTGAGCGCCCGGGTCAGATCAAAGCGCAGATTCCAGTACTGAGCGCCCTGGCACCAGGGTCGCACAACCAGATTGACCGAGGAGTCCGCCAACTCGCTGACGGCGATCTGCGGTGAGGGATCGGTCAGCACACGCTCGTCGCCCTCGAGCACGTTGCGGATGATCTCGATCGCTCGAGCAATGTCATCACCGTACGAAATCCCCATCACCAAGTCGACGCGTCGGATCTCGTTCGCGCTGTAGTTCCGGATCACCTCGCCGTAAACCGCAGAATTCGGGATGGTGACCCGGACGTTGTCCGTCGTGTTGAGGGAAGTGCTGAAGATGCCGATCTCAGCCACGCTGCCGGCTGAGCCCGCCACCTCGACATAGTCCCCGACGCGAAAGGGACGGAAGCCCAGCAGCATCACACCCGCGGCGAAATTGGAGAGCGTGCCCTGGAGCGCCAACCCGACGGCCAAACCTGCGGCGCCCAGTACGGCGATGAGAGAGGTGGTCTCGATACCGAACAGCTCGAGTACCGCGATCCCAACGACGATGAGCACCACGTAGTAGGCGAGGCTGCAGAAGAACGGAATCAGCGACTCGTCGACGTTCGCGTTCACCATTGCACGCCGCACCAGGCGGCGTACGAGGCCCGCGACCCAGCGCCCGACGAGGAGCACCGCGAGGGCCCCCAGCACCTGGAGACCCCAATTGGACATCAGCGCCACGGCGGTATCCGCGGCCTGCTGGGCCGTGCTTCCGATCGTCTCAGGATCCATCGGTCTCCCCTTCTTCGGGCTCGGCTCGCAGCCGATCTGCCGGAGCCGGGCGGATCACCCTAGCCGATAGCAGCCGGCCGAGCGAGAGACGCGCCCCGCCCGCCGCTCCTTGGACATCCGAGGGGGCTTGCCCCCGGCAGATCAGGACAGAGTCCGGGACGGACACACACGCAGACCCCGCTCCACAGGGCGCGCCGATTGTGGTAGGTAAAGAAGCTCTCCGCAACCAGAGGACAAGAACCCATGAGCCTGCTGTCGCGTCTACTGATCGGCGCCGCGATCCTCGTCGCGATCGGCCTCGCCGGTTTCTTCGTATACATCGACCGCATCGTGGCCGTGGCGATCGAGAAGGGAGCGGAGGTTGCCCTTGGCGTCGAGACCAAGCTCGACTCGCTGCGGCTCGGCTTTGTCTCGGGCGAGTTCGGTCTCTCGGAGCTGCGGGTCTCCAATCCTTCGGGATTCGAGAGGCCGAACTTCATCCGCCTGGGGCGAGCTGACGTCGTCCTCCCTCTCCCCAGCCTGATGGACGACCCCCTCGTCGTGCCGTTGCTGGCGCTGAGCGAAATCGAGGTCAGTCTCGAGCGGAGCGAAGGCAAGACGAACTACGGCGTCATCCTCGACAATCTCTCACGCCTGAGCAGCGGTGAGGGCAAGCCGGCCAGCCCGCCGAGCGAGGGGGGGCGTGGATTCATCATCCAAGAGCTGGTGATTCGAGACATCACGGCGCACACGCGCCTCGAGGCGCTGGGTGCGAAGCTGAGTGAGCTGTCGGTCGAGGTGCCGGAGATTCGGCTGCAAAACATCGGTTCGGGCAGCGAGAACGGGATTCCAGGCGAGAAGCTCGTGGCGATCGTGACCAAGGCGATCCTGCAGGCGATCGCCAAGAATGGTATCGGCCTTCCGCAGGACCTGGCCCGTGAGCTCGGCGGCAAGCTCACGGCGCTCGGGAAAGCCGGCGTCGAGCTGCAGGACTCGGTGACGGAGACCGGAAAGCAGCTGCAAGAAGACGTCAAGCGCGGACTCGAGAAGAGCGTCGAAGGGAGCGCCAACCTCCTCGACGGCGTCGGTGGACTCTTACGGGGAAAGAAGGGGAAGAAGGCGGAGTAATCGGCCGCGGTCTTCACCTCCCGGCCTCGCGGCGGACCGCCCGCCCGCAAACGGATGCGCCGCGGATTGGTCCGAACGGACCCAACCGCGGCAGGGAATCACCACGCGGCCGCAGCACCAGCGAGACGCTGCGGCCGCCGTGCACGGCTACCAGCCCTCTGCGTCGTAGTCCGTCTCCGACGAGGGCATCTCCTGAATCCAGGCGCCGAGCCCGTACTGGAACTCGCCAAGAATATCCGACAGAGCGATGGGGTCCGGGGTCACGAGGGACAGCCAGGCGACGTGGGCCTTCAGCTTGCCGGGATCGAGGGGCTTGCCAGTGGACCGTTCATGTCCCCGGATCGCGATCACCAGCTGGTTGTGGTCCACGTGTCGCGTGCCATCGGGATGCAACTTGCCCGCCCCGAGCTGGTGTGAGCCACCGGGGGCATGAGCATCCGCGTAGGTATAGAACTCGTGGCGCCAGTAGCTGAAGATGTCACTCATGTTCTCTTCTTTGAGCAGGCCCACGGGTGAGCCGATCGCGGGTTCGTAGACCATCCCGCCAAGTCCCCCGTCCTCGCTCACCTGCCATCCGTAGTACTCACCCCACTCACGCAGGGTCGGATCCTCGACATCGAGAGTAAAGAGCGTCAGATCGACGCCGTCTGCGTTGTAGATCACGACGTCCTCGTGTCCGAACGCGAGCTCCAAGGCCGGAAGCGCGAAGGCGAATTGTGTGGGATCGAGCACTTCGCCCACATCCAGCGGAATCAGCAGCGTGCCATCCGCCGTAACGGGGATCTCGTAGTGCCGAGCCAGATAGATACCGTCTACAGCCGGCAGCGCGCGAGGCACGGGCATCACGGTAAAGACCGACGCCGGATAGACCACGTCGAGCACACCGCCGACGATCTGGACCTCTGACGGACCGACGAGCGCGTTCGGCTGAACCGGGACTACTATGGATCCGGTCGCCTCGGCCAGGGCCACGACCCACTTGCCACCGATCTTCACGCCGTAGGACTGCCCCGGAACGAACTCGAAGCTGTCCGCGTTGATCGTTATCGCTTTCCCGGGAGATCCGAAGGGCGGCATCACCAGGGTCCAGTCGGGCGGCGGGTGATCACAGCCGCAGCCCGCACTTGCACTGCTCGCCAGCGCGACTGAACTCAGCGCTACGAGCGCGAGCATCCCGAACATCTTCAAAGGGCGTCTCCAACTCATACTTATGACTCCTGATCCCGGCCGTACCGAACGTGGGCAGTGATTCCGGAGTCTCCTCTTCGCAAGGGGCGTGCCAGCAGACGGCATCCGCTTAAGGAGTTGAAAACAAGGGCCTTTTCTTCTCGCGGGCGAACTCCAGCGGGTGACGTCCCGTGTCACACGCGAGCTCTGCAATGCGCAGCTCTCGGGCGAAGTCGGTCGCTGACAAGCCGCGTCGGGGGTGGTTGCGAGGCAACCGGCAACCGCTGGTCACGCCGCGACCGGCAACTCCGGAGCAGTCGCACTCGCTCGGCAGGCGATCGGCATCTGTGATGCGGGCCATCTGTGCGGTGTGCACCGTAGACGCAGCTCAGGAGCTGGGAATGCGGTTCGAATCCGGCGTTGAGACGGCCGCGTTCTCGTGACATATCCCGCGCCCGCCATCCGTCTGCTGGACACACGGCGATGAGCTTGCTTTCATCCAAACAAGCTCATCATGAGGCGCGAGGAGGGCCTGCCGTGTCAGCAGCGAACCGCCAATTCGACGCCATCATCGTCGGCAGCGGCCCGGGCGGAGCCTCGGTTGCTCGCGCCCTCTCGCTGCGGGGCAAGCATGTGCTCGTACTCGAGGCGGGCAGCGATGCACCCGTCGACGACTCGCTCTGGACCCAGGCACGCGTGATGCGGATGAACTTCATCGGCGGTGGGGTCCCCATCATCAAGGGGATCACCAGCGGCGGAACCTCGATGTTGTACTTCGCCTGTGCGGTCGAGCCCCCGCTGGATCTCTTCAGGCGACATGGAATCGAGCTCGCAGAGTACGTGGAACAGGTTCGCAAGGAGGTGCCCATCGCCCCGATACCCGAACAGGCGATCGGGCCCCGCGCCAGGCGCATCTTTCAGAGCGCTCGAGATCTCGGATACGACTGGGAGCCGATCCAGAAGTTCGTGTATGCGCGGCGCTGTGACACGAGTGTGCCGTACAACGCCCGGTGGAATGCGCGCAGCTTCGTGCAGGAGGCATGTCGGAACGGCGCCGTGCTAGAAACTCGCGCGAACGTGACGCGAATCCTGAGTGACGACCTCGGCGTGCGCGCGGTCGAGTTTCGCCAGAGCGGCGCCACGCACCGCGCCGAGGCCGAGGTCGTCGTGCTCGCGGCCGGTGGCGTCGGCTCAGCTCAACTGCTTCGAGCGAGCGGCATCGAGCGAGCCGGTCGCGGGTTCTTCTGCGATCCGGTCATCTCGGTCAGCGGTGCCGTCGATGGCATCGACGCCGCCCGCGAGCACCCCATGGTCGCCGGCGTCCTTTCGTCCGACGAGGGATTCATGCTGGCGGACATGACGCTGCACCCCGCCCAGTACTGGCTGTCGGCCGCCCAGCGGCTCCACTTGGATCAGCTGCCCCACTACCGAAAGGCGCTCACGATCATGGTGAAGGCACGCGATGAGATCGACGGAACCATCAGCCGAAAGGGTCGCGTCCGTCGTACCTTCTCTCATGAGGATCAAGAGCGACTCCGGCGAGGCCGGGAGTGCGCGAGCGAGATCCTCGAGAACGCCGGAGCCAAGCGAATCTTCCACTCTTTCCCGATCGGCGCACATCCGGGGGGCACGGCTCGCGTCGGCGATGTCGTGGACGCGAACCTTCAGACCGAAATCGAAGGCCTCTTCGTCTGTGACTGCTCGGTCATCCCGGAACCCTGGGGCCGACCACCGAGCCTCACGCTGCTGGCACTCGGCTCGCGGCTGGCGGCGTACCTCGACGCGTAGCTCCGCTGCCATCGATCCCCACCCGCGCAGAGGACCTTGTGAGGCTCACGACTCCGGGCGGCAGTCGGCCCTCCTACGCACGGATTGCCCCTTGGGGGAGGAAGGGTATCCAGCTTGCCCAACCCGCCCCGACGCCGAGCGCGATCGCGGCGGAGGGACGTCTTTCTTCATCCGCCCCACTTTTTGCGTGGACATCGCCACATAAGAAGGTGCACCATTGATTTGTTCTCTCTGATTCGCGGCGGGCGGCTTCACACTGGGAAGGCCGCATCGTCCGCGTGGCACCTCGACGGAGGCACACGCATGAGGCCCCTGAAGCTCGCTTCGGTTTACCGGTTGCTCCTCCTCTTCTCGCTCGTCGGCTTCGCCGGTGCATCGAGCGCGGATACGATCGGCCTCAGGAACTGCGATGCCGGCGGCTGCCAGGAATCGACTCTCTTCATGCAGATGATCGATCAGGGCGGGAGTTTCGCCGTCAGCCTCACGCCTGACGCAGATGCCTACACCGGCAATCGCTCGGGCCGGCACCGGGTGGGCTTTCTGGGCGTGAGGGGCTGGACCTCTGCATGGCTGAACTGGTACACCGGCGCTCAGTATCCCTACGGTCCGCGCAGGCCTCGCGGCCGGATCATCTCGAACAGTGACCCGATCCCCGAGCCGAGCGGGGCCGTGGCGTTTGGCGCCGGTCTTCTCGTCTTCTCGCAGGTGGTGCGCCGCAAGCAGTAGCGGGGCGCTGAACCATCCAGGTCCGCTGATCGAACTCGCGGCGGCGAGCAGCTCGGATGCTGGCCTGATCCGATCGCTACTCGACGGATACCTGCACGAACTCGGCAACCACGGCGATCTTCCCATCGCTACCACCGACTCGGTCTCCTACCCGTACCTCGACCTCTATTGGTCCGAGCCGGGCCGTCACGCATTCATCATCCAATGCGGGCGCCGCGCCGCAGGGTGCGCGCTCGTTCGGGGCCCGACCTCCACGGGGTCTGCCGTCCACCAACTCGCCGAGTTCTACATCAAGCACGGGAGCCGACGCCTCGGCATCGGGCGTCGTGCGCTCTTCGCGATCTGGAAGCGATTTCCCGGGCAGTGGGAGCTCAACGTCCACAAGCGGAACGTTGCTGCCCTTCAGTTCTGGGCGTCATGCATCGAAGCAGCCACGAACGCCGCCCCTCAGCTGAGTGAGCTGCGGACCAGGGACGGCCGGCACGTCCGGTTCAACTTCCATGTCGAGCACCGGGGATGACACGATGATCTGTATAGCAGGATCATCTTCACCCCATACCTGCCCGGCCCCCGGTTGTCGACAGTTCGCTTGGATTGGCGTGCCTGCCACCCCGGCGGCATACTTCGGGCGTATTGGCGGAGTTCGCTCAGCGCTGTTTCGGGCCCGTCGACGTGGATCCGTCAGGCCGCGCTTCGGGAGGACAGAATGACCCTCGTAGCTCTCATCCTCGGCCTCTTGATCGCAGCCTTGGGGACACTGGGCGTCGCCTCGCCCCCGCGGCTGCTCAACTTCGTGCGGCGTTTCCAGACGCCGGTTGGCCTCTACGTCGCGGCAGCCCTGCGCGTGTTCGTGGGTGTGGCGCTGGTCTTCGCAGCGCCCGCCTCTCGCGCTCCCGAACTCATACGCATCCTCGGTGTCTTCACGATCGTGGTGGGTGTCATCACACCATTCGTCGGTCTCGAGCGCTTTCGCGGGCTCCTCGATTGGTGGTCGGCGCGCGGGCCCGCCCTCGTTCGTGGGTGGGCGGTCGTTGTCTTGGCGCTTGGTCTCTCGTTGGCGTACGCCGTTCTTCCCTAGCCCGGATCATCCATCGGCAATGACGTTCCTGACACCTGCCGAGGCGCAGCGGCGTGGCTTCCGCTCGCGTCGCGTGGACCACTGCGTAGAAGCGCGCGGCGAGAATGAACATCGACTGGAGCTTCTCCTTCACGGCGTTGGGTCGAAAGCAGGAGAGGGCTGCGACCCTCGAATGCCGGAGCCTCGCGCATCCGACGTTGAGATCGTCTCGTTCTCGTGAGCTATTGCTCGATCGCTGTCTTTTCGCTGGACATGCGACGATGTGCTTGCTTTCATGCGGGCAAGCTCACCATGAGACGCGAGGGGGGCTTGCCGTGTCAGCAGCGAACGGTCCATTCGCCGCCATCATCGGCGACGGCGGCCGGGGCGGAGCCTCGGTTGCTCGCACCCACTCGATGCGCGTGAACAACGTGCTCCTGCTCGAAGCGGGCAGCGATGCACCCGACGACGACTCGCTCCTGCCCCAGACGCGAGTGATGCGGACGCGCTTCATCGGTGGTGGGAGCACCGGCGGCGGAACACCGATGTTGTGCTCCGCCTGTGCGGTCGAGTCACCGCCGGATCTCTTCGCGCGACATGGAATCGAGTTCGCAGAGCACGCGGAACAGGTTCGCTCAGCGGCGCAGAGCGAACGCATCGGAATGACCGGCGTCGCGTCGCTGTCGGTACGAGAAACGGAGATCAAGTCATGGCTGAGAATCGGCGAACAGTGTCAATGGGTTTCACCAGCGAGACCTACCCGGAAGGAACGCACATGTGCCTCATCTACGACGATGAGGCGCAGCGCAGAAGGATCATCCCGCAGTTTCTCCAAAGCGGCCTGGTCGCTGGAGAGAGGGTCGTCTACCTGGCGGACATCATACGACCCGACCAGGTCCAAGACTGGCTCAAAGGCCTCGGCGTCGAGATGCCCGGGGCGGAGCAGACCCTGCACTTCGAGGCCCACTCCGCGCAGGAGACTTACTGCTCGAATGGGCAGTTCGTCCCGGACTCGATGCTGGACCGCCTGCGCGCCTCCTATCGCGAAGCCGTGGCGTGCGGGTGCACTGGAGCGCGGGTGAGTGGGGAGATGTCCTGGGCCTTGCGCGACATTCCCGGGTCCGATCGTTTGATGGAGTACGAGGCGCGGGTCAACGACGTGGTCAGCCGACACCCGGTGACAGCGGTCTGCCAGTACGACGCTCGCCGTTTCGACGGTGCCACGATTCTGAACGTGCACCGGGTGCACCCGATGGTGATCGTTGGCGAGCAGGTCTTCCGAAACCCGTATTACGTGAAGCCAGAGGAGTTCTTGACGAACCGAAGCCCCACGTAGGGCGACAAACGACGCGTCTGCCTCGCGCGGAACGACGCGCGAGCGCGGGCGAATTCCTTTTCCAGCGCGGCACCGCCGTGCGGCATGCTTTCTTAGAACAGCTAGGAAGGAGTCCTACCATGCTCACCTCCAGGCGCGAAATCACTCTGGGAGCGACCAACGATTCATTTCCCGAGGGCACCCACATGTGCCTCATCTACGACGACGACGAGCAACGCAAGAAAGTCATATCGAAATTCCTGGCCGACGGCACAACCGCGGGAGAGCAGGTGGGCTACTTCGTGGACTCGACCTCGCGCGAAGAAGTGCGGGGCTGGTTGAGCGATATGGATGTGCGGCTCCCGGACGAAGATCAGGGCGGTGACTTCGAGCTATTCCGAGCCGTCGACGTGTATTGTCCCGAGGGCATGTTCGTTCCGGAAGACATGCTCGAACGCCTCCGCGACTGCTACGGCCGCGCGCTGGGAGCCGACTACACCGGGGCACGCGTCAGCGGCGAAATGACCTGGGCTCTGCGAGGCATTCCGGGCTCCGAGCGGCTTGTGGAATACGAGGCACTGATCAACGAACTGAGCGAAGTGCACCCGGTTACGCCGATTTGCCAGTACGATGCTCGCAGCTTTGATGGCGCCACACTCCTGAACGTGCTCAAAGTGCACCCGATGATGATCGTACAAGGCCAGATCGTGAGGAATCCGTACTACATGAAGCCGGGAGAGTTCCTCGCAACGTTCGAGCCGGAAACGGTTTCCAGTGGACGACCCGCCTAAGGCACGCCGCGATCTGAGCCATCGAGACCACGGCTCTCCTCCGCACGACCCACGCATTCTGGGCGGTCTCCTGGCCACGCCCAGCATATTGCTCATTCTGCCTACCTCCCAGCGGGTAGCCGAGTTCGCCTCACAGGCGATGATTACGGTGCCCGGCGTCGCCGCCTGCCGCGCCTGCCTGGTCGGCACTACGGCCCACGCCGGTGACTTCGCCGAGAGGGCCTGTGACGCCTGCCCAGCCCTAAGCGAAGAAGTCGCGCCCGTCTCCTGGAGCTGCCCGCTGGCGAGCCGGCCCGGATTTCGAGTCATCACTCTGGCCACGGTCGATCGTCCGTACGGCGTTCTGACGTTCAGGCTCGAGAACGCTCAGGTCTTCGAAGCGTACGAGCCCCTATTGGCCAACTTCGGCAATCTGGTCGCTTTGGCGGTGGAGAATCGGCTCCAGAAGGATCTCTTGCGGAGAGCCAAGGAGGACGCAGAGTTCGCCAACCGCGCCAAGAGCGAGTTCCTGGCGCAGATGAGCCACGAACTGCGC
This sequence comes from Deltaproteobacteria bacterium, assembly GCA_029261835.1. Lineage (GTDB taxonomy): Bacteria > Myxococcota_A > UBA9160 > UBA9160 > UBA4427 > JAJDAO01. The sequence continues at coordinate 91,903 of JAJDAO010000016.1, read as the reverse complement.
ACGCCACTGAATGCGATTCTGGGCTTCTCGCAGCTCATGCGCCGAGATCGGACCCTGACGACGGAGCAGCGGCGAGATCTCGACGCGATCAACCGCAGCGGTGAGCACTTGCTGCAGCTGATCAACGACGTGCTTCAGATGTCGAAGATCGAGGCTGGACACGCCACGTTCGAGGAATCGGACTTTGATCTGCACGACTTGCTCGACACTGTGGAGAGCATGGTCGGTCCACGCACCCGCGCGAAGGGGCTGCAGTTGCTCTTGGAGCGCGATTCCGCCTTGCCGCGCTTCATCCGGTCGGATGCGGGCAAGCTCCGCCAGGTGCTCGCGAACCTGCTCAGCAACGCCATCAAGTTCACCGAGCAAGGCCAGGTGACACTGCGCGTGAAGCATGCGCCCCAACAGGACGAAGCTACGGGCGACGTCGCGTCGCGCGACGGCCGGCTGCGAGTCGAAGTGGCGGACACCGGAATCGGTATCGCGGCCGAGGCACTCGATTCGCTGTTTCAACCGTTCACGCGGGTATATGATGGGGGCAAGCGAGAGGGGACGGGGCTGGGATTGAGCATCAGCCGACGTTTCGTCGAGACAATGGGCGGTGAGATCGACGTGGACAGCGAGCTCGGTCGTGGCAGCGTATTCCGGTTCGACATCCGGGCACCCGAGGCCGCGCCGAGCGACGTCCGGCCGACTGCACCCGTGCGGCGGGTTGTCGGGCTGGCACCCGAACAGCGGAGGTATCGCGTTCTCATTGTGGAAGACGTGGAGGAGAGCCGCCGGTTGCTCCGCACTCTGTTGACGACCGTCGGTTTTGAGGTGCGCGAGGCGAGCAACGGCGAAGAGGCTCTGGTCCGGTTCGAGCGGTACCGACCGGACCTGGTCTGGATGGACGTACGCATGCCGCTGATGGATGGGCTGGAAGCGACGCGGCGGATCAAGATGACCCCGGTCGGCCGAAGCACGCCGGTAATTGCGCTGACCGCCCATGCCTTCGAGGAAGAACACGAGCAGATACTCGCGGCGGGCTGCGACGACTTCGTACGCAAACCGTACGCCGAGAGCGAGATCTTCGATGCGATGACCCGCCACCTTGGCGTGCGCTATGTCTATGAGGATCCCGAGACCGATTGCGGGACGGTGCCAAGCAATCGACAACGACTTGGTGTCGCGAGTCTTCGCAAGCGCCTGCAAGCGCTTCCAGGCGACTGGCAGCAGGAACTTCACGCTGCCGTGATCGCATTGAAGCGCGACGACGTCGAGGGAATCGTCGAGCGTATTGCCGAACACGACACCGAACTGAGTGCGGGGCTGATGGCTCTGGTACAGGAATACGCGTATCACGAGCTGCGAGGCCTGTCGGCTCTGGAAGCCCGGCACGCCGGAGATCCGCAGTGAGCACCGAACGCACATCCGACTCGCCGGGCGACATTCTGATCGTCGACGACATCCCGGAGAATCTCCACTTGTTGGCAAGAATCCTGTCCGACGCCGGTCACCGCGTGCGGCCGACCACGGACGGTCAGCTGGCCTTGGACGCAGTGCGTGTCGATCCACCGGATCTGGTCGTGCTGGACGTGAAGATGCCGGGGATGGACGGATTCGAAGTCTGTCGTCGGCTGAAGGCCCACGAGGGGAGCCGCGAAGTCCCCGTGATCTTCGTCAGCGCCCTGAACGAATCCGTGAGCAAGATCGATGGCTTCGAGGCCGGCGGCGTGGATTACATCACCAAGCCATTCGAACCCAATGAGGTGGTGGCAAGGGTCAAGATTCACCTGACGTTGCGTCGCTTGCAGGCGGCACTCGAACGGCAGAACCGGGAACTCGAAAACCGCGTCCTGGAGCGTACGGCGGATCTGGTCGCCGCCAATCGGGAGCTGAAGACGCAAATGGTCGAGCGCGAACGAGCCCTAGAGGAGCGCACACGGCTGGCCACGGCGATCGAACAATCCGCCGAAGGCATTCTGATCACCGATCGGGAGGGCACGATTCAGTACGTGAATCCCGCCTTCGAGCGCATCTCCGGCTATGCGCGCGAAGAAGCTGTCGGACAGAATCCACGCATACTCAAGAGTGGGCGTCAGACTGCACAGTTCTATGAGGAGCTGTGGAAGACGATTACGCGCGGAGAGGTGTGGACCGGTCACATCATCAACAAGAGGAAGGACGGTACGCTCTACGAGCAGGATGCGACCATCTCACCGGTCCGCAACCTATCCGGCGAGATCACCAACTTTGTGTCAGTCAAGCGCGATGTCACACGCGAGGTCGAGCTAGAGGCCCAGCTCCGTCAGGCGCAGAAGATGGAGGCGATCGGACAACTTGCCGGCGGCGTCGCGCATGACTTCAACAACATCCTCACCGCGATTCTCGGCAACGCCGAACTCGTTCGGAACGGCATGGAGAAGAATCTGCCGAGAGACTACCAGCTGTTGTCCGATCTGGCGCAGATCGATCACGCCGCGCAGCGGGCGGCGACGTTGACGCGCCAACTCCTGGCCTTCAGCCGGCGACAGGTGTTCAGCCCCGTCGTCCTCGACCTGAATCGGCTATTGACCGACATGGAGAAGATGCTGCGGCCACTGATCCGCGAGGACATCAAGCTCGAGATGGTCTGCGCGTCCGACGTGTCGTGCGTCTGCGCCGACGCAGCGCAGCTCGAGCAGGTCGTCGTGAATCTCGTCGTCAACGCCCGTGACGCGATGCCGGAGGGAGGTGCGCTGACGCTCGAGACGAACAACGCGACCCTGGACGCTGACTACGTCGCCCTGCACGCCGAAGCGCGAGCCGGGCAGCACGTGATGGTTGCCGTCAGCGACACCGGCATGGGCATGGATACGGAAACGCGTCGACGCGCCTTCGAGCCGTTCTACACCACCAAACAACTGGGCGAGGGGACCGGACTGGGACTGGCCATGGTCCACGGAATCGTGCGGCAGTCGGGCGGGCACATCACGGTCTACAGTGAGCCGGGCCAGGGCACAACCTTCAGGGTCTATCTCCCCGCTGCGGTGGGGGTCGCTGCGACAGAAGTCCCGAGCGGCACAAGGGAACTGAGCCGCGGAGGACACGAGACGATCCTTATGTGTGAAGATGATCGGAATGTGCGAGAGGCAACTTGCCGAACACTGGAAGCGGGTGGCTACACCGTCCTGGCTGCCGAATCGGCCGAGAGCGCGCTTCGAATGGCGACGGAACACGTCGGTCGCATTCAGCTGTTGCTCACCGACGTCATCATGCCCGGCATGAACGGACGCCAGTTGGCCGACGCGCTCCTGGCGACGGGCCGGGAGACGAGAGTGCTCTATGTGTCCGGCTACACGGACAACGTCATCAGCCATCACGGTGTGCTCGAAGAAGGCGTCGAGTTCCTCGAGAAACCGTTCACCTCGGGGAAGCTGTTGCGGCGTATCCGCGAAGTGCTGGATCCGCCGCGGAGTGAAACCCGCGCCTCATAGCATTCTCGCGTCCTTGTCCGCACATCTGCGAGCCAGTCTTCGCGAATCGTGCTGGAGGCACGCGTCACCGCCTCAACGCTGCAACCGAGAGCGCGGGTTCCCCCCGACGAGTCTCCGATTCGCGTGGATGGCTGACGAACTCGTCACGCCCGCGCGACCTCGACGCGCGTGTCGCGGTTGACCTGGTTGGGCTCGTAGCGCGCGAAGCCCCAGTGGAGCTGCCCGTAGTCACCGACGAGCTGTGTCACCTTCATGGGGCTTGGTGACACTGCCTGGTGGCTCCTGCCACCACGAAACTGGTAGGGCTCCCAGGCGTGGTAGAGCTGCACCTGCCCCGGCCGAATCGCCCCGGCGACCTTCGCGTGAGCCGTGAAGCTCGCGAGATCGTTCGAGACGTGTACCAGGTCGTGATCACCGATTCCCCGCGCGCGGGCGTCGCCATCGTTCAAGAGCACCGCGGGTTCGCCTCGTTGCAGCCGCAACATCAGCGCGTGATCACGCCAGACCGCGTGGATGCTCCAGCGTGTGTGGGCACTGGTCAGGGTCAAGGGAAAGTCGCCGCCGGCCGCGGGTGGGTCCTTGTGCGTGGGGAGCGCCTCGCCGAGCTCGAGGAACCAGGGATGATCGATGTAGAACTGCTGGCGACCGGTGAGGGTTGGATACGGCTGCTTCTTCTCTACGAAGTCGCGCAGCGGCGCCACCGGCTCCTCGGGACTGTAGTCCGAGTAGATGCCCGCGCTCTCGCCCTGGCCTCCGAGGCTCGGAAGTCGCAGGGCACCGCCCTGCTCTCGCAGCTCTTCGATCGTGACACCGCTGGTCGCGGGCGAGATGTTCAGAATGAAGCGCAGCACTTCCTCATCGCCGTCGGCACCAAAGCGACCGCCATCACTGAAGCGATCGCCGAGCTCGGCAATCTCGCACGCCTGGCCTCGAAAGCCCTGCACGCTGGACACACCGCGCCGCTCGGCCTCCGCCGCAACACGCTCGGCCAGATGCGAGTAGATCTTCCACTCCGGCATGGCCTCGCCCAGGGGCGCCACGGCGCGATCGCCCAGCGTTGCAAAGGGAACGGTCGCCGGGATGTACTTGAGGCCGATCTTCTCGTACCAGCCGGCGGCGGGAAGCAGGATATCGGCATGTCGACCGGTCTCGCTCATGCGCAGCGTGATGTCGACGATGAGCTTGGCCTGGGCGAAGAGCGAATCGCGGACGCGCTCTCCCAGCTTGCTGCTCCGCAGGATGTTGCCGCACTGCGAGAAGATGATCTCCGGCGGATCGGAGCCCGGCGGTGGACTCATGGGGAAGTGCTTCTTCGCCAGCGCCTCCTCCAGATAGGGTGCGGATCCCTTGGGAAGCAGAGGATCTCCGTGCTCCGCCGCCCCTTGAATCTCTCCGAGGCCACCGTGCACCGCGTAGAAGAGTGCGGCGGGGATGAACATCGATTCGAACTGCCCCCTCACGGCGTTGGGGTCGAAGTAGGAGCGGGCCGCGGTCCACAGCAGGTGGGGGATGCCGAGCTTGTCCTGCATCGCCACCAGCCCCAGCCCATCCAACGCAACGAAGCCCCCCGAGCGCCATCCGCTGCCCGCACGTCCGAGCTTTCCGGTCAGCGATGCAAGCAGAATCTGGGAGCGCTGAATGAGGTCCGAGTGGTAGTTCTTGCACATGCCGAATTGGGAGAGGATCAGTGCCGACGGCGCGCGCGCGAAATCACGAGCGAACCTTCGGATCACCGGGGCGGCCACACCCGTAGTGGATGCCGCCTCTTCGGGACCGAAGCGCGCCAGCCCCTCGCGCAGCGCTGAGAAGACCGTGTGGACCGAAACGCTCTCTCCCGAAGCAAGCCGCACGGTCCGCTGCGTCTCGAGTGCCGGCCGCGCACCTTCCGGAAGCGCGAGCGTCTTCTCTTCGCTCCCGGCCGAGCCGGGCGCCCAGAGCAGTGCTTCGCTGGCTTCGTCCCACAGCGCAAAGCGTTCGTCGCTCCCCCCTTCGACGACATCCGAATGCCGCAGGAAGCGCTGTGTCTCGCGGCGTACCAGGAAGGGAAGATCGGTCTGCTCGCGCAGGTAGTCGGCTGCGTACAGACCCTCGTCAATCACGACTCGACAAGCCGCCAGCGCCAGTGCTGCATCGCTGCCGGGTCGCGGCGATATCCACAGATCAGCGTGGCTGGCGCTTGCATTGAAGTCGGGCGTAATCGCGACGACGCGGGCACCGCGATAACGCGCTTCCTGTAGATAGTGTGCGTCCGGAATACGGGTGACCGACGGATTGAAGGCCCAGAGCACGACGCAGTCCGAGCGAAACCAGTCATCCGAGCTCCCGTCCGTAAAGGGAAGCCCCAGCGTAATCGTCCCCCCCACCGGGAGGTCGCCCGTCAGGGCGGCACCGTCTGTGATGGGAACCCCGATCTGCCCGAAGAACCGCCAGGCAGCCGCGGCAGTCGGACCGAAATCGAGGTGCCCCCCCATCTCGCAGACCGCGCCCTCGCCGCCGCGACGCACGAGTACGTCGACCAAACTGCTAGCAATCTCGTCCAGCGCCTGATCCCACGAGATACGCTTCCAGCTGTTCGAGCCACGAGCCTCTACCCTGCGCAGCGGATGCGTCACCCGCGATGGTCCGAGCATCAGATCGCTATAGCAGGCACCCTTCTGGCAGCCCCGCGGATTCCAATCTGGCAGGCTCGTATTCGACGCGGCATAGGGCGCCGCCTGCTCCTCGCGCCACACGATCCCATCGCGCACGTAGAGGTTCCAGGCGCAGGCGGCCACGCAGTTCGCATTGGTGTGCGTGCCGCGCACCACGCGATCCCAACGCCAGCGCTGGCGATAGACATCCCGGTAGTCTCGGTAACCAGGGGCCGGCCCGCCCGCAGCCTTTGCCCGCGCGGGCAGTGCCCAGGTCAGTCGGTCGAGTCCCAGAACGAGCGTCGCAGCACCGGCGCCCGCCCCGAGAAACTCTCTACGAGACAATCGCCGCATGCGAACCTCCCTCGGAAGCGTTGCTCTAGCTAGCTACAGGAATCGGGCAGATCTTCGGGCATCTCGTCGATGGCGCTCACCACCAGGAGCAACGCATCGAACACTTCCGCGCGACGCTCTTGCGGAATGCGCTCTAGAATCCGCGCGCAGTACTCGTCGGCGCTGACCTCCAGCTTCTTTGCCAGTCGGCGGCCGGACCCGCTGAGCGACACGAAGACGCGCCGACGATCCCGCTTCTCGTCCCGGGCCCGTCGGACGAGCCCATCTCGCACCAGTACGTCCACGACCCGGGTTACGGTGCTGGTGTCCAGCGCCAGACCCTCTGCCAGCTCTCGCACGGTGCAGCGCCCTCGCTGATGCAGGAGTTCGAGCGTCATACACTGCGACATCGTCACGCCGAAGCAGCACTTCTCGCCGCGCTGCAAGGCATTGAAGCGCTGACTGAGCTGATTAACGACCTCCCGAAACTTTGCTGGACTGGGCATCCTGGCGTCCTCCGCTTGCCCTCGGCTGTGGATGCATCACGCGAATACTCGATCTTCGGCGCTCGGTCAACGGCCGGAGATGGCACAGAGATGAGCCACCGCGGCTATCCTATCTGCTCCCGCCCTCCCGGCGATAGCAGGGGCTCCGCGCTCGCCTCGCGTTTCCGCCTCGTAGCCAAGACCATCAGGGCCGGCGCCAGCGTTACGTCCGCGAAGAATGCAGCCACTGTGGCGAAGGCGCAGAGCAAGCCGAAAACGACGACGTTCTGCATGTAGGCGAAGCAGAATACCAGGAACCCCGCTGCCAGCACCACGGAGGTGAAGAGCATCGCGGTGCCGGTGGTCTCGAGTGTCTCTCGCACGGCACGCTGGGCGTCACGAGTCTGCTCGAAGTAGCGGTTGAAGCGGTCCATGAAGTGGATGGTGTCGTCGACCGCAAGACCGATGATGATGCCACCGATGAGGGTCGTCGACATATCGAGGGGCACTTCGAGCCACCCCATCAGCCCCAAGGTGAGCAGGATCGGCGCCAGATTCGGCACCATGCTGAGCAGACCGCGGCCGAGGCTTCCCAGCAGGACGATCATGAGTGGCGTAATGATCAAGAGAGCGAGCAGGTAGGACTGCGCCATCGTCGTGATGAAAGACTCGGCCGCACGAGCCATAACGGTGCAGAAGCCGGTGAGATGGAATGGCACATCCTCTCCCAGAATCGCCGTTAGATGCTGGCGCATCCTCTCGAGGAACTTCGGGTAGAGCATCCAGTCTGTCCACGGGAGCTTCATGCTGATGCGCGCCGTGCTGAACTGCGAATCGACGAGTTCTTCGAGATCGTCCGCACCACCGTTCTCGAAGAGGAGCAGCTCCTGCGCCACCAGCCGGGGGTCGTCGGGGATGCTGTAGTGCTCCGCCCGATTCTCGTTCAGGGCCTGATGCGTCTCCTTCAGGATATCGGCGAGGGAAACGGTCTTGCCAATGAAGAGCTCACCTTGCCGAAAGGAAACGTTCGCCTCTCCGATGGCCTCCAGCCTCCGCAACAGACTTGGATCGTGCAGACCGTTCTCCACGCCGGTCTCGATGATGGCCTCGAGCGTCACCACACCCTTGAACTCGCGATCGACCAATGCCGTGGCCTGGACGAGCGGCTCATCGTCCGGAAACCACAGGAAGTAGTCATTGGCAAAACGCAAGCGGGAGGCGCCCGCGGCGGCCAGCACGAGGAGGAGAGCCGCACCGCCGAGCACGAGCCACGGACGTCGCGCCGAGAAGGCACCGCAGGCGACGACGGCATCGCTCAGGAGCGCGCCCTTCTGCCGCCGTGATCGGCCTTCCGGCCTGCGTAGCGGAACGACCGCCAGCAATGCGGGCAATAGCACCAGAGCGAAGATCATGGCGAGGGTCACGCCGAGGGGCCCCACGATTCCGAGCTCAGCCACCGGAGCAACCTCGGCCCAGGCAAATGAGGCGAGGCCTCCGGCGGTCGTCAAGCCGGTCATCAGGACGGCCAGTCCCGAGTGGCCCAGCGCGTGACGGATGGCCTGCTCGCGAGCCAGGCCTCTATCGAGCCCCTGATAGAAGATCGCAATGATGTGTACCGAGTAGCACACACCGATGGTCAGCAGGAAAGAAGGAAGAATCTCGGTGGTGAGCGATAGAGAAATCCCGAGAAGCGCCATGGCGCCCAACGTGGTCGTGAGAGACAGAACGACCGTGAGAAGCGGGAGCACCACGCCCGAAGCACGCCGAAAGACGGCGTAGAGCACGGCCACGATGACAAGCATCGAGAGGCCCAGAAAACGGGCGAGATCGGCCTGCATCTCGTCCTCCAGGCGCTCCTCCACGACCGCCGTGCCCGCGAGAACCATCTCGGTATCCGCATCCCGATAGCGGTGCATCACCCGGCGCACCGCCTTCACCATGTCGCCGCTCTCGACATCCGTCAGGTACTGCTGCTCCTCCGAGCCATTCGATTCCACCGCTCCATTCTCTTCGAAGCCCGCCAGCGCCTCATCCTCCCGGGTCACCGGGGAGTAGACCGCGGGCTCGAGAATGACGCTGGTGAAGCGCCCATCGCGGGAAACCAGCGTGTCGAGGTAGAGCGGATTGGCGAAGACCCGCTCTTCGAGCACAGCGAGGTCGGCCTCGTTGCGCGGCCACTCAGCCATCAGGTCTTCGACGATGAGCTCGTCCGCCTGACCGTAGGTTGCTCGCGCGTTGACGAGGCTTGTCACGTCGTCGAGGTACGGCACCTCGTGCTCGAGGTCTTCGTGCAGCGCTCGGAGCTCCTCGAGGAATGCCAGATCGAAGATCTCGCGCGGCCGGATCGCGATCACCGTTACGTCATCGCGGCCGAATCGGTCGCGAAAGTCGTTGTAGTGGATCAGGTCGGGATCATCCTCGTGGAGGAAGGCCTCAACGGAGTTGTCGACCTGTATGCTCGGGAGCGCGGCACCCACACCCACCGCCAAGCCCAACATGACGCCGATGACCCACCAGCGATGGCGGACCATGAGGTCGCCCCACTGCTCGAATCCCTCACCGATGCGCTCGCGATTCACAACCTGGCCTCTTCTCACCGCCCCTGGGACCGACCTCGAAAGTCGTTGCCGCCGCCCCATATCCTTGTATCATACATTCATAGTAGAGTGCAACCTTATTGCGAGGACGCACCCGAGGGCAGGCGGAGGCACGCCAGCTCCCTTGGCAGCCGGCACCATGGCCTCGTCCGGCGTGACCGCCGTGATGCACAACTCGGGGCTGTCCAGACAGCGGGGCTGAGCCGGACTCACCCTTGCCGACAGACCGCTGCGCCGCTCCTGGCAGGAAGCACGTCCTCTTCCGCTATGTCCTCGACGTCTTCCTTGATGCGGCAGAGCGCGTGGTTCCAGAATATGTCGTGCAAGAACGCCGGAAAGAATATCCGGAACAGACTCCAATAGATGCGGCCTATCAGCCTCTTGCCCCTCTTGAAGTCGAACGCGGCGTATAGCACCAGACCCCAGTTCCCGTCTTTCGTCCTCTCGATATCGAATACGAGCTTGCCCCTGTCTGCGAACTTCTCATCCACCGCATACAGCAAGGCCCTGTCCGGGACGACGCTGGTCAGCCGCATTCTCAGCGTCATGCTGATGAGCTTGGCGTTGTACTCGATGACCGACCCCACTTCGTTCGGCAAACCCGATATCCGCTTGATCTCGAGTGACCTCAGCTTCAAGTAGTTCCGCCGCTCGTCGCCGAACTTCCCCAGCTCGTCGAACACTTGCCGGGGCGATGCTCTGATCTTGATCTTGTACATCCTCTCGAACTCGGGTGACTCGCCGATCTCGATTCCGAACCTCTGCTCGATGGCTCGCTTCACGTCGCCCCTCTTCTCCTTCATGATCACAGTGGGGTATCTGCCGTACTCACCCCACTTCACCCCGAACAACATCTCCGTCAGCGTATTGCGCAACGTCACGAGCACCCCGCCCACCAAGAACGACCGCAGTACGGGAAGACTTGACATGCCCTTCAGGACCTCACGGTAATCGGAAGTCCCGCTTGCCATCTTCCAGAGGACCGTCCCCAGCGGACGTCGATCCTTGTCTCGAACCTTCAACTCGGTGGCAAAGGCCTGATAGACGATGCGACTCACCACCGGCGTGCGGAAAGTGAGCCTGCTGACGCCAAACATGAGCTCCCCATATCGGTTGTCTCGTGCCAGCCACTCGACCGCCGGTCCGTAGCTCGTCTCCAAGCTCCTCTCATCGATGCCGTGATGCAACACGGTGTCAGCGAGCTGCGTGGCGGTTCTATACGCCGAGTAGAGACCATCCTTGTTGAGCCTCGAGCCGACCGCATCACCGATCAATGCCACCCGGTCGGCATAGGGATGCCTCGCCGCCCTCACCGCCATTCTGGGAGCACAGATGCAGGCTAGCGGAGCGGGTTCCATACTCGGCAGAATCCGCCTCATGTGTGGCAGTGCGAGCACCTCACGCACGATCCTCCTGGCATCCTTTGGCAACTCGGCCTCATCAATGGAGCGGCCGATCAACGCCACGGTAAGAAGCTCTCTTTTGGGAACCAGGGCGATGTGCTCCAGTGACAGCTCCTTCGAGCCGTACTCGACGAAGTAGATCTCCCGGTTCATGTGCTTCTTGAGATAGTCCTGACCAACCTCGAGCTCGAATATCAGCGCCTTCCTGGTCCTGGCAGGGCTGAACCGTGGGTTGATTCTTCGCAGGCAACAGATCAGCGGGTTCGACCCATAATCCGAGCCACGCTGGATGTTGATCCCGGTCGAGACCGCGACGAAGCTCGCCTCAATGGTCTTGCTCGCTTCATATGCCGGGTTCATCTCGAGCCGGGGCATTCCCGTGTCGGAGTAGTCGATTCCGAGAACCTCTCCCGAAACGACTTCGGCGCCTTCCTTGACGGCTTCTCTCAGCAGAAAACCATCGAATCCCCCGAATTCACTACCCGCGCGCTGAGGGAACGACCCCCTCAACACCGAGTACATTCTCATGTCTTCCGGAACCTTGAATGGGAAGTTCTTCCACAGCCCCTGGACCCAAATGGTGTCCACCTCTCCCCGAATGACGGTCCCTGGGATCGCCAACCCACTCTGTTCGAGCACGTCGTTCAACCGGGGGGAGATGCCTCCTGCACAGTGGTTGCACCCTCTCCCATGCCGCGAGATACCGTCGCGTCCTATGCTCTTTCCTTTCTCGATGATGACCACTTTGACGTGTCGTCCGGCTCTCCGGGCCTCCCGCAGCACTCGGATGGCGAAGAAGCTTCCAGACGGACCACCGCCGGTGACGGCGATCGTATCGCCGTCGTTCAAGGCCAAGCCTTGGTCATCACGACCGCTACTGCGCAGCAAAGCCATCGCCCTCCCCCGACAACACCATAGCCACCGCCTCCGGGAAGAGAAGCGCCCGGCGAGTCCACTCATCGCGCCCGCGCGTGGCCGAACCGCAGCATCTCCCGGGTCTAGGGGATTCTCCGCCCATCCGATGCGCCTCGCCGTCCATTGGCGATAGGGGATGGGGCGGCGCGAGGCGGCGGCCTTAGCGTGCCAGCAGGTCGCTGGTCAGGGTGACACCGAGGGTCAAGGTGTGCTGGTAGGTCGAGGGATCCAGGGGCGTCACGACGCTCCCCGTCCCGGTGGGCACGGGAGCGCTGTCGTCATAGAGCTGGAACCGATAGCCCACGAGCATGCGCAGCCCATCCCTCAGTCGATGTCCGAACTCCAGATCCAGCCCGTGGATGTCGGCGTCGACGATGCTGGAGCCCTGGATGCGCCGGATCGCGGCAGAGGGCGCGCTCGAGCGGTAGCTCGCCTCGACGTGTGTGAAGCTGTAGGAAAGACCGGCGTCCGTCCGTTCGGCGAGCTGCACGTGCGTGCCCAGGATCAGGCTCACGTCGTCCGTGCGGTACTCGACAGGGCCCGCCACCCAGAAGCTGTTCGGGACGATCTCCTGGAGGTAGCGCGCCACGTCCGAGCGCACGAGATTGTAGTCCTGCACATCAAGTGCGTGAAAGAGCGAAGCGAAGAGGGTCATGTCGTCCCGCAGCGGAGTCGTGATTGTCAGGCCCCAGCGAAAGTCGTACCTCTCGAAGTCGAGGCCCACGGGATTCCCGATGGGCTGGGCTGCGGTTCCCCCTTGCATGCTGAAGTCTCGGTTCTTGCCAAAGCCCCCCTGCCCAAAACCAGAGAGCATGACGGGCCGCCAGAACTGCAGCGCATACGATGCCCGCAGCTTCCCATAGACATAGTCGTCGAGATCGACGACATAGCCGGTCTTTGGAGCCTCGCGATAGCCGATCTCTCCGCGAACGCGCAGGCCCGTGGCGGGGCGAAGGCTCGCACGCCCGTACACCGTGTACATCTGTGTCTCGTTCGCCACCAGAGCGTTTAGCGGCCGGACCCACCCGCCCTGTGAATTCGGCACTGCGAAGTCCAGCTCGCGGTCGACCCACTCCAGGCGCCCACCCAAAGCGAGCTGGTTGGTCCCCCGCAGCTGATAGACGACCTCGGCACCGCCGACAATGCGACGCCATCGCTCGAAGAAGAAGTCGACCTGGCTCCAGTTCGTGCGGCCAAAGCCAGCCGTGTCCCGCTGGATGTCGTTGTCGCGCTGGTCGTACTTAAAAAAGGCGTTCGCCGAAACGCCACCGCCCAACACAACGTCGGCCGCCATATTGGTCGAGTAGAAGAGGAGTTCGTTCTCGCGCAAGCCCGCAGCCTGCTGGACCGGGGTCAGGTCGCCCACCTGCTCGAGCCACGAGACCTGGAAGCCCGCTTCGAGCACGGCACGCTCACCGATGCGGCTGTGGAGCCGCATGCTGCTGGTGGATCGATCGCTGTCTGGGATGAAGCTGATCGGCAGCGAGTCCGAGGCGGATGCCGTGCCGAGAGTGCTCTCGAACGTGGCGGGGGCGCTCTCGCGAAAGCGCTTGTGGTCGAAATCGAAGGTCATCGTGAAGAGGCCGCCGGGCGCGAGCAGTAGACCCACGCCCACCTCACCGACGTCTTGATCGGGGTGTCCGGTGAAGGACACCGGGTCGTTGACGTTGGCGGTCTTGAGCAGGAAGCCGACCTGCCGCTTACCTTCACGAATCTGATAGCCACCGCGCAAGGCGAGCTCTGGCGCGAGCCAGTCAACGCCTCGCTTCGGGCTCTCGAAGAGCTCGTGGGGCCTGAGACGGATCTCGCTGTCAAACCCGGTGCGGTCTCGGAAGAAGCGGTCGCTTGGATCCGTCACATCCACGTGCGTGAAGGGCGTGCCGGCTATGTTCGGAAAGAACCGCAGCGCCTGCGTTCGGAAGCGATCGTAGGAAACGTCGAAGCGGATGCCACCGAATCGCCCCAGTAGAAGGGCCCGCTGATTCAGAAAGGGCTCGCCGGTCTGGGAGCCGGTTATAGCGAGATTCGAGCTGGGGCTCTGCAGACGGAATTGCAGCCGTGGCGCGCCATCGCCGCCGATCCAGTCCAGCGACGCGTCACGCACACCGAGCTGAAACGGCGCCGCGTCGCTCTTGTTCGGTATGAACTCGTACTGGTCGAAGAAGCCGGTGACGTCGTTGTTCGCTTCCTCCGAGGCGATGACATTGAACTCTCCCAGGAGCGTCGCGGACCAGAGCAGCTCGAATTCCTCATCTGCTGCGACCGAGCCGGCCAGCATAAGCGGAACGAGCAGGCCAATGCCGAAGTGTGCTCGGTGGACCATGGTTCCAGTCTCACCTCCTCAGGTGCGAGTCAGCATACGATCCGTGAATCGCCTCGTGACAGTCGGTACAGCGTGTCATGGAGGCCAACGGCTCATGTGTGACAAACTGCTCCGCCAGCGTGTGGCATGAGATACACACGCCCGGCTGGCTCGTCTCGAGCAAGCTATAGCTGCTCGAGCCGTGCGGCACGTGGCAGTAGCCGCAGTCCTCTGCCGCCGGAGCGTGCTCGTAGATCCAGGGGCCGGCGTGGTCCTCGTGACAGCCGGTACAGAGCTGGGTGCGCGCTCCCAGCGTTACGCGCCGGTTCTCGTGCGGTCGATGGCAATCCGCACAGCCGATCATCCCCTCCCGGATGGGGTGATGCGAGGAGAGGTTGAGTCGCGAAGTAATCTCGTAGTGGCAGCTGCCGCAGAGCTTCGTCGTATCGTTTGCCTGGCGCAGCAGTACATCCTGCACCGGAGCCACGGCGCGCAGGTGCCGCGGCTCGCGGCTGTGCAGCTCGTGGCAGTCCGAGCACATCACGCCGGTGCGTTGGTGCTCCGATGTCGTCCAAGCCATCTGCGTGGAGCGGCCGGTCTCGTGGCAAACGAGACAATCTGCGCTGGCCGGGAAGCGGATCTCCGCCACCTCCTCGCTATCGATGTGGAGCTCGCCGGATCCGTGACAGCTCTCGCAGTCGTTGTGATAGGCCGGAACCACAGCGGGCCCGTCGTCGCCTTCGTGGCATGTTTCGCACTCATCAAGGCCCACGAGCTCGCTGGCGCCTGGCACCGTCGCTGTGCGGCGGTAGCTGCGGGGCTCGGCGGGCGACCACGTCGTCGCGCACGCAACGAGTATCCCGAGGAGCGGGATGGCCAGCCAGGAGAGGGCACCGAAGTCCGCCCAACCACCTGCCCAACGCTTCTCCTTTCGGCGTCGGCTGACACTGCGCACCCCTTCATCCCCCTTCCGTGATGGTGTAAGTCGCCCCGATTGCCCGCCCGCGTCGTCCTTCTAGCCCGTCCTTCTCTAGCAGGAACCCCGGCGGCCCGCCTGAGCCGCCGCCTCCTGAGGAGCCGCCCACGAGGTGGGCAGCTCCCGAAGAAGACCTGGTGGTCGGCAGAGCCGACCACCAGGCTCACAAGATGTCGTCATCCAAGGCACTGAACGACGCGCCGTGCAGCTCCATGTGATCCGTCGACTTGTCGTCGTCGTGACAGGAGGAGCACGTTGCCGCGGTGGGCGAGATGTTCAGGTCGTCGTCGGGATCGGCCACATCGGTTCCAGTGCTGATTGTCGAGGCCAACGAGTTCGCTGCGTCGAGCGTATCGTAGGTACCCGCGTAGTGACACGTCTCACAGTTCTTTCTGTTGCCGGTGAAACCGACCGTGCTGTAGTCGTGCTCCGCACTTCCATAGCCATAGATCACCACACCATTCACCAGATCGGAGCCACTGTGGATCTGGTGGATCATGCGCTTCATGTCGATCGACTCCTCCACCTTCCCATCCGCTGTCGTGGTCGGGTCCGACGGACGGCGATTGATGTCCGTCGCGTCCGGGTTGTGACACACGACGCACACCTGGACCTCGCCGGTGCGATTGCTCCCGTGGAGGCTAATGCCCTGACCGGCAGCGTCGTGGCACTTGTTGCACTTGCTCACATCCACGATGGCGCGACGCGCAACCACGACCGCGCGTCCGCCGTTGATGTTGATATCCTGGAATACACTCTTCACCGGAATGCGATCAGAATAGGTACCATCCGAATCGAGATCTGCAGCGGGATGGCCGTCTATGGTGACCGTCACGGTGTCCGATGCCGAGGAGGGAAGCGTCGTCGTCACTCGATAGACGCCCCCGCCCTGGGCCGTTACCGTACCCCCCGCGATGTCGAGGCCGTTGATGTCAACCACCTTGCCGGGTGTCGCGCCGCTACCGTTGTTGTTGTAGTCGGAGGTATCCCAGGCCACTGAGAGATTGAGGCGGCTCGCACCTCCGCCACCGAGAGCGTAGGTATCGGTCCACTCCGAGTCGGCAGCCAGATCCATGGCAGTGGCGCTCTTGGTCACCGAGTAGTCGATGGTCAAGACATCCGTGCTGGAATCGAAGCTGACGGCGTCGATTGAGTAGCCATTCGAGCCACCGGCATAGAGGGCTGCCTCGGTGGCTCGCGCCACCCCCTGGTGAACCGTCTCCACGGGAAACGGAGGACCGCCTCCCGCGCCCAGGGCACCCGCCTGCGGATGGCAGATGGCGCAGAACCCGTTGCTGGTCGCGCCACCACCGGCGTGGTTCGCACCGGTCGTCCAGTCGATGTCGTCATGACAGGAGCCGCAGGCCGCCATCGTGGGGAGCGTGCTCCAGTTGTCGACGTCCGCTCCTCCACCCGTGTGGCAGTTGGTGCAGTTGTCGATCTCCTTGGTGAAGCTGACTTTGGAGTAGTCGTGCGCCGCGTCCCCGTATCCCCAGATCGTGTATGACTGACTCAGGGAGGAGCCACGGTGGATCTTGTGGATCATCACCTTCATATCCACGCTCTCGCCGCTATTGGCGTCGGTGGAGTCCGGGTTGTGACAGGTGACGCAGTACTCGACATCCGTGCGCCCGCCACCATGAATACCCAGCTGCGTGTCGGTGGTCGTGCCGTGGCAGCCATTACAGGTGGCGGTCTGGACGACATCCTTGGTCACCGTGACGGCCGACGTACAGTTGTTCGCCGAGCTCAGGTTGGCGTCGAAGTCGCACCAGCCATTGCCAGGGGGGATATCGGAGGCCGACATCTGGATCGCGACACGGAGCGTGTCTCCGCTTGCAACACTCGAGCTCGGATCGAAGGACGACGTGTAGCGATAATTGCCGGTGCCCAGGTATGCGAACACGCCGGCGGAGGTGGTGAAGCGCTCATAGGTGGCCTGAATGGTCGAGGTTCCTGGACCGGTGCCGACGCTTCCCGGATCCTCCGTCGTGGTCATCAGGCTGCTCCAATCGTTGGGTTCTCCGATGCCGCTGCCCGCGACCAGCTTCGCGATGGTGAAGCGCCCGTCGGCCGCGTAGAGATCGGCGACCGTGCCGCCGAGCTCATCCGTTGCCGTGAATTCGATGATGACATTTGATCCGGTGACATCGACGGACGTCAAGGCCAGATTCAGCTGCCGGTATCCCGAGCTCGTCATCAGGCCGTTGGCAGTGGTATTGATGTAGTGCGCGTCGCCGACGGTGGTAATGTCGCCGACCGGCACCGCCGTGCCACTGCCGTGGCAGCCCACACAGGTCTCGACCGACGTGGTCGGATTGACGCCTCCCGTAGCGCCCGTTGAGCCCGTTGCACCCGTTGCACCGGTGGGGCCCGCTGACCCAACGGCTCCAGTGGTGCCGTCACAACCTGCGAGAAGGAAGAGAGAGAAGATGCCGGCCAGGAGAGCGATCGGTGTCCTCTTCATTGCCTGGGCTCCTTTTGATGCGATCCAATTGTCCGTTGCGAGTCCCCAGCCTGACGAGGACCCAGTTCGCCACCAACCTGCATTGATTGGCTCCCCGAGCGACGCGGCCCCAATCCAAGGGTCGCGTTGGAGGCACCAATTGATATGTCGAAAGGACCGGCGGGGGGCTTGCTTGAACAACCGTGCAACACCGGGGTTGCACCTACCGATTCGACTGGAACCTACGCACTGGTACAGGGCACCGGTCGATTCTGTCGTTGGGATTAGGCAACTATTTAGCGCAACTTGAGGCTTCTCTGCACACGCGATGCGCTCCGCTCGTGAGGCTCGGGCCGACGCGCCGCGGCGGGAGGAGGTTCTCGAACCCAAGAAGCCCGAGAAGGGAGTCGTAGCCACCAGACGGCGGAACGAGGGCGAGTGCCGCACGCCTCGCCGACATGCGGGGTTCCTGGGCCGACCTCGCAAGGGGGGATGGGCGCCAAGCGCTGAACCCGCCGCACATCGAGTGGCGCGTCCACCGCGCGCTCGACCAGCTAGACCAGACCGGAAAGCTCCGCAGCAGCTCAGCCGGTTGACTGTGTGTCCAAGCTAGCCGAGCTCATGCCTGGCCTGTCTCCGTCGCGCTACCGGAGTTCCTCGAGCGGCGGCGCACGGTCGAAGTACACCTCGTTGCGCGTGATCAGACCTTGATCGACGAGAACGAGATCCAGCCCGGTCTCGTCCAGGACGGTGCCGCGCACGGGAATGCTGGCGCGCCAGCGCAGCACGAATCCGCCCTTCATCGGAAAGACCGTCTCGGCTTGGTAGGCCCAGTTCGGAAAGTGGGCGAGGAGCCGGCGCAGGTAGGCGAGGAAGGCTGGCTTGCCCTTGACGCCGTCGGGATTGGCGGAGTCGCGGTAGAAGACATCGTCGGAATAGGCCTGGATCAGCTCGTCCGGCCGATTCCCGGTCCACAACGGCAGCCAGCGATCGCACAGTCTCTTCGCTTCGTCAATCTCCATGGTTCTCCTTTCTGCGGGCACGCGCATGCCGGCTACGAAGGCTTGCTGTCCAGATCCAGGGTCGCGCGGAAGCGCTCGTCGGAGACGATGCTGCGGAGCCTGGGGACGAGGTCCGGAGGCTCTTTGAGGTTCTGGTCGCGGAACAGGTGGGCGTAGCCCGCGCCGACCACCTGCCGAAACTCGCGCGAACGGTCCTTGGCGTCTTGTTCGATCCTCGTTACGTGGGCGGGGACGAACTTGAGGCTTTTTGGATCGACGATCCCCGCGCGAATGGCGCCTCGAGTCTTGCGCGCGCAACGGCACGGGTTGGCCGAGTTGACGAGACCGCACTTGCCGCGCATGAACTCGTAGAGCTGTCGCCGGGAGCGCGCCAGCCGTTGGCGGAAGTTCTGTCGCGTGATACCGAGGATCTCGCTGCCGAGCGCATCGCTGACCTCGAAGACCTCACCCAAGATGTACGTCAGCCTCTGGGCTCTATCGAGACAAAGCAGCATGCCGGTGAGGCAGGCGACTCGGGTCTCCTCGGCGAGCACGCGCCGCTCTGCCTCAGCCGCCACCTCGCCCGCGAGATCGAGGTCCGACAGCTCGTCGATCTTGATCCCAAAGTCGTCGAAGCCGGTGACCGTCTTTTCTGCTCGGCTGCGCTTCGAATTGAGGACGTGGTTGGTGGCGATACGGTATGCCCAGGTGCGAAACGCGCTCTCGCCACGAAAAGACGACAGGCCGGTGACGATCTTGATGAGAATCTCCTGGGTCGCGTCCTCGGCGTCCTGGGGGTCCCAGAGCATGCGCAGGGCGATGCTGTAGACGAAGCCTTGGTGGCGACGGACGAGCGCATCGAGGGCATCGCTGCTGCCGTCACGCGCCACACGCACAAGCTGCTGGTCGGTGCTGTCGCCATCGTACTGCTTGCTCAGGGGTCCGTGCATGCTCGTCTCGCTTGGGCGCCACAACTCCACGAGGCGCCTGGTCTCTATACGTTAGACACCGTTTGGCCAAGGAGTGTGACAGTTGGGCCGAGCAATCCCAACGCCGCGAGGCCGGCGATACGCTCGTGGAGGTATTTGCCCCTGGGCGCACGGCGAACGAGCCACTTGGCGTAATCTCAGCTGGCCGCGGGTCCGTTGAGCGAGCGCGGAAAGAGCTCCGGATACGCGTCGAGGGCGAGCAGAATCTCATGGCACGCCCCGGGACTCAGCTCGTCCACGAGCCGCCGGATCCGGTCTCCCTCGAATGTCGCGGTCTCGTAGAGGTGCGAGTGGCAGTGCGTGCCACTCGGAAGGCGGTAGATCGCCGCGGCGTGGAGCTCGATCCGGCCATCGATCTCCACCAGCGGGTCGAACATGACGGTCTTGCGTTCTTCGCACTTCCGGTCGAAGGCATCGGTGACCCATTCGAGGAACTCGAGCACCTGCTTTCTGCCCCGCGACTCCGATCGCAGGCGTTCGGGGCCGAGGACCTCGTAGCTCGCGTCCTCGGTGAGGAAGTCTCGCAGCAGGGACCAGTCACGCGACTCATACGCGCGCTCGAAGGCTTGTGCGTACGCCGCAAAGCGTTTCGTCAGCATTTCTCTTCTCCTTTGGCCGATCAAGCTTCTGGTCGGCACTATCGCCGTCGTGTAGCTTGCTCAGGGGGCCGTGCATGCTCGTCTCGCTTGGGCGCCACAACCCGCGAGACGCCTGGTTTCCATAGCTGAGACACCGGTTGGGCGAGGAGTGTGACAGTTGGAACAAGTGATCCCAACGGCACCTCTTGATTGGGCCAGGTTTCCGGGGCGGCTCTACCTGTTGTCGGCCAGAACTCGGCACGGGCCGAGTTCACTGGGCTCTGATCTTTCCGCTAGAGTTTCCCAATGACATCCCTATTCGCCCTCGCAGCCGCTCTGTTCGGATCATTCTTCAGAGGCAAGCGTGCGAGGGTGGGCGGGTGACCCGTCGGGCACTTCTCTCCGATGGGCGCCCGGCCGCACGGGCTTAGCGCCCATACCGCGCTCTGTTACCCTCACCTTCGTGAAGCTCTCGCCCGAGGGGCGGTGTCTTGCCGCTGTCGGTCTCCTGACGGTTCTGATCGCGTTGCTCGCGCTGGCGGTGCGATCCCTCTTCTTCTTCGAGGTGTTCCTTCCGGACGGCCACGTTCAGATCAACGTCGTGGATGGGTCGCAGCACGCCCGACGAGCCCTCTTCAGCTGCGCGAACTTTCCCGCCGTCCTCTACTGGGACCCCTACCTCGCCTACCCGACCGGGGCACCCGTCCCCATGCCGCCACTCTACGACTGGCTCCTGGGCGCCATTGCCCGTGCCTTCGACCGCTCGTGCGGCTCTCTCGAGCACGTGGCCGCCTGGGTCGGCCCGGTGCTGTCCGCGCTGACGGTCTTCCCCGTCTACGCGGCCGGCCGGATAGCGGGCGGGCGCGGTGTGGGCCTGGGCGCAGCGACGATCTTCGCACTGCTTCCAGTCAGTATCCTGCGATCGTCGCTCGGCAACCCCGACCATCACGCTGCGGTGGCGCTGCTGGTCTCGATTCTGGTGCTGCTCACGCTTCGAGCGACTTCTCCGGGGCTCACGGGAGGCCGCATCGTGGCGACGTCCACGGCACGCGCCCTTGCCACCGCGGCCTTGGCACTCACCTGGAGCGGCAGCCTGCTCTACATCGGCCTGGGAGAAGGGGTGCTCCTACTGGCCGGGGCTCTGACAGGAGACCGAAGGCGCCTCATGGCGCAGGCGACGACTGCCACAACGGCCGCTGTGCTGATCGCGCCCTGGGTCGCGGTGTCGGGAACGCCGATCGGAGGACCCTTCGCGTCCACGAGCCTGTCATGGCTTCACGTGGTCGCACTGTGCGGCGTGGGCCTCGTCGCGGGGGCACTCGGCGCCGGCGAAGCGTGGCGGCCATCGCGGGCTACGGCC
This sequence comes from Deltaproteobacteria bacterium, assembly GCA_029261835.1. Classification (GTDB taxonomy): domain Bacteria; phylum Myxococcota_A; class UBA9160; order UBA9160; family UBA4427; genus JAJDAO01. The sequence continues at coordinate 70,433 of JAJDAO010000016.1, read as the reverse complement.
GAGCGACTCGTCCGCATCTTCATCGTGACGACCGCGGGCCTGGGGTTGTTTCTCTCGATCCCGTCGGTCTCCTCCTCCGTGGAGACCGCCCTTGCCTTCATGGGCGGAGCGGACCTGTGGGCCACGGGCAACTCCGAGCAGAGGCCCCTCGTCGACTGGGCGGCCGCCGATCTTGCCGGTCTCGTGTCACCCGCCCACGAGCGTTACGGCTACCTCGCCTGGCTCATTCCCTGGGCGGGCATCGCCGCTCTCTGGCGTGCGCGCCAGCCAGCGGCCCGCGTGCCGATGCTCTGCCTCGCCGGCTGGACCCTCGTGCTGGCGACTCTCGCCATCCTGCAGAGACGATACGGAAGTGACTTTGCGCCCCTCGCCGCAATTGGGTTCGCTCTGATTCTCGCCGTGGTCGCGAGCACCCTCGAGCGCACCATGCCGAGGCTCGCGGCAAGCGCGCTCGCTCTTCTGATTGGTGTCGTACTGATCCTGCCTGGAGCAAGGGCGGCCTACCTTCCCTACGTGCCCGCGGCGACGGCGGCGCTATTCGCAAGCCCCCAGACTCCATCCTCGGGCTTCGCGACTCCGGCCCACGCCCTCACCCACTTCCTGCAAATGGTCCGTCGCACGACTCCGGAGACGTCCGGCTTCTTCGACCCGGAGCAGACGCCCGAGTACGGGATTCTCGTCAATCCGAGCCAGGGCCACGCGATGGCGTACGTGGGGCGCCGACCCACACCGGCGAACAACTTCGGCCCTTATCTCGATCGCGACAAGTACATCTCGGTGGTGCGTTTCTTCCGTGCCACGTCCGAGCAACAGGCACTCGCAGCGATCCGCGACCTCGGCGTGCGCTACGTGATGACGCACGACCATCGGCTGCTGAAGCCCGGCCGCTTCGACCACCTGCTTCACCGACACGACGGCTCGCGCGGGGAGACCCGCGCCTCGCGTATGCGGCTCATCATCGAGGGGCCGGAGGGCGCCGACCCGCTCTGGACATCGTTCCCGCCAGACCAGGTGCCACCTGGCGTGATTCCGTACAAGCTATTCGAGATCGTGGAGGGCGCGGTCATCGAGTCCAGGGCCGAGCCGGGCACCCCGATGCGCGCGCAGCTCGCCCTCCTCACCTCGACGCGTCGACGCTTCACCTACACGGCCGCGACGAGCGCGGGCGACAACGGACTGGCTCGCCTCCGCCTCCCCTACGCAACCGAGACCCGCGAGCCCACGAAGCCGGATGGCCCCTATCGGGTCTGGATCGGCAACGAGGAGTTCTCCGCGCGGATGTCGGACGCCGAAGTCCGCCAGGGCAAACGCATCCCCCTGCGAGCCGCATCGCATCGGTGACCTTCTAGGCGGTTTCCCCCATCTAGGTGAGAGCCCCGACGCCTTTTCGGAACCGGCGTGGCGAACAAGCTCCTCCGGGCGAGTTGCACGCGGGCGGCACCATCGGGGGATCGAAGTCATGTTGACTGCCGAGAACCGCGGCCGGCTTGCTCCCGCATTGCCGACATCACTAGAGGCTATCTCGTGTGCCTGCGATGGCTCCCACCACACAGCCCGAGTAAGCCAAGAGCCAGCAGAAGAGCGGTGGCAGGCTCGGGGGCCACAAGAATGTCGATACCGGGTCCCAACAAGACTGATCCGGCTATGTCCGTCCCGCTCCCGTCCAGCAAGAAATTGGGATCGCCCCAGCCGAGGTTGACCTCGCCAATGCCGTCACCGGGTGCAACGACGTTGAAGACAAGAGTCGCGAGCAACTCGAAACCGGCGGTCGCGGTCGTGATCGGTACCTGGGATGGAAGGTGACTCGACAGAAACGAAATATTCGCGTGGGGCCAGGGGACGGCAATCGGCTGGCATGTGCCGTCCAGGTCCACGAAGCCATCGCACTGCAGCGAGTAGAGGTATCCGCCGCTCCTTCCTCCGGAGTAGAGAAGGTACGGGACGGTCGCCGAAGCCCCCCTGTTGTGGGCGAGGACACCCGTGTCGAAGAACACACCCAGCGACATCATGAGAATGTCGGCTGGCCCCTGCGTGTCGAACTCCACCGCAATCGTCACGCTGTCACCGACTTGAAGAGGGGTACCCGCGACATAGCTCGTACTCATCCGAATCGCGTATGCGCTGGCACCTGCGGCGGGCAACAGCATCGATGCCATCACCAGAAGCTCGATAGCGACAAACCGCATGGTCACCCCCGCTGTTTCTCCCTAGGGCTCGATCCTCGCTGCCCCATCACCGCCAGGTCCGGCCAAACCCGGGCGCCGCAGCAAACGACCGCAGAATGAATCGAGTAACGAGCCGGGGCTCCCAACGAGGAAGTGGCCTCGCCGAGCCAAACGTAGCAGACAATCCGCCGAGCCCGACATGAATAGTGAGACCCTGCTCCGAACCGTGTCAGATCTGCAGGCTTCGCGCCGTGTGCCCGGATGCATCCGGTACTGCTACGCTCCTGGACATCGAGGCACAGACCCTACAGGGTGTTGCGCAGCCGCGGCCGCTGGGGGCGTGGTGGTTGGATGTGAGTTGGACGGACGAAGCCAATGCGTCGATCCGTGTGTGTTGCAGCGCTGAGCCTCCTCGCGATTGCCTGCGCGACGCCAGACGCTATCCCGTACTGTCCAGACGGCGATGCGGCGCTTCCGGAGGCCACAGCCGAGTGCCGATCCGAACCGGAGGTCATGGATCGCTCGGCACGCCTTGCTGACCTCATCGTGCCCGGCATGGAGTCGTTGCTAGTTCGCGTCGAGTTCGACGAAAATTCGCGTGTCCGATCCATTTGTGGGGCCCGCGGTCCGGGTTCAAAGCAGTGGAGTGATCGCGTTCGCGTTGCGGAAAGACGCGCCGAGATACTGGCACTGCCGGCGGGCCCTGCGTGTGTCGCGAACTCCCGTCTCGAATTCAACCGACTTGGGCTCCGTCTAGCCGAGGTAGGAGAGATTCTCAGGGATTGCAGCAGGCAGTCGTCTACTCCCGCCCAGGTGCGCACTTGCTGGGACCGGTTCCAGTCCCAGCGAAACGAGATCTGGGTCTTCGATCCGATCCATCTCGATCCTCTCATCTTCGTCGCCACCCCGGATTCGGTAAGTCGTCGCAAAGCCATACGCGAGTGTGCCGACATGAACGCACGGATCGGGCGGTCCACCTTCGATGCGACAATTGCTGGCGCTCGCACGGATCAGAGAGTGGTCGACTGCATGCGGACTCACGGGTGGAAACTGTTCGAGTAGCAGCGGCACGAAGGCCCAGCTCCCCATGAGAGTCCAGACTTGAGCATTTGCTCCTGGCTCTTTCCTGGATGGCCTATCGGGGGTGCCGTGAGAATCCCGAAGCTATGAGACGGGAGTTGACCTCAAGGGCACTCCCAGGTTTACCCCTCCCTGAGGAGTGCTCTACTGGTCGGAGGCCCGACAGCCGAGAGTCCCGTGCCGTCCGGTGTCTCCACGGGTGCGAGCTGGACGTGGCAAAGAAGCGCCGGGGGAGATTTGCTGTCATCATGATATGGAGGAGTGCATCCAATGTGTCGACACCGAACAACTTTCGTCCTCGTCAGTGCTTTCATTGGATTGCTCCTTGGTCTTGGCCCCTTGCCTCCGATTCATGCAGAAGACAAAGGCGACAACGGGCGCCAAGAGGCACAGCGACTTGCTCTTGGCGCCGAGGAATCGGCAAGGGAACTAGCCCTCAACCCTACCTTGGTTGCTGCTGTTTCTGCGCAAAACCGGAAGGACACTTCGTTGATCGAGGTATTGCGTATCGATCAGCAATGGACAGGGAGCCCCGGACTCACTCCACTCAAACAATCGCTGCAAGAGAACCCGGCCGCACTTGTCCTGAAGGCGAAGATGGAAGCCTCTGACAAGTATGCCTTCAGCGAGATGTTCTTGACGGACAAGCTGGGTGCCAACGTCGCCGCAGTTCCGGCAACTTCGGACTATTGGCAAGGGGATGAGGCGAAGTTTCAAGTTCCCGCCGTGTCCGAGAAGACGTATTACGGTCCGTTGGAATGGGATGAAAGTAGTGGCGCCTTTTCGGTTCAGATTTCTGTTCCTGTGCGCGGCGAATCGGGGGCGATCATCGGTGTGCTCGTTGTAGGCGTCGAGATGGGAATCGACGTGCTGATGAACGTGAGTGTCGAGGAGGATTGATCTCCATCCCACCGCCGCCGGGCTCTGGAGCCGACTGGTCGTGAGAGTCTTCGACCTCGCCTGCCGTTCGAGCGGACGTTCTGCTGGACGCCAGCGGGGGAATGTCCAAGAAGAGGGCTCGATCGGTCGACCCACCCGCACACCAACGGCAGGACAGGAGCGATCGCCCACCAATCCCGGGTGGACCGAAATCGAGAACGGACAGGGTATTCTATCGCCCCTATGTCAGTCTCGAGAATCTCCCTGCTCTTCGCCCTGCTTGCGGCCGTGGGCTGCTCCGAGCATCGCCAGGAGCGGGGCCGCGTTCTGCTTGTCGGGATCGACGGTGCGAGCATGCGCGTGATCGAGCCGATGATCGCGGCGGGACGGCTTCCGCACCTCGCTGCCATCGCGGGCGGCGGAGCGTCCGGCGAGCTGAGTTCGTTCCAGCCGCTGCTCTCTCCACGCATCTGGACGACCGTCGTCACTGGCAGGCTCCCGCGCGACCACGGCATCCTCGGCTGGGTGCTCCCACGGCGAGAGACGAGCGGCGGCGTGACGCGCCTCTACGACAGCCACGACCGCAAGGTCCACGCCCTGTGGAACATTCTCTCGGCCAAGGGCATGCGGGTCGCCGTGATCAACTGGCTGATGACCTAACCCCCCCGAGCCCGTGGACGGCGTGATGATCACCGACTACGCGTTCCCGGAAGAGGTGACGGGCAAGCGGTCGCTGGCGGAGACCCTCGCGAAGGCCGTCGGCGAGACACTCCGCGAGCCTCCCGAGCTCGTGGCACCCACCGCCTACCCGGAAGAGTGGGCGGCGCGCGCCACGAACGACCGCCACCACCGGCCGGTGATCGAGATGTCGGAGCCGTTCTCGGCGCTGGCCAACACCACGCACTGGGCCGGGCTCGCCCTGGGGTTGAGTCGGGTGGCGAACCGTGACCAGGGGCTGGTGTCTGCGGCCCTCGAGATCGAGGCCGAGGTCAACCCGGCCTTGCTGATGATCCTGCTTCAGGGCATCGACCGGGTGTCGCACTACACCTTCGGCACCCTCGACGACGAGTCGAGCTACCCCGCCGCCTACCTGGAGCCGAGCGAAGAGCGGCTGATGGGACGGGAAGCGCTGCTGAGCTTCTACCAATACACGGATGCGTTGATCGGCCGCCTGCTCGAACGCTATGGCGAGGGGGACCTGGTCCTTGTGCTGTCAGACCACGGCTTCAGGCGCGCCGCCCGGTTTCCTGGCGGAGAGCACGACATGGGCGATGCGCTCGACGGCGTGATCTTCGCGCGCGGACCCGGCATCGCCCCCGGGAGCGCGGTCGAAGGCGCGAGCGTACTCGACGTGACTCCCACGATCCTGTCGTGGCTGGGCTTGCCCGCCGGCGCGGACATGAGCGGCAGCATCGCTTCCTTCCTCGCGGTCGAGCCGCCGCCGCCAATCGCAAGCTACGAAGTCACGCCGATCCCTCGGCTGACCCGCACCAATTCAGGAGGCGATGAAGAGCGCCTCGAGCAGCTTCGCGCCCTCGGCTACGTCGACTGAAAGCTCTGAGAATCGTCAGAACTGGAAGTAGATGAACTCCTCGCCGCTGTCGTCCAAAAGGACGACCAGACCGGCCAAGCCCCCGGGCGTGGGGGTCCGGACAACGAGCGAGGCTCGGGCGCTGATCGGTGGTGCTCGGACCTCGCGCTCGCTCAGCGCTCTGATGGGAACGTGGCTATCTCGCGCTCTTCCGACGGCTCACACCGCACAGACCGAGCAGGCCGATACCCAGCAGCAGGGCCGTGGTTGGCTCGGGAGTGATCACGCCCATGGCGTTTGGGGCCTGATTGATTGTCAGGGCCGGCCACGGAGGGTGGGAGTGATCGAGGTCCACGTAGCCGCTGATACTGATGTCGCCAAAACCGTCACCCACGGCAGCCACATGGAAGACGAGGTTGGCAAGCCACTCGGCACCCACCGTCGCAGTCGGGACGCCGGTGTTCGATCCGATCTTGCTCGAAAAGAAATCGACCTGAACCCGGCCGGGGATTGTCGGATGGAGGCTGCAGCCCATGCCCGCGTTCGGGCTGCCAAAGCCCCCACCGCAGGAGTTGGCCGCCCTCAGGTAAGCGTTCCTGGCGTTCGAGTAGAGCAGGTAGTTGTCCGTCGACGACGCCCCCCGGTTGTAGGCAAGAACGCCCGTGTCGAAGATGACGCCGACGAAGAGCCCCAGCAGACCCACGTCCAGCTCCGTGTCCAACGCCAGCGTGATCGTGACGGTATCGCTGGGGCTGAGAACGCTGACGCCGTCGTAGTTGCTGGTCACGTCGAGCCGCCATGCACTCGCGCTCGTTGCGCCGACGATCAGCACGGCGATCGCGAGCAGGCTGGCTGTCAAGTGTCGCATCCGGCTGTCTCCTTGATTGTTGACGTCGCCAGTCCGCTCACCGCGCTGTCCTGAGTATTCGATCGTCACGGCCTATGTCGCGCTCTGTTGCACTCTTGACCATGAACCGCCTGGCACCTCCGCCCGGGTCGTCGCTATGCCAGTACCTCACCAAGCACAGGGTGAGGCGTTCGAATCTCTGATGTCAACCAGAAACCAACAGACCGACATACTCGACGGGGGGATTCGCAAGTGTCCGCACCGGGCGCGGCTCGGACAAGACTGCCTCACCCCGCGGGCAGAGCATCGGGGCACCCGATCCCGTTCGAGCCGCCAACCTCAGCTCCGCAAACCGCATGGCCAAGCCGTGAAGCATCATTGCGCGTTGATTGTCGGTCTGGCTACCTCGCGCGCTTGCGAAGGCGCACGCCGCACAGCCCGACGAGGCCCATGCCCACCAGCAGGGCCGTGGTGGGCTCGGGAGTGATCACGCCCATGGCGTTCGAGGCCTGATTGATCGTCAGCGGGGGCTGGCCCGATATGGAACCGAGCTGCAGGATACCGCTGCGGACCGGGTCCATCGTGACGGTGATGTCGCCAAAGCCGTCACCCACAGCAAAGACGTGGAAGACGAGCGTGGCAATAACCTCGGCACCCGTCGTCGCAGTCGGAACGCCGGTGTTGGATCCGACCTGGCTCGTGAAGAAATCGACCTGAATCTGGTCGGAGAGTGTCGGGTGGGGGCTACACCCCATGCCCGCGTTCGGGCTGCCGAAGCCACCGCCGCACGAGTTAGCCGCCCTCAAATATGCGTTCCTGGCGGTCGTATAGAGAAGATAGGAAGTCGTCGACGAGGCCCCTCGGTTGTAGGCCAAGACGCCCGTGTCGTAGATGACACCGAAGCCGAGCTGTGCCAGGTCCACCTCACGCTCCGTGTCGAACGCCAGCGTGATCGTCACGGTGTCGCTGGGGCTGAGAACGCTGATGCCATCGTAGCTGCTTGTTACGTCGAGCCGATATGCACTGGCGCTTGTTGCGCCCGCGATCAGCAGCGCGACCGTCAGCAGATTGACTGTCATGAACCGCATCTGATCTGCTCCGTGGCTGTTGGTCTCGCCGGGCCAGCCAACCCGCGCGTGGCAGAAAACAGCCCCGAACGAATCGAGTGACGAGGCGGGGCTCTCAGCAAGGAAGTGGCCTCGCTCTGCCAGATGTGGCAGAGAATCTCCCGGGCCCAGCATGAATAGTTAGACCCTGCGGTAGACCGTGTCAGATACGTGGGTTTCGCTCCGCGCGGCCGGAGGCGCCCGCCATCCCTATCCATCTGGACATCAAGACGCAGACCCCGTAGGGTGTTGTGTAGCGGCGGCCACTGCGGTCGGGAGATCGAATATGAGCTGGGCTACGGGGGCCGGCGGCATGCGCGCAATAGTCGCGAGCGGGGCCATCGTGGTGTGGCTCCTCGGCTGTGTAGCCACACCCAGTACCCCACCTTCATCCGACTCCGCTGGCTCTGCACAGCCTGGACCTTCTGCCTGCGGTTCCGGGTGCACCCGCGATCAGCCGAACTGCGCGGGCTGGGTTCGCCTTGCCTTCGACATCTCCAACACGGGCACGGTCGGGAACGCGCGCGTGATGCGGTCCTGCCCTGCCGACGAGTTCAGCCAGGCAGCTCTCAACGCCGTATCGAGCTGGACGTATCCGTCCGACAAGTTCAATCACAAGAACTTGAGGGTCCAGCTCGACCTCTCCCCCGAATAGGGTTCGCCGCGAACACACCGCACAAGGAAGCCGCTGCAGTCGGACCGGCGAAGGCTCGTCTCCAAGTCACATCTGGTATCCTGCGGGCGTCTTGGCACCTCAGCTCCCGCGGCAGGTCGCTGCCGGCTGCTGAGTGCCGGTCCGTTGTACGGCGTCGGTCGTGCCCAAGGCTCAGACTATGTACAGAACCGCACAGGCGGTGGTTGGGACCGTATTGGCCTGGCACTGCCTGGCGTGCGCTGCGCCTCAGAGGCAGCTGTATCCCGGTGAACCACAGTCCCTTGATCGGATCGCCATCATCAGCGCAGATCTCGAGCAGAAGACGAGGATCGTCCGGATCGACGATGCCGAGGTTCGTGGCTCCACGTGGGATGTGTTGCCAGGCACCCATCGCGTGATCATCGAGGCGCGTAGGCGTGCTCCGTTCGAGATGCCTGGATACGTTGAGAACCAGTACATGTGGTTCAAGGCGGTTTGTGACACGACTTTCGTTGCAGAGGCGGGGCGACAATACGTCGCGCGATCCGAAGGCGAGTTCACTGGGCATAGCGTGAGGTATCAAGCTACCTACACGGGCAGCCTCACCGCGTGGCTCGAGGACTCAGCGTACCCAGGGGCTCGCCTGGGGGATGTGAGGTGTGAAGTATCGGCTGGTGACCTCTTCCTCTAGGGATATCGCGAACAGCGCCCGACAAGGTATCGGACTTGGCCTTTGGTAGTATTCGAAGTGTAGAGGCGTTTCGGGACTGATCGCAAAGCGCGGCCGACAGCTGAGCGCTCATCCGTAGGCGGCTAGCCATTTGAGGTGGCGTGCACTCGCGGGGCTCGGTCTGGTTGCTGTCGCGTGTAGCGGGATTGTGATTCCCACTACGCCCGGTCCCGTATTCGATCGTCCGAAGCCCCCAACACAGGGACGCGCCCGGCTCTACGTATTCCTCACGGGCCACGCAGAACGTACGGTGCAGCGAAAGGTGGTGGTCGACGGCGCTTGGGCGGGGACTCTTCTCATCAAGACCGACAGGACCACGGGAAAGACCTTCTGCGAATTCTTGGAACTCGAGGTCGATCCTGGTAGGGTGCGTGTCAAGTACTTCGAGTTCGGCTGGCAGTCTGTGAGCGATTCGGCCTTGCGACGCTATCTCGATACCGAAGGGCGGATCGATTCGAATCGCGATTTCCGCGTCCTTCGCACTTCATTCACCACTCGTCCGGCCACTGTCAGCTACGTAATGATCAATGTGGACCTTCGCTACACGGGGACGAAAGAGAAGATCGAGCGGGTGGAAGCATCGGCAGCCTTGCCGAAGATTCGAGGGTGTCATCGCAGCGCTCAGGTCGAATAGTCTGGCGACCGAGCGACTGTCCGCCACCGTCCGCGCACTGTCCGCGGGCCATTCCTTGCATCTTTTTCGTGAATGAAATCCAAGACTTATGGAGGCGGCGACCGGATTCGAACCGGTCACCAGCAACTTCAAGAATAAGTAATTCCAATGACTTACGGGCGAAGTTGCTAGCGCAAAACCGCCCACAAATCGCCCACAAACCGCCTTCGGCCCACATTTTGAATCCTGGTATTGGCCTGCGTCGGCCCTTCCGACGGGTGCGATTGTCAGGACTGACAGGCCGCGCCTCTCAGGTGCACGTACGCGAGAGGGGTGCGCGGGGGAGCGGGGAGCCCCACCCGCGACAGAAGACTCCCACTTCCCAAGCCAATTCCAACACTTACCCCCTTGGCACACATCCGGCACAGCCCTCGCATCGAAGCCGTGCCAAGTGCCCCCACGAGATGCGCCTCGGTACCGCGGCGATGCCCACCCCTGCCCCGCGCATCTCGCGTCCGCAGCCCGCCGTGAATGGCACTTCTGACGGCTATCTCCATCCCGGTACCCACAGCCGACCCCCAGGCGCTGAAGATTCGCCATCCCCGCATTCCTGGTGGCGCCAGCGCGCCAGAACGCGATTCTGAGGCGGGACTGCCTGGTGTGTACTGACCGCACCACGGAGCCTCGATTCCGACTCGAGTAAACGCCGCTGAATAGGCCGTCCCTGAAGAACCGGACCCGTTGGTCACCCGCCCACCCGATCGTCGCTCTCAGCACGCGAACACAGCCGAATTGGCTACAAACGGGAGCCTTGCTGCGATGACGAAGCTGTTCTGCATCCAGTGCATGGCGTGGAGCCGCGCCGCGGTAAAGAAGTGCGAGGCCACGACCTGTGCGCTGTTTGCGCGAACGAGGCGGTAAAGTCCCCCCAATGATCCGCGCCATCCTCTTCCTCGTCGGCGGGGCCTGCATCGCCTTCAGCCCGCTGATCGCTAACGGCCTGGCGGTGATCGGGGTGTGTCTCGTCCTCATCACGTTCCTGGTGCCACCGCCGGACGATGATGACGAGGAGCTCGAGGACGACGAGGAGGAGGGCTGATCGCGGGGCAGCCCGAGAAGTGGTGAGGGGGCGCTAAGAGCTGAAGAGGTCTGGGTTTGCGACGATCCTGAGGACCCCTTTCGCTCCATCGTAGGTCAGCGTCGCGTGCTGTAGGAACTCGCGACCGAGAAGGCCCGTAAACCCGACAGGCTCCCGGGTCACCCCGTCCACCATCATCCCGTACTGCTTGGAATGCGTTTCAAGATCGGGGACTCCGATCATCCGGCCCACTATGTTCATGTTGTGGTTAGAGCCCACCGGGATCCGAAGCCCCACGTGGTAGACGTTACTCTGCTGAGAACCGTGCGCACCACCGGTCATCTTTGTGTCGACGGGGCGGAGGCCAAGACGCTTTGCGGATTCCTCCGCGATCGCTGAAAACTGGGCGCCAGTATCCACGAGAACGGGACCAACGACCGGCTCAGGGACGTCTCTTTCCTGCTTTCGCAGTTGCTCCTCAAGCTCCGGCGAAACGAACCACATGACATCGATCGCTGGCCCGCGCTGGAAGAGCACTCGCGCATCGCATGGAACGCAGCGGACCGCGTATGACTCGCGTGGTCTCCGCTGCTCTTCGCGCCTACGCTGCTCTTTGGACGAGGGCTTCCGTTGGCGCTTCTTCTTAGGCAAACATCACTCCAGCGTCCCATGAGAGCGACACTGGTCGAGCCGGGCCCGGCTCTTCGATCTTCGAGACCAAGAATTCAGCATCGGTGCCGAACTCGGCGAGAGCAGCCGCGTAGGCCGAATCGAAATCGGCGTAGAACCCGCGCTGCTCACGGTTGAAGAAGATGACGAACTCTCCTTCGTGCTCAGCGAGCAGATCCCCCAGGGCCTCTTCGAATGCCTGCCGTTCGTCCGCGATCGCCATGATTCTCCAGCCACCCCCCAAGAAACGCAGTATACACTCCTTGCAGATCGGCACCATCAGGGGATTCCTTAATGCTTTCAGTGCCTTATTGGAGAGAACCCCTACACGCATGTACCGTCATCCGCGACCCCTCCCCAGCTACCCTCCCCCCCCATGCCCCTCGACCCCTACCTCGGTCTGCTCGTCGGCGCCGCGCTGCTCTGGGTGTGGGTGCTGCGGTGGCCGCACAGGAAGCTCAGCACCGTATGGCCGGTCTTGCGGTGATCATCGAGGCTCTGGGAGAATGAGGTGGAAGCTGTCTCCCTCGTCCTCCTCGACCTGCTGAAGGAACTTGCAGCCGAGGCAGGTCATTCGCTTTTGGGCGCCACTTCCCTGAACCTCACCGCCGCAGAGCGTGCCCGCGATAGCCCAGCAGATGCGGCCGGACATCTTGCCTCGATGTACGCCGTCATTCGAGGCATCGGTCGCCGCCGGACATGTACCCAGCTCGGCCTCTCGCAATCCGCCCGGCTCCCTGCCGCACTTGTTGAATTCCCAGCAGTTGAGTCTCATGTGCCGTCGCCTCTCAGCCCGCGGCTCTTTGGGTGGTGTATTGAGCGCATCGGACATCCGCGGGGTTGCTGTAGCGATCGAGCCCGTCTTGGCGGCGCAGGAAGCAGCACTGCCGCTGAGCCAAGACCTCGTCAGTGGTAATCCGCCCCCCGGCCTGCGGTCCAGTCGGCATCGCGCATCCGGTGAACCTGGGCGACATGACGGGCGGGAGCGACAGAAGTCTGACAGCGGCTGTCTCGGCGGCCAGAGGACACGCCGGTGCGTGGCATTGTGGTCGCTGTGCCAGCACCCTGGCAGAGGTCTAGGCCCCGAATTCCTCCCACCGATCCTCCGGAACCCCGACCCAGTGCAGGGCGTCAGCCATCTCGCGGAAGACCTCAACGGTGTTCGGTGATCTGTCCACGAAGGCCTGGTACATGCGGTTGATTCCGTAGACGACATCGGCGGATGCGACAACAGCAGTCTTCACGCCGGTCGAATCGCGATGCACGCTCAGACTCAGGTCAGCAAGGTCCTGCACCGTGGCGGTGGAGATCTGGAACTTCGACAGTTTTCGGAAATCGTAAAGCACGTTGAGCGCCTTGTCGTACGAAGGGGATCGCCAGTAGCGCTCGAAGGTCTCTACGAACCCTTGGTCTTCGAGTGCGCCCGAGACAGTGGCGAGCCGGAGACGAAGATCCTCGAGGATTTCGAAATGGATTGGCACGGAATCACGTCCCCGTCGCGTTGAGCGACTTTGACATTGCGTGCGGGGCAATCATTTCCGGGGGGGTGGGGGGGCGGGGGATAGCTCGGTCCGCGGAGGCAGTCGAACTCAGCGACAAGACTACCGTCGCGAGCTGTACGGCGCAATTCCGAATCGCCGACGTGTTTCTTGATTGACCGTCTACCGGGAATAGTGCGAGGATCGCAGCAATCTGGGCGCGGGTTCGAACGATGTTCGTTCCAAGCATTCCGCGGCGTTTACGCCCCGACAGCACGTTCCGCAAAGGACGTTATGATACATGGTCAACCCGCCGGGAGGAGGAGTCGATTCAAACGTTATCTCCCCAGTTTTCGGGGTTGTCGAATTGGCTCGATCGGTCCCAGGTAGGACGTGACACCGTCGTCGGAAGTGGAACCGGGGACGTAAGGCCCACTATGTCCCGCGTTTCTGCAGGGATCAGAGCGGCGTCCCGCTCCGCACTTCAGTGAGGTCGCGAGTTGACTGAGGTTATGAAGCAGATTTCGAGGCGACGCGGAGGGTGGTCAGCCGAACTCTCGGAGCCGCGAGACGCTGTGGGCGAGAGGAGTCCACTACATGAGGTCCGGTGTGTGGTATATGTCGGACCGCCCGAGCGAAGGGAAGAGTAAAGGGGCGGGCGCGAGGGTCAGAGATTCGTGAACCACCCAGGGTCGACGGAGACGCTTTCCACCAGCTCGACGCCGAGGCGTAGCTCCCTGAGCTTGTCGGTTCGTGCCGATTCTGAAGGGACGCTTGAAATGGAATGTGAGATTTGCGGACACTCAATTCGAGACGACGAGGAAGGCTGTACATTCTGCTTTCTGACTCGTTCTGACCTCACCCTTGGGTACCTCGAGAAGCAAGCCCAGGAGCGACAGCGAGCCGACCTCGAAGCTGCCCGTGACAACATGGCAAAGGGACGAAACATGGGGCACCAGAGCGATACTTCAGAGACGCCGAAGTTCGACTCAACGTTCCGGGCAACCACCCTCGCAGGGCTTGGAATCGGAGCACTCGCAATGTTCGCGGGATTCACGATGAGCTTTGCGGGCCTCTCTGGCTCGATGGAGATAATTCTCGAGTCCGGTGGATTGAATGCGAAGCTCATAAACGGGACACCGGGGGCCGTGTTCGGCCTCCTCGGGTTCATGATCGTTTGGCGCTACAAGCCAAAGAGATCGACAATGACTGTGATGGATCGGCCAGCGCCACAGCCGCTGCAACCCGCAATAGATAGAGGAGCAATCAACCGACTCCTACAGGGCATGAAACACAAGATGCCTCCCGCTTTCCATCCCCTCGACAAGCAACAGCAGATTAGTCTGCTGATCGATATCCAGAACATCGAGCACTACCTCTATCCACAGCCGACTGATTCCACATCTGGTGGAAGCTCGGGTACAAGTGGCGACAGTGAAGGAGGTAGGGCTCGCATCGTCCACTACGAGGATGCTGCGCGGACAAGCTGAAGTTGTCGTAGCCCCCTTCCTCTTACACGCTACACGCTCCCGAATCTCCGTAGCTCGGCGCGAACAAGAGCTTCACCGCGCAGGCCGTGCCGAGAAGGCGGGGAAAATCTTCTCGAATTCGGAGGACTTAGAGATCTGCGCGCGCGAGCTATTCGACCTGGCGGGGCGCGTGATGAATCACGCGACGCGAGTCATCGGATAATAGCCCATTGGCCCATGTCTTCGGGAATCGTATGACAGAACGAGATGTAGATCTGACACGCCTGCTCGACGAGTTCGACTCACGCTCGGACGGGTTCTCTGAACACGAAGTGACGAGCAGCGTGAGCGAGCTGATTCGAGCCGGCCGAGAAGCTGGCCGAGAGCCGAACCTCGCACTCCGTGCAGAGAGTATGGCCTTCGGCTTCGTCGAAAACTACACACATGAGGCGACTGGCTGGGGTACCTACTACGGGCCGATGATGACCGGCACAAACGAGGCCGGGCAGGGATACGAGACGCCTAGTATACGATTGGTCACCCCTGAGATGATCGAGTACTGGGAATCGCGATCAGCGGAAGCGCAGCACCCAACGCTTGTTCTTCGCTACGCAGATCTTGTCTGGGACTTCTCGCCGACGGTCTGCGAAGCAGCGGCCAACATAGAGCTCGCTCGGCGCATCGTCGATTCTACTGTGCGGCTCAGTCAACTGGAAAAGCACCGGTTCGAGGCCTCGCTCGTCACGGAGCTAAAGCGGGCGCTATCAATCGCGATCTCCATTAATGACAAGGACAGGGTAGCCCGTGTCCGAGACGCGATTCTGTCATTCGAGGCCAGAGTCGAAGATGATACTCGGTGCGGGCTCTGGGGGTTCTCGTTCGATTCACTCGTGGAGAACAAGAGGGTCGAACTCAGTTCCGAGGCGGAGCTGAGCCTCGTCAATGCCCTCGAGCAGCGACTAACGCGATTCGCGAATCCAGAAGGCGGTGGGCTCGATCCGCATGGCGCGGAAGCCGCAGCTATGAGGCTTGCGCGTTACTACAATCGCTCAGATCGCCGCGACGACGCTCGGCGTGTTCTCCTCACGTACTCCGTGGCTTTCCAACAAGCTGCGAAGGAGGCGGAGCCCTTGGTGGCATCGGCGTGGCTTCAGAAGGTCTACGAAGTTCTCCACCAGCACGGCCTGCATCAGGATGCTGACGAACTTGAGAGCCGAATACGCGAGTTCGGCAGGCGCGCAGTCGGCCAGATGAAACAGTTCTCTACTACTGTTGACATTCCGAAAGAGAAGCTCGACGCCTACATTCAAGAACTCACTGAGGGTGCGCTTGGCGATGCCCTCAACAGAATCGCTGCGCATTTCACTCCCCGCAGAGCCCAGGTCGAACACCAACTTCGTGACCTTGCCGAGAAGGCTCCCCTCCAGGCGCACATGCCTCGTGCAATCTCGGACCACGATGGCCGGACAATCGCCACGGTCGGATCGCTTGAGGAGGACCTCGAAGGGCGCGTGGTCTCGCAGATATTCCAGAATCTACAGTTTGAGAGCATGTTTCTTGAAATAGCGCTCGAACGACTGGAATCTGGCCCCGCGTTGAGTGCAGAGTCGCTCAGTGATCACATGTACGAGTCGCCGGTCTTTCCCGCCGAGCATCGCCCCACGGTGGAGTCCGGACTGGGGGCGTACTTCCGCGGTGACTATCTGGCAGCTTGCTCCATCCTCATACCGCAGGTCGAAGCTGCGATTCGTCGGCTACTTGTTGAGCAGGATTCTCCAGCATACCGCCCCGGCCGAAATGGCAGCCTCCGACTTCGAACGCTCGACGAGATGCTCCGCGATCAGGCGGTTTCTGCCGCGTTCGGTGAAGACGTAGCTCTGTACCTGAGAGTCCTCTTAACTGATCAGCGAGGTTGGAACCTTCGCAATTCGCTCTGCCACGGCTTCTTCGAGCCAGGCGCCATCGACAGGCGCACCGCGAATCGAATCCTTCACATTCTGTTGATTCTCGCTCTTGCACGAAGGGTGGAGCCAGGTGTCGCATGACACCTATCAGGCCGCGGCCACCTCCTCGGTCACTTCTTCCGGTCCCACGCCGCAAATGCCTCGAAGAGCCTCCGGTTCTTCCGAATGACCTCCCGTGCCACGGACTTGAACTTCTCGTCCAGCTCCTCGCCGAGCGGCGCCCCATCCTCCCCATCCTCAGGAACGTTCTCGACTTCCGTAGCATCCGGTTCGCCTTCCAGTCCCAGCTCCGCCCTTACCGTCTCCCACGGAATTCTCTCGTCGCTTTCAGCTAGGGCCTCCTCTGCGGCGGCGAGGTCTAGCTGGTCTTCGAGTTCGTCGAGTGCCGCAAGTGCCTCCGGCGGAACGATGCCGGCGACGGGGACCTCGCCGTCCATGAGCATTACGGGCTCTCCGCCGGATTCGATCTGCTCGATGATTGCAGCCAGCTCATTGCTGGCCTGAGTCACGCTGATACGTCGCATTTCGGTTTCCCCACTCTGACGCGGAGAGTGTCGGGTGTGTTGGCGGCGCTGTCGAGTGGCGCGCTGTGTCCGTGCTCGGGGCTAGTGGTGGCGGTTCGTGTACTCGGAATTTCTGGCCAGGATTTTTCTGGGACAGTTTTTTTCTGGCGTGGCTTGCATGAGGACCCCCATATAGGTCCAGCGGATGGGACCCATTGCGAAACCGGGGGTCCCCCACCCCCTTTGCATTGCCTTCACCCCCCGTGTGGTCTTGAATACGTCTCAAGCAGTTCTGTTAAAGGCCGAGATGCGGCTCATCAGGCGCGCTACCGTGCAGACACGAGAACGTGTGCAATTCAATAAAATCAAGTCCTCCCCCTTGCATCTTCCCCAAGCCAGCGGTACTGAGGTCACCGTTACTCGAGATAGCGTTGTCGCAACGGCAGGCAGAGGACAGCCCATGGCGAAGCTCGAGGCCTCACCGATTGGCGTGCAGGAGCACGTATGCGACTAGCGCTCAAGCATTCGCGGCCGGCCGCGCCGGTGCAGCTCGTTCGGCCTCTGCACGAGAGTCCGGCAGCGGTCTACCTGGCTTCACTCGGCTCGGAGCGCAGCCGCATCACGCAGCTTGACCGCCTCAATAAGTTGGCGGAGGTCATGAGCCAGGGTGCTCACGATGCAGTGTCGCTACCCTGGGAGCGGCTGACGTACGTCCACACCCAGACGTTGCGAACAGCGTTGGCGGAGTCCATCTCGCCCAAGACCGGCCAGCCGTACTCGCCGAGCTACATCAACGCCCTGCTGGCCACGCTGCGCGCAGTCCTCAAGGAAGCGTGGCGGCTGGGTCTCATCTCAGAAGAGCATCGGGCCAGAGCATGTGACCTGAAGCCGGTTAGCGGCGCCACGCTGCCCGCCGGACGCTCGCTCACCATCGGCGAGAAGCAGGCCCTCTCAGCCGTGTGCCAATCCGACCCCGGTCCCGCCGGCCCTCGAGACGCCTCGATATTCGTCCTGGGCATGACCTGCGGACTGCGCCGTGCCGAGATGGCAGCG
The DNA here is from genome assembly GCA_029261835.1 of Deltaproteobacteria bacterium. Lineage (GTDB taxonomy): Bacteria > Myxococcota_A > UBA9160 > UBA9160 > UBA4427 > JAJDAO01. The sequence continues at coordinate 52,634 of JAJDAO010000016.1, read as the reverse complement.
CTTGACCTCGAGGACTACGACCGCGAGACGGGGGAGCTCCGAGTTCGCCGCGGGAAGGGCCGGAAGGCGCGCCTGGTCCACGTCTCAACGGGCTGTCGGGCGGCGCTGGACGATTGGCTGCATGAGCGGGGTGATGTGACAGGCCCGCTCCTATGCCCTGTGAATCGGGGAGGGAACATCACCCCGCGCCGCATCTCCGACCACGTCGTCTTCGTCGTCTGCCGCAAGCGCGCCGAGCAGGCGGGTATTCAGCCCTTCAGCCCCCACGACATGCGCCGCACGTTCATCGGTGACCTGCTTGATGCCGGGGCCGATATCAGCGTGGCCCAGCAGCTTGCCGGTCACGCCTCGGTGTCCACGACCCAAGGCTACGACCGAAGGCCCGAGGAGAAGAAACGGGAGGCCGCAGGACTTCTGCACTTCCCGTATGTCGCCAGGCGAGTGCCTGGGACGCCCAACACCAATCGAGGAGAAGACAATGAGTGAACCCCATGAACTCATCATCATGCCGCTGCCTGAGGGCGACAGCATCACGCCTGAAGAGGCGCTGCGATGGCTGGAAGAGGATTTACCTGCCTACCAGGGTGTAATCATCAGCGCCGTCAGCGGTACAGAGGACCCACGAGAGCGCGATGCCCTGGGCTTTCTCGCCATAGACATCACGACCATGGTCAAGGCCTGCTCTGAGGCAATCAGGCGTCGCAGGCCGGCGGAGTTTCGGCGTCAGCACTTGCCAATTGGGCGCTTGGAGTACGAGGAATGGAAGAACGATACCCGGACTCTTTCTCGGCTCGCCGCCACCGAGAAGGCAACCCGGCACAGCACGGGGCCGTTCAACTGGGCCTATGACCAACTGGCAACCGAACTCGTGCACCGGCTCGAAGTTGAAGAGCAGCGGCAGAAGGAGGCAGCGTGATGGGCGAAACCATCAAGCTCACCGTCCTTCCGCATGAGGGCCTCATTACCGAGGAGAAGGCGAAGCACTTTCTGACCGTGGAGCACAACCACTTCCTCTCATTCGCCAGCGATAGCCTTCGGGGTGACGTGTCACCGGAACTCTGCGAGGCGGCCAACGAGTTGCTGGAGAATGTCTCCAAGCTCGCCGCGGCGTGCGCCAGCGTTCTCTCCGAGGGAGCAACCATCGCTGCGAACCAAGACGTGACCCTGGAGTCAACCGCCTACCTCGCACAATTGGCCGTCCATACCGGCGCGGAGCAGTGGGCGGGCGGGTTTCACGAGACGGCGCTCCTTTTAGGGCAGTCGCTCCTAACGAGGCTTGAAACCGCTGCGCGAGGCGGAGAAGAGGAGGCAGCGTGATGGCGGAGATCTGGGATCCCATTCCATTTGAAGCAGTCTATACGATGACGGAATGGATGAGGGTGTGTCAGAAGCTTCAGGAGCACCCCGATGGCCCTTACGTCATTTCGAACCTCTGGTTTCTGGCGTTCCGTGATGGAGGGTGTGCTGATTACCTGCGCGCCATTGCAGAAGTCATCCGCGAGCAGGTCGACAAGCAGACGACTGACCTGAATGGCAAGGCCGAGGCCCGGCGGGCAGCCGGGAGCAAGCCGGCTGCGGTCGTTCGGCTTGCACCCGAGGCCCCCGCATGACCTCCCCTCCGCAACCAAGTCCGGCCAGGGCCTTGGGCCATGGGGGTAGCATCCCGCTCTGCCAGAAGGCCGAGCAGATGCTAACCGAGGCCCTGGACCGGCAGCGGCGGGAGGTGGAGGAGCTTCTGGAACGCTGCGAATCCCCCATCGAGCAGGTGATGCTCGTGTCCCTCTGGAGCCGGTGGCCCTGCTAGGTGGCGGAGAATCGCTTCGGGATGCACGCCACACTCGAGGAGGGACAGTTCGGCGGTGGACGGTACGGGGTCGTTGTGGAGCCGCAGAAGGCCGTTCACACCGGGGGCACCCGGTACCGGGCGGACTTCTTTGTCTACCTGGTCGAGCCCCACGAGAAGCGTCGCACCCTGCGCTCTCCTCTGGTTGTCGAGGTCGACGGCCATGCGTTTCACGAGAAGACTCGATTTCAGGCGGCCAACGACAAGCGGCGCGATCGGGCGATGGTCGCCGAGGGGTTTCGGGTTGTGCGGTTTGCCGGCTCTGAGGTCTACAATCAGCCGGAGCAGTGTGCGGGGGAGGTGGATGGGTTGATGAGGGGAACCGCCTTCCGTGCAGCGGAGACCTAAGGGTCCGGGACCCGGCGCGACCCGATGACGCGAAAGGGGAGATCGATGATCAGGCAGCTCATCACGGCAGGCATCTTGGCCGTCTCGCTAGCAACGGCAGCCCAAGCGCGACCAGATGCCGATCTTGGACGCGACGTGGCGGCCTATCGGATGGCTGCGTACTCGAGAAGTGGTACACCGGTAGTCGTTGAAGCGTCGATAACCGATCGGCAGTGGTTGGTCGCGGACATTGAGGTGTACAAGGGTGCCTCGAACTCCTTCAGAGAGCCGACCAGGATCCGTAGCCGAAGGTGGCGCATCGCCGATGCTCTCTACGATGACCTCCTCGACGACGTCCGGATTCTTCGAGGAGCAGCCCTAACTGAGACCGAACCAGCCGAGTTTGCCTGCATGGGAATTGATGCCCATCTGGCCGCGAGCGGCGATCTCATGGTCTCCCGTCCAGTGTTCCCGTCTCAGCCGGTAGTCATCCTCGACCCTGGGCTCGGTATCGATGTCGACGAGGAACTCGAGCTGGTCCTAGAAGCGCCGCGCTGTTGGAGGTTCACAAGGGTCGTGCCGGCTTCCCCTCATGCTGAGGGGCGTGCGGCCGATCTGCGAGCCAAGCTCAAGGCGCTAGCAGCGCAACGGGTTGGGCGTTATCTCGACGAGCTGCGAGATTGATCGCCGCCGCCCTGCAGTTCTCAACCGCCGGTCGTCGATGATCGGTGAACGTCCGGCGCCCCGCCGAGATAGCGTCTCCAAATGGACGTTTGCGTGAGCTATTTCGGGGGCTGGGGGGCGACGCATTCGGAGCTACGCACTGGAGAGCGGCAAGGGTCGACTACATTCACACAACCGGTGACGCTCATTCCCCCGTCTCCTCGTCCGCATCAGCGAGGGGGAGTTACACCGGCCGTCTGACATACACTGGATTCTTGTAGGCGAAACTGAGCGCCAGTTGCGGGAAGAACCGGTCGGCAGCTCGAATGAACCGATCGAGAAACCAACCCGTTTCGGAGGCAGGCAGGGCCGCATCTGCAAGGAGGTCGGGTTCGTAGCGAACGAGGCTTCCAAGAATGAACATCGCGGCAAGGTACTTGGCGATTCCCGGAACGAGGAGGGAAGTATTGTCTTCACGCTCGGCGTACCAGGTCGCGCTCTGGCTGAACATGAGGCTATTGGTGAGTAGTTCGGAGCATAGTTCGCAGGCGGCTTCGTACGTTTCCGCCCTGCTGGTGTCCAGCAGGTTGAGAATCGCTCCTTTGTCATTGAGTTCGAAGTAGGGCCGAAGACTAGGATGACGCAACGCCCACTCCGCACGAAACTCCTGAACGTCAACCAACCGCTCATCGAATTCGAGAGACAGTTTGCCCGAATGGTGGCCGCGAACACGCACTGGTGAGACATTCGGCTTCCCCCGGCTTGGTGCACTGTAGATCGCTGCGACCTCCGGAATTCGGGAGAGGCAGTCGGAGAGCGAAATCGTCTGCCCGCTGGACCAATCAACGCCGAGTGTAGTGAGCAGGTCCGTGAAGGTCCCAGGGACAAGCTCGGCGGTGCACGCCCAGAGGTCTCCCCCCAGCTTGTGGCGGAGGCCGTGCCCGGGCTTGGGCATGACCTCCGGGATGATCGCAAGAAGAGCTCTGGTGAGATTGAGAAAGGCGTAGTAGAAGGGAAGCGGTTGAGTAAGAAGAGAACCAGAAGAGGCCGCAACTCGAAACTCAAGGGCCTGTCGAATCCGCACAACCGCGTACTTACGATGTGCCTCCCAGTGGATTTTTAGATTGCTAGGCCTAAGCGCCGCCGAGTAGTCACTCGTCCCGATTCGAGCGAGTCTGTTCCAAGACTCCTCAAGCGGTTCCTCCGCTTCGAAGACAGTCCCAGTTTGAAAAGACCCAATATATCGAAAATCGAGGTTGGCCAAGTGCCGTCTGCGTGTGGCCTAGCGTACGTTCCGCGCCACGACACTTACGGCCGTGGCCTCGAAACACGGTAATTGGTTCCGTGCTAGCTGTCCAGAAACCCGCGCCCTCAGGGGCCAGGTGTACGAGCCTGGTGCGAAGGAGCGCCAGAAGGGCGCGAAGGAAGCCGCGCGGCGGGCTATCGACCTGCGGCTACGGGCTGAGCGGCGAATAGGCGAGATGCTGGCCTTGGACGAAAGTGTTCGCCGCGGCGGTTCAAAGTCGCGCGGTACGACTTTGCCAGACGGCATCTCGAAATCCGATTCCTCCCGCTGGCAGCGCATCGCCCCCCTCCCCGAGCCCGACTTCGAGGCCGAGCTCGCGAAGGACGAGCCCTCGACTGCTCGGCTCGTGAAGGTGGCCAGTAACCCTGCCCTCTCAAATCGCACACATGTGTGCGAGCTGCCGGCAAATCGGAACCATGGTTCCGTTCTCCCGACTCTTAGAGGCCGCTCTGCGAGCTTGACCGCTACGCGCCGCGGAGAGAGGGGCGACGCGACCCATCGCGGTCGCCCCTTGGCAGGCCATTGCGCATCGCGCGTAGGACAAAGAACGGGGATTCCCGCCACGTCCGACAAGTAGCGTGATGTCAAATAGCGCTCGACGATGTGGAAGTTATTGGGATTTGGCCCCGGTCCGGGCTTGGGAAGCTGATCAGTCAATCGCGGGGCTCCTTAATCAATTCAAGTGGTTACGGTCACTCAAAAAACAACCCAGCGCCGCCTGTAAGCTGCTGGAGTGCCCTACGCGCTGCAAATCTATGAGCTGGAAAGACGACAGCCGACTAGCAGATCGAAGCAAGGTCCTGCCCGCCACCGGGAAACCCCGTCGGTGCTACCATCGGCTGGTTGCACGGTGCACGTATTGAGAAGCGAGGAAGCCATGGCTGAAGTGGTGGCCAAGGAGGAACTTGACAAGCTTCCGCGTTGGGCTCGCGTCGCCTTCGTTGCCCGTTGCGCCCGCCACGTCCAACCACTGTTTGTGGCCAGATGGGGCGCTTCACAAGAGCAGATCGACGCCGTCGAGCAAGCCATCTGTGTTGCCGAGAGATCCGCCGACTGCGCTGCCAGACCCGCCGCCAAAACCGCCAGATACGCCGCTGAAGCCGCTGACGAAGTCGCCGGCGAAGTCGATAAAACCGCCTCGCGACAGGCTGCGGAAGCCGACCACAAAGCCATGAACGATCCCATCTACGCCGCCTCCTTTGACGACGCCCACTTCGCCGCCGCCGTCCGAGCCAGAGATATCCGTGCCCATAAGGACCCTGCAATGCACGCCGCCAGAGCCGCCGCCGGTGCCGCCAGAGCCGCCAGAGATGCCTCCAGCGACGTCGCCCACACCTGCGCCACCGCCGCTGCAAGGGCGACTGTCCACAGCGGCGCCCAAGCCGACGTCCGAGCCGCAATGCGTCACGACTTCGACCTTCTCCTCAACACCGCCATCGCCAAAGAAGATCGCTGGACCGACAACACCCCCGTCCGGCTGCAGTTCTTCTCGCTTAACTCTAACTTCGACATTGACCAACAGATCGAGCGCAGCGGTATCATCGACATATCGCCCGAGATCAACGCTAAGCTTGTTGATTACTTCCGCCGCTACCCTGAGCGACTCTACGAACTACCGTCGCGACAGTTCGAGGAGTTGATCGCCGAGCTATTCGATGGGTTTGGCTTTGCCGTCGAGTTGACCAAGCGAACGCGAGATGGCGGCAGCGACGTCATCGCAATTTCCAGCAAGCCTATCCAGGCGAAGCTCCTGATCGAGTGCAAACGGTACGCCCGGAAGCGCACGGTGGGCGTCGGGATTGTGCGTGCTCTTCACGGCGCGACGATGGCCGCGGGCGCGAACAAGGGCATACTCGCCACAACCGGGCGGATCTCGGCGCCGGCCCGGGAATTCATGGCGCTCCCAACCACAAAATGGGTCTTGGAAGCCCGCGACTTCGACGGCCTCGTCGAATGGCTCGACCTATACCAGAAGTTCCAGATGGGAAAGATTGTTGGGGCTTCTGTGTGACGTCTTGACATTCCACGATAAGGAAGTGAGGGTGCCAATGGGTGCATGCTGATTCGCGCCCCTCTCCGTCGTCGCCGCCCTGGCCGCAATGATGGCTCGTTTCCCTGTGCTCTACGCTATAATGTCTAGAGCAGCTCGCTGAGCCCCCATCGGCCGCCGCGCCGCGCGCACGCGAGCCACATTAGATGGGGGCACTCGCCATGAGTTGGGGCAGTAGTTCGAGCACTCCGAGGGATATGACGCCGGAGGCTTTCAAGCAGCTTCAGCCGTTCGTCGCCGGTCAGGTCCGCAACCTCTCGGGCGGAGGCCCAGCGTATCAGGGCCCGTTCGCTGCCGGCATGGGCGGGGCGGAGCGGGCGGCGTTCCGGAACGTGCAGAACATGGCGTTCAACTCGCCGGTCTCTGCGGCGACCGATGCCGAGCTGGCCAAGACGATTGGCGGCGGATACCTGACGCCGGACAGCAACCCGTTCATGCAGGGCATGATGGACGCCGCGGTCAGGCCCATCATGACCCAGTTCCGCGAGGGCGAGGAGATGGACCGCGCGCTCTTCACCCGCTCCGGCCAGAAGATTCAGCACTCGAGCCCGTTCTCCACGGCCCGGGCCAAGGCCGTCGAGGGCACGGCCAGTGCGATTGGCGACGCCACCTCGCGCGTGGCCAACCAGGCGTACCAGCAGGAGCGGCAGAACCAGCTTCACGCGATGACCACGGCGAGCGCCCGGTTCCAGAACTCGCTGCAGGCGCTGCAGGCTTCGGCACTGCCCCGGATGATTGAAGAGATGGGCATCGAGCGGGGCATGGCCGAGTTCAACCGGCGTATGGAGATGATTCGGGACGTGCTCGCGATTGGGGCGCAGGTGTCGCAGCCGGTGATTGCCAATGAGAGCGAGCAGTCGAACTTCAGCATTCCCATTCAACTGTCCGCCTTACGCCGCGGGACGACCGGAGGATGACCGCCATGGGTATTGGGCTTCTCACATGGCTACCGACCGCACCAAGAAGCAGGGCCAACCAAACGCGGATTTGCGTTAGCTCTCCGGGGCGCGCGATAGACGTCATCCAGGCCCATCTCGGGCACTCGAATCTCGGGACGACTTCGCGGTTCCTCGCCCACATCGTGCCGGCGGAGGTGATCAGCGTGATGCAGGAGCGGAATGGGGAGGCCTAGTAGGCTTCAAGACCTCTCTTCAGGAATGGGCCTAGTGTCCCTCGCCACTGAGCCGAAGCAGTCCTCGACCTGCGCATCACAAGCGTGCCCCGGACCTCCTGCCATCGCCCACTCGATCGGCACCTCGGCCCGCGCCAGGCCCGGCAGGCCCAGTGCCCGACTCGCAAGCAGAGTCCGCACGAAAGTTCGTCCGTCGTTGCATAGCCGCATCTCAGCGGAGGCCAACACGTCTACTTGCTCAGGTCAGGCTCCTCGCCGTACTTCTCGTGCAGCTCCATCGAGAGAGTCTGAGCCCGCTTGAGTTGGGTCGATGTCATCTCTTGCTCCAGCTTGTCTCGGTAGATCCTTGCCATTCCCCAGCCCTGCGTGGCTGCAACGTTGTTCCACGCGTATGCCTCTACCAAGCTCTTCTCGACACCCAGACCGCTCGCGTAGAGCTGAGCCAGTTCATTCATGGCCGGCCCATAGCCCTGCACGGCGGCCTTGCGATACCAGAGCGCTGCCTGCCCGTAGTTCCGCGGTACGACTACGCCGTTCTTGTAGGCGTCCCCTACAGACGACTGCGATGAGGGGTGGCCTTGCTCCGCAGCCAGTCGATACCACTTGTACGATTCCTTCGGATTCGCGTACGGGTTGTTGCTGACTGGGGTGTTCAGGAGACCCAACGCATGCTGGGCGTTCACGTCGCCACGATTGGCCGCGCGCCCATACCACTCTGCCGCCCTGAACGGATCACGCTCGACGCCCCAGCCATAGTCATAGTGCTTCCCTACTTCGTACTCTGCGGCGAGATCGCCTTCGGCGAGCCGGCGACAGAGTTTGTGGAGACTCAGACCGAACGGCTTTTCCACAACGATGTTGAGCTTGTCGACACACGACTGGTACTTCCCGCGAACGGTCGGGGACATCTCCCCACTGATCAGGCGCAGCTCCTCGCGACAGAACGCCGACAGATGATCCTCGATCGGCGTCTGATCTGGTGTGAGTTCTGATAGCTCTGAGATGCAACGTATAGCGATCTGGTTGAGCGTCGGATCTTCGATCGGCAGCTCAGGCGCTGCACTTGCAGAAGCGCAGCTTGATACGAGAATGAGCCAGACCCCTCCATCACGGCGCAACAACCTACGAACAGTCGGTTGAGTCCGTTGTCGAACTAGCACACCCAGATCCTCGCTTGAGTTGGGTATGAATCGGCCAGCTTACGGTGCATCAATCGTCTCCTTGTGATACTGCGAATCCAGCCGGACGTTCTTCATTAGCGTAGCTTCTCCCGCAGCGCCTTGTGTACGTCGGCGAGACATTTCGGACAAGAGATGGTAGATTCAACTGATCGACGCAACATCATGTGTTCTACTTCAGAACGAGGAGATGTTGCAAGTGGCGCAAAGGGGACAACGCGGGCTTTCGTATTCGCAGAAACGAGATCTCTGGGCTCGATGGAAGCAAGGGCAACCGATGAGCGAGATCGCCCGAGCCCTCGAAAAGAACCATGGCTCGATTCATTATGCGGTCTCCCTCCATGGCGGTATCGTTCCGGTCGAACGCCGCCGTTCCCGCTTAGCGCTGAGCCTGCAGGAGCGGGAGGAGATCTCCAGAGGCTTGGCTGCCGGTCATTCGTTGCGCCAGATCGCTTCGACGATTCAGCGTGCGCCCTCCACGATCAGTCGAGAGATCGCACGCAACGACGGCCCCGATGGCTACCGGGCGAGTACGGCCGATCGGCTAGCCTGGGATCGGGCCCGTCGCCCCAAGCGTTGCCGGCTGGCCGTTCACCCCCGCTTGCGGAGGGTGGTGGCGAAGAAGCTTCACCTCGAGTGGTCGCCGGAGCAAATATCCGGCTGGTTGAAGCGGAGCTATCCGCAGGTGGAGGAGATGCAGATCTCCCACGAGACGATCTACCGAAGCCTTTTCGTCCAGGCTCGGGGTGTATTGAAGAAGGAGCTCGTGCGGCACTTGCGCACGAGGCGCATGATGCGCCGCTGCCAGAAGGCCAGTACGCGAGGTCATGGCCAGGGACAGATCGCGGACGCGGTCTCGATCCGCGAGCGCCCTGCGGAAGTCGAGGACCGTGCCGTTCCCGGCCATTGGGAGGGGGATCTGATTTCGGGCTCGAACAACACGCATATTGCGACCTTGGTCGAACGAAAGTCTCGTCTCACCCTGCTGGTGAAGGTCGAAAACCGGGAGACCCAAACCGTCGTCCGGGCACTGACGAAGAAGGTTCGTCGTCTTCCCAGCGAGCTTCGCAAATCATTGACCTGGGATCGCGGCGTTGAGATGGCGGCGCACAAGAAGTTCTCGATCGCGACGGATGTTCAGGTCTACTTCTGCGATCCCCGGAGTCCGTGGCAACGGGGAACGAACGAAAACACGAACCGCCTGCTGCGCCAGTACTTCCCGAAAGGCACGGACCTGTCCGCCTTCACACAAGCGGACCTGAATCGGGTCGCTCTTCGACTAAATCAGCGTCCGCGCAAGACACTTGACTTTCGATGTCCAGCAGACGTATTCGATGAAACTGTTGCGTTGACTGGTTGAGATCAAGATGGCTTCCGCCAAGACGGTGCCCGGCTTGGTCGAGCTTCACCTAGAGGCGTGGCGCAAGAGCTGGGGCGCAGACTTCCCGAGCTTGTGGCGACACCACATCGAGCGGCGGGAGAAGGCGGCTTAGCAACCCTTTCGAAGCGATACCCCTGAATATCGCCCGCCTGGAAAGTACGCGGCCGGGCCGACGCTCCATAGTCACAGCCTTATCAGTGCAGCGGGGTGTTCTTTCTTCTTAGCCCTTTTCCTTGACCGGCATCGCGTCGTCATGACATGATGAGTGCGCCTTGGGAGGAGCTGTGCGACGACGCCGTGAACAGACTTCGCACAGACGCCCGGGGGCAATGCCCGACGAGAGCGGATGAATCCTCTCAAACACCCCGAACGGTGTGGTGAGCCTGCAATGGTTCCCCCGCGAGGCGCACGATGAATCGGATCAAGAACCGAGGATTGGCTGAACTGGCCCACGCCGCCACCCTGATGGCAGTCATCGTCTTATTCGGCACCGGACGGGTAGCACGCGCAGTGGATACGCCCGTTCCAACGCAAGGTCCCGGCGAGCATTCGACGATCACCACCAGTGACGGCAGCATTCGGGACGATGTATTGGCCGATTGGGTTTGCAGCCGGATCAACGCCGCCGGAGGAACCGTAAAGGACGTCAAGATCATTGCTGCCGCCTGCTATGGCGGCGGAATGCTCGACGACTTTCAGCGGGTTTTCGGCCCCGGCGGAGCGTGCGCCGGTACACCGTGGGTTGGCGGTTCGTCGAGCACCGCCGAACAAACGGCAAAAGGATATACGGACGATCAAGTAGCCTCTGCGGGCAACGCTGGAAAGAACCTGGGAAGTGCATATACAAGCGCGCTCGCCGGTCCTGAAAGTTCGCACAGCAGTGCCGAAGACGGCTCCATGCGCGACAGGACTACTGACAATGTCCTGGAGGATTTCGAAGCGGCAAAGGACAGAGACGCCGCCGGACCCAATGGCACCGGGGCGGAGGACCCCGTAGCGGGTAGCGGCAATGGCGGTGACACGATCGGGTGGGATGATCCAGACACTTTCCACGAAGCCGTCGTATTCGGCGGCGCTCAAACCGACCAGCGCCACCACAATAATGTCGACAACGTCACCGATGCGTTGAATGATATCTGGGGTGCTGATCCTTTGAATGATATCAACACCATCGATGGCGGAACGACGCAGGACCTTCTGGATGCGATCGATCTCGCCGCCCAATCATTGACCGAAAGCACCCAACTCATCCTTTATCTGAATGACCACGGAAACACCGAGTTCGATCTTGACGAGTTCCTTGATTTGATTATGCCATGGTCTATCATTGAGTTTTTTCAAGTCGATTTCAGTCTGCATGAGGGGTGGGTCGAAGGCCTCCATGCCATGTTTGACCAGATCGGTGATATTCCCCTCCCGACGCTGAACCTCTCGCTGAACGACCTGATCTTTGGAGATGACTGGCAGATAACGCTCAACGGAACCGATATTCCGTTGCCGTCGGGTACGATACCCGCTGGTGACATCCATCTTCCGGTCGATTGGACCAGTATCCAGACGGGCAACAACCACCTGGAGATCGTCGCCGTGAGTCTCCCGACCAATCCGATGCAACTATTGAATCTGGAACTGTCCAGCGGTCCGATCAACGATAGCGAATTCACAACTTCAGCCGTTCCGACCGTCTCCCATTGGGGTATCGCGACGCTGGCACTCTTCTTCATGTCGGTAGGGTCGGTTGTTCTCCTTCGGCGGTGGCGGTCCGCCGCGTAGGCCTCGGTGTTCGGGGGCCCGGGTCTCGTTGAACAGGCGCAGCGTGTTGTTCAATCAGGTGCTGGCAAAGGCGGCTGGGTGCTCTAGCTAGGCCGCGTCCTTCACCACATCCTGCAACACCCGCCGAAGCGTGTGCCGCGGCTTGATGTGGCGATGGCTGGGGCTCTGAGGGTAAGCGGTTAGTTCTGCCCGCACCCCATTCACGTCTGGACGCCTGCTTGGGGCGTTGTTCCGCCGCCAACCTCACTCGGCCCCATCCAGACACTGGCACCTCCTGAGAGGGGATAGCGTCTGCAAATCAACATTTGCGTAGCCTATCTCGAAAAGCGCGCTCCGTGTTGACGACGCTCACCATGGCGTAACATTCTCTGGGGCGCGGCTAGGGTAGCTCCCGAAACGCCGTCCTCTGCCGGCATCGCCGCGCCCCTTACATGACCAGCAGAGATGCCCGGTAGAGGGGGCTTCGATGAACACCCTCAAAGACAAGCTCCTCAGGTCGCTCGAGCCATTCGACTTGGTTTCTTCCGAGGAAGCGGCTGACCGGATTGAGGAGATCTCCGCCACATACCGGCGTGATGTCGAAGCGCATAGATCCGGGGTGTCCCACGCAAGGCGGCGAGAACTCCTTGAGAGAATTCAGAACCATGGGAACAAGCTCAGCGAGCTGCTTGTCCATCCGGATGCGTTGATCGCGCTTCACTCCTTTGTAGCGTCTCAGCATGAAGATCTGCGAGATCAGGCCGAGGTCGAGAGACTTCCCGAACCCGGCCAGAATCCGTCTGAAGATGCTGCTTGGCCCGCGGCCCTGCGCGGCCTGGCTGCCTTGGCCGAAACTACTGCGAAGAGCCTCCCCGAAGGTCTCCGAGGTAAGCCGGAGACCGTCCGCATGCCGAGGCGATGGCTCACGCTCAGCTCTCTTGTCTTGTTCGCCGAATGCAGAATCAGCCATCTCGAACACGCCAGCCGGCGCATCGATGGCTTCCGCCCCTTCGTCACTCGAATGGTCAGGTACGCCTCTCTGAAGAAGGAGAACTTCCAAGAGAAGGACCTGCGGACGTCAGTTCAAGCGGTGCTCACCAGCAGGCTCTCTACAGTCTCGCTACGACAGGAGCTGCAATGGCTTTCCGAGGAGTTCGCGGCCTCCCGTGAGCATGATTCCCCCGATCAGCACTGCATTCAGAAGGCGGAGCTACGCGAGAGAATCGAGTCGTTCGAGACGCTGCGTATCGCCTCGATCCTATCTGGAGCGTGAAGTATGGGGTGCTAATTCGGTCGAATATTCTGAATTAGCACCCCCCACTTTCCACTGTTCATTCAACGACTTGCGCCACTCCCACCGCTAGGCTCCTCTTCGCCCGCAACACCACGCGGGATCACGAGGAGGACGAGGATGAGCGCCGCTCTCGACACGGCTCGTCGCTGGGCCCGAACCGAGCAAGCTGCCGCCCGAATCGGCAAGTCACCTCGAACGTTGGAACGGTGGCGGGGCGAGCGCACGGGCCCGCCATATTTCAAGTTCGGGAAGACCTGTCTCTACGACGTGGCCGAGCTGGACTGTTGGATCGAGGCCCAGCGGCGGCTCCCTCCTCCCGCGACTGAGGGTAGTCAGTAACGCAGACACCACGAGCCCCCAGCTGTCTAGGCGTAAAGGGGCTCGTGGACGGAGGAACGGAAGTGAGGAACACATTTTCGCGCACACCCCGCCGCCGCGCAAGCATCGCTGCGCGTTTCGTTCAACTGTGGCGGGAGTACGTCGCCGAAACGGCGGCGGATGATGCACCGACACTCTCCGAGATCAGTGGGCTGATCGCTGCAGCGCAGAGTATGCGCCGATGAGCGCCTCGAGCACCGCGGCCAGCGTATTGCCGGCGCACGGTAGACGTCTCGACCCACACATCCTGGTGACGCGCTGTGTCGCTCGCAACGCGCTTCAACGCTGGCGCTGGCGCGGCACCCGCCCGCTGAGGGCTCTGGCGAAGCGACTTCGTTTGCGCTCGATCGCGCGGCGTCGATCCGAGGTCCTTCACCGGCTCGAGCTGTGCGGTGGATTCGCCCAGCCTTGTGGTGTGAACCGGGCCTTGTCGAACCAGCTCGACGTCCTGGCGGACGCTGAGGATCGGCTCGCCGTGGAGGCGGAATCGTGAGCGACGTTAGCTCGACCGACAGACCGTGCAGCAACACGATCAGTGAGGAGATCTGTTCCCGGATCGTTGCTGAGCATCATCAAGCCCAGGAGGCCGCGCGCTGCGCGGTCAAGCACGCGCAGCGCGCTGGTGGCCTACTGATCGAGGCCAAAGAGCACATTGAACACGGGAAATGGACAGCCTGGATCCACCGCAATCTGCCGTTCTCAGAGCGGACAGCACAAGGTTATATGCGGGTGGCGCGGATGCTTCCGACTCTTGCGGAGGGAAAAGCGCAACGCGTTGCGGAATTGCCGTTGCGCAAGGCGCTGGCAGAGCTGGCGCACCCCTCGGGAGAAGCGACGGAGTCGGGACAAGACGCTGAGCTGCTGGCGATGGACGGGCTCAGAGCATTGCACTCGATGCACACTGCGGACGCGCTCGCGACTGCGAACTCAGAAGCAGACTTGAGGGCCTACTACGAACAACGCGGAGTTCGGCCTGAGCTTGCGGAGGAGGCGGCGAGGATCGTCTGGTCGCGCTGGATGCTCAAGTGCGCTCTTGCGGGGGAGGCGGGTGATAGTGATCTCGCCTCTGTCTGCCTCAGATCGTTCCCTGTTACATGGCCAAGCGAGAAGGCGGTGCCACCCGGCTGCGACCTCACCAACATCGAAGCGATACTGATCTTGAACGTTGGCATAGATGTCCTTGCGCCACTGTCCGCCCTCGGAAAGGAGATGGCGGAGGAGCATACGGACCGGCAGGGAAGAGGATGGGCATGGGCCATGCGCTTCGTACGAGGAGTCGTCGAGCGGGGTGGGTATTCCGGGCTTGAGTGCGGGTTTGAAGCATGACCGCCGCCGCGGACTTGCCTTCGCTCGAGATTCCGGCCATCGCGGAGCTGGCGACCGCCGATCAGTGGGTGATCTACCGGCTCCCCAACAAGGTCCCGCTCCAGACGAGCGGCCACCTCGCGAAGTCGAATGATCCCGACACGTGGGCATCCTTCGAAGAATGTGCCGGCGCCTTCGTTCGAGACGTCGGCGACGGTCTCGGATTCGTCTTCAGTGCCGACGACGATCTGATTGGAATTGACTTCGACCATTGCCTCGATGCTGAGGGCAACATCACCGATCCCTGGGTGGCGGAGACGGTGGACAAGCTCGCCAGCTACACGGAGGTCTCGCCCAGTGGCGATGGCCTCCACGTCTACGTCAAGGGGACGATCCAGAAGTCCATCAAGACCCAGGCGATCGAAGTCTACACGCGCGGTCGCTACTTCACCGTTTCTGGGCAGCACTACGCCGGCACGCCCCAGACAATCGAGTGGCGTCAGGGCGTCCTGGATGCGCTCTCCGCGCGGCTTGGGGAGCAGCGGAGAGCGGAACGGCAGGAGGCTGAGAGTCGAGACAAGGTGGCACCTGGTGGACGCCACGAGGCCGTCTTGGTCAGGACGCGACGAGCCTATCTGATGGGACTGCGTGGAGCCGAGCTTGAGGCTGTGGCTCTGGCCTTCAACGCTGAACGGTGTGATCCGCCGAAGCCTGACGAAGAGGTTCGCAGCATCGTCGGGTGGATCGAGACGAATGTCGACTTCGACCCCGGACCGGAGCCGGCATGGGCGACTGGTGAAGACGGGGCGGAACAGCTTCTACCGGACCCGCGCATTGCGGCGCGTGCCACCATCCTCTCGGCCGCTGATTTTGCCGACGACGAGGTGCCTCCGGAGATTGTGGAGGGGCTCGTTCACGAAGACGCTCTCATCTCTCAGACGGGAGCCAGCAAGGCCGGCAAGTCCATCGTCGCCAATCAGATGGCGATGGCGATCGCTACCGGAACGGACTTCCTGGGGCTGCGTGTGCGCCAGTGCCCCGTGCTTCTCGCCTCGCTCGAGATGTCTGCTGCACTCGTCCGTGACCGGATGGAACGCATCTCGCGCGACGTCCGAATCCCGATGCCGGAAGTGGGCAGGGATCTCTTCATCATCGCGCCCACACGGCGACGCACAGCCGCGCTGGACCTCACGAGCATCGAAGGACGAGACCATCTAACGCGCTGCGTCGAAACCATCGGCGCCCGCGTCGTTGTGCTGGATACGCTCTACAAGTTCTGCCTCGGCGCCGACCCCAACGACAACGCCACCATGGGTCAGCTCTTCTCAGACCTCGCGGACCTCGCACAAACCACCGGAGCGGCGCTCGTGGTGCTCGACCACGTCGCCAAAGGTGCAGGCAGCGGAGTGGTCTCCCAGTCGGCGCTGGGCGCGCAAATCAAGGGTGGCGCGGCCCGGACCATCGCCCACCTGAAACGCGTGTCTGCCGCCGATGGGGGCGCTTGGGAGCTCAACGTCGAATCTCATTTCGGCAACTGGGATGAACCGATCGCCTACAAGCGCCCGAAGTTCGATGACGGTGGCTGGGGATTCGGCTGTGTGAGGTGCAGCGGTGCGGAGGCTCGGGGGGTCTCGGGCGACGCTCTGCGCGCCGTCTTCATGAAGCACGGCACTCGAGATGGCGACGACGGGTCGGTGTCGTTCGCTTCACAAGGGCGCCTCATCGAGGCACTGCGGGCGGAAGGCCTGGTCGAGGGCGACTCGAGGGAGGCGGGGCAACGAATCATTCGCAGCATCGAGCCGCATTTCATCGCGGACCACCAGGCTGACGACAAGATTCGGCGCCGATATCCGGTCTGGCGAGAGGAAGGCGGGCACGGAAAAGCGACTTCGTATCGGTGGATCGAGTCGGTATGGGAGTGGCTCAATCAATGACCTGCTGGACCTGCTGGGGTTGCTGGATTGAAACTATTCAGTGTGTGGTTAGAACACACCTGCTGGGTTGCTGGGGCTGCCATATAAAGAGACCAGCAGGTAGTTGCCAGCAGCACGTAGGGACTGCGCCAAGGCTGCAGTCCCCCCACGTGCTGCGCCGGCCACCCAGCCAGTTGAAGAACGAAGTGGGTCTTCAAGAGAACCTCTCACCCCAGCGGCCGGTTGCTTGTCCCGTCTGCGGTGAGCGCGAGCTCCGCCAGGTGGTCGCCGACCGCTTCCGGTGCCGCCTGTGCGGCTCTGTGGTGCCGGGCGCGGCGTTGCTCGCTGCCGTGCAGCGAAGGCTCGAGGCGCGGCGGAGGGCTCTCCAGTAGCCATGACGGCCCCGGTCCTCACCACGACTAGCGCCAACCCCAACGCCTATGGTAGCCGTTGGGAGATGGCCAGAGACTTCGGCAGGGTCGTGACCGAACCCCGAACACGGGGGCCGCTCCATTACGTCGAGTGCTACATCGACGGAAGGCGCTACCGCCTTCGCCGGGTGCCCGTGATGGGAGGCGGAACCCTCACCATCCGCTCGATAGGAACAGCCGAGGAGGTGCTCCAGTCGGTCCGTGCCGACATCCGCAATGGCAAGACCAAGCTCCAGGCGATCGCACCGTACCTGGGCGCCGGCTCCGTCGAGATGCTCTTCGAGACGCATTGGGATCGCTTCGTTGAATCGAAGAAGCGTCAAGGGCAACGCGGGGGAGATGGGAAGCACCAGCGTCAGCTCTCAAGCCAGCGCGTGCAGGAGTTCGAAAGCCACAAGAGGCGCGGCCACCTTCAGCCTCTACTCTCGGTCCCGATCTACTCGATCAGCGCGGGCGTGCTCGAGGACTGGCGTGACTGGCTCTTCGACACTTTCCCGCAGCTCGCTCCGAAAACTGTCGACAACGTGGTGAAGGACGTGGGCACCTGCTTGCGGTGGCTTGCCAGACGCCAGGATCTGCCTGCAGCCCCTCCCCTGCCGGTCACCCATGTACCTGAGCACCAGCCAAAGATTCCGACACCTGCGGTCCTTGAGCGGATCCTGGAGGCGATTCCCTGGGAGCTGCGGGGTTCGTTCCTAGCCCGCGGATTCATGGGCCTGCGCCCGTCTGAGGCGTGGAGAGCGAACGTTGGCGACTACGACTTCGAAGCCGACACGCTTTCGGTGTTGGGCAAGGGCGGTCGTCTCCGTGTGCTGCCGGCTGACGAGCTTGTGGCAGAGTGGATCCACGAGCACGTTGACCCGGAGACGACGTTCGGTGCGTCACCGCTCTTCCCGAACCCTCGAGCAGAAGACGACACCGGCCGGTGGTCTCGAGCAGCAAGCCGACGCGTCTGGCGTCGGGCGTGCACGGAGGTCGGTGCGAGCTTCCAAGAGAACGAGGGACTCCGCCATGCGTTCGGTACGCACGCCGTTAACCGGAAGGTGCCGCTTGACCGTACTGGCGCCTTCATGGGGCACTCCGCGAGCGTGACGACGAAGCGCTACGCGAAGCTCTCAACCGTCGGCTTGGTCGATGTGCTCCGCCCGAAAATCGCCCACCAATCGCCCACAACGCGAAATCGGGTCGAAACAGATGAGTAAAATCAATATGTTATGGAGGCGGCGACCGGATTCGAACCGGTGATCAGGGCTTTGCAGGCCCGCGCCTTACCACTTGGCTACGCCGCCGGATCTCACTCCCGAGCAGAGCGGGCTCCGCTGCGGGCTGATGCCTCGCAGCGAGGAGAATCGAGGAGTTACCGCGCCCGGGGCGGCTCGTCAATCTCTTGCCCAGCAGCCGGCGAGCCGCGGTGACAGAGCCGCGCAACGGACGGACCGCGCTCATCGGTCGCATTCCCCCCCGATCATGTTGACGAGGTCGAACGTCGGGATGAGATCAGCCAGCAGTGCCCCCTTCAGCATGCGCGGCAGCGGCTGCATATTGAAGAAGCTCGGTGCGCGGCAGCGCACCTTCACCGGGCTGCTCGTGCCGTCGGACACGATGTAGAAGCCGAGCTCGCCGTTGGCGGACTCGACGGCCTGATAGGCCTCGCCGGCGGGCACGCTGGGACCGTCGGCAACCGACTTGAACTGCTGGATCATCTCTTCCATGTGGCCAAATACGCGGGCCTTGGCCGGCAGCCGCACGTGAGGATCCGAAACGTCTACCGGCCCGGGCTCGAGGTCTTCGAGCTGGCAGAGGCATTGCTCCACGATGCGCATGCTCTGCCGGATCTCCTCGATGCAGACCAGATAGCGGTCGTAGTTGTCACCGGTCTGCCCGATCGGAACGTCGAAGTCGATCTGGTCGTACGTGAGATAGGGATCATCCTTGCGTAGATCCATCGCCACACCAGCGGCGCGCAAGAGCGGCCCCGTCACGGCGTAGTCGATGCAGTCCTGCTTCGACAGCACACCCGTGTCACGCAGCCTGTCCACGAAGATGCGGTTGCGGGTCATCATGGCCTCGTAGTCGGCCAGCAGCTCACGGATCTTCACCAGCGACGGGCGACAACGGTTCGGAAAGTCCTGCGGCATGTCGTGCTTGATACCACCGATGCGGATGTAGTGACTGGTCACGCGCGCTCCGCAGAGCATCTCCAGCAGATCCCAAGCGACCTCCCTCGCCTCGACGGCGTAGAGGAACGGCGTCATGGCCTGCAGCTCCAGGCACAAGGCGCCGACGCGGGTCAGGTGGTCCGCTACCCGCGAGATCTCGCCAGACAAGACGCGCAGCCACTGGCAGCGAATCGGCGTCTCCACTTCGATCAGCTTCTCCACCGCCAGGCAGAAGGCCAGATTGCAGAGAATCGCAGAGCTGTAGTTGAGACGATCCGTGTAGGGAATCACGTGGTACCAGCTGCGGCTCTCGCACTCCTTCTCGAAGCCGCGGTGCAGGTAGCCGATCTGCGCGTCGAGGTCGACTATCTCCTCACCGTCGAGCTCGATCAGGAACTTGACTGTGCCGTGGGTCGCGGGATGAGACGGACCCATATTCAAGACCCGGTGGCTGGTATGGAGATCGCGCTCCAGGTCTTCGACACCCAGCGAGCCACGCCTGCGGCCAGAGCGCGAACGTGTCGGGGGGGAGTGCGCCATCAGTCGCCGCCGGCTCCGTCGATCAGAGGCTGTCGTCGACGCTTCGGGTAGTCTTTCCTGAGCGGATGCCCCTCGAACTCCTCGTAGAGCAGGATGCGGCGCAGGTCGGGGTGGTGCTCGAATCTGATGCCGTAGAGATCCCAGACCTCTCGCTCGAGCCAGTTGGCAGCCGGCCACACTGAAACCAGCGAGTCGAGCTCGCAGGCCGATTCGGAAACACCGACCGAGATGCGAATGCGCTGCTTCTTCTCCGGGGAATAGAGCTGGTAGACGACGTCGAAGCGCGGCTCGCGGTCGAGCCAGTCCACTGCCGTCAGATCGATCAGCATCTTGAAATCGAGTGCTTCGTCATCGCGGAGCGCGCGCATGGCCGACTCGAGCTGTCGGGCCCTCACCCGCGCGCTGTCCTCTCCCCGACGCTCATCGGTGCGCTCCACTGCGTTCGGACAGAGCTCGATCAGGCGCCGCAGCACGGGGGAGTTCGCTTCGAGCTCGGACATCAGCCAGCCCTCTCGCCGTCCGCGTCTCGCGGCCGCTCATAGCCCTTACTCAGAAAGTCGAGCCTACGCTTCACGAGTGCGGCGGGAACCAGCAGAGCTCGCTTGTCGAAGAGCAGTGAGGCTCGATCGAAGGCAGCCATCTCCACCGAGCGACTCATGACGATGGCCTCGACGGGGCACACTTCTTCACACAAGCCGCAGAACATACAGCGGGCCAGATCGAGATCGAAACGCACGGGGTGGCGCTCACCACTCGCGTCGGGGAGCTCGCCCGCTTCGATGCGGATGCAGCATGTCGGGCAGGCCAGCTCGCAGAGGCCGCAGGCGACACAACGCGGCCCGCCCTCCTCGCGCTCGACCAGCACGGGCACGCCGCGAAAGGCGTCCGCGTAGTCGACCCGCTCCTCTGGGTACTGCACGACAAAATCGCGGCGGTTCTTTCCGGTGACGAAGCCGCGCAGATTGCGGAAGAAGTGACGCGCGGAGACCCAGAGCCCCCGCGCGAGCATGGGCAGATAGAGCCGCTCGGCAAGGCCGAGCCCCTCTCTGCGTTCAACGACGATCACGCCCCCCGGCATCGCCGCGCAATACTAGCCCTGATCCGGCATTCGGATCAGGGCCCTACCCCGAATGGCGCGGCGATTTCGCACGTCTCACAACGCGTTCCCCTGCTCCGCTTTCGCATGCGTATGTCTACTCGAGTGATTTCTTCGCAGGGCCCCGCGAATCGCCTCGAATCGAGCAGCCCTATGCCAAGGCCGCCCATAGGGGAACGTGCGCGCTGCCTGACTACGCCCAATCGGGGCGAGCAGGCTGCGGAAGAACCTCGCCCGACAGCTCTCGCCTCGCTACTCGAACTCGCGCTGGAAGGCCCGCGTCACGGCCTCCCGCGCGCGAGTATCGAGGCCGGGCACAGCCTCCCCCAGCTCGCGGGCAACCGAAGTCATCTCGATATCGTCGAGCCCGCAGGGCACGATTGCCGCAAAGCCAGCCAGATCGACCGTCACGTTGAGCGCGAAGCCGTGAGAGGTGATCCAGCGCTGGATTCCGACCCCGATGGAGGCAATCTTGCGTTCGGGCCCGGCGGCGGGCTCTGCCCGTTGCCGGGCCTGCGCCTCTCGGTCGACGAAGACACCTACCCTGCCGTCAATGCGCCTGCACGGAATCCCGAGTTCCGCCAGGGCCGCGATCAGTCCGCTCTCGAGCGATCTCACGTAGCCGTGGACGTCGGGCTCGCCGCGAGCCTGCAGATTCATGATGAGGTAGCCCACGAGCTGGCCCGGGGCGTGATAGGTGACATCTCCGCCGCGCCTGATGTCGTGGACGGCTACGCCCCTGGCCGCCAGCCTCTCGCGTCCAACGAGCAGGTTCTCCTCGCGGGCGCCCCGACCGAGCGTCACCACCGACGGGTGCTCGAGCAACAGCAGGCGGTCCGCCGCGCCGACTCGGCGGCGGGCTTCTACCGCTTCGGCCTGCAGCTCGAGCGCCTCGGCGTAGGGCAGGCGGCCGAGCCACTCGATCTCAAGTCTGCGAGCGCTCTCGCCCACCGCTCATCTTCTCCGGCGCCGTGCGTCGTGCTCCCGCGCGCGCGTCCGCGAATTCCGCTTCACTCATGCCCGCACCGGAACGACCCGCCACTTCACACGCTTCAACCGGAAGTCCCGTTCTCGCGATGGCGTCCGTCAGACGCGACCTTCTCGGCTCGAACTCGGGCCTGAAGCTTCAATAGACCGTCGAGCACCGCCTCCGGCCGCGGCGGGCAGCCCGGAACGTAGACATCCACCGCCACGATGTGGTCAATCCCCTGGACCGTGGCGTAGTTGTCGTAAGGACCACCCGAGCAGGTGCAGCTTCCGAAGGCCATCACCCACTTGGGCTCGGCCATCTGGTCGTAGACCCTCTTCAGAATCGGCGCCTGGCGTTGCGTGATGGTGCCGACCACCATCAACAGATCGGACTGCCGAGGCGAGAACCTTGGCAAGGCACAGCCGAAGCGATCGAGGTCGTAGCGTGGTCCCGCCAGAGACATGAACTCCATGCCACAGCACGCAGTCACAAAGGGGTAGAGAAACATCGAGTAGCTGCGCGCCCAACCCAAGACGGCTTCCAGCCGCGTGGTTTGAAAGGCGTCCCCCCCCTCTCGCAGCAGCTCCAGCACCTGGGGACTTCTCGAAGCTTCCAAGGCCGTCCTCGGTCGGGGCGCCCAGCTCACGCCCGACATCGCGGGGAGTACGAGTGCCCCGGACTATAGCGACTCTGGTATCGTAGGTCTGGCCAAGAGGACGAACGCCTATTTCGCCGGAGAGGTCAGCAGCCAGTGACGACGGTCAGCGCTGACAGACTCGACAATCCACAGGCCGAAGGCTCGACGCCCGTGGGCCGCGCGTTGTCCTGGAGCGTGCACGCGTTCACGGCGAGTGGTGCGGTGCTGGGGGCGCTGGCACTGCTCGCAATCGCAGCGGACGAACTGGGCCGCGCCGTCATCCTCATGCTGCTCAGCCTGTCGGTCGACTCGATCGACGGGACGCTCGCTCGCGCAGTCGGTGTCAGGCGGCATCTTCCGCAAATCGATGGACGCCGCATGGACGATATCATCGACTACCTCAACTATGTCATCGTGCCGGCCGTCTTCATGGTTCAAGCGGGCAGCGTACTCGCAGCCGGCTGGGTCGCGCTGCCGATCCTCGCCAGCGCCTGCGGCTTCGCGCGGCAGGATGCGAAGACAGAGGACGACTTCTTTCTCGGCTTCCCGTCGTACTGGAACGTGCTCGCGTTCTATCTTTGGCTGCTGGACTTCTCCCCACTCGCCGGCACTCTCTGGGTCGTCGGGCTCAGCATGGCCGTCTTCGTGCCATATAGATATGTGTACCCCAGCAAGCTGGCGAACCTGCCGTTGCGCTACTTCGTCAGCTATCTCGGGCTGGCCTGGGCCATTCTGCTCGGCGGTTGCGTTCTCTGGCCGGATCTCGCGGCACGCTATCACGTTGTGGCAGGCACACTGCTTTACCCGGCCTTCTACGTCGCACTCTCGTTCTGGCTCGGCAGATGGTGGCAGAAGCCGTCGTGAATTACGGCCAGCGTGGGCGCCTTTGGCATGGCGTAGGGCCTTGATCCGAATGCCGGATCAGAGCTAGCAGCGTGCTGAAGAACCCTGCTAGCAAGCCATCACGTCCAGCAGGTCCATGATGCGCCACGGCTTGCGAAGCACACGCGCCACGCCCTGGGCCAGCAGATCCTCTTCGCTCCCGGCACCACCGATACCGATCACGCAGGCATCCGGCCGAGCCGTATTGATCGCTTCGACCCACTGCGGCATGTCGCCGCCCGCCAACACGAAGTCGATCAGGACGGTCCGCACGCGTGGCTCAGCGGCCAGCAGCTTGATGGCGGCCTCTAGATCGTCGGTCGGATAACAGAGCGCGCCGATGCGCTCGATCTGAGACACCAGCAGCCGGCGAACGGCCCCATCGCGCTCGATCACGACGACCGGGCCGTGGTCCGGCAGGATCGGTGAAGAGCGGCTGCGATTATCGAGCAGGATTCGCACGCGTGGGTCCGCGGTCCGCGCCTGCTCATCCTCGGGACAGATCACGACCAACCAGCCACCATCCCTCTCTCGACGACGGCCCCGAACAAGCCACTTCTCGTTGGGTGAGCCGAAAGGTGTCGAGGAGATCCACTCTGAATCGCTCTGCCCCAGCTCCTCAACGATCTCGGATCCCAGAGCGTCTTGCAGGTGCCGAATCGTGCTCTCGCCGTTCAGGCGCGCGAAGATCTCTCGCGCGCGCGGACTCGCGAAGCGTATGAAGCCCTTGGCGTCGCAATCCAGCACCGCGACTGGGCGGCTGCGCCCCTTGCTGGGGACACGGGCCTGCAGGGCTCGCGCGACGGCATCCTGCAGATCCTGCAGATCAAAGGGCTTCTCCAGGAGCTGCAACACACCGCACCGGTCGGACTCCGCGAGCAGATCCTCGGATGGAAAGCCGGTTATGAGAATCGTGTGCAGCTCGGGGTTGACCGCCTTGAACGCCTCCGAGACATGAAGGCCATGCACGTGATTCCTGAGCATCCAGTCGGCGATCAGCACCTCGGGGCAGGCCGAGATCGCCTCGTCGAAAGCCTGGCGGCCGTCGCAGGCTGACAGCACGTCGTAGCCCTCTCGTTTGAGGAAGCGTACGAGGGTCTCCCGCAGTGAGTCCTCGTCTTCGACGATCAGTATGGTCGCCATGCCACACTCCCAGGCGTGTCGGCTAGCTCTTCTGGTGGGGGGGAACCCTCCGGGTCGAAGCGACCTCTCCACCGCCGCGGTCGGATGGCGTCACCGGCCGATGTCGACGGAGCAATGATGACAGAAAACCACCCCATGCGCGCGCTCAACCTGTGGCATTCTCCGGCGCTATGCAGTCTTCCCAGGTCAGGACCGGCGTGCTGCTGGTCAATCTCGGTACGCCCGACTCACCGCAGACGCGCGATGTGCGGCGCTACTTGCGGCAATTCCTGAGTGACCCCCGGGTGCTCGATATGCCCGCGCTCAATCGCTGGCTGTTGCTGAATCTCATCATCCTGCCACTGCGCTCCCGCCGCTCCGCCGAGGCGTACACGAAGATCTGGTCGGCAGAGGGCTCGCCGCTGCTGATCCATGGCCGCGCGCTGCGCGAGCGCGTGGCACGAGAGCTCGGCCCCGAGTACGTGGTCGAGCTGGCGATGCGCTACGGCTCGCCCTCCGTCGCCGCGGCGCTGAAACGGCTCGAGCAGGACGCCACTGCTCGACTGATCGTTGTGCCGCTCTTCCCCCAGTTCTCCGAGGCCGCCACCGGCTCGGCGCTCGCCCATGTGGACGCCTGCCTTGCGGGACGCTGGGGCGATGGGGCCGCACTCACAGTCCGCTCGTTCTGCGAGGAGCCCGCCTTCATTGCAGCGCTGGCGGGTCTGGCACGCCCCCTCCTGCGAGACTTCCGACCCGACCATGTGCTGCTCAGCTACCACGGCCTGCCGGAGTCGCAGCTTCGCCGCAGCGATGCGGGGTCCGGGCACGGCTGTCTCGAGAGGCCCGACTGCTGTGAGGCGCTCTCGCCGGCCAACCGCGAGTGCTACAGGGCCCAGTGCTTCGCGACGAGCCGGGCCCTCATTCGGGCCCTCGAGCTGCGGGATGGGCAGGTCTCGACGTCGTTCCAGTCCCGCATGGGCCGCACGCCGTGGATCCGGCCCTACACGGACGAGATCGTGGCAAGGCTCGCCGAGCGCGGCGTCAAGCGACTGGCGGTGCTCTGCCCCGCCTTTGTCGCCGACTGCCTGGAGACGCTCGAAGAGATCGGCCTGCGGCTGCGCGAGCAGTGGCGGACACTCGGCGGGGAGGATCTGTTGCTCTGCCCCTGCCCGAACGCGGAGCCCGCGTGGGCTGCTGGCGTAGCCGAGTTGGTCCGTGCCCGCGCGACGCAGAGGTGAAGCCGCCGCCGGCTCAGAGTGTTCGCACGGCCTCGGTGAACGCCCGCACACCCTCGACAGGCGTCTGCGGCAGACAGCCATGGCCGAGGTTCACGATGTGACCTCTCGCCGGCGCCGCGGCCGCGATCAGCTCCCGCACCAGCTCGAAGATGCGATCGCGTGGGGCCGCCAGCGCACAGGGATCGAGATTGCCCTGAAGAGACACCCGACCGCCGAAGCGCCGGGCGGCGGGGGCAATCTCCACCCGCCAATCCAGCGAGATGACGTCAGCGCCCGATTCCGCCATTGCATCAACTACGTGCGCACCATTATTCACGTAGAGAATGAACCCGGCCTCCGCTCGATCGAGACGCTCCGCGATCTCTCGGTGCGTGGGTAGGATCCACTCGCGATACTCGGCGGGCGAGAGCAGGCCCGCCCACGTGTCAAAGAGCTGCACCGCCTGGGCGCCCGCCTCGATCTGCGCGTTCAGGTAGCCGACCGTCATCTCGGTCAGCACCTCGACGAGCTTCCGCAGCAGATCTGGCTCCCGGTGCAGCATGCGCTTGAGGACCGAGAAGTCCTTCGAGCCCTGCCCTTCGACCATGTAGGCCGCCAGTGTGAAGGGCGCGCCCGCGAACCCGAGCAACGGAATATGTCGGCTCGCCAGCTCGCGACGCAGTATGCGGAGAATCTCGAAGACGAACGGAACCGACTCGCGCGGCTCGGGCACGCGCAGCGCCTCGACCTGAGCGCGACTCCGAATCGGCTCCGCGATCACGGGACCCGGTGCGAAGTCGAGATCAACGCCCATGGGCGGAATCGGCGTAAAGATGTCCTGGAAGAGGATCACCGCCTCGCTGCCGACCAGATCGATCGGTTGCAGCGAGACCGCCACGGCTCGCTCGACGTCCCGACACATCTCCAGAAAGCTGACACCCTCGCGCACGGCGCGATACTCGGGCAGATAACGTCCAGCCTGGCGCATCAGCCAGACGGGCGGGCGGTCCACCTTCTCACCGCGCCAGCTACGACGGAATCGCTCGTCGGGCGTCAGTTCGCTCTCTTGTCCCAAGCCGAATCTCCTCGTTCGGGCCGCCCTCGCCTGCCCGTCGCCTCGCCCGCTCAGTAGCCCGACAAGCGAGCCCAACGGTCGCGATGGTGCGCGGCATCGCCGAAGGTCAGCTCCGCCGCGCGAGCGCGCTTCAAGTAGAAGCCGATGTCGTACTCGTCCGTCATGCCGACACCAGCGAACATCTGTACGCCTTCATTGGCGGTGAGCAAGTAGGCATCGGAGCAGCGCGCCTTGGCCAGGCTCACCAGCTTCGCGGTCTCGCTACTCCGCTCGTCGAAGGCGCGCGTGGCAGCCATCACGCTGGAGCGCGACAGCTCGATCTCCATGAAGACCCGGGCCATTCGGTGCTTGAGGGCCTGGAAGCTGCCGATCGGCACACCGAACTGCTTCCTTTCCTTCAGGTACTCGAGCGTCATTTCGAATGCCTGCGCCATGCCGCCGAGCATCTCGGCACAGAGCATCACGGTGGCGCGATCCACCACGGACTCGAGCAGATCGCCACCGCAGTCGAGATCTCCCACCAGGGCGTCCGCCGCCACCTCTGCCCTCTGCAAATGCACGATCGCCGCGTTGCGATCGTCAACACGAGTCTGGCGCTCTATCTCCACGCCCGCTGTCTCCGCGGGAATCAGAAAGAGACTGATGCCGTCACTGTCCCCATCCTGACCGGCCGTGCGAGCGGAGACCACCAGGGCGTCGGCGACGTGTCCGTCGAGTACCTGGACCTTTCGCCCTGTGATCTGCCAACCCTCACCGCTTCGCTGTGCACGGGTCGTCACACGGCAGAGGTCGTATCGACTCCCCTGCTCCTGATAGGCCAACGCGAGGAGTGCATCACCGGCGATCATCGCTGCGAGCCAGCGATCTTTCTGCGCCTCACTGCCGGCTTCGAACAACGCCTGCCCCGCCAGGCCCACGCACGACATGAACGGCTCGGGCGCGAGTGCGCGGCCCATGGCCTCGACCACCAGCGCGAGTTCCGCCATCCCCATGCCGGCCCCGCCGAGCGACTCGGGAAAGGGAATGCCGAGCCAGCCGAGTTCCGCCATTTCCTTCCAGAGCCCGCGCGAGAAGCCCACGGGATCGGCCGAGTCTCGAAGCGCCCGAAAACGGCTCACCGGAGAGTGATCGGCCACGAACTCGGTCGCCGTCTGGGCGATGAGCTCCTGTTCCTCGGTCAATACGAGCTGCATGGATCCCCGCTCCCAGGCTAATCGGGCAAGCCGAGTACGCGCTTGGCAATGATGTTGAGCTGGATCTCGGAGGTGCCGCCCTCGATGCTGTTACCGCGCGAACGCAGCCAGTCCCGCGTCGCGACCAGCTCCGCCTCGTCGAAACCCGGCCCCTCCCAGCCAAGGGACTGTGGGCCGGCGGCCCGCACCATCAACTCGTTGCGCCGCATGTTGATCTCCGTACCGTAGATCTTGAGCATCGAAGTCTCCGGTCCCGGCTGCTGCCCCGCTTTGGCGGCATCTCGACCCCGCTGGACGGTCAGACTGAAGGCGCGCGTGTCCATCTCATTCTGGACGATCTCGTCGCGCAGGATGGCGTCTCCCAGCACGCCACCGGGCTCTCCGAGGTATTGCGCCGCGGTCTCGACCAGCCGGCTCCGCCCGCCCCGAGTGCCACCGCGCGGACTCACCCCGAACGCATCGGCGATCATGCTGCGCTCGTGCCCGAGCAGGGCCTTCGCGACTGTCCAGCCACCGTTGATCTCACTAATCACGTTCTTGACCGGGACCCGCACAGCTTCGAAGTGGGTCTCGCAGAAGGGCGACTTGCCGCTGATCAGCGGGATGGGGCTCACACTGACGCCGGGCGACGCCATGTCGGCGAGAATGAACGTGATACCCGCCTGCTTCACGACATCGGGATCCGTCCGCACAAGGCAGAAGATCCAATCCGACTGGTCCGCGTAGGAGGTCCAGACCTTGGTACCGGTGATGATGAAATCGTCGCCGTCGCGAACCGCCTTGGCCTGCAGCGATGCCAGATCGGAGCCCGCGCCCGGCTCGGAGTAGCCCTGGCACCAGCGAATCTCGCCGCGACAGATTTTCGGCAGGTGCTCGTTCTTCTGCTCCTCGGTCCCGAAACGCAGCAGCGTCGGACCGATCATGGTGAGGCCGAAGCCGATCAGGGGCGGGGGAAGACGCAGTGCGGCCATTTCCTGGGCCAGCACCTTGGCCTCCGCCTTCGAGAGGCCACCGCCCCCATACTCCGCCGGCCAGCTCGCCGCCGTCCAGCCCCGACCGCCCATCACGTCGAGCCAGAGCTTCATGTCCGCGCTGGCGAATTGAGCCCGCCGGCCGCCCCAAGTGCCGTCCAGCTCCGAGAACGGCATCCCGACGAGGGACTCGGGCGCATTGGCCTCGAGCCACGCGCGCGTCTCGCGTCGGAAGTCTTCGAGTTCTGCCATGATTGGGTCACCTCGCTGGCTCTCGGCCGAAGACACCTCTCCGCGCTCGCGAGCCGCGGAGCAGCGATTGTAACGGCATGGCTCGTTTTCGCCCGCACCACGACCTCTGCTCGAGCGCGCTACGATCACATTCGTGAAGGTCCTGCTGGCCAATCCACGCGGCTTCTGCGCCGGTGTCGACCGCGCCATCGAAATCGTCGAGCGTGCCCTCCAGCGTACCGAGGAGCCGGTCTACGTCCGTCATGAGATCGTGCACAACCGTCATGTCGTCGATGAGCTGCGCGACAAGGGCGCCGTCTTCGTCGACCGGCCCGACCAGGCGCCGTCGGGTGCCGAACTCATCTATAGCGCCCACGGCGTATCGCCCGCAGTGGTCGCCGCAGCGGCGAAGCACGGGCTCTCGACCATCGATGCCACCTGCCCGCTGGTGACCAAGGTGCACAAGGAGGTCCGTCGCATGCAACGCGACGGGCTGGAGATCGTGATGATCGGCCACGCCGGCCATGTCGAGGTCGAGGGCACCATGGGCCAGGCGCCGGGACACATGCATCTGGTCGAGACGGTCGCCGATGTCGAGCGACTCGAGGTGCGCGATCCGAAGCGACTGGGCACCGTCACACAGACCACACTCTCGGTGGACGACACGCGTGAGATCATTCGGGCGCTGCGAGCCCGCTTTCCCGACATCGTCGTGCCGGCGCGAGACGACATCTGCTACGCGACTCAGAATCGACAAGATGCCGTCAAAGAGCTGGCACGACGCGCTCAGCTCGTGCTCGTCGTCGGTGCGCCCGCCTCCTCGAATAGCAATCGCCTGGTCGAGGTGGCAACGAGAATGGGCGTCACGAGCTATCTGATCGAGAATGCCGAGAGGATCGAGTCCCCTTGGCTCGAGGGAGTCTCGTGCGTCGGTGTTAGCGCGGGCGCATCCACGCCCGAGTTCCTCGTGCAGCGGGTGGTGGAGCGCCTGTGCGAACTAGACGACGAATGCAGCGAGGTGTCCTCGCTGCCCGAGGTTGACGAGGGAATGCGCTTCAAGCTGCCCGCCGAGCTGCGCGACTGCCCCTGACCCCAGCCCGGGTTCCTGCAGACGACATGCGGATTCGATAGCCTGCTCGGCTTCATGCCGGATCCGACGGATTCCAGACATCGAGTTGATTCCGCGACCGATTCGCGCGAGTCGGCCATCCGAGAAGTCGAGTCGGATATC
Organism: Deltaproteobacteria bacterium; assembly: GCA_029261835.1. Classification (GTDB taxonomy): domain Bacteria; phylum Myxococcota_A; class UBA9160; order UBA9160; family UBA4427; genus JAJDAO01. Next base: position 22,357 of record JAJDAO010000016.1, on the reverse strand, counting down.
GAGGAGCTGGGCGACCCCGAGGCGGGCCCAGCGCTGCCCGCGACGACTCTGGCCGCCCACGCTGCGATGCCGGCCGGCCAGCCGCTGGCCGCCGATCGTCTGGAGCGCGTCCCCGTCTCGCGCGAAATCCTCCGCCTGAGCTGGCCCGTGATGCTCTCACAGGCACTCATCAGCGTGGCCGGCCTGGTCGACCGTGCGATGATCGGGCGGCTTGGGGGAGAAGCGGGGTCGGCCGTTCCGCTGGCGGCAGTGGGCTACGCCGCGCAGTTCTTCTTCCTCATCCAATCGGCCCTCTTTGCGGTCGGGCTCGCCTGCGTGGCGCTGATGGCGCGAGCCATCGGAGCGGGCGACCCGGCACGAGCGCGCGAGGCACTCGCCTCCTCGCTGCAGGTCGCCATCGCGGTCACGCTGGCCTTCACCGCGTTGATGCTCGCCGCCCCAGCGCCACTGCTGGGAATGCTCGGTGCCCAGCCGGAGGTCATCGAGGTCGGACTCGTGTACCTGCGGCTGCTGGTCGGATCATCCATCCTGCTCGCCATCACGCTCACTCTCGACAGCGCTCTCCGGGCGAACCGCGATACCAGAACGCCGATGGTCATCGCCATCGCGATCACGGCAGTGAAGCTCGTTGCCAACTGGCTCCTGATCTTTGGAGAGCTGGGCTTCCCGAGTCTGGGTCTGGCGGGCGCCGGTTGGGCCACGCTGATCTCTCAGCTCGTTGGGCTGCTGATCTTTCTCGTCATCATCGCGCGCCGGCCCGCCGACTCGCCGGTCAGCATACGCTGGAGTCGCCTGTTCCGGCCGAATCCGATGAGTCGCGAAGTGATCCGGATCGCGGCCCCGGGCATCGCCGAGCGTGTCGTCTTGAATCTCGGCCTGCTCAGCTACTTCTGGGTTCTGAGTCGCTACTACGGCACACTAGCCGTCGCGACCTACACCGTTGGAGTGCCGCTGCTCTCGTTCTCATGGATTCCCGGCAACGGCTATGCTCAGGCGTGCGCGACGCTCGTAGGCCAGAGGCTCGGGGCGCGCGAACCGAAGCTGGCGATGGCTACGGCACGGCGGGCCACGTCCCTCGCACTCCTCACCGCCGTCCCACTCGGCGCACTCTTTGCGCTCTTTCGCATCCCGCTGGCCGAGCTCTTCACCGCTGATCAGCAGGTCGTGGGCGCGCTCGGCCCCTTCATGCTCGCGCTGGCCCTGGGGCAGCCCTTTCTGCAACTCCATTTCACGCTCGGCGGCGCTCACCGCGGGGCCGGAGACACCTGGACACCCCTGCTGGCCGCCAGCGTCGGCAACTGGCTCTTCCGGGTCCCGCTGGCCTGCCTCTTCGCGATCGTGCTGAAGACGGATGTGATCTGGGTCTGGTACGCGCTCGTCATCGATCACGCCTCCCGCTCGCTCCTGCTCTGGCTGAGCTTCCGCCGCGGGCGGTGGATGCAGCGCCTGTAGCGCCTCACGAGCGCGTCACGCTGTGCGCGAATCCCGCTCGGCGGAGAAATCGAAGCTGAAGACGCCGTCGACGACGTCGACGCGGACTCGGCCGCCCCGCGCGAGCCGGCCGAACAGCACCTCGTCGGAGAGCGGATCCTTGATCTCTTTTTGCAGCAGACGAGCGAGTGGGCGGGCGCCAAAGTCGCGGTCGTGGCCCCTCTCGGCCAACAGAGAACGAGCGGCTGGCGTGAGCTCAATCTGGATTCTGCGCTCGCGCAGCTGATCCTCCATTTCGCGGATGAACTTGTCCACGACCCGCTCCATGACCTCCGGCCCGAGCGGGACGAATCGCACGACCTCATCCAGGCGGTTGCGAAACTCCGGACTGAACAGCTTCTCGATGGCCTTGCTGCCGTCACCCGCCCGCTCGCCGCTGAAGCCGATGGCCTGGGCCGCCATTTCACGCGTGCCCGCGTTGGAGGTCATGATCAGGGTCACATGACGGAAGTCGGCCTCGCGCCCCTGGTTGTCAGTCAACGTGGCGTGGTCCATGACCTGCAACAGAATGTCGAAGATATCGGGGTGGGCCTTCTCGATCTCATCGAGCAAGAGAACCGTGTACGGCTGCTTGCGAATCTGCTCGATCAGAATGCCGCCTTGGTCGTAGCCGACATACCCGGGCGGTGCACCAATCAGACGCGACACCGCGTGCTTCTCCATGTACTCACTCATGTCGAAGCGCAGAAAGGGCACTCCCAGACAAGAGGCCAGCTGCTTGCTGAGTTCGGTCTTTCCCACGCCGGTCGGCCCGACGAAAAGGAAGGAGCCAATCGGGCGCTCGACACCGCCGAGCCCGGCACGTGAGCGTTTGATCGCCCGCGCCACCGAGGCCACGGCAGCGGCCTGCCCGAAGACCACTCGCTGCAGCTGCGCGGCCAGGTTCTCGAGCCGCTCACTCTCCTTGCTGGCCGCCCGTTCGAGCGGAATGCGAGCCATGCGCGCCACCACACCCTCGATGTCCCGCACCCCCACTGTCTTGCGACGCCGCTTGGTCGGGCGCAGTCTGACGGCCGCGGCCGCCTCGTCTATCACGTCGATCGCCTTGTCCGGGAGAAAGCGCTCATTGATGTGGCGCACCGAGAGGTCGACGGCGGCCTTGAGAGCGGCCGTCGTATAGCGCACGCCGTGGTGCTCCTCGTAACGCGGCGCCAATCCTTTGAGAATCCGGGCGCATTCGGCCTCTGTGGGCTCCTCCACGTCGACCTTCTGGAAGCGACGGGAGAGCGCCCGGTCTCGCTCGAAATGGCGGTACTCCTGGTACGTAGTCGAACCCATGCAGCGCAGAGAGCCGTCGGCCAGCCCGGGCTTCAGCATATTGGATGCATCGACCGTGGTGCCCTGCGCAGAACCCGCACCCAGGATGGTGTGGATCTCGTCGATGAACAGGATGCTGTGCGGTCTGGACTTGAGGGCTGCGATCAGCGCCTTGAAGCGGGCCTCGAAGTCTCCGCGATAGCGCGTTCCCGCCAAGATCGCGCCGATGTCGAGGGAGAAGATCTCACTCCCGGCCAGGTCATCCGGCACTCTCCCCTCGTGTATGCGCAGGGCGAGCCCCTCCGCCAACGCGGTCTTTCCAACGCCGGTCTCGCCGACGAAGATCGGATTGTTCTTGCGTCGACGGGCGAGGATGTGAACCGTCCGATCGAGTTCCATACCCCGGCCGATCAGCGGATCGAGCTCACCCTGAGCCGCGCGCTGCGTCAGGTTGGTGGTAAAGGCGGCCAGCGGATCGGCGGGGGGACCTTCGGCATCTTCCGCCGTGCGACCCACCACGCCGTCGATCCCTTCGCGTGCGGCGCCGACGGCGTCGCGCAGCTTCGACTCACCGTGGGAAATGAATCGCATCAGATCCAGGCGTGAGACGTCTTGAGATCGCAGCAGCGTGACGGCGTAGGAGTCCGGCTCCTGGTACAGCGCGACCAGTAGATCCGAGATCCCGACCTCCTCTCGCTCCGCGCTCTCGGTGTGGGCGAGCGCGTGCTGTAAGACGCGGTGCAACGCCAGGGTTTGGAGCGTGTCGACCGGCTCCTCACCCGGGATGGAGTCAAGATCCTCTTCGAAGAAGCGCTCGAGGTCCGACTTGAGACGTTCGATGTCGGCGCCGGAGTGCGCCAGGATCTCGAGCGCCTCGTCGCAGTGCAGCAACGCGTAGAGCAGGTGCTCGACTGTGAGATAGGCGTGACGCCGAGCCACCGCCTCGCTGTGGGCCGCCTGCAGAGTGAGCTGTAGCTCACGACCGATCCGACTCATTCCTTCTCCACTCCCGCACGCAGCGGATAGCCGCGCTGCTCGGCCAGACGGTGCACCGATACGACCTTGGTCTCCGCTACCTCCAGTACGTAGACTCCCGCGATCCCCAGTCCCGAGCGATGGATCTGGAGCATGATCTGCATGGCGGCCGCAGGGCTCTTGCCGAAGACGTGCTCCAGAATCATCACGACGAACTCCATGGGTGTGAAATCGTCGTTGTAGAGGATCACCTTGAACCGCTGTGGGCGAGAGGTCTTTCGGCGGACCTTGGTCGCCACCGCCTCCTCAGGTGCCGGCCCGACGGGCGGCGAACCCTCCCCTCCCGAAGCATTGGCGCAGTGCACACTTCTTCCCGTGGTCTTCATCGCTTGAGAATCGCCCGCAGGCTCATTGTAGCTCGTGCCCCCGAAGGCTGCCGCGTCACGATCGACCCGCGCCCGCGCCCGCGCCGGCGAAGGCGATAGACTGCAGGTGAATGACCGAGTTCGAATTCGCAGCGAGTATCGCGTCGCTTCCGGCAGAGCAATGGAACGAGCTGGTGGCTCAGGAATCCCCCTTTCTCGAATGGGAGTGGCTCGCGTCGCTGGAAGAGGCAGGCGCCGTCGGAGGCGACACGGGCTGGCACCCCCGCCCTCTTGTGGCGCTCGAGGATCGACGCCTGGTCGCCGCCTGCCCGCTCTATGTAAAGCTCCACAGCGACGGGGAGTTCGTATTCGACTGGAGCTGGGCGGATGCGGCCGAGCGTGCGGGCATCCGCTACTACCCGAAGCTGCTGGTCGCCGTGCCCTTCTCGCCGGTCCCGGGCGCACGCCTGCTCGTCGCGCCGGATCGAGATCGTGGGCGCTGGAGCCGGGCGCTCGCCAGGGAGCTGCGGAGGACTTGTCTCGCAAGCGATCTGTCGAGCGTGCACGTCAACTTCTGCCGAGAAGAGGAACTCGGAGCGATGGTCGAAGAGGGCTATCTGGCACGCGTTGGGCTGCAATATCACTGGCAGAACAGAGGCTACAGCCACTTCGACGACTACCTGGGGCAGTTTCGCAGCAAACGCCGCAACCAGATTCGGCGCGAGAGGCGTGAGCTGGCCAAGCAGGGGGTGGTGATCGAGCGGCTGACCGCCGACGAGATACCGGATTCGCTCTTCGAGACGATGTATCGCTTCTATCTCAGCACCGTCGAGCGCCACTACTGGGGACGTCAGTACCTCAACTTCGAGCTCTTCGAACTCCTACGTGATCGTTTCCGGCAGCGCTTGGTCTTCATCGTGGCCCGGCAGCACGGAGAGCCGGTGGCGGGCACCCTCAATGTCGTCAAGGGAGACGCGCTCTACGGTCGCTACTGGGGCGCCACGCGCGATCTGCGGCATCTGCACTTCAACGTCTGCTACTACGCGGCCGTGGAGCACTGCATCGAGAGTGGGCTGCAGCGCTTCGAACCCGGCGCTGGCGGCGAACACAAGCAGCTGCGCGGCTTCGACGCGAGTCCGACGTGGAGTGCGCACTTTCTGCGGGATGAGCGACTCGCGTCAGCCGTCAGGCGGTTTCTCGATGCGGAGCGGACGCAAGCAGAGCAGGCGATCAGCTGGTATCAGGACCGAAGCGCTCTCAAGTGCGATTCAAGCTGAACCTGCGAAGGTCGGCTGCGTTCAGAACTCGATACCGTCGTTCATCGCCTGCAACACGAAGAGCTGCTCGCCAGCTGTGAGCATCGGCTTGCTGACCAGCGAACGCAGCCGGGCCAGTCGCTCGGGATCCACGTCCGGCGCCCCCTCGGAGGACTTGTTCCTCTTCAGCCCGTCGTTCTTTTCCACGTGGAAGATTTCAATATCACGCTCGATCCAACCCGCCTCGGTGTAAGGGGCCGCGACCGCTTCAGCGTTGACGGCGACGATGCGCCCTTCACGCAGCGCGATCGCGTCGGCAGTACTGGCGACAACGCGCGCCGGATCGACGGCTGCGCGAACCCGTTCCACACCGGCCCGGCTTCCAACAAGGAATACGAGCACGCGGTCCGACTCACCGCCGCCCGGAAGCCAGCCGGGATTCTCGAGAGCGAGGAAGGTGCCGCCAGAGAGCATGGCGAGTGAGGCCAGGACCGGAACGAGTGTCTTCGTCATGAGCGTGTCATTCGGCAGGCCAGAGCCTCTCCCTTAGTGCCATCAGTCACACCTGACGCCGAGAATGGCTTTCTCCTCACCTCCAATCGGGCCGAAGCCCGTGTAACCGAGTGGTGTTGGGACCAGACCGGAGCATGGTGCACGCTCGATCCCGCCGCGGCCGGCGGTTTTCGAAACAGCTCTCCACCCTTTCCCCGATACCCGTGGCTTGCCGAAGATCATAGGTTTGATCTTCTAACGCCGAGGGGGATTCCAGGTGAACACGAATTTTCAACACCAGTACTCCGAGGGCGACGAACGACCGTCGCGGGAAACGGATCCGGCCTCCGCCTACCTGGCCCAGCTCGGGCCAGGCTCTCGCCGCACGATGACCGAGGCGCTCGGGAAGCTCGCTCGGCTCGCGTCGGGCGGGAGATGCGATGCGCAGACACTTCCCTGGCACGAACTCCGGATCGAGGACACCTCGGCACTGCGAAACAGATTGGCAGGGGGGCTGGCGCCCGCCACCGCCAACAAGCACCTGGCCGCGCTGCGCGGCGTTCTCAAGCAGTGCTGGCGCCTCGGGTCGATGTCATCGGACGACTATCGGAGAGCCATCGACCTGCCGGCGGTTCACGGGCCGTCGCCGCGCAAGAGCCGCACGCTGACACCGCGGGAGCTTCTGGCCCTGGTGGCCACGTGTGAGGCAGACCGCTCGCCAGCGGGCGCACGTGACGCGGCACTCTTCGCGCTGCTCTTCGGAGCCGGGCTGCGGCGATCTGAGGTCGTGGCGCTCGATCTGGCGGACTTCGACCCGATCCAGCGCAGCATCGCCCTGAGGGCAACCGCGAGTCGACGCCGTCGGCAGCAGCCGCTGAGCAGGGAATCCCAGTTCGCCCTCGAACGCTGGCTGCTCAGACGAGGCAAGGAGGCGGGGCCGCTCTTCAATCCCATCAACAAGGGGGGACGCATCGAGCTGCGACGCCTCTCGGAGCAGGCGATCTACATCGCCTGCCACAAACGCGCGGCGGAGGCCGGCTTGCCACCGGTCAGTCCCGAGGACCTCCGCCGATCGCTCAGCGCCACCCGACCGCGCGCGGTACGTCGTCTGCCGCAGCACCCCGGTGCGATGGTCCAGACGGCTTCCTGAGAGGCGCTGTCGGACGACCGGCGGGGCCCCTGAGCCGCGCCGCTCGAGCGATTTGAAAAAGGGCGAGAAGCCCCCCGGGATCAGGCCGGCCGCGAACTGGCGTTGGGCGCCTGATCCCGGGCAGCCCTCAGCCTGCCGAAATCCTCCTCGGCGTGATACGAAGAACGCGTCAAGGGTGAGGAGGCGACCAGCGGAAAGCCCCGGGCGCGGGCCTGCTCGGCGTACTCAGAGAACTCTGCCGGATCGAGATAGCGCGCGATCGCGGCGTGACGGGGTGTCGGACGCAGGTACTGGCCGATGGTCAGGAGGTCGACGTCGACGCGCCGCAGGTCGTCCAGCACCGCGAGAACCTCGCCTCGCTCCTCTCCCAGTCCCAACATGATTCCCGATTTGGTGAAGCCGGCGGGATCGAGCTGTTTGACGTGCGCGAGCAGCCCCAGTGAATGCGCGTAGTCGGCGCCGGGCCGCATGTCGTGATAGAGGCGCGGCACAGTCTCGAGATTGTGGTTGAAGACATCCGGCCGAGCGGCGGCGACCGCCTCGGCAGCCCCACTCTTGTGACGAAAGTCGGGCGTCAGTACCTCGACCGTGATCGCGGGCGCACGGGCGCGCAGCGCCTCGATGCAGGCAACGAATTGCTGCGCTCCACCGTCGTGCAGATCGTCGCGATCGACCGAGGTGATGACGACGTGCCGCAAGCCAAGCTCGGCCGCCGCCTGCGCCAGCCGCTCCGGCTCGTTCGGATCGACGGGCTGCGGCCTGCCGGTGGCCACGTTGCAGAACGCGCAGCGCCGCGTGCAAACACTGCCGAGGATCATCACCGTGACGTGTCTGCGCGACCAGCAATCCCCGAGATTGGGACACGCGGCCTCCTCGCAGACGGTGTTGAGGCCGAGCCGGCGCATGAGCGCGTGGGTGTCGGTCAACGAAGAGGCGTTGGAGACTCGCACACGCAGCCAGGGCGGCTTGTCAGCGCCTCGATCTGCCTCCGCCTTGGGGAGAGGCGGCGTCCCGGGTGCGGCGGCGTCCTCGTGCCGCGTCATGTGTGGATCGCCCTCTCGAAGGCGGCGAGTGTGGATTCGTGCATGGCCTCGGACAATGTCGGATGGGCGAACACGGTGTGGATGATTTCCGCCTCGGTCGACTCCAGGTTCATCGCCATCACGAAACCCTGGATCATCTCGGTGACCTCAGCTCCGATCATGTGGGCGCCGAGCAGCTCCCCGGTGCTGGCGTCGAAGACCGTCTTCACCATTCCCTCGTTTTCACCGAGCGCCAGCGCCTTGCCATTGGCCAGGAAGGGAAAGCGCCCCACGCGCACGTCGTGTCCCGTCTCCCGCGCCTTGGCCTCAGAGAGTCCGACGCTGGCGATCTGCGGTCGGCAGTAGGTACAGCTGGGAATCCGCCTGGTGTCCAGCGGCAGCAGCTCGGAGACTCCGGCGATACGCTCCGCGGCGAGCACCCCCTCATGCGTGGCCTTGTGTGCTAGCCAGGGCGGACCCGCGACATCGCCGACGGCGTAGACGCCCGGCTCTGCGGTCTCGCACCACTGATCGGTCACGATGTGGCCGTCCACGACCTGCACGGCCGTAGCGTCCAACCCCAGATCCTCCACATTGCCGGCGATTCCCACGGCCACGATGATGCGCTCGACACTGGCGACGTGCGATTCGCCGCTCTCGAGCTGAAGCTTCACCGTCGCGCCCTCGCCGGTGCGCTGCAGCTCGCCCAGCGTGGCGCCGGTATAGAGATTCATTCCGCGCCGCTCGAACTGCTTGTGCGCGAGTGTCGAGATCTCCTCATCCTCGGCCGGAAGAATGCGTGGCAGCATCTCGACCACGCTGACCTCCGCTCCCATGTCGCGGTAGAAGCTGGCGAACTCCATGCCGATGGCGCCGGCACCCACCACCAGCAGCGAGCCGGGCACGCGGTCCGGAACCATGGCCTGCTTGTAAGACCAGACAATCTCTGCGTCCGACTCGACTCCGGGCAGGTCACGAGAACGTGCACCGCTCGCGATAACCACGCTGCGCGCCGTCAGCTCGACCGCCGCCTCCTCATCTCTCGTCACCCGCACGCTGCCGGGGCCAGCCAAATGGCCGTGACCGTCGAAGACCTCGACCGCGTTCTTCTTGAGTAGGTGCTTGACGCCGGTGTTCAGCCGTTTCGAGATGCGACGAGAACGCTTCACCACCTTCTGAATGTCGAATTGAATGTCGCTGGCGGAGAAACCGAACTCGCCAAGCCGGCTGAGCACGTGCGCGACCTCGGCCGAGCGCAGCAGCGCTTTGGTCGGGATACAGCCCCAGTTGAGGCAGACACCGCCCAGATGCTCGCGCTCCACGAGTGCAACACGCAGCCCGAGCTGACTCGCCCGAATGGCCGTCGGATAGCCACCGGGCCCTCCGCCGATGACCACAACGTCGAAGGATGTCTGGCCCATTTCCCTCCCCGATCGCACCGCGCCCACCGCTGCGGCGAGCCCGCGTCCCTTCGCGAGCCGACTCAGCGAGCTGCGAAGCCACCGCACTTCGTAGCACCGGTGGCCAGCGCACGCCTCGGCGCGCGCTCGTTGCCAAGCGCTCGAGGAGGTAAGGTACTCCCATGGCAGCATCCGGTCCGCTCTCTGGAATCGTCGTACTCGACCTCACACGCGTGCTCGCCGGCCCCTACTGCACGATGATCCTCTGCGACCTGGGCGCGCGCGTGATCAAGCTCGAGCGGCCGCCGGGCGGCGACGACGCGCGTCGGATCGGCCCATTCATCGCCGGCGAGTCCGCCTATTTCGCGTCCCTCAACCGCGGCAAGGAGAGCATCGCGCTGGACCTGGAGAGCGAGCCGGATCGCGAGATCTTCGAGGCATTGCTGAGTCGAGCGGATGTGCTGGTAGAGAACTTCCGCCCAGGCGTTATGGAGCGGCTCGGATACGGCTGGGACGCGCTTCACGCCCGACACCCGAGGCTCATCTACGCAGCCACCTCGGGATTTGGTCAAACGGGGCCGTACGCGAATCGTCCTGCCTACGACGTGGTCGTCCAGGGCATGGGGGGAATCATGAGTCTGACCGGTCAGCCCGGCGACGTCCCAACGCGGGTGGGAACCTCGGTGGGCGACCTGACCGCGGGACTCTTCACCACCATCGGTGTGAATGCGGCCCTCTATCACCGAGCACTCACCGGAGAGGGCCAAAAGATCGATGTGGCCATGCTCGACTGTCAGGTCGCAATCCTGGAGAATGCCATCGCCCGCTACCAGGCAACGGGTGAGGTGCCGGGACCGCTGGGCTCTCGCCATCCCTCCATTACACCATTCGGGGCCTTCGCCACGCGAGACGGCTTCATCGTCATCGCCGCCGGCAACGACACGCTCTTCGGTGAACTCTGCCGATGCCTGGGGCGGCCCGAGCTGGTGCAACGCGCGGAGTTCTCGAACAATCCGGCCCGCACCGCGCACGAAGCGCTGCTGCGCGAAGAAATCGAAGCAGCGCTGGCGCGGCGCGACGGTGCCGACTGGCTGGCCGAGCTGGAGCGGGCCGGGATCCCCTGCGGTCCCATCAACGATGTCGCCGCCGTGCTGTCCGATCCGCAGGTTCAAGCTCGCAACATGGTCGTGCGCGTAGAAGATGCAACAGGCGAAGGGCTCGAGCTGGCCGGCAACCCCATCAAGCTTTCGGCCTTTCCCGACCCCGAGACGCGCCCAGCGATTCCAGCGCTCGACGGGGCGCGGCAGGCGCTTCTGGCGGAGCTCGAGCAAGACGAGGCTTGACGAAGGACTCCGGCGCGCAGCCGGACCCGAGCCTGCGGGGCGAGCCCAACGTGGCAGAAGCCAGCCGCCCAACGCTGGCGATCTTGCGCCGGCCGCCCGATCCGCTTCCCTCTCCACTCCCCGAACAACCGGACCCACGCGGACAGAGGAACCCCATGCGCACACGCCCCGCCAAGCTCGACGGGCTCCAGATCGAGGTTCTCGCGAGCCGCAAGAGCGAGAAGTGGCACAGCTACCCGCCCGACGTCCTGCCGGCCTGGGTTGCCGAGATGGACTTCCCGCTGGCGGAGCCGATCCAGCGCGTGCTGCAACGGGCCGTCGATCACTGGGACTTGGGCTACCCGGTCGAGCCACGGGATACGGGCCTGTGCGAAGCCTTCGCGCAGCGCATGAGTGACCGCTTCGACTGGCGCATCGACCCGCGACGCGTCGAAATCATCACAGAAGTCGTGCAGGGGCTCTACATCGCCCTCGAGGCCTATTCGCGCAGGGGCGAGGGTGTGGTCGTCCAGACTCCGATCTACCCGCCCTTTCTCTCCGCCGTCGCGGATACCGACCGGCAGCTCGTGGAGAATCGACTCGTATCGGGCCCTCAAGGCTGGGAGATCGACTTCGATGCGCTGCACAGCGCTGTCGATGATGCCACGCGGGTGCTGACGCTCTGCAATCCCCACAACCCGTGCGGCCGCGTCTACACGCGGCCGGAGCTCGAGCGTCTGGCGGAGTTCGCGCTGGCCAACGACCTGGTCGTGGTGAGTGACGAGATTCACTGCGACCTGGTCTACGAGCAACACGGACACATCCCCTTCGCGACGCTGTCGCCACAGGTCGAAGCCCAGACCGTCACCCTCAACTCTGCCAGCAAGTCGTTCAACATCGCCGGCTTGCGCTGCGCCGTGGCACACTTCGGCAGCGCCGACCTGCAGCGACGTTTCACGGACCGCTTCCCGCGCCACATCCGTGGCGGCATGGGCATCTTGGGCCTGTACGCCTCGATCGCCGCCTGGCGCGAATCGCAGGCCTGGCTCGACGCGGTGGCGCAGCATCTCGAAGCGAACCGAAACGCCGTCGTCGACACGCTCGCCAGGCGCATGCCGGCGATCCACTGTCACGAACCCGAGGGCACATACCTCGCTTGGCTCGACTGCTCGCGGCTCGAGCTGCCGACGTCACCTGCCGCCCACTTTCTCGAACACGGACGCGTCGCGCTCAGCGACGGTCGCCACTTCGGGAATGGATGGGAGAAGTATGTGAGGCTCAACTTCGCCACCTCGAGCGAGATCCTCGAGCAGGTGCTGCAGCGGATGACCGACGCGCTGAATCGCTGATGCGACCGCAGCGCGCTGAGATGCGGCGCACTCACGTCACGCTCGCTTCGGTGAGGGGCGGCGCAGTCAGGTAGGCGTGGAGGAGCCTCACGGCCTCATCGATGAAGCGCTCGCGCGTCACATCGTGGATTCCCTGGTGGACGAAGCGGTGGGTCAGAGCCTCGCTGGTCTGGACGACCAGGTGCGCGGCCGTATCGCTGTCGGCGAGCGCAACCTCGTCGCTCTCGAGCAGCAGGACCTCCAGCGCGTGGGCGAGGCTCTCCTCCATCTGAAGCACGCAGGCGTGCAACTCCGGCGGGTGAGGCGCCTCGGCCGATACCGCGTGGTAGAGGTCGGGCTGTGTCTCGTGCACCGACAACATCGCGACCACGAAGCGGCGCAGGAGGCCTTCCAATGACCCGGCTGACTCACGCGCGGACCGCAGGTGGTCTTGCACGCGATCCACCATCGTCGCGAGCTGGCGCTCGACCAGCGCGACCAGGATGGCATCCTTGTTGGGAAAGTAGTCGTAGAGCGAGCCGACCGAGACACCGGCCGCCGCCGCGATGTGATTCGTGGTGCCACCCGCGTAGCCACGCTGCGAGAAAACCCGAGCAGCGGCGTCGAGAATGGCGTCGACGGTCTGGCGAGACCGCCGCTGGCGCGGTCGTTTCCGGGGAGTTAGGCGATCGTCTTGCACCGTGGCCCAGCCCTGATGGATCCGAGTTGCGAATCCGAGTATTTACTCGGATTATCTTGGCCACTCAGATGCTACGGAGTGCTGCGGAGCTTGCCAGCCATGGGACATGGGCACCACGCCGAACACAACCACGGCAGCGGCCCTTCACGGGAGGCCAACCGCCGCCGTCTGACGATCGTGTTCTGCCTGGCGGCCAGCTATTCGCTCATCGAGATGGCCGGCGGCGTCCTGACCTCGTCACTGGCTCTGCTGGCGGACGCCTTCCACCTGCTCTCGGATGTGGCCGCACTCGGGCTGAGCCTCTTCGCGGTCTGGATGAGCCAGAGGCCCGCGAGTGCTCGGCGCACCTTCGGCCACAGCCGAGCGGAGATCTTGGCCGCACTGGCGAACGGCGTGGGGCTCGCTGTGATGGCCATCGTCGTCGGGATCCGGGCCATCGGGCGCTTCGGCGCCCCGGCCGAGGTGCACGGTCTCGGCGTGGTGGTCTTCGCCTCGGGAGCGCTCGCCTACGAGATCGCCAGCCTGTGGCTTCTCAGCGCCGGCCGCGAACACAACCTGAACATGCGCGGCGCCTGGCTGCACGTCATGAGCGACGCGCTCGGAAGCCTCGGAGCCATCGCGGCCGGTCTCGCGATCTGGGCTTTCGGCTGGTACTGGGCAGACCCGCTGGCCTCCCTTCTCATCGGCGCACTGGTTCTCCATGCGGCCTGGTGGCTGATTCGGGATGCAGTGGACGTCCTGATGGAAACCGCGCCGGCTCACCTGGATGTGGAGCAGATTCGCTCGACGCTGGCGGCGCTGCCGGCTGTGCTGACCGTGCATGACCTCCACGTCTGGACGATCGGCAGCGGCGAAGTGTCGCTCTCCATCCACGTGGTGAGCGCACCCGAGGGCGAGAGCGCCGAGGTGCTCCGCGAGGTCCGGCAGCTACTGCGCGACCGCTTCGATATCCGGCACGCAACCGTGCAGATCGAGTCGAGCGAAGAAGACGCAGCCGGTGACCCAGTGCAGCTGGGCCGCGATTGCGAAGGCGCCTGCGACGCAGCCGGGCCAGCCGCAGTCCGCTCGACATTCCCCGGCCGGGGCTAGGAGCCCGACCCAAGACTGAGCGTAGCCGTACGGCGCGCGGCGGGAGATTTGCCTGCACCGTGTGCTGGGACTAAGGTGACGAGCTGACATGACTGTCACCGCTGGCACTGGCACGAGTCCGCCCTCAGAATCAATCGAGCGCCGCCCTCTGGGTGATGGCAGATCGTCTCCCGTGGACGCCGGCCGACGCCGGAAGTCAGCCGGGGAGGCCCGGCTGGCGACTCGCGCGCGCCTCTTGGCCAGCGGCGCGGTTCTCTTCGGCGAGCGGGGACTGCACCGTGTCACGAGCCACGAGATTGCGGCCCATGCCGGCGTGGCGGCGGGGACCTTCTACAATCACTTCTCCGACAAGCACGAACTCTTCGGGGAAATCGCCTCACAGGCGCTCAGTGAGCTGAACCGCCGGCTGGAGTCGGCGAACGCGGGCGCCGCCAACCTGCGCGAAGCGGTGCGCGCCCGCTCCGAGACACTGCTCGATTTCGCGCAGGACAACCGCGACCTGATCCGAATCCTCTTCAGCCGAGAGATGGACACCGCCGCAGTGCAGGCGCGGGTGCTCGAAACGCTGGCGCAGAGCGTTCTCGAGGAGCGGCGCGCGGCGATCGCCCGAGAAGAGATGCCGCCGGAGATCGACCCTCGCGTGCTCGCCCAGGCGGTCGTGGGGATGTGGGCGCGCGTGGTCGCATGGTGGGCTGAAGACCCGACTCGCGCGCCGCGCGCCGCAGTGGTCGAGACGCTGACGCGTATCCAGCTCGACGGCACGCACCCGGCCTGACTTTACGTTTCACTCAGGTACCTCAAGGAGAGTCACTCCCGATGTCCGAGACACCCATCAACTACGACCCCATCTACAACACCGTCGACCGCGACGATTTCGAGGCGCTGATCGACGTGCCGCGCTACGCGGATCGAACGGACGCCTTCGACGAGCTGATCTCCTCGACGGTGGACCATTTCTGGGATCCAACGGACCCGCGTTACATCGACTTCGACGATGACGCGCCCGATCTGTCGGAGCAGACCATCATGCCCCGCGAATTCTGCATCGAACTGAGCACGGCGGTGGCCGATCGGCTCGACGAGCAGCAGCAGGTCCGCCTCGCCAACCAGAACACGCGCTTCATGCTCTCGAGCATCCTCCACGGCGAGCAGGGAGCGCTGTCGCTCTCCGCCAGTCTTACACAGATCCTGCGCGACCCCGGTGCGCAGGAGTACGCATCGAACCAGGCGCGCGAGGAGGCGCGCCATGTGACGGGCTTCTCGAAGTACATCGGCAGACGCTGGGGGACGCCGATCCGGGCGGGCTCGACGCTGCGCAGCTTGCTCACTGAACTCGTGCGGTCTCGCGCGGTCTACCGAAAGCTGGTCGGTATGCAGATGCTGATCGAGGGTCTCGCCATGGGCGCATTCGCGACCCTCCAGAAGGAAACCCAGGATCCACTGCTGCGAAGACTCGTGCAATTCACCATGACGGACGAGGCGGCTCATCACCGATTCGGCAAGATCTGGGCCGAGCGCACGATACCGAAGCTGAGCGAGCGGGAGCACGAAACCGTCGAACGGTGGGCGGCTGAGGTCTTCGAGATCCTGCTCTTCAACCTCATCAATTCGGAGCAGAAGCAGGAGATCTACCAGGAGTTCGGTCTGGACTGGCGCTGGGTACGCGGCGCAGTACTCGAATCATTCTCGGACGCCGATCGGCGACAGGACATGACCCGGAACACGAACATCTTCCGCGTACTGATCAAGACCCTGCTCAAGGCCGGCATCATTACGGATCGCACCCGATCGGTCTACGCGCAGTGGGTCGACATGGATGAACTCGCGCGGGAGGATGACGAGGTGGCGGGTGCAGCGGTGGCGGCCGAGGCTCAGGAGATCCTGAAAGAAATCAACCAGGGCCGGCCAAAGAAGGCTGCGCGCTATCGCGTGAGCTGAGGCGTTTGACGCTCAACGATGTCAGTCCGCTCGGTACGACCGTGAGTTCAGCCGCGAGCCCGCCAGATGCGAGCTGGCCGGATGCGAGGCCGCCGGATGCCAGAAGGAACAGGCCGCTGCCGCGACGACCGCGCCCATGCCCCGGCGAGCGAGCGAAACCGCACGCCGATTCTCGACGTCCTGCGCGAGATTCTGCCCGAGCGAGGGAGTGTGCTCGAGATCGCCAGCGGCAGCGGCGAGCACGTGTGCTTCTTCGCGCGTGAATTCCCCAATCTGATCTTCCAGCCGAGTGACCCGGATGAGAGCGCCCGCCGCAGCATCTCGAGCTGGATCAGCAGCAGCGGACTGGACAACGTGCGCCCGCCGCTGCCCATCCGCGCCGACGACGCGTGTTGGGACCTTGGCGACTTGCCCGATCAGCCGGCCGCGATCCTCAACATCAACATGATTCACATCTCCCCGTGGAAGGCCTGCCTCGGCCTGATGCGGTCGGCCGGCCTCCTGCTGCCCGCCGGAGCCGCGCTCTACCTCTACGGCCCCTACCGTCGCCAGGACCGGCCTACCGCAGCGAGCAACGAGGAGTTCGACCGCGGCTTGCGCGCCCGGAATCCGGCGTGGGGCGTACGCGACCTGGAGGCGGTCGTGGATTGCGGCCGCGAGCACGCATTGGGCCTAGAGCGCATCGTCGAAATGCCAGCCAACAACCTGAGCCTGATCTTTCGTGCGGGTCTCGTCTCAGCGCATCCCGGCTGAGAAGAGAAGCGGCCTGGCGCAGCCGTGGGCGGGGGGCCGGGGCGCCGCCGAACTCAGGAGCCACCACCGTCGGAGACCCGCGCACGCAGCGGCGTCGGATGGCCGAAGAGCCAGCCCTGGCCGAAGTGAATGCCGAGCTCGCCCAGCATTTCGAGCTCTTCGAGCCGGTCCAGCCCCTCCCCTATCACGCGGGCACCGGTCTTCTCCGCTACCGAGAGCAACGCGAGCAGCACGTTCTGACGGGCTGGATCCTGGTCGACGCCACTCACCATGCTGCGATCGATCTTGATGAATTCCGGCTGCAGCTCGAGCAGCTCTTCGAGACCCGCGTAGCCCGAGCCGGTATCGTCGAGTGCGAATTGGAAGCCGAGCCTGCGGTACTGATCGCTCAGCTCTCTGAAGACGGCGAGGTTGTCGATCGACTCTTGCTCCGAGATCTCGAACACCACATCACTCGGGCTCAGCCGACTCCTCTCGAGTGTCCGAATCAAGCGATCCGTTTGAAAGTTCGGATCGTGGATGCTGGTGGGGAGGATGTTCAAGAAGAGCTTCGTTCCGGCGGGAAACTCGATCGCCCCCTCGAGCCCGCTCGCTCGACACAGGCAGTCGAGCGCGTAGACCAGATCGTACTCCTCGGCGGCGGCGAAGAGAGCGCCCGGAGAGTACAGCTCGGTCCCCTCCGGGCCCCTTGCCAGCGCCTCGTAGCCGAACACGGTGCGGCTGTGAACGTCGACTATGGGCTCGTAGACCGAGAAGACCTTCTGATCGAGGATCATCTCGGTGAACTTGCGCCGTCTCTTCCTCTGCCGAGTACGCCGGTGCAGATCGCCATCCTCGCGCGCATCGTCGAGCAGCTCACGGAGCTGGGTCTCCACGGCGAACTTCGGGTTGCGCAACATCACCGAGGTGCCGACTTGGAGCGTGGGTGTGCCGCGTAGATACGGATAGAAGGTTCTCGCCCCGCGTTGCTCCATCTCGCGGTAGAGCGCCTGCACGAAGCTCGGCATCTCTGTGCGGTAGAAGGCCGCGCTCCGCGACTCGCGGAAGAAGAGCACGGCGACCTCACTGCGCCCGACCTCGCCGCTGACGACGAGGTCGTGCTCGGCGAGGCGCTCCCGGCCCACATCGCGAATCAGTGCTGTGAGCGACCCGAGCACCTGCGACCGCGCCTCGGTCCCATGCCTTCGCTCGATGTCCGCGAGCGCGGGGACATCGACCAGCATGAGCCCCAAGGCCCCCTTCTCGTCGAAGAGCGCGCCGATCGTGCTGGCCACCTCTCCCACGCTGGCCGGCCGGGCCGTGCTGATGTCGCTGGCGAGATGCGTCCCCCGCTCCTTCTGAACCGCAGCTTTCATGTACTGGCACATCGGCAGGGCATGCCCGACTGTTGAGCCCCCCGCAGGGCCAGCCGGCAGCGTCAGCTCCCCGGACCACCGGGCGCCCGGGCTTTCGACTGAGCTCCGGTATGCTCGTGCGGTTGGGCCGGCTACAGACAGGCCCCCTTCAGCACACCGATTCGACAGGAGAAAACCGATCTGTGTCAGACCGAGTCACGACGACAATCAGCGATGGCGTAGCTGACGTCCGGCTGAGCCGGCCGGAGAAGATGAATGCCATCGACACGGCCATGTTTCGCGGCCTGATCGAGGCCGGCGAGCAGCTGGCGCTGGAGAAGGGCGTGCGTGCCGTCGTCCTCTCGGGTGAAGGCCGGGCCTTTTGCGCGGGTCTCGATTTCTCGAGCTTCGCCAATATGGCCGATGGGAAGCGGCCGCTGGGGCAGAACCGGAGCAAAGGGGCCGACAACCCCTCCCGTCTGCTGACGCCAGCTGCGAACAGCCCGGCCAACTTCGCTCAGCGCGCCGGCTGGGTCTGGCGGGAGCTGCCGGTGCCCGTCGTGGCCGCTCTGCACGGAGTCGCCTACGGCGGGGGGCTCCAGATCGCGCTGGCTGCGGATATCCGCATCGCCGCACCGGACGCGCGCTTGTCGGTGATGGAGATCAAGTGGGGGCTGATCCCCGACATGAGCGGCAGCCAGACGCTCCGGCATCTGGTGCGAGACGACGTCGCCAGGGAGCTGACCTTCACCGGGCGAGTCGTTTCCGGCGAAGAGGCCAGCGCAATCGGTCTTGTGACATGCCTGAGCGAGACACCGTATGAGAACGCGATGGCGATGGCCCGCGGCATCGCCGGCCGATCGCCGGACGCCATCCGCGCCGCCAAGCGCCTGATGAACGCGACGCGGCTCTCGACTCTGGAAGACGGACTGCAGCTGGAGGCGGCGCTCCAGGCCTCCTTGATCGGCGGGGAGAATCAGATCGAAGCCGTAAAGGCCAACATGGAGAAGCGCCCAGCGAAGTTCCGGGACCCCGACTGACGTGCACTCCACAGTTCACCGCGCATCGCGAGCATGGTGAACGGCGGACCTGACGCAACCCGTGCCGCCGCGGCTGTCAGCGCGACTCGCCGGGCCGCCCGGCCAGGGCGGCGAGATTCAACAACGCCTCCCGCTCTCCGATCACGACCAGCAGATCAGCCGGTAGCCAACGGCTCGCACGGAGGTGGCGAGCAGAAGCCAGACCACGACCGTAAAGAGCCGACCGATCATGGCCCGCATCCGCTGCTCCCCCCCTCGACACCCGAACAGAGTGAGAGCGCGAGCTTATCAGCTCCGCGAAGCAGCCGAAAACAGCCAGCTCGATGGACCTGGCGCTGCCATCGAAGCGAACTGCTCCATCGCACGGCGCGTCACCCCGCGAGCCGTGCCTACTTGACGGTAAGCACGGAGCACGGGGCATGGCGCAGCGTCCTCTCCGCAACGCTTCCCAGCAGCACATGCTTGAGTCCCGTATTGCCCCGAGTTCCCATCACGACCAGATCGGCAGCGGTCTCCTCGGCCAAGGCCGCGATCGCGACGTGCGCCGGCGGGTCTCTCAGATGAGACCGAACCACCAGCCCGCTCGCCGCCAGATCACGCGTCAGCCCGTCGAGCTCTCGCAGGACGGCCTCGCGCGCCTCGGCAATGAAGTTGTCTGGCAGAACCAATTCGTAGGGCGTAACCGGCGGCACGGGCGCTTCGAACGCGTGCACGACATCGATCTCAGCGGCGAACTTCTCTGCCAAGTACCGGGCCGCCTCTACGGCACGATGTGAATGCTCGGAGAAATCGACGGCAACCACCAATCGTCGGATCTCTTGCACCTTCTCTCCCCCCTTGACTCATGTCTCGCCTGCTCGCACAGGATCTTCCTCGTGCCACGATCCGTCGTCGACTCCTCGTCCAGGATCAGCGCATCACCGAACTCACTTCGATACCGAGCAGGGACAGGGCCAGCAGATGGCAGAGACCCGTGATCAGCAGGATGCCGATCAGATTCAGCCAGATCCCGGCCCGGCACATCTGTGGAAGACTCACCACGCCCGCCCCGAATATCACCGCGTTCGGCGGCGTCGCCACCGGGAGCATGAAGGCACAGCTGGCGGCCATCGCGGCTGGCACCACCAACGACAGCGGGTGCATACCCAGCCCCGGGGCAAGCCCGGCGACGATCGGAATCAACGTGGCGGCCGTGGCTGTGTTGCTCGTGATCTCCGTCAGAAAGATCATCAGCGCCACGAGCCCTGCCAGCAGCACGACGGGCGGGAGCCCAGCGAGAAAGCCCACACTGTGTCCGAGGTACTCCCCCACTCCATTCGCGCGAATGGCGCTCGCCAGGCTCAGCCCGCCCCCAAATAGTACGAGCAGGCCCCACGGAAGCTTGACGGCGTCGTCCCAGCTCATCGCGAAGACGTAGCGACGCGGATGGACGGGTATGGCGAAGAGCAAGAGCGCGGCGATGATCGCGATGCCAGAATCGCTGAGGCCGGCCAATGGCCTCACGCCTCCCCATTCCAGCTGCACCAGCAGCGGGCGCGTGACCCAGGCGATGGCCGTGATCAGGAAGACGGCCAGCGTCACCCATTCACCGGTCTTCATGGGACCAATCTGCTCGAGGTTGCGCTTGATGAAGTCGCCTCCCCCCTCGACGCGTGCAGAACGAATCCGAAACAACACTCGCGTGAGCAGCAGCCAGACGATCGGCAGGAAGACCGCCACGAGCGGCAGCCCGACACTCATCCAGCGCACGAAGCTGATCTCGATCCCGAGCTCGCTCTTGGCATAGGAGGCGAGGAAGAGGTTCGGCGGCGTCCCGATCAGAGTGCCGAGGCCACCGATGGAAGCCGAATACGCGATGCCGAGCAGCAGGCATATCGCCAAGCTCGAGTGCCCGCCACCGGCCGCGATCGATTCGTCCGGTGCTTCGTCAGTAGCCGATCCCTCGACCAACTCGATCACGCCGAGGGCGATCGGAAGCATCATGACCGTTGTGGCCGTATTCGAGACCCACATGCTCAGGCCTGCGGTCACTCCCATGAAGCCGGCAACGATGGCCCCGGGCTTCGTCCCGACCAGACGCAATGCCAGCAGCGAAACCCGCCGGTCGAGACCCCAACGCTGCATCGAGAGCGCGATTACGAAGCCTCCCATGAAGAGATAGATGAGTTCGTGAGCGAACGGTGCCGCCGCTTGGCGCATGCTCGTCGCGCCGGCGAGGGGGAGCGCCGCCAGGGGGAGCAGCGCCGTGACGGGAAGCGGCAGGGCCTCGGTCATCCACCAGACCGCCATCCAGACAGTCACGCCCGACGTTGCGCGACCGGCGTGACCGAGAATCAGCTGCCCACCGTGACCGTCGGGATAGCTGTGGGGAAGCAGCGCATAGGTGACGATCGCGAGCACTGGCCCGAGCAGTAGGCCAGCCCATCTCCGGCTGCTTCCGTCGCGCCGTCCGCCATCGCTCGACATGAATTCCCCCGCACCTCAGCGGCCAAGCGGCCCGACGCATCGACACCGCGAGCCGCCGAGAACCGGACTTGCCGGCCGCTGGTCAGATCACGCAGTCACGGCACCGCACAAGACTGTCCAGAAACGCAGCGAGAAGCCACGAGCAAGCTGTCGGTGCGGCGAGCCTGTGAGCGAAACCGCACCCGGAGCCGCCTGGACGGGATGGTGCACCCGCTTCCTCAACGAAACGGCATGGTGCGCCGCATCAGATAACCCAGCTCGCAGCTTCCTCTCCCTCAAAGCGACTCACGAGCTTCACGAATTCGGCCTCCGTCACGATCCCCACCAGCTTGCCCGCGTCGAGCACCGGCAGGCACCCGACCTTGCGATCACGCATCAGTCTGGCGGCGATGGCAACCGGCGTGTCGGGGGTCGTGCTCACGACCTCGGGACTCATGACCGCAGCGATCTTCAGATCCTCTCGCGCGCCGTCTCTGTCAACCCAGCTCGCAGCGCGCCACGATGGATAGAGGGTCGGTCGCAGCAGATCTCGGTTGCTCACGACTCCCACGAGCTGCGATCCGTCATCGTCGGCAACCGGCAGATAGTGAATGCGGATGAGCTGCATGATCTCATCCGCGACCGTCAGACCTTCATTGCGCCCGATCTGCACGACATCGGATCTCATGATGTCCCGCACCTGCATCGCGCCCCCCTTCCCACGACGCTCGAAGTCCGAGGCTCACACCCACACCGACGAGCCGCCGGACCCAGTTTCGCGCGCTCCACAGTGTAGTGCGATTCTCCGCTGATCGGAACTCTCGTTTTGCACTCACCCAGCCATGGCCTCGCGATCCGACTCTGAACGGCCGGACACATCGTTAACACTTTAGTCCGGGGACATCCTTTACACCTGTGGATTTCTCATTCTCCGTCCCAGCGCATCTTCGACCTTGAGGATGCGCTCGTCCATCTGGCCAAGCCGGACGTGGCTGTAGTA
>JAJDAO010000015.1 GCA_029261835.1 Deltaproteobacteria bacterium | reverse complement strand
GAGGGCTTCGACGGGGTTTGTGTAGGCATGCACTTCGAAATCGTGCCGCTTGAGCCGCTTGGTCATGTAGTTGACGAACTCTGCCTCGTCGTCCACGAAAAGAAGCTGTATCTTCTCCCCCATCGTTCCACTCCTTGTGCTCTTTCGGGCAGGGAACCGTATGCTGGTTTCGACGGCCCAACCCCCTTCTTGGCTCACGTTTGTTTTCCGGCCATTCTTGGTCGACCAAGTAGCGAACAGGCTGCCAAGAAATCGATGATACCAGCGATCCACACGATCCACAAGACGAGCAGGGTGCGGATGGGAATCTGTGGCGTTTTGTTGGGCTAAGCGGCGGAGGCGAAGTATTGGCTCCAGGTTTGGTCGAAGATTCCGTCGTGGCGGGCGGCGCGAAGGCGGAGGATGCCTTCGGCTCCGCTTGGATTCCAGTTTCGCATTCCGGACTGTTTGCAGCGGCCTTCGACGAGCGTTTTGCAGAGCCCCTCGGCTCGGCCGCTTCCGATCGGTAGGCCCAGTTCGCGATACCGAGGGTATTGCATCCGGTCGCGGTTGCCGTCGAGATAAGTATACGTTCGATCCAAGGCGTCGCGTTGTTGCCGGGTCAGGTCGTCCCTCTGACGCTGGCGAGTGATCGCACACAGGGCGGCACCGACGCGTCCGTCCCACAACTCGGCTTTGCGACCTTCGATCCAGCGCTTCGCTTGGGCCGTGCCTTGACCGAACAAGAGGGCCGCCACTTCGCAAACGTATTCCGTTACGTGATACCAATCCAGAATCAGTATCGCGTCGGGAAAGTGCTCTTCCGCGATATTGCGAAGCCAGACCGCGCCGTCGGAGAGGAAGCATTGAAGCGGCGCGTCGAAGAAACCGACCTCACAGGCTCTGAGGTACATGTCCATGCCCACATCGGCAACCGACTCGAATCGTGCGAACGAGCGTGTCCGCAACACGTTCATCCGGAAGTGGTGCCCTCGCTCAGGGCGATCGGAGTTCGGCATCTCGGACGCGTCGCCGGATGATTCGCTCCCGCCTTGAACGGGATCACCGATCGCGATACTTGCCGTGCGCACTTCGTACCAACCAGGCTGATCCGCCTTGTTTTTCAGGTATTTGGGCTTGTTTCCCGCATGAATCATCGCGCCGTCGCAACACGCCACGGCAAGCTCGCCCGGTGTGCCGGTCGCCGTGGGCAGCGCCGACAATCGCTCTCTGGGAGACAGCCCTTGAATCGTCTCGCGGCGGCGATCTTCAATCGTGTTGATGTGCTTGCCTGCCGACTCGGCGACATGCTCGATCGTCTGCTTGCAGAGCCGAACCCCATAGTCTTCTCGCAAGTCTTCGGCCGCCCGTGCAAACGGCTTGTCGGCACTCATCCGACAGACCACCTTTCCCAACGCCAAACTGACCCCGTTGGACAAGAAGCGGATGCATCCGTCGTGTGGATAGACGTCCCTCTTGCAGTGCTCACAGCGATATCGTGGTCGACGAAGCCGGACGTGCCCCAGCGTCGTTGCCAGAGTGAGTGGCTTCAGTCCCTTGTGTCGCATCGGCTTCCCACACGACGAACAAGAGGGAATCGCAATTCGCGTGATCGCCACCTCGGTCCAACCCCGCAGCATGTCGCCCGCCAGTTTCAGAAACCGCTCGCGTAACCCCCGTTCCACCTGCGAGAACTCCACCAAGTCATCGGGCAATTCCTCCACCAGTTGCTCCAAGGCAGGAACCAACTCGTTGTGAATCTTCTCGTTGAGAAACTGTTTGACGTGCGATACGATTTGTGTTGTAGTCATGGCAATACTCTGTGTTGGGGAGATTGGACTGCCGGGGGCGTGTCAAAGTGAACCCGGCGTTTAATCTCCCCTTTTTGCCATACAACCCAGCTTCGCGCCACCCCTATTCATCCGCACCCAGACGAGCATGCTCCCCGGAATCTATTCTTACAGGTCCCTCCTCCACGTCCAGTCGGCCGCCCGTTGAGAAAAAGCACGCTCGGCGATTTGGGCGCCGCTGCCTCGTCCAGATCGCGTTGGACACATGCCCCAAACACGTCGGCATTGACAGAATGCCCCTGGCAGCTTCCAATCCGATGTGTCTGCCAAACTCGGTCCCCGCCGAGTAACCCCGCCAAGTCGGCGTCCACCCAAGCATCCGCGGAAATCCTATGACGTACATCGATTGGATCACCGTATCCGTCTGGGTCGTGGGGACCAGCGCTTTTGGGCTCTATTTCAAGAGATACGTGAAAACCACTCGGGATTACTTGCTGGCAGGCCGACGCTTGCGGTGGTGGCAGATCGCCATGGCCCAGTCGGCCGACGCCGTCGACGCCACCGATTTCGTCGCCGTCACGGGAAAAGGATGCTCGGCCGGCGTTTCACAGATCGGCTTCGCCTGGTGGGGGATGGGGATCGGCTCGATCCTGCTCTCTCGATACATTGCCCCGCTTCTCTACCGGACCGGGGTCTACACAAACGCCGAGTACCTCGAACTCCGCTTCACCCCTTCCTTGCGGATCGCCAGCGCCGTGCTCCAGGCCTTCTATCGCTTCGTGGCCATGGCGCTGGTGGTCTACGCGATGGCCACGATGTTCCAGGTCGTCCTGGGCATCGATCTCTGGGTCGGCATTTGGGTGGCCATGGGGATGACGTTGGTCTACGTCTTCACCAGCGGGCAATTGGGCGTCGTCATGGCGGCCATCCCCCAGGTGATTCTCATGCTCACCACCGCGATCGTGATCTTTGTCTCGGCGACTCTGGAAGTCGGAGGCTGGCAAGGCTTA
>JAJDAO010000014.1 GCA_029261835.1 Deltaproteobacteria bacterium | reverse complement strand
GGTGGTAGTCGGCCTCGCGGTCGCAGCGAGTCCAGGGAGTGGGGTAGACGCGCTCCATGCGGGGCTCTAGGCCGGGGTCGGTGTAGCGGAGGCCGACGAGGCGCACGGGACGGCCTTCCGGGTGGTCTTCGTCGCTCCAGCGGACCTCGGTTTCCGCCAGGAGGTCGGCCATGGTGCAGCGCTCGGATACGCCGACCACGTCCGCCTCCTTCTTGCCGAGGCGAATCTTCTGCTTTCGAAGCTCTTGCGTGTTCGATCCGTCGGGATGGTATTCCGCGTGAACGTCGAATCCGGCTTGCTCCTTCAGAGTGGCTGCCAGCTCGACGAGGCTTACAGCGGGGTTGCCGGCAGCGGTCTTTGAGGTGGCTACGATTCTACCGCTCTGATCGTAGAGCCTTTCACACTCGTACTGCTGCATTACAGGGAACTGGACGCTATAAGCGCTCACGAGCTCACTCAATGATAGGCCAAGCGCCATTGCAACGATAACATCGCATTCGACGAGAGCCTGACGGCGTTCGAAGTCGCTCCTGAAAGGCACAGCTGCGGACCACTCCCTAGTCAATAGAGCGAAGTCGGTGAGTCGCCTGTCGCAGATTGTAAAACGATCCTTGGCGTAGCTTGACCGATAGGTATCGTTCCAAATTCCGGAGTACGCAGAACTCACGCAATTGAGCGCCATCGCCCTCAAGACACCATAGTCCTCAAGTGACGCAAACTCAGGTTGGGGTAGTTTTGAGGCGACGTCGTCCAAGAAGTGAGTCTTCCCCGTGACCTTTACAAAGAAGTCGATCGGAAGTGATATCAAAGCCAGGCATACCCGGCCGATCCTCTCCGGGGCCATTGCTAGCGAGAAGCACGTAATCACGTGAAGAACGCCCGGCGGAAGAAGGGCCGCGATCAGTGTTCGCTCGTTGCTCGAGACAATCATGCTTCGAGCGATCACCCGCGGATAGTCGGATATCGGTCGCCCTCGCCACTTGGGTATGCGCGCGATGTACTCAGACTGCGAAAGCGCGGGAACGTAGTTCGTCCGCGGCACGTACTGCTCTCCCACCGCGGTTAGATCTATTTCAGTGTAGGCGCGACTAGTCGTGCACACCTCGTTGGGGCTCTTGTTGAGAGGATTTGCAGTGTAAAAGTGCGGGCCTTGCACGATGACGCCACTCAGTGAGCCGGGCCGTTGAGTTTCCCTTCTGATTGTGCCGTCCTTCTGAGCGTTGGTCTCGTCCCAGAGCACGGATGGATAGTAGTCAGACCGCTTGACTCCAAGCAGCTTGGGACGCCTCGCGAACTTCTCGAGAATGCCCACAAGGTCGTCGCTGTGGACCATGAGTAACCGAGCGTGAGACGCTAATGTGTCCTCGGTATCAATCAAGGTCGCGAATAGTCTCAGTCGATCTTCCGTGATTCGCACCAAGCGCCGTGCGTGGCCGCGGGTATCCCAGTTTCCGGCGTCATCCTTGATTCTCGGCACGGCCCCGAGACCATCATGAGACCAAGACGACTCGATTGTTCGCGGGTGGACAAGGTTCGTTATCAGACGGCCGGCTATGCGCGAGGGAAGATTCCGATAGCAGTTGAGGGTGTACCGAAGTTGATTCCCAACCTCGCTAAAGAGCTTCATCTCGTTAACGAATCTCGCGCAAAGCACCAATCGAGGATATAGCGCCGACCGCAGCAAACCTGCCCTAGGGTCGTTGTAGAGGCTCTCAGGGTGAAGGAAGGCATTGACTCCGGTGCTGCTCCCAATCGACCATGCCAAGACTACAAAGCAGCGATAAAGATTCGCCTGCAAACCGTCGAGCAATGGATAGTTGTGAAGTGCGCTAAGGAACTGCTGGGTGCCAGTCGTTTCTGCAATCTCAGAGAGGTAGACCCTCTCGGCCGCGTCATTCGCAAGAATGTCAGATCGAAGTCGAGCCACATCAGAAGCGCTCACTTTCCGTATGTCGAGACTCGGTTCGTAGTCTGCAAGAGTTCCAGCTTCGTTCCAGTTGACCTTTACCCAGGGCGGGTTGCCCAGAATGAGATCGAAGCCACCGCTCTCCCCGAAGACCTCGGCGAATCGCAGGGGCCAGTGGTGGAAGTGGAGTCGGTCTGCGACGCGCTGCGCCGCACGCAGGCCGGCGTCACTCTCGAGTATGGTGTCGATGTCGGCCAGCCCGCACTCATCGAAGTAGTCGGCGCGGCGTTCGCGGAAGGCATTCGAGAGCCCCTGAAGTCGCTTCAATCGTTCAGCGCCGGCTTCGCGTTGCTTTTCGACATCTCCCTGCAGGACTTGGCTCGTTACCAAGTCGGCCTGAGTCATAGGCGAGAATTCGGCGAACAGATTCTGCTGCTTCCACACGCTCTCGTGTGTGACCTGCCCCTTCAGGATCAGCTCCATCTGCGCAAGCCAAGTCACCCGATCAGGCAGCAACCCTGCCTCCTCGATCGGCCAGAACCACAGCGCACACCAGGCATCCATCGCAAGCTTGAGGCGCCGATACGCGGAGCTTCCGTCCTCGAGCGATGCCGCCACCTTCTCCTGATCGCGCACGAGGAGATCGGCCTGCTTGGCGCTCGGGGGCTCGCCCCAGACGGGGATGCGGTCGCTCGTCTCCTGGGTGGCCAGCACACGTTCGCGCACCACCTGGGCGAAGAGGCGGTCCACCGCATCGGAGATCTGCTCGAGGCGCTCCGCGTCCTTCTTGTTGAAGGGCTTGCAGAACTCCTTGCGCCACTCTTTGATGCGCTTCACGGACTCGGGCGCGAGCTGCTTGATGACCTTGTCCTTGTCGAAGGCCGCCATGCCCTCGGCCGGGAGCAGGAAGTGGTAGATGGTGCCTTTGGGGCGCGGGGGCGCGGTCCAGTTCGCACGGTCCACCTCGTCGGGGGTGGGGTCGTCGTCTCCGTGATTAAGCGGGATGGGCTCGGGCACGAGGCCGAGCCAGTTGGGATCGTCCTTCGTGCCCTTGCGGGTGACAGCAGCCGTCTTGAAGACCTCGCGGCGGGCGCCCACCAGGCTGTTGCCGGTGGCGAGGCGCAGGCCGAACCAGGGGCACTTGCCGTCCTCGTGGAGGGTGGCGAGCCAGAGGGAGACCTTGGCGAGCTCGACGGCGGTGGGGTTCAGGTCCACGCCGTAGCAGTTGTTGGTGGCGAGGCGGGCCTTCACTCGGCGCTTCTCGCGCTGGTAGTCCTCGGGCGGGATGGTTTCGCCGTCTTCTTCCTGCCGGGCCTCGAGGTATGCGTCGGCCAGCTGGTCCACGGCCTCGATGAGGAAGGCGCTCGAGCCCATGGCGGGCTCGCAGATGGTGAGGGCGAGAATCTCGTCGGCGGTCTTCTTGCGCCGGGGCTTCTCCTCCTCT
>JAJDAO010000013.1 GCA_029261835.1 Deltaproteobacteria bacterium | reverse complement strand
TTTTGGCATTTGTTTTATTTTTGGCCCCGATTAGATCGGGACAATTTTCCCCCCGAAGAAATCGGGATTTGGAATCAACTGTAGGTTATATTTGACGTTTTGTCAATAAAATATTTTTACAAATGAAAAAAGCCCCTATAGTCATTCTGAACTTGATTCAGAATCCTAGGCCTCTTCAGTCCAGTTGGATGGTTTTTAGTAAATACTGATATTGATTATTTTTCTACGTTCAAAAACCTCAAAAATGGGATTCTGAATCAAGCCTGCCTGTCGGCAGACAGGTTCAGAATGACGTTGGAGGGTAAACACTGTACTCCTCAAAGCATTAGCCATAGGCTGATACCCTGGGGAGTACCCCGTAGTGAATACGGGGTGGGCGGGAGCTCCGCGCCCTCTTCAGAAGAGAGCGCGGAGCATCGTCAGAACTGTGATTAACAGGTGGGATGCGAGAGCTCTACGGTACGTGGACCGAGAACTCGTCGCACTGGGCGGGGCTGGCGCCGGTGAAGCACCACTCCACCACGGAGGTTCCGGTGGTCGTGGTGGTGGCCGTCACCTTGGTGCCGCTGACCGTCACGCTCGAACCCGTTTTCAGGGTGAGCGTCAGCTTGGAGCAGTCGACGGTCTGTTGAACGCCGGTGCTGTCGAAGCGGTAGAGCGCGCCGCACATATCGAGCGACTGACCGGCCGGAAGCACGAAGCTCGCCTTGGGAGCGAGGGTGTTCGGCTGGCCACCCGGAGTGGTGGGAGTGCTTTTCATATCGAATTGCACTTTGTTCGACCGGTTGGACATGAGGTCGATGACGGTGGTTTTGGCCTGGTAGCCGGTCTTGGTGACCGTCACGCTCGAAAGGCGACAGTCCAGGTCCTTCACCACGTGCGGGAACGACGTGACCGTTGAGGTCTTGTCGTACCCAGGTCCGTTCGTGATGCGAACCTCGGCCGAGTTACAGCTTTGGCCGTTGCAGAGCAGATCAACCGACAGATCGCACTTTTCGCCAGTGACGACCTGGGTGGAACCCTTGAGCGCTTTCAGGATGGCGGCGTCCGCGTGAGCGATCGCCTGGCGGGCGTCCATCAGGCTCTTTTCAGCCTTGTTGACGACATCCTTTGCCCCGGGAAGGGCGGAATCGTTGCTGTCGGCGTTGGCGATCGCCTGATTCAGGACGGCTAGGAGGCCGTCGCAGGTGTTGGCTTGCGCCTCCACGTCACCCTTCACGGCGTTCACCTTCAGGATGTCGTAGTCGGGGTCCTTGTTCAGGCTGTCGGTCTCGCTGGCGAGCGCAGTGACCTTGCCGTCGAGGGCGAGGATGCACTTTCCGAGAGCGTCGGCGTGATCGGCGAGCTTGACCTTGGGCGGGTTGACAGTGATGTCACCGCCGACCGGCTTTTTCTCCAGCACGATCTGGTGATCGGTCACGTCCTCCATCGTCAGCAGATTGATGCTGTCGCATCCGCTGGCGACCTGCCAGGCCGAAGCCGAGGCGGGAAGAACGCAGGCGAGCGTCGCGATGCCCTCGGGCAGGCGCTTCTCGGCGCTACCTTGAAACATCCACGTGCCTTTGTCGTCGGAGGTGGAGGAGTAATTGACCGTCTTCTCGGGCAGTTTGTCGGCCGCGAGGTCGACGTACTTGCCCGTGAGCTTGACCTCGATGCCCTTGGTAGGGCAGGTCTCGCCGGTCTTCAGGCTGCCTTCGGCGCAATTGATGGCGCCGGAGAGCTTGGTCAGGAAATCGTTGGCGGGATCACCGCCACACGAAGCGATGGCCACGAGAGCCGTGATGGCCACGAGGGCCTTGGCGAAGTTTTTCATCTCTTATCCTTTCCACCCCGATCAATCGGGACAGAGCTTTGGGTTGATGATCGAAAGTTATTGGCTAGTTCTAATTATATGAAAGGTAAGGGAGCCGGCCCGAAGACCGGCTTTACCCCCACCTGCTAGAAGGACAACGTGAGGTTGCCCTGCATGCCATTGGCGCCGACGTTGCCCAACCGGAGGTCGGGGCGCTTGCCGGACGAGACCCCAGTGTCAGGGATCGACGTCCAGCGCAGATCCGCACTGAGGCGGACACCGCTTGAAACGTCGATATCGACACCGAGGCCGCCCGAACCACCGAGCCCTGGGAAGGCGAGGAATTCACCCACGCCGTAGAGGGCCAGGTTTCTGCTGAGCTTGACACCGAACTTGGCGCCAAGAGCCAGCACACCGCGGAAGCGATCCCCCGAAGAGGTGTCGCCGCCGAGGTTGGAACGAGCTATCGAATCCCCGTTCACGAAGGCGAAGCCTCCGTGGATGTGCGGGGTGATGAAGAGCGAAGAACCGAGGTTGAACCGATTGGCGAGACCAACGCGGATCATGTGCAGACTCACACCGGCGAGGTGATCATCCTGTACCAGGCTCCCCAGGACGGAGTAGCCCAGCTCGATTCCGAGGTTGGCAAGCCACTTCCGACCGGACAGGCGTCCGATCAGGGTGGGATCCGCGTGGAGCAGCTTCGTGCCGGCGGTCAGCTTCAGGGTACCAGCGGTACCTTTCAGCGTGTCACCGTCACGGATGCCGTAGTGCAATCCGTCAGGCGTTTGGGCCCGACAGAAATCGCCATCCTTGCACCCCTTTTTCAGGGTGCCGAGCCGATCCTTCATGAAGTCGGGATCGGTCAGATGGGCGATCTTGCTCTGTGGCAGCTCACACATCCCCGTCTGCAGGTACGTGAAGCGGTAGAGCGGCGTCACCGGGAACTTCCGGTTCAGCGCATTCTTCCAGGTTTTGGCCTGGGCGCGCTTCAGCCAGACATTAATCCGTGCCTTCTCCTCGGCCGTGGCGTATTTGCCCACGTACTTCTCGAAGGCCGCGACCAACTTCTTGATCGCATTCGGATCTTTGCAGACCCAGACGGTTTTGCCCGACTGGAGCTTCTTCCGGACAGCACCCAGCTGATCGCTCTTCGCCTTGATATCGGCGTTGAGTTTGCTGAGGTTGCCCTCCAGCTTCAGAAGTTCCGAAGCCAGCTTGACGGACAAGTCGCCGAGTCGAGTCACAGAAGTGTACCTCTTCCCGAGCTCCTTGAGCCGCTGGCGCTCAGCCTTCGTTTTTCTGCGCTTCTTGCGAAGCGCTTCAAACGTCGTCAGA
>JAJDAO010000012.1 GCA_029261835.1 Deltaproteobacteria bacterium | reverse complement strand
GACCGCGTCGGCCACGGCGGCGGGCAGAAGCAAGTCCTTGGCCAGCCAATCACGGTGCGCGGTGTCGGCCGAGGCGTAGTGCTTGGCGATCACACCGCGCGTGCGCAGCTCGAGCTTGACCAGCAGCTGCGCCAACTCCTGGTCGGCTGCGTCGCCGACCACGGGTACTCCAGCCGGTGGGCGTCCCGTAACCTCCAGCACGCCGGCGACCAGCACCAGCGTGCCGCAAAGAACAACGGCCATTCCCGCTTTCATGGTGCCTTCCTTTCTCCATCTCAGACCCGGACGGCAGATAGTTTAGTGTCTTAATCAGTCGCCCGCAAGCCCCTCCCGAGATAGTTAAAGCTGCCTAAGGCATTTCCCGATTGCAGTTGTACACGCTGCGTTCGGGCGGAACGCCCAAGGGGGCAGCGCATGCATGGTTCCACCGCGATTCTCCTCTTGCTAGACGGCGACGGCGCGGTCGTGCCCGTCGGCGTCGTCGGTACCCATGTTCCAGTCATCCACGCTTGGTCGCGCAAAACTCCGCTCCTTCCAATCAACCCTTGCAGCATGACGCCCCCTCGGGCGGCGTGGACAAGTAGCCGCAAACGCCGTGGGAAGAGGCGGTCTCCTCGATGATCGAATTCAGTGGCCCGCCGAAGCCGGGGGGATGGGAAAGAACTACGCGTGCATCGACCGTAGCATGTTCCCAGCGTATCGGTCAAGTTCGCACTCGGTGATATGCCACGGTGTCGCGTGAGATTGGAAATCCCCGCCCGGGGAAGGGGCGGCGTCGAACAGGAGCGAGGTCTCTCGGTGGCCCGAATGTTGCGCTGTACTGCTAGGAGCCTGTCGGGCTTGGTATTGGGCAAACGGAGGGGCGCGGGACCGCGAACGCTGGCGCGGATTCTGTTGGACGGAGAAGACGGGGGTTGGGTAACGAAATTATGCCAAGTCTGGGGCGTCGACTGGCTTCGCCGGCCATTCGGCGCGGGCGGAGAACACCCCGAAGCCTCATCAGGCAGTTTTCAGGACCCAAAGCCGCTTGACGTTGTAGGCCAGGCACACCAGGTCCCACTCGCCACTGACCTTCTCCAGCCCGCGAAGCAGAAACTGCCGAAATCCCAGCACGCTCTTGATGATGCCGAACACCGGCTCGACCGTCTGTTTGCGCCTAGCCCCAGAACAAGGGTACTTTGATGACCTGTGGGCGGCTCGGCGGTCGCGCGGCGTGCGAGCGCGGCCCACCCGGTCCGATCCGGCGGCCGGTTCGGCGGGGTACACCAGGTTGTCGTTCTTTCGTGGATTCCCTCACTTTTCCAGTGTTTGGGTCCTACGAGAACCGGAACATCCATACTCCGGTGTCATGGACTGGCACTCAACAGCGTAGCGGACAACGCAACGCATCCACACCTCGCAGGAACACATGCTGCCACGGATTCCACGACAACAGACGATAGAGCAACCGCCGACCCGTGCGAATCACTTGACACGGAACCCGCATAAACGCATTCACAAATCGCTTGAACTCCATGCGCAACACTGTCGCTTTCTCGCGTCCGTGCTTCTCCTTCCAGCGGCCACGCTCCGGCAACAACAATGCGAACCAGGCCTTCAATGTCCACGCCAGTGACGCCATCACCATGTACGCCCAGTTGCTCAGAAGATTGTCCACCGGCATCTGCAGTGCACGGGCGCCATGCTTGAGTTGCTCGATCAGGTTCTCTTGATTGCGCCGGTCATTGGCCGACCGCACGATCCCACAGGCCGTCATCGTGCGGTTGTTCGTGAGGTAGAAGAAGTAGCGAATGTCATCAAACAGCACCGCATCGCCCTTCTCTACCGATAGATTCTTGCGCAACACCACGACGCGGTAGCTCCGGCGGCAGTGGCCGGGGGCGTAGTCAAACTCCGCCACCTCTTCCGACTGCAGTCGGATGTTCTCGAACTCGCGCGACCGCACAATCCCTTCCTTGATGTTCTCGGGCCGCGCACGGGGAGCGGTCTTGACGGTGTATTTCGGATCACGTCGAAGCGGCCACCAAGCCTCGTTTTCCAGGCTATCCGCGATCTCCACCAGGTTCGGCATGGCATCCAAGCCGAAGATGAACCGCACACCCACACCATGCCACCCGTCCAGATGCCTGGTGTGTGTGAAGTCCGTGTCGCCCCGCAGAGAACACGCTTGAACCCCGCCCCCTTGCACAGTGCAATGGCCTGATCAAAACGCGCCGCCGCCCCTTCATGCGATGGGCAACTGCCTCGACGATTCACCAGATACAGTGGCTCGCCGGTATTGGCCAGTGGTAAGAGGTCACCCGTGTGCAATGCTACGCGTGTCGCTTGTGTCCGACGCCTGTCCGGGCAATCCTCAGTCCCGCAGGGACGATAGTCAGTAGCCAGGGGCGTAAGCCCCTCGGTATCCAGCGGCCAACCAGCGCGAAGCCCCGGCAGGGGCGGTAGGACTTCTACCGCCCCTGTCGGGGCTTGGTGGTTTCGGAGCGTCCCTCTTGTCCCAGGGGCTGACGCCCCTGGCTACTGACTGACGCCCTTGCAGGGCTTTGTGGCTGCGCCCCGAAAGAAGGCGAGAGACTGAACGGAGCGCGGCAAGGCCACCATTGCATACGGCTGATCTGTTACGGCCAGTGATACCAACAGTGGCTGGTAACCCCACTGCCCTTTGTAGTTGATGTCCATACCCTGTTTGCATTGACCCGTGGTCTCGGTCATCGTGCCGTCAGCCTCTATGATCGCTTCTTCGAAAAACTCGGCCGGCTGCTCTTGCCACACCTTCACACGCGGGAAGTCCGCAGGCTCCACCGCCACCAGGACGCGCATCTGGGGCGTGACCTGAATCATGACCCGACGCCCAGGAAGACTTGGCTCACCGCCGTCACCATCCCGGTGCTCTGCTGACCGATGAAGCGGATCCGCATCTTCGC
>JAJDAO010000011.1 GCA_029261835.1 Deltaproteobacteria bacterium | reverse complement strand
CGCCAACCATGATCCAGCAGCATGCGCCAGCTGCTTGGCGTCGCCTGCAGAATGGTGGCGCGATTCTCCTCGATGCTTGCCACGAGCCTCGCGGGATCGATTGCGAGCGTGCGTTCTGCCACCACGAGCCGAGCGCCACTGATCAACGGCAGGAAGATCTCGAGCCCGGCGATGTCAAAGGACACGGTGGTCAGCGTCTGCACTACGTCCTCTTCCGTGATACCGGGCTCTCTCTGCATCGAGCACAAGAAGTTGACCAGCGCCCGGTGAGTGATCTGCACGCCCTTTGGCTTGCCCGTCGAGCCGGACGTGTAGATGACATAGGCGAGGTTCGTCGGCCGCACCTCCGCAGAAGAGCAAGGTTCCTCGCCCCCTGCCGGGATCGCTGCTCCTTCCTCGAGCATCACGCAGGGCGTCTGAAGGTCGGGCAGGCGCTCCATCGTGGCCTGCTGCGCAATGAATACCGAGGCATTCGCGTCCTCGACCATGTAGGTCAAGCGGTCGGGCGGGAAGCTGGGGTCGAGCGGCACGTAGGCGCCACCGGCCTTGAGCACAGCCAGTAGTGCAACGATCAACTCCGGTGACCGGTCGAGGCAAACCGCCACGAGTTGTTCCTGCCGAACTCCTAGGCTCCGCAAGTGTCTCGCGAGGCGGTCCGCCTGCCGATTCAGCTCGCCGTAGCTCAGTGTCCTGTTCCCAGACACGACGGCGACGGAGTCCGGCTGCTTCTCTGCCCTTCGCGCGAACAGCTCGTGCACGCAGAGGTCCGCTGGATAGGGCACCGCGGTCTGATTCCACGAGCGACAGACGAGATCGCGCTCCGCATCGGGCAGCAGATCGAGAGCCCACACCGGGGAGTCGGCGTCCTCGGCCACGCTGCTGAGTAACGTCAGGTAGTGCGTCGCCATCCGTTCGATTCGGTCCTGGTCGAAGAGATCCGTGCTGTACTCAATGGTACCCGTGAGCCTCTGCTCATCCTCGAGGATGGAGATCGTCAGGTCGAACTTGGTCCCACCCGCGTGGGCCTTGATCCGCGTCAGATCGAGGCCGGGGATTGTCCAGCTAGCGCTGCGGGAGTTGCGGTGAATGAACAGGTTCTGGAAGAATGGCGAGACACCTGCCCCGCGATTCGGACGCAGCCGAGCGACCAACTCTTCGAAGGGCGCTTCGTCGTGTGCGAAGGCGTCGATCGTTGTCTGGCGCACGCGCCCAAGGTGACTTCGGAAACTGGGGTTACCAGAGCAATCGGCACGCAAGACGAGGTTGTTGATGAAGAGACCGATCATTCCCTCGGTCTCGATCCGATAGCGTCGGCCCGTGGGCGTGCCGACCAGGATGTCGTCCTGTTGCGTGTAGCGATGCAGCAGGATCTGCCACGCCGCCAGAAGAACCATGAACATCGTCGAAGACTCTGACCGGGCCAGGTCGGCGAGCGCGGTGCTCACCGAGACCGGTATCTCGAACTCCACCTGACCGCCGCGGAAGGAAGGCCTGGCGGATCGGACCCGATCGGCCGGCAGCTGTAGCGGCTCTGGAAGCTCGGCCAGCTGCTGCCGCCAATACTCGATGTGCTCTCCGAGCGCCTCGCCGTCAGTGCGGGCCGCCTCCCAACTCGCATAGTCGCCGAACTGAAAACGCAGTGGTGGCATCGGGGATGCGGATCTGGATGCGAATGCGGCGTACAACGCGCCCAGCTCCCGAAAGAAGACGCCCGAGGACCAGATGTTGTCGTAGATGATGTGGTTGAAGACCAGGACAAGGATCACGGTGGTGTCTTCGAGGCGAAGCAGCTCGCGATGAAATAGCGGTCCCTGCTCCAGGTCCTGCCGTTTCCGCAGCGCCTCCAGCACCAGCTCCATCGCACGCGACTCACGCTCTTCTCGTGGCAACTCCCGGAGGTCCGTCTCCGGGAGCGAGACGGTTGAGACCGGCAAGATCTCCTGCCAAGGCCCCTGGTCGTCCGAGCGAAAGATCGTCCGGAGAGTTTCGTGGCGTGCCACGATCTCGTCCAGCGCTTGCTCGAGCGCACGACGGTCGAGCGCGCCTTCCAGCCGTACCGAGTTCGAGATATTGTAGGAAGCGCCCACGGGGTAGAGTCGATCGAGCAGCCACATGCGGCGCTGCGCGAAGCTGACCGGGACACGGCCAGAGCGCGACACCGAGATCAACTCGCTCTGGTCCTCGGCAGAGACCGTCGATCCAACCTTCTCGATCCGTCCAGCCAACTCTTGCAGGGTGTCGGCTTCGAACACCATACGCATCGAAATCCGCACACCAAGCCGCGCCCGCACGCGAGCGACCAGCTGCGTGGCCAATAGAGAATGTCCACCGAGATCGAAGAAGTTGTGATTCGTGCCAACGCTGTCGCGGTCGAGCAATTCCTGGCAGATGTCTACCAGTGTTTCTTCGATGTCGTTGACAGGGGCCGTGCATTCATCATCGGCCAGCTCGTTCTCACGAGACGGGGCGGGAAGCGCGCTGCGATCCACCTTGTTGTTTGGCGTTCGCGGGATTTCGTCCAGGCTGACAAAGACCGTCGGAATCATGTAGTAGGGGACGCGCTCGCGTAGAACATGTCGGAACTCGCGCGCTGCCATACGCGATTCGTTCTCCGCCACGACATAGGCGACGAGCTGCGCTTCTCGGCGAACGTCTCGCGCCACCACGACCACATCGTCAACCAACGGATGATCGAGGAGTGCGGTCTCGATCTCTGCAGTTTCCACGCGAAACCCGCGTATCTTGACCTGGAAGTCCTTGCGCCCGCGGTGCTCCAAGAGCCCGTCGTGATTCATGATGCCCATATCGCCGGTGCGGTACCACGAGACTCCGGCTTCGTCCCGATCCTCGCTGAACGCCTGTCGTGTCGCTTCGGGATCGTTCCAGTATCCGAGAGCATTGTACCGGCTGCGTATGGCAATCTCGCCGATTCGCCCGGGAGCGACGGCGACACCTTCCTCGTCTCGCAGCACCACTTCCATATCGTCAACGGGATAGCCGAGCGGAACGACCTTGCCGGCGAGAGTTGTGGAGGGCCCGATGACGAAGTGCCGGATAGTACCCGTCTCTGTCGAGCCGAGTCCGGTAAAGACCTCGCAGCGAGGCCCGAAGACCTCGCGTGTCTGCTCGATGTCCGCTGCCAGTACGCGTTCGCCGCCGAAGATGACCAAGCGAACATCCAAGGAGTCCAAAGGACAGCTGCATGTCGTCGCAAACTGCCGGAACACGGAAGCGACCGAATGGTAGATCGTGATTCTTCTTGCACGCAGCCACTCCGCGAGCCCATCGAGGCCCTGCTCACGAATGTCGATCGGGAAGAGTGATGCGCCATTGAGCAGAGCGCCGAAGATGCAATAGACCGCCCCCATGACACTGCACGAGTAGAGCAGTGTCATGCGGTCGCTAGGTGACACTCGCTGGAGATTTGTACGCCGCATGCATCCGTGCAACGTGTTGCGATGATTCTGCATCACGCCTTTGGGTTTGCCTGTTGAACCCGACGTGTAGACAAGGTAGGCGAGTGCGTCTGGTGATATGGCGCGGTCGAGATTGGTGTCGGGGGCGTCTGCCGGGATGTCGTCGACGTTGAGGACGAGAGCGCGTCCGCCGCTGAGATTCTGCGCCGCCTGCAGGTTGCGCGAGTTCGTCAGCATGAGCGAGGTCTGCGAGTGCTCGATGATGTGGCGATTCCGCGACTCCGGGAAGGTGGGATCGAGCGGCACATAGGCGCTGCCCGCCTTGAGCGCACCGAAGATGGCCGAGACATACTCGACGCTCTTCTCCAGGTAGATCGCGACACGAGACGGGGAAGGGGCGGCACTGGTGAGCGGGATCGATCGGGCAATCTGATTGGCGCGTCGGTTGAGCTCCCGGTAGGTCAGAGTTGTGTTGGCATCAGAGATTGCAAGCCGCTCGGCGTGGAGCGCGGCCATCCTCTCGAATCTGGAAGCGATCGACTGCTCGATCTCACCGCGGCCGAACGGGACGAACTCATCGGGTGTGGTGACGACGGTTGTGGCGGCGTCCCAGTGGCCTGTCGCGTGACCATCCGGCGCCTCTGCGTGGCCGCACTGCGCCGACGAATCGGCGGTGGCAAAGTCGCCAGGACTCGGCTTGCTCATGGCTCGTTCCTCAGGAAGATCGTTGAGAACTTCCGCACCCACTGCGCTGTCCTACGGGAGAACGGCTCCCGCCCCCAGTAGGCTCCCGCCCAACCGCTGGGTCGGTCGACGCGGGCGTCCTCGTGAATCTCCTCGATGAGATAGTCTAGCGGGACTAGACCGTGTCGTTTCGTGAGACTGATCCGCATGTCGGTGTCCATCCCATTGATGAACACCGCGGACCTGGGTTTCAGGAGGCCGGTCAGGTTGGCGAATGCCACTCTAGCCTTGGGGCGCGGCAGGTGGAACAGCACGTTCTGAGCAACGGCGATATCCACCTTCCCGAGGTCTTGCATGAACGGAGCATCAAGCAGGCTTCCGACGGAAAACGACACCGGCCGAGCGACTTCGGGCTTCACGCGATAGAAGGCGCCGACCTCGTCGAAGGTGACTTCGATGAACTCGTCGAGCGCCAGCGGGTTTCGAAGCACTTCTTCGCGAGGATAGGCGCCGGCTTTCGCTACGTCGATCACTTCTTCGACGATGTCGAAGGCGCGAATGCGGAATCGAAGACCAGGGAACTTCTGCAGGAGGACGGAAGATAGAGAGTATGGCTCGGCACCATTGCCGCACGCGAAGACGATGATATCCAAGGGTTGGGATTCCGACGGCGGCTGTCCGTTCAGGAGAAACGGTATGACCTCCTTCTCCAGAGCCTTGTACTGATGCGGGAAGCGAAAGAAACGTGTGTAGACACGATTGGTGCGGCGACCGAAGACGAGCTTCAGTCTGTACTTGACATGCCGGAGCGCATGCCAGATCAGAGATTCATCGCCCCCGTGACTTCGGACAGATTTGCCAGAGGGGTTCATTCTGTGTTCGCTGCTGTCCGCCACTAGCCTCCCCTCGCGTGTCGTGGGCAGCAATCCGCTGCCCGCGGTCCCAGTATGACCGCTCTGTTCGCGTCGAGAGTGTGGTTTCTTGCTGGCATGATCCCACCCGGCCAGTGGTCCTCTCGAGAGCCTGGTCCCACCGCCCTGCAGCAATTGCCAAGGGGTAGTGTCCGACTCGCGTTGACGGCAGAAGAGAGGGCTGCGTCGCTGGGAGCCGCGGCAGCCGCCTCTGCCCGTCCCGCGGCACCGGGCCCGCTCAGGAACTCTTCCAGATCGTACCGCCTCGCCCTGCGTGTCATCCCTCCAACTTGCCTCCGTCGAACGCCTGGCTTTGCTTGCGTTGTGCTGCGCTCGCCAGCTGGCTCGGCCACTCGGCTCGACTGGGCAGCGAAGCCACGCCTCGACCGCCCGGCCGCTCCCGGCAGCCGGGGTCCTGTAACTAGTCGGCCCGAGTCGGTCGCTTCTAAACATTTTGAATCAGATGCTTTCAAATATTCTCAGAGCATACTGAGCGCACTCTCCCGGGGTGTCAAGCACACATCCCGGGTCCGGAACGATCGGTCGTTCACGAGCCGGCAGGAGCCAACCGACCACGGCTCATCTTCGGCGCTTTGCGAGAGGTGCTCGGGATCGCCGCCAACAGGCCAACGCCACCTGCCCCCAAGGGGCGCAAGCGGCGCCGTAGCTGGACTCCAGTTCTCGGGCCTACGAGAAAGGTGCCCTGCCCACCCCTTCCCGGTCGCGGCCGCCAGCGGGGTTCTGCGGGAAGTCGACAAGAGCGGGTGCATCCGTGAGCCGTTCCGGCCGCTCGATCTCCATCGGACTACGAAGCGGCGGACGCCAGGCAACACGTCGACGCGGGAAGCCCCTGGCAAGAAGGGTTGCGACGACCGCTTCCATGCAGTCTTCAAAGACCGCTGCCTCGATCGATGGATTCTTTCGATCCTTCGCGAAGCACGGCTGATCGTCGAGTGCGACACGGAGCGGCAGCGTCGTCATGCTCGAGAGACCGTCGAAGATCGTAAGCCGCACCCACAGGCCATCCGGAACCCGATCCCGAGCGGATCCGGGCGCGGGTGGTCGAGACATTGGATCTTGCCCGCGGCTGCGCGGGTGGACCGATCACCCGACGAAGCAGGCGAGATCGGACACTACTCCCGTTCGATGAAGAACGCGGTGCGGTTCGAGAACCGCTGAGGCCTCGGGCAGCTCGAGCGGGCGATGGCTCGCTTGGTGGCGTACTAGAACTACGAGCGGCGTCCCCTCCCCCGACGACATGTGCCGCGGTCGCCAGTGTGCGGTCCTCACCCGCAGGCAGAAGCCCGAATGCCTGACGTCGTGGATCGAAGCAAGAGAGAGAATCGACGCAACGCGGCTTGGCCGCAGACGAGAGCAAGACCTCTCCCCTAGAGGAACGGTTCAAGTGTCCGCGAAAACCTGACGATGTACAGCCTTGATTCCGCTTCCTCCATGCGCAAGAAGGCCATCCGATGGGGTTCTCGAGGTCGGCGAGTTCGCTTCTTGGAGTCGTTCTGAAGGTGGCATCGTCGGAGTTCTGATCGAACCGTCGCCAACCCAGGTATCCCACAGAAGGAGTTCCAGAGGATGGTGCTGCCGGAAGATGTGGACCGAGGCGCTTCGAGTTCACGGATGACAGTCGGAGACAACGGGCGTGGCACGGGAGTATTCCCCGCCTCGGGTGCCCAGAAGCAGTTCTGGCTCCTCGATCAGACGCAGCGTGCGGGGCACGCGTACAACGTCCCACGCTGCTTTCGCCTCAGGGGCTCGCTGGACGTGCACCGGCTGGAAGAGAGCATCAACGCCGTCGTCGAGCGGCACGAGATCCTCCGCACGCTCCTGTTCACCGTAGACGGCGAGCTCAGCCAGGTCATTCTGCCATTCGTGCGCGTACCGCTGTCGCTGAAGACTGCCGAGCATGCGGACCTCGACGATCTCGTGCAGCAGGAAATCGCGCAACGCTTCGATCTGAGCACGGCCCCGCTGATGCGCGTGACGCTCTTTCAACTCGCCGAGGATGAACACCACCTGCTGTTCGTCTGGGATCACAGCGTCATCGACCAGCATTCGATCGGGCTCGTCCTCAGTGAGATCGGGGCCATCTATTCTTCCGTCGGCACCGCTGAGCCGGGGTGCTTGTCAACGCCCGCGTGCCAGTACTCAGACTACTCGCAGTGGCAGGCCGAATGGCTATCCGGTGAACAAGCTGCCAGGCAGACGGCGTATTGGGCAAAGGCTCTCCGCGGTTCCGCTGCAACTCTCGAGCTGCCGTTTTCGAAGCCCCGCCCGGCTCGCCGCTCGTTCCTCGGCACCGAGTTCCAGTTCGCTCTAACTCCGGATCTCAGCCGACGCGTCAAGATCGCAGCTCGCGAATCGACGGTCTCGCTCTTCACGTTCTTGCTGTCTGCGTTTCAGACTCTCCTGTACCGCACGACCGGTGAAGAGCACGTCGTCGTCGGCGTGCCGATGACGAATCGACGCAACAGCGACTTCAAGGATGTTGTTGGCTGCTTCATGAATATGCTGCCCGTTCCGATTGATGCCTGTGGCCAGCCGTCGTTCTCAGAATTCTTGAAGCAGACACGCAAGGCGATGCTCGGAGCGCACCGGAATCAAGAAGAGCCCTTTCAGAGTATTGTTCTGGAGCTCAACCCATCGCGAGACCCGTCTTTCAACCCGCTGTTCCAGGTATCGTTCCTCTCGGACCCGCCCAGCGTGCTGCAGCTGAAGGGTATCGAGACGGAGCCGATCTATACGCACAACCAGTCGTCGAAGCTCGACCTCACCGTCAACACCTGGGAGCACGACAGC
This sequence comes from Deltaproteobacteria bacterium, assembly GCA_029261835.1. GTDB lineage: Bacteria > Myxococcota_A > UBA9160 > UBA9160 > UBA4427 > JAJDAO01. The sequence goes on along the minus strand of JAJDAO010000011.1, from coordinate 1,196 downwards.
CGCATTGTCTTCGGCATAGAGTACGCAACGGATCTGTTCGATCGGGAGTCGATCAGTTGCTTGGCTCGCTCCTGCGAGGTTCTCCTGCAGGGAATCGTCGACGATCCGAATTGCTCCATCGCGGCACTGCCGCTCCTCGCGGACGCCGAGATCTCCCGTCTCGTCGATGACGCCATCCGTACAGCGACAGCGTACGATCGTGAAACTTGCGTGGCCAGAATGGTCGAGGAGCAGGTGTCCCGCTCGAGTGATCGCACGGCAGTGGTCTGCAAGGACGAAGCGGTCACCTATGCCGACCTGAATCGCCGCGCCAACCAGCTGGCGAGACGAATCCGCGCACTCGGAGGCGGGCCGGATGAGCGCGTGGCTGTTTGTCTCGATCGCTCCATAGACCTCGTGGTGACGCTACTCGGCGTCCTCAAGGCCGAGGCGTGTTACGTGCCTCTCGATCCGGCGTATCCCGCAGAGCGCATCGCCTTCATGCTGGAGGACTCGGGAGCGCGTCTGGCAGTGACAACGCAGCGGTACGGGGATCTGGTCGGCAGCGTCACGGGTATTCAGTCCGTGTTCATCGACAGCGAGCGGAGTGAGCTCGACCGCCTCGACGGAAGCGACCTCGAGATCACTCGCGATCCGAGCCGCCTCGCCTATGTCATCTATACGTCCGGTTCAACTGGCAAGCCAAAGGGGGTGATGATCGAACACCGGGCGCTGGTCAACTTCTTGTGCTCGATGCAGGAGGAGCCCGGTATTACGGAAGAGGACGTAGTGCAGACGCTGACTACCGTGTGCTTCGACATCGCCGGGCTCGAGATCTTCCTGCCGTTGATCAGCGGCGCTCGACTCGTGGTGGCGGAACGCACCCTCGCAATCGATCCCGCAAGGCTCGTGGCAAGCATCGAGGAGAATCACGCCACCATTCTGCAGGCGACGCCAAGCAGCTGGCGAATGCTGCTGGATCATGGTTGGCAGGGTACACCGAAGGTGAAGGTTCTCTGTGGTGGAGAGGCAATGGGAAGCGACCTTGCGGAGAGGTTGATCGGGACGGGCTGCGAGGTCTGGAATCTCTACGGACCCACCGAGACGACGATCTGGTCGTCGGCATCGCGCGTGCGTTCGAAGGCTGACGCCGCCTTTGTCGGGCAGCCCATCGCGAACACCGAGTTCCAGATCCTCAGTCCGCATCTCAGCCACCA
>JAJDAO010000010.1 GCA_029261835.1 Deltaproteobacteria bacterium | reverse complement strand
CGGCTCGGGCTGCGTCCGCGTGAGGCGGCTGCCGCGCTGGGAATCAGCGAGCGGAAATTGTGGAGTATCACGGCGGACCAAACGAGCGGCATTCCGCACGCGCGGTTCGACAAGACGATCGTCTATCCGGTTCGCGAATTGGCCGACTGGCTGGCGGGGAAAGTTGAGGGCGGACGATGACGGCGAACTTATCCGAGCGGCATAGGGAAGAACTTCGCTCCAGCGGGCTAACGGCTGCGACCATAGAGGCGGCAGGTATCCGCACCGTTGGGAGCGCGGAGGTAAAGGCCGCTCTCGGGTGGGCGCCTCGCGGCGTGGACTGGGGCGACGCGATGTTGTTCCCCTACTCCGCGAACGGCGACGGCTACGGCCGTGTCAAACCGGACTATCCGAGAACGAATCGCGACGGGCACGTTGTCAAGTATGAAGCACCACGGGGCGTAAAGAACCGCGCGTACTTCCCACCTGGCGTTCGCGAGCAAATCGAATCGGCCGTAACGATCATGGTCACGGAGGGCGAAAAGAAATCCCTATGCGTGTCACAGTATGGCATTCCGTGCGTCGGGATTCCGGGCGTTTGGGCATGGCAGCGAAAGCGCCAACGCTCCGACTCCGGCCAGGCGTTCGGTAAGCGGCGGCTGATAGACGGTTTGTCGGGCATCCCATGGAAAGGCAAGCGGGTCATCATCGCATTCGATTCGGACGTCGTAACGAACGACGCCGTCCAACTCGCCGAAGCGAGGCTGTCTGAGACTCTGACGGGCGAGGGTGGAACCGTACTTGTGCTGCGTATCCCGTCGTCCGGTGACGGCAAGACCGGCATCGACGACTACCTCGTCATCCGAGACGACCCCACCGAGGCGTTGCGGAAGCTGATCGACGATGCACAGCCAGCGGAACTACCGCCGACACCCAAGCCGATGGGCTGGGCGCGGATGGTCATCGATGAGCTTCACGCCGCGCCCGAGGGGCCAACGCTCCGGTGGTACCGAGACGAATTCCACAAGTCGGACGGCACGAAGTACCGCGTTGTCCCGGCTGCCGAATTGGTCGCGACCCTGCTTCAGTATCTCGACGAACGCGGCGGCAACGCGAAACCCGCTCATGCCCGGGATGTACTCGCCTGCATGGGCTCCGAGGTGCGTGTTCCGTTTGATATCGAACAGCCGGCGTACTTGGGGCGGTCGCGGGCGCCCAACCTGATCGCGATGGCCAACGGGTTGGTGGACCTGGACGACGCCTTGGCGGGCAAGGGCAAGGTAAACCCGCACACGCCGCGGTGGTTCTCGCCGTTCGCGTTGCCGTACCCTTTCGACCCGAACGCTGAGTGTCCGACGTGGTTCGAGACGCTTGACCAGTTATTCGATGGCGACGTGGAGCGCGTGAATCTGCTGAGCGAGTGGTTTGGCTACTGCTTGACGGATGACACGCGGCACCACGCGATCATGCTCATGGAAGGGCCACCACGATCCGGAAAAGGAACGACGCTCCGCGCACTGGAACGTGTGGCGGGACCGGACAATTGTGTCGCCCCGCGGCTGTCCGCGTTGGGCGAGCGGTTCGGGTTGTGGTCGCTGATCGGGAAGCGGGTGGCAATCTGCCCCGATGCACACCTGGGACACGGCGACCGGGCGATGGGCGTGCTGGAGGTTCTCAAGTCCGTCTCCGGTGAGGATTCCATCGACATCGACCGCAAGAACCTCCCGCCGATCACCACGCGGTTGAGGACGCGGTTCGTGCTGGCTGTCAACGAGCTTCCCCGCTTCGGCGACAACGCCAACGCGCTCGAGTCGCGGGTTCTGATCCTCCCGTTCCGGCAATCGTTCGTCGGTCGCGAGGACCGACAGCTTGACGAGAAGCTGGAGCCGGAATCGCCGGGCATTTTCCGGTGGTCATTGGAAGGGCTTGCCCGACTCCGTAAGCAGGGACGCTTCACACAACCCAGAGCCTCCGCGGACATCATGGCCGAATTCGCGACCCTCACCTCACCCATCCGGGCGTTCGTCGAGGACCGCTGCATCATCGACCCCGCGGCGAGCGTGGACCGTGATGAACTTTGGGCTGCATGGTGCCTGTGGTGCAAGGCCTCGGGGCACTTGGAAGGCTCGCGGAACCTGTTGGGCACACGACTACGGTCACAAGTTCCGACGATCAGGCGGAGTCAGCCGCGGGGGAGCGACGGAAAACAGGTGAGTCGGTACGCGGGAATCGGGCTCTTGGAGGTCTGACCGATGGCCGGTTTGACACAGATGACACAGATGACACAGGCAATTCCCCAAAGTACGTGTGAGGGGTTGTTCAGTGAATGGAAGAGTAAAAAAGTTGGAAGCGCTAGAGAGCCGTCTGTGTCGTCTGTGTCAGTGCCGTTTTTGGCCAAGAAAGAGGGTTTGACACAGACGCGCCTTCCCGAGCCGACTGCCGACGCCGTCGTCCCGAGCATTCCGGAGCCGGAGACGCCGCAACTGGGCACCAAACGCGAGAGGTGGTCCCTCGCCGACGAGTTGGCGTGTACGGCGAGGTGCAAACGGTGCCGCGGACCTATCCAGTGGGGGGAACTTGAACAGGTTTTTGACGGCAACCACCCCGACGGGCGTCCACCCGACAAGCGGGATAGGAAGTGGATTCCATTGGACCCGGATCATCATCCGCATGCGTGCGGTGTGACGCGGCTGCTCGAAGCTGCGTCAGCATTTTCGCGGATGGCGCTCACTGTCGGGGCTGCTGGCGAAGTACCGAGCACAATTCGGCATGACGCCAGCTACGCGGCTACAAGGCACGGTGACGCATGAGTGAGCAATCCACCACCGACCCGGCGAACGTCCAACAGCGGCGGCGCATAGCGGTCAACGTCGCCAAGAGCGACAACAGTCCGACCGACGGCGTGGAACTCGTGGTCCACCTGACGATGATGACGTTTCAGCGTGAACCGAAGCACATCGGGCCGGAAATCGAGACCACGAGTTGACACGGTGCTATATGTGTGATATCATAGATACTATGAAGAACATCGAAGACGCATTACGTCGGGCTGCACGCACGAGCGGCATGTCGATTAACGCGATGGCCCTTCAATCGAAAATCCCGTATGCGGCGTTGCATCACTTCGTCACCAAGGACGAAAAAACGCTGACGCTGCGGACGGCGGCGAAGCTGGCCAAGACGCTCGGGCTGGAGCTTCGGCGGGCAACGAAACGAAAGGCACGGTGAACGATGGCGAAACGGCAGCGGAGCCACGGTAGCGGATCCTTGTTCAAACGCACCACGGGCGGAGCGTGGGTTGCCCGGTGGTTCACGCACGACGGCAAGCGAGTCGAGAAATCGACCCGCACAGCCGACAAGGCGGCGGCTGAGCGAATCCTCGCCAAGCACGTTGCGGACGCGGCA
>JAJDAO010000009.1 GCA_029261835.1 Deltaproteobacteria bacterium | reverse complement strand
GGTGTTCGTCGAGCGGCAGATAGCGGGCCTCCACGACGGGCGCCCCGACGAGCGCTTGGGCGAGCCCGGGCAGGCTGCGCAGCGCGTCGCCGCACCAATCTTCCGTGAGCACCAGCACGCGGCGCTTGCCGGGCAGGTTCTCGAGGCGCACGCGCTCCTCATCCCGGAGCGCGGCGCGGCGCGCGTTGGCCAGCCAGAGATCGCGCTTCTCGACCACCGCAGCGAGGTAGTCGGTCCAGGGCAGAGCCTGCTCCCAGTGCCGGGTGAGGAGCGGGTCGGCGCTGGGGGGGGCGCTGGCCGGGGCTGCGGGAGACGTGGGACGGGGCTGGGTCATGGGAGCGGTCCGAAAGGAGGTGAGCGGCGCGCTGGGATGCCGCCCGAGCCAAAGCGTGTCGTTCGGCTGCCAGGCACTGCAACAGATCAAGGTCGCCGCGACATCACGCCGCCGTGATCTCCGCCCTGCTGCTCGTCGCCGTCTGCTTCCTGGCCTGGTCCAATGGCGCGAACGACAACTTCAAGGGCGTGGCAACGCTATACGGGTCCGGCACCCTCTCGCATCGCCAAGCGTTGGCGCTTGCCAGCGTCTCGACTCTCGCAGGTGCCCTACTCTCTCTCTCGCTGGCAGCCGGGCTCATGCGCGCCTTCTCGGGCAAGGGCATCGTTCCGAGCGAGCTGCTCGACGCGCCTTTGCTGGCCTCCATCGGTCTGGCCGCTGCCACGACCGTCTTGCTGGCTACGCGCCTCGGCTTCCCCGTCTCGACCACCCACGCGCTGGTGGGCGGCATCGCCGGCGCTGGCTTCGCCGCCGCCGGCGCTTCGCTCGAGATCGGCGCGCTGGCTCGCGCCTTCCTGGTGCCGCTCCTGCTCGGGCCCGTGCTCGCCATCGCGCTGGCCCGGGCCGGGCTACGAGTCGCGCGCGCAGCCGCGCAACGCCTGGCCGTCGATTCGCAGACGTGCATCTGTGTCGGGCACGGGCTGATGGAAGCCGCGGTAGCGTGCCCCGTTCACACCGCATCCGCGGCACTCCTCGCTCCAACGGCGCTCAGGCTGAACGTCGGCGAGTCGCCTGGCTGCAGCGACGAATACGTCGGGCCGGTGGCCCGCGTCACCACAGCCGACACGATCAGGGCAGGCCACCTGCTGAGTGCGAGTCTGGTCGGGTTCGCCCGTGGGCTCAACGACACGCCAAAGATCCTCGGCCTGGTGGCGGGCCTATCGCTGATTTCGCCTGTCGCGGGAACACTGGCGATCGCCTTCGCCATGACGCTCGGCGGTCTGGCTGCGGGACGGCGCGTGGCCGAGACTCTCTCGAAGAAGATCACACCGATGACGCCCGGCCAAGGGCTGGTGGGCAACCTCGCCACCTCGGCACTGGTGATCGGTGCATCGCGGCTGGGTCTGCCGGTCTCCACCACTCATGTCTCGACCGGCGCCATAATGGGCATCGGGGGAAGCGATGGAAGTCTTCACGGGCGAGCGGTCAGGCAAGTCTTGGCGGCCTGGGTCACCACGCTGCCTGTCGCTGCCGTGCTCGGGGCTGGCCTGATGTGGGGGCAGAGATGGCTGTAAGCGCGGCACCGCTTCCCGCCGAGCAAAGCACGGCGGGCTCCGCCTTTGCCTGGCACCTGGAGGAACGCGGACTCCGGGCTGTCGAGCGCGGTCGAATCGAGACCCTGCAGGTCAACATAGGCAAGCGCTGCAACCTCGCCTGCCATCACTGCCATGTCGAGGCGGGGCCCAACCGTCGGGAACGACTCGACCGCAGGGGATGCGAACGGATCGTCGAGCTACTGGAGCTCAACCCGGGTATCACGACGCTCGATCTCACCGGCGGCGCGCCCGAGCTTCACGAGCATTTTCGCTTCCTGGTCCGACGAGCCCGCTCGCTGGGCAAGCGGGTCATCGATCGCTGCAACCTGACGGTGCTCTTCGAAAGGGGTCAGGAGGACACGGCAGATTTCTTGGCGGAGCACACTGTCGAACTGGTCGCCTCGCTGCCCTGCTATTCAGTCGACAATGTCGAGAAGCAGCGTGGACGCGGCGTATTCGACAAGAGCATCGAGGCGCTCCGTCGGCTCAACCGTCTCGGCTACGGCATGACGAATCGATGCGGGCGTGGGCTACCGCTCAATCTGGTCTACAACCCGGTCGGCCCCTTCCTACCGCCGTCTCAGGAGCAGCTCGAACGAAGCTATCGCGAGCAGCTGCGAGAGCACTTCGGAATCGAATTCGACTCGTTGCTCACGATTACGAACATGCCAATCAAGCGTTTCGCCAACCAGCTGCTGCGGGAGAAACGCTTCGACGAGTACATGTCGCTTCTCGTCGACAACTTCAACGCCAACACGCTCCCGGGACTCATGTGCCGCAGCCTGCTGAGTGTGGATCACACCGGCCGATTCTTCGACTGCGACTTCAACCAGGCCCTCGACATCGACGTTGCCGGCGGAGAACTCACCATCTGGAACCTGGATGACCTCTCGAAGCTCGAGGGAGAACTGATCGCCACCGCCGAACACTGCTTTGGCTGCACGGCAGGAGCGGGCTCGAGCTGTGGAGGCGCGCTCTCCCGAGACGGCTGAGAACGCAGAACTCGCCAAGGACACGAAAGCACAGGCCATGCCTGCCAAGAGCTGCCACCGTGAGAAGGTCGAGCCCCAAGCCAGGAGGCGAGGGATCCCAACGAGCAAGCTCGCGCTGGGCCTGCTCGCACTGATCGGCGTGCTCGCAGTCGCCCGGGTGGCGGGAGGCTATGTCCCTGCACTCGCGCGCTGGGTGGAGACGCTGGGCGTCTGGGGGCCCCTGGTCTTCGTGCTGGCCTATGCCGCGGCCAGCGTACTCTTCGTTCCCGGCGCACTGCTCACGCTGGCGGGCGGGGCCATATTTGGCTTGCTGAACGGAACGCTCTACGTCTTTCTGGCCGCGCTTCTCGGATCGAGCGCTGCATTCCTGGTCGCGCGCTACCTGGCGCGCGGCTGGGTCGAGGCGCAGCTCGCAGAGCACCCGAGGTTTGCTGCCATCGACCGGGCTGTTGCGGCCAACGGGCTCAAGATCACCTTCCTGCTACGCCTGTCGCCCGTCTTTCCCTTCAACTTTCTGAACTACGCCCTCGGCCTCACGCGCGTGTCCTTTCGAGACTACCTCTTGGCGGGAACCGGCATGCTGCCCGGCACGCTGCTCTATGTCTATTACGGCCGCGTGATCGGAGACGTCGCCGCCCTCGCCGGCGGCGCGGCACCGGATCGCGACGCTGGCTACTACGCCGTCACACTGCTCGGTCTCGGGGCAACCGTCGCAGTCACGACAGTCGTGACCCGAATGGCGCGCCGAGCACTCGCTGAGGCGAGTGAGAGCTGAAGCCCTTGGGGTCGCCCCAGACGTGAAGCACGTCCGCGGCTCGGATTGGATCGGAGAATCGTCCATGCTTCCCGACGACAACAACGACCGCAAACTGCTGAAGGATGTCCGCCCTCCCGGCTGGCGGAACCCACAACCCGCAGCGCGCTACAACCTGGTGGTCGTCGGTGCCGGCACGGCAGGCCTGGTGACGGCAGCAGGGGCTGCAGGTGTCGGTGCCCGGGTGGCACTCATCGAACGTGAGAACCTGGGCGGCGACTGCCTGAACGTCGGCTGCGTTCCCTCGAAAGCGCTGTTGCGCTCAGCCCACGCAGCATCTGAGGTGCGCAATGCCCACCAGCTCGGCATTCGAATCGACGGCCATACCCGCGTCGACTTCGCTGCGGTGATGGAACGAATGCGGCGCATACGCGCTCGCATCAGCCCCAACGATTCGGCTCGCCGCTTCCAAGACGAGCTCGGTGTGGACGTCTTTCTCGGTCAGGCACGTTTCGCCGGCTCGGACCGGATCGAAGTCGGGGGCGAAAGTCTGCGTTTCAAGAAGGCGGTGATCGCGAGCGGTGCGCGTGCCTTCGTACCGCCGATTCCCGGGCTGGAGCAGACGGGATACCTGACGAACGAGAGCGTCTTCGACCTGCGTGAGCTGCCGCGCAGACTGCTGGTACTGGGCGGCGGACCGATCGGCTGTGAGCTGGCGCAGGCGTTCAGACGCTTCGGCAGCCAAGTCACGATCCTCGAGCGAGCCGGGCAGTTTCTCGTGCGCGAGGATGCGGACGCGGCGCAGATCCTCTTCGACGCCTTCCAGCGGGAGGGCATCGACGTCCGCCTCGGCACGCAGCTCGCGCGGTTGGATATCGACGCGAACGGTCGAAGACAGGCGGTCGTCAGCCGAGGAGACGAAGAGGAGACGATCGGCTTCGACGAAATCCTGGTCGGTGTAGGCCGCAGCCCCAACGTGCAGGGGCTGGATCTGGAACGGGTCAACGTCCAGTACGATCCGCGCACGGGCATCCGAGTCGACGACCGCCTGCGAACCACCAATCCCAATATCTACGCGGCGGGTGATGTCTGCATGCAGCACAAGTTCACGCACGCAGCCGATTTCGCGGCTCGCGCGGTGGTGCAGAACGCTCTCTTCTTCGGGCGCAAGAAGTTGAGCGCTCTCACGATCCCGTGGTGCACGTATACACAGCCGGAAATCGCCCATGTCGGCATGTACGAACGCGACGCGGCCAAGCGAGGCCTCGATCTCGATACATTCATGCGCGAGCTATCGGATGTCGACCGTGCCATCGCCGAAGGGCGGGACGAGGGCTTCGTCAAGATCCATGTCGAGCGCGGAACGGACCGCATCGTCGGTGCCACCATCGTGGCGGAAGACGCCGGTGACATGATCAGCGAAATCAGTGTGGCCATGGCGGCGGGCATGGGGCTCGCGAAGCTGTCGAGCGTCATCCACCCCTATCCCACCCAGGCCGAAGCGATTCGCCAAGTGGGCGACGCCTACAACCGAACGCGCCTGACGCCCACCATCAAGCGTCTATTCGAAAACTTTCTCGCTTTGCGGCGCTAGACTGGTCAGCGGTCGCCCGATGGGCGATCCTCGCGCCCGCACTGCGCGCACGTCGTGTCGCGTCGGCTCCAGGAAGGATCGATGTCGCTTCTGCTTCGCTTTCTCGGACTCGAGAAGAAGGACCGCAACGCCGCCGCCGCGGGCGGCGAAGCAACGCAGCACATCGCTGAGCAGCTCGCGGGACTGGAGCCGGAGAGAGCGCGTTTCTTCGCGGCCTTCGCCTATGTGCTGACGCGTGTTGCCGGTGCCGATCTGCGGGTCGAGGAGTGCGAGCTGGCGGAAATGCGACGAACGCTGGTGCGCGTGGCTGGGATCGACGAACCGGAGGCCGAGCTGGTCGTCGAGATGGCCAGCACTCAGGCCGATCGGCTCGGCGCCACAGACGACTATCTCGTCACGCGAGATTTCCGCCGCATTGCCTCGCGCGAGGAACGCGTTCAGCTGCTCGAGTGCCTCTTCAGCGTGGCTGCCGCCGACGAGACGATCACCGGCGATGAGAGCGCCGCGATCATGAACGTCGCCCAAGAACTCGGTCTCGGCCGCGACGAGGTCATCGCGATTCGCGCTCGCTATCGAGACAAGCTGGCGGAGTTCAGGCGACTGCGGGGGGAGACACAGCCGTAACCCGGCCGATCAGCTCCTGACCAGTAGCAGCGTGCGCGGATCCAGCCCGACGTGGAGATCGTGCAGATTCTCGTTCTCATGATCCTTGAGGGCGCGCAGAGTCAGCTCGTCGCCCCGGGCCTCGAGTGTCAGGATGACACTGATCAGGTCCTCCACGGCGGACACCACAGAGGGAATGCCGTCGACCTGTTCGCCCTCGCTCTGCGCCGTGAACCAGACCTCGGCGGCGAGCTCCTGGGCCAACGCGCGAACGCCCGCTAGATCGTCGCGCCCGAGGCCGGACGCTTCGAGGCCGTCGACTGCGATTAGCGTCGGCCGAGCACCGGCCTCGCTCTCGATCTTCACCGCATCGGCCAACTTGCTGGCGTTGAAGTCTGCCACGCGATACGCGCGGATACGTCGCCTCGACTCGATCTCGGCGTGAGTGCTGAAGGCATCGTCCAGGTGAGTGCTGGCGGCCAATGCCTCGTAGACGGTGTCGTAGTGATCACGAACGTGCCCGACCGTCTGATCGAGAACGACATGCAGGACGGTGCCCCCGCGCAGCAGCTCGTCGAGACCTACGCCGACCAGAAAGGAGGATTTGCCAAGGCCGTGACCCGCCACCAGCACGCCCAGATTGCCGATGCCGAGCCCCCCATTCAGCCCCTTCTCGAGCAGCCGCAGCGGGCTCCTCGCATTCACGAACTTGCGGTACATCAAGCCCCCCTGAATCTCTCGAACACCCCGGCCTGGCTCATCCCTCGTCACCCGGGATCTTGGAGCTGTACTTCTCCTTGAGCTCTTTCTGGACTTCGGCGGGAGCCGGCAGGTACTTGGCAAACTCCATCGTGAACTCCGCTTTGCCCTGGGTCGTGGAACGCAGATCGGTCGCATAGCCAAACATCTCTGATAGAGGAACCTCGGCCTCGATACGGGAGAAGCCGGCCTCCTCGGTCGAGCCGATCACGTGGCCACGGCGCTGCATGATGGTCTTCAAGATAGCGCCCTGGAACTCGCCCGGACCCTCGACCTCGAGCTTCATGATGGGCTCGAGCACCTGCGGCTTGGCCTTGGCGTAGAACTCGCGAAAGGCCCCTCTCGCGGCTGCGGTGAATGCCATCTCGGAGGAGTCGACACTGTGGGACTGGCCGTCATCGATCACCACCCGGATGCCGAGCACCGGAAAGCCGATCAGCCGGCCCTTCGCCAGGCAGGAGCGCAGGCCCTTCTCGACCGCCGGGATGTACTCAGTCGGGATGGCTCCGCCACGGATCTTACTGGCGAATTGGAAATCCTTGTCCCCCTCGTCCCCCTCCGGAATGGGTTCGACGTAGCCCGCCACCCGACCGTATTGGCCCGAGCCGCCGGTTTGCTTGCGGTGTGTGTAGTTGAACTCCACCTTGCGCGTGATCGTCTCGCGAAACGCAACCTGTGGTGCGCCCGTCTCTACCTCGCAGTTGTACTCACGCTTCATGCGCTCGACGTAGACCTCGAGATGAAGCTCACCCATGCCGGAGATCACCGTCTCGTTGCTCTCCGGGTCGACGCCCGCGCGAAAGGTCGGATCCTCCCGCACGAAGCGACCAAGAGCTTTGCTCATGTTGTCTACTGTCTTCTGATCCTTGGGCTTGATCGAGAGCGAAATCACCGAATCGGGTACGTGCATCGATGTCATCGCAACGTCGAGCTTGCCGTCGTTGAAGGTGTCGCCCGAAGCGCAGTCGATGCCAAATAGCGCAACGATGTCGCCGGCGCCCGATTCCGCGATCTCCTCCATCTCGTCCGAGTGCATGCGGATCAGACGCCCGACCTTCACCTTCTTCCGGGTTCGAGAGTTGAAGATGTTGTCGCCCTTCTTGAGCGTCCCCTGGTAGACGCGCAAGTAGGTGAGCTGGCCGTAGCGCGTGTCCTCCAACTTGAACACCAGCGCGACCAGCGGGAGCTCGGGATCACTCTTGATCTCAATCTCCGCCTCGTCGTTGGAGAGATCGACGCCCGTGTTCCGGATGTCCGTCGGACACGGCAGGTAGGCGCTCACTGCATCGAGCAGCGGCTGCACACCCTTGTTCTTGTATGCCGATCCGAGGAAGACCGGTGTGAGCTCCATCGAGAGCGTCCCGGCGCGAATCGCCTCGTGGATCATCTCCTCGGCGACGTTCTCCTCGAGAATCGCCTCCATCAGTTCGTCCGAGAACAAGGAGACCGCATCCAGCATCGTCTCGCGGGCCGTCTCGGCGGCATCCTGCATCTCTGCGGGGATGTCCTTCGCCACGACATCCTCACCCTTCGCCCCCTCGAAGTAGAGGGCCTTCATCTGGATGAGATCGACCACACCTTGGAAGTCGGCTTCGAGCCCGATGGGAATCTGCATCGCGACGGCGTTGTGGCCCAGCTTCTCGCATAGCTGTGCCGTCACCCTCGAAGGGTCGGCACCCGAACGGTCCAGCTTGTTGATGAAGGCGACGCGCGGAACCTTGTAGCGCCTCATCTGCCGATCGACGGTCAACGACTGCGACTGCACTCCCGCCACGCCGCACAGAATCAACACCGCACCGTCGAGCACGCGCAGAGCCCGCTCGACCTCGATCGTGAAGTCGACGTGACCGGGCGTGTCGATGATATTGATGTGATGATCGTCCCAGGTGCAGTGGGTGGCCGCAGACGCAATCGTGATCCCGCGCTCACGCTCGAGCTCCATGGAGTCCATGGTGGCCCCTACGTCGTCCTTGCCCCGCACCTCGTGGATGGCGTGAATGCGTCCGGTGTAGAAGAGAACGCGCTCGGTCAGAGTGGTCTTGCCCGAGTCGATATGAGCGCTGATGCCGATATTCCTGACCTTGCGGATGTCGTCAAGCATGTTCGCCTCGTTTGACACGGCAGACGACGAGTCGGACCGTCTGCGCCGGACCTTCGATCCTGGTAATTCGCGGTGTTATCGGGGTTCTCGGGAGTTGTGTGGCCGCGCACCTTAGCGAGGTGTCACAAACTCTGCGACCCCCGATCCACTAGAGCACCAGCGACCTCGATTAATGTCGCCCGCGGGGAGAAGAGCGGAACTCCTTCTAGCTCCTGGCGAGGCACAGCGCATCGGCCGATCCGAAGGACGATTTGAGCGCTCAGAGGCGATTCGGGCGCCAGCTCTGCACCGCTCTCAGCGAGGTGCGCATGTAGTGCGCCTCCATTGCGGGCGCATAGGCGTGGTGCGGCCCGATCACGCAGGCACGTCGTGCAACACAGCTCTGCGCACACACCGGGTCGCGAAGTCGCTGCTCGAAGCAACGCTGCAGTCCCAGCTCTCCTTGCGAGAATGCGTCTGCGCGACAGGCCTGCGCGCAGTCACCGTCGCAGCCGCCGCAGGGGTCGAAGCCCACGAGCGGCGAAGTGGGCTCGCATGCGAGTTCGGAGAGCAACAGAGCGCGAATCGCCAGCCAGGGGCCATACCGGGGGTGAAGCAAGATCCGCAGCCGCCCCGGCTCGCCGAGGCCCGCGGCCCGGCCCAGCGCGATGAGATCGACGAAGTCGCCGTCGCGATCTCGCACTCCCTCGCGTGAGAGACGGTCGAAGTAGAAATAGGCGCGCGTCGCGTGGTCACCCATGGCTGCCGCGGCGCAGCCGACGACACGCTGCGTGAATCGGTCGACCGGATGCCTCGGCTCGCGCGCCTCGGGCGCCCGTTCCAGAGCCCGCTCGAAGTCCCTCCCGGCGCAGGCCAGGATCACGACGGAGCGCGCGGTCGGCAGCAGCGACTCGCTCCGCCAGCCGGGTGGCACCCGCTCGTTGTAGCGGTCCACGTCCAGCACGCCGACGAGATTGAAGCCGGCGTCAAACAGCTCCTCCGCTGCGGCTCGCGGCAGGCCGCGTGCAGCGGGGGATTGGTCGAGATCAGGAGAGGCGGACACCCTTGGCCAGGCCAGCGCTGCGCGCGGCAACCTTGTCTCCCCCGCCCACGCGAACCTTGTCGATGTTCAGAGCGAAGCCGCCCGCGGCGGCGATCGAGACCCATCCCGCGTCCTTGTCGATGCCGAGAATCGTGCCGGGTGGCTCACCGTGGTCGACCGTGTCGAGCCGCGCGGAATAGAGGCGCACCCGCTCGCCCGCGAGCTGTGCCCAGGCCCCGGGCTGCGGGTCGCAGCCCCGAATCAGTCGATCGATCTCGTGACCCGGCCGACTCCAGTCGATACGCGCAACCTCGTCATCCACTAGCCCTTGGAAGCTCGCCCCCTGCTCGGACTGCGGCATCGGCTCGGCGCTTCCGCTCGCGACGGCATCGACTGCCTCGACCATCGCCTCGACGCCGAGCGGATAGAGCCGATCGAAGTAGAGAGATGCGGTGGTGTCGTGTGGGAGGATGGGCACGCCTCCCTTCTGCAGGATGATTGGTCCGGTGTCGACGCCCTCATCGGGCCGGAAGACCGTGACACCGCTTTCTTTCGCTCCGAGAATGATCTGCCAGGCCAACGCATTGCCGCCGCGGAAGGCGGGCAGGAGCGAGGGATGGAAACACAGTGAGCCCAGGCGCGGGGCATCGACGATCTCCGGAGGCAGGATCACCGTCGTGAATGGCATCACGTTGAGCTCGGCGCCGAGCGCCCGATACTCCTCCACCAGCGCCGCCTTCGCCTCGCCTCCGCGCCGGTAGGCTCTGTGGCGAAAGAGCGGCCAGCCGCGGCTGTCGGCCTCGGCCGCCAGCGGATCCGGCCTGCCCTTGCCCGGATTCCGGTCGGGCGGAACGTGCACGCCCACCACGCTGTGACCGGCCTCTGCCAGCCGAACCGCCACGTCGCGGCCGAACGGCGCCTGCCCGAAGATCGCGAGTCGAAGTCCCATGGCTGCGAAGGTTACCACGGGCGCCCGCTTGGGATAGCGCAGTGGGCCAACTGCGCTCAGGGTGCCACGGCGAACTTCTGAGACACTAGATCCCGACCGTGCTGCGATCGCCGATTTCCGAATGCGGCCGTGCCGGCGATCCGAAGGCGAGCGTATGAGGAGGGATCGAGCGGGTGACGAGCGAACGAGTACCGACCACGCTCTGATCGCCGATCTCGACACCGCGTAGCACGGTAACGTCCGCCGCGACCCAGACGTGGTCGCCAATCGTAACCGGCTCGCTCGTCTCGGGCCGCTCAGCATCGAGGTCATGCTGGTCGGAATCCCAAACCCGGGAGCCCGGCCCCAGCCACGACTCGCGTCCGAGCGAGACACCGGCCTTGGCCGAGATCTGGCAGCCGTTGAGAAAGCACTCGGGTCCGATCGTGACCCGCGCTCCCTCGTAGACGTGGAAGATCACGGGAGCCAGATCCGAGCGCAGCCAGGTCCCCTCCTCGATCACCAGCTCCCCGCCCGCCCGCACATTGAACCGCACGCCTTCCCAGCGACGCTCCGTCACGACCCGCGCGGCGATGCGCAGCCGTGCACCCGGATCCAGGTGAAAGGCTGCCGCCGCCAGGGCGCTGGCCGCCTCGGGATGAATCTCGAGCCCGGGATGGCGCCGCATCAGGCGGCGCAGTCGCCGACGATCCCTGCGCTGCACGGCACGCAGCACTCGTGCGATCGCCCACGTGCGGAGCCGACTCATCGCGCCGCAATCACAGCCACGAGCCCGCCAGATCGCGCCCGATCAGGGCGCGTTCTGACCTTCGCGCAGTCGAAAGGTGATGAAGCCATGCGTGGGATCATAGGGAGAGAGGCCCACCGTGACGCGATCCCCGGGAATCACCCGGATGCGGAAGCGGCGCATGCGGCCCGAAAGCTGAGCGGTCACGACCTGACCGGATTCCAGGGTAATCTGGTAGCGGCCTCCCCCGAGGATCTTGTCGACGCTACCCGTCGCCTGGATCAGATCGTCCCGCGCCAACTACATTCCTCCGGTGGCTCTCGTTGAGCGGTGCGCAACCTAGCACGCGCCCGCATCGGCTGCGAGATGGCAATGCGCGCGAGCCGAACCCCGATCTGGGCGATCGTGCTAGCCTCCAGCGCCCGCGGAGAGGTGGCGGAGCTCGGTTGAACGTGCCTGACTCGAAATCAGGTGTACTCGCAAGGGTACCGTGGGTTCGAATCCCACCCTCTCCGCCACTTTCCCCTTCATATTCGTATACGTACAGACTGCGGCGCGCCCCGGCCCGCAGCCTCTGAGGCGAATCTTTCGGGCCGTGTCTGGCGGCGCGATGCAGCTCGGAATCCGCCCGCCGCGCGTGCCGCGCACCATACACAGAAAAGCATCAATCAGACGCGCTCGGATGACCCGCGCGCGCACTTGCCGAGCGATTGCCGACGCTTCTCAGGTCGCCTGCGCGTCGGCGATGGTGTGCTGCCGACTGGCTCCATATTTGCCCGCAGTGCGCTCAAGCAGAAAGCCTCCAGTGTCGATCAATGTATTTGCCGAGGTCTTTCAATTGAGCCCCACGCGAGCGGAACAAATCGCTGAATCGTGGGGCGCCCGGCTCGGAAGGACGGCGTCAGCCGCAAATGATGTCTGCAAGAGCCACGATTCGAAGCACTCTTCTCATCTGCGCATTGCTGCTCCAGGCGAGCGTCGTGAATGCTCTGGATATCACCGACGGCGATGTCGTGGTTCGCAACCTGGGCAGCTACGGCTTCACGGCAGGTAGCAGCTTTCTGTCTTTCGACAGCGGCGCGACGGACCAGCTGTACCAGATGTACGGCTACCTGGGGAATGCCAACGGGGTCGTCGCGGTCAGGAATGCGAACTTCAACGTCGTCAGTGCCATCGCGGGCTCCGGCGCGACGGCGACGTCGACGGTCGACCTCGACCCGGCCGGCGCCACAGCGCTCGGCTTGGCGGCGGGTGACGTTCGCATCCAGTACACGTTCGGACTCGTCGATGACACTGGCGCGGCCGATGCGGACGGCTTCACCTGGGACGTGAGCCTCACGAACCTCTCCAGCGGCGTGCTCGACCTCGTCTTCTACAGCTACCTGGACCTCGACCTGGACGGTGCCGGCGACTATGCGGACGACACGGCCGTGGCCAACGTCAATCGTATCGTCGTCTCGGATTCTTCACCGACGAGCACGACGCAATTCGTCTGGCTCGCTTCGGGCGCCGGCGCGGCCGACCACTTCGAGGTGCAGGCCTATCCCGCGACGCGCAATCTCCTCAATGGCATGGGGAGCGCTGGCGATCTGAGCGATTCGCTGAGCAACTTCGGGCCCGACGACTTCAGCGCGGCATTCCAGTACAACCTCTCGCTCGCGGCGGGCGCCTCCGTGAACCTCGGGCTCGGCGCCATCGCCACCGCCCCCGAGCCGGGAACAGCCGTGCTGCTGATTCTCGGGCTCGCGGGCCTGCATCTGGCGGGCAGTCAGCGCAGCCGCAGGCATGCGCGCCGCGCCGAGAACCGCACCCGCTCGTAGTCGGCGACGCCAGCGAGCCGCCTCGCGCGCTTCTTTTCCGGCAGAACCTCGAGAATCCCCGATCAGAGCACGCGTGCAGCGTGGAAGCCACCCCAAATGGCGGTCAGGATGTTCCCGGGCCTGGCGCAGTCGCCGACCGTCGTGACTTCGGAGACGAACGTCTCGAGTTCGTCGCGAAGCACCGCGTCGGCCTCGAATCCGGTCGCGAGCACGACGCTGTCCGCCTCGAGCGTCTCGCGCCCATCGCCCGTTTCGAGCACGACGCCTTCGCGTGTGATCTCCACGATGCGAGCGCCACAGCGCACCCCGACGCCGCTCTGCGCGACCAGCGTCTTGATCCCCATCAGCGTGTTGATGTTGGTCCCCAGGGCGATGTCTTCCAGCATCTCCACCACGGTGACCTTCTTGCCCTGCTGCGCCAGATGGACCGCGGCTTCACAGCCGCACAGACCTCCGCCGACCAGCACGATGCGCTCGCCGACCTGCGCATTGCCATCGAGCAGGTCGACGGAACTCACGGCGTAGCCCTCCTCCAGACCGGGAATCGCCGGCCGGGCGAGCAGCGAGCCCGTGGCGATGATGGTGACATCGGGGCTCAGTGCTCGCACCGCGTCTGCCGTCGCCTTCTTCCCCAGCTCGACCTTCACGCCTTCAGCGTCGACCTGCCTCGCCATGTAGTCGATGAGTGGGCTGATGTCCTTCTTGAATTCGGGCACGGCCGCCGTCCTCATCTTGCCACCGAGCCGATCACTCCGCTCCCACAGAGTGACCTCGCAGCCGCGTAAAGCCGCAACGCGGGCGGCCTCCATGCCACCCGGGCCGCCGCCAATCACGAGCACCGACTTCTTCTTCTCCACCGGGCTCAACGCGAAGATGCTCTCCATGCCGGTCAGCGGATTCACGGTGCAACTCAGGTACTTCATTTCGTAACCGCGCCCGATGCAGGCTTCATTGCAGCCGATGCACGGCCTGATGTCCTGGTATCGGCCCGCCTTCGCCTTGTTGGCCCACTCCGGGTCAGCGAGTACCGGCCTGCCGAGCGCGACGTAGTCGGCCTTGCCGTCCTCGATCACACTCTCGGCCAGTGCCGGGTCCCCGAGCTTTCCGTTCGCGATCACGGGAAGACTCACCGCCTTCTTGACCGCCTCGCAGAGCACCACCTGGCAGCCCGGCTCCTCGTACATGCTGGGCACCACTCGATTCCACACTTCGTAGCAGCCGCCGTCCACGTGCAACGCGTCCACTCCCGCCGCCTCGAGGCGCCTCGCGATCTCCAGCCCTTCGTCGATGGTGCGCCCACCCTCGATGTAGTGATCCGGCGTGAACTTGAAGATGATGGGGAGATCGCCCACCGCGTGCCGTGTCGCCCCGATGATCTCCATCGAGAAGCGCATCCGCCCGTCGAGGTCGCCACCATACTCATCAGTGCGATTGTTCCAAAGTGCGCTCTGGAACTGATCGAGCAGGTAGCCGCCATAACCGGAGATCTCGATGGCGTCGACGCCACAGACCTGAGCCATGCCCGCCCCGGTGGCGAAGGAGATCACGAGCTGCTGAATCTCGTCCTTCGTGAGCGCACGCGTGGTCACGCTGGGATCGAGAAAGCAGGGAACCTCGGACGCGGAGATGGGCTGGATCGGGTTCGCCTCGATGAAGTTCACGCGCCCGAAGCCAACTGTGAGCTGCAGCACGAGCTTCGAGCCGTGGTGATGAACGGCATCGCAGAGCTCGCTCAATCGCCCCATGTAGGCCGGTGTAGTGAGCCGCGGAAGGAAGTGCGAGATCCCCGCCTCGATCTCCGTGTTGGTGACAGCCGCGCCCGTCATGATCATGCCACAGCCGCCCTTGGCCCGAGCGGCGTAGAAGTCGATCAGACGGCGCGAATAACCGCAGTCGATATCCGTCAGCCCGTTGGTCCCCATCGGCGCCATCGCGACGCGATTCTTGAGCTCCATGCCTCCGATTCTCGACCGCTCGAACAACTGCATTGTCCTGCCTCCGTCGGATGTGATTGCCGAACTCTGGCGCCCTGTCTCAGAAGCCTGTGTCCGCCGGAGCGAGTGCTCGCCGGCTTCGTCTGCGCCAGTGCGAAGCGGCGCAGCACGCGGTCTACGAACTCTTCAGCTTCGCCGCTGCCTCGGCCGCGCTCTTGCCGGCGTTGCGCCCGGCGAAGATGCCGTCGGCAATCGACAGGCCGCTGACGTAGGAATGCGAGCACACGCCCACAGCGCTGCGTCCCGCCGCGTAGAGCCCTTCAATGGGAGCGCCGTCCTCCCGCAGTACCTGGCTCGTGAACCCGTTCACGGACAGGCCTCCGAGTGAAATCGACGGCGTGAGAAACCGGCCGTTGTCGATGTCGCAGTCGACGGCGTAGAACGGCGGCGTGTCGATGAGCTGGAGTGACTTGGCGCTCTTGCCCGTGGCGTCCTCGCCGCTCTCGACACCGGCGTTGTAGCTTTCGACGGCTCGCTGCAGGGCTTGAGGGGAGATTCCGCACTTGGCGGCCAGCGCGTCGAGCGAATCCGCCCTCGCGTTGTTGATGTAGAGGTTGATGAGTCCCATGAGAGACTGAAAGTTCGGCTTGCGGTCACGGAAGATCTCGTCCCGCGCCTCGCTCCAGGACTTCTTGTCGAGCAGCAGGATGGCGCGGCCATCGTGCTGCTCGGCGATGCACTCACCGAGAGCCGCGCCGTAGAGCTCTTCGTTGCAGACACGGCGAGCGTCGGCGTCGAGCAGAACACCCTTCGAGAGCCCCGCCGGCGGATTGATGAACATCCAGGCGGTCCCCTTCTCCATCTTGCGAACACCCGCCCCGACCGACCGCCCGAGATCGATGCCGCTGCCGTCATCGCCGATGGTGCCCAGACGCATGGTCTTGGAATACTTGGGGATGTACTCGGCCGTCATCTCCGGATTGAAGATGAAACCGCCCGCCGCGATGATCACGCCGCCGCGGGCGCGTACGCGCAAGGTCGTCCCGCACAACGCCTCGAGCCGTTCGAGCAACCGGCCACAGAGCTTCAGAACACTCGTACCACGCGTGCCCAGTCGACTGCCGGCGAGAAACAACATGTCATGCAGGCCCCGCACGAGGCGAGACGAGGAGAGTGACCGGACTTCGACACCGATCACGCGGCCCTCTTCGTCCGCGATCAGGCGTCGGGCCGAAGTGCGATAGTGCACTGCGACGCCGCGTTCCAAAGCCGCCCGCCGTAGGGGTTCGAAGAGGACCTTTCCCGTCAAACCCTTTCCCAGAGCGCGATGGCCGCGCGGCGCTGGCCTTGCGCGGTCACAGTACGGCGGCGCATTCTCATTGCCCGAGAAGTACAGCGTCGTGCCGTCGCTCGGGTAGGATGTCTTGGCAGACTCGAAGCCGCTTGGATACGGCACGCCCAGGCTCTCCAGCCACTCGAGATTCGGGGTGCTCTTCTCGCAGAAGGCCCGCAACACCTCCTGGGGAACGGAATCGCCGGTCTCCTGCTCGAGATACCGAAGCATCTCGCGAGGCGTATCGTCGTAGCCGGCCGAGCGCTGCAACTGCGTGCCGCCGCCCGCGTACACCACCCCGCCACTCATACGCGTGGCACCACCGCCCGCGAAACGCTCGGCCACCAGTACGCTGGCACCGCTCGAGGCGGCCTCGACGGCGGCCGAGGCGCCGGCGCCTCCGAAGCCGACAACGGCGACATCAACTTCGGCATCCCAAGGGATCGTCACACCATCGGTCGTGCCGTGGCGCACTTCGAACGTCTGGGGGGCGGGTGATCGGGGAAGACGGGGGCTGGCCATGATGAGCTCCGGCGATGCTCGCTTTCGTCGGGGTGAGGCGATTGCTGAGAAGCCCGACTCGCCTGTCAGCATACCGGAATCACGCCGTAGAAGCCGCGGCTCAAGCGAATGGCACGCCCAGCCGGGCGAGATCGTCCCGGCCCCGCAACAGCTCGGCCTCGTAGGCGGGCGTCGGCCGGGCCGCCTTCATGTCGTAGACCTCCTGCATCTCTCTGGGCTCCGGCGCGACCTCGATCTGCTTCGGAATGTCGGCGACGATCCGCTTGAGCAACTCGCTGGCATCTTCGCGCTTCATACCCGCGACGGCGTTCATGACTTCGCCGATGATCCGCGCCTCGAGCCCCGAGGCGCCCGCGACCCACGCGTAGCTGAAGCCGCTGGCGGTATTCGACACCGCCATGACGACCGACTGGAAGAGCCCTGCCACCGTTCTCGCCTGCTCCATCGTGGGCGCACAAACGCCGGCGATCGGGACGCGGATATTCCGCTCCGAAGCGCGGCAGGCGCCGCTGAAAGCCCACTGGCTCTCGACATCTGCCCAAGTGCTGTCCAGATGGTTGGCGAACAAGTTCGCCAGCGAGCCATGCCCATAACACAGCTGACCGAGCAGATTCGCCACCAGGCCGACGGCCGAATCGGCCGCGTGCCGGCACAGCGCGCCCAGAATGGAGACACAGCTCGTCCACGGCGTGATGCCGCGATCTTCGCAGAACTTCGCCAGCATGAGCCGCGCCCAGTCGATCTTTTGCTCGGGCATGATGTGAATACCGATCTGCGTGTTGTGCGGCTCTCGCAGGCCCGGGCGTATGCAGGCCATGATCGCGCCCACGCTGCTCGCGGTGCAGAGCAGACCCAGGTGCATGCCCGGGCGGCCGGCGCGATCGATGATCTCCAGTAGTTTATTGCACTCCCACTGCGCACAGTGCATCTCACTCAGGGTTCCCACCTTGGGCACGACACCGTCGACGGCTGTCACCCCCCCGGCGATCCCCAACGCTCGGTTGCTCGGTTCCTCGACGAGAGACCTCACGAGCGTATCGAACACCTCCTGCTCGATGGCGCCGCACGGACCCGCCGCCAGAATGGGCGGACGCGCCTCTTCGCAAGTCCGGTAGCGTACGGCGATACGATCCTCTCCCTGCCCGAAAACCGCCTCCGGGGGATTGTCCCGATACGCCTCGGCAACCCCGAGGATCTCCTCCCGTGTGAACTCGACCACCCGCTGCGTCTCCATGTGGTACAGCCCGACATCCGCCAGCAACTCCACACCCGCTCGAAATATCGCGTCCGCCATCTCGTCGCTGACGATCAGCTCGTTCGGATCGCGCTCGATCCCGTGCTTCGCGACCAGCTCACGGACCTTCTTCGAGAATGCGAGGTCAAAGGCCGTACTCTTCATTACGGGCCCTCTGAGCGACCTTTCCTGAAAATCGAGTATCGGAATCATCAGCGTCCCATTTCGGGCTAGTGTCTCTTGAACTCTCGAGCGTTGACCCTGCCGCCACGACGGGCACGGCCGCTCGGTGATTGCCGCTCAGCAGCTGGGATCGTGCCGCGCTGGCAGCTCGCGACGGAGAAGATAGCCCGCATGTCAATCAACACCGCAAGACATCTTGCCCGTGCGACCGCGGGCCGAGCCGAAACCGAAACGAGAGCCGAGCAAGGGGAAGTCCGATGAACGCAAGCAAAATCGCCCAGCTCGTGTGCGCTCTTGACGAGAGCACCGTGACCGCGATCGAGCAGGCGATTGAGCAGGGGATCGATCCCGCCGACCTCCTGAAAAACGGAGTCATTCGCGGGCTCGAGATGGTGGGTGAGAAGTTCGCGAGCAAGGAGTACTTCCTGAGCGAACTCATGATGGCGGGCGAGCTCGCCGAGAACTGCATCAAGCTGATCGACAAGCACCTGCCCGAGGATCGAGGACCGTCGCGCGGCGTCGTGGTAGTCGGCGCCGTGCAGGGAGACCTGCACGACATCGGTTACGGGCTGGTGGCCAAGCAGCTCGAGCTGGTCGGCTTCGAGGTCCACTCGCTCGGCGTCAACATCCCGGCGATGACGTTCATCGACAAGGCCCAGGAGATGAATGCGGACATCATCGGACTCTCGGCCTTCCTCGTGTCCACCATTCCCAACTGCAACGAGGTTCTCGAGTACCTGCGCGACATGAAGCTGCGAGAGCAGTTCGAAGTGATCATCGGTGGCGCGGAGACCAGCCAGGAGGCGGCCGACGCGATGGGCGCCGACGGCTGGGCGCCGAACGCCTCGGAGGCGGTCATCCTGTGCCAGAATCTGATGAAGCGGCGCTCACAGGCAGATGTTGCTCATCGGTGAGTCGCTGAACGCGTCGATCCCCGCTGTCATGCGGGCGCTGGTCGCCCGCAACGACGAGGCAATCCGCGCGTTGGCGGTTCGCCAGGCGGAGTGCGGCGCACAGATGCTCGATGTGAACGCCGCGGTACCGGGTCGTGATGAGCCCGAAGACCTGGTGTGGCTGGTCCAGACGGTGCAGACAGCGGTCGAACTCCCGCTCGTGCTCGACAGCGCCAACCCCGAGGCGCTGCGCGCCGCACTCGAAGCGCACCGGGGACCGGCGCCCATCTTGAGTTCCATCACGGATGAAGCGGGCAGCGCCGATGCGACGCTCTCCCTGGCGGTCGAGCACGACTGCGAGCTGGTGGCCCTCTGCATGGATGACGGCAAGATCTCTGCGGATCCCCACGCGCGCTTCGCGATCGTGCAGCGCCTCATCGAGCGCGCCACAGCCGCCGGGCTGAAGCCGGAGCGTCTCTACGTCGATCCGCTGGTCATGGCGATCGCGACGGACACGACGGCGGTCGTGTCACTGCTCGAGCTGGTCGGTCTGATTCGCGACAACTGCGCCGGCATCCGAGTGTTCTGCGGCGGAAGCAACGTCAGCTTCGGCATGCCCGAACGCCGACTCCTCAATCGCACGCTCGCGAGTATGCTGGCCGCGGCGGGCGTGGATGCTTTCCTCGTCAACGTGCGGGACCAACAGATGATGGCCACGCTTCGGGCTGCTGCGGCCCTGCTCGGTCAGGACAGGTGGTGCAAAGCGTACCTGAACGCCTACCGGGCCGGGAAGCTGTCGACCCGCAGCGCGTAGCCCGCCGGCGGACGACGTCGAGAGCGAATCTCGCGCGAGCGCAGAATCAAGATCTGTTCTGGACTGAGCGCCAGGCAGTCGCCTGCCGGCCGAGTCAGTAGACAACTCCTTCCTCTACGAGACGCTCGAAGTCCGACGCTGGAATCCCGAGCAGGCCGCACCTTCAGAGAATCCTCTAAGTTGCCAGCAGGCGAATCACAGCCCGCAATCGATTCTGGAGGCCGTCAGCGATCCGCGTCGGAATGTCGTTCATCGTCCAGAGCGGTGTCGGATCGATTCGCCCGCCACGAATAGATCGGCTGGCCCTCCGCATCGAAGAACACGACCCACGCCTCACGCGCGTTGATGCGCAACACAGCGAAGCCGGGCTGCTCGCTCGAGAAGCGCGGCGCAGGAGCATCCTTGAACCAACCCCGTGCCGGCCTGGGGCTCGACGCCGCCCCTTGGATGAACTGATCGATGTCTTCTGTGTGAATGTGTTCCTGCTGATGCGCGTGGCCGGAGAGGTACAAATCGACGCCGCAGCGACGGATCACCGGCAGCAGGCGCGATGCCAGACGCTGGGCGGTGCCATGTGCGCTCGCGTAGAGCGGGTGGTGGCCGAAGAGGATCTTCCAGCCGCGCTTGCTCTGGTCGCAGAAGAAGTCCTCCACCCGCTGCTGCTGCGCGCGCCAGTCCGCGGCGGGATCGGCGACCTCGACGACCCCGTCGGCCTTGAAGAGCGTGGGCGTGAAGAGACCGAATAGATGCAGCCACTCGGGCAGCTTCGGCACTGCAAAAACGAGCGCTGCGGGCTGGAGCAAGCGCTGCTGCGCCGCATAGGCGAGCTGTGCCTCGAGCCCGGCAAGAACGTCGTGGTTGCCCATGACCATCCACAGCGCGAAGCCGTCGCGGTCGCCCAACGCCGAGTAGGGTCGGCCGATGCTGTCCTCCAACACTGGATCCTGCGGGCCAAGAAGCGGCCGGCTCGTGTAGACGTTGTCGCCCAGCATCAATCCGAAGTCACAGGCGAGCCGTCGGCAGACGACCGCCATGCTGTCCGCCACCCGCCGCTGAAGCGGTGTCGCGCTGCCGCTGTCGCCGAAGAAGAGAATCGTGAGGGCGTCATTCGTCGCTGGCGGCATGGGCTCGACGCCGACCGACGGCGGCGACCGGAGCAATGCGAGGCCGACCAACGCCAGCACGAGCAGAGGCAACAAGGCTGCGAGAAGCGAACGCACACGCATGAGTCGACATTGGCACGGAGCGAAGCACCCCCGCCACCGTCCTTCTCCGCAGAGGCCATCTCATAAACCCGGACCGAGGGCACCTCAGCGGGTCGGCGGTTTGACCGCCTTGAGGGCGCCGTGTACTTTCAGCCGCTGTGTGCCGAGGGCTGATCGCAGGGTCCCGCTCGAGCTTGGGGCTCTGTGAACCCGGTCAGGTCCGGAAGGAAGCAGCCGTAGCAGGTTCTCGGCGGTGAGCGGAGTGCCCTGCGGTCACTCTTCGGCACACATCACCCGGGTGGTCGGACGCGCGCTCCGGCGAGCCCCCCCGCCCTGAGCGCCAGGTGCAGAGCCCGACGCCGGAAGCCCAGAGAGAGCCCCCCGTGAGCTATCAGGTCATCGCGCGCAAGTGGCGACCCCAGAGCTTCGACGAAGTCAGCGGCCAGAGCCACGTCACCACGGCTCTGCGCAACGCCATCCGCAGCGATCGTGTGCCGCATGCGATCTTGCTCACGGGTCCCCGCGGAGTGGGCAAGACGACCCTGGCGCGCATTCTGGCGCGCTGCCTCAACTGCGAGAAGGGCCCCACGGATGTTCCCTGCGGCAGCTGCGCCTGCTGCCGGGAGATCGCCGCGGGTGGCTCGACGGATGTGCAGGAGATCGACGCGGCGAGCCGCACCGGCGTCGACGATGTGCGAGAGCTGATCGAAGCGATCCGCTACGCGCCCTCGCCGGGCAAGTACCGCATCTTCGTGGTGGACGAGGTCCACATGCTCTCCGCCGCAGCCTTCAATGCGCTGCTCAAGACGCTGGAGGAGCCGCCGCCGCGCAGCCTCTTCGTCTTCGCGACGACCAACCCGGAGAAGATCCCCTTCACGGTCATCTCACGCTGCCAGCGCTACGATCTGCGCCGCATTTCCACCGCCGAGGTAGCGGCCCGACTGGGGCACATCTGCCGTGCGGAGGGGGTCGAGATCTCCGAATCGAGTCTGCTCGCGCTGGCGCGCGAGGGCGAGGGCTCGCTGCGGGACTCCCAGACGATGCTCGACCAGATGATCGCCTACGGCGGCACCAAGGTCTCGGACGAGACGGTCAGCGTCGTACTCGATCTGGTCGATCGCCACGTGCTGCTGGAGATTCTCGCCGCCTGTATCGACTCGCAGCCGGCTCAGGCGCTCGAGGCCTGCAGCCACGCGGTGGAGTCCGGCACCGACCCCAAGCGCCTCAGCGGAACGCTGGTGCGACTGCTGCGCGACCTGGTGGTGCTGTGCGTGGCGCCGCAGGCGCCCGGGCTGGTGGAGGGCAGCGAAGATGAGATAGCCGAGCTGCGCGCACTGGCCGACCGCACCGATCAGGCCAGGCTGCGGCGCATGTTCCGCGCACTGGTGAAGGAGCAGGAGGACCTCGCCTGGGCACCCCAGCCCTTCGCAGTTCTCGAAATGGCCCTGGTGCGCCTGGCCACCATGCCCTCGGGCGACGATGTCTCGCGCCTGCTGTCTCGCCTCGAGCAGCTCGAGCACCAGCTCGGCAGCGGCGGTGATGGTCCGCAGGGCGGAGATCCCGGACCGAGCGGCCAGCACCCTAGGGGAGGCGGCGGTCGGGGTCGCGGCCCGATCGGCGTTGTCGGGGCCTCGGGCCCGGCGCGAGCACCGGTGAAGCTCGCACGACAGTCCGAGCAGCCCGGCGCCGGCCCCGTCAAGTCGGCCGCCCCGCCGGAGGATGCGACACCGGCGGTGGTCCTCGATCGCCTGCGCGCGTTCGGCAAGAAGCGGGGTTGCGGACTGCTCGCCTCACTGGACGGAGCCGAGCTGCTCGAGCGGCGCCCGGGTTACCTGAAGCTCGCCGTGCCGACCGGCTTCCACCGCGAACGGCTGCAGGACCGCGTGGCGGATCTAGGCGAGCTCTGCGCTGATTTCTTCGGGACGCAGACGCAAATCGAGATCACATCTCCGGCCGCTGCTGAAGATGGCGAGCGGCCGCGCAGCCCGAGCGCGCCGCAGCGCGAGCTGGAGCGACAACGGCGGCGCGAAGCGCTGAACCATCCCAGCGTCAACGTCGCGCTGGATGTGCTGGCGGCCGAGATCGTCGAGATCCGGCCGCTCGGAGGCAAGTGAACGAAGATGGGTACACCCGACCTCGGCCAGCTTCTCCAGCAGGCACAGCAGCTTCAAGCCAAGATGGGAGAGCTGCAGCGCGAGCTCGCCTCGCGCCGTTTCGAGGCGACCAGCGGTGGCGGCATGGTCAGCGCGGTGGTGAGCGGCGAGCTCAGGGTGCTCGAAGTCCGGATCGAGCCCGGTCTGATCGAACGCGCCGATCGCGACATGATTCAGGATCTGACGGCGGCCGCGGTCAACGCAGCGCTCGAGAAGGCTCAGCGAGGTGTGCAAGAAGAGTTCCAGCGCCTGCAGGGACAGCTCGCAATGCCCGGCCTGCCCGGAGTCGGGGGCCCGGAATAACGCGATGCACTCATCTCCCGCGATGGAGCGACTGGCCGCGAGCTTGAAGCGACTTCCGGGCATCGGAGAGAAGTCCGCCGCCCGGCTGGCCTACTTCCTGCTGAGCGCGCCGGACTCACTGCTGACCGAGCTGGCCGATGCCGTCGGAAGACTCAAGAGCGACACCGTGATCTGCGGGCGCTGCTTCAACCTGAGCGACCGCAGCCCCTGTCGCGTCTGTGCCGACCCGAGGCGCGACGCCGGCCTGATCTGCGTGGTCGAGGAGCCAGCGGACTTGGCCGCCGTCGAGAAGAGCGGCTGCTTTCGCGGTCTCTACCACGTACTCGGCGGCACCCTGTCACCGATCGACGGCATGGGCCCCGAGAGTCTTCGCATCGACGAGCTGGCGAAGAGGATCGCCGCCGGGGGAGTCGGCGAGGTCATCCTGGCGACGAACCCCAATGCGGAGGGCGACGCCACTGCGCACTTCATCGCGGACCGACTGGCGAAGAGCGGCGTCAGGCTCAGCCGAATCGCCTGCGGAATGCCGCTGGGCGGAGATCTCGAATACGCCGACCACGTGACCGTGGGGCGCTCCCTGGAGAACAGGCGCGAGATCAGCTGAGTCCGGGCTAAAGCCGCGTCGTGGCATGGCCGATCAACGCTGAACCTGGCGAGTTGCTCCGCCCCTTGCGCACGGGTTACAGTCGGGATGGAATACCCTTCCATTCCAAGCGGTTACAAAGGCGAATGCCGATGCTCCAGAATCAGCTCGTGATGCGCGAAGCCGATTTCAAGAAGATCCAGGCCGTAATCGAGCGCCTCACGCGCGATGCGAATGCCAAGGGCATCTATATCGTCGACAAAGCGGGACAGTTGATCGGCGAAGCGGGAGAGCTCCGCGGCATCGACAGCACCAGCCTGGCGTCTCTCACGGCCGGCTGCATTGCCGCCACCGGCGGCCTCGCCAAGATCGTCGGGGAAGAAGAGTTTCCGATCCATTTCCACCAGGGACAGCGCGACAATCTCCACATCACTCTGGTGGGTCAGCGCATGATCCTGGTCGTCGTATTCGACGAGCGCAGCTCGCTCGGACTCGTGCGACTGCGGGTAAAGAAGGCGGGCGCGGAGCTGGCCTAGATCTTCGAGGAGATCAGGAAACAGTCGGAGGCGGATGCCGCCGCGGCTGGCAGCCCGTTCGCCGAAATCACCGACGACGATATCGACAATCTATTTTCCGACTGAGCGCCCGAGGCCAATGTCGTTCATCAACTACTCATCTCGCGAGATCAACTGCAAGATCGTCTACTACGGCCCCGGCCTGTGTGGCAAGACGACGAACTTGCAGCACATCTACAGCAAGACCAATCCGGATGTGAAGGGGAAGATGATCTCGCTCGCGACCGAGACAGAGCGAACCCTCTTCTTCGACTTCCTCCCGCTGGCGCTCGGAGAAATCCGCGGCTTCAAGACACGCTTCCACCTATACACGGTTCCGGGTCAGGTCTTCTACGACGCCAGCCGTAAGCTGATTCTCAAGGGTGTCGACGGCGTCGTATTCGTGGCCGACAGCCAGATCGAGCGCATGGAGGCCAACGTCGAGAGCCTCGACAACCTGCAGGTCAATCTGGCCGAGCAGGGCTACGAGCTCAACAAGATCCCCTACGTGATCCAGTACAACAAGCGGGACCTGCCCAATGCCGCCCCCCTCGAGGAGATGAAGCGGCTGCTCAACGCCGCGGGCGTGCCCGAATTCGAGGCCTGTGCCACCACCGGCAAGGGCGTCTTCGAGACGCTCAAGGCCGTGGCCAAGGGCGTTCTCTCGAATCTGAAGAAGATGGGTAGCTGAGACTTTTTTAGCCACCCTTCCCAGACACCGCGGCCAGCACCTATCATCGAGCGACGCATGGCATACGTCGAGCTCCGCAATCGAACCGTCTACTACGAGCGCCACGGCGACTTCGAGCGCGACGACCGCGTGCCGCTGGTGCTCATCATGGGGATGGCCGGCTCCTGCGCGGGCTGGCTGCCGCTGCAGGTGCCGGCGTTCTGCGAGAGCCGTCCTGTGCTCATCTTCGAGAACCGCGGCGTCGCGGGGAGCCAGGATCCCGGCTCGGCTTTTTCGACCGTCGACCTCGCCCGGGACACGGTCGAGCTGATGGACGCTCTGGAGATCGAGCGAGCCGACTTCCTGGGCACGTTCATGGGCGGAATGACGGCCCAGGAACTCGCTCTGGGCTGGCCCGAGCGCGTAGAACGCCTGGCGCTGGTCGGCACCTACGCGCGACCGGATACCAAGCGGCGCATGCTGCTGGAGCACTGGGCGGAGCTGGCAGGCCTCGATCTGCCAGCGGAAGCCTTGGTTCGCGATCGCCTGCTCTGGACGCTACAGGATGAGACCCTCGAGCAGCACGATCTGATCGACGCCATGACCCGATTCTTCCTGCGTGACGACACACCGGTCTCGGCCGATCTCTTCGCCCGCCAGTGCCGCGCCTGCATCGAGCACGACGCCTACGAGCGACTCGCCGACATTTCGCATCGAACCCTCATCGTGTGCGGTCGACGCGATGCCGTGACGCCCCCCAAGCTGCATCGCGAGCTGGCCGCGCTGATTCCCGACTCACGGCTCGTCACCATCGGCTATGGCGGTCATCTCGTGATGGTCGAGTCTGCGGAGCGCTTCAATCAGATCGTGCTGCAGTTTCTCGAGGACGAGCGCTAGTCAGACTCCGGAAGCGCAGCGCGGGTAGCGTGCCGGCTAACAGGGCGTCACGGGCCACAGCGGCGCGCAGGGCTCGCGCGTTCAACGTCTGGGGACCGGCGGCGAAGACGACGTTGTCGTAGTCCGCGACCTCGATGCTCACCAGCGAGGGGAAGAGCGTTCTCAACCCGTTCGCCACGCGAGACGACTCGTCCAGGGTGTTGCTGACGAGCAGTCCTGCGGGCCGAAGCCGGGCGGCCGCGAGCGCGTGTCCCGGCAGCGGAATCCAATCGGGCTTGCGGACCCGGTCACCACGTCCGATGAAGACATCCTCCAGAATCACGTCGAAGCGCGATTCCTCGCGCTGCAGGAAGTCGAGGGCATCGCCAACCACGAGCTCCAGATCGAGGTCGTCCAGGTCGAACCAGCGACGCGCCGCCTCGACGACTTCGCGGTCGAGCTCGACGCCGACGATGCGCGCCTCGGGTGCCAGCGCACGCACGATGCGCGCCGCGCTTCCACCCCCCAAGCCGAGCAGCAGTACCGAACGCCGGGCGCTGGCCGGGAGCGCGAGCAGTGGCGCCGCGATGGCGTCCCAGACCGAGCCGGTAGTCGCGCTACCGGGGCGGTAGAAAGAGGCGAAGGTCTCATCGACGATCAGCCGCCGACCGCCGCGACCGCGCTCGACACGCACGCGACTCCCGCCCTTTCCCCGCACGCGGCGCCGTGTTCTGTTGCTCGGCATGCTCTCTCCCCGGGCTGCGAAGCGGGCAGCGCGGCGCGCTGAGCCGCATCGCCACCGAGCCAACGCGGCCCGCTACAATGCCGCGATGACCGACCCGCTCTTCGCACAGACCACCTGCGAGGTCGTTCGCGTAGCGCTTCCCGTCCCCATCGACTCCCTCTTCTCCTACGCGGTGCCAAACGAGCTGGCCGCCGACGCCCTGCCGGGGCACCGTGTGCTGGTGCCGTTCTCCGGCCGTCGGCTCACTGGCGTCGTGGTCGAACGCTCGACGAGCGCCTCACCTCGCGAGACGGCCGGGCCGGAGCATAACCGGCTCGGCGAGGAGCGCGCCGCCCTGGCCACGCTCGAGCAGGTGCTCGATAGCGAGCCCGTGCTCTCGCTTGCGCTGATGAACCTGCTGCGAGAGGCCGCCGAAGACGCTCTTTGCCCGGTCGGCCTGGCGCTGGCAACAGCCCTGCCGGCGGGCTCGGCGCCGAGCCTCATACGCGACCTGGCACTGCTGCCCCGCGGCTGTGAAGCGCTGCGAAGCGGTGCCGTGCAGGGTGCGGCCCGCGAGTTACTCGCAGCGCTCGATCGCGGCCCTGTGGACGAAGCCGATCTGCGCCGGCGCCTTCCCGGAGCCGCCGCGCTGCTGGAGACGCTCGTGAGCGACGGGCTGGTGCGGCGCGGCAGTCGCTTGCGTGGCCCGCGCGCGCGTGTGAAGACGGAGCGCGTAGCCAGACTGCGCGCCGATCTCGATGTGGAGCACACCTGCCTGACAGAGCTGGCCCGTGCCCCGAAGCAGGCCGCCCTGCTCCGCCGACTGGCCGAGCTCGGCACGCTGGCCACCCACGAGATCGGCTTGCGCACGGCCGCCACACCCGCGCAGCTACGCGCCCTCGTCGAGCGAAGAATGGTCGAGATCAATCAGCGCGAAGTTCCGCGCAACGTGCTGGGCCCGGCGGTCGAGCGCGACCAGGCACCCACGCTCAGCGCGGAGCAGTCGGCCGCGCTCGAGCCCATCTGCTGCTGTATTCGCGAGCGGCGCCCTCAGCGCTTTCTGCTCCATGGCGTCACGGGCAGCGGGAAGACCGAGGTGTACCTGCGAGCCGTCGCCGAGGCCCTGGCGGCGGGCCGCCAAGCGCTCGTGTTGGTGCCCGAAATCACGTTGACGCACCAGATCGTGGCGCGGCTGCGCGCGCGCTTCGGCGATGAGCTCGCGGTGCTCCACAGCGGGCTCCGGCCCGGTGAGCGCCTCGAGCAATGGCAGAGACTGCGCACGGGTGATACGCCCATCGCCGTCGGCGCGCGCAGCGCGCTCTTCGCTCCGCTGGAGAAGCTCGGTGTCATCGTGATCGATGAGGAGCACGACTCCGCCTACAAGAACGACGAGGGCTTCCGTTACCACGCCCGCGGTCTGGCCGAACGGCGCGCAGCACTGGCGGGCTGCCCGGTGATCCTCGGCTCGGCCACGCCCGCGCTCGAAACCCGCCACCGGGCAGAGAACGGCGAAATCAAGCGACTGGTACTGCAGCGACGTATCGCCGGCCGACCGCTTCCGGCCGTCGAGATCGTCGACCTGACGGCCGAGCGGCGGCGCCAGCCGCGCGGCCACAAGCTGATCCTCTCGAAGTCCCTGCGACGCGCCATGCAGCAGACACTCGCCGAAGGTGGACAGAGCATCCTCTTCCTCAACCGCCGCGGCTTCTCCACACAGGTCTTTTGCTTCGATTGCGGCTTCGCCGAGCGCTGCCCGGCCTGCGACGTGGCGCTGGTCTACCACGCCGCCGACCAGCGACTGCGCTGCCACTACTGCGACTTTGGCAAGCCGCCGCCGGAGCACTGCGGAGGCTGCGGCCAACCCGACACCGCGTTGCTCGGCACCGGTACCCAGCGATTGGAGGAGGAGGTGAGGGCCCGCTTTCCGCAGGCCCGTCTGGCGCGTCTGGATCGCGACACCGCACAGCGTCGAGGACACGTGGAGTCGGTACTTGGCGGCCTACGCCGAAACGAAATCGACATCCTCATGGGCACCCAGATGGTCGCCAAGGGACACGACTTTCCGGGCGTGCGCCTGGTGGGTGTCATTTCCGCCGACCTCGGACTGCACATGCCCGACTTCCGAGCTGCTGAGCGAACCTTTCAGCTCCTCACGCAGGTGGCGGGCCGAGCGGGTCGGGCCGCCGCGCCGGGACGCGTCGTGCTGCAGAGTTTTGTCCCCGACCACTACGCGATTCGACCGGTGGTGCAGCACGACTACGAGGTCTTCTATCACGAGGAGATCGGCCATCGAGCGACGCTCGGCTATCCGCCATTCGGCCGCCTCACACA
The DNA here is from genome assembly GCA_029261835.1 of Deltaproteobacteria bacterium. Lineage (GTDB taxonomy): Bacteria > Myxococcota_A > UBA9160 > UBA9160 > UBA4427 > JAJDAO01. The sequence goes on along the minus strand of JAJDAO010000009.1, from coordinate 242,668 downwards.
GGTGATGGTCTCGGGTGAAGATCAGGAGCAGACCCACAAGGCTGCCGAAGCCCTGGCGGCTTCGGCGCGTGCCCAGGCCGCGGGCTCCGCTTGCGAGATCCTCGGCCCCGCCCCGGCCCCGCTGCCGCGCCTGCGCGGCCGCTACCGGTTCCAGCTTCTCGCGAAGGGCACCGACTCGCAGGCGGTGCGACACGCGTCGCACCATCTCAACGCGGCGGCCCGGCGTCTTGGACCGGGCATCCAGGCCGTGGTGGACGTCGATCCAATCAACATGCTATAAATCGAAAACCTATCCAGAACGCCAGGTTACACGCCTTCACCCCCTGCTCTCCCGCTCGCGACGCGCCCGGGCCGGACAGGGGACCAGCCCGCAGCCGGACAGGGACGCAACGTCATGCCTCTACGGGAAGTGCTCCAGTTCCCCGATCCGCGCCTCAAGCGCGTGTCCGAGCCCATCGCTACGATCGACGAGGAGATCCGCGCATTGGCGCGCGACATGTGCGATGTGATGTACGACGAGCCGGGCATCGGCCTCGCGGCGCCACAACTCGGTGCGGCGGTGCGAATGTTCGTGATCGACACCGGCTGGAACGACGAGGGGGGCGAGCGCAATCCGCTCACGCTGATCAATCCGGAGATTGTTCACCGGCAGGGCGTGATCACCTGGGAGGAGGGCTGCCTGTCGGTTCCCGACTACACGGCCGATGTCGAACGAGCGGCCGAGGTGACGATCAAGGCCACCGATCTCGACGGTGCGGAGATCGTCGAGAAGGCCGAGGGGCTGCGCGCGGTCTGCCTGCAACACGAGCTCGATCACCTCGACGGCATCCTGTTCATCGATCGCATCAGTCGCCTCAAACGGAGCCTGTACGTCAAGAAGCGGAAGAAGCAGCTCACGCTCGAGCAAGAGGAGTAGTCTCCGCTGCCTGCCCGAAACCTTCGCATCGCCTTCTTCGGCACACCCCAGGTGGCGATTCCGAGCCTCGAGCGACTACTCGAGGGCCGCCACGCGGTCGTGACAGTGGTGAGCCAGCCGGACCGCGGACGCGGACGCGGACGCAAGCAGTCCCCCTCGCCGGTCTCCGAGCTGGCACTCGCTGCCGGCGTGCCGCTGCTCCGGCCGCAACGCGTGGGCGACCCGGAGGTCGCGGAGGCGCTGCGCGAGCACGAACCCGACCTCGGCGTGGTGGTGGCGTATGGGCAGTTCATTGCGAAACGCGTCAGAACGCTTCCCGCGTTCGGCTATATGATCAACGCCCACGCCAGCCTGCTTCCCAAGTACCGCGGGGCTTCGCCCGTCGCCCAGGCAATCCTCAACGGCGAGAACCGAACAGGCGTCTCGATCATGCGACTCGAGCGCGAGATGGACGCCGGCCCCGTGGCGCTGGTGCGCGAGATCGAGATCGAGGAGCAGGAGAACACCGCCGAGCTGACCGAAAGGCTCTCGCGGCTGGCAGCCGACGCCATCGCGGAGGTTCTCGACCAGATCAGCTGCGACACGGTGGGCTGGAGCGAGCAGGACCACGCTCGGGCCAGCGTCGCGCCCAAGCTCGAGAAGCGGGACGGCCTGCTCGACTGGCGGCAGAGCAGCCGCACGCTGGTGCACCGCATTCACGCGCTGGCGCCCCGTCCCGGCGCTTTCACCCATTTGCCCGCCGCCGCTGGCGAGCGGCCGGAGGTGTTGCGTATCCTGCGCGCGCGGGCGGATTGCTCGGGAGCACGCGCGGCGGCGGAGCCGGGCACCGCGCGCGTGGCGAGCACGAGCGGGGAGCCGGCGCTGCAAATCGCCACCGGCGACGATTGGCTGCTGCCGCTGGAGGTTCAGCGCCCGGGCGGGCGAATCTTGCAGGCTGCCGATTTTCTGCGCGGCCGCCCGCTTGCCGATGGAGTGCGCCTGGGCGTGCAACAGACCGGAGCCGATGAGTAACGTGAGGCACCGACCCGGCCGTGGGCGGCCGGACAGCACCAACGGCAGCGGCGGCGGGCGGCGGCGCGGCGGCGGCCCGACGCTCGCGCGGCTGATCGCCGTGCGCGTGCTCGAGCGCGTCGAGCGCGTTCGCGCCTATGCGGATCTCGCCCTGCACGAGGCGCTCGCGCACAGCAACCTCGCCAGCGCAGACCGCGCGCTCGCTACCGAGCTCGTCTACGGAACCCTGCGCTGGCGTGGACGCCTGGATTACCTGCTGCGCAGCGCGCTCGATCGCGACCTGGCGGAGCTCGAGCCGTTGGTCATCACCACGCTGCGCATCGGCCTCTACCAGATCTGCTTCAGCGATCGCATTCCCAACACGGCGGCCGTCGACGAATCGGTGCGCTGTGCACGGGCACTCGGCGCAGAGCGGGCAACCGGGCTCGTCAACGCGGTGCTCCGGCGGCTGGCCCGGGATGCAGACCAAGTCGCGTTCCCGGAGCTGGAAGAAGACGCGCTCGGCCATTTGGAGCACGCGCTCTCGCTGCCGCGCTGGATCGCCGAGCGCTGGCTGTCGGACTACGGCGCCGAGGCGGCAGCCGCCCTGACACGCGCCTGCAACGAGCCACCGCCGCTCACCATCCGCGCCAACCGAAAACGCGGCGATCGCGATCGGCTACTCGAGAAGCTGCGCGGCAACTTCCCGGCGGCTCGGGCGTGCCAGCTCGCCCCCAACGGAATCGTGCTCGGACGCAAGGGCGATCCAGGACGAGATCCGCTCTTCCTGTCCGGCGAGTACACCGTGCAGGACGAGGCCTCTCAGCTGGTGCTGGAGCTCCTCGACGTCCAGCCGGACGACCGCGTACTCGACGTCTGCGCCGCGCCGGGCACCAAGACCACCGCCATCGCCGAGGCACAGAGCGAGGCCGGGCGTGTGCTCGCACTGGACCGCAACGCCCAGCGCCTGAATCTGGTGGCCCGCAGTGCCCGCCGGCTCGGGCTCTCCGGCATCAGCACGCTGCGACGCGACGCCGCCGAGCCATTGACCGACCTGCCGACAGACGCCGGCCTGGCCGCACCGCCCGAAGGCGCCCGCTTCGATCGCATCTTGGTCGATGCCCCCTGCTCCGGGCTCGGAACGCTGCGCCGCAATCCCGACGCCCGCTGGCGGCTTCGGCCCGGTGACCCGCTGCAGCTCGCCGACCTGCAGCGGGCGATTCTCGAGAGTGGGGCCGAAGTCTTGAGACCGGGCGGCACTCTCGTCTACAGTACTTGCACCATCCTATGCGAAGAAAACGAAGACGTCGTGCGGGGCTTTCTCGCGAACCATCCTTCGTTCCGCCTGGCGTCGAAGGCCGAGCTGCCAGCGACACTCTCGCCGGTGCTCGACGACGACGGCTTCCTGCGGTGCTTCCCGCACGTGCAAGACAGCGACGGATTCTTCGCAGCGCGAATCATTCGAATCGACTGATCGACGACGAGCACACATGGGCCAGCAGCAGAAACAAGACGACGAGCAAGTGAGAATCGCCCCGTCCATTCTTTCCGCCGACTTCTCGAAGCTGGCCGAGGAGATCCACGCCATCGAGCGCGCGGGGGCCGACTGCGTCCACGTCGACGTGATGGACGGCTGCTTCGTGCCGAACATCAGCATCGGTCCCGTCGTGGTCGAGGCGGTCAGACGTTGCACCGATCTGCCGCTCGACGTGCATCTCATGATCGAGGCACCGGAACGCTACATCGACGACTTCATCGCGGCCGGCGCCAGCACGCTGGGCGTCCACGTCGAGGCCTCGCCGCACCTGCACCGCAGCCTGCAGAAGATTCGCGAGGCCGGCGTGCGCGCCTGCGCGGTGATCAACCCCGGCACGCCGGCGGTGGCGCTCGAGCCGGTGCTCGAGGAGGTGGATCAGGTACTGCTGATGAGCGTCAATCCCGGCTTCGGCGGGCAGCAATTCATCCACACGACGCTACCCAAGATCGCAACCCTGCGGCGCTGGATCGACGAGCGCGGCCTGCAGGTGGACCTCGAGGTGGACGGGGGCGTCAAGGTCGAGACGATCGGCGACGCCGCGCGTGCGGGCGCGGATGTGTTCGTCGCCGGAACGGCCGTATTCGGCACCTCCGACTACAAGGTCGCGATCGACTCGCTGCGCCGCGCAGCAAGGCGCTGATCCCCGCTGTCCCCGAGCGCAGCCATCTGAAGCTGACTTGAGGAATGCGGCCGGACGCGCGCGAAGGGTCCGGGCTAGTGTAGAAGCCGAGCCCGAGTGGGCTCCGGGGGATGGCGACATGCGGGGCATCTCGCTCGCTCTGGTGGCACTCGCCGCGGCTTGGGCGCTCGCGGGCCGCGCCGGCGGTGTCGAGACCAGTCCGCAGCTCAGCGGACGCGATATCTACGCCCGCGTGCTCGAGAACCGCTTCGATTCCTACCTGCAGCGAGCACGACTCACCTCGGGCGATCGCGCGGGCAACGCGCAGGCCACGGAATTCGAGATGTGGTTTCAGAGCTTCCGCGGCCCCGACGACCGGCCACTCGACGACGTCGTGCTCTCGAAGTCGCTGCTGCTCTACACGGCACCCTTCGATATCCGGCACTCGGGTTATCTGGTCATCAACAACCTGGACCGGGTCAACGACCAGTTCGTCTACCGCAGCAGCAACCGTCTCGTGCGTCGCGTGAACCTGCGGGGCGAGACCATCTTCGGCAGCGACTTCAGCGTCGAGGACATATTGCCGCGCGAGCTCGAAGACGCCCATTATCAGCGCATGCCCGATATCCGGTACCACGCACGCGACTGCTTCGTCATCCGCGCCACCCCGAGACCCGAGACCCGCTCGCAGTACTCTCACTTCGAGATCACGATCGACATCGCTCGCTCCATCCCGCTGCTTACGCGCTACTGGGACGCACGCGGTATCGAGGTCAAGCAACTCGTCTCTCCGCTCGAGCACGTGAAGCGTATCAAGCACGCCTGGGTACCGATGACGAGCACCATGACCCACCTGCGCCTCGACTCCTACACGCGGTTACAAGTGCTCGAGATCCAGCCCGATATCCGGCTGTCGCCAACACACTTCGACCCGCGACGCCTGGCGGCCTCGCACTAGAGGCGCAGCCGGAAAATCCCCCTGCATTCGGGCACGTCTGCGGCTCTCTGGCTGCGTTCCGCTCCCTGCGCCGTAACTACGGCTACCTCTCGGTCGCGCGCCTAGCCAGAGAACCGCAGCCGCGCCCTCGGTACAACGGGGGACTTTCCGGCCGCGCCTCTAGCGCGGCTCGAGCTTGACCAGCACGGCGGGCAACAGGACGAGGTCTGTCACCAGACAGACCGCCATGGTGAAGGCCGAGAGTGCACCGAACTCACGCAGCGTGGCGAACTGCGAGCCCATCACGACCAGGAACCCGGCACAGAGCATCAGCGACGTGATCACGATCGGTCGGCCCACGAAGCGACTGCAGAGCAGCGCCGCCTGTCCGGGGTCGGCGCCATGCCGCCGCTCGGCGCGGTAGCGCACCAGAAAGTGTGCCGTGTCATCGATGGCAATGCCCAGTGCCATGCTGCCGATCAGACTGGTGGGCAGCGAGAGCGGCGCCAGGCCAAAGCCGAGCGCTCCGAAGAACACCAACACCGGAATCAGATTCGGAATCATCGCGACAGCGGCCAGTGCGGGTGATCTCAGGCCGAGACCGATGATCAGGAAGATGGCGGCGGAGGCCAGGCCCACGCTCCACGGCTGACGACGGGCGATGCCGTCGGCGCTGCGGGAGAGCAAGACCGTGTTGCCGGTGATGGCCACGCCCACACCGCGCGGCAATGGGTGATCGGCAACGATGCGCTCCAGCCCTTCCACCAGCCTGAGGATGGCCGCCGAACCGACTTCACCCGTACGCACGATGAGATTGGCCCGACCGTGATTCACGGTGATGAAACGGCTCAGCTCTGCCTTGGGCAGCATGAACAGGAGCTCCGTGACACCCGGCCGCGTATCGGGAACCCGCTCCGCAGACGCGTCGTCTGCCTGGAAGGCTCGATTGAGCTGGCGCAACGTGTCGATGAACGACAGAGTCCGGCTCACGCCGGGCACGTGGTCGATATCCGCCTGGAGCGCCTGCACGGCGCGCAGCAGATCGGGCTCGCGAAAGCTGCCCGGCCCCGTGCCCTCGAGCACCAGATAGATCGGTACGGCGCCGGCCAGCAGCCGGTTCACCGCCTCGAAGTCGAGCCGCACGGGATCGTGCTCGTCGAAGTAGGAGAGATAGTCGGTGTCGACCGCGATACGCGGAATCGCCAGTACTGCCAGCGCAGTGAGGGCGAGACAGAGGGCGACAACCCCGCTCGCGCGATGCGCGACGCCCCGTGCCAGACGGGCGAGCAGCGCATCGAGCCCACCCCCGAGCCAGCCCGCAAAGCGCGCGTGAGCGCCCGCATGCACCGCGTCCGCTTCACCGCTGACCGGCGCCGTGCGCAGCGGCAGCAGCGCCAGAACGGCGGGAATGCCGCTGAGCGCGATCAGCGTATTGGAGGCGATGCCCAACATCGAGTAGAGGCCGAGCTCGCCGACAGCCGGCACGTCCGAGATGAGGAGCGCCGCAAAGCCGATCACCGTAGTGAGACCGGCAATCAACGCGGGCACACGAACGTGCTCGAGACAGCGCAGGGCGGCAGCCGGAGCACTCGGTGCGCGGGCCGCCTCCTCCTCGTAGCGCGAGAAGACGTGAACCCCGTAGACACTGCCGATTGCGAGCAGCGTCGGGGGCAGCAGCCCGGTCAAGAGCGTGAGCGGCTCGTCTAGCCAGGCAATCACGCCAAACGTCCAGAGATTGCCCGCCACAGCGCTGCCGAGTGGCAGCAACACGCCACGCAGCATGCCGAAGAAGGCCCAGAGCACGCTCGCCATCACGAGTATCGCCAACGGAATCAGCAGCCGCAGATCGCGCAGGATGCCGCGGTAGACCTGGACCTTGACGTGTGGTCGCCCGGCGACGTAGAAGCGCAGGTCGCCGGCCGACTCGCGTTCCAGGATCTCTCTCACCTCGCGATCGAGCCCGGAGGCGATGAACTGCGCATCGCTCATCTTGCGAAAGCTCAGGTTGATGGCGGCCGCCGTGGCATCAGGGGCAACGAGCGTGTGGCGGTAGACGGGGTCTCGCAGCGCACGCTCACGCAACTGGGCAAGCGCTGCCGGTTGGCTTGGAATCTGCTCGATGAAGGGGCGGATCTCGATCCAGTCGCGCTCCGCGACATAGCGAAAGGAAGTGACGTCGAGCAGGTTCTGGACCGAGCGCACGCCCTCGAGTCTCGCCACGGCAGCTGAGACCCGATCGATCGCCGAGAGACACTCGACGCTAAAGACTTCCCCACACTCGACCGCGATCGCGTAGAGCTCATCATCACCGAAGTCGAGCACCGCCGTGCGGTAGAGCGCCTGACCGGGATCACCGGCCGGCAGCAGAGGCTCGGTGGAGGGATCGATGCTGACGTTCACCCGTAGAGGATCGACACCGACCAGAGCACTCGTCGCAACCAGCGTGACGAGTGCGAGCAGCGACAGCACGCTGCGCGGAAACCGGATGATCCAGCGAGGACACAGTGCGGTGACGCAGAGGCCGCAGGCGAGCAGCGCCGTGATCAGGCTACCCGTGAGTACGCCATCGCTCCCGAGCCAGCTCGCCAAGCGCCCCCCAAAACGGTCCCGGCCGGTGACGCCAGGCGGCGATCCAGCCCACCGCGCACCCGCCCACCCTCACAGCTGCACAGCCGCATAATAGAAGCAACGCGGCGCGGCGCGCAGCATCCCGTCGAGGATGCCGTACAGGCGCGACCAGGCGACCCGCGAGGCCGCCTGGGGACCCGAAAGACCGCTCAACCCAGCCCGCGCTTGAGACCACCGTGAGAAGACGCCATACTCCGCCGCCAGTCGGGGCGTGGCGCAGCCTGGTAGCGCGCTTCGTTCGGGACGAAGAGGTCGCTGGTTCAAATCCAGTCGCCCCGACCATTTTCTCGGTGCAGGGATTCGAGAGTCTTATCGAGCGGTTGCGAGGTCCACCGCGGACACCGCCTCGGAGCTGTCTCGTGCTGGGGGAGCACTGGGGGAGCACAGTGCACCGCGCGAGACGATTTCTTGGTCTGGCTCGGCTTTCTTCGGAAAAGCGACTCGGATCACGCCTCGCGAGCCGCACCTCTCTCGGATCCAGATCGCGAATGTGACGCTCGCCTCCGCTGCCGGCAGAAGGCCGGCTTGAGCTGGCCGACCGGGATATTGTCATTCAAAACGCCTCAGTTCTCGGGAGGCACTGGCAAGCCCCGCCAAACGGGTACCGGCCTCTGAGTTAGATCCCCAGATGGGAGTCAGCTGGAGGTGTCCGTCGGCGAGCTATTCCGGACCAAAGACGGCTCTGCCTAAGAGACAGTTTTCAGTTTCTTCCTAGGCGGCCCTGCTGGCCAAGTACTCCTTCTTCCTTCGACGACCGAAGGGCTCGCGTGATAGGGTTCCTGCGGGCATCTCCAGACGGATGCCGACGACAACTGTCGCAAACCAAGTCGAGGGCCCATGAGATTCATTGTCATCCCGAGAACCCAGGGCGTACCGAGTGAGGCGCACAACAAGTGCGTGCTTCGGATCGACAACTGGGACGACTACCACTTCCAGACAATGTTCGAAGTGCATCTCTTTGATGCAGATGGCACGCGTCACGATATTGGCGCAGTCAAGATCGTCTCAACAGAGATGGAACAGGGTCGCGTAGACGTCCCGTCGCGCTTCAGCGAACTATCGGATGACTACTGCTCGCTCGGGCAGGACCGAAACTACTACGAGACCCTCTCCGAGCTACATCTCGATTCCCGAAACGAGTTTCTGACTGCGATTAGGGATTGCGTACACGACCGCGAGATCTGGAGCCGCTTTCAAAATCAGAGAGCAATGCAGACATCGGCCCTGCGCTCGGTTGCAACGAACGATGTGGAGGCCGAATTCCCACTGGCACTACGAGGGGGATGCGAGACTTTCGCGTTATTCGTTTCGCTTCCACACGAGCTATTTCAAGGATCCGCTTGCCTTCGACGTCGAGCCAAACTCACAACCGCCAACCAACGTGCATGCGATTATTGGCCGGAACGGTGTTGGCAAGACTCGCCTCCTGTCTGATATGGCAGAAGCGCTTGTCGGTAGTTCGCACGCTGCGAACGCCACCGCAGACGGAAGATTCGCGTTTGAATCCGAGCCGGACCTGGACGCCGGCGACCTTCCCTACCTGGACCGATCGCCAGCACGTTTCGCGAACTTAGTAGTCGTTTCGTTCAGCATCTTCGATAGATTCGACCCGAGTCGTTTCGCCGACGTGCGAGGCGGGATGCGCTACCGGTACATCGGCTCGCAGGTAGCGAATGATCCCAACGCCGGTTCGAACGAACCAATCCCGGCGGACCAGACGCATCGCACCATCAAGTCCCTCGACGAGCTGCAAGGTGAGTTCGCCTCGGCACTACGCAGCTGCTCCACTGGCAAGCGGCTCCGTAGGTGGAAGACAGCGCTTTCCACGCTGAGCTCTGATCCGGGATTCGCGGATCTCGGAATCGCAGACCCGGACGATCGCGAAGGCACATTCACCTCGAACTCAGCGGCCGAGGAAATCTTCGACTCACTCAGCTCAGGCCATAAGATCGTATTGCTCGCAACCGCGCGGTTGGTTCAGACAATCGACGAGCGCTCTCTGGTTCTAATCGATGAACCCGAGAGCCACCTTCACCCGCCCCTTCTAAGCTCGTTCGTCCGCGCGCTCTCAGACCTCCTACGACAGCGAAACGGCGTGGCAATCATCGCGACACACTCGCCCGTGGTACTGCAGGAGGTGCCGAAGAAGTGCGTGTGGCTATTCCGGCGCACAGGCGATCTCGTCACTGCCACGCGACCTTCCATTGAGACATTCGCAGAGAATGTCGGGATTCTGACCCGCGAGGTCTTCGGGCTAGAAGTGACTCAGAGTGGGTACCACAAGCTCCTTTCCGCTGGCGCACTGAACGCGGGCTACGAGCAAGTCCTGCACGATTTCGATGGAGAAATTGGCGCAGAGGGCCGCGCCCTTCTCAGGGCGATGTCTCGCGCGCACGACGCGAACGATGATTAGCCTGCCTCCCCCGGAAATAGACGCAAGTGAGCACTTTCAGCGCTGCGTGAGATCAACCCGTGACCTCAACCTGAGAGCGCGACTTGAGTCGGCGTCAGCAGACGTAGAGACTTTCTCCGCAGAGTACGCCGACTGCGGAGCTCAAATGCGTCTTCACAGCTATGCACCGCACTCGATTGACGATGTTACAGAGGAAGAACTCAAGAACATCTACTCGCGCAGCATGGTCAGGAGGCGATCCCCAGGCCGCGCCGTCTACGATCTTATCCTCGCGTCTCCTCCTCACGGTATCTGCCCACTCTGCGCGCATCGGATTGCGTCCTCCATCGATCACTATCTACCAAAGGATTACTTCCCCGAACTGTCCGTTGTGCCCATGAACCTGATTCCGTGTTGCGCCGACTGCAATCGGATCAAGCATTCGTACTACCCAGCCGAAGCAGGCGAGCAGATCCTCCATCCCTACTTCCATCGGCTGGGCTCCGAGAGATGGCTCGACGCTGACATAGAGTATCTGCACGCTGGACCAGTGCTGGTTTACAGGATCACGGCGCCTGAATCTTGGAGTAGCGACTTGGCGAGTTGCGTCGAGACTCACGCGAGCAGGTTAGATCTGTTCCTCCTGTACTCCGAACTCGGCGGAGTCGAGATGGCGGAGATCAGACATCGACTGAATCGCCTTCTATCTCAAAGCGGGAGCGAGACGGTGAAGGCTCATTTGATCGCCGAGGCCGAGAGCCGACAACACAGCAACCCTAGCTCCTGGAAGACAGCTGCCTACTTTGCGATGGCGGCCAGCAACAGGTTCTGCAGCGGCGATTTTGGCTGATCAGCGCAACTTGCAGCGCGCTAGTAGCGGCCCAGCTCCCTTTCCGCTTCGCGCTTCTGCTCGTGCTGAATCGAAGCCTCGATTCGGCGGAGCTGATCCCGCGCCCAATCTCGAACATTCGCCTCAGTGTGCGAGTCAGCGAGGACATTGAGCGGCTCCACGTACTGCTCGTAGTGTTTCCCGTCAGCAGAAGTTGGACATTTGGGTGGTCTAAGTGACCTGCCCCAGCCTATCGTACCAGTTCCTATGTTAGGCGCGGGTAGGGTTTGACCCGCCCCCAGTTTCTGGTCCACGCTGCTGGGCGGGTCAGCGGACACGCGACACTCGGAAGTGTCGGCAGAGTCTGGGGGGCTGCGGCGGAATCAAGGCCGCTCACCGCATCACCTACACCCAGAGCGTCGCGGTGGCCACGAGCAGGTAGGGTCCCAGACGAGAGCTGAGTTGAGGCTACCCGTCTCTCAGTCTTGATGGCACTGCCCACGCCCGCCCGATACTGTCCCGGGCTGTTCGGCGTGGGCCGAGCAGCGGACTCCTCTGCTAGCCTGCTCGCCATGGCAGCCGAGCAACGCCGACCCGCTCCGAAGGCCGGCCCTCGCAAGCGTCAGCAGGGCCCGAGGACTCACCCGGAGCTGACGGTGACGACCGCGGAGACGAAGCAACTGAACGCGGGCCAAGAGCGAGATGCGGTCACTCGGAAACTGTGTCGCATGGGCTGTCGTGCAGCACCTGATGTCGCGCAGGAAGTCTCCGAAGCTCACGACCGTGTCGGGCGAACGTAGTTCCGCTGGTGTCGCCGCCTTCTTCACGCCGGACGACCTCGCCAAGCTCGAGGCCAAGGCGCTGGAGCAGCGGCGGAGCCTGTCGAGGTATGTGACGCCGGTGGTGTTGGAGAGGCTGGGGCGGGGGTAGGTCGAGCGGGGCGAGACACGGCTTGCCAGCGGCCTACGGCCTCGCGAGGAAGCGCCTCCGCCACATCCACATACCCACCGCCATCATGCTTGCCCTGGATCGGACCAAATCGACCGGGTCGGGCCATATCGCTCGTCAATTCGGGCGCGTTGCCACCCTGCTACTTGGCTGGGTAACCCGGAACCCCGCTTGGTTCACTTACGCCCCTGCGGGCCTCGACGGTCTACCGCCACCTCGTCGAGAACCAGCTCATCCGCGACCAGCCAGGCTGCACCCTCTTCCTCAGCGTCCGTCGGGTCGGCTCTTGGCGCGCTGCTCCCCCGGCAACCCCGCTGCGCTCTACTCCGAGCTTCGGACGACCGCCTTCAACCGCGCGACGGCGGCGCGCTCCTCCTCGACGCCTTGTTGGAAGTCGAGCTTTCGATAGTAGATCAGGGATTGCTCACGACTCGCGAGCGCTTCGGAATAGCGGCCGAGTTGTTCCATAACGATGCCGCGATTGGACCAGGCCATCGCGTGGTCGGGGCGATAGCGGAGCACGTGCTCGTAATCTTCGAGGGCCAACTCGACCTTGCCCATCGACATACGCAGCGCTGCGCGATTGATCGCCGCCATGACGCCCGAGGGCCTGAGCTGGAGCGCCATCGTGTAGTCGGCCTCGGCGGCGATCGGGTCGCTCTGGTGCAGGACCTGTCCACGACTCCTGTAGGCGCCAGCTTCGCCCGGGAAGATCTTGATGGCCGTCGCGAGGTCTTCGAGGGCGCCGTCAGCGTCTCCGCCTGCGAGCCGGAGACGGCCGCGGGCCGTGTAGGCTTGGCCATAGCCCGGGTCGGCTTCGATGGCGCGATTGGCCGTCTCGGCGGCCTTGTGCATCAGGACTTGCCACCGCGACGGGTCGCGCTCTCTGCGGGCGTCCTCGCCGTAGAGTCTCGCGAGTTCGGCCAAGGCCCGAGCATTGCCCGGGACCTTCGCCACGGTGTCTTCCCACAACAGTTGGGGATCCGCGAACAGGCGATTCCGATCGAAGGTTCGCAGGCCGAGACCCGCGACGACGACGGCGACGATGGCCAGGATTGGAATCGGAAGCGCGCCCGGTTTTGCTTTCGATGTGCCGCTGCGCGTGATCCAGTGGTGGATTCCGAGGAGCGCGCAACAGATCGGCACGATCGATGCCAGATGCATGCGGTGCTCGGCCGCGATTTCCGTTCCGATCAAGATCACGCTCGAACTCGGAGCGAGGATGGCGAAGAAGAAGTATCCGAGGAATGCGACCTTCATGTTTCTGCGCCACGCCCAGAGCGTGAGCGCGCCCCAACTCGCGACGAGGAGGATCCCGGACGCGATCCAGAAGGGATCGCCGATGGGCGTGAAGCCATAGTCGAAGGCGAGCGGCATCGGCCAGAAGGCGAGGAAGACGTAGCGACTGATGAAGTAGCCCTGCGATAGGAAATAGCCCTGCCAGGTCAGGTCCACGTATTCGCCGACGGCCTCGTTTGCGAGACTGAAGCGAAGGACGACCAACGCGAGGAGCGCCCAGCATGCGAAGAGGCCCAGGTGCCAACGACCGTGGCGTCGCCACACCTCCTCGAACGAATTGGAAACGAAGACCCTGTCGTAGAGGAGGATGGTCAGCGGTGCAGAGACCATGACTTCCTTCGCGGCCATGCCGGCGAGACAGCAGGCGATCGCGGCCGAGGCCCAGAGGCTTCCGTTCTTCCCGGATCGATTCCGCGCCTCGCTTGCGCGAATGAAGCAGAGCCAGGTCGCGAGATAGAAGAGCCCCATCAGCGATTCGACGCGCTGCACTGTGTAGGTGACGACCGACGTATGGAGCGGGTGGACGGCCCAGATCAATGCAATCGCTGTGGCCAGTCCGAAGGCATCGCGCCGGATCGCCTTGTCGCCGGATCGCTCGAAGGCGTGGCGCAGAATGAGGAGCAAGATCCAGGCCGCCGCGAAGTGGATGAGCAGATTCCCCGCGCGGAAGCCGGCGGGGCTCATCCCCGAGATCCAATGATTGAAGGCGAAGCTGAAAGAAGCCACGGGTCGCGTCGAGACGGTGGCACCCAGAGGCAGGCCCGCATTCGGTTCGATCAGCGACTGAACGAGCGCGTTCGAGAGGACCGACGGGTTGTGGAGGATCGAAGCCTCGTCGTCGAAGAGAAATGCCGTGTCCCAGGCGTTCGCGTAGCATGCGAGCAAGGCGAGCGCGATAACTACGACCGCTGCGAATTCTCGATTGGAGCGGGGAGTCTGTTTCATCTCGTGTCAAATCGCCTGACAGCCTCCTCGAGGCGCGCGGACTCGAACTCTACCACATCGGATCTCTCGGCTTGATGGTGAGTGTACGTCGGCAAGGAATTTCGGACCAAAGACGGCTCTTGCTAAGAGACAGTCTTCGGTTTTGACCTGCCCCAGGTTGTCGTACCAGTCCCTATGTTAGTCCAAGCAGCAGTTGACCCGCCCCCAGTTCCTGGTCCACGCTGCTAGGCCGCTCCGCGACTTCACGGAGATGCCCATTCCATCAGCTTGGCCACGTACTGCGCCGGAGCAAGGTCTCCGAGCGAAGAGTGCGGCCGGGTCTCATTGTAGTCTGTCCTCCAGATTTCAAGCTCATTTCTAGCGTCTTCGAGCGTCTCGAACCAGTTGGCGTTCAGACACTCATCTCGAAGCTTGCCCGATCCGGACCCAGCCCCGCTGCCCGCTGCCATTACAATCTAGTCAGCCGTTGGACCGGAACCCTCTTCTCTTGCTCAGCTCCGCCTCAGCTTGTGCTGCTGGCGCCTCGACTGACGGCTGGTGACCAGATCCAGATAGCTGAGCCTGCTGTGGCAGGCGGCTGCTTCGGATTCCGGCCTACGGAACATCGCCTATTGCCACGAACACAGGGGAGCCGCAAGCAGACGGCTAGCCTACACCGCCAAGAGGGTGGTGGGTGACGGCCACCGATGCCCCGGCCGAGGTGGCGTCAGGGGACGTCTTTGCCTCTTGAGAACCGGGGGCCTGATAGGGGTTATGCGGCGTGTTCGCTCAGACAGGGTCCGTCTCCCAGATGGTGCCATAGCGTCCGACTCGGTACCTGAGGCTCTCCGTTCCAAGTACGGCTCCCTCTGAGTCTCGCACACCAAATGAGAGAGGGGCGCCTGATGCTGGACCAACGAAGAAACAATGCAGACCTAGCGGGGTACTGGGGTGGCAACGCGACACGAACGGGCCTTCGAGGGACAAGAGCGACCCATCCTTGAGTCGGGCAGAAAGCGTAACGACTGGGTGGGATTGGACGTGAGTGGAAATGACTACCTGATAGAGCTCTCGGTCGAGGACGTACTGGTTGGGGAGAGGCAGATCCACGCCTAATCGAACCCACACATCCTCATCGAGGCCGCGTTCATAGCCGGCAATCACCAATGCTGGGTGCGGGTCAAACCACAGGTGCTCCTGGGCATGCGGTATCGGAATGAACACGGAGAGGATGAGGAGTACCGGTCGGGGGGCGCCGGCAAGGACCGCAACTGACACTGCGAGGAGCAGAGCCACAGCGATTGAGAGACGCTTCATTGACTCTCCGCCGCATAACGTACAGAGCTGAGCTGCTTGCGGCGCTGTGCCACCGAAGCCCAACCCACCTACCACGCTCGCAAGGTACCACGAACCAGTTGAAACGAGCTATAGCAAGCCAGCTCCAGCGCGATGTTATGCGGCTGTTCGCGACGAGCTTCCGACTGCACCGTCGTGGCGAGCGTTGCGCTTCAAACTTGAAGTCACGCGGCGGCGGAGCTGGAGCGCGCATGATAGATGAAGGCTGCCAAGGTCGATGCAATGATGACGACCGAAATAGTCAGAAGGCCGAGATGGGGATTCGTGAGTAGGCTCGCAATCGTGATGACAGAGAACGCTGTGAGCTGTACGCCGAGCAGAGCGTAGACGAGCCGCCGGTAAGCCGAGGCGGCATTGGCAATTGAGCCAAGCCCCATAAGCGAGATGGCAACAAGCACCATGATCCCAGCTGCGATGCTCGAACCCAAGACGCCGCGTGACAAGGTGACCCAGAGCGTGCACCCGCCGACACCGAGACCAAGGCCGCCGGATAGGGCAACGAGCATGGACGAACGGCATTCCGCTGCAATCGTTGACATGCACAGCCGGATCGTCACGACAGCACGTCGACTTTACTACGTTGTGAGCGAGCGCCGTTCCGTTGGCGTCGCTGTCTTCTTCACGCCGGACGAACTCACCAAGCTCGAGGCCAAGGCGCTGGAGCAGCGGCGGAGTTTGTCAAGCCCCCCGGATCGGGCCCCTTCAGGGATTTGACATAACCTCCCATACACGGACATGCCGCCAGAACGCGGCTTGATTGACCTACGCGCGCCGACGATCAGCGCGCTCGATCCGGTCAGGCTTCTGAACGCCTCCTCCCCCAGCGAGAGGATCGCATCCAGCGCGAAGGCTACGACGAACGCATTGGCGAACGAGATGAGCAGGCAAGCTGGCATCGCGGGGTCCGGGTAGCTGGCCCTCGCTCGATCCGCTGCTTGTCCTAAGATGCGCTCGGTCGGGTCACGGTTCGATTGTCCAAGGGAGCAGATGTCTATGACGACAGATCATCACGGTCATCGCGCGGAGAGAACGCTGTATGGGTTCTGGCTGTCCCCATACGTTTCGCTGGTCGCACACCTTCTCAAGGAAGCAGAGCTGGGCTTCTCCTATGCGAGGGTCTCCCCTTTCACGGGGGATACGATGGGAGACCAGCACAGGACTCGGAATCCACTCGGCAAGGTGCCGAGCCTGGTGGAGGCCGATGGTCTGATCATCTCGGAGAGCCAGGCGATCTGTCGCTACCTGGCACGGCGTTATCCTGCTGCGCAACGCTTCTATCCCTGCGATGACCCGTTGCGTTGCGCTGAAGTCGATCAACTCAATGACTTTCTGACCTTCTCGATCAGCGGCCCCTTCTTCAACTGGTTCGTGGTGGGGGCCTACTACCCCCAGGCGTTTCGCCTGAAGACGGAACAGGAGTCCAGGATCTTCAGCATCTTGTCGATGGTGATGATCAAGGGGGCGGTCGGGCGTCTGGTCGGCGGGTCGAGAATGGCGCCGTTCCTGCTGGGGGCCGAACCCAGCCTGCCGGACTTTCACCTGTTTCACATCCTGGAGCTGGGCAAGACGTTCTCGGGGATGTTCGAAATGCCCACGATCAACCTGCTGACCGGGGATGCGGTACTCCAGAAGTTCTATGACAGCATGTCGGAGCGTCCTTCAACGCGCGAGATCCTCGCGGAGCAAGTCGCGGAACGCCCCCTGACCGAGCGGGAGATCTTCGAAGAGTTCGGGAAAGCCCACGAAGCGCTGTTGAAGCAGGGCAGAGTGGGGCTGCGGGCGATGTTCGGACATGAAGTCTGAACCGGCCCGCCCGGGTGCACGGTGGCACCTCTCTGCTCTCATGCTCGCGCTGGCGCGTAGGTCAATCAAGCCGCGTTCTGGCGGCATGTCCGAGTATGGGAGGTTATGTCAAATCCCTGAAGGGGCCCGATCCGGGGGGCGACGAACTCAAGAGCGTCGTCGATGTTCAGCGGCACCATGCTCTCAAAGACGGCACCACCGGGAAGTCGGACCCGCCATGCCACAAGGGACTCACGAGGTTCTGCGCGATGGATGGCCTCGACGAAGCGCGGTGACCGAGCCTGGCGCGGCGATGCGGACCGATCCCTTCCCTTCCGATGGGGCGGCAGCAGCCCCAGCTCACGCGCTCGCTTCTTGGCCTGATAGAGCGCATGCACGGAGACGCCCTTGCGCTCCGCATAGTTCTTCAGTGACTCACCCGACTTCTCGCACGCCCTGACTTCTACCAGCCACTTGCGCTTGGCCGGCGAGAGCGACCCGCCTTTGGATCTCGACATCCTCTTCCTCCTTCAACTGAAAGGAAGGAGAGTGCCGGGACTACGGGGAAGCGAAACATGGGTTCGTTGAGCGCGTACGCAAAGGGAGCAAGGTCGAGACGACATTCCACCGCTACAAGGCCATCGTGGGCCCTGCGATGCGGGCGAGAGCGCTTGCGTCACAGCGAGTCGAGGCGAGGATCGGGTGCAAGATTCTCAACACGATGGCGGCGCTCGGGATGCCCGATGGCCAGATGATTGGATGATGGCAGCCGGGCCGCACGAGACTCTCGGCCACGACGGGAGTTGCGCAACAAGGCAGTGCTACGCGTCCGAATAGCCGAGTCTAATGTCCCCGGAAACATGGCATTTCTCACATAATCGGCCGGTTCAGTCGGCGGCCAAAGCTGCGTGTCTTTGACAGGCTCTGGCAACTCGATATTCCGTATCGTTCTTGAAGTTCGTGGTAAACTTGATGTCGCCTGACCTCTGCGTCGGGTGTCATCGCCTGTGCGATGGTTGGATCAAGAGGGTGCAGGAACAAAAGGGATGAAAGCCATACGATGGATTTTCAGTGTGGCCTGTCTGCTGGGACTTGCCTTTCCGGTCGCCGATGCATCCGCCGGTGTCGTGGAGAACGTCGCGGAAACCCTGGCGCAGGTGGACGTCAACCCGTTGTGGGCACAGACTCCCAACGGCGGCGCAGTCATTGGCGACAGCATCAGGGGCGGCGGCCTCACTTTCATCCGCAGTGACTTCGGGGTGGATGGGGCCAACGACTGGCTCGTCGAGGCGGTGCTCAAGTCCGACGCGCCGGTCGGCGCGGGCGAGGCCGGAGCGCGCATCTGGGTGCAGGCACGCACCGATCTATGCACGGTAGATACCGCTCAGGCGCAGTGGATCCTCGTTCACCTGGAGCGGGACGCCGGGACGGGCAGGTTCGTCCGCATCTACGATCAATTCGGCAACCTCAAGAACCAGACCGCGGCGGCCGGTGGCGGGCCGGCCGAGATCAACTTGACAGCGGCCGCGACACCAGCCGGTTGGCAGCAGGAACCGCCCACGGGCCCACGTTTCCGCATCCGCTTGATGCGCCAGGGCAACATCATTCACCTGCAAGCCGAGCCGTCCGACTCCTTCGCAGCGAACCCGACCTATCCGGACGTGGAGGTCGATCTGACCCTGGCGAACTTCCCGCCGATACCCAACAGCGGAGCAATCATCAACATCGCCCAGGTGGGCTTTGGCAACGCTTTGGCTGTGCCGGCCGACAACCGCGACTCGACGTGGGAGCAGATCCACGTCACCACCACCGACGGCGTGCAGGCGTTGCCTTTCTGGCCGCCAACGCCGCCCACCCCGATTCTGGTCCACGACGACAAGGGCATGGGGAACCCGCAGGGCATCGACCTCTCGGCAGATCTCAGCACGGGCGGATATCTGAGTAACGACTCGGCCATTGCCGAGCTGGATGCAGATGGGACTACGTTTTTGGGCGATGAGCGGGTCGATCCCGGCGTCGAGCTATGGGAGTTCGACAATCTGGGCGAAGGCCAGACCGTGTACGGTCGCGTGGTGGTCTCGGATGCGTCGGGCAGGAGCACGACCGGCTCCGATGGCAGCGCCGTCATTCCCGGACCCACGGCTGTCCCCACCATTTCCGAGTGGGGCGTGATCGTCTGCTTCATCCTTCTTCTGGGATCAGCCTCATGGGTTATGAGGCGAAGAGCAATCCGAGAATCTAGATGCGGATAGACCTCTCGTCCAGGAGAACCTCGAGGCTTTTCTCGCCGAGGCTGAGGAGTCAGGCAGGGCGGTGCCTCGCTTCGTAGAGCGCGAGCTTCGCGCGTTTTTGGATTGCGGGATCCTCAGCCGAGGATTTCTGCGTGTGCGCTGCAAGGACTGCGGTGAAGAGCGCCTGGTTGCATTTTCATGCAAGGGCCGCGGTTTCTGTCCTTCGTGCACGAGCCGGCGAATGTCCGATACCGCAGCCCATCTTATGGATCGGGTCCTTCCCGAAGCTCCCGTGCGCCAGTGGGTGCTTTCGCTTCCGATCCCCCTTCGTTATCGCGTGGCTTATGCGGATAGGTCGCACAGCCACCCTTTCCTTGTAGCGTGTGACCAGGCGATGATGTTCCAGCTGCAGCGTGGGGAGCCGGTCGTCTATCTGGACGGCAACGACGCCCGCGTGCGCGGGCTTGGTGATCACGACTGGGTGAGGGTGTGGACCCGGATCGGGCCCCTTCAGGGAATTGACATAACCTCCCATACTCAGACGTGCCGCCTGTAGTACCAAGATAGGAATGTCCGGTTTCTCCAGAATCGTTTACAGCCGTCCCCCACCTCCAGCCGCTTACCCTCAGCCGGAGGCAGCAGATCGTTGATGATCCGCATGGTAAGAGGGGGCGCATCTTGAAGGGCATCGCCGGTTCGTATCCTGTGCCGGGGGAGCACTGGGGGAGTTGCACTCTCTCCAAATGCCCCGTTCGCCTGCGAGCAGTTCCGTTCGATCACGGTAGCCGGCGATTCGATTCCATCCAGTATCCGGCCACTTGCGATCACCGCTCAGTGCGATTGCGAGCGGTTCCGTGCGGCGAAAAAAAGTCGGTCGCTGGTTCAAATCCAGTCGCCCCAACCATTTCTGCGGCTTCCCAGAAAGTGAGTACAATCGGTGCCTTGCGCTCTTCGGTACGACACTCGCCTCAGGAGCATCGCGGCCCGGGGGAGCAGTTGGGGAGTTCGGCTCCTCGTCATCGATCCACGGCTCCCACGTGCGCCGCAATCGATAGGGTCCTAGTTGTCCTCCTCCTGTGGGCGGTTCCGCATCTCTGGTCGATCCACCTCAACACGATGATGTTCATTCAACCAGACCTTACATATCTCGTGTGGGCTATCGCCGGCCTCAGCGCAGTGATGTCGATCGTCCGCCTTTCCGGGCTCCTGGTCGCCCGAAGCGCGCGCGCTCAGCTCTGACGACGGCGCGGCCGGACTGACGAGACGGCCCGCGCCGATCGCTCGCTTCGATGGACTCGACCTCGAAGCCGTCTACCGTTCGGCGCCCAGCCCCTCACCCCGACCGTGCGATCAAGACGACGCCCAGCACCGTGGCGCCGGCTCCCAGCGCTCGTAGCCAGCCGGGGCGCTCGCGGAGGAGTACCACGCTCATGGCCATTACGAAGAGTACGCTCGACTGGCGAACGGCAACCACATAGCTGGTGGGTGCCGTCTCGAGTGCCTTCAGAATGAGGCCGTACCCGGCGACGCTAATGAGTGACGCCGTTGTCGCGCGTCTCCACTCGTGGCGTAGCACGCTCACGAGCACGCCCCGCTCGAGCTTGCGCAAAGCGAGCGGCACGAAGAGCACGGCGCCCGCCAGCCACAGGGCGAAGAAGCAGAACACGGCGCGGGGGACCGGACTGGTCCAGGGCCCGGTCGCGAGCTCGCTCATGAGTGCCTTGTCGGTCAGGCCGTAGGCCACTGTGGTTGCCAGCGTGAGGTAGGCGTAGAGCATCCCGCCACGGGTGAGGGCCCGAAGGTCGTGTGCGCGCGTCGAGGCTTCGGCCCTGCTGCCACCGCGCAGCTGGACGACCCACATGCCCGCCACGACCGTGGCGATGCCGACGCCGCCTCCGAGCGTGATCGACTCGCCCAGCAGAGGGACGGCGAGAAGCGGCAGGAAGGCCGGTGTGGAGCGCACAATCGGATAGGCAATCGACAGGTCCGCCCGCTCGAGGGCCAGGCTCAGCCAGTAGAGGTACAGGCCGTGGGCCACGCCGGTGGCGGCCAGCAGCCACCAGAAGCTCGCCGAGAGTGCCCGCAGCTCAACGCTCGCGGCCAGCGGAACGAAGAGCACGGCGATCGGGATCGCCTGGATCAGGTTGAAGGCCAGAGGCGCGCGGCTGCCCTTGATGGATACGCTCCAGACGGCGTGGATGAGGGCCGAGACCAGGACGATGGCGAGTTCGAAGGGGCTCATGTGCGGTGAGCCTAGCCCGGATCATTCGTGAAGATCCTGCTGCGAGCACGCATCTGAGCGACTCGCTCTTTCAGAGCTGCCGCTACGGACCTTCATGAATAAACCGGGCTAGCCTCACCCACAGGCCGATCACCAGAAGAGTTCTTCCGATCCAGCTTCTGGCGAATATCGACAGAGTCGTCGAATCGACGGAGTGTGCACCAGATCCGCGCGCACATTCCTTTGGCCGGCCTTGAAGGCGTCCACCGCGGGCGCCCGGTTTTCTGGACGGAGACGGGACATCCACATCTCCTCACACCCGTTGCTGCGTGGGTCGCACGAGAATGTCGTGGACCTGGACATGCTGGGGTTGCCCCAGTGCAAACCCGACTGCGTCGGCTACGTCCTGCGGCCGCAGCGGCTCGAGGTTCTCGTAGGCCTTGGCCGCTTCATCTTCGCTGCCGTAGAAGCCGGGGCCGAATGCGGTCTGCACGATGCCCGGACTCACGGCGCTGACGCGAATCGCGCTGCCGAGGGCGTGAAGCTCGTGGCGCACCGATTCGGTCAATGCTCGCACGGCGTACTTGGTTGCGCCGTATAGACCGCCGCCCGGTGCGACCCGGTGCGCGGCCATCGACGAGATGTGGACCACGTGGCCGAAGTCGCCGCTGGCGCGCATGTCCGCGACGGCTTCGCGGGTGCACACGCATAGCCCGAGTACGTTGAGCTCGAGCATTTGGCGCCATTGCGCCGTGTCGCCTGACAGCAGCGGGGCGCGATAGCCCACGCCGGCGGAGTTGACCAGCACGCGGACGCCGCCGAGCTTCTCGCGCACAGTCTCGAACATGCTCAGGATCGCGTCTTCGTCGCACAGATCTGTCGCGGCCGTGATGACCACGGCACCTTTGTTCTTCAACTCGCCGGCCACGGCGTCGAGGCGTTCCAGGCTGCGGGCAACCAGTGCCAGGCGCATGCCGGCACCGGCCAGGTTCTCGGCGATGGCGCGGCCGATGCCGCTCGACGCGCCGGTGATCAGCGCGACCTCGCCGCAATAGCGGTCCACGTTGTTGCCTACGGTGCTGCTCACGTGCCGTATGCCCCCGGTTGTATCGTTCGACCATGGCCCCTACACGTACTCGGGCACCCAGCATAAACAGCCGTGTACGAGTACGGGAGCGGGCGCCTTCTCATCCTTGCGTGGCCGTTATCCGATCAGGCCCTGCGCCTTCAGGGCCTCCTCGGTTCGTCGCATCCCCTCGGCAACGTCAACCTGCGGCTCGTAGCCCAGTAGTTGGCGGGCCTTTTCGATGGAGAAAGTCTCGGCCTTGCTCAGCATCAGCATCGACTGCTTGTTGGCTTCGGTCGGCTTCCCGATCAGCTTGAAGATGACACGCACGGTCTCGGCGATACGGATGGCGGTCGGAGTGGAGAACGAGCGTGGCGGGCCGCTCTTGCCCGCCCAGCGCATGTGGTTCGAGAAGAACTCGTTGGCAGATACACCGTAACCGCTGGTCAGGTTGAAGATCTGTCCCGCTCCCGCCTCCAGACCGGCGGCGAGCACGATGCCATCGACGAGGTCGTCGATGTAGATCGCCGAGAACACTCCGTTGCCGTGGGCCGGCAGCAGGAACTGCCCCTTCTTCAGCAGCTCCAGAGGGATGAGGATCCAGGGGCGTGAGGCGGGGCCGTAGACGTCGCCGGGTCGCACGATTGTGCAGGCCATCTCGCCGGAAGCGTGCGCGGCGAGCGCCGGGTGCTCGCTGGCCGCCTTGGCGTCTTGGTAGCTGTTGCCGCTGAGGGTGGTGATCGGACACAGCTCGTCGGTGTTGGGAGGCCGGTGCCAGCCGTAGGCGCCGCCGGACGAGACGTGGACGAAGCGCTGCGCTCCGCCCGTGACAGCGGCGTCGAGTGTGTGCCGCACGCCGCCGACGGTGATCTTGCGGTGCAGCTGCGGCGGTGCCGAGTTGGAGACCACCGCCGCCGTGTTGATCACGAGATCGCAGCCCTGGGCGTGTTGCTGCCACGGGCCCGGCTCCCCGATGTCGCCGGCGACGACGTTCCACTGCGCATCCGCGCCGACATCCATGCCGCAGACTTCGGCGCCGAGGTCACGGTAGCGTTCGAGGAGCCCACGGCCGATGAAGCCGCTGGCTCCGGTGACGAAGACCTTCTTCGGAAGCACCGGCGTCTGTCCGCCGGTGCCGGTCGGTGCAGGGCGAGCGCTCATGTGTGCCTCCGCCTAGTGTCCTGTCCCAGGAGTTCGGTGACTATATCGGCGCCCAGACGCCTCGCCGGCAAGGCGGGAGACCGCAGGAATATCCGTAGATATTTCAAGGGATTCCCAACGCAGCCGGCGAGGATGGATGGTCGTCGAGATAGTTGGCGAACTCCTGGGACAGGACACTAGCCCGCATGTCTAACCGGCCATGCTGCGGGCCTGGCGGAACTGCTCCCATCCGGGCGGCTTCGTGTTGAGTTCGCTGTCCACCTGCACGTGAATCACCGCCGGCTTGCCTGAGGCCAGCGATCGTTCGAGAGCCGGACCGAGCTGATCGATGCGATCCACCCGTTCCGCGTGGCAGCCCATCTTCTCAGCAATGCCGTCGTAGCTTATCTTGGCGACGTCGATGCCGCGATCCGCCCAGTCTTCGGGCCCGAAACCGAGCCCCACGAAGGCCGTCTTCTCCATGCCCCAGGCGTCGTCAACGGCCACGAGCACCACCACCGGCAGGTTCTCGCGCACGGCCGTTTCCATCTCCATCAGATTGAAGCCGATCGCACCGTCTCCACTGATCAGGCAAACGGGCCGATCCGGCGCGGCCAGCTTCGCACCCAGTGCGAAGGGAAGCCCGGTGCCGAGGTAGCCCATCTTCACCGAGTAGAGGAAGCTGTGGGAGGAAAGAATGGGATGGTAGGCCACGCCGATCAGCGTCGTATTGCCGCCGTCCAGCACCGTGATCGCATCGTCCGGGAAGAACTCCCGGACCTTCATCACCATCTGGCCCGGGTTTACTCCGGTCTTGCCCTCCTGCCCCAGGAACTCAATGCCCTGCTCGAGCGTGCCGAGGCTCTGCTCGCGGTACTTGGCCAGGTCGGTGATCTCTGTGCGCGGCTCTCTCTTGGCTTTGACAGCGGCCAGAAGCGCCGCGAGCCCCGCCTTGGCACACGCCACGACCGGAACGTCCACGGGGCGGTTCAGCCCGATCGACATTGGGTCGGCGTCGATATGGATGGTCTTCTGCTTGGCCGGGTCTCCCCACAGCGGCGGCATGCCCCAGCCGTCGTACTCGCCTAGGCGCGCGCCGACCACCAGGAGCACGTCGGCCTCGTTGCGGGCCATTCCGGCGCCGCCCATGTCGTAGGAGTGGAAGTAGTGCGGGTGGTCCTCGCGAATGACGCCGCGCGAGCCCAGGCTGGCGCTCATGGCCGCGGCCAGGTAGTCGCCGAGTTCGCGCAGCTCGGCGGACGCGTCAGCCCAAAGGACGCCTTTGCCCGCGTGGATGTAGGGGCGCTCGGCCGCGGCCAGCAGCGTTGCCGCTTCCTCTATTGCAGCCGGATCGCCGGATCCCATCCGGGTAACGCGGTAGCGCGCGGCCGGATAGATCGGCGGCAGCGCGTCCTCGTCGATCTCTTGCAGCAGAAGCTCGTCCGGAAGTGCGATGTAGGCCGGGCCGGGCCGGCCCGTCATGGCGGCGCGAAACGCGGCACGCATCATCTCGGGCAACCGCTCCCACTGGCGCACGGTTGCCGCGTACTTGGTGATCGGGCGCGCCATGTTCTCCGTGTCGGCCGCCTGCCACGTGCCGCCCCGGTTGGGATCGCTCTTGATGCGCGAGCGCAGCGTCGAGATGGCCACGATTGGATGCCCCTCGCCGTGAGCGCTCACGACGCCCGCCAGCATGTTGCCCGTCCCGCAGGCCGGGTTGCCGATCACGACGCCGGGCTTCCTGGCGATCCGCGAGTAACCCTCAGCAACGTGCACGGCTGCCTCCTCGTGCCGCGTGTTGATGTAGCGGATGCCGTACTTCGGGGTGTTGACGACGATCGGAATGTGGGCCCCGTCGATGATCCCGCTGATCATGTCCACGCCCTCGGCCTTCAAGCACCGCACCAACAGCTCGCCAACGCTGATCTTCGCCATCGTCATCTCCTTCCGGCCCGTCCCGCGGACCGCCCGCGCAGAGCGTGACGAAATGACCCGGCGCCGTCAACGGAGGGAAAGAGCTTCCAGCAAAAGTGACCCGCCCCCAGTTCCTGGTCCACGCTGCTGCGCGACTCCGCGACCTCACGGCCGAAGGTGATGTTGCCCCAATTGCTGTTGGTGGGACCAGCGACGTTGTCTCCGTAGCTCACGCTTCCAGTGGGTGGGTATCGAGGTTCAAGGCGGTGGATCGTGCGATCTGTGTGACAATTGACGAACCATGAAGCACACAAAGCAACAGGTGGATGCGGCCAGGGAATCGTTTGACGCGATTCTGCATACTCCGAGCTATCGAGAGATTCATGGAGATGATGACCACCTGGAAGCTCTGATCGGACTGATCGATGTCGGCGACAAGGCACGCCTGCTCGATTTGGGAACCGGTGATGGCTACGTGGCTTTCGAAATGGCAAGGCGTTGGCCGAGTCGCTCCATAGTCGGCGTGGACATTGCGAACGAAGCTGTCGCGCGTAACAACACCAAAGCGGCGGAACTTGGATCAAGCAACGCCGCGTTCCATGCGTACGAAGGTGTATGGTTGCCGCTCCAGAACCGGGACTTCGATGGTGTGACATGCCGATATGCATTTCACCATTGTCCAGAGCCTCGGGTTACCGTGTCCGAGATGTCGCGAGTGCTGAAGCCCCATGGCATCGTCGTGCTTTCGGACCCGATTCCATCCCCGCTAGACGAAGAAGGGTTCATCGATGAGTTCCAGCGACTCAAACCGGACGGGCACATGCGGTTCCACCCGCAGCAGGTGCTGATCGGCATGTTCGATGCCGAGGGCTTCGATCTGGTCGACTCGTTCGAATCGTCAGTCAGGTTTCCGCGGACAGTGGATGCGCGGTATGAAGCGCTGCTCGAAGGCACGCCAGACTCAGTACGTGATGCGTACGAGATCGAGATCGACGGTGACAGGGTAATGATCACGGTGACGGTGGTGAACGCCTTGTACGCAAGAAGGGCGTCCGGGTGAGAGCCGACCGAGAACGGGTGCCACTCAAGCATCTTCTTCGTTGGTCGTGATCTCGGCCACCGCCTCGCGCAATTCCCGGTTCTCGGCTCGCTATCTGTCGGACATCGCGGAAACGCCGATTGAAGGCCCAATACGTACGGGCAGCGCGCTTCAGACCTGGCGCGCCTTGCGTTGGCGTTGCATCAGTATCCCACTCGCGCCGAGCGCGAGAACCAGGACGAGCGTCACCGCCAGATCCGGGAAGATCGGAACGGCTGCAGGCGAGAAGAACGCGATCGCGTCGATGTCGTCACCCCCTCCCACGCCCGGCGGTGCCGGTACGAGCCCCATGGCCGCGGCCGGGATCAGCACGACGAAGGGACCGACTCCGCCCGGGGCGACGAACACGTCCGCGGCGCTGCACGAGCCGGGCAGCGGAGGTGCGGCGATGCAGGTCGGGTTCGGCAAGGCGCCCAGCGATGGCGAGCCCGGCGTCAGCGAGAAGATGATGTCGCCCGTGAGTGTATCGAGATGGAGTGCGTCGATGTCGTCCGTCGGCAGCAACCCGAGCGTCACCGACGCGATCGTCACCGCACCGCCCGGGGCCAGGATGTCCGCGCCGCTCACACCGAAGGTGTTGGCCGCCTGCACGCTGTAGAGCGGAAAACCCGGGCCGGGTGCGGCCGTCGAGAGGTCGAGCCCGTCGATGTTGTCGTTGGCGAAGCCCGCGAACGGTACTCCCGCCGGGATCGGCGGAATCAGCCCGAGTGCGTCCTGGTTGATGACGAGCGGGTTGATGGGCGGGCCAACGGGTGAAGTGAAGATGTCCGCCGGGGCCTGTGCGGCGAAGAGCTCGGTCATCACGTCGGGCGGCGCTCCGACCGTGCCCGCCGCGAACCAGTCGACCGAGAACTGGATCGAGCCCAGCGCCGTAACGGGTCCGCCGTAGGTGAAGGCGTCGAGGTCGTCGCCCCCGCTCGGGTAGCCGGCGGGCGGGAAGCCGAGGGCCACGCCCGTCGCAAAGACGGTCGGTCGAACGCCCGGACTGCCCGGTGACAGGATGTCGGTGTCGTCGATCGCAGGCGGTCCGACCCCGATGGTCGGCGAGGCGAAAGGCGGCAAGGTCGGGCTCGGGCCGCCGTGCAGGGAGAAGCGCTGCGCATTGGAAGAGCCTGCTGTCAGCAGCAGTGCCAGTGCGACCACGGTGGCGGGCAGACTCCACACACTGGGACTGGTTCGGGACGGCATGACGAACGACATCGGACTCTCCCCATCTCCTAAGCACACCTCGGGCCACAAGGCCGCGCCTCATCGGTGCAAGAAGCGCGCCGCGGAAGGAACCGCGCGTCTGTCCTTCCTGACGCGCGATCGTTGCGGGCGACAGAACGAGATTTCCCATTTTGGGAAGAAATCGGGGGGCCGGTGTGGGGAGTCCGAGAGTCAACTGCCCCAGTAGCGCTCCGCTTTGGCAATCATCTCGTTCATGATCTCGCGGGTTCCTCCAGCGATCGGGTAGAGCCGGGCCGCGGTAGAGGCGTTCGAACATGCGTTTCACCGCATCATGGCGGGATACTTCCGGCAGTCGCCGTCCGATGAGAACGGCGCACTCGCAGCGCCGACATCGTGGCGATCAACAGCACAAGCACAGGCAGTCCGAACCGTGGGGAGAGTGAGGGCACTGCGGCCGGGCTGTCGACGTCGAGCGCGAGATCCCGAATCTCGTTCGTCACGCTGATCGCGACGATGTTCGAACCATCGAGATCTGCGCGCCCGACGCTGTCACCTCCCCAATAGATATGACCTTCCACCAGGTCCAGTTCAACCGCTGCTGCACCAGCGCTCGCCAGGAAGACCTCGCTGCCAGAGCCGTCCAGATTGGCGCGCTTGATGTCATCCTCGGCCCAGTAGAACCTCGCGGCGCTGGGGTCGACGACGATTCTGAGCGGTGTCGTCACACCGGCGGTCACGAGCACTTCGTCATTCGATCCATCCAGATTGGCGCGCTTGATCTTTGGCTGGCCCGCGGTCGCGCCGGTTGACGTGTAGTAGAACTTCCCACCGCTTGCGTCGACCGCAATGCCGTACACGGAGTGCTCCGCCGCCAGGATGTTCTCCAGATTCGATCCGTCGAGGTTGGCGCGTCGGATCCAGTCATAGACGGCGTCGCCGAGCTTCTGCTGAGCCCAGTACATCTTTCCGTTGACGAGGTCGAGGTCGATCGTCCACGGACGCCCGACATTTGTGACAAGATCTTCGACATTCGAGCCATCGAGATTGGCTCGCTGGACCTTGTAGCCAGTCCGATCCACCCAGTACATCTTGCCGCCCGCCAGATCGACAGCGACCCCATAGGCATCGCTCAGCCCGGCCACCAGGACGATCTCATTCGATCCGTCGATGTCCATCCGCCGGATCGCCTCCCCGCGAGCGACGTAGATGTGCTGTGCCATCGCGAAACTTGGGATTGACATGACGAGCAACACCAGGGTCATGCGAACGAGCCGCAGAGAGTATTCTGACAGCACAACATTCTCCTTATGAAGGCTCACGTGGGCGCTCGGGCAGCGCTATCTGACGCTGCTGGCAGCCATCTCCTAATCCGATCTCCCCTCGAAGGGCAGCGAGCGGATGTCCCTGCGGAATGAGGGGAAGCGGTCGCAACCGTCCTTCGTCACCACCACGAGATCTTCATTGCCGAACACCTTCGGGACCAGATCCGGACTCTGGAGGCTCACGCCGCTCCAGTCGACCACCCAGATCTCGACGGCGATCACCATGCCTTCTTCGAAGACCGACTCTTCCTCTTCGGCGATCATGGGTGGCTCTTGCGGAGTCAATCCAACGCCGTGCCCCGCCATCTCGATCGTGGGCTCCATACCCTCTTCGCGGAGCGCCTTCGCGATCACCTCCATCATGGACTTGGTCTGAACGCCCGGCTTGACGGCGGCAATCGCCTCGGCCTGCACCCGGTCGACGCTCTCGGCCTTGCGGAGCGCCTCGTCCGGAAGGTCGCCAACCTGAAAGCAGCGACAGCAGCTTCCGAAATAGCCCTTGTAGGTCGGCAGCGGCTCCAAGACGACGCGATCGCCGATCGACAGGGCGACTTCATCGTAGAAGGACGGCGTATCGGGCATGGGGATGCGACGCGAGGAAGCCGTCGCAATCGGGGGAGAGCAATCCTCCGTCTTCTCGAGGATCGCGTGTCTGAGCATTCTTCCCAGCTCGCGCTCGCTCATGCCCAGCCGGAAATCGGCGACGACCTCTCCGTAGGCACTCACGATGGCCCGGGTAGCCTCCTTGAGCGCTTCCACCTCGCTTGCTGACTTGATGACACGGCACTTCCAGATGAGATCACAGGCATCGACGAGGGTGGCGTCTGCGAGCTCACTTCGGAAGCGGTCGATGTCGCTGACCGGTCGAGGCGCACCCATGCCGCCGAGCCATCCGGTCTCCAGTCCGATCCGTCCGCGAGCACAGCCGAGGTCCTTCACCGTCTCGGCGATCTCCACTGGCACCTGTCTGATGTTCTTCGTGATGTGGGGCTTGGGCTGCGCCCTGATGTCGTCCAGATAGGTGTAGCCCTCTGCCACCCCGATGAAGAAGTCGGGAACCACGATGACCGGATCTCTCTCGAGGGGAAGCAGATAGACCGCCGGCTGGATGCTCATCGCACTCCAGTGCAAGGAGTGGAATCCGGAGAAGTAGCGGATGTTCTCCGGGTGCCAGAGCACGAGCATGTCGATCCTTGCTTCGGCCATGTGCTCCCGAGCCCGGCGCACGCGATCTCGGTACTCGCTTCGCGGAAAGTCGGCGTACAGGGGAGTATCCCAGAGCCGCTTCTCTTGTCTGAGCAACATGGCCTGCTTCCTCCACTCGCCATGGAAGGTCGTCGAGCCGGAATGGTCAAGTCCGATCCTCGGGGACCGCCTCGAGGGCTTTCTCGCAGCTCCTCAACGGCAGGCACTCTGCCCCGCTTGTTCGCCTCCGCTGGTGCCGGGCTCGGTGGCCCGCGAGCCAGCGGGCGGAACAGCGGCGAGAGCAGCAGCCAGAGGCCTCGAGGAACACGCCCCGCAGAGTGTAGAATGCGAACAGGAGGGCCCGCAGTGCGTCTCAGCCTCGACTTCATGGGAATTGCCCCCATCGCCTCCACGCTCCCGGTCGTGCGCGCCGCCGAGCGTTTCGGACTCGACGGCGTCTGGTCGTGCGAGCACATCGGCCTCCACGACGCGATCGTTCCGAGTGCGCTGTACCTACGCGAGACCGAGCGTCTCGAGGTCGGTGTGGTTGGGATCTCCACGGCCGGTCGCCACCCGGGCCTGACGGCGATGGAGCTGTCCTCCCTGGCGGAGCTCGGTCCGGGTCGGGTCCGCGTCCAGGTAGGAACGGGCGATCCCTCGCTGGTCGCGAAGCTCGGCAAGGCGATCGAGCGACCGGCGCGCTCCACCGAGGCATTCGTGAACGCCCTGCGCGAAGCACTGGCGGGTGGCGAGATGAATCTCGAGCAGCCCGACTTCACGTTCCGAGGATTCAGGTTGACGCCGCTGGCGTCGCCGCCGCCGGTGGACGTAATGGCGGTCCGTCCCCTCATGGTGCGCACCGCCGCCCGCGTCGGCGACGGGCTCGCGCTCAGCCTCGGCGCGTCCCTTACCTATCTCGCCGATACTGTGCGCGACGTCCAGCACGAGCTCGACGCGCGGGGCCGAGATCGCCGGAGCTTCCGGATCACCGCGGTGACACTCGGCGTGATCGCCGTGGACGTGGATACGGCCCGCGCTCAGGCACTCCCCCTCTTTTCTCTGCTCGAGCCCGCGATGGCGGAGCACCTGGCCCGCGGTGTCATCGAGCCGGGTGCACTGGTCGCCGCCGCGGAGTCGGGCGGCACCCCCGCCGTGATGAAGCTCTTCACACCGGAGGTGGTCGACTCAATCGCGCTGGTGACTACCCCCGACGGCCTGGGCGCCGCACTCGAGCGCCATGCGGCGACGGGCATCGACGAGCTGGCTGTGTCGATCTTCGCCGCGCCCGAGGACCAGCCCGCGATCGTGGAGCAGCTCGCCCGAGCGCGCCCCGCAAGCTGAGTCCGAGTTCGAATCCCATCGCTGCAAGGGTGTGGGTGCAAGGGATGCAAAGTGCCTGCCGTCGATTCGTCGAGCTGCAGATACGGCGTGCGGCATGAGCTCGACGGGCGCTGCCCCAAAACTCTTGATTGACCATGGCGCGCGCAGCTTCTAGGCTGGACCTGCGTTCGACACGCGTCGGAGTTCCTCATGTGCAAGCGAAAGCGCCCGCTCGAGCGTCGGGATCCCCATTCTGCTGTCTCTTCTTTGGCTGCGGGCGTGCTCTTCTTGTCCTCCTTGGCTTTGGGTCTCGCCGGAAGTGCTGCCGCTGAAGAGGTGTTCCTGGAGGATCACTTCCCGGGCTACGCCGAGGATGCCAGCTGGGACTACGCGTGGAATCGTGGCATCGGCTCGACCACCTTTGACGCCACGAGCCCCGGCTTCGCTCATTTGAATCTGGCCGGCCCCTGGTCCGGCCCACCCCCCGAGTACCAGAACGCGGAGATCATTCGCTACTCCGTCCCGGCCTATCGCGACTTCGAAGTTCGGCTTCGCAACAGCAACAACAACGGCTGGGATGCACCGGGCGCACCGGGCACCCCAGATCCGAGCTACGGGCTTGGCTCGCGTGGCTGGGGCTTCTGGGACGGCAACACCTCAGCGGTTCAGGACGCCATTTGGTTCACGAGCATCTCCCCGGATTCCTCGCCAGCCTTCCGCGGAACCCGCATCTTCGTCGTGCATGGCGGCCTACCGGTGGTCATGCAGGACCTGAACATCGACCTGACCGAGTGGCACACCTACCGCATCCAGTGGCGAGCGGACTACATCGGGGTCTTCATCGACGACATGGTGACGCCGGTCGCGGAGGTCAGCGATCCCAGCGATGTCCCGAGTACTGGCCTCACCTTCACGATCTGGGTCGACAACTACATCATGACGGGGGACCTCGGCGGCTACACACTCGGTTACCTCGATGTGCCCGCCATGGACCAGTACATCGACGTCGACTACGCGAAGATCTACCTGGCCGATCTCCCCAGTTCACTGCCTGTCCTTCCGCCCTCGGGGCACCTCTGGCTTTCGTTGGGCTTGACGGGCATCGGGCTCAGGCGGCTGTCGCGCCGCTGAGGCACCGCGAGTCGCCCCCTGCCACAAGACGGCTCTCGGCTTACGAGTCTCTTGCCGTGTCAGCGCAGAAGAGATCAGCTGTCATCAGAGATAGAGGTAGAGCAGCAGCTCGGCCCGGCGTTCCTCGTGCTGCGCGCTCGACTCGAGACTGAGGGCCCAGTTGCGCCGTAAGCCCCAGCGCAAGATCGCGTCCGTCTGCCAGAGCGATCGCGGGTGCTGCCCCGGGTGGTAGAGCCACTCGCCCGTCGCCAAGAAGACGAGTCTTCTATCGATGCGCCAACGCAGGCCGCCCGCCGGCCCGAAGCCCGCCCGCACCGGGCCGTCCGCGATGCCCTCCAGAGCGCCTGCCTCCGCACGCGCGTCGATGCGCCCGAAGAGCGCCACCGCCTCGTCGTGCCAGGCTCCAGCCAGCCCGGCGCCAAAGCGCCCGCTCGCCGCGAGGCAGTCCCGGCATCCGCCGCTATCCCGCACGCTCCGCGCGCCCAGACTCACGGTCCACGATGGCAGCCGCGTAAAGCGGTCGATCGGGTTGATGGAGAGGATCCTTACGGCGGCAAAGTCGTCGAGGATGAAGCGCGCGTTCGACTCGTCCGTGATTCGGAAGCGCAGCGCCCCCATCTCGATCTGAGAGAGCTCGGGATAGCCGTCGCTCGGGTCGGCGAGGTCGTGGAGCGACATGCGGAAGCCGACGGCGAGCGCCTTGCTGCCGTTGGCAAGGGACGGACCCAGACCCAACCTGCGCGAGCCGTGGGCCACTTGGGGCATCTTGTCGCTGGGCTCGGCGACCTGTAGGACGGGGCTCGGCGACCGGATCTCGGAGCGCCGCTCGAGCAGGCGGCGCTTCCTCTCGGCGACCCCGGGGTCCGTCTTGCGGAGCAGTTCCTTGGCGTGGCGCAGGTCGACTAGATCCGCGGCAGCGTCCAGAGTGGCGATGGCTCTCTCCGGCGACCACTCCGGGGCCAGCACAGCCTCGGGGTTCGCCGCCAGCGCGGCGACTCTCTCCCTTTGCTCCGCGTCGAGGCCCGCGGTGCGCGCCTCGAACTGGGTTCGCAGAGAGGGTCGATAGTCGACTTCGCGCACCAGCCCCGGTGTCTGCACGACGACCTTGACGGTGTCGGCGGGGATGACGGGGGTTCGCATCCGGTCCATCAGGCCGACATCGGGCGCGGCCGCCGCGAGCACGCCGATGATGTGGTAGGAGCAGTTCTCAGTGAAGTAGTAATAGTCGAAGTACGTGGAGCCGAGCTCCCAGAGATGGGCGACGAGGATCTCGAGCTGCTCGGTGGTGAGATTCAGCTCGTAGGCCCACAGGTCCCGAGACTCGAAGTCTCCGTACTGGCGCACCTTGTAGTAGTAGGGGAGGCGGTGAAAGCTCCCCGGAAAGAAGCCGAAGAGCCCCTTGAACGTGTAGATGAGAGCGTTGTCGGTGTCGACGGTGGCGCTGAAGTCGATGCCGTAATCGAGTAGCTCCTTGCGCTTTCCGAGCCCGCCGCCGGAGCGCTTGTTGATGCGGAGGAAGGTGTGGCCGAAGGCCGACGAGGGGTTGTTCAAGTAGTATGAGGAGAAGACGAGCGTTGCCGACTCCGGGTCCAGGTCCTGGTAGAAGTCGCTGAAGCGCTGGCACCGCGGGACCGCGAGCATCGTCAGGTCGATGTCCAGCACCTTCCTGAGAAATATGAAGCGTGCCGGAAAACGGCAGATGGCGTGGGCGAAGGGGAGCTTCGGGTCCTCGGCCGCCGTCTCTTCGGCCCCAGGCTCGAAGAATGCCTCAAGGGTGGCCCGCAGCTCGCTCTGCGGATCGCGCGGGCCGTCGGGGGAGAGGAAGAAGTTCTCGCCATCCGCTTCGCTGCGCGTGCCCAGTAGCCCGGTTCGCCAGTGGCCGAGGCGGAGCCACTGGGCCGAGGCGGCAACGTCTTGCTCCTGCGCTCGGCGGAGCAAGAGCGCGAGATGTTCGGCGGAGGCAGCGACGCTGGCCGGCTCCCCAGCGCTCGCCGCGCCCGCGCTCAGCCACAGGGCGAGCAGCAGCACAACGGCGCCCACGGACACACGCGCAGGTGATGGGAGCCCCCTCGCGAGGGGGCTCCCTCGAAGCCATCGCATCAAACGGCTAGACGGCCGGGCTAGCTACGAAAGATCGTGGCAGGCCAACGCGTCACTCTGCAGGAGCAGCTCGACGATTCGCCCGCTCACCACCCCGTCGGCAGTCGTGGCATCGGGAACGACGGATTTGAATTGCGACTGCAGCACGGTGCCCACTGCGCTCGCGTCCGCGCAACCGGCGAGGGCACTGAGGGCGACGATCGTCTCGCCCTGCCCGCGCGCCATGTCCTTGGCGAGCGCCTCGAGGTTGCCCTCGATGAAGGACCGCGTGCTGGCCGTTCCCCCCTTCGTACTGCAATTGCTCGTACCGCTGGAGATGCCGAACGTCTGGCTGTTCGACGTTCCGTTCGTGGTGCTCGCGAACACCTGGCTGAAACCCGGGTTGCTGCCGATCATCATCGAGCCAAGCCCGCAACCCGCCGGGCCGTAGTCGACATCGTGTGCCGTGGAGGCGCCCACCACGAGCACGCTTGCCACCAGGAAAGCGAACGCAATTCGGACGAAATGACTTTTCACTTTCTATCCCCCTCTGCTCTGACAGTTACAACTGAACCCTGGGCGAGGATACGAAAGCTCTCATCCGGGAGCTAGCCTGCATTTCCCACCAGGCCGCGTAGCGAGGCCCAGGCCCTAGACCCCGGTGGACTCCAGCACCACCTGAGCCGCAATCTTCGTCAGGGCAGCCATCACCGCTTCAGATGGAGGTCGGGCGTGCTCCAAGGGGTAGGCCAATCCGAGCTTGCGGTACTTGGGCTCGCCGAAGCCGTGGTAGGGGAGCAGCTCGTAGGCCGAGGCGCCGCCGGCCTCGTTTACGATGTCGACGATCGCCTGAATCTCGTGCTCGCTGTCGTTCACACCAGGGATGACGGGGGTGCGAACGACGACCGGAACGGCGGGGAAGTCGTGTCGCAGCCGTGTGAAGTTCTCCACGATGCGCTGGTTGGAAACTCCAGTCGTCCGCAAGTGTCTCTCAGGATCCGCGCACTTGATGTCATAGAAGATCTGATCCGTGTGAGGCACGACCTCTTCGAGGCTCTTCCAACTGCAAAGACCGGAAGTCTCGATCGCGGTATTGAGCCCGCGACTGCGTGCAGCAGCGAGAAGCCGCTTGACGAATCTCGCCTGCGCCAGAGGCTCGCCGCCGCTCACGCTCAAGCCGCCACCTGAGCGCGCGTAGAACGTTTCGTCCTCCTCGGTCTCGCGGATGACATCGTCAACGCTCATGAACTCGCCCGACATCTCCAGGGCCTTGGATGGACAAACGGCTGCGCAGTTGCCGCACGCATCACAAGCTCGGCGGTCGATATCGACCTTTCCATCACCGCCGCCGCAGATCGCACCCGCGTGACACACGCCGAGGCAAGCATCACACTCGCTCAGGCCGATGCACTGCGCTCGTGTGTAGATGAGTTCCGCCGAGACGTCCTGACCCTCGGGGTTGGAGCACCACTGGCACGCCAGCGGACAGCCCTTGAGAAAGACGAGCGTGCGAATTCCCGAACCGTCGTGGAGCGAGAACTTCTGGATGTTGAATACCAGGCCGCGCTCTTGCTCGGACTGTCGCGTCTCGTCAATCATTGCACGTGTGTGGTCGTCTCGATGTTCGCACTCAGAAGCAGTGCTCGGTTCGCCGGATGATCTCGTTCTGAAGCGCAGGGGTGAGATCGACGAAATAGGCACTGTAGCCGGCCACGCGAACCAACAGGTTCCGGTACTTCTCCGGATCCTTCTGCGCGGCGATCAGCGTCTCGCGATTGACGATGTTGAACTGGATGTGCCACATCTTCATGTCGCAGACCGCGCGGATCATCGCGCCGAGCTTCTTCGTGCCTTCCTCGCCCGCCACCGACGCAGGCGAGAGCTTCATATTCAGCAGCCTGGCTGCGCGCTCCTTGTACTGCGCGCACTTCGTGCTGGCGATGGAGTTGAGCGTGGCCGTCGGGCCTTTGACGTCCACGCCTTGCGAAGGACTGACGCTCTCTGACAGGGGTTCGCCGGACCTGCGTCCATCCGGCGTGGCAGCCACGACCAACCCCAGCGGAACGTGGGAGGTGATCGAGACGTAGCGCACATCCAGCTCGCCGCCGAAGGCGGTGGTGTGCCCCTGGGCCAGGCGGGCGAAGCACTCCTCTATGTCACGGCCGATGGAGTCGGCATAGGGATCGTTGTTGCCGTACTTGGGAGCGTTGAGACAGAGCTGCCGCACGGCCTCGTGGCCCTCGAAATCAGCATCCAGCGCAGCGAGCAACTCATCCATACTGAGCCGCCCCTCCTCGAATACGAGCTTCTTCATCGCGGCCAGCGAGTCGATGACCGTCCCGAAGCCCATGATGTCGAAGAACCCCAGGTAGAGCGCTCCGTCGATCGGACCGGCGTGGATGTCCTTGCCCTCGGTCATGCACAGGTCGTGCAGCATCGAGAACATCGGTGCGGCGATGTGACGCGACTTCAGGGTGTCGGCCGCATACTGCTGGATGAAGGTATGGCGCATGACGTCTTCCGCCTGCGCACGGAAGGCATTCCAGAGGTCGGCAAAGGAGGTGAACGCACGCGCGTCGCCGGTGCTGATGCCCACGCGATCCTCGCCGTAGGACTTCATGCATCCGTCGCTGAGCGCCATCTCCAGAATGGCGCCCATGTTCACCCAAGCGCATCCGGTGGCGATGGCATCCCTGTTGAGCATCTTGACTTCGGTGCAACCGGTGACGCAGTAGTCGTTGGCCTCGGCCACCTCGGCACCCTTCATGAGGAACGAGGGGATGATCTCGTCGTCGAAGAAGAGCTTGGGGAAGCCGGTCCCCTCCTTGATCGTCTCGCAGATTGCGCGAAGGAAAGCCTCCGGACTGCGCGCGTGTACTCGCGCGGAGAGATCCGGGTAGTTGAGAGGGAACTCGCGCTTCGATCGCAGAATCAGATAGGACAGCTCATTGGTCGCGTCCCGACCGTCCGGCTTGAGACCTCCGATGGTAGTGGCCTCCCAGTGGGCGAATCCGTCCGTCAGACTGGGCTGACCCGGCTTGGCATAGACATCGACGCTTCTGGCCATGGCGATCCACAGCGATTCGAGAAGCACCAGAGCATCGGAGTCCGTGATCCGCCCCTCGTCGATGTCCTTTCTGTAGTAGGGGTAGAGGTACTGATCGATGCGCCCATTGCTGACGCCACCGCCGATCGCCTGCTCAAAGCGAGAGACCAGCTGGACGAACCACTGGCACTGCACCGCTTCGTGCAGCGTTCTGGCCGGGTGCTCGGGAACACGCTCGCAGATCTCGGCGATCTCGAGAAGCTCCTTTCTCCGCTCCGCTCTCGGCTCATCCGCGGCCGTCGTGCGGGCCAGCTCAGCGTGGCGGTGAGCAAAACCCACCATGGCATCGCACACGAGCACGACGGCTTCGAAGAACGGCCGCATCTCGACCTGGGCTGCTGCATCGAAGGGGTCGAGGGCGGAGAGCTTCCGCTCGGCCTCCTCTTTGATGGATCGAAGGCCGCGCCTGAGCACCTTGTCGAAGTCGTGCGCCCACGCGAGCATCGAGCGCCCTGCGGCCGTCGCGGTGACGACGAAGAACCGCTCCATCAGGCGCCGCGTGTCGTCCGGGAGCCCGTTCATCAACGCTCCGTGGTACTGGTTCTTCTCCCAATACGGCAAGACCTCGTCCTTCAGAATGGCGACGTCTTCTTCCGTAACGACGAGCTGCTCATCGGACTCGCTGGGGACGAGGCTGTCGGGCTGCGTATAGAAGCGTCCGGGAGTCACGAGCTCGGAATAGACCACGGCGTAGCGCCCGGGTGGCCCGGCACTGCCTACCACCAACTCGTCGCCCTCGATGTGAATGGGGTGATGCGCCAGGATGTGGGCCAGAGCCTTGCCCCATCGCAGCACCGTGGGCTGTCCCTCGCTGACTTTCATTGACTCCGTCAGTAGACGAGCCCGCGCCACGTTGAGGTGCACGGGTTGCTCGCGGAACCCTTTGAGCATCTCGTGGATACGCGCACGCTTTCCCAGCGCGGCATCGCCGATCAACCCGACCGGTTCGCCGTGCTCTATGCGCTGCTCATGGGGCGACAGCACGCCGACTGGTGACATTGTCTTCTTGACATCGACTGTCTGCAGCATGGCTCGTCCTCCTCACGCGGCGCGCGCGATCGGCCGCCCGGCCTCCTGACGCGCATTCCGCGAGTAGGTCGAATTCTACGACCGCCGCGAGCCTGACGACAATGGCGAGGACTGACCGTATGATGTACAAAATTGACATCATGAGACTTCACAACTGCGGGATCCTGCCCAAGACGGGGCGCTCCTATTCGCCCCACGCACACGACACCTACGAGTTTCACTACATCGTGAGCGGCCGGGGATCCTTCGAGATCGGGGGGCGGCTACTCGCGGTATCCCCGGGATACTTCTTCTATACGAGACCGGGCACGAAGCATCGATCCGTCGTGCCGGCGGGCGGCGACTACCTTCTGCAGTACATCGTCTTCCTGGAGCTCGATCCAGAGCTCGACGCCGCAATCATCGCCGATCTGGAGACGCGCGTGGGCGAAGGCGCCTTTCACCGGCTCGGCGACCGATACCACGAGTTCTTCGCGCAGATCAGCCGTCTCTCCACTGCGCCCGAAGAGCCCGAACGA
This sequence comes from Deltaproteobacteria bacterium, assembly GCA_029261835.1. Lineage (GTDB taxonomy): Bacteria > Myxococcota_A > UBA9160 > UBA9160 > UBA4427 > JAJDAO01. The sequence continues at coordinate 202,980 of JAJDAO010000009.1, read as the reverse complement.
CGAGCGGCGACATTCAGGTTCGTGGCGCTGCTCTACGAACTGTCGGTCGGTACCCCCGCGTCCGACTACGGCCACCCGGCGGTGAGAGGCGCACTGGAGTTCATGCGCTCGCACGTGGGTGAGCCGTACGGTCTAGAGCAGTTGGTCGCCGAGATTGGGCTGGATAAGTCCTATTTCATTCGGCTGTTCAAGAAGAGCATCGGAGTGCCGCCGATGCGATATGCAATCAGCCTCAAGATGATCGCCGCCTCCCATCTACTGCTCACAACGAGCGAGCCGCTCGCGACCGTGGCCGACGAAGTCGGTTTCGCCGATGAGTACCACTTCGCGAAGCGCTTCAAGCAGTGGAGCGGCATCGCCCCCGGCGCGTATCGCCGACGCGGATGAGTGCGTCGTCAACGCGGAGACGTGCTGCATGAGGACACTAGCAGCGGCATGCCGTGTAGCGGATAGAATCCGAACCGAGGCTTTCGCTGGTAACAACGACGGCGCTCTTCAAGGCGCGGGCCGCCATCACCTCGATGAACCCCTCGATCACGATGCGCGCCACGGCCGGAAGCGCGCCCATGTCCTCTGCAGTCAGCCGTAGCCCGTCACCCTCCTCGATCGAGGATGTCCAGCGGCCGAAGTTGAACATCAACGGCCCTAGCGTGGCCATCACCTTGCCGACACGCTCGCCCCAGGTATCCACGGACACGTCCATCTGCGAGTAGAGGCCCCCATCGATCAGCCGCTGGGCGGCGCCGGCACCGCGTGCGCGCAGGTACTGGTCGGGCCGGGAGCCGCCTTCCGCGTAGCGCAGCAACTCGAGCAGCCGGCCGTAGGTCTCGATCGGATACCAGCAGGCAGCGCCGAGCTTCTTGTCCAGGTACGGCAGATCGACACGTTCGAGTCGAGCCTCGAGATCGGCCCGGGACATGCGGCCCGATGACACCAGCGCATTCACGTCGGCCACGAGCCCCTCGAATACCGAGCCCTTGATCCCCGGATCCGTCGGCATCAGGTCCCCCTGCTCGCGAGGTCGCTCAGACGACCACGCCCGCTGCGGATCTCATCGGATCGACTCCGTGATCGCTTGAGCCGCCGATCTCCGCTGCGACCCAGCCCAGGAGGCGGCGCTACGACGACTCGGCCTGCCGCCCGAGCACCTCGCGATAGACGCGAAGATAGTCCTCGGTCATGCGCTCCGCGGAAAAGTGCCGCTCGGCGTGCCTGCGGACGGCCGAGCGATCGAGATCGACGATGCGCGCCACCGCGGCCGTCGCCGCGTCGAGGTCGCTCACGATGAAGCCCGATTCGCCGTCCGTCACGACTTCGAGAACGGAGCCCCGGCCGATCGCGATCACGGGAACGCCGCAGGCCATCGCCTCGATCATGCTCAGCCCGAAGGGCTCGTCGAAGCCGATCAGGTGGAGCAGCGCGTAGGCACCGCCGAGCACCTTGGCGCGTTCGTCGGGGCCGACCGAGCCGACATAGGCGACTCGATCGCCGTCGACATGGGGGGCGACCTCGCGCTCGAAGTAGGCCTGGTCCTGCACGATGCCGGCGATCACGAGCCGCCGGCCCGTGCGACGCGCCACCTCGATTGCCTCCGCCGTGCCCTTCTCGCGGTGGATGCGCCCGAAGAAGAGCAGGTAGCCGTCCGACTCCGGCTGAAACGAGAACTCGTCGAGTGGGATGCCGTGGTGCACGGTGGCCACGTAGTGAAGCTTCGGACTGCGATCGGCGTCGCTGATCGACACGTAGTGGGTAGCTGCGTCGTACTTCTCGAACACCGGCAGGATGCGCGGCGATGAGAATCCGTGGATGGTGGTAACGACGGGTGTCGCGACCAGCCCGCTATAGGAGAGCGGGAGGAAGTCGAAGTGGTTGTGGATGAGATCGAACTCCGCGGCGCGCTCGAACACCTCGGAGACATGCAGACACTCCCAGACCTTCGGATCGAGCGTATCGTCCTCTGAGTAGGGGTGCGGGCAGGTCCCGACGAGCTTCGCGCGCGTGATCGAGTCGGTCGTGGCGAAGAGCGTGGCCGCGACGCCTCTCGAGACCAGCCCCTCCGTCAGGAGTGACACGACACGCTCCCACGGGCCGTAGTGTCTCGGTGGGACGCGCCAGGAGATCGGCGCGAGCATGGCCACGCGCAGCGGGCTGCCGTCTGCCGGGACGGTGGGGGGCGAGGACCGGCTCCGCACGGGTGTCATGGGGCCGGATTGTGGCACACGCCCTTGCTGCCGCTCGTCGGTCGGGCCGGGCCCGGGGCGATCGGCTGCGCGCGTTGGGCCACGGCAGCGCGCCGAGGGACGTCGCCAACCGGCAGCCCTTCAGCTGGATCGATCCAGGAGCCGCGAGATCAGCTCCGCGACCGGCACCGTCGCGACACGCGTGCCGGTGTCGGAGAATCCGTAGGGGAGGATCAGCCTCCCGTCGTGCACGAGACCCCCGCAGGTGTAGACGACGTTCGGCACATAGCCTTCTCGCTCATCGGGCGCGGCGGCCAGGAGCGGCTCGGAGAGCTCCCCGATGACCTGCCGCGGATCCTCGAGGTCGAGCAACATCGCTCCGATCGCATAGCACCGCATCGGCCCGACCCCGTGCGTGAGAACGAGCCAACCGGCCTCCGTCTCGATGGGTGAGCCGCAGTTGCCGATCTGGATCATCTCCCAACGCCGGCGGGGCAGGCGAAGCGTCTCGGCATCGTGCCAGAAGCGGACGTTGTCCGACGTCATCAAGAAGATGGCCTCGCCGTCGTAGCGCGAGAGCATGGCAAACCTCCCGCCGATACGACGGGGGAAGAGCGCCATCCCCTTGTTCCGTGCGCCGATGCCGTTGAGGGTCCGAATGCTGAAATGCAGGAAGTCCGGCGTCTGGATGAGTTGGGGGAGGATGTCGTGACCGTCATAGGCGGTGTAAGTCGCGTAGTAACACACCGAGCCGTCCGCCTCGACGAAGCGGACGAAGCGGGCATCTTCGATGCCCTGGCTCTCGTTCGGACTGTCGGGATAGATCACGCGCTCGCAAGCCTGCGAATCCGATGCGAACTCGACATCGTAGTTGGATGTCGCCAGCCAGTGGATCACGTCGATGGTCTCACGCCTCATCTCCGTCGGGATTTTCTGATCTCTCGAAGATACGATCGCGCCCATCAGCTGCCCGAGATTGAACGACTGTGGAAGCCGATCGAGCACCCACTGGGAGACCACGTTGTCGAAATGGAGCTCCGCCAGCTTCGATGCGAAGATCTCCTTGTTGTACGAAGGATTGGGAGCACGCGAGGCCATCGACACAAAGGGACTCAGCGGATCGAAGACGATCTCGCCATTTTGCCGGACTACGCCCGAACGAAACTCGATCGAAGAGATGTGCCCCTCTCCGATGGCCCGCAAGCTCATCACGAAGCGCAGCTCTCCGGCCGACAGGCCGGATTGATCCGGTGCCGGCACGATCGATGGATTGCACAAAGCGGCCGCCTCGATCGAGTACTCGTGGGAGCAGTAGGCGCCGATCAACAGGCGCCGCTCGCGTGACAGAGGCTCGTCCGACTCGATGTCGTGTGACACGCGATCGAAATGATTCTCGAGCACCTTCTCGAAATCGCGGTGCCGGGGTGCGAAGTGACGCAGAACCTCGCCCAGGGTCGCCGGAATCTGCTCCTCGGGAATCGCGAGGATGCGATCGAGGATAGACCTGACGCGCGATTCCCCGTTGGCGACGATGGCCTCACCGTGCCGAAAGGGCTTGGCGATCACACGCTGCGGGTCCGGGCGCAGCCGATGCGGCGTCCTCGTGACGCGCAACGGCTCTGTCTTCATCGACATCCCATCTCCAGTCCGGCCCGGCACAGGGCACCGCCAGCGTGCCTCGCGCAGCGGGCTCACGGGCAGTTATCGGCAGGCGTAACGACCGAGAACAGCCCTTCCCGCCGAGCGGCGCTCACATTCCCCGGTCGATCTCCGAATCGACATCGCTCCGATCCAGCACGTCGTCCCCCAGGCCGAGCATGGCCAGCAGAGCGAGCAGAAAGGATACGACGCTCTCGGCACCCTGATTCTGGTTCACGCCGTCGAGCTCGAGCCCATCATGGCAGCCGGCGGTGGAGAAATCGTAGAGCGAAAGCCCCAGACGGTTTGCGCCGAGAAACCACTCGAAGGACTCGCGCATCCGGGGCAGATAGTGGCGCTCGCCCGTGGCCGCGTAGGCGGCCCGAAACGCCAACACGAAGGCAGCTGCATCGATGGGTTGCTCATCGCTGATCGCGGGCTTGCCCCCGCGAACGTGCCAGCCGCTATTGCCGATCAGCTGCAAGTGCCCGCTGGCGAAGCAGACCTCCTCGATGAACGCCAGGGCCTCACGAGCCACGCCCAGTGCGGTCTGGTCGCCCGTTCGCTTCGCGAACGTGAAGAGCGCCAGGGGAAGCAACGCGTTTTCATACGTCAAGCTGGACTCGAACCAGCGCCACTCCGCGTCGGCCGCGCGCTCGTAGCGGCGGATCAGCGCAGCCGCGAGGGATTCGAGCGTCTTGGCGGCCAGCTCGTCGCCGGGCTCGCTACGCAGATAGGCGTCGAGCCCCAGCATCCCGAGAGCGCAGCCACGCGGGCCGAAGGTCAACGCAAGGGGCATCGCGCGATCGAACATCCTTCTTGCCAGGAGGCGGTGGCCCGCGTCGGGCGACGCCTCCATGGCCAGTCCCAGGGCCCACAGAGTCCGTCCGACGCAATCCTCCGAACCCGGATTGCTCTCGAGATTGCGCCGAAAGTCCATGAAATTCCGAAACCGCCCATCTTCGTCCTGGGAGTGGTGGAGATAGCTCAAGTACGTAGTGATCAGCGGTGCGGTCTTGGCCGAATCGATGACCTTCTGGGCCAACAACGCGACCACGAGCGCTCGTGCGTTGTCGTCCACACAGTACCCATGGTTGCGGTTGGGCACGCTGTAGGCGGCGTGCTGGAGTAAGCCCGTGTCGTCCGTCATGCGGATCAGATGGTCGAGGCGCAGATCCGGCAGGCTTCGCCAGTGAGCGGCACGAGTGCGCGGGATCACGGCATCGCCCAGCGCCCGCCGCATCAGGTCGGCGTGGTCGGAGCCGACCTTGGGCCAGATCATCTGTCGCGCGAACGCATACGCCGCCTGCTGGCTTCGAGCCAGGGCCGACGGGTCTTCCAGAAGCCGGCCGAGCAGGCGGCACAACCCATCCGTGTCCTGGAAGTCGAAGAGGTGCCCGCGACCTTCGCCGAGCAGCTCCTTCGCATACCAGTAGGGCGTGGAAACGGGCGCTGCGCCCGACCCCATGGCATACGCCAGCGTGCCGCTAGTGACCTGTGCCTCGTGGAGGTACGGCGTGATGTAGATGTCCGCTGCCTGGAGATACGCGCACAGCTCCGCCTGATCGACGAACTGGTCCCGGAAGACGACGTGGTCGCCAAGGCCCAACGCCTCGACCTCGCGCTTGAGGGAGCGGCGATACTCCTCTCCCTTACGACGCTTGATCTCGGGGTGAGTTGCGCCAACCACGAGGTAGATCACGTCGGGAAACGCCGCGACGAGACTCGGCAGCGCGCGAATCACGACCTCGATCCCCTTCGGCGGACCGAGCAGTCCGAACGTCAGCAATACCCGCCGCCCTGTCACGCCGAACCTGGCCTTCTTCGCGTCGCGCTCGCCCGCGGGCATGTCCGGGATACCGTGCGGGATGACCTCGGCGAGATTCGGCGGCACGGCGTAGGACTTCTCGAGGAAGCGAACGGCAAGCTGGGTCATGACGACCAGACGCTCGCAGCGCTCGGCCAGCTGCTGCACGATCACGCGCTGCGATGCCGTGGGCTCCTCGAGCACGGTATGCAGCGTGGCGATGCTCGGCTTGCGCAGCTCGCTGAGGAAGTCGAGGATGTAGGCACCGTCCTTGCCGCCGAAGATCCCGTACTCGTGTTGGATCGAGACCATCTGGGCATCGCTGTAGTTGACGAAGTCGGCGGCCCGCAGGTAGTCGCCGCGGACCCCCTGACGAATCTCGAAGCGAACACGCTCCGGGTGCTCGTAGGTTGCACCGGCGTCGGTCATGGCCAGGACGGACGCGCGAACGCGTGAGTCCGCCGCGAGCACGGCGTCGCTCAGATCTCGCGTGAAGGTGGCGATGCCGCACGTCTGGGGCGGGTACGTTCCGAGAAAAGCGATCGGCAGCTCCCCGCCGCCGTGACGCCGACCCTTTGCTGCCTCCCCTTGCGTCACTGCAGTGCGATCCTCCCAGTCATCGGCCCAGCAGACGCCCGAGGAAGATCTTGCGAACGTCCGAGTAGACGATACCTCGGCTCGGGCTCGCCGTTCGTGCCCTGCCCTCCGGCCGTACTGCGGTCTTCTTCTTGCTGGCGCTCTTCTTCCTGCTGGCGGTCTTCTTCCCTCTGGCGGTCTTCTTCTTGCCGGCGGTCTTCTTCTTGCCGGCACTCTTCTTCTTGCTGGCGGTCTTCTTCTTGCTGGCGCTCTTCTTCCTGCTCGCGGTCTTCTTCTTGCTGGCGCTCTTCTTCCTGCTGGCGCTCTTCTTCTTGCTGGCCATGGCTTCTACTGCTCTCGCGTTCTCTCTGGATTCCCGTATGGACCCATCTCTTGAAGGTGTCCTACGTGACTCGGTGGGGCGGCGCTGCGCCGCACTGTATACGATCTCGCCGGACACTGAAGGTCTAGCTCATCCGAGCCCTTCACGAAGAGCTTCGTAGGGCGTCTTGCCCCGAAAGACCCCGCAGCGCTTGAGTCACGAGAAATCGGCGGGGATTGGCACTGCGATATGTCGGGGGGCGTGTTCATCGCCATGCCCTTCCGAATGCGTGCGCGGGGAACTTGGCGTTCACACTCCGCTGAAGCCCCCCCGATGTTAAGTGCCGCTCAGCCGTCTCGCGACCGAGCCGGAGAGCGAGTCGCTGCATCGGCTCGCTGGAGCGGCACCTTGGCAAGGAGTAGAGAGCGGCGAAAAGGAGTGAGGTTTCCGCCCCTCAGCGGTTGAAATAGCGCTTCAGAAACAGCATCATACGACCCATCCCAATTCATCCATTGGTCTCCACACCGAGCCATCGGAATCTGCCCGGCGCCATTCGCTTGGGCAAGCCCGGTGGCCCTCTTCACGCCGCCGCTGTTCATGCTGTCCGAGACACTCCTGCGATCCGCCCGCTCCCCCGACGCTCGTTGGCTTCGCGAAGGACTGGTGTGCCTGGCCATCGCGTGCTTCTTCATCGCCTGGTACGCCCCTGGCGTAATCGGCGGCCAAGTGCACTTCGCCGAAGACACAGCCGCCTACTTCTTCTCCAATCGCGCCGTCCTCTACACCCAGGCCCATGCCGACGGCTTTCAGTGGTGGGATCCCCTGCCCGGCTTGGGGCAGCCGAGGCTCGCCAATATTCAAAACGGCAGCCTTGCACCGCTCTCCACGCTCTTCTATCTGCTTCCCACCGAGAGAGTCTTCACCTTCTATGCCGCGATCTGCCTGACGCTGCTCGCGCTCTTCAGCTACGGGCTCTTCCGCGTCAAGGGTGTGGGGCGAATAGGTTCTCTCTTCGGCGCACTCTCGTTCACCACCATGGGCAACGTGACGACCCACGTGCAGCACCCACCGGTCATCGAGACCCTGGTGTGGCTGCCCGCGACGCTGCTGGCCTGGGAGCTCTATCTGCGAACCGAGAAGGGCTGGTGGGCTGCGTTGGCGGCCTATGGTGTGGCGTTCCAGTGCTACGGCGCGTCACCTCAGTTCCTGATCTACAACGGCCTGCTGATGACCTTCTGGATCGGCGGCGGGCTCTGGGCGGAGCGGCACGATCGCCACCGACTCTTCCGGGACGCGTCGGTGGCGCTGGGGATCGCGGTGGCGGGACTATGCCTGGCGAGCTGGCAGCTGCTGCCCTCGCTCGAGTTCGCTCAGATGTCGCATCGGGGGCTGCTCTCCTCGGCGGAGACCTTTCGCAACCTTTACCGCGCCGCTCCACACGAAGTCCTCCTGGCCCTGGCGGCCGAGGTCTTCTGGTTTGTCGGCAAGCCGGGTCTCGTCCACGCTGCGCTCTACACGAACCTGCCCAACCTCAGTCTGCTCACGGTTGCGCTCGCCACGATGGCCGCGATTCGCTTCAACCGTGGCCGCGCCACCTTGATGGCCTGCGGGCTCTTCCTGCTGGGCATGCTGGGTACGGGCGGCGTGGTGGCGCCGCTGCTGAGTGCGGTGATCCCGTTTGCCGATCTCCTGCGGGCACCGCTGCGCATGATCGTGCCCGCCGGCTTCCTACTCTCGTGGCTCGCCGCCTACGGACTGCACCGCGTCTTGCAAACCACGCCGCGGGGCGCCCTGGCCCTCGGGCTGGTGGCGCTTGCGTGGATTGCCGGCGTGGGTTGGACCTTGAAGCGTCCTCTGGAGCACTACACCGACGGCGCTTACTTTCGCGTACCCGAGGTCATCCGGAACGCCGAGGGTCGCATCGCCGTGGACTTCGCGAGTTCGAGGCGCTTGCCGCTCTTCTCCCTCAACGCGGGCCTGGCCGCCGGCGTGCCCACACTCTTGATGCGCGAGGTGCTGATTCCCGAGAACTTCTTCGAGGCCTACTTCGCCAGCCAGTTCGGATCTCTCGACCAGGCGCAGCTGCTGGATCGCATGATCACCAGCGCGGCGCTGCCCCTGCGAGATGCGAACGCGCCCATGATGCGGGCCTTCGGCCTGCGCCAGGTGATTCGATTCTCTCAGGGACACTACGAGACGCATCTGGTAGACCGGCCGCTTGCTCGCTTCGCCGTGGTGCCCGACGTCGTCGTGGAGCAGGAGCAACGCGCGCTCTGGGATCGGACCGCTTCGAGCTCGTGGGACCCTCATCGGGAGGTGATCCTGCGCGAGCCGCTGTCCCAACCCGGTCTGGCTCGAGCCTCGACACATCTGGAGGACGGCGAGACCTACGGAAGTGTACGCCTGTTGAGCGATTCGCCCGACGAGGAGCAGCTGCTGGTCGAGTCCAACGGCGGGATCCTGGTGAGCTCGAGTCTGATGTTTCCCGGCTGGAGCGTGCAGGTGGATGGGCGGCCCGCCGAGGCGATCGAGGTGAATCTGGCGATGCGAGGCGTGCAGGTGCCGCCGGGAGCGCATCTCGTGGAGTGGCGGTATCGGCCAACCTGGCTCGGAGCCGCCATTGGCTGCACCGTCGTCGCGGCCGCGGTGCTGATTGGCCTGATTCTCCTGCCCGGGCGTTCGCATCTGCTCCGAGTGCCGAACGTGGTTGTGCCGGCCCTGCCCGGGCTCGCGGACCCCGACGCACAGGCCGACGCCATGGGCGACTGGGTCCGCATCTGAACGGCTGCGGGCGCCTTCGCTCCGAGGCATGTGCCTGTACGCCCATTATCAAGAGACGATCTGACGGGCTACGCGCCTATGCGCGGTCCGCCGGTTGCGGGTCGAACTCGCAGATCTTCTGGCTCACCGACTGCCTGTGGCCGGATCAGCGAGCGCTTCGCGACGCTTCAGCAGCCTGGGCCGGCGCGATGCGCTGCCCGCCGGCCCGTCGTAGTGCTCGTGCAGCCATGCGATGATCTCGTCGCCGTACCCGGCCTGACCGAACTCTCGAAATCCGTACTCCTGCACGTTTCTGGGCATCAGAAGAACGTGGTCGGGCGGATTCGCCGCCAGGTCTTTCACGACGCGTTGCTCTCCCGCTAGCGCCAGCTCGAACGGCAGGAAGCTGATGTGAGGCGTCGGGTTGCGCACACGAAGCAGGTAATTGAAGAGGACACCTTCGGGCAGCACGAGCAACGTGTCGCCGCTCGAGACGCGTTGTGACAGGAGACCGAGGACTCGCTGATGATGGCGATCCGACCTTGGACCACGGAATGCGTCGACCCCCGTGCCCGTGCCCGTGGTCGTGCCGAGCTGCGCGTAGGCGTGGCGCGCCAAGGACACGCTGTAGAGGCAGAAGCCCACGAGGAGACAGGTCATGGCCACACCGACGAAGCGCGTGTCGACACGAAAGCGCCCGAGCCAGCGCGGCATGGTCGAGACCAGCACAACAACGACGACCATCGTTGCAGGCAGCGCCTGGGCGAAACCGTAGTAGTGGATGCGCGGGTAGAGACCGAGCTTCAGGAGCATGAAAGCCGCGAAGATCGAGAGCCAGCAGATAAAGGCGGTACTCGGGTCTGTATTCGCCGACAGGCCACGCCGTGTGATACTGGACAGCGCCACCAGGAGGATCAGCGGCAACAGGATCTTGGGAGCCGCAAGCCAGAGGCGCTCCGCGGGGACGGGGCCGTACGCGATGAGCACGATGTGCAGGAGCGCGTAGATCACAGCGGCGACGGCGATCTGCGCGTTGGAAGCCGCTCGCAGCCGCCGGGCTGCGAGCGAGACGAACAGCAGCTCCAGCGTGAGCACGAGTGTCGCGAGACCGATCTCGCGCAAGTGCTCTCCGGGCCGATCCAGGCCGAGATTCGCCAAGTAGAATGGGCTATCGCGAACGACCTCGCCGATCGACGGATTCCACATCATGGCGAAAGGTGCGGTGCCGAGCGCGACGAGCGTGGTCAACAGGGGCGGGCTGGCGCCGAGCCCGATCGAGCCGAGGATGAGCATACGACGACGCAGCGGCAAGGACCGCGCCGTCAACAAGGTGCCTGCGGTCGCCATGACTGCGGCAACCGCGATCTCTTGCTTGGTCAGCAGGACGAGGCCCAGGAAGAATCCCGCAGCGAGGGCGCAGCAGCGCGTTCCCGCGCCCCGCAGCGATCGCAGCACGAGTGCCATGGCGACGAGCGAAAGCACGAGCCCTTGGGTCACCTCGTGGGCGTAGGGCAGCACGAAGTTGTAGTTGCCCATCGTGTCGTAGCGAGCAAACGCGAAGACACCGAGAAGCAGGAAGATCGCCAGTGCGGCGGTGGGCGTGCCATGGTGTCGACGAATGAGCGCGTAGAGCACCGCGATTCCTACTGCGAGAATCGACAGGTTCGAGATCGCCAGCGTCAGCATGGAGGCACCGAAGGTCTCGAATACCAGGCCATTCCAATAGCTCGACAGCGGTCCGCGGGGCAGCCAGATGTCTCCATAGAGACTCGCCCCGTCTGAGATCGCCCACGCTGTATAGAGCTCGCGCCCGACGTCGTAGAAGGGGGAGGACCAGCCCTGCCAGCTCCAGCTCAGACAGGCCGCGGCGAAGGCCGAGAGGAGGGCGATCGCAAGCCAGTCGCTTCCAGCGAGCGGGGAGCCGACGCCGGATGGCTCAGAGCACCCGTTCGGCTTCTGGCCCCTCGTCGCTGCCCGCGTCCTGAGATCCGGCTCCATCGATCTTCTCTGGCACCTACTGGCCGTCTGCGACGAGGTCGTAGAGCCGGTAGCGCGGGGCTCTCCCCCGAGCTCTGAACTCGTGACTCGCGTAGAGAAGACGGTAGCCCGGAATCTTGCCGTAGTGGCTCGGACTATTGCTGAGGAGTCGGTAAGCCGCGGTGTTGCTCGGAGGCGCACGCGAATCGTTCCGGAGACCGGCCTCGTATCGCACGCCCCGCAAGAAGCCAGCGTCGATCAACAGATAACGCGCCTGAAACTCGCTTCGAAGGACGTGCGCGAACGCGGCGGGTGACTCATGGTAGAGCCCGACCACGAATCGCTCGATTCGCGCACGGCTGCGCGCCGTTTCGTATTTGGGCTGCAACACGACCGCATGGTCGGTGTGCGCGAGCACCGCGGAGGATGTGACGAAATCGGCAGCGACGGAGCCCTCCTCTTCCAGGTGCTGCTGCATGTAGCGAATCGTACCGCCGAGCTGCTGCACGACGATCGGGTGATACCAGTCTCGCAGCGCCGCGTGATCGAATGCGACGAGCGCCACGAGCATCTGGGCAACCAGCGCACCCACGACCCACCATGCTCTTGCGCGCTTCGTAAACCTCGACGCCAAGAACAGCACCGTAACCACCGGCAGCAGCAGTGCCGCGAGTGCGATGAGCCGCTCGACGAGCAGCGCCAGCCCGAGCGTAACGACGCCAAGGGCCACCGTCACCGCGGCCCGAGCATCCGCGTCGGCCCTCCGGCCTCTCCACCACGGCTCGACTTGCGTGAGCAACGCGAGCGGCGCAATCAAGACGAGGACGCCGAGATATTTCGCGAGGAGGAACGGAGAGCCCGTCGCAAAGATGCCCTGCCAGAGCAGGCGTGCACCATAGGAGAGCTCGTTGGGGTCCGTTGGCAGCCGCCCGAGATTGCGGACCTTGGCCAACATCATGTCCATGACGTGAGCGTAGTCTCCGACGCCCGGGGCGAGCGTACCCCTGAGAGCAGCACACCCAGCAGCGAGCAGGAGCAGCAGAACCAGACTGATCGAGGCCGAGCGGAGGTTGCCGCCAGATTCGCCCGATCGCCTCGCGATCGGGAGTCGCGGCACGGCATACATCACGAAGAGCATCTGCATCGGCAGCGAGAGCAGGAACAGCTTGCTGTGCAGAACCGGCACGAGCATGGAGCCGATCGCCAGAACCAGAGGGAAGAAGACGCTGTTCTTCGTGCGCAGCGGCCCGTCGCCCGTGCGCAGATACCAGGCGAACACGCAGACCACCTCGAGCGCGAAGACAAAGCTCATTGCATGCCACGTCGCGAGCGCCAGGGTGACGGCCAGCGCCGCGAGCACGACGGAGACTGCACTCCGCACGCGCGCGGCCCGCGCCAGCAGATAGAGATGCAGCGCGAAGAGCGGGAAGCTCAGATCCTCACGCACCAGAATGTAACCGGGCGTCCGGTAGCTCCCCGCCGTGATGATGTACAGCAGACCCGCGAGACAACCCCAGACACGCATCCCCGTCAGCTCCCGCGCGAATCCCGCGACGCCTACCACCGCCAGGCTCGCAACGACGATCATGAGGTACAGCGCGACAACGTGCAGAGGCACGCTGCCGCCGAGCATCAGGTAGCCCCACGCCACCAGGAACTCCTGACCCACGGTGAACATCCCCGGGAGATCCGTCAGGAGCGGGGACTCGACGCGCGGATCCGCCCTGAAGTCGGCCGGCGGAATGCCGCCCGCGTCGACGATGCGCTCGCTGATGTAGTAGATGAGCGCGGGATCGGTTCGGAGCAGACCAATGGGATCGTCACTCGCCAGAGCCGGCACCGAGAAAGCGGTGGCGAGGCGCCAGCTCGCTCCGAGACATACCAGGAGGCCGACGCAGAGCGCGAACGACCAGGGCGACTGAGCGACGAGGCGCGCGAGCGCGCTCGAATGCGTCGGCGTGGGGGCCGCTTCCGGCTCAACCTTCTTCATCCTCGCCAGGTTACGATAGTCGGAGACGGGAGGGGGGAACGACACGGAGCCGGGGGGTTCGAGTCGCCTGGCCGCACCCCATTGTTCAGATGATGCCCGTCATGTAGAGTTCGCATGTTGATCATCATGTGAAACCAGATGGGCGTCCTGAGTGGGAGCGGTGAGCGTGGGAGCCGAGAAGGCCGGCAAGCGGGCGAAGCAGAAGGAGCAAACGCGTCGGCGCATCGTGGACGCCGCCGCGCGCCAGTTTCGAGAGGAGGGGCTGACCGGGGCCGGTGTCCAGCGGATCATGGAGGAGGTCGGCCTGACGCATGGCGGTTTCTACAGCCACTTCGACTCGAAGACCGAGCTCAGCGCCGAGGCGGTCGCGCTCGCGATGGCGCAGGCGCATGAGCAATTGCTCGAGGCTGCCGAGGGCTTGCGTGGTCCGGACCGCGCTCGGCGCATGCTGTTCAGCTACCTGAGCCGCGCGCATCGGGACGCCCCCGGCGCGGGTTGTCCGCTGCCCCCGACGAGCGCCGACGTGGCCCGCTCGGCGGCCCCCGTTCGCCGCGCCTACGGGGCCGAGCTTCGCAAGATGATCGAGAGCGTTGAGGGCTACCTCGGCGAGGCGGATGCCGACGGTGCGCACGAGCGCGCCGTTGGCACGTTGGCCCTGTGCGTTGGCGGTCTGCTGCTGGCGCGCGCCGTCGAGGACCCGGCGCTCTCGGACGACATCTTGGCATCTTGTCGACAGTTCGGAGTCGGCTCTGCAGACGATGGAGAGGAGCGATGACCAGAAGAATCGCGGGCTGTGATCTCGGTAAGGCATCCGTGAGCTTCGTGCTCGCCGATCTGCTCGATGACGGCACTGTCGCCATCTCGCAGACGCAGTACAGGCTTCACGAGGGCAGCCCCTTCGAGATTTTTCGGCAGTGGTATCTCGACAATGATGTGGCCGAGTGCGCGGCCCTGGGTGCGACCGGTGTCTATGCGGACGAGCTGATCAATCCGGTGCTGATCCTTCCCGAGGATTCTTGCCAACAGGCGGCTCTCGAGTTGGAGCCCGATCTCGCCGATTCACTGAACCTCGTGAGTGTCGGCGCCCGCGGCTACGGCGTGCTCACCCGCAAACGGGCAGCGTCTGATGGCCCGCCGCCCGATCGCCACGAGTGCGCTTACTCCTATCAGTATCTCGAAAACGACAAGTGCTCTTCCGGAACCGGCGAGAATATCCAGAGAATCGCCGGGCGCTTCGGCCTGGACGTCCAGAAGGCAGACGAGATGGCGCTCTGCGCAAACGAGAGCATCCCCATCACCGCCCGCTGCTCCGTCTTTGCCAAGAGCGAAATGACGCACTTCGCCAATCAGGGCAAGCCGACGGGCGAGCTCTTCAAGGGCTACTTCTCGTCGGTGGCGCGCAACGTAAGAGCTCTCCTGGCCCGCAATCAGGTCGAAGGCCCGGTCTATCTGACGGGCGGCCCGAGCCAGATCCAATCGTTCAGGGATGCTTTCGAGCAATTGCTGGGCGAGCGGGTGCACGTCCTCGCGAACTCGCAGTGCTTTGAAGCAGTCGGTGCGGCCGCAATCGCCGCGCAGCAGGTTCGCCGCTCCCGGCCGGCCCCCCTCCCCGCAGATCCGGCCAAGCTGATCCGACCGAGCGAGAATCGCTTCTCCGTGCTCGAGCCCGTCCACCATTGGCGGCAGCGCGTGAGCATGCTCCCCGAGCCCGAGCCGAATCCGGCGGCCGCTGGTCAGCCGACTCTGCTCGGCCTCGATCTCGGCTCGACGGGTGCGAAGGCGGTGCTGACCTCGGTCGAGACCGGTGAGCTCGTGCTCGATGTCTACGACCGAACTCGCGGCAACCCCGTCGACGCGACTCGGCGCATGATCGAGACGATTCTCGAACGCTGCCAGCCGGATATCCGCGCCATCGGCGTCACGGGCTCGGGCCGGGAGGCCGTTGCCACCCTGCTGCGGGCCGTCTTCCCGGAGAGCGAGAACATCGTCGTACTCAACGAGATCGTGGCCCATGCCACGGCTGCGATCCGCTGCGACGTGGATGGCGGTGCTGATCTCTCGGTCATCGAGATCGGTGGACAGGATGCGAAATACGTCCGCATACAGGGGGGGCGCATCGTAGAGAGCGACATGAATAAAGCCTGCAGCGCCGGCACCGGCTCCTTTCTCGAGGAGCAGGCGGCGTTCTACGATGTCAAGGAGATCGAAGAGTTCATCCGGCTGGCCTCGCGAGCCGAGCGCCCGCCCGACCTGGGCATGATGTGCACGGTCTATGTCGCCGATGCGGCGTCACTCGCGCTCAAAGAGGGCTTCGGGCTCGACGACATCTTCGCCGGCTTCCAGTACTCGGTCATTCACAACTACCTGAATCGCGTGATGGGCCAACGAACCGCCGGCGAGCGCATCTTCTTCCAGGGCAAGCCCGCTTCCAATCCCTCCCTGGCCTGGACACTGGCCGCGGTAACGGGGCGTGAGATCGTCGTTCCACCCAATCCCGGTGCCATGGGGGCGTGGGGGATCGGGCTGTGCGCCGCCGGACAGATCGGCGGCGAGGCGCTGGCCTCGGCGCCGGGCCTCGATGTCGCGGCCATCCTGGCGGCCGAGATCACCGATCGCTCGGAGTTCCGCTGCAAGGACCCGAAGTGTCAGACCTTCTGCCCGATCGAGCGCACGACCATCTCCGTCGGGAGCGAGAGCAGACAGGCGGTTTCGGGCGGTGCCTGCCCGAAGTTCGAGATCTCGACCCGGAACCAGCCGAAGCTCGAGAAGGAGGCGCCCGATCCGTTCAAGCGCAGGGCCGAGCTCATTCGCGGCTTCGCGCGGCAGCAAGCCGATGCGCCGGTGATCGCGATACCGCAGGTGGGTGCTCTGGCGGGCCACATCCCGTGGCTGGCCACCTTCGCAGCGGAGCTCGGCTTCTCGGTTCGGCTGCTCGAGCCACAGTCGTCGTCGCTCGCGAATGGCGAGCAACTCTGCAACAGCTTTGATTCCTGTGGCCCGGTGAAGATCGCTCATGCGGTCTGCGACTCGGACGCCGAGCTGCTCCTCTTCCCCAAGATCTTCCATATCGCGGATTCGAAGGGCTATGGCGGCCAGACCTGCGTCACCGAGCAGGCGATGCCGGAGATGATCGAGCAGTCGCTCAGATCGCGCGGTGCCGCCGTGCGCGTGCTGCGACCCCGTTTGTCCTTTGCAGCGGGCTTTGACGGCCCCGCGCTGCAGAAGGGCATGGAATCGATCGGTAATCAGCTAGGCGCCAATCCGCGGAGGATCGCCGAGGCCGTCACGGCCGCCGGGCGGGCCCAGGCGGAGTACGAGCAGGTACTCGAGCGGATCGGACGGGAGGCACTCGACTACGCCAGGGCGAAGCGACTTCCGAGCGTGCTCGTCAGCGGCCATCTCCACGTCATCTGCGACGGCGCCATCAACGCCAACATCCCGCTGCTGCTGCGGCAGAACGGAGCCATGGCGATTCCCAGCGACTGCTTCCCGATCGATCCCGAAACGCCGCCCCTTCGCAAGGTCTACTGGGGTGACGACAATCGGGCGCTGCGGGCGGCGGCCTCGGCACGTGAGATGGGCGATGTCTTTCCTCTGCTGATCGCCTCTTTCGGCTGCGGACCGAGCTCCTTCACGGAGCAGATCTTCCAGTCGTTGATGGAGGGCTATCCGCACACCATCCTCGAGAGCGACGGACACGGGGGAGCGGCCGGCTTCGTCACCCGCATCCAGGTATTCCTGCAGTCGGTGCGGCAGTTCGTGGCCGAAGAGGGTCGCTATCCGGTGCCCGACAACGGGCAGCTGCTGTCCTGGCTGGATCCGGTTCGCAGCGGCAAGGGCTACTACGACCACGACGTTCGCTACCTCTTCCTCAGCGCCGCGGACTACATGGGCCCCGCCTTCGCGGCGGTGTACCGCGCCTTCGGCTACGACGCCGTGGCGGCACCGCCACTCTCCGAGACGAGCACTCGCCGCGGCAAGCCGGACTGCTCTGGCAAAGAGTGCATGTCGTACCAGCTCATCTGGGGTGCCTTCCGCGAATACCTGGAGGCGAATCCGTCACACAAAGAGACTCGACTCGTGCAGCTCACGGGGCAGATGTGCCGTGCCGGGGTCTGGGACGTGAAGGACAAGATCTCGATCGAGAAGCTGGGTCTCGGCGAGCGCGTGACCGTGGCCGGGCTCAAATTCGGCGTCGATCCGAACATGGTCGTGCTGCTGTGGATGGGGCTGAGCGGGCTCGACGTTCTGCGTCAGTTCTACATCTACCACCTGCCCGTTCAGTCTCGCCCGAGCGAGGCCAAGGCGTTCTACGAGAACGGCTGCGAGGCGGTACTCCGAATCCTGGAAGCCCCGCTGGCGAGCGAAGAGCCGCAGGCCGATCTCGAGCAGCGGCTGGCAGACGTGACGGCTGTGGTCCAGGGCGCGGGCGAGCGATTCGCCAAGATGGAAGCCCGTGCAGCGCGGCCCGATTCATTCCCGAAGGTCTACGTGAGTGGCGATGTCCTGACGAAGGGCAATGACTTCGCCAATGCGGGTCTCTTCCACAAGCTGAGCGAACGAGGTGTGCGGCTCGTGGTCGAGCCCCTGGCTGACTTCTTCGAGTTCCTCGGACGCCGGCATCCCGACCTCCTCTTCGGCCGCAAGGTAACACCCGAGCAGGTACTGCCGGTGATCGGCATACTGACTGCAACGCGGCTCAGTATCTACGCCAAGGCAAGCGAGCTTCACCCCTGGCTGCCAATACCGGACGTCGAAGCGGTGCTCAAGAGAAGCGAGGAGATCGTCGACACGGCCACCCGCGGTGGCACGACGATGGAGGTGGGGAGTGTTCTGCACCACTGGGAGAGCGGCCGCTATGACGGCGTCGTGATGACGAGCTGCTGGGGCTGCGACAACAGCCTGATCTCGGAGAGCCTGCTCCGACACAGCAGGGAGATTCCCTTCTACTTCTTCTACGACGACGGCACGCCACTCGACGAGAGGCGTGTCCACAGTTTTGCGTATCGTCTACAGCGCGGCACCGGGGAGCAGCAGGGCGAGACCGCCGCTGCCCTCTGACACGGGTCCTTCGCGCCCGAGTAGCGGAACCGCCGCATTCGATCACCGTCATGCTGTCTTCGCCAAGCCGAAGACGACCTCGCTGCCCACTTGCCGGCTACTGAGCGAGCCACTGCGAATTATTTTTCGTACGCCGAGAATCTCCCCGCTGCGGCCATCACCGGAGCCCAAGGGACCGCCCGTACCATCGGCGAGCCGCACCTTACCGGCAACTGTGCCCTCTCAGCCGCGGAACCACTATGCAATGTCACGAGACGCGGGGATGCATCTGCGACCGGCGACGACAACGCACCCAACTGGCAGAACGGCATGGGGACCCGGAGTCCTGATAACACTACAATACGTTACAGGTACGAGTTCCGTTGACAGCTCCCCGGGCGGATGTCAGGATCAATCTGGCTTCGCCGCATTGTCGGGCTGGACAAGGCGAGTCACGCAGCGGCATCGGAGCGCCTTGATACCTCGAAGCTGCCCCCACGGCAAATGCGGAGATGACATGACCTTCGAGGAAATGGCTTGGGAATTCGCGGAGGTCTTCGACGACCTCGACGTCGAGCAGATCAACGAAATGCTCGCGAAGAACGTTCCCATGGATACGCTGGAGTTCTTCGCCCAGTACGCAGAGGATTTCTGCAAGGGCATCGAGGTCGGTGACGATACGCGCCAGCGCCTGCCCAATCTGATGCTGATCGGCTACCTGCTTCGCGTACTCGAAGAGCGCCTGCTCCCGAATCGTTGACACTGCTAAGCTCCGGTCCCACAAGGCAGGAGTAGAGCGGGTGAGCGAAGCCGAGCGAGACATCCGCGAGATACGCAGCCGGGCAGCACCCGAGCCGGTGGGGCCGTATTCACAGGCGGTCTGCCATGCGGGGCTGGTCTTCGCATCGGGTCAGATCCCGCTCGATGTCAGCAGCGGCCAGCTGGTCGCCGGCGAGATCGAGGAGCAGGCCCGCAGCGTGATCCGCAACCTGGCCGCGGTGCTCGAGGCGGCGGGAAGCGGACTCGAGCGCGTACTCAAGACGACTCTCTACCTCACGGACCTGTCCGACTTCCCGCGCGTGAATGCGGTCTACGCCGCGCACTTCCGCGGCCAGCCGAGGCCGGCCCGCACCACCATCCAGGTCGCGGCGCTGCCGCTCGGCGCACGCATCGAGATCGACGCCATCGCTACGCTCGCCAACTGAGCCGCGGCTGCGCGGCCGAACGCGCGGGAACTGGCCACCGCGGCGGCTACTCGCGCGGCGCGCCGCCACCGGGCTGTGAGCCGTAGCGGCGCAGTAGCAACGGCAGATTGATGCCGTTAACGACGACGTGGGCCGCTACGGGCGCCACGAGATTGCCCGTCCACTCGAACAGGCCGCCGAAGATGAAGCCGGCCACCACGGCGAAGCCGGTCCACGGCAGGAAGTCTCTGCGCGGCACGAAGTGGACGCAGCCGAAGAGCAGGCTCGCCAGCACGAGCCCGACGCGCGGCTGCAGCGCACCGCGAAAGAAGAACTCCTCGCCCATGCCGCTGGCCAGCGCAAGCAGCAGCGCATCGGGAACCGATAACCCGGCGAGGCTGGCGGCCAACGAGCGCGCGAGCGCCTCGCCCCAGCCGGTGTACTGCGTGATGAGATTCGAGACGATCACCACCAGACCACCCGCGACCACGCCGAGAGCCAGGTTGGAGACCAGCCCCACGTCGCGCTGCGCCGCCTCCGGTGAGGCGTAGAGGATCGACTCGCCGGAGAACCCCATCCGCCAGATCAGGGCCGCGCCCAGCATGACGCCGTAGAAGAGCAGCCCGATACGAACGAAGTCACGCCCGGGGGGCGGCGGCGCACCCGGCTCGGGTTGGCGCTTCGAGCCGCCGTCGTCCGGCACTTCTAGCCCCACGAGCCGCCCCCTCGCTTCGCGTTGACGCCCTCCCGGCGGGGGGATAGTCTGTCGCGGCGAGCACATACACGCACTGGGATCCCCGCCGTGCCGCGCAATTGTCGCCAGCGCCGTGGTACGGCGCCGGGTACGCGTGCACGGGCGAGCCCGGGATCTCCGGACTGGCCGAGCGCAGGTTCTCTTCTTCGGTGGAGTTTCGTCGAGATCACGCGGGGTTCAGGTCCAAGCTGCAATCGGCCGATAACCCTATCATCTCTTCCGGGACCCAGCTCCGGGGTACCCGAGAGGCGCGGCTGGCCGGCCCTGAGGCTGCGAGGCACGAAGATGTCAGAACGAGCTCCGATGACCCAGAACGGCTATGTGGCGCTCAAGGCAGAGCTGCAGCGGCTCAAGACCGTCGAGCGGCCCAAGAACGTCCGCGAGATCGAAGAGGCCATCGCGCACGGCGATCTCTCGGAGAATGCCGAGTACCATGCCGCCAAGGAGAGGCAGGCCCATATCGCGGGACGCATCGCGGCAGCGGAGGACATGCTCGCCCGTGCCCAGGTGCTCGAGACATCGGGCCAGTCGCCGGACAGGATTCGCTTCGGTGCCACAGTGGCGCTTGCCGACATCGACAGCGAAGAGGAAATCTCCTACCGCATCGTCGGCGAGTACGAGTCCGACCCCCAGAAGGGGATGATCTCCATCACCTCGCCGGTCGCGCGGGCGCTGATGAACAAGCAGGTGGGCGACGAAGTGGTGGTCCAGGCGCCCAAGGGCACGCGCGAGTTCGAGATCCTGGCGATCCGCTTCGACTGACGACGCGCGCCGTCCAGCCGCCCGTCGAGTGAAGTTGCGTTTCCCGCCCGAGCCTATAAACTCCCGCGCCCTAAGGCATATTCCCCGGTAGCTCAGCTGGTAGAGCAGGCGGCTGTTAACCGCCGGGTCGTAGGTTCAAGTCCTACCCGGGGAGCCAACTGCCGAGTCGCCGAGCGAGTCGGCAGGAAAGAAGCGGCGCCCGAGCCACAACGCGACATTCACGAGGCCGATCAGCACCGGCACCTCGACCAGCGGCCCGATCACAGCGGCGAAAGCCGCTCCGTGATGGATGCCGAAGGTGGCGACCGCGACCGCAATGGCCAGCTCGAAGTTGTTCGAGGCCGCCGTGAAGGAGAGCGTCGCCGACTGCTCGTAGCCGGCGCCGACTCGCTTGCTCAGCCAGAACGACACGAAGAACATCAGCACGAAGTAGACGAGCAGCGGCAGCGCGATGCGCAGCACGTCCAGTGGCAGCTCGACGATCTTGTCGCCCTTCAGTGAGAACATCACGACGATCGTGAACAGCAGCGCCACCAGCGTCATTGGGCCGATGCGGGGCACGAAGTGCGCCTCGTACCAGTCCGACCCCCGCGCTCTGATGAGCGAGAATCGCGTCGCGAAGCCGGCGGCGAACGGGATGCCGAGATAGATCGCCACGCTCGCAGCGATCTCGCCGATCGTGATATCGACGACGACCCCCTCCAGGCCGAGCTTCCCGGGCAGCCAGGTGACGAAGAACCAGGCATAGAGCGAAAAGAAGAGGATCTGGAAGATCGAGTTGAAGGCCACCAAGCCGGCACAGTATTCGCGATCGCCACCGGCGAGGTCGTTCCAGACGATCACCATCGCAATGCAGCGCGCGAGCCCGATGAGGATGAGGCCCACCATGTATTCGGGCTGGTCTGCGAGAAACGCGACGGCGAGCCCGAACATCAGCAGTGGACCGATGAGCCAGTTCTGAATCAGCGACAGCACCAGGACCCGCCCATTGCGGAAGACCCGACCGAGCTGCTCGTAGCGAACCTTCGCGAGCGGCGGGTACATCATCAGAATCAATCCGGCAGCAATCGGAATGGACGTCGTGCCAACGCTGAGAGCATCGAGGGCGTCGTTGAAGCCCGGCAGGAAGTGCCCGAGCGCCACGCCAAGCGCCATGGCGGCAAAGATCCAGACGGTGAGATAGCGGTCCAGGAAGGAGAGCCGCCCGGTCGTTTCACTCATGTCTGTCCAACTCCTCGCTTGCGCGGCGTGCCGCCGCGATGGGCCCTCACAGCGCGGCGACCAGCGCCTTCAGACGCTCGACGACGGAGCGATCCGCGCAGTAGCAGCGCCTCGGACCGTCGACTTCTCCCTTGATCAAGCCGCTCTCCTTCAAGACTTTGAGGTGCTGCGACACAGTCGACGCAGCGAGCGGCAGCTCCTCGGCGATCTCACCGGCGATGCATTCCTCTCTCGCGAGCAGAATCTTGACGATCCGCACGCGGGCCGGATGCCCGAGCGCGCGCGCCAGAGAGGCCAGCAGCGCTTCGGCCTGCGGGCCGGCCGTCGGGCCGAGATCTTGCGCGGCGTCAGGGGGGCAGTCGTCTGTCCGCATGCCGCCTGAGCCCTCCATTTCGCATTTCGTATAAATACGAAATGATCGGGAAAAGGTCAATCCCCAGACCTTCCTCGAGCGTCGGACTTCGGCGGCAGCCCGCTGGCCACCCGCGGCCAATCTCCCCGAGCCTCCTCAAGCCGACGCGCCGCAGGCCGACCAGTCAACAGAGCCAGCCAGTGGAGCCTTCTCGCAAGTGCAGTGTCCGAAGTGCGCCCACGATCAGACATTCGACGGCGACGAGTGCGAGCGCTGCGGGATCATCTTTGCGCGCTACCGGCCAGCCACGCTCACCGGCGACAGCCGGTCCGGGCCGGCGTCCGCCCACCCGGAGGCCGAGGCAGAGGCGTGTAGCAGTGAGAGCTCACCGGCCGGGACCGAAGCCGCAATCTGCAACATCGGCCGTGCGGGCTGGGTCGCGGCCGGAGCCGGTCTGGTGCTCGCCATCCTCACCCAGCTCGTGACGATCCTCGAGATTCTGATTGGGCACTTCGTGGTGCTCGTGCACGAGTTCGGCCATGCGGTCTTCGGCTGGCTGTTCGGCTATCCGTCGATCCCCGCCTTCGACTTCAGCTACGGCGGCGGCGTGACGAGCCACCAGCAGCAATCCCTGTCGATCACCATCCTCTTCTACGCGGCCGCGACTGCACTCGCCTGGGCATTCCGGACAAACCGGCTCAGCCTGGCCCTCATCGTGGGCCTCACCTGTGTCTATTCACTGCTGCTGTTCAGCCCCGCGCACGAGGGCGTCATCCTCGCCATGGGACACGGCGCCGAGCTTGGCTTCGCCGCCCTCTTCCTCTACCGGGCATTCACTGGGCGCGCCTGCCACCACGCCGTAGAGCGCGCGGCCTACGCCTGGATCGGATTCCACATTGTCATCCACGACGCGCTCTTCGCGCACGGTCTGGCCACCAGCGCGCTGGCGAGAGAGATTTACGGCGACGCGAAGGGCGGGGGGCACTGGATGGACTTCTCGCGTCTCGCCGGGGAGTTCCTCCAGGTTCCGCTGGCCTACGTGGCGGCGACCTTCCTGGCGCTCTGCGCCCTGCCACCGCTGATCGCGCTGGCGGCCGCGCTGGGACGCGCGCAGCTCAGCGAGCTGCGCGGCCGACTCGGACGTGTGTAGCTACGTCTGCCTCGCGACGAGTCGGGACCCGAGCGATCGCTGCTGCACGCGCGACGACGAGCGCGCACCACCCGAATTGGGCCATGTGGCCGCATCTTCAGCGTTGTCGCGCGGTTGAGCGCTCGGCCCCGGGCTCCCCGGTGACGCGTATTCAGAAGTCGATCTGTGTCCTCATCTGAGCAATGTGGGCGTGCCCACCACCGTCCAGGACCTTGGCGTAGACGTAGTTCAGCATCAGGCGACAGTTCGAGAAGAGATACCAGTTGAGACCGCCGGTGACGTCCTGCAGCTTCTGACCCGGCGAGAAATTGTGCTCCAGATCGACGCGCGAGTAGCGTGCGGCGATCTGCCACGCACCCCAGGCGCCCGCCTGCGGATCGAACGGGCGTTTGACCGGGACGCGATCGAAGGCGCCCTTCTTCTTGTTGTACGGCCTGTGCTCGCCCGTAATGAAGTAGCTGGCCTCGGCGTAGGCGCCGTTGAGATTGGCGCGGCCACCACTCTTTGGTTTCACCGATGCCAGCATGAACTCACCCTGCACGGCGGCCGGACCGAAGACCACGGCCATCTCGGCGCCCACGAGATCGATGCCGTCGCTGGCCAGCGCGCCGGTGCTCGCGAAGTTCTCGGTGATGTGCGACTCGGGCCCGGTCGCGAACGTCGGGTTCAGTCCAGTGGTCTTTCGGAACTGATGACTGTAGGCCACACCGAGATGGATCAACCGCTCGCCACCGTTCTGGAACAGGGGCAACCCGGTAACACGGCCGGTGACGTTGTAGTTGCCGGTGCCTGTGAAGGAGCTGCCGTTGTTGCCGTAATCGCGAAACGCGCCGACGGACCAGGTCATACGCCCGTCGCAGCCGCCATTGGCGAACTGAATGCCGACATTGCGCGATGGTGCGAAGAGAACGGGGAGCGCGCGCTCCATGAAGCTCGTGAAGCGACTACTCGTAAGGTTTTCGAGCCCGAAGGGCTCCTTGAAGTGACCGATCTTGACGGTGCCGAGCGCCGGAATCTTCTTGAGCCCGACGTAAACGTCCTTGAGCTTGACAGTGCCCCCCGCGAAATCGAAGTTGGACTTGTAGGCGAGCCTCTCGAAGAGAGTGCCGGCTACATAGAGCCGGGCCGCTCGGAATTCGGCACCCGTACCGGTTGCTCCCGGGATCGCTTTGATTGTGCGGCTTCCACTGACGGACGTGAGGTCAAGATACGTGCGGCCGCCGAGGGACAACTTGACCTGGCCATCGGCCCTCGAAATATGCAAGCCGTTGCTCCAGCGAACGTTGTAGCGCTCATCCGCTGCCAGTGCCGAGGACGCGACCAAGAGCAAGAGGGCTGTGAAGAGCCCCGAAGTACGAAGTGAGAATCTCGAAAGCATCTCATACTCCTTGAGTGAATACCCGTTGAGTGAATCCTTGAGCGACTTGACCGAACCGAACGACGCATCCCCATCTTCCGGCTCTCTGCCGAGAACCAGGGAGAACCCGCACGGCAATCCTAGAAGACTCCAGACTCGTTTCCAGTCTCCAAGCATGACGAGTTGGTGAAGTTGACGCGCGATCGAGACACCTGCGGCCTTCACCCGAGCTGACTGGACGATCGTCGAGCGCCATGGGTGCGGCGCAACCTGGAGCATCAGCGAGCCGTGCGAGATGATCCCGACCTGACGCTCCCCAGCCCGACTGCGGCGTGGACTCCAACTCCGGCTACCTTCACGACCGCGCGACCCGAAGAGCGCCGAGCCGCCAGCGGGTCGCTGACGAGGACAGCAGCGGTGACGGACCTGAACACTTCAGCAAACGGCGTGCTATTCCTCTGCGTGGCCAATTCGTCCCGTAGCCAGATGGCAGAGGGCTTCGCACGCGTACTCGCGCCAACGAACTGCGAAGTCTTCAGCGCCGGCTCGAGCCCGACGCACGTGCATCCGCTTGCGGTACGCGTGATGGGCGAGGTGGGCACGAACATCTCCGGGCAGCGCTCGAAATCGATCAATGAGATCGAGCACGATCGCATCGGCACCGTTATCACGCTCTGCGCTGAGCAGGTCTGCCCCGTGCTGCCGGGGCAGGTCACGCGGCATCACTGGCCCTTCGAGGATCCCGCGGCTGCGACGCGCTCCCAGGAGGCATCGCTCGCTGCCTTCCGCAGAGTGCGCGATGGGATCGGCGAGGCCGTAGCACGCCACTTCCGCGGCTTGGCCGGGCCGTGACGAGCGCGCTGCGATGACCGAAGAGCGGCTCTCCCGAGAAGAGATCCTGAGCTACTCACTGCCGGCCTTCGGGACGGCCGCCATTCTGATCAGCGTGGCACTCTACCTGCCCAACTACTACACGGACGAGCTCGGCGTGACGGCCGGGATGCTGAGCTGGATCTTCCTGATTGGACGGATCTGGGACGCCGTCACCGATCCCTTGATGGGGCACCTGTCGGATCGAACACACACACCCTGGGGCCGCCGGAGGCCGTACTTCCTGCTCGCGCCACTGCCGATGTGGCTGGCCTTCTACCTCATCTGGGTGCCAAAGAGCGGCCTCTCGAGCAATGAACTCTTCTTCCATCTGCTCACCTGTTACATCGCCCTCTACACGTGCTGGACCGTCTTTTCCATTCCCTACATCTCGCTCGGCATGGAGATGTCGTCCGCCTACCACGAACGAACACGGCTCTTCGGCGGCCGCCAGGGCTTCTATATTGCCGGCATCGCGGCAGGGATGCTCGTACCGGAGCTCTTCGCTCGCGCCGCCGGCGACCCGCTGACCGGTTATTCGCGCATGGCGCTCGTCTTCGGCGGCCTCACCGCGGCGCTGATTCTGATCACTTTCAGCCGCGTGCGCGAACGACCGCGCAGCCGCGACCGCGCGACGATCCCCTTCTTCCAGGGCGTCGCGATTACGTTCCGCAACCGTGCCTTCGTCGTGCTCGTGCTGGTCTACATGGCGGCGCTCGTCGGCGGTAGCTTCATCGCGCCACTCACCCTCTACGTCGCCAAGTACGTGATTCAGGCACGCTGGGTCGTGCCCTATGTGATGCTCGCCTACCTGTTCGGCTCGATCGCGTCGATTCCACTCTGGGTGAGCTTGGCCAAGCGGATCGGCAAGAACAGGACGTGGATGGCGGCCATGGCGCTGGCGACGGTGGGCTACACGCTCTCGTATTCGTACCACGAGGGAACCTGGCTGCGCTGGATCGTCTTGGCTGTGGTCGTCGGCGCGAGCAACGGCTGCACCATGACGCTGGGCGCCTCGATCTCGGCGGACGTGATCGATTCCGACGAACTCGCCACCGGCACCAGGCGGGAAGGCGCGTTCATGGGCATCTGGTCCTTCGTCGACAAGGCGGCCGTGGGAATCGCGGTCTTTGTCGGTATGCAAGGGCTCGCCGCGATCGGCTACGTGCCCAATGTGGAGCAGACACCCGAGGTCATCGAGGGCATCAAGTTCCTCTACTGCGCACTGCCCGCCATCTGCAATCTGGCGGCCGCGCTGGGCTTCTCGAGGTTCCCACTCACGCGTGAAGTGCACGCCGATATTTGCCGCCAGCTCGCGGCGCGTCGAGAAGACGCAGCCCAGACGAACGCCACGCCGCCCCCGGACGCATAGCCAACTCGGTCCGAGAGTGAGCCCAAACGGGCGGATCTGATGGGGGCTCAGTCCTCATTCGCGGCGCTGTCGAGGACCGCCTTCGCACGCTCGACATCTTCTGGCGCAACGAGCAGTTGCACACCCCGCGCGAAGTCCAAGTTGGGAAGCTCCCCGCCCGCGTCGTCTGCACTGAAGATCGCCTCGATCCCTTCAGACTCGAGCAACGAAACCGCCGCCTCGGCAAATGCCTTGTCGGAGAAGCTCTCGATCACGACCGCGTTCTCGATGTCCATCTGCCGACCCTCCGTTCACCGAACGTCCATCTGCCGAACGTCCCCCAGCGAACGACCCCGATCAACCGTGCCGCGATCGATCAGCCGCGAGGAACGCACAGTAGAGCCAACAACAAAGAACCTTCGAGACGAAACACTAGCATACGAGCCTCGCGCGGGACTGGCGGCGGTAGGGAGAACCTCTCACAATGCCGAGCAAACGCCACCGGAATCATATCCAGATCGGAGAGGAGCCATGCGCCCGATCACCACCGCAGACACGCGCAACGATCGCGGTTCGCTCGCTCGGCACACCTGTGTTGCCTCGCCATCTCGCTGCTCGCTGCGTGCGCAATCTCTTCCGACGCCGCTTCGCAGAGCGAGGCCAACAAGCAGATCGCCCGCAGCTTCTTCGCTGCGCTCGACCGCGCCGACAGCTCGGCGATCGCCGAGCTGTACGCCGACGATGCCAAGCTCTGGACGGCGGGCACCCTGCCCTTCTCCGGAACCTCCGACAAGGCTCAGGCGATCCGAGCCATGGACGCCATCTTGGGCCTCTTTCCGGACGGCCTCAGCTTTCGCATCAAGGCGATGACGGCTGAGGGTGACCGCGTCGCGATCGAGGCCGAGTCATACGGGCGTCACAGAAGTGGCAAGATCTACAACAACCACTATCACTTCCTGATGGTGATCCGCGACGGCAGGGTGGCCGAGTTCAAGGAATACCTCGACACGATGCACGCCAATGAAGTGCTCGTCCAAGGACGGTGAGATGCTCAGAGCCTGGCACGCGCTTGCGCGTAACATCCCCGAACTCACCGAGACTCTCGCCAGTGCCTTCCAAGACGATCCGGTCACGAGCTGGATGTTCGACGTCCCCGAGACCCGTCCCGATCAGCTTCGGGTCTGGATGCGCTTCGTGCTCGAGATGGGCTTGCCGCGCGGCCACCTCTACACGGCGGGCGAGAACAAGGCCGCCGCGGTGTGGTCCCCGCCCGATGTAAGGCTCTTCGACGAAACGTGGGCACCGCGCATGGTCGAAACCTTGAGTGGGCTACTCGGCGAACGCGCCGGCGAGGTCCTTCAGCACCTGGCACAGGCGCTGAAGGACGTGCCCAGAGATGAGCCACACTTCTATCTCTTCACGCTCGGCACGCACGCACGGCACCAGGGCCACGGATTCGGAGCACGCGTCCTGGAGCCGGTGCTGGCGATCTGCGATGCACAGGGGCTCGCGGCCCACCTGGAGTCGTCCAATCCGCGCAACGTCCCCTTCTACCAGCGCCACGGCTTCGAGGTCACGGAAGAGATCGAGCTCGCGGGGCGGGGGCCGGTCATTCGGCCCATGCGGCGAGAGCCGTGCCGATGAGCGAGCGGTCGGGCATAGGCGGCGTGCTCGACGATCCGCGTTGCGGGCGATCTTCGTTGATGCTTCTGCACGCGTGGTTTGCACCCATGACCGGCTGTGCTATCCACTCAGCGGTATAACAGCGTTACAGACTGCTCCGAGCAGCGGACACCGGGCGAACCTCGCGAAAGAGCCGAGGGTCCGGCCCGCCTGCCCAAAGCGAACAGGCCTCATCATGTCTCCCCAGCCCGCGCGACGGCGGAACGGACAGAGTCGCACGGACTCGCGCCGTGAGATCCTCGATGCCACCGAAACGATTCTGGTGGAATCGGGACACGATGGCTTCTCGATCCGCAAGCTGGTGGAGCGCTGCGGCTATACCGCTCCCACCATCTACCACTACTTCGGCGACAAGACGGGTCTGATCGACGCGCTTCTCGAAGAGCGTCTCGGCAAGCTGGTCGAAGAACTCGAACGCGTTCCGCTGAGCCTGGACCCCGTGGAGAACATGCGCTCGCTGTGTCGCGCGTTCGCCCGCTTCGGACTCAACCACCCGACCCATTACCGGCTGCTGATGCATCCCCGCGCCGACGACGCTGCGCCGCTGGCCGCTGGCGAGGAATCGCGCCGCATCATGGAGCAGCCGCTGGACGAGCTGGCGGCGGCTGGCCAGGTGGCCCTCGGCGATCTCGAGTTGGCCCGCCAGTCGATCTGGGCCTACCTGCACGGGATCATTTCGCTGAGAGCGGCCAGGCCCGACGTAGAGTGGAGAGAGGACCTGCTCGAGCTGAGCCTCGAGGCGATGATCCGCGGCTGGATTCGCCGCGAGCCCGCCCGACGCACGAGCCGCCGTAGCCCGGAACGCAACGAGCAGACACAACCAACGCGCCCGAAGGAGGCTCGCCCGGCCAACGGGTGAGCGACAGGAGACGATTCGATGGGCCGTTTCTCGCACTGCAGCCCGCCCGGCATTGCGCTGGCCATGCTGGCCGCGATCAGTCTCGCCTGTGGAAGCGGCGATGCCACCGTCGCCGGGAATGTGATCGCACCACCGGTGATGGTCGGCAGCGTACGCATCAGCGAGCTGGCAGATCGCATCGAGGCCACCGGCCAGCTGGTCGCCAAGGCAGAGGCCACGGTGGCAGCGCAGGTGGACGGGCAGATTACGACCATTGCGGTCGAGGAGGGCGACGCCGTCGAGCAGGGGCAGGTACTGCTCGAGATCGATCCGCAGCGACGCCAGCTCGAGCTGGCCGACGCCCAGGCCCGCCTCGCAGAGGCATCGGCCGGGGTCACCGAGAGCTGGCGCGAGCTCGATCGCATACAGCGTCTCAGCACCCGAGCAGCCGCCTCCCGCGCTCGTCTGGATCAGGCACAGACGCAGCTCTCGCTGGCGCGGGCGCGGCAGAGCGGCGCCGAGGCGCAGACAGGTCTGGCGGCGCGCGCACTCGAGGACTCCACCGTTCGAGCGCCGTTCTCCGGACTGATCGCGCGACGACGCGTCAGTGCCGGTGAGTACCTCAGCACGGGCCTCCCGCTCTTCGACGTGGTGGCGCTCGATCCCATCGAGGTCGAGTTCACGCTGGCCGAGATCGACTCGGCTCGGGTCAAGATCGGGCACCAAGTGCAGATCCGGGTGGCGCCGTATCCCGACCAGGACTTCGTCGGCACAGTCACGGTGATCTCGCCAACCATCGATCCGACGACGCGAACGCTGCGCGTGAAGGCGGAGCTCCCCAATCCGACAGGGCAGCTTCGACCGGGCCTCTTCGCGCGTGCCGATCTCGGTATCAGCCTTCGCAACAATGTGAGCATGGTGCCTGAGGAGGCGCTGGTGCAGCGGGCGGACGGAAGCGTGCTGTTTCGCCTGACAGAGGGCGACCGTGTGCAGCGACTCCGGGTGAGGATTGGAACGTTCCGCGACGGCTGGATCGAGGTCGTCGAGGGGCTCGAGCCCGACGATCAGATCGTGGTGCGCGGCCAGAGCGACCTCACCGATGGCATGGTGGTCTCGCTCCGCACGCGGGACGGACGCCCGGCGAGCCGGCCTCCTGCGGCGGCCACCATGGCCGACGCAGGAGCGGGCAATTGACACTTTCTGATATCTCTGTCGAGCGGCCCATCCTGACCTGGATGATGACCCTCGCCCTGATCATCTTCGGCGTGTTGGGATACAACCGCCTCGGCGTCGACCAATACCCCAGCATGGAGTTCCCGGTCCTCACCGTGACCGCCAGGCTGGATGGCGCAACGCCGGAGGGTATCGAAGAGGATGTGACAGACGTCCTCGAAGAACATCTCGCCACCATCGGCGGTGTTCGCAACATCTTCTCGAGCAGCTACCGAGGCGCATCCGAGATCGAGGTGGAGTTCGACCTCGGCACGGATCTCGACATCGCGGCGCAGAACGTGCGCGACAAGGTCGCGCTGGCACGCCAGGAGCTGCCTCCCGACCTTCGCTCTCCAGTCGTCAGCACACGCGATCCGAACGCGTTCCCCATTCTCTGGATCCCGCTGCGAACCACCGGATCGATCGTGGACGCCAGCGAATTCGTTCGGCGCCAGATCAGCCCCGCGCTCGAAACGATCCCCGGCGTGGCGGGTGTCGCGATCTTCGGGCGCCTGGATCGCAACATTCGCATCTGGCTCGACGGCGACGCGCTGCGCGCGCGTCGCCTGTCGGCGGTGGACGTGCTCAATTCACTGCGCCGCCAGCACGTCGAACTGCCGGCGGGCGAGGTGGAGACCGGGCTGGTCGAGTACTCGGTCAAGACAGACGCGGAGTTCCGCAGTATCGCGGAGCTCGAGCGCATGGTGGTCGCGCACGTTGCCGGCGCTCCCGTCCGTCTGGGCGACGTGGCGCGGGTGGAAGACGGCGCCGACGATCTGGAGACCATCGTGCGCTACAACGCCGAGGCCTCCGTCGGCATGGGCATCGTCAAGCAATCGGGTGGCAACACGGTGGCGGTCGTCGACGAAGTACTGGTGCGCCTGAAGCAGATCGAACCGATACTGCCGCCCGAGATCGAGATTCATGATCCGGCCGGCTTCATCGACTTCTCCAAGACCGTGCGCGAAGCGGTGGCTGAGACCAAATTCGCACTGGTCTTTGGCGCGCTACTGGCTGTCTTCACGGTCTTCGTCTTCCTGCGGCGAACACGCCCGACGCTGATCGTCGCGCTGGCGATCCCCGTGTCGTTGATCGCAACCTTCGGTCTGGTCTTTGCCTTCGGGTTCACACTCAACACCATGACGCTACTCGGCATGACACTCGCCGTGGGGGTAGTGATCGACGACGCCATCGTCGTGCTCGAGAACATCGAACGTCATCGCGACAACGGAGAGCCCGCCTTCGAGGCGGCCAAGAACGGCACGCGGGAGATCGCCTTTGCCGCCACGGCAGCCACCGTATCAGTCGCTGCCGTCTTTCTCCCGGTGGCCTTCGTCGAGGGGCTCGTCGGAAGCTTCCTCGGCGAGTTCGGCCTGGTGGTGGCCGGCTCCGTACTGGTGTCGCTCTTCGTGGCCCTCACCCTCACCCCCATGCTGGCAGCCCGCGTCCCGCCGGCCAGAGTCCGCGAGGAGGGAAGCGTCTACCACCTCCTGGAGCGCGGACTCGAGGCGATGGAGAGCGGCTACCGCAGGCTTCTCTTCTGGACGCTGGACCACCGTGCTCTCACGCTCTTCTTCACCGTCGCTTCGCTGGCACTGGCGTGGTTCTTCGGGTCCCAGCTCAAGGGTGAATTCCTCCCTCCGTCGGACGACGGAATCTTCTATTCACGCATGGAATCCGCACCGGGGACCTCGGTGCATGCCACGAGCGACTACTTGGAGCACGACGAGCGCTGGTTCCTCGATCAGTCGGAGACCATCGGGATCTTCTCCGCTGCGGGAACGGGCGGTGGCTTTCATCCTCCGAAGTCGAACCGCGCGATGATCTTCGGAACGATGACCCGCCGCAACGAACGCAAGCGCAGTGTGATGGAGTTGATTCGAGACGCACGGAAGACTCTCGGAACGATACCGGGTCGCAAGATACGCATCTTCAACCCGGGCGAGATGATGGCCGTCGGCGGCAGCGGCTTCGAAGTCCAGCTAATCGGGAACTTGCCGTTGCAGGAACTCGACCGCGTCTCCGAGGACTTCGTCAACGCGCTCGAAGCGAGCGGCGGCTTCGTCGATCTAGACAGGAGCCTCAAGCTCGGGCTTCCCGAGCTGCGGGTCGTGCCCGATCGCGAGAAGGCGGCGGCCATGGGCGTGGATGCACGATCGATCGCCGAGGCGGTTCAGCTGATGGTCGGTGGCGTGGACGTGGGTGTCTTCAAGGAGGCGGGAAAGCGCTACGACATCCGCATGCGGCTCGAGGAGGGCATGCGAGACGACCCGACCGCGATCGGGACGCTCTACGTTCGCAGTCGAGACGGTACCCCCGTGGCACTGCGCAATCTGGTCCGAGTGGAGACCGGGGCCGCACCCTCGGACATCACACGCACCAACCGTCAGCGCAGCGTGACGATCCGCGCCAACCTCCAGGGCGCCACCCTCGGTGAGGCGATCCGAGTTGCCCGGCAGACTGCCGACACCACGCTGCCCGCCGGCGTGCACTTGAAGGAGGTGGGCCAGGCCGAGGCCATGCAAGAGGGAAACACCCAATTCGCACTGGCGATGATGCTCGGCATCCTCGTGATCTACATGGTACTCGCGGCGCAGTTCGAGAGCTTGGTCCATCCGCTGACGGTGATGCTCGCACTCCCGCTCGCCATGGTAGGCGCACTGGGCGGCCTGCTCGCGTTTGGCCACACGCTGAACCTATTCAGCTTGATCGGCATCATCCTGCTCTTCGGGCTGGTCACGAAGAACTCGATCCTGCTGGTCGACTATGCCAACCAGCTGCGCAGGCAGGGGATGGAGAAGCGAGAGGCCATGCGAACCGCCGCACCGATCCGCATGCGCCCGGTGCTCATGACTGCGATCTCGATGATCTTCGGTGTGCTCCCCGCCGCGGCAGGTCTCGGCCCCGGGGCCGAGACGCGAGCCCCGATGGCCATCGCGACTGCGGCGGGGATGTTCTCTTCAACCATGCTGACGCTGCTCGTGGTACCGGTCTTCTACCTCTTGCTGGACGATGCAGCGGACTGGATCAAACGCGTCTTCAGCCGGGCCTTCGGAAGACGCCCCGAAGCGTCGGTAACGTAATCCCCAGGTGTGGACCGCCCGACCTCGATCCCTCCCGGCGAGATTGCTCCGAACGCTCCAGGGGGGGCGGACAAAGGGGGCGGTCTGATCGACACGGCCTCAGTGCATTGCCTCTCGTAGCGCGGCCAGGCTCCTGCGAAGACCCTCGGCACCGTGTTGCTCGACGGCCGCGATGGCGTGGTCGACCAGCGGCGCCTCGATACCCGCCTGCGCGCACGAGCGCGCTACAAGGGCCATGTCCTTCAGCCCAGTCGTGAGGAGCCCGTCGAGCTGAGACGGATCGCGCTGCGCGAACTCGAGGAAGAGCCGCGCTTGATCCCACTGCTGCGTGAGCCAGGTGTTGCCGCTGCTCGCCCTGATGACTTCGACCATCGTCGAGAGGTCGAGACCCTGCTCGAGACCGATGCGCAGGGCCTCGAGAACAATCGGCAGCGAGCTGATGGCGATGAGATTGTTGACGAGCTTGACGACGAGGCCGGTACCGAGCGGACCGACGTGGTAGATGGCATTGCCCATGGCCTCGAAGACGGGCCGCGCCCGCTCGAAGAGCACAGGCTCACCCCCGACCATGATCGCAAGCCCCCCGAGTTCGGCTACCACGGGGCCACCGCTGACCGGCGCGTCGAGCAGGCCGATACCGGCAGCGGCCGCCCGCTCACCCATCTCACGAATGGTGGACGGCAGGATCGTGCTCATGCAGAAGATCGGCACTGGGCGTCGGCTCAGTGCCGATATCAGATCCTCCATCACCTCGCGCGCCTGATCGTCGGTGTTCACCATGACGATGACGGCGTCGCAATCCGCGAGCGCGGCCGCGTCGGCCACGACCCGCGCTCCCCCCGCGCTGAGGCGATCGACCGCATCTCGCCGCAGGTCGTAGACTTCCAGCGTGAAGCCCGCCTCGAGCAGATTGGCCGCCATCGGGCCACCCATCATCCCGAGCCCTATGAATCCGATTTTCTGCACTCGATTACTCCCCGTCCGATCTGGATGTATGCCTCAGAGGTCGAAGATCACGTGGTCACGACGCCCCCGCTGCCGGCCGCTAACGCGAATCCGTGGGATCAAGGCCCTCGAAATGGTAGGTCACCGCTAGACCGCCGTAGGCCTCGAGGCGCGGAGCGGGTTCGAAGTACCGCCCGAACTTGGCATTCAAGCGAACGTTGTCGATGTACTCGGCGTCGAAGAGATTGTTGATTCCCACGTAGGGCGCGACGCCCCACTGACCGAAGCGTCCCTCGTAGCCCACGCGCAGATCTGCGACAACATGCGACTCGCTCTCCACCTCGTTCGCATCATCGGCAAAGAGAGCGCCCACGTAGCGAAGATCGAACTCGCCGAACAATCCGCAAGCGTGGCGGTAGCGAATCCCGGTGTTGACATGGTGCTCCGGCACACCGGGAATGCGATTCCCGTCGTAGTTTGCAGTGTCTGTGCGGTAGCGCTCGAACTCAGCCCGCGAATAGGTGTATGCGATGGACGCCGTCAGCCCTTCGATCGGCTGATGACTGAGCGCCGTCTCGACGCCGATGCGATTCGACCGATTTGCGTTTCGGTAGAACGAGCGCCCGGGCATGCCGGCTTGCTCGAACGAGACGAGCTCGTTTCGCATCCGGATGTAGTAGCCGGCGAGCTCGTAGCGCAAGCGGCCCGGAAGCAACCCCTTGATTCCGGCCTCGTAGTTGACGGCGCGCTGCGGATCGACGCTTCCGTTGAAGCCGCCCGCACCGCTGGGGTTGGCGAGCTCCGTGGTGGTCGGAGGCTCGAAGGAGGTGGACAGACGCGCGTAGAGGTTCACGAGCTGCGCGGGGCTCCAGTGCAGTCCCAGCATGGGGCTGAGTTCGTCGAACCAGCGCTCGCCCGAGTCGTCGAGTCCGTCGGCCGAGAAGTGGTCGCGCGCCCGATAGCCGATGGCGTCGAAACCGAGCGAGAACGTGAGCTCGAGATCGTCGCGAAGGCGCAGCTCCTCCTGCGCGAAGACACGGACACTCGTCACCTCTTCGCGCTGGTCCAGCGTCAAGCCGCCCAACCCGCCCTGATGATTGTTGCGTCGCGTGCGATCGTCTCGCTGCGCGTCGAGATCGAAGCCGACCAGCAGGCGGCTGGGCAGGCCGAAGACCTCGCCGGCGAAGCTCTGCTGCATCCCCATTCCGGCGAAGAGGCGTTCGTAGGCCACGCTGCCACCGTTGACACCGATGATCTTGTCGCCGACGTTGATGGTGCCGCCATTCTCGAACGGCAGCCGATTCCGGAAATCGCGCCAGGCGAAATGGGCGAAGCCCTCCAGCTCGTGCTTCTCGCCAAAGGTCCGCCGATAGCGAACACCGCTGCTGAACTGGTTCACGCGTTCCCCGGCCTGGTAGAGCGGGTTGCGCGGCGCGGCTTGTCGGCGATCCTGCTCGACCTCGGCGCTCTTGAGACCTCCGGGATCTTGCGCCAGCGGCGAGTAGACGAAGCTCAGCAGGGCCGTCAGATCCGAGCGGTCGTCGACATCCCAGCGAAGCCGGGCGTTCGCCAGGGAGCTTTCCATGCGGCTGTACTCGCGGTAGCCGTCCGTCTCCAGGCGTGAGAGGCCGACCAGATAGCTCAGCGGGCCGCGCCGGCCCGCACTCTTGACGTCGTAGCTGCGATAGCCGTGACTTCCAAAGGCGGAGCGGGCCTGCACGAAGGGCCGAGACGGCGCCTCTTCGCTCTCGATGCGAATCACGCCGCCGGCCGCGCTGCCGTAGAGCGACGCCGCCGGCCCCCGCAGTACCTCGATACGACCCGCACTGGCAAGCTGGAGGCTGTCTACCTGGCCCTGCCCATCGGGCAGCGTGAGGGGAATGCCGTCGACCAGCAACTTGATGCCGCGGATGCCGAAGGCGGCGCGCGCGCCGAAGCCGCGAATGGAAATCCTGAGATCTTGCGCGAAGTTCCCGCGGTTCTGGGTAAAGACGCCGGGGATCCCAGCCAGCGATTCACCCAGCGTGAGCTGCTGGCGTGCCCGCTGGATCTCGTCGCGACCGACGACGCCGACCGCACCCGGCACCTGCAGCGCCTTCTTCTCGAGACGCGGCGCGGTGACGACGACCTCCTCGAGCGGTCCGCCATCCGCGGCTGCCAACGTGGGCGGCACCGCGAGCGACAGGGTGAACCACAGCGAGGCGAGTGGGAGCAGGCGCAATCTGGGCATCATCTCTGGAAGTTCGTCTGGTAGATAGGGCACCGACCGGCGGCGGCGGCCGGGCGATAATAGCCGCTCGGCGGCGGCGGGCGGCACTATGTGCCCCCTACGCCAGGAGGCGCGCCGGCGCCAGGGAATCGGCCGCGGCCGCACGCCCACACCCACACCCACGACCGCTCGGGCGGCCCGACGGCGCAGTGAACGCACCAATCCGGCGCGACGCCCCACAGCACCCACCTGTGACGGCTCGCAACACGCTATTCTGATACGTCACCCGAGGTCAGCCGGACGGAGCGAGGAGCGATGACGAGATACAACTATGAGCGGCTCTCGGCCCAGGACTCGTCATTCCTGATCTTCGAAACGCCCAGCGTTCCGATGCACGTGGCCGCCACGCTGATCTACGAAGCGGGCCCGCTCAGGACCCCCAATGGCGGGATCGACATCGACACCATCCGAAACGCCACGGAGGCCAACCTCCACCGCATCCCCCGCTACCGGCAGAAGCTCGCTTGGATCCCATTCCAGAACCACCCGGTCTGGGTGGACGATCGCGACTTCAACCTCGACTACCACATCCGCCATTCTTCTCTGCCGCGCCCCGGCAACGAAGAGCAGCTCAAGGCGCTCTGCGCTCGCATCATGTCCCACCAGCTCGACCGTGCCCGTCCGCTCTGGGAGTCGTGGGTAGTGGAAGGGCTCGAGGGCGATCGCTTCGCGATGATCACCAAGCTGCACCACTGCATGATCGACGGCGCTTCGGGCGTGGATCTCGCGCATATCTTGATGTCCCTGGATCCCGCCGACCGCCCGCAGGAGGAGGCGGCGGTCTACATCCCGCGTCCGACTCCCAGCGCACTCCAGCTGACGCGGGACGAGATCGTCCGTCAGCTCACCCTGCCCCTGCAGATGATCCGCAGCTTCCGACACTTTCGCAGTGAGACGCAGGACATGCGTCACGAGCTCACGATCCGCCTGCGCGCACTGAGGGAGCTGATGGGCTGGGCCGTGCATGCCTCGTCCGAGACTCCAATCAACGGCAGCCTCGGCCCCCACCGCCGCTTCGATTGGCTCAACATGCCGCTGAAGTCGGTCAAGGCCGTGCGCCGCGCGCTCAAGTGCACGGTCAACGACGTGGTCCTCACGATCGTGGCTGGGGCGGTACGCGAATTCCTGATCCGGCGGCGCATGCGACCCGAGGGCATCGACTTCCGCGTGTCGGCTCCGGTCAGCGTGCGCCGGGAAGAGGAGCGCGGCAGGCTCGGCAACCGCGTCTCCTCCTGGATCGTGCGCCTGCCGGTGAACGAGCCCGATCCACTGAAGCGGCTCGAGGTGATTCGCCGCGTGACACGGGAGCTCAAGGACTCTCAGCAGGCACTCGGCGTCGAGATGATCATGAAGGCCGCCGAATGGACGCCGGGAATCTTGATGTCCCTCGGTGCACAGGCGGCGTCCGGCCCGATCAATATGATCGTGACGAACGTCCCGGGCCCGCAGGTACCGCTCTACATGCTCGGCTCCCGCTTGCTCGCCTCCTACCCCCAGGTACCGCTGCTCGAGGGAACCGGGCTCGGCGTGGCGCTCTTCAGCTACGACGGCCAGCTCTGCTGGGGATTCAACGCCGACTACGAGCTCATTCCCGACCTCCGAACCTTCCGAACTCAGATCGAGAAGGCCTTTCTCGAACTGAGCCTCGCCGCCGGCATCCATCCCGAGGGTGCTGACGTGCTCGAACTCCCGATCGAGGCCAGAGGCAGCTGAGCCCACCCGAAGACGCCTCCAGCCGGCGCCGCGGAAGCACACGAGAGAACGGACCCCGGTCGACAGCCCGTTGATGGATCCGCTTGACGGATCGAGCGGACCGCAGACGCGCGCGATGACGTGATCCGCGGTACATTGCAGCAAGTCGGCGAGGCCACCGGATGTAGCATCTCCCGCCACGGCCGCGACTGCTGTCTCTGAGCACTCGAGCCCCGAGCCTGCACTGCCGCCCTCCGCTCCCCGGCGCCGCACCACGGGCCTCCATGTCGGGCGCTGATCGCTTTCGCCGAGATACCGCGCACAGTCGATCGGTCGCCCTGGGGAGAAGCGTCATGACACGCAAAGACGTTTGGCTTTGGATGTGTGAGCACCCGGAATGCTTCGATGGCGAGCCCGACGCGCTGCTGGCACTCTGCGAGTGCGAGATCCGGGAGCACGCAGCCGAGGATGCCTGGGGCCGGGCAAGACGTGTGGTAGAGCGCAGACACCGCGCCTGGAAGGATCGACGAGCCGCTCACGCCAGCCCCGGCTACGTTGCGTGTGAAGTCTGCTCGAGGCTGGCTGAAGACCTGAGCCACATGGCACCGACGGTCGAGGAAGGCGCGGAGGCGAGCTTTCTCGATGACGATCTGAGAACAGCCCTCGAGCCCGAAGCACTGCGCGAGATGAAGGACTGGATCCGCGAGATCGCCTCGCTCGAGGAGCAACGCCAGTGGCGGGAGATCGTCCGCTTCACTCGCCACCGCGGCCGCGCCATTGCGATCGAGCAACATCTTGGCTTCGACACCGACTGGAGAAGCACGCGGGACTACGCGCGGACGGCCGCCATGGTCACGCGCATCCTGTCTGAGGACTACGCGCGCCACATGGCATTCCACTAGCGAGCTGGGAGTCCACCCGGCCTGCCGCGAAGCCTCTTCATCCGGCCGCGCATCATCGCTGCCCGCACCCTCTGGGGCCAGCGAATACCGAGTGTGCTGCTGGACCGCGCGCGTGGTTTCGAATGCTGTGCGGACGATCGACGTCGTGTAGGCTGCTGCTGGACCCGGGCGCAGGAGGGTGGCTCGCGTGGCAGCGTGGATCGATGACAGGATCGCAGTCGAAGCCGACTCCGCGGTGCCCGCTCGCAGCAGCAAGCAGGAGGCGCCCGCTTGATCGCACGGCTCCGCTCACTCGCAAGGCTCGATACGCCTGCAGGTCGGCAGAACCTGTTGTTCTGGCTCGCGCTGATCGCGCTCTATGTCGCGTTTCGCGTGCAGTATCTCGACATGCCGCTCAACCGCGATGAGGGCGCCTTCGGCTACATCGGAAGAGAGATACTGAACGGCAAGCTGCCCTATCGCGATCTTCTGGATCACAAGCCGCCGGTCGTCTTCTACCTCTACGCTCTGATACTGGCGATGCTCCCGCCGACGAGCGTGGGCATTCACCTGTTCCTACACGGCTACAACTTCATAACGCTGATTCTCGTCTACCTTGCCGCGCGCGATCTGTCGGGAGAACGCGCGAACGCGCGCTGGAGCGCGCTCTGCTACGCGATCCTCAGCGCAAGTCCATTCGTGCAGGGCTACACCGCCTCGACCGAAATGTTCATGCTGCTGCCGATCATGGCCAGCCTGGTTCTGACGCTGCGCGGGCTGGCACGGGAGAAGACGTACCTGCTTCTTCTGGCCGGCTCGCTGGCCGCCCTCGCCTGCTGGACCAAGCAGGTGGCGTTCTTCTCGTTGCTATTCGTCTTCCCACTGCTCTTTCTCATCCGGCGGGGCGAGCACCCAGATTGCAGGAGGCGTCTGCGCGATGCCGCCGCCTGGCTCGGCGGTGGCCTGCTGGTATCCGCAGCCATCGTCTTCCACTTCCGTCAGGTGATCGGTGAGTTCTGGTATTGGTCCTTCGAGCACGGCTACTTCTACGGCAAGGAACGTGATCTCCTGGCCGGCACCGTGGAGCTGCTGCCGACATTGGCGCACCTCTTCTCTGGCAACGGCCCGGCGCTGCTCTTCATGGCTGCGGCGATCGCGATTCCCTTGATCAACAGGAACCGCCGGCCAATGCTTCCGCTGCTCTTCCTGGCCCTCTCGTTACCGGGTGTGGTGCCTGGCTTCGGCTATCTACACTACTATGCGCAGCTCGTGCCGCCGCTGGCGCTGGCGTCAGGGCTCGGCATCTCCCTGACGCTCGAGCAAGTCGGCGCAGGTTCGAAGAGACGAGTCCGTCTCGTAGTCGCGGCGGCATTGATCGCCTGGCCACTGATCAGCCACTCGGAGTACTTCTTCGGAGAATCGGCCTTCGATATCGGCCGCCTGGCGTACGGCCCGAACCCGTTTCCGGAATCGGAGTTGCTGGCCCAGTACATCGCACGTCGGTCGGAGCCCGACGACCGGGTGTTCATCTTTGGTAGCGAGCCACAGATTCTGCTTCTGGCCGAGCGGCAGAGCGCCACGCGCTTTCCGATGCTCTATCCGCTGCTCGCGGGCTACCCGCGGCAGGCCGAGTTCAGACAGATGCTCTTGCAGGACCTTCGCGAGAATGTTCCGGAGCTCGTCTTGTACGTGGACCTGCCAGAATCATTGCTGTGGGACGCGCAGACAGACGACGGGTTCCTGCAGCGAGTGAACCGTCTGATCGCGACGCAATACAGATTCGAAGGGACGCTTCCCTTGGATCTCGCCGATCAAGCGAGTGTGCGAGATCGGCTGGACCGCCTGCCGCAGCCCGACTCGGCTCCTGAAGGGGAGAACAAGATCCTGATTTGGAAGCGGAGACACTGATCAGCGGCCAGCACGTCGCCAAGAGCCCAGCGGCGACCTTTTCCAGCTCCCCGATCATGCCGAACGCAGTGGCCGAGATGATTGGCCCGAAACCGACGGACTACTACAATCTCGCGACGCCCACCCGCTGCGGGCAGCGGAGCAGAACGAAGAGAAGAAGAAGAGAATAGAAAGAAAAGAAGAGAGAAGAGAGAATCATGCAGGCAGTCATCTTTCACGGCCCTCACGACTTTCGCTTGGAGAGCATAAACGAGCCGAAGCTCGAATCGCCGTCTGACGCGATTCTGCGCGTCACGCACACGACCATTTGCGGCTCGGACCTACACCTCTGGGATGGCGGTCTCCCAGCGGCAGAGCAAGGCTTCGCCGTCGGGCATGAGTTCGTCGGCATAATCGAGCAGGTCGGCGAGGCGGTGACGACAGTCGGGCCAGGCGATCGTGCGCTCGTCTCCTGCACCATCGGCTGCGGCAGCTGCTCGCGTTGCCGGCGTGGGCTGCACAGCGGCTGCTCGGTCACCACAGCCGGAGGCACGCGCAGCAATATCTTCGGCTTCTCGAGCGCCTTCCCGGGCGGCCAGGCCGAGGTAGTTCGCATCCCCTTCGCGGACAGCAACGTCTTCCAGATTCCGGACGGTGTGAGCGATGAGCAGGCGCTCTTCCTCACGGACATTCTACCGACCGCGAACATGGCGACCGAATTCGCTGAAGTCGCGCCGGGCGATCACGTCGTCGTCTTCGGTTGCGGGCCGGTGGGGAGCCTCGTTCAACAGCTCGCGTTTATCCGCGGTGCCGCGGTGGTGATCGCCGTCGACCTCGACGAGGCGCGACTCGCTCACGCACGGCAGCTCGGCTGCGAGACGATCCACCCCGAAAAGGAGAATGTGCTGGAGCGCATTCTCCAGATCACCGACGGCGAAGGGGCGGCTTCCGTGATCGAGGCTGTGGGACGGACGGAGCTGGTCTCCCAGGCCGCTCTCTACCTGAGGCCCGGCGGCGTGATCGCCGTGGCGGGTGTGATCATTGCCAACGTCGACCTCCCCTGGGCGCTCTTCCTGATGAAGAACCTCAGCCTGCGAGGCGGCCTCGTGAATCCGCAGCGCCACGTGCCGCAGCTGATGCCGCTGATCGAGAGCGGACGGCTCGACCCGGCTCAGCTCGTCACCCACCGCATGCCGCTCAGCGAAGCAATCGCGGGTTACGAGCTATTCGCCGAGCGACGCGACGGAGTGCTCAAGGTCGTCCTCGAGCCCTGACGGGAAGCGCGTGCCTACCGGCTGCGATCTACAGGCCGCCCGGCCCACCGGGCGCCCTGATCAATGCCTTCCCGCTCGCGATTCTTCATCTTCGCGCTCGGCCCTCAGCTCGATGGCTGGTAGTCGACCAGCGCGGGGGGCGTGAGCGACTCGTCCTCGAGCAGAGCAAGCGCCGCTTCGATCACCGCGCGCTGGCGCTCCGGGTCGTCCGGCGCATGCAGGGGGTAGCCGTGCGGAAACGGAACGAAGAGCGCGCGGGGCGGTCGTACACGCTCCGCGAC
Organism: Deltaproteobacteria bacterium; assembly: GCA_029261835.1. Taxonomy (GTDB): domain Bacteria; phylum Myxococcota_A; class UBA9160; order UBA9160; family UBA4427; genus JAJDAO01. The sequence continues at coordinate 159,644 of JAJDAO010000009.1, read as the reverse complement.
CTCCCGCAGAAGCTGCAACGTGACCGTCGCCACACCCCGGCGCTCGAGCTCTGCCGCGACCAGGCTCACGGCCTGGTTGCACATGGGTCAGACGGGCACCAAGAGGGCGACGTCCACCTCGTCCGACACGAGGGCGGAGAGTGCCTCTGGTGCGGTGCGGCGCACGAGCCTGCCCGGGGCGGTGAGCGAGCCCATGAAGGAGAGATGCCGGTGATTCACCGAGCCGACTCGGCCAGAGTCTGCCAGCTCACGGAGCCGATCGAGGGGAAAGGCGAGATTCGCATCGCGCGACAGGCCCCGATGATCGAAGGATTCGCTGCGATGCGTGTCGACCAAGATCGACGTGGGCGTCTCACTCGGAATCTCACGAAAGCTGGGATCACCGCCGCGCACCGTCTCGTCAAAGGGTTGCTGCTCGGGTAACACGAAGCCCGCACTCGAGACGAGCGCCACACGGCACTGCGCCAGCGGCTTGCTGAGCGGAGTCCAGGGAACCGGGTCGATCTTCCGCCAGCGATAGGCCTTGAGGACGAGCCGCAGTCCGCGCGAGAACTCACTCATCTCGCCCATGAGTCACCACCCTCGCTTCGCTTTGAAAAGGCACGCCCGATCTCTGCCAGCAGACCGAAGAGCGGAATCACATGCAGACTCACGACGGGCTTGCCCGTCGTGAGGAGCGCCACGGAAATCTGTCGCTCCGGATCGGCCCAGGAGAAGACGTTCGAGAAACCGATATGGCCGAAGGCCAGTGGGTTGTCCGCTCCGAATGGACCCACTCTCCGGCTGCCCAGCATGAATCCAAGGCCGTAGCGGATGGGGGCCAGTAGCGTGAAGTCGATCTCCCACCAGCTCTGCTCGGCGGTGGCGTGTCTCACCGTATGGCGCTCGAAGACCTGTCTGCCGTCGTGGCGCCCCTCCTCGAGGAGACACTGATAGAATACAGAGAGATCGTGGGCAGTCGTTATCACGTTGGCCGACGGAACCAGACCCGTGATGAAGCGTCGGTCGTTGGACAGATCCACGATCTCGCGCAGCTCCGCTCCGAGCGCCCCGCGCAAGATCTGCGATAGCGGAGGCAGCGGCAGCGGCCCCGTGAAGGCGTTGACCGCAACCGCCGAGACCTCTTCCGGCGCGACGCCGTAGCTGAGCCGAGAGAGCCCGAGCGGCTCTGTGATCTCCTCGTGCAGCACCTCGCGCAACGTCTTGCCGGTGGCACCGGCGACGACCTCACCGAGGATGAAGCCGCCCGTCACCGCGTGGTAGGCCAGCACTCGCCCCGGCTGCGACTGCGGCTTCGCCTCACGCAGGATCTCGACGACGCGCCCCGGCCGAGCGAGCAGATCGAGATCGAGTGCCTCGCGTGGCAGACTCGGTACGCCAGCTCGGTGAGCCAAGACATGACGAATACTGATGCGCTGCTTGCCGTGGCGCTCGAAGCCGGGGATGTACTCGCACACCCAATCGTCGAGATGCAGCACACCCCGCTCGGCAAGCTTGTGCACCACCATCGCCGTCACCGCCTTGGCGGCCGAGAAGATGTTGATGGGCGTGTCGAGGTCGACGATCCGCTTCGGCGCCTCGGAGGGATCTCCCGGCCCATTGCCAGAGGTGTGTCCGATGGCGCGATGCAGCACGACCTGACCACGGCGACGGATGCAGAGCTGGATCGCCGGATGCACGCCCGACCGATACAGCGCCTCGGCCTTGCGCCAGACACGCTCGATCGCCTCTGGTGTGCAGCCGACCGTCTCGCAAGGCGCCTCCTCACCGCGAGTGGTCACGGTCTCGAGGTCATCCGGTATCCCGCAGCGCTTGCCGCGAAAGCAAGCCAAGCTCACTAGCCGCTCGAAGCGATCCATCCTCTTCGTCGTCCCTCTATCCTCGGGCGTGCCTCGCCGCGCGCCGGTCCTGCCGGCCCAACTACTCATCGGCCAATCTGCGCTTCGACTGCAGCGCTCGCCTGGTGGCCGCAACGGTCCCAAACGGCACGTGCGGAGCGGCGGCATGGCGCAGCGCCAGCCCGCACCTGTCGGCTCAGAAGTCGGGAATGATACCAGTCAGGAGACTCGCGTCTGCGGGTTGGCCGTTGAGAGAAGCCAGCCCATCCCGGAGCCGCGCGTGCAGGCGATAGCCGTTGCCGTCGCGCAGGAGCGTGCCGTCCGAGAGGAGCCGGGCCAGCATGCGGCCGCGCACGAGTTCGGCCAGCGCCGCGATCTCGCCGGGCCCGAGCGATTCGGCCTGACCGGCCACGCTGTTCTCCAGGTACTCGTCCAGCATGGCGTTCAGAATCGCCGGCGGCAGCGAGGTCTTCAGCTCGGCGAAAACCTTGCTCGCCAGCATGGAGGAACTCGTGAGCGCCCTCGGGTCACTTCCGTCGACACCGATTCGCGCGCTGGCCGAAAGGATGCCGTCGTCCCCCGTAAGCTCGAGCCTCGAGACCGCAACCTCGGGCGAGGGGGCGAGGACCTCGGGCATGTGCCGCGCGAAGAGCGCGGCGCGTGCTCGCGCGTATGCCGGCTCTTCGAGATCTCGAGATGCGAGCTCGTCCAGCGCCTGACGCAGGGCGCTCCACGCACGGCCATCGATGCCCCTCAGCGCCATATCCATGCGACCCGGGCCGTAGCGGTCGGCGTCGATCACGAGATCCTCGAACCCGATGTCGAGAGAGAAGCTGCGCGGGCCTCCCTCGACCCGCTCACTTCTCTGACGCAGGCTCGCGCCGCGCAGCGTAACCGCGCTCTCGTCGGCCGCCCCATTGCGCGTCACCTCGAGCTCGTCCGTCGCGACGCGGAGCTCGCTGAAGGCCAGCTGGCCAGCACGAACTCGCCCGGAGAAGACGATCGCGCTCTGCGCGATGCGAGCACGCAAGCCGGCGCTCTCCAATGCCAGCGATCCCAGTGTCGCCCGCAGCGAGATCGCACTCGAAGCATCTTCGACGCCCTCAGCTCGCGCGCGCTCCAGCGCGAAGCTCATCACACTGTCCGCGAGGCGCAGCTTTGCATCTTCGTCGGCGAGCTGTAACGGTGCGATCTCGATGACCGCGGTGCTCTTGCCGCCCTCGGCGCGAAGCTCGAGGTCCCCGCGCATTCCCCGCCACGTGAGGCGACCACCGTCCAGCTCGAAGCCGGGTGACTCGAGCAACACGCTGGCGCTTCGATCGAAGCCCAGCCGCGCCCGAGCGCGCAGCAGCGGACGTCCGGCCAATGACGCAGCGATGTTCGGCAGCCGCTGGGGATCGGCGTCATAGCGCGTGTCCACGACGGCGAAGAGCGGGCCGATCGGCCACTCGCCGCGAGCCAGCATGCCCAGCGCGACGGGCCCGTGGACGATGTCGTGGCGAAGTGCAATCTCGACCGCCTCCCCGTGCGACGGCGCCGGGAGCCCGAGGTGCGTCTGCGCGGTCGAGACGAGCCAGCCGCGCCGGTAGGCGCCCGCCTCGATGCGGTAACGCCCCGCGGCCTGCTCCTGCGCCGCGAGAATGCTCTGCCGGTAGGCGCCTTCCAGCGCGATGCCAACGCGCCATTCGGCGACCAGCAGCAGCCCAACGAGCAGCGCCAAGCCGGCGCCCGCGAGCCTCTTCAATCCCCCGCCCCCCGCTCTGCCCGGCGCCATTGAACCACAGCCGCACCGCCAGCCACCAGGCTGACGAGCGGCCGGCCGGCCCACACAGGCATTGGTATCAGATGATGGCAAATCACTACAGGTGCGGCTGATGGCGGCGGCGGCCAGGGTGCAGAGACGGCGCGAAAGCTGCCAACACAGTGCTTCCGTGGCAGAGGCGGTATCATCGCGCGTCATTCTGTACGCTCCGCATCGCCCGGAAGCGGGCGGCCGAAGGCGGCTGAAATCACTCTGGGAGCGCGAATTGACTGGGCGAGCGCAGGCAAATCTACTCGTGGCGGTGGGTCTGCCAATCCTGCTGCTATTGGCTGGTGGCTCTGCCGCCGCGGAGAAGGCCTGGGTACGGGGCGAGATCCGATTGAACCTGCGCACGGGGCCGGGCACCGAGTTTCGCATCGTAGGCGTGGCGAAGACCGGCGACGGTGTTGAGGTCCTCAAGCGGGGTGAGGGCTGGACGAAGATCCGTCTGCCCTCGGTGGACGAGGCGGGCTGGATCCCGGTCGGCTACCTGAAGCCCGAGCCGCCACCCACGCTTCGTCTCGCCGAGACCGAGCAGAGAGCCGAAGAGCTGCTGACACAGCTCAGTGAGCTCCAGGAGGAGGCCGTCAAGCTGCGTGAGGACAACGGCGTCCTCTCCGTCCAAGACGGCGAGCAGCAGGCGAAGATCAAGCAGCTCACGATGGAGAACATGGAGCTGCACGCGGGCGCTCGATACCCGGAATGGATCACCGGCGCCGCCATCTTCGCCGCGGGCATGGTGCTCGGCGCCATGCTGCACCGCAATTCGGCGCGCCGGCAGCCCACGCGGATTCGCCTCTAGCCCCGATCCGAACGCCGGATCAAGGCCGGCAAACTCAGTGTAAGCCGCTCGGCTCGGGCCGGGACCGGCGGAGAAAGTAGAAGCCGCTGCTCACCAGGCAGAGCGTTCCGACGATCGCCATCAGCCAGGTGAAGGCTTTGAAGAAGTCGAGTCTCGATACGTCGCCCACCACCAGATCCTTGAAGAGCATCATCCCCACCGATCCCGTGTAGCCAATCGCGTCGGCCAGATAGATGGCGAAGACCGCTGTGCCGATCGCCCCGGTCGACGCGATCAGGCGATCGAAGAGCACCGATCCGTAGGGCACGTAGGCGAGATACGAGCCGAGACCGACCAGCGTCATCCACCAGAATCCGTCGATCAGTCCAGCGTCGAGCAAGAGTGTGCTCAGCGCCAGTAGCGACGTGCCGACCGCCATGACGAACAAGGCCGCCAGCAACCCGAGCCGGTTACTCCGGATGGCATTGAGCAATGCAAGCAGAACCATCACGCCGAATGCGACGATCGTCTCCGCCCGGGTGATGACGCTTTCGTTACCCGCGTACGCGTAGCCGAGACCGTCGAAGATCTCGACCGCGTAGTTGTCTCTGAAGTCGCGGTAGGCCGTCAAGAAGAAATAGGCCACGGCGAGCAGAATGATCCCGAACAGGAAGCTCTCGACGAATTGCGATCGCCGTTGGGCATCCATCGGAGTGCGCCTCACTCGTGCCTCTACGTCGGCCGGACTCGGAGCGGGAATACGACTCAGCAGTCCGACACAGAGCAGAAAGATCGGCAAGAAGTGAAGCGCCGTTACCGCGGGCATCCAACCCTCACTCACGCGGCCCAGCGCTCCTGCGATGGCGGAGCCGAGCAGCGGCACGTCCCGCCACCAGTCTGCTGCGAGACCACTCATCAGGGCGCGACCCACGTCCTTGACCACGCCACTCGAAACGATGAACGAGGAACTCAATCCAGCCAGCAGCAGCTCTGAACTCCGGCGCCCCTCCAGATAGAGAACGACGAGACCCCAGACCATGCCGAGCGGCAGCCCGTTGAAGAAGATCGCGGCAACCTTCCAGTCGCCTGGCACCAGCCCGTAGAGAACCAGCGCCCCGATTGCCCAACCGATCAGCACGAGCAGCGCGATGACGCGATGGCGTGCGCTGATCTCCGAGCAGACCTTGATCCCGATAAACTTGGAGATCGCGTAGCCGAGAATCTGGCTGATGACGATCGCCGACTTGAGATCCAGCGCGCTCCCCAGAAAGGTCTCTCCCTCGAATGTCGCCGCCGCGAAAGGCTTGCGAAAGGCGTACATGCAGAAGTACGTGCCAAACGAAGCGACGACGGCGTAGAAGACGAAGACCGGTGCTGGTGCCGCCTCCAGGAATGCCGTCACACGACTGCGACTCTGCACCATTCTGAGACGTTCCTCGTCGCTTCACGACACATTTCGGCTCGGCCTCGACGCAACAGCGGCATGGCCAAGGCCGTGACGTCCGCGCTGACCGGACGTGCGGGCTTACGGCTCGAGGTACTCAGTCAGCTTTCCGACGAGATCCGTCATCACGACGATCAGCACGCGGTCTCCCGGTTGTACCTGATCGTTGCCATCGGGCACGCGAAGCTCATCGCCGCTCTGCAGGGCGGCGACGAGTACACCTTGCGGCAGGCCGACTTGCATGAGCGTGCCCGACGCCAGCCGGCTGCCCCGCTCGGCCTCCACCTCCATGATCTCGACCTCGTCGCCGAGCAATGCCGCGCCAGATCGAACACCGCCGCCCCGAATGTGCTGGAGTGTGAGACCGATCGTCAGCAGGCGCGGGCTGATGATCGCGTCGATCCCGATGTCTCCCACCATCGAGACCATGCCTGGGTTGTCGATCAGCACGATGGAACGACCCGCACCGAGGCGCTTGGCCAATAGCCCAGCCACGAGATTCGATTCGTGGTCTTCGGTCACGGCGACGAACGTCGAAACGTTCTCGATCTCCTCATCCTCGAGCAGCGACTGATTGGTCTCTCGGCCGCGAATCACCAACACATGGTTGAGCTTTTCAGCAGCGCGCCGGGCGGCCGTGGGGTCGTCCTCCAGCAGCACGACGCGCTCGTCTCGAGCTTCGAGCCGCCTGGCCAGAGCCATGCCAATGGAGCTGGCCCCGGCCACCATGATCCGCCCGTGCTTCTCGGGCTCCACACCGACGAGTGAGAGTACGTCTCGCAGTTCGTGACGCGCAATCGCGAAGTAGACGAGGTCGTTGACTCGGATCTCTTCCTTTCCGCCCGGCACGATCCAGGCGCCATCGCGCTGAATCGCCGCTGCCAGCGTCGGCGCGGCGGCGAAGAGCAGCTTCATGTCGGAGACGCGCAGGCCGGCGAAGTCGGAACTCTGTCCGATCCGAAAGCCGGCGACGAGCACACCGCCGTCGAGAAACTGCATCACGTCGACCGCACCCGGAACTTCGAGGAGTGATGCAATGCGGTCTACAGCTGCCGAGTCGGGATTTACGCAGACCTGCTCCGCGCCCCGATCCGCGTCGACCAGCGAGAAAGCCTCCTCGTGGCCGGAGTCGCGCACGCGCACGACCACGCGCGGCGTATTGAAGACCTGGCCCGCGAGGAAACCGACGAGCGCGTTACACTCGTCCGACTCAGTAGCCGCCACCACCAGGCTCGCCTTCTCGACGCCCGCCTCTCGCAACACCGGCGCGGTAGATCCGTTGCCCTCCACGAGCTGAACATCCAGGATATCCGAGAGCTCGCGAACCTTGTCCGGATCGCGCTCGACGAGGGTGACGTCGTGCCCGTCGCGCGAGAGCCGGTCGGCCAGTGTCTGGCCCACCAAGCCGCCTCCGACGATCAGGATATTGTTGACCTCCACGCCTCCCCTCCCGGCTGGCGAGAAGAGTACCGCGCGAGCCGGATCCTGCCTATTCGGCGTAATCGCAGGGGCGCGACACCCCGCAGTCGGTCGTGGAGCGTCTCGCGGGCGGGCGGGCGGGCACCCGTTCAGTCGGACAGCGACGCAGTCGCGAGCCCATCACGCGAGCGGCTCAGCAGCGCTTCGACTCGTGAGACATCCTCCGGCACATCCACCGCAGAACTCTGCCAGCCCTCCACGACCGCCACGCTGACGGGAAAGCCATGCTCCAAAGCCCGCAGCTGCTCGAGCCCCTGCGAGAGTTCTGCCCGCCCCTGCGAGAGTGAAACGAACTCGAGCAGAAAGTCGCGGCGATAGGCGTAGAGACCGATGTGCTGCCAGTCATTGGGACGACCGGAAGCGCCAGGCAGGGCAGGAATCCGCGAGCGGGAAAAGTCGAGCGCGAAGCCCTGCCGATCGAACGCGACTTTGACGCAGTTGGGATCGTCCAGCGCCTGCTCAGATGCGACGTGCGCCACCGTCGCCATTGGGACACGCGAATCGCGAAGCAGAGCGTCGACGGCTGCATCGATGACGAAGGGCTCGATCAGCGGCTCGTCACCTTGGATATTGACGACGATCTCGTCCGTCAACGCGCGCGCCACCTCCGCCAAGCGATCGCTGCCAGTCGGATGGTCGCTGGCCGTCATCACGCAGGGCGCGCCGATGGACCCACAGAACTCGAGAATGCGGCGGTCATCGGTCGCGACGATCACATCGCGCAGCCGCCTGCAGCGACGCGCACCGCGCCAGACTCTCTCCAGCATCGCGATACCGGCGATCTTCGCCAGTGGTTTTCCGGGGAAGCGCGTCGAGGCCCACCGCGCTGGAACGATGCCGACCACACTCACGCGCTCATATTAGCCTACGCGGAGCCACCCGTTGCGGGTCACGCTATATTGGCCGAGTTGCCGGCACCGGTGGCACCATGACACCGGTGTGATGGCGTATCTCGGAACTGAGTTATCCGTCTGCGTGGCGGTCTGTGTAGCGGGCCTGAGCAGCGCGTAAGCCTGGGCGAACCTGGGGGAACGGTCTCGAATGGACGCCGGATTCGCCTACTGGGCGGCTGCTCTGACCAACATGGCGATCGTGACCGCCTTCGCCATCAATGGCGTACGCCAGGCCCGGCGGGGTGAGCTGCCAAGCCATCGACGCTCGATGTCGATCGCAGTCGGCTTGGTGGTTGCTTTTGTGCTGTCCTATGTCCTCAAGCTGGCGGTTCTCGGCCGGGAGGATCTGTCCCGCTGGAGCGACCCGGCCGTTGGCATACTGCGCGCGCACGAGGTCTGCGTACTCACGATGGTCGTCATGGGCGCCACCGCCCTGCGCCTGGGTCTGGCTCTCCGGCACACTCGCGCTTTCAGTCGTGACGAAAACGCTCCCGAACCCGCTGCGGAGCTGCTCACCAGACATCACCGAGCCGGCCGGATCGCGGTCGCCGCTGCGCTGCTCGGCTTCGCCAGCGCTGCCGTCGTGCTGGCGGGCATGTGGGCACGCCTCGCCATTTGAGGCGACTTCTGGAGGGCAACCCAGGCGGCGGGCTGGTCTCAGGACGAAGAATCCCCGGGACCAGGTCTTGCGACCCCTGCGGCGGCTACGACATCCGCGGTCCCAGGGACGGTGGCGCTGGGAACCTGCGTCCCCGCAGCACCGGATATTTGACGGTGATGCTCGGCGCGCTAAGTCGCCGCCACCTCACTCGCCGTAGTGCTACGTTGATCCATTGTCACCTCCCATGCCGGCATAGAGACGATTGGCGAGTCCCGAGGCTCGCCAGGCTCCCGGGCCAGGGTGGGCGCCGTGTCCGCCCCTCCGGGCCGCCCCCACCGCGCGTTCCTCTTGAACGTGCGGATCGGACTCGGGGATGAGTGAGATCCCCTCTGCGTTCAACGTATCGAAAGCTCGCCGCGCTGGCCAGCGCCAACGCGGCCTGCACAAGACACCGTATGTGCAGCCAGGTCTTCCCCGGGGCCTGGCCGACCGGCGTCCAGTTGTGGAGAATCAAGCCTGCGTGCCCCCCCATGAGCGAGCCTTCAAGGCGGCCGAATGATTCCCGACACGACAGCCACGCTGCTGGTCACCTGCCCCGATCGCCCCGGGCTGGTGGCGGCGCTCTCTCAGGCCCTCTATCAGCACGGCGTGAACATCCTGGATGCCGACCAGCACACCGACACCGTGGCTGGGAAGTTCTTCCAGCGCATCCGCTTCGATCTCGCAAGGGGCCCGAACGATCCTCAGCCGGGAAGCATGGCGAGCGGCGAGATCGACCGCAGCGATCTCGAACGCACTGTTGCCGAGGTGGCGTCACGCAACGCGATGAGCTGGAGCCTGCGCTACGGCGCAGACATCAAGCGCGTGGCGATCTTCGTGTCGAAGACGGACCACTGCCTCTACGACCTGCTGCTGCGCCATCGCGCGGGCGAGCTGCGTTGTGAGATTCCGCTGATTGTCAGCAATCATGAGAAGCTCGCCGAAGTTGCGACGCAATTCGGCATCCCATACCACGTCTTTCCGATCACGAAGGAGAACAAGATCGCTCAGGAGGAAGAGGAGATTGCTCTGCTCCAGCGGGAATCGATCGATCTCGTCGTGTTGGCCCGCTACATGCAGATTCTCAGCGCCGATTTCATCTCGCAATTCGAGTCTCGCATCATCAACATCCACCACTCATTCCTACCCGCCTTTGCCGGCGGCAGACCCTACCAGCAGGCCTACGATCGGGGAGTCAAGCGCGTCGGGGCCACCGCCCACTACGCCACGGGAGACCTCGATGAAGGGCCCATCGTCGAACAGGACGTAATCCAGGTCAGCCATCGCGACTCGCCAGCCGACCTGATCCGAAAGGGGCGAGACGTGGAGCGTTCCGTGCTGTCTCGAGCGGTGCGCTGGCACCTGGAGGACCGCTTGCTCGTGTACGACAACAAGACAGTGGTATTCGCCTGATGGCGGTACGTCTGCTCGCCTTCCTTGGGCTGGCGTTGGTCGTAGCGGGCGGCTGGGTTGCCGGCTTCGTCATCTACCGCGCGGCCGAGGTCGGTGAACTGGTATCGCCCCTGGTGACCCGGGAATACGACCAGCTCACGGTGATCGCTGTCGGCACCGGCAGCAGCTACGAGAACCCGGAGCGTCTGGGGCCTGCCACCGCCGTCGCGTGGGGCACACGCGTCCTGCTGGTGGATGCAGGCCGAGGTGTCGCCGAAGCTCTGCGCAAGGCGAAGATCCCAGTGGTCCAACCCGATACGGTGCTGCTCACCAACCTCATGCCCGAGAACACCATTGGACTCGATGATCTGCTCTTCACCGGCTGGCTACAGGATCGCCCGCAACCGCTGCGAGTGATCGGCCCGACGGGCAGCGCGGCGCTCGTCGACGGACTGCGCGCTGCACACCTGATCGGCCGCGGCGGCCTGGCACGTGCGCTGCCGCTGGCGCCGCGGGGCGACGAGGTCGAAGTGTTCGAAGTGGCTGGGGGCTGGTCGGAAGAGCTGGACGGCGGTGTCCGGCTCAGCGCCGGCTCACTCGGCGGCGGCCCTCTCCCAGCGCTCGCATACCGTTTCGACCGCGGTCGCAGGTCCGTGGTGATTTCCGGCACGGGCTGGGGACCCGATGATCTCGTCGACTTCGCACAGGGGGCCGACATGCTGGTCCACGAAGGTGTTCACATCCCCCCGGCAGAGGATCTCGAAGAGGCCGGCGTGCTAGCGGATAGCGAACGGCTGGAACGGGAGGCCGCCCTCCACACCCCGCTGCTGCAGGTCGGCGAGCTGGCCAGCCGAGCAAAGGTACGAAGCCTGGTACTCGTGCGCTTGCGACCGCCCCCTTTCTTCGATCTCCAGATCAGCTCGATCGTCAGCGGCAGCTATTCGGGCGGCATCCACATCCCCCGAGACGGCGACGAGCTGCTGCCCTGAGGCTCGCGGGTCGCACGCCGGCGAGAAGGCCAGAATCTGAAGTCCTGATTGGACCCGTCCTTCGAGGCAGGTCATCGGGTCGACGCTGGCACACGAGAAGTTGACGGAGTTGCACGGCTCGCAGCTCTCGGTCGAGACGCTCATCTGTTAATCTGGGTATCGCACCCCTGTATTGAGGCCCTCTCGGGGCAGAGGAGCGCCAACAACGGAATCCTGAGAAGAAGACGGAGGAGCGGAAGCATGGCGTCGACGATCCATCGAGAGCACACCGAAGAAGGCCGGGGGACTCTGCGCGCGGACACTCACTCGGCGCCACGAAGGACGCTCCAGCCCCTGCTCTGGCTTCTTCCAATGATCGCACTCTGCCTATCCGCCCCCGCCGAACCCGCGCAGGCAGACGACCTCCTCAGCGGAGGAAGCGTGCACACCTGTGCCATCCTGGCGGATGAGTCCATCCTCTGCTGGGGCGATGATCGCTGGGGAATGGACGCCATCCCGACGGGAACCTTCTCGCAGATCACCTCGGGACTGGTCCACAATTGCGCGCTGCGAACCGATCAGTCGATCGTCTGCTGGGGCAGCGATGACTACCTTCAAATCACTGACATGCCGGCGGTAGCCTTCGAGCAGATCTCCGGAGGTAGCTACCACACTTGTGGAATCAAGACCGACGACACTGCCATATGCTGGGGGGCCAACGGCAACGACTTCGGCCAGGTCAGCGGAACGCTGACGGGCAGCTTCACTCAGGTTGCGTCCGGTAGCCAACATAATTGTGGGATTCGGCCCGATCTTTCCGTGGAGTGCTGGGGAAGAGACAACTACAACCAGCTGACCGATACACCGAGCGGAAGCTTCACGAAGATCGCGGCGGGAGTGGACTTCACCTGCGGGATCAAGTCCGATCGCTCCGTCGAGTGCTGGGGATACGACGGCTTCTTCGTCATCACGAATACACCAACTACAGGAGCTTTCATCGAGATCTCGGCCGGCAGCCAACACGCCTGCGCAATGAAGACAGATGACACCGTCGAGTGCTGGGGATTCGACTCATTTCAGGGCATGATCGACGACACGCCCACAGACACGATCTTCACGCGGTTCGCCTCGGGCGCCTACCACAACTGCGGCGTCCTCCCGGACGGAACGCCGCTCTGCTGGGGGTACGACACCTACGGGCAGGCCTCGCCTCCCGGGCTGCCCGCCGAGCACGTGATGGCCGGCTACAACCACAGCTGCGCCATCTACGCGGATGATTCGGTCACGTGCTGGGGCAGCGATAGCTCGGGGCAGGCCAGCCCGCCCATTGGAAGCTTCTCCCAGCTCGCTGGAGGGCAGTTCCACACCTGCGGGATCGAGACCGACGACACCCTGACTTGCTGGGGCGAGCCGGCCAGCGCGGCCGTCACGAACACGCCGAGCGGAACCTTCTCCCAGCTCGACGGGGGCTGGACCCATAACTGTGCCGTGCGCATCAGTGATTCCGCCGCGGTCTGCTGGGGAGACGATACCTACCTCCAAGTCAGCAACGCGCCGAGCGGGGCCTTCAAGGAACTCACTGGCGGCGGCTTCCATAGCTGTGGGATCAAGTCTGATGACACGCTCGTCTGCTGGGGCAGGGACAACTACAATCAGGTGACGAACACTCCCGCCGGAACCTATACGCATCTCTCCGCCGGGAGCGCCGTCACCTGCGCCCTGGACGCGACTGGTACGCCCACCTGTTGGGGCCGGGAGAACTACTTTGCCCAACTCATACCACCAGCAGGTGTGACCTTCTCCCAGATCGCCTCGGAGAGCACCCGTCACTGCGGGATCCGCGCGGACGACGATACCGTCGCCTGCTGGGGCCGGGGCTACCTCGACACTCACGTACCGCCCAAGGGCACCTATTCCCAGATCTCCCTGGGCCTCAACCACGGCTGCGGAATCCGCAGCGACGGCTACGTCATCTGCTGGGGCTACGACGCGAACGGCGAGGCGTCTCCGCCACCGATCTTGCTCCCTGTACCGGAGCCCTCGGCGCCCCTGTCGCTGCTCACTGCTGTGGCAACGGTGGGGCTGCTGTCCGCCTACCGCAGACGTCAGCGCGACTTGGGTTGAAAGCGGTTGGGACTGGGGGCTTTCTTTGGGCGCAACAAGACCCGTCGCTACTTCGGAGTCACAAGGTCGACGTTCTACCTGTGTAGGGACCGAGATCGTCGGCTCGGCGACGAGGGGCCAAGAAGAATGACGCCCGTCTTCAGCGATGGGGCCAGTAGTTTTGCGCGCACACGCGCGAAGAGCATCGCAAGCATGTCATACGCGGGGTGAGGCGTTGGCCTATCCCAACCGGGCCTGCTCGGTGCGGGCTATGAACTCATCCTGCATGGTACGATCCAGGTCTACGAAGCGTGCGCTGTATCCGGCCACCCGTACGATCAGGTCCTGGTACTGTTCTGGATGCTCCTGGGCCGCGAGAAGCGTGTCGGCGTCGACAACGTCCACCTGCAGCTGCTGCCCTCCAAGGCGGAAGTAGGTTCGAATCAGATTGCTGAAGCTTTCCCTCTGCGCCTCACCTCGGACGGCCGAGGGATGGAACTTCAGGTTGAAGGACGAACCGTTGGCCACATTCAGATAATTGATCTTGGCGGCCGACTTCATTGCCAGTGTGGGGCCGCCGCGATCCCTTCCCTGGCCCGGCGAGATCCCCACCGAAAGGGGAGCGGAGAGTTTCCTGCCATCTGGAGTGGCCGAGATCATGCCTCCCATGGCCACGTGTGCGGTGACGGAATAGAGACTGGTTGAGAAAGAGCCATGCCGGGGGCTCGGATAGTTGCCGAGCTCAGTAGCAAAGATGTCGACCAGTTCCCTCGCGATCTCATCGACCTCATCGTTGTCATTGCCGTACTTCGGTGCCCGATTGAGAAGCATCTGACGGATATCTTCACGGCCTTCAAAATCGTTCTGGAGAACCTCGATCATCTCGTCCATGGAAATGCTCTCTTCCTCGAAGACGAACTGCTTGATCGCCATCAGCGAGTCGGCCACGATCGCCGTACCTATGGCGTTCCCTCCGGTGAAGTTGTATCGCGCACCTCCCTGCTTGACGTCGAGCCCCCGCTCAACGCAGTCAGAGATTACCGCCGACTGAAACGGGCAGGGGAGCAGTTCCGCGTGGGCCTGGCCGATGCTCTCGAAGCAGATGGCCAGGTGGCGAATGAAGTGAGCGATCTGGGCTCTGTAGGCATCCATGACTGCACCGAAGGTCTGGAAGCTTCGCGGGTTGCCCGTGTCGGCTCCCGCCGTGCCCAGCACCAGGCTCTTGCCACCACCGAGTACCATCTCCAGGCAGAGCGCGGTGTTGACGAAGAAGGCATCGGTCGATGCGTAGGTGAGCCCGGCCGGCGTGGGCTCGACGCAGCCGATGATGGCGTAGTCTCTGGCATCGCCCAGGGGCACTCCCTTCTTCGCATAGGCGTCGACGATGACCTCGTCGTTGACCACTTGAAGGCTCACCGATCCGCCCGCCATCACGTCCGTCACCCGCCGCCGGAACTCCGCCGGCGTCTTAGAGTGGAGCCTGGCAGCACAATTGGGTTGGATCGTCTTCATCTCCTCCACGGCATCCAGAAAGAGGAACGAAAGCTCATTGGTGGCATCCTGACCGTGGCGGTCGACGCCTCCGATCGTGATCTCGGTGAAGCTGGTATTCCCGCCTACGCCGACGGTCGCGATTGCCTCCAGCAGGTTTACGGTCTCGCTGGTCTTGAGAAACAGGCATTCGACCAGCTCGAGGGCCTCCTGTCGGCTCACGAGGCCCTGCTCCAAGTCCGCTACCAGGAAGGGCAGGAGAATCTGGTCCAGCCTCCCCAAGGCCTGTGCAACGCCACCGTCGTCGAGCGTCACTCCGAGGTGGACGAACCAGACGGTCTGAAGGGCCTCCCAGAATGTGCGCGGGGGCTGGCCCGGGACACGCGAGCAGATCTCGGCGATCTTCAGGAGTTCCTCTCTTCTTCTCGCGTCTCGCTCTTCTCGATACATTTCGCGGGCCAGCTCCCCGTAACGCATCGCGAACCGACTCACGGCGGCGCAGGCAATGGACGCTGCGCGCAGGAACTGACTCTTCTTCATCCCATCCGGAGTGGTCGTGTCGAGCCCACCCAGCTGCTCTTCGATCTTCGTCTGGATGCCGTTGAGCCCCAGCTCCACCACCATCTGGCAGTCGGGCACACAGTGCCCCACCCCGTTGGCGAATTCGTGCTCGACGAAGAAGACCGCCGTCGCCAGCGCCTCCTCTGAGTCGGGCGAGATCAGTGCACTGAAGCGTTCCCTGGCCCCCCGTTCTTGCCAGTAGGGAAGGACCTCGGAGCGAAGAATCGCCTTGTCGTCCTCGGAGACGTCGAACCGCTGGAACTCACGTGAAGAGAAGAAGTCGAGTTCAGCCTCGATCCAGGCCGGCTTCACCTCGGGGAAGAGCGGCGAGCCCACCCTCTTGCTGGTACGGTGCCCGACCAAGAGCTCTCCATCACAGATCTGGATGGGGGTTTCTTCCAGAGTCTTTCGAAACGCCAGCGCCCTTCGCACCTCGATGGGCTCTTCGGTTCTCGTCTTGCACACATCCGTGTAGCAGCGAGCCCTCTGGATGCACAGCTCCCAGGGGGTGGTCAGGACCTCCTGGCGCAGCATTCCGATCCGATCGGTGCAGCCCCTTGCCAAAGGCAGGTGGCTCTCTTCTCTTGCCGCGGATTCTCCCATCTCTCAGCTCTCCCGTCGATCTACCCTAGACAGCGTCTCGCCACCGGCCCTCCACTTCCGATCCGACGAGACTCAGCCTCCGACTCTCACCGAGAGGCCCCTGCGAGCGAAGATCTCTTCCACTGCCCCCATGTCTTCGTGATCCGGTGCGACCAGATCGAGAGAAGGCTGTGGACTGTCGGTGAGATCTATCTTCGACTCTCCCCATCGATGATAAGGCATGAGGTGAACCTCCGGGAACGATCCCTCCAGACGATCCGCAATCTGGTTCAGATTGGATGGCAGGGCCGTGTGGCCCGGAACGATCGGCACCCTGGCGATGATCGGCACTCCCGACTCTGCGAGTCGTTCCAGGTTGGAGAGGATTCTCTCGTTACCCGAGCCGGTCCAGGTCTTGTGAAGTGAGGGATCGATGGCCTTGACGTCGAAGAGAAAGAGATCCACGAAAGGAATGATCCTTCGAAACGAGTCATAGGGAACCGCGCCGCAGGTCTCCACCACCACTGAGAGACCTTCTTCCCGACACTGAGAACAGAATTCCTCGACGAAATCGATCTGGAGGAGGGACTCGCCTCCCGAGAGGGTCACGCCGCCACCTGAATCCTCGTAGAAGGGTCGATCCCTCGACACCTCCTCCATCAGTTCATCCGACGCGAACTCCTTCCCGATCATCTTCAACGCTTCCGCATGGCAGGTTGTGATGCAGTCACCGCAGAGCGTGCAGCGAGTCCGGTCGATCCGCTTCTTCCCCGAGAGAATGGCCCCATCGGCACACGCACTCGCACAGTTTCCCGAGCGTATGCACCGTTCCGGCAGAAACCCGAGCTCCGGAGAGGGCTGCAAACCTTCCGGGTTCTGGCACCACCGGCATCGCAGCGGGCACCCTTTGAAGAAGATCACCGTCCGTATCCCGGGCCCATCGTGGACGGAGTATCGCTGGACGTCGAATACGACTGCCTTCTTCAAGTCAGGCCCTCCTCGTCCGGCCTTGCGGGCTCGAGGCTCTCGGATTCGTCACAAGGCGATGATGGTGCCGGTAAGGGCAAGCGTGGGCACGGCGATCTTTGAGGCTGCCAGCGTCTGCGTGTCACGTCCGGCCTCGGAGAGCAGGTAAGGCAGTGCCCGATGGTACCCCAGCTCGGCCATCGCGACTTCCGGCCGTGCGAGCGTCTTCTCGACTGTCGAAGGCTCTTCAGCCGGTAGCTCCCAGCCTGGTGACCAGTTACGCCACAGCTTCTCGATCAGCGCCCAGTCTCTGTATTCAACGGCGGCATCGGCAACCCCGGGGCAGTTCGAAGCATGAATCCAGCGACATTCGAGGAAACGGCACAGGTCGAGGAGGCCAGGGCCGCTCGCTCGTCTGACTTCTTCGACTTTTCGCGCTGGGACTTACGGCTCGGCATTTCCGCAGAAGCTATCTCATAAACCCCAGACCGCGTGAATTCGGACCGAGCTCGGGCCGAAGGCGCGTGCCAGGCGACGGGAGGGGTTCATGAGATAGCTTCTGGTGTCCTGCTTCTCTCATGCGATTCTTGCGTCGAACTCCGGCGGCAGCCGACGCCTCGTGAGATGGCCGCCACGGGCTGCGCGTCATCGATACGACGCCTTCAGCTGGAAGGAATGTAAGCTTACCTCTGATGATCTCTCGAAGGGAAGTGCCGCCCAGCCTGGATCCGAATGCCGGACCGAGGCTTGATTGCAACATGGCGCTCGAGCGGGGAGCGGTAGCCGCCGATACGGGCCGCATGAGACACTCTTCACGAGTGGGAAGCCGGCTTCGCTCGAGCGAGTTCATGGCGGGCGTACTCGCGCTGGTGCTGGCCCGGGAGGCCCCGGCCATTGGCCGTTGCCTGGTGGGCGACTGCGAGAACGGCAGTGGCACCCTCGAGCTGCCCGGTGGCCTGGTCTATCAGGGCGAGTTCGCGGGCGGACGAGCCAACGGCCTCGGCGAGCTGCGTTTTCCGGACGGAGGACGCTATCGAGGCGAGGTGCGGAACAACCAAGCCCACGGCGAGGGCGTTCGCGTCTTCGGCGAGCCGGGCGCAGGGCCCGTCGATCGCTACGAAGGCAGCTGGCTCAGCAATCGGCGAACCGGCAACGGCCGCTACGAATGGGCCAACGGCAATCGCTACATTGGGCAATGGCGGGACGACGAGCCATCGGGAGTTGGCATCAAGACGTGGGTGAGTGGACAACGTTACGAGGGTGAGTGGCTCGCTGGCCGCCGGCACGGTGACGGGCGCTATACCGCAGCCGACGGTGCCTACTACACGGGTCAGTGGCAGTCGGGACTGCGCCACGGATCGGGAACGCAAACCTGGCCGAACGCCAACCGCTACGAGGGCCAGTGGCAGCGCGACGTACGCCAGGGCGAAGGCGTGCTCCACTACGCAGACGGTAGTCGCTATCGCGGCGACTTTGCCGCTGGAAAACCCGACGGGTTCGGCACGCGTGTCTCGGCTGACGGGAGCCGCTATCGGGGGCAGTGGAGACGGGGACGGCCGCACGGCGCGGGCACCCGGTCGTGGCCCGACGGCAGCCACTACGAGGGAGGCTGGCTGGAGGGCCGCGAGCACGGACGGGGCAGCCGGATCTGGCCCGGAGGCGATCGTTACGACGGCGACTGGCGGCAAGGAGCCCGACACGGTCACGGTGTCTTCGTGTGGGCGACGGGCACTCGCTACGAGGGGGAGTTCCGCGAGAACCTGATGGACGGCAGCGGAACGCTCACCCGCTCCGACGGCCGTAGCGTCGCCGCCCGCTGGAAAGCGGGGCGACTGATTCCGGCCGAGTCCGCGCCGGCTGGGCCGGCGCACTGAAGCGATCCGGCGCTCCGCCCCATGTTCCCCAGAAGCTATCTCACAGACCCCGGACCGAGCCGGGGTTCATGAGATAGCTTCTAGTGTCCTGTCCCAGGACACTAGATCACGATACCGGGCTGGTCGGGATCGATCAGCGGGAGATCGCGATCCTGCCAGCCGGGCCGCAGACCCCATGGCCGATCGGGCGGAGCTGGACGGTCGTCGACCGCGCGCTCCCCGGTGAAGCGTCGACGCTGCTCGAGGAAGTAGGATTCACCCCGCGAAAGCGCGATGGCTTCGTCGATGACGCGAAGGGCGCCCGAGATGTCGCCCGACGCGAACAGGACCTCCGCGAGTGTATCGAGCAGATCCGGGTTGGCGCGCCCGCTACGCTCGACAGCCCGCTGTGCCAGAGCCTCGGCGGCGTGGAGCCTTGTGCTGCTCGGCGCGACCTCGGTGGCCAACAGCCAAGCAACATCGTTGGCGTGGTTGATCGATGTGCCATCGACGTGAATGAGCCTCACGGCGTGGCGCTCGAGCGCAGATCCATCACGCCGTGCTAGTGGGCTGGCGGCCAACAGCGAGACCAGCAGCAACATGATCATCCCCGTCGCCGCTGTCCGAACAACCGGGCCGGCCGGCCGGCTCAGCAGCGAGTCTCCAACACACATTCGCGTTATTGCGTAGCCAGCCAGGAATCCGCCCGCATGCGCGGCCCCGGCAACGAAGGGAACGAGCAGATCCAACGTCGCCTGAACCAGCAGCGCAACGATGAAGAACCGTCTCGGAATACGCCAGCCGACAGGCAGCCGCCGGCTGCCACGCAGCTCGATGCAGAGCAATGCCCCGGCCAGACCCGCGGCGACTCCCGAGGCACCGATCACCTCCGGATAGCCCACCAACCCGGAGAGCAGCATGGCCACCAACCCGGACACGCCCATGACGACCGCGACTCGCAGGCTGCCGAGTACGCGCTCGACCATCAGACCGATGACGAGAATGCAGAGAAGGTTGAGCCCCATGTGGAAGGGGAAGAAGAGTGGATGATGGAGCAAGTTGGCCGTGACAAGACGCCACAACTCGCCCCGCGCCACCATCGCGGGGATGAAGCTGCCCACCTGCACGACGAAGGGATCGGCGCGCTCGAGCGCGAAGACGGCGAGACAGAGAGCGACAAAGCCGTAGACCGCCGAGCGGGGAGCGGGCTGCTGGGCGCGTTGGTCGATCTCGACCATGCGGGCAAGCTGGAGCACACCGCCGGGAAGCCGAGCGATGCGCTCGCGCAGAAGCTGCTCCAGAGCCTGTGTCGCAGCGGGCTCGCTGAACTCTCGTCGATGAAGCAGGAAGACCGCTTCGGCGGTCCCGATCGCGAGCCCGCGCGAAGATGAGGCGAGATGGGTGATCTCTCGGTAGCGAACCAGCGACGACCGCCGAGATCGACCCCGCAACCGCAAGCCCTCCTCTTCGAGGAGGGCCGGACCGCTGTTGACCGCAGGACGCGCCGGTGCGAATCGTTCCGTCACTCGGTCAGCTTAACCCTCAGTCGCCAGCCCGCCACGCAGCCGGTTCACCGGGCAAAGCGCAGACGTCAGGACTCGTCTGCCACCGCCAAGGAGGGGAAGACCCTGGAGTAGACCAGATACACGAGGACATAGGCGGCGACGAAGCCCAGCGCAATAGCGAGCTGTATCGGCCCCAGAAACGAGGTCATGTCGTCCTTGATGACGGAGGGCCAGACGAGCAGATTCCGCTCGAGCCAGAAGCCCAGCAGGACGATGCACGCCACCGGCCCGGCGATCCACGGCGTCGTCTTCGGCTTCTTGCCGAGCAGTACCCAGAACGGGATGATCCAGCAGCAGGCCCACACGGCCATAGTGACCCAGCCGTAGCCCTGGAGGAGCCGCGCCCAGTCGAAGTCCCAGCTCGTCCAGCTCTGGGCGAAGGCGTGGGCGGTGTAGCCCTTGTCGATCAGAAACTGCGGTCCGAGCCGGTCGCGCAGATAGAATGTCTCCTCGGGTAGGTTGCCGTAGTAGATCACCAGGTACTGCGCCCAGAAGAGGTACATCCAGAAGATCGAGAAGGCGAACAGCAGCTTGCCAATGTCGTGCATGCGCGACTCGGTGATCTGGCCCTCGAAGCCGGGCGTGTCGCGATGCAAGACGCCGATCAGCGCAGAGGCCGCCACTGCGCAGAGGATGCCGCCCCAGCAGACGTAGGCGCCGAAGAGATTCGAGTACCAGCCCTGTTCCAGAGACATCACCTGGTCGAAATTGAAGATCGAGAAGCCGACCGCGAAGAGCAGGCAGATGACCGGTGCCAACCGGCCGGTTCGACGCGCGGAGAGTTCGCGCTCCTCTTCCAGCCCTTTCCAGCCCGCGGTCCACTTGGCGGCCATCCGCTGCGCGAAGCCCTGTCCGTTCTCGGCCAGATCCTTGAGCGTCGGACGCACCGAAGCCTTGAGAAACGCGAACGCAAGGGCGGTCATCACGGCCATCACACCGATATCCGTCACATAGACGCGCGTCGGGTTGAGCCACGCCTCCTTGCCGTGCATCGGATGCTCGATCCACTCGAAGAGATGATGGCCACCGAAGACGCCCACGATGGAGAGCACCAAGGCGACCGGAAGCCACGCCGCCAGGCCTTCGGCGAACCGGCGATAGGGCCCGCACCAGCCGGCGCCTACGATGGTGTAGATGCAGGAGAGCACCAGCCCCGAGCAGGCGAGCATCGTGGTGAAGATGAAGTTGCTCTGAAAGGCAAGCCAAGTCTTCTGCGCGTCGGTCATCAGACCGGCCACGAATGCCACTACGCCCAACACGGTCAGGACCGCACAGATGGTGGTCAGCGGCTGGGGAAGGCCGCGGGGATTGGCCTTCTCGGTTGCGCTGGCTGCGGATCTCACGGGCGACCTCCATGAGCGTTCATGTCGCGGATGTAGTTGATCAGATCCCAACGTTGCCTGGGCGGGATGCGCTTGTAACCGGGCATGCGCACGCGTCCGAGGCTGATCGTCGTGTAGATGTGGCCATCGGTAAGCGCCTTGGCGATACCGTTCGGCCCGCCGATGGCCAGGACACCGACGAGGGGGCCATTGCCGTACGGCGGCCCCGCGAGCGGACCATCCCCTTCACCGTTCGGGCCATGGCAGATGACGCAGTAGCGGCCATACAACACCTCGCCTCGCTTCAGCGACGCGAGGCTCATCGGCATCGGGTTCGGGATCACCTCCTGCTCGAGCATCCCCAGCAGCGCCACGTCGAGCTCGGGGCCACCGACCGGAACCGTGCCCTCGGGTGGAGTCAGCCCCTGGCCCTTGCCCACGAACGTGTTCAATTCGAAGGGCTGGATAGCCATCTGCCGCTTCATCTGGGGGAACCAGTCCATCGAGACCTGCTCCCAGCAGCCCAGAGAGCCGGAGATCGCAAGCAGGAGCAGGCCAGCGGCCACGCCGCGACCCGCCCGCCGCCTGGCGTCTCGATCACGCATCGGCAAGGCTCACCTCCTTGGCGGACTCGCCACGCATCAAGGCCTCGACTTCGGCCACGTCGCGCTCGGCGCAGCGCACCACGACACCGAACTCCTCGGCCGAGAAGCGCTGGCAGTAGTGCTTATCGAGCGGACGCGGATAGAGGCCACCCATCATCAGCAGCCCCAACAGGGTGAAGACGCCGGCAAACAGGATCGTGAGTTCGAAGCCGATGATCCAGTAGGGCGGAATCGAAGCGAAGTTCTTCCCGGCAATCTTGATCGGCCACTCGAGGGACATCCAGATCTGCATCAGGAAGCCCAGGAAGACGCCGCTGAGCCCGCCGATGAGCGTGAAGAGCCTCACCGAACTCGGCTTCACATCCTCGGCCAGCTCGATCTCCTCGAAGGGGGCCGGCGAATAGGTGGTGAGATCATCGAAGCCGCGATTCTTGAGCTTCCGCACGGCGGAGGCCACGTCTCCCGGCAGGTCGAAGACACTGATCAGAGTCGGCATCAGTGCGCTCCCCCGTGCTCTTTCTCGTGGATGGCCAGCTCCTTCACTTCCGCGATGGCGATCACCGGGAATATCTTCAAGAAGAGTAGGAACCACATGCCAAACCAACAGAAGCTTCCCGCCAGCACCGAGAGCTCGACCGCGCTGGGGATGTAGAGACCCCAAGCCGCCGGAATGTACTCACGTGAGAGCGACGTAATGATGATCACGTAGCGCTCGAACCACATGCCCAGGTTGATCAGGAAACAGAGCACGAATAGAAAGGGCAAATTCGTGCGCAGTCTCTTGAACCAGAGCAGCTGCGGGAAGACCGCGTTGAAGAGAATCATGCACCAGGCCGAGAACCAGTAGGGACCGAAGGCCCGCAGCCAGAACGACGTCTGCTCGTACTCGACCGCGCTGTACCAGGCGATGAAGTACTCCGCCCCATAGGCATAGCCGCAGATGAGCGAAGTGAGCAGAATGAACCGCGACATGTTCTCGAAGTGGTAGTCGGTGAGATAGGCCTCGAGGCCGAAGATTCGGCGCACGGGAATCAGCACCACGATCACCATCGCGAAGCCGCCGAAAACCGCGCCTGCAACAAAGTAGGGGGCGAAAATCGTGGCGTGCCAGCCGGGAACGATCGACATGGCGAAGTCCCAGGACACGACCGAGTGCACTGACAACACCAGTGGGGTGGCCAGGCCGGAGAGATGGAGCACCGTGCGATTGTGCGCCTTCCACTGTCGTCCGGTTCCCTGCCAGCCCAGCGCGAGGATGGTGTAGACGATCTTCTTGAAGCCGGTCGCGCGATCTCGCGCCACGGCGATGTCAGGAATCAGGCCAACGTAGAAGAAGATGATCGAGATCAACATGTAGGTGTTGACCGCGAAGACGTCCCACAGAAGTGGGCTCTTGAAGTTCACCCACAGGCCCCGCTGGTTCGGGTAGGGAAGCAGGAAATAGAACTTCCAGAGCCGTCCGATGTGAATCAATGGGAACAGCGCGGCCGTCAGAACGGCAAAGACCGTCATCGCCTCCGCACCGCGATTGACGGCGTTTCGCCACTTGGCACGGAAGAGAAACAAGATGGCCGAGATCAGCGTGCCCGCATGGCCGATGCCGATCCAGAACACGAAAGTGATGATATAGACGCCCCAGAAGACCGGCGCCTGATAGCCCGCCACGCCCAGGCCCGCGTAGGTCTGCCAGGCGAGCACCAGAACTGCCTGAATGACACCGAAGACGGCCGCACCCAACGCCAGGAAGTAGGGCCACTGAACCCCCTTCGTGTGCGCCATGATGTCGACATTGATTCGCGAATCGCGCGGCACGGATGTCGGTCGCAACGTGTCGACCACTGCGGTTGCGGGAGGCGGAGGCGCCATCAGTGAGACCCCTCATGGTCTTCGCGCTTCACTTGCGCCAGGTAGGTGATTGCCGGTCTCGTATTCAGATCCTGCAGCGCGTGGTAGGCGCGGCCAGATTCGTTGGCCCGGGCGACCACCTGGCTCTTCTCGTCCCTCGTGTTGCCGAAGGTGATCGCCTGCGTCGGGCAGGTCTGCTGACAGGCGGTCTGGACTTCGCCATCCGCGATCACGCGACCTTCGTCCTTTGCCGGCTGACGAGCTGCCTCGATTCGTTGGATGCAGAAGCTGCACTTCTCCATCACACCCTGCTGGCGCACGGTGACGTCCGGGTTGAGCATCAGACCGAGCAGCCCGGGGAAGTTGTCGTTGCCGTAATCCCAGTAGTTGTAGCGACGCACCTTGTAGACACAGTTGTTCGCGCAATAGCGAGTGCCCACACAGCGGTTGTACACCATGCCATTGATGCCCTCCTCCGTGTGGTAGGTGGCGATCACCGGGCACACGGCCTCGCAGGGCGCTGCACCGCAGTGCTGGCAGGGCATCGGGAGATGGCGAACGTCGATCTCGCCCAGCTTCTCGCGGTCGGGGAAGGGCCGACGCTCGGCGCCGCCCCGGCGATCACCGTCGCCGACGTAACGCTCGATGCGCATCCAGTTCATTTCACGGTGCTGGATCGATTGCAGCTCGCCCACGACGGGACTGTTGTTCTCGATCGCGCAAGCAGTCACGCAGGCGCTGCAGCCGGTGCAGCGGTCGGTGTCGACCGACATGCCCCAGCGATAGGGCTG
This sequence comes from Deltaproteobacteria bacterium, assembly GCA_029261835.1. Taxonomy (GTDB): domain Bacteria; phylum Myxococcota_A; class UBA9160; order UBA9160; family UBA4427; genus JAJDAO01. The sequence continues at coordinate 134,724 of JAJDAO010000009.1, read as the reverse complement.
CCCCGGGAGCGCATCGTAGGCGGGCTCGAAGGTATGGGGCGGCTCGCTATGACCGCCGCCGTGACCCCCACCCGCTTCGCCGCCGTGGCCCTCGCTCCCGCCAGCCAGCGCTGCCAACGAGACCTCTCGCGCGAGCCCGCGCCCGCGCTGATTGTCGGTCCACTGGCTGAGGGCGAGACGCCGGAAGCGGCCGCTCTTCGCGACTCTCACGCGGGTGCCGAGCCAGACGCGACCGCCCGTCTCGTCGCTGGCGGTCGGCAGGATCGAAATCACGCTCGCGCCGCGTGCGACGCCCGGTTCGCCATCGCCCGCCATGGATGCGTAGTGACCGACTGTGTGCCCCTGACCGATGGCAACCGCGATGACGTCGTCTCGTATGCCGCCACGCGGCAGAGACGAAAGCTCGATGCTGCCGGCGTCGCTCGTCAAGCTGACGACGTCACCGAAGGTGACGCCCAGCTTCTCGGCGGTGTGAAAGCTCATCTCTGCCCAAGAGCCCCAGGACAGCTTTGTCACCGGATCGGGCGTCTCCTGCAGCCACGGCTGTGCGGCGCCCGAGCCATCGCCGAAGAAGGAATGGGGGTAGGCGACCAGCGTGTGGTCACCACTGCCGACGAGGCTCGCCTCCGAGACCCGCAGATCAGCAAGGCTCGGGGCGATATCGACCTGCTGGCTCGGCACGTCGGAGAAGACGCCGCCGTTGCCGAGAGCCACGCGAAAGTCGGTGTCCGACCAGGCGCCCTCCAGCACCTGCCGAAAGCCGCCCTCGGGCATCTGACCGCCCAGAGCCCGACCGATCTCGAGCAGCGTGTCGCCGAGGGCCTGGCTGTCATGCAGCGGCCGCAGGGTGGGCTGGACGAGCGAGCGCACGCCGGGTCGCGGTACAGCGTCACCCCAGGACTCCATCGCGGAGTGATCGGGCAGCACCAGATGCGCGATCTCGGAGGTCTCGTCGCGCATCGACGCGGTCGAGACCACGTAGTCGACCTTCGAGAGCGCCTGGGCGAAGCCCGAGCTGGCGGGCAGCGAGTAGAGCGGGTTGGTGTCGTGCAGCAGCAGCACCTTGACCTGGCCGGCATTCATCGCGCCGATCAGCTTCTGGATGTCCGCCATGCTGGCCGTCTGCGGCGTGGTCGGCTCGGTGGGGATCAGCAGCGAGCTCCCCACGGCGCCCAGCAGTGCGTCGATCAACAGAACGGCGGCCGTCGTCGCGGTGGCGGCCGTGCTGGCAAGCGCGACACCGGGCGGCAACACGAGCGGACGCTTGGCCTCCAGCAGCAACGTCGCCAACTCCTCCACCACACCGCGTTCCACGTCGGCCGCCGAGGCCGCCGCCGCATCGGCATCGCGCAGCACGCTCTCGATCGCCGCGGCATCACCACCGGCCGGCGCGCCCCTCTTCTCGTAGATCGCTCGGGCGAGCGCCAGAGCCAAGCCCCCCTCGCTCCCCGGCTTGGCCGGAATCCAGCGATCCGAAGCAGAGGTCGTGACGCCCAGGCGCGGCCCAATCGAGACCACGCGCGTGCCGCCGTCCGCGTGCTGCCCGACGTCACGCGCCTCGGAGAGCTGTCGCGCGTGCTCGACGGGCGAGAGCCATGTGTCGAGGAAGTCGGAGCCGAAGTCGATGATCAAGTCCGCCTTGCCGGTGTCGAAGACAGGCGTGGCCGAAACACCAAAGACCGCCTTCGTCGCTTCGCGCAGGGCCTCATAGCCGAACGGCTCGTAGACCAGCCGGCCGGCGGCCCCCGCCGCCGAGACGAAGCCATCGATGACGCTGCTGAGCGTGGGCCCGACCTGCCCGCCCATCACCCAGACCTGGCCCGCGGCAGCGCCCAATTTGGCGACGAGCTCTGCACTCGCGTCCGGCCAGGAGATCGGCTCGAGCTTTCCCGCAGCCGCACGCGACAACGGGCCGACATAGCGATCGGGGTGGTAGGCGCGACCGATGCCCACCTGCCCGCGTGCACAGAGAGCCCCGCGGTTGACCGGATGAGAGGGATTGCCCTCGAGCTTGATGGGACGCCCCTCGCGCGTCTTGACGTGAATCCCGCAGCCGGCGGGACACTCGCGACAGGTCGAGGCATAGAAGACCGGGATGCCTGGCGTGATGACCTCGGGCTGGATGACGTAGGGCACCAGCTTTTCGATGGGATCGTTGCAGGCGGTAGAGGCCGCGGCTCCGGCCCCTGCACCCACAAGTCTCAAGAAGTCACGACGATCAAGCTCGGGCATCTATTCGTCCTGGATCTCTACGGTCCGGGGCCCGCCGAATCTGCGGAATCCGGCGGATCGATTCGCTAGTAGTGACACTTCAGGCAGTCGATACTGGCCTGGTTGGAATTGGCCTTGTGGCAGTTGACACACCAGCCCATCTCGAGCTTCTGATACGGAACGCCATAGGCCCAGTTCGTCTGCGGAACCAAATAGAGCTTGTCCATCGTCTCGACTGGCCCGTGGCAGTCCTGGCACAGCAGTCCGGCTGCGGCGTGGCGATTGTGTCGGAACTGCACGTACTCGGGCACGCGATGGAGCTGCTCCCACTCGATGGGCCGCTTCTGCTCCCAATAGTCCTGCTTGAGAATGCGAATCCCCTCGATCTCGTCGTATTCCTTCGGGAGCTGGGAATGGCAGCCCATGCAGACCTCGACCGACGGCATGCCGGCGGCCGCGGATACGCTGGTTCCGGAGTGGCAGTACTGGCAGTCGATGGCGAACGCACCGGAGTGGTGCTTGTGGCTGAAGGGAATCGGCTGATTGGGCCCCGGGGCCTCGAGATCCCAGGCGGCCTTCGCGCTCAGGCAGGCCGCTCGCGAGGGCCACTTGCCGGCAAACTCGGGCGGGATCTCGATCTGCAGCCGCGGATCCTGCTCCTGCTCGAAGCGAAGCTCGTGTGCCTCGCAAACGCTCCCCGCTACGAGCACCTCGGCGTTCGCCAGCGGCACGCCGAGACTCGCGCCAGCCAGCGCGACGAGCCCCGTCGCGAGAGAGAAGACGAAGATGCTCCCGGCAGCACCTGACCAAGATCGACGCGTCCGAGTTTTCGGGCTCATGCGCGAGATGATTGCCCCTGAAGAAGACGCCGCCCTACGTGTGCTTGGCGCACGGGTGACGGTGACTCGCGACGAGTGCCAGCTTGGCGTCCCGCACCCGCGTGATGGGGACCCGTCCAGCATCGGACCGCGAAGTTGCTCCGTTGTTCGCCGCACACGGGTGGTGCCCGCAGGTCTCCGCGGCAACGCGGTTGGATACAACGGCAACCCAGCGGAGTCAACCCGCCTGTTGTCGGACATACCCGCCTTTTCGCGGCATTTTCGCGCCTGCATGGCGCAATGCGACGGCGCAGCGAGGCTGATAGAATCGGCGCTCGATCGGCCCGCTTCTCGACCCGTCCCAGAGCGTTCGAGTCGCCTCTTCGCGGCGGTCGCTCCACGCGGTGAGACCGAGCGGCAGCCGATCGCGTGCCGGGTGTCGGAAGCCCCGAAAGGACGGACAGTGCCGCACCCCGAGACCAGCGCCGCAATGCGCACCTCGCACGACGGCGGGCTAGAGCCCTCGGCGGAGCTGGAGGGCCTCATCGCGCTGCCCGCGGGCAGCGTATCCCCACGAACCTGATCGGCCCCGCCGTAAGCCCATCGGACAGTGACGTTCCGAGACGAAGCGCGGAGCCTCCGAGGATGAGCCATGATCGATTTCGAACCGACAGAAGAGCAAGCACTGATCGTCCAGACGGTGCGGCAGTTCGCCGAGAACGAGATCCGGCCACGCGCGCGCGAGTGCGACGAGGCGGGTGATCTCCCGAACGATGTCCTGGCCGCCGCGCACGAGCTTGGACTGGTGGCCAACGGGCTGCCAGAGGAGTTCGGTGGCGGTGGAGAGCCGGGGGCCATGACCGGCTGTCTGATCGCCGAGGAGCTTGCCTGGGGCGACCTCTCGATCGCTCTCGGGATACTCTCACCCTCGCTGCTCGGTGTCCCGATCGCCGGCTTCGGCAGCCTCGAGCAGAAGAAGGCCGTGCTGGCGCGCCTGGCGGGCGAACATTTCGTTCCCGGCGCACTGGCGGTGGTCGAGCCCCAATTCGACTCGGATCCGTTTCGGCCCCAAACGCGCGCCACGCGCGAGGGCGGGGAGTACGTACTCGACGGCGTCAAGTGCCAGGTGCCCTGGCTGGAGGGCGGCGGCGAGGTGTTGGTGCTGGCCAGTGAGGAGGGCGCGCTCCAGGGCTTCCTGGTGCCGCACGAGGCCCCGGGACTGAGCGCGGAGCGAGAGAAGAACATGGGCATCACGGCGCTGCCGACGGCCGAGCTCGGCCTGTCGGGGGTCCGCATCCCGGTCAGCGCGCGGCTCGGGGGCGACGCGGGGGCCGACATGCGGCAGATCATCAACCGTGGGCGTGTGGGTCTGGCGGCGGCAGCGGTCGGCATGAGCCGGGCGAGCTTCGAGCTGGCGCGCGATTACGCGAAGCAGCGCGAGACCTTCGGCGCCCCCATCGCCACCCGCCAGTCGATCGCCTTCAAGCTCGCCGACATGGCCATCGAGATCGATGGTGCGCGCCTGCTCACCTGGGAGGCGGCCTGCGCGCTCGACAAGGGGGAGGACGCCACCCGGCTGGCCGCTCTGGCGTACAGCCAGAGCAAGCAGGTGGTACTCAAATCGGCCGACGACGCGGTGCAGATCTTCGGCGGACACGGCTTCATCAGGGACTACCTGCCCGAGATGTACCTGCGCAACGCACCGGGCTTCACGAGCAGCTTCGAGGCGCTGACCCTGGTCTGAGGACATCGGCCGGACGGCCAGCGGAACACTCGACTGAAACACAGAGAGCGAAGAGGGAGAGACGACCATGCCGATTTGCTTCGAGCCTTCCGAGAACAGCGAGATCTCGAAACGCCACTACAACCAGATCGCGCGTGAGCAGATGCGGCCCATCTCGCGAAAGTACGACGAAGAGGAGCACAGCCTGCCCGACGAGTGGGTGGACTTCTGGTGGCGGACGGGACGCCAGGGGCCGCCGAGCAAGCTCGAGAGCGAGGGCGATGGCATGATCACCGTCTGCATCCAGGCCGAAGAGATCTGCTGGGGCGATGCCGCCCTCTACCTCCGCATGCCCGGACCCGCTCTCGGCGGATCGGCAGTGAGCGCGGCGGGCACCAAGGAGCAGCGCAACCGCTTTCTGTCGCCGTTTCGCGGGGACGGCCACCCGATCTGGGGCGCCATGGCGATCACCGAAGCCAACGCCGGCTCGGACGCCGCCGCCATCCAGACCACCGCCGACTTCGACGACGAGACGCAGGAGTGGGTGCTGAACGGCAGCAAGATCTTCTGCACTGCCGGCGAAGGGGCGGCCACCGTGGACGGAGGCATCGTGGTGGTCTGGGCGACCGTCGACAAGAGTGCCGGCAGAGGCGGCATCAAATCTTTCGTGGTGCCGGCCAACACGCCGGGCATGAGGCTGATCGGCTGCGAGAAGAAGCTGGGAATCCGGGCGTCGGACACCGCAACACTGCTCTTCGAGGATTGCCACATCCCGAAGGACCACCTGCTCGGCAGCGCCGAGGTCAAGAAACGCGACCCGAAGAAGACCGGCGACAAGGGCTTCAAGGGCGCCATGGCCACGTTCGACGCCAGTCGGCCGATCGTGGCCGCCATGGCGGTGGGCGTCGGCCGCGCAGCGCTTGATTTCGTCAAGGAAGAGCTGGAGCGCCAGGGGCTCGTCGTTCGCTACGACGCCCCACCGCGCGAGCTGACGGCCATCGAGCGCGACTTGATGGAGATGGAGGCTGAGCTGCAAGCGGCGCGGCTGCTCACTTGGCGCGCCTGCTGGATGATGAACCGCGGCAAGCCCAACAATCTCGAAGCCTCGATGGCAAAGGCCAAGGCAGGCCTGGCCGTCACTCGAATCACACAGAAGGCCGTCGAGCTGCTCGGCGCCAGCGGCTACTCGCGCAAGATTCTGGTGGAGAAGTGGATGCGCGACGCCAAGGTCAACGACATCTTCGAGGGGACTCAGCAGATCAACCAGCTCATCGTGGCCCGCCGTATCCTCGACTACCCCTCTGCCATGCTCCGCTAGTCGACATCGCCAGCGGCACGGTGGGGCCTCGCGGAATGATTCGGGCTAGACTCGATTCGGCCGTCGCAGTGCAGTCCGGGAGGAAGACGCCATGCCCGTCAGTCAAGAGCTACTCGAGATTCTCGTCTGCCCCGAGACGAAGCAGCCGCTGACAGCGGCCTCCGAAGATCTGCTCGCCAAGGTCAACGCGGAGATCGAGGCCGGACGACTGCGAAGTCGCGGCGGCGACAAAGTCGCGAGTCCGATTCGCGAGGCACTCGTGCGAGAGGACGAGAAGGTCCTCTACGTGGTCGACGACGGCATCCCCGTGATGCTGATCGAGGAGTCGATCGAGCTCTGAGTCGGGTGCGCGCCTACTGCGCGAACTCGCGGCGCTTGAGACGCCTGACGTACTCGGAAAGCTCCGCGTCGTTCGCCACGACCTTGGAGATCTTCTGCTCGAACTCGGCCGCCTGGCAGCGCAGCGGCTCCTCGTCGACGCGGAACTCGAGACACTCGGTGACCTTCTGGACCAGGGCCAGAGCGCCGCGCGGGTTGGGTGCGGCATCGATGTAGTGCGGCAGGCCAGCCCACAAGCTGGTCACCGACAGACCCTCGCGCTGGAAACGATCGGATAAGACGCCGACGATGCCGGTCGGCCCCTGATAGCTCGAGCTCGCCACGCCAAGCCTGGCGAGATTGTCGGGATCGGAGACGAATCCGGTCAGTGAGACGGGCTGCGAGTAGACGACGTCCGCGAGATAGGCGCCAACGAGCACGATACGCGTGACGCCCATGTCGAGGGCGAGGTCCACAATGGCGTCGCAGTAGCTTCGCCAGTGCAGATGGGGCTCGGCGCCGATCCCGATGATCAGCTCGCGCGAGCCGTCCACCGAGCCGTAGCGAAACTCGTTCGAAGGCCAATCGATGCGACGGGCGTGCGTATCGAGCTGGACCACGGCCGGACGTCGCACCGTGAAATCGTAGAACTCTTCGGGATCGATCTCGGCCAGCGGTACCGACTGGATCGCCTCGTTGATGAACTGCAGCGCAGACGTTGCTGACTCGCCCGCATCGTTCCAACCTTCAAAGGCGAGAAGCATTGCCGGATCTCTCAGATCGGGCTGCACGTGCATTCTGAGGACTTCCATCACACGACGAGCTTCGCACGTCCGCCCCCACCGCGACAAGGGCCTTCGCGGCGTCAGCGGACGAAGCGGTAGCCGTGCCCACGCACAGAGACGATGTGTCGGGGACGCGCTGGATCCTTCTCGAGATAGCGGCGCAGCCGTACGATGAAGCTATCGATCACGCGCGTCTTCGTGTCGGGGCGAAGACCCCAGACGTCTTCGAGCAGCTCCCCACGCGTGACCGCTTCGCCTTCGCGATCGATCAACGCGCGCAGCAAACCCATCTCCCGCGTGGTGAGGCTGACAGTTCCAGCCGGCGTCGAGACCTCGAAGCGGTCGAAGTGAACGCAGACATCGGCGAAGCGGACTTCCCTCGGTCCGGCGTTCTCGTCCGACACGCCGTCCCAGCGCCTGCGGCGCAGAAGCCCCTTCACGCGCGCCAAGAGCTCGTCCAGCCGGAACGGTTTGGTGAGGTAGTCGTCCGCCCCCTCCTCGAGGCCGCGCACGACATCGACCGTCTCGTCCTTGGCCGTTAGCATCAGGATCGCGACCAGATTGCCCGCCGCGCGCGCGCGGCGGGTCACCTCGAAGCCACTCATCTCGGGCAACATGATGTCGAGAATGACGAGATCGAACTCCTGCGCTGGATCGGTGAGAAGCTCGACCGCGGCGCGGCCGTTTCTCGCCACCAGCGTTTGGTGCCCCTCCTGCTCGAGGTTGAACTCGAGGCCGTCGGCAATGTGAGATTCGTCCTCGACGATCAAGATTCTCGCCATCAGCCTCCCTCGCTAGCGCGCATCATGCAGCTGACCCCCGAGCTCGACGGCTCGCCTCTCTCCGACACGCGATCACGTACACAGTGGTCGAGGTCGCTCACGAGTAGTCCAGCTTGAGAGGCCGGTCGGAGCGCGCGACTCTCGCCAGACCGCGCGCCGACCGTGTGTCTGTCCGCAGCGTCACCACGAAGCGGCTGCCACGCCCGGCGCCCTCGCTCTTGGCGACGACTCGCCCGCCCTGCCGCTTCACCATGCTCCGAACGACGAAGAGACCGAGACCGAGACCCGCCACCTGACGCTGCACGTCTCGACCCGCGCGATAGAAGCGCTGAAAGATCTTGCGCAGCTCCCAAGGCGGAATCCCGATCCCGCTATCCGCGATCTCCACCGAGATGCGCCCGTCTTGGCTGGCCGACACGGTGACGCGCACGTCGACCGGCTCATCCGAGTACTTGACCGCGTTCTCGAGCAGATTGCCGAAGATCAGCACGAGCTCGGCCGCATCACCGCGCGCCACGGGTGATCCCCGGTTGATGATCCGCACCGCCCGGTCGGGCAATCCGTGCTGCTCGCGCAATCTCTGGACACACCCCTCGAGCAGCTCCATCAGATCCACGCTCTCGCGCTTGCGCCGGGGCACGCGACCGCGCTCCTCGGCGCGGGCCGCCGCCAGCACCTGACCGACGGTGTGATCGAGCCGATCGAGATCCTCCTGCATCCGCTCCATGAACTGCCGGCGTGGCTCGGGCTGCAGCTCGTATCTGCCGAGCGTGTCGAGGCCGAGCCGGAAAGACGCGAGGGGTGTCTTCATCTCGTGCGTCACCGCGTCCAGGAAGGCTCGCTGACGCTGATTGAGGCGCACCTCAGCCACCAGCCAGGCACAGAGCCAGACGAGACCGACCATCACCAGCACGAAGAGAATCGTGCCGAGGACGAGCAGTACGCGGTTCAGGCCCGATAGCCCCTCCGTCACGACCGGCCGCAGGTCGCTCCAGACCAGAACCTGCCAGCCCACGGCCAGCAGCAGCAGCGCCACCATCAGGACAATGCCCACGGTGAGCGGCGCGCCGATCGATCGCCTGGCCATGGCAGACTCCGTTCATGGGACGAGTCGGGGCGGCACCTGGCCGCGCCCGGCCCAGCGCGGGTGTTCGGGAGAGCTTAGCCTCTGCCGGCCGCGGCTCCGAGACGTAACATGCATGAGGCGGCGGGCGTCTCGAGCAGGCGCGCCCGGCGAGCTGCCCCCCGATTCCGCTCAGCGTAGGAGATATCTCGTGCCCATCATCGATCAGCGGAGTCGGGACCACTCCCGGCATCCCGCTATCCGCAGAGCAGCAGCGGCAGTGCCGCTCGCCCTGCTCGGCCTGTGCGGCGCGGCCGCACCACCTGCCACAGCCGGCCCCCCCCAAGAGGGGGAGTGCCCGGCTGTGAGCGCACCGAGCAGCGCAGGCGGCGGCTCCGTCGACGCCACACCGCTGGTCCTGCGCGAGGGCATGCTGGTGGACAAGGAGGGACTGCTGGCGCTGCGCAGTCTGCTCCCGCCCGAGATCTGGCGCCACCGGGAGGTCTTCTTCTTCGAGGGCATGAGGATGGAGATCGGCCCCTGCCACCGCCGCTACGCGGTGCCGGGCGCCTATCGGAGCGCCACGGAGCGCTTCGCGGGACGGACCTCGCTCGATGACGACGGGAATCTGTTCGGCTATCTGGCCGGCCTGCCGTTCCGCCGCGATCAGATCGACCCCGCGGACCCGCAGGCGGGGCTCAAGTGGGCCTGGAACTTCGAGAAGCGGTATCGCGGCGCCGGTCACCGGGGAAGCTTCCGCGTCACGAGCTTCCCCAGCCGCACGGGGAGCATCCAGCGCTACAGGGGCAGCTTCTTCGTCTTTCGCGCGACCGGGCGGAGCGACCTGCCCGACAGCGACTACGCGACGCCCGCGGCCGGCGACAAGCTGTGGACCACCGGCGGCCGCTTCTCCGCCCCGTTCTCGACGCGCGAGCTGGCTTGGCGGCAGTTTCGAACACAGGAGAGCGAGCGCCGCTGGCAGGAGCCGGACGACATCTTCGTCTATGTGCCGAGCATGCGGAAGATGAGGCGCTCGGCCTCGAGCTGGGTGGACGGCGCGTTCATGCCGAAGTTCACCGCTGCCGGCCAGTATGCCGGCGGAGGGGTCGCCTTCGGCGAACAGGGGAGCATCAACCCGACCGCCGGGCGCTCGATCGCAGTCTCGGAGGACGCCCGTGCCGGGCTGACGGGGCTCTTCCTTCGCCCCAACGCCTATCACTGGCGGCTCAAAGGTGAGCAGACGGTGCTCGCGCCGCTCAACGCCAGCCAGTCCGGCTATCCCGAGAATCCGGAGCGCAACTACGGCTATAGCGGGCTATCGCTGGCCAGCGACCGCTGGGACGTGCGCCATGCCGTCGTGATCGAGGGTGCGCTGCGCATGCGCGGCGACAATATCAGCACGTTGACGATCTACCTCGACCATCAGACCCTGCAGCCCCTCTACTGGATCACTCGAACCAGCCGACGTCGGCTGCTGGACGTGGGGATCCTGGCGCACCGCTTCGCCGCCGATGTGCCCGGCTATCCGGAGTGGCCGGGAGGAACGATGGCAAACGTCTTCGAGCCGGTGGCCGCCTCATTCTACAATGCTCTGGCGGGCGCCGGTGGCTGGCTGCGCGAATCCTATGGTCTCAGCTCGCTGCCCTTCAGCAGGCAGGAACAGCAACGCATGACGACAGCCGACACGCTGCAGCGGGGACACTGACGAGCAGCCGGCCCAGCGTCAGAACGTGTACCGCAGCGTCATGAACACCTCGTCGCGATCACGCACGATCGAGAGCGCGGGCTCGATCGCATCCTTGTAGGCCCAGGGGCCTGTCCGCGGGGCGGCGGGTGCAACTCCGTTCACCGGCATGTCGACGAACTCCTGCCGACCCATGAACATCGAGGCACCGACCGTGACGGAGAACGCCTCCGAGAAGCGGTAGTTGACCTGCGGCAGCGCCGCTCCCGACACCGACCCGAAATCGTAGACGAAGATCATGCTCGGGTTCAGGCGGTCCTGGAAGTAGCCGGTGAAGAACGCCAGCGTGGCGAGCACGTTGAACGGCCCGTTGGTGGTCATGCCGTGGTTGTAGCCCTCGCGGTACTGGAAGAACCACTGGCTGTTGATGAAGAAGGTGCGGTTCGCATTCAGGAAGTTGATGAAGGTCGGCCGGTCCACCGAGAGGGTCAGGTTGAAGTCGTTGGTCTTGCTGGTGAGGTCCCAGGAATTGTTGTCCACCTGGGGCACACCCTCGATCCAGGTGAACTCCATACCCCAGTTGGTTTTCGTAAAGTCCTCTGCGAAGTCCATCGACAGACCGAGCACGTTGCGCTTCTCGTAGGCGAGGTAGATCTCACCACCGGACTGCCACTGCATCGTGCGCCGCCCGAAGGTGCCGTTGCCGCCAGCGCGCAGGATGTTGCGCTTCTGTCCCGCGATCGAGAGCAGCGCCTGCACGAGGTCGCAAAACTGCGGCGTCACGTAGGTGCAGCGCTCGCGCCCCAGCGTCTCGCCGTTCATGCCCCGCGTGCAGTCGACCCGCGCGGGTCCCCATTTGTCCGCGCCCTGCGCGGCCGGCTGGGATCCGAAGGCGGCCGCCTCCACGTGGACCTGACTGAAGCCGAGGTTCTCGCAGTAGGGAATGAGGGCCATCAGAGAATTCTCGGTTCCCGTGTACGCGTAGTCCCACAGCAGCGACGAGACGAGGCCCTTCTTGTCCGGATCGCTGGGATCGCCGAATCGCACCTTCTGGGCTTCTTTGTTCCAGGAGTCGCAGTTCTCGGGCGTGTGCGCGGCACCCGGCGCGAACGTGTCGCACTCGTATTCGAGCAGATCGGGGAACATGTCGAGGATGTTGGGCAGGCTGGGGTCGCGCTGCAGCTTGTTCTCCACGCCGTCGGGCAGCGGGTTGATCTTGCGCGCAGCGATCTGCTCGACGGTGTCTCCATTGACCGCAGCGTGGTTGTGAAGACCGGGGCGGAAGAAGCCCAGGCCCTGCTGCCGCGTAATCACGGCGCCATTTGAGTCCTTGTACTTCTCGGTCCCGCTCAGCAGCCAGTTGGGATTGCCATACTTCGAGTTCCAGACGCGACCGCACGTCTGGACCGTACAGCTCTCGTCCCACATCCAGGGCTCGTCGTAGATGTAGCGCGACTCGAAGAGCCACGGCTGCACGAAGGCCGCAACGCTGCCAAGCCCATCCTTGAAGTCGTCCGAAAAGGTGACGAGGACGTTCATGAAGTTGTACGAAACGGCCGCCAACTCGCTCGCGAAGCTCTCACCCGTAAAGATGTGCCCCGCGCCGACGCCGGCGAACACATGGGCACACTCGGGCGCTCCGAGCAGCGTGTTGTCCGACGTGCGCTGGAGGAAGACCCAGCTGCGACCCGGCGTGCAACCGTTCTCGACGCGCTCGACACCGGTCGTGCCCTCGGCCAGCGCCTGGACGGTGCTTCCGGCTTCCGCGACGGCGTAAATGTCCGGTACGCCAGTGGTGTTGGTCCACTGCGGGTACAGCATCCCGCCCGGCTGCAGACCCACCGAGTCGGGATCGCCGTCCACCGTCTGACGCCAGCCGCCGTAGTAGCATTCGGGCTCGCTGCGGGCCCGCGGATCGCCGGCGTCGAACGTGCAGCCGGCGGGCCTCGTGACGCTCTCGCCCTGCGCTTCTTCCCAATAGACACCCCAGTTGAGACCGGAACGTCGAGAGGCCGCCACCTGAGCCGTCCAGATGCCGTTATCCGAGCGAACTGCGCCACCCGGGCCAAGGTCCGGCAGGCCGGCGTTCGGGCCGGCGGTGTAGCAGTCGAAGTTGGCCGGGTCGTCCGGGTCCCCCGGAGCCGAGGGCGTTCCCGTGCCACAGTTGGTCAGATCCGCCAGGTCCGTCCCGTTCGCGAACTGCCTGTAGTCGGTACGCGGCGTCGCGGTACCGGTCGGATCGAGCCGCGCGGACTTGTAGCTCATGACCTGGCCGAGATAGTTGTTGCCGATGTAGCCGGCATCGGGGTTGTTGGGGTGCAGCCCTGTGGCGGGGTTCCAGTCAGCCGTGGGGCTGTAGAGAATCGTCGACCACTTGTTGCGGCAGCCGGGCAGCATGCCGGCTTCCGCATAGAGACCACCGATATCCGCCGTCGTACACTTGGGCGGGCCGAGGCCCAGGATCTCGAAGCCCGCGGTACCGGGCTGAATGGCATAGGCCACGAAATGACGCCGGTTGTCCCAGCAGCGCGGGTTCCAGCGGTTGTTGATCGCCGAGCCGGCGTTGTTGAGGTCTTGGAGCGCTGCGGTGGCCACGCCAGCACCAACGGCGGACAGCACCAGCGCCTCGCCGCTGGTGCCAACCTGGCTGTAGTCGCATTCGGTCTGCCCGAGGTAGCCGGCCGAGCTCCCCGTCGCGAGCAGGCCACCGGAGCCCAACGCCGGCAGATTCGTTACGGGGTCGATGCGAAGCAGCTGGCCATTGCTGCCGATCACGCGCCCGTCGGTCCGGTACTCGTAGCCGCCGCTGCCCGAATCGGTCAGCCTGTCGCCGAAGGAGGCGGGGACGAGACCCTCGATGCCGAGATCTGTGAAGGAGATGCCCTTCGAGTCCGAGCCGATGAACGACTGGAGCAGCGCACTCGCCTCGGCCCACAGCAGGTCCGCCCCGTTGGTGTCGCAGCTCGTGCCAAAGAATGGCCCGCAGCCGAGCAGCGCCTCCTGCTCGGGGGTGAATCCCTTGGAGACATACGTCGAGGCGAGGTAGCGGTCTTCCACCGAGGGCCTCTGCATCGCGATAATGAGACCGCCGCAGAGCTGCGGCGCGGTCAGGAGCGACGCATCCCACGTCCCGGGCAGGCAGTTGTAGCTCTCAGCCTCTCGCGTGTAGATCCAGAGCGAGGAGTCGACGAAGGGGCTCGTGCCATTGGCGACATCGTTCCAGTTGCGCCGCACGTCCGTGGTCCGGAAGGCGCCGAGCCCGGAGCCGAGCAAACCACCGCTGGCGTCCGTGGTCGAGAGATCGTAGTGGATCTGGGACAACGGGATGCCCATCGACACCGGCAGGGCGGATCCCTTGCTGAGTTGCTTGTCCGAGGGACTGGTGCTGAGGAAGCTGTTGAGCCCGGGATCGCCTGCCAGCAGGCTGCTGATCACGAAGGAGATGCGCGGACCGTCGTTGTCGGCCTGCCGCGTGCTGCCGAAAACCGTCTGGGCACAGGCTGTCGGGTCGAGATCGCTGAAGCCGACCGTCGTGGCGCAGACCCAGGCGAAGAGGCTCATGTTGACGGCGCTGAGGTCGAGCGAGTTTCTCGAATCGTAGACGAGGGTTGGATCATACGAATTCGACCAGATCGCGGCGGCGTCCGAGTCCGCCACATTCGGGTTCGCAGTCGCCTTCAGCGGGTCGTAGCGAATCGGCGTGGTCGCGATCTCGTTGCCCGGCTGCAAGACATAGCTGTGGGTCGGAGTGGTGACATCCAGCGTGAAGTGTTTGTCGAACTGCGACACGTAGAAGGGGTTGTAGGCCGGGTTCGGGGTGACGCCGTCGGTCAGGTAGTACGAACTGTCATAGGCACGCTTGCCGCGACGGTCGGAGGCACAGTCCGCGTGGCCGGCCAAGCCCGCGAGGGTCTCGCAGAAATGCGCGTTCGGCCCTTCGGGCCAGTCGCTGACACTGGTCGGGCTGGCCACGCTTGCCGTCGAGAAGTGGGGGCGCAGGTCGTTCGGGTCCGCCCGCGACGTGTTGTTCGCGTAGAAACCGGCGAAGGGGCCGAGCTTGTTGGGATTCGTCGGGGCCGTGGCGGATGCGCGATAGCCCGCGCCGTCGGCGCCGACCCTGCGGTTGCTGGGACCCGGGTAGAGGCAGCCCTCGTTGCCGCTGCCGGTGAACTCGACGTAGTCGCCGACGTTGGTCGGTTCCTGGGTCAGGTCGGCGAACACGAGACCGGCGCCGCCCGGCGTGGCGCAGCCAGTCCCGATGCCTCCGTTTCGCAGCAGCATCTGCTGCTCGGTGTGCATGTAGTGGCGCGGCCGGCCGGTCTGCCAATCGACGTTGCGATTGTAGGACGTCAGCCGAACCGGATGCGGGAAGTCGTGGTAGCCGTAGAAGTCGGTGAAGGCGAAGCTGAAGCGACTCCAGCGGAACTCGACTCGCCCGCCGATCTCCCAGCCCCGAATGTCATCCCAGGGGTTCTCGGGTTGCACGAAGCCCGCCACACCGACGCCCGCGATGCCGTGTGCGAAGCTGCCGAAGGTAATGGCGCAGACCAGATTCACCGCATAAGGCTCACCGCAGCCACCGAGATCCGCCGACTCGAACTCGTCGAAGTTGAAGGCCGCCTCTACGCGAACGTCATCGAGCGGCCCGACCTCGTAGAAGGAGTAGACGCCGCGCAGGGCCCACAGGCTGATGCGCGACTCCTCGAGGCTCGGCAGCGTAGCGAGCGCGAAGTCCTGGGGATTGAACTGATCGGTCGTGCGGAAGAGCTCGGTCTTACCCCACACGATGCCCTGCTTGCCAATGCGCAGCCAGAGCCGGCTATCGAAGAGCTCGGCGTCGAAATACGCCTCCTTGAGCTCGCCTTCGTCGTTCTGACTCGCGCCGTGATTGAAGGCGCGCTCCGTCTGCGAAATATTGAACGGATAGCTACCGAACTTGCCCTCTTGCAGCGCCTCCTTGAGCCTGGGACTGGGCATGAACAGGCCGTGAGCCTCCCAGGCCTCGGCGGCGCGATCGTTCCACAGCCGCACGTCCTTCGAGGCCGGATTGAGCGCCACCCAGTGCGGGTTCAAGATGTTGTTCTTGTCCGGATCGGTCGAATCGTCCGAAGTCTGGCGAATGAAGACGGCGAACCGCTCGGGATCATCCTCGCGCAGGATCGGGATGGGCCGCATCGGGTTGGAACCGCCACCCGGCGACAGGCTCTGGGGGATGACGCGGCTGCTGTCCAGGGGGTTGGGCTGGTTTGCCAGCGCACCATTGGGCTGGACGAAGTTCTGCGGGAGCCACGGTCCCATCACGCGAGTGGCGTGCCCGTTGGCCGCGCCGCCGATGACGGGCATCGAGGTGAAGCGAAAATCCCTGAAGTCGCGCATCACCATCAGGAACGGAGAGCCCGCGGTGCCATCGTCCGTCGCGAAACCGTCGGTGCCGGAGCGCTTGTTGCGATCCGCCTGCCAGAACTCGACCGGAACGCCGGTCGGATCGAATCGCGATGTCTGGTCCTCGGTGCAGCCGTTGACGACGTCCGCGCACTGCAGCAGTGGTTCGCGATCGACCGGACCCAGCCCCTCTTCCGCTGCGTCGTAGATGCCCTCGAAGCCGGGGACCTGCTCCACGCGCAGCGGGTCCCGTCGAGCATTCGCGAAGGGGCCGTCGTTGCTGATCGGAACCTGGCCGGCCGAGGTGAAGATGTCGCCCCGATTGAGCCGGCCCGGCATCTTGCGGGCCCTGTCGCCGTAGACATCGATCGCCCTGATCATGCCGCAGCCGCGGGAGTAGATGCAGTCGAAGCGCCCCTCGAGTCGAACGTAGGCGGAGAGCAGATCGAGCGGGCCGTGGGTGTCTTGGACCAGATCGAACTCCATCTCCAAGTTGAAGATGTTGTACCACTGAGACATGTCCCACTGATCGCTGTAGTTCTTGTTGAGCACGCGCATCTGCATCTCGAAGTAACCGTGCGCCTGAATGCGGCCGTCGAGCGCCTCGAGCGCGTGCGCACCACCGGCCAGGCCCAGCCCCAGCGCAACGATCGCGAGCGTTCGTGACGCGCATGACAGGCGAGACATCAGACGAGAAACATCAAACGCGGTCATATCCCCTCCGGCCCCGGTGGCCTGTGACGATCCCGTGGTTGGGCCGGTCGACTCGCGATCTCGACAGCGCGCTCGATTCCGCTTGCGATCCGTTCCCCGACTTGAATTCTGCACTCCACTGCGCGGTGACACCGATTGCCGGTGTCGCAAACAGCCCCGCATTCCCCCGCTCGACGCAGCGCGACACCCCCCCCTCCGAGGCTTCCCGACAAGCGATTTCCCCGGCTTTTCCCCGAGCACTGAGATCGCTCACTGGAGCCCGAAGTCAGGAGGGAGCATGAGGACGATTCCCCGCACAGACGTCGAACCAGTGGCATATATACAATGAGCCTCGTGGGGAGTTCAAACGGAATCTTCCAGTGGCACTGAATATCCACAGAATGTTGTTGGACTTTTTCCCAGGGGCGGCGCTCTAATCTGCGACCTGCATCCGGGCATTCCGGCGAATCGAGGCGGCGAACCCGCCCGATCGCCTCCGCCCAGCGGCTTGAAGCGCGCGTCCGGTTCTGGCAGCCTGCGAGTCTGCAGGGTCCCAAACCATTTTGCTGACTCTGAGTCCGAGCGCGAGTCGCGGTGCCTCGACTCGCGCTCGGGCAGTGCCGCCCAGTGCCGCAAGCCACTCTCAGCGCACGACAATCATGGAGACCAGAGATGAGCGATAGCCAGCCGATAACGGGTTGCCGGCCGGGCGATGTAGCCGAGCACGTCTTCCTGTGCGGCGACCCAGCGAGGGTCGAGCGCATCGCTGAGGGCTGGAGCAATCCCCGCGAGGTCTGCGGCGTCCGCGAGTACCGCATCATCAGCGGCGAGCTCGACGGACTCCCAGTCAGTGCAGCTTCGACGGGCATCGGCGCGCCGAGCACAGCGGTGCTGTTCGAAGAGCTGGCCAAGCTCGGCTCGAGAACATTCATCCGCATCGGCAACAGCGGCGGCCTGGCGCCCGAGCTCGAGCTCGGCGAGCTGGTGATCACCAGTGGCTCGGTGCGCGACGACGGGACCAGTCGCAGCTACGTGCTGCCCGAATTCCCCGCGGTGGCCCACTACCACGTGGTGAGCGAGCTGGAACGCGCGGCCAGCGAGCGCGGCATCACCCACCACGTGGGGATCACCTGGTCGCTCGACGCCTTCTACGCACGAAACGCCATCCTCGGGCAGGACGGCTCACTGACGTCGATGAGCTTCGGCGGCTACTGGCCCGGACACCTCGAGGCGCGCATCCGCGCCATGCAGGAGGCGGGTGTGCTCAACTGCGAGATGGAATCCGGCGTTCTCCTCACGCTGGCGGGCCTCTTCGGCCTGCGGGCGGGCTGCATCTGCGTGGTGTCGGACCGCACGCCCTGGGCCGGACCGACCGCCATCGATCTCGACCGCAACATGGCGAACTGCATCGATGTCGCACGCGCCGCGATGTGCGCACTCGGGCCCTGAGCGCTCCTGCGATGCGAGCGTGCGAAGATGCGCCCGCAGGCGAGAAACGCCGGCTAGGGCGCCAGCTGCACAGGTAGCGGCATGATGTTCCAAGTGAACACGCTGTTGCCGTTGGTGCGGCGGTAGATCACCTCCCGCACGAGACGCCCCTCGTGCCAGACGTAGCGCCTCACCTCGGAGTCGTTGTCGCTGGCGACGTAGAGTTCTCCCCGGCCGTCGCCGTCCAAGTCGCTGATGATCGAAGCGTGTTCGAAGCCGCCGGAGTCGCGGTCGATCGACTCCTGCTTCCACTCGCCACGCGGATCCTCACCCGGGCGCAGCAGCCACAGACCACTGCTGAACAGGGCCGCCACCAGCTCTTTCCCGCCATCACCGTCAAGATCGCCCGCCGTCAGGAAGCGGCCAAGGCGATCGTCTATGCGCGCGATCACCGCGCCCCCCGCCGGATCGGTGTCGGCGTCGTAACGCCTGATCTCGACCGGCTCGAGCAGGCGCTTGCTGCCCTTCTCGATCACCCCCTCGACGATCACGTAGAGCTCGTCTCGCCCATCGCCGTCCACGTCGTCGACGAAGATCTCCTTGGCATGGCGCTCGGCCAAGTCGGCCACGACCACGCGCCCCTCGCCCTTGGCCGGCACGTAGCGCACCACGCGCCCACTCTGGGGCTGGCCGTCCAGTCGGTTGGGCTCACTCGGCGTGGCGTACACTTCGAGAACGCCGTCGCCGTCCAGGTCCCCGACCTCGACCTCGTGCACGAACGTGCTCGGCTCGTGGTCGATCTCCTCGACGGAGATTTCGCCCTTGGCATCCGGACGCAGGATCGCGACGACGCCCTGGTCGTGGGTTGCCACCACCATCGCCGGCCGACCGTCGCCATAGATGTCCGCCACTTCGACATCGCGCATGCGGCTGAACTTGCCGCCGAAGTCCTTCTCCCAGAGCGTCTGTGCGGTATGCCCGCCCGGTGCCTTGCTCCAGAGCTTGAGGCTAGCCACCGTGCCCGCGGCACTGAGAATCCGCTCCTCGCCAGCGGCGGTGCGGTAGAGCATGGCCTTGTGAAAGACGTTGCTGGCGGGGTCCTCGATGGAGCTCACGCTCCAACGACCGTCGCGCCGCGTCAGGAACTCCAGCGTCGCGGGCAATGCCTTGGGTGCCCCTTTGTCGCCCGCTTGACGCGGACCGAACTGTGCCAGTGCGAGCACCAGCACGTTGTCGAGCGTGTCGGGAGTCGGCGGCACGGCAGCGGGCGGCGGCGGAGCGGGCGGCGCAGCCGGTTTGGCGGGTGCAGCGGCGGTCTTTCGTCCCGCCGAATCCTCCGAGCCACAGCCCCAGGTGCCAACAGCCAGGGCGAAGGCAAGGGCGAGAAGGGGCGCACAACGGGCGAAACGTATCATGCAAGATCTCCTTGTGGGCGCGCCGACGAGCGGCCGCGCCTAACATCCCGGGGGTGTAGCAGCATCCGCGTCGGCTCTCACCCTCGCCGGCCCGCCCTGCGAAATCGCACGGCGGGCCGGCGCGCCGAACGAACAGGCGTGGTACCTAAGGAGCCGGAGAATCCGCCCCGTGAGCAAGACCTCGCTGCAGCCCCCCCGCGGCACCCGCGACTTCTATCCGGATGACTACCGCCAGCGCGAGTGGCTCTTCGGTCACTTTCGGCGCGTGGCGCATCGCTTCGCCTTCGAAGAGGTCGACGCGCCGATGGTGGAGCACGCCGAGCTCTTCACCCGCAAGGCGGGGGAGGAGATCGTCGACCAGCTCTATCACTTCGAACTTCATGACCGTCACCTCGCCCTGCGGCCCGAGATGACGCCGTCGATCGCGCGCATGGTCATCGCCCGCGCGGGCGGGCTCCGCATGCCGCTGCGCTGGTTCACCATCACGCAGAACTGGCGCTACGAGCGCATGACCCGCGGACGCAAGCGGGAGCACTTCCAGTGGAACATGGACATCTGGGGAGAGCCCGGCGTGGCGGCCGAGGCAGAGCTGGTCGGCGCCCTCTTCGAAGCGCTCGATGCGCTCGGGCTGGCTCGGGGCGACGCCCGGCTGCGGGTCAACAGCCGCGCACTGCTCGAGGAGAGCCTGCGTCGCAGTGTCCTGCGGCAACGCCCTGAAGTATTCGAGCCCCTCTGTGTCGTGATCGACAAGATCGACAAGATCGGCGCCGAGGCCGTGGTCGAGCTGCTGGTCGACCCGACCGGCCCGGTTCGACTCGAGAGCGCACAGGCGCGAGACGTGGTCGACATGCTGCGCATCACCAGCCTCGACGACGCGGCCCGCCACCTGCCTGACGACTCGCCAGCGCTCGCCGATCTGCGCCGCTTCTTCGAGCTGCTCGAGGCCTACGACGTGCGCGACCGGGTCGTCTTCGACGCTTCGGTAGTGCGCGGCCTCGCCTACTACACCGGCATTGTCTTCGAGGCCTTCGACTCCGCAGGTACGCTGCGCTCCATCTGCGGCGGAGGCCGCTACGATCGCCTCGCCCAGACGCTGGGCGCGCGCCCCATCCCAGCGGTGGGCTTCGGCTTCGGTGACATGGTCATTGCGGAGCTCCTGAGCGATAAGGGGCTGCTGCCGGATCTGCCGCGGGTCGTGGACGACGTGCTCTTCCCCTTCGGCGAGGCGGAACGACCGTCCGCGATCCGGCTGGCACGACGACTGCGCGAGCGGGATCATCGTGTCGAGATCGTACTCGGCAATGCGAAGCTCAAGCGCGTGATGGCCGACGCCGACCGCCTCGGTGCGGCCCGTATCTGGCTGCTCGGTCCCGACGAGGTGAGCCGAGGAGTGGCAAAGGTGCGCGACCTCGCCAGCGGCGAAGAGAGCGAAGAGACGCTGTGAGGCGGACATGACCGATTGGGATCATCAGAAGAGCCTGGAGCTCTACTCCGTCGATCGCTGGAGCGCCGGCTTCTTCTCGGTCAATGAGTGCGGACACGTCGTGGTGCAACCACGCGGAGAGCGGGGACCGACCATCGATCTGCTCGGGTTGGTCAAGGATCTGGAGCAGCGAGGCCTGCGCACCCCGCTGCTGGTGCGCTTCTCCGACATCCTGGCGAGCTGCGTCGAAGGACTGAGCGATGTTTTTCGCTGCGCCATCGACGAATACGAATACCAGGGGTGTTACCGCGGCGTCTATCCCATCAAGGTGAATCAGCAGCGACACGTGGTGGAGGAGATCGTCCAGTTCGGCGGTCAGGCCGGCGTGGGGCTCGAGGTCGGGAGCAGGCCCGAGCTGCTCATTGCGCTGGCGATCCTCGAGACACCGGGCGCGCTGATGGTATGCAACGGCTTCAAGGACCGCGCGTACGTCGAGACCGCGCTACTCGCGCAACGCCTCGGGCGCACGCCGCTGATCGTGGTGGACCGCATCAACGATCTGGAGCTGATCATCAAGACCTCGCGCGAGCTGGGCATCCGCCCACACGTCGGCTTGCGGGCCCGACTCTCGACCCAGGGGACCGGTCGCTGGGTCGAATCGAGCGGTCGCCAAGCCAAGTTCGGCCTCTCGCCGGCGGAGATCGTGCAGGCGGTGGAGCGCCTTCGCGGCGAGGACATGCTCGGCTGTCTCGAGCTGCTCCACTTCCACATCGGATCGCAGATCACCGCGATTCGAGCCCACAAGGAGGCGCTGCGCGAGATCAGTCGCATCTACGTCGGGCTCTACACGCTCGGCGCGCACGGGCTGAAGCTGCTCGACGTGGGGGGCGGGCTCGGTGTCGACTACGACGGCTCGAAAACCGACTTTCACTCCTCGGCGAACTACTCGGCACAGGAGTATGCCAACGACGTCGTGAGCGCCATCCAGGTGGCCTGTGACGAAGCCGACGTGCCCCATCCGGACATCGTCAGCGAGTCGGGCCGCGCCATGGTGGCGCATCACTCGGTGTTGATCTTCGACGTCATCGGCGCGGATCAGATGTTGACCGGATGCCGGCCCAGTCCGGCGGCTGACGACGAGCACCGTGTGCTGCAAGACCTCGCCGAGGTGCGCACCGGAGTCGACGGCGAAAACCTTCAGGAGGCCTATCACGATGCGGTCCAGCTTCGTGACGAGGCCACTTCGCTCTTCGCGCTCGGCTACCTCGACCTTCCCGGGCGCGCCAAGGCGGACCATCTCTTCCTTCACTGCTGCGAAGAAATCCTGCGCATCGTACGCACGCTCGACGTCGTCCCCGAGGATCTCGCACGGCTGGAACGCGACCTGGCAGACACCTATTTCGGAAACTTCTCGCTCTTCCAATCAGCGCCGGATCATTGGGCCATCAAACAGCTCTTCCCGGTCATGCCGATCCACCGATTGGACGAGGAGCCGACGCGACGCGCCATTCTTGCCGACCTCACCTGCGACAGCGACGGGCGGATGGATCGCTTCATCGACCGCGACGACATCAAGCAGGTACTCGAGCTTCACAGCTACGACAACCGGCCGTACTACCTCGGTGTCTTCCTGGTCGGGGCCTATCAGGAGATCCTCGGCGACCTGCACAATCTCTTCGGCGACACCGATGCGGTCCACGTGCGGCTCGACGACGAGGGGGGCGGCTACCAGGTGGAGCATGTCGTCGAGGGGGACGAAGTCTCGGAGGTACTCTCCTACGTGCAGTACGACCGCGGTACGTTGGTCGAAAGAGTCCGTCGCACCATCGAGCGGGCCCTGCGACGCGGAGACATCAGCCTCGAAGAGTCGGCTCTTCTTCGCAAGCGCTACGAGCAGGGCCTGCACGAGTACACCTATCTCTCACGCGACGACTGAGCACTGTGCCCGCCCGCCCGATCCGAGTCTACTCCTGGAATGTCAACGGCATCCGCGCCGCCGCCCGCAAGGGCTTTGCGGACTGGCTGCGCCGTTCGCGTGCCGAGATCGTCGGCATCCAGGAGGTACGCGCACAGCCGGACCAGGTGCCGGCTGAGCTGCTCGCTTTGCGCGGCTGGCACAGACACTTCACGGCGCCCGAGCGCAGGGGCTATAGCGGCGTCGGCCTCTTCGCACGCCGCGAGCCGGACTCACTCGACACGTCGCTGCGCGCAGAGCGTTTCGACATCGAAGGGCGACTCCAGCTCGTGCGCTTCGGGCGCCTGGTGATCGCCAATGCCTATTTTCCCAATGGCAGTGGCAAGAACCGCGACAACAGCCGCATCCCCTACAAGCTCGACTGGTACCGAGCGCTCTTCGACGAGGTGGAGCGCCTGCGCCGCAGCGGTCGCCGCGTGCTCGTGCTGGGCGACTTCAACACAGCCCATCGGGCGATCGATCTCGCGAGGCCAAAGCAGAACGAGACGACCAGCGGCTTCTGTCCGGAAGAGCGAGCCGAGCTGGACCGCTGGCTGCAGGCGGGCTGGACCGATACTTTCCGCGCCTTCGAGCCGGGCCCGGGCCACTACACGTGGTGGAGTCAGATGCACGACGCGCGCCGCAAGAACATCGGCTGGCGCATCGACTATGTACTGGCCTCCCCGGCGGCGATGAAATACGTTCGCGCGGCCTTCATTCGCCCGAACGTCACGGGCTCGGACCACTGCCCGATCGGTGTCGATCTCGACCCGGCCATCTTCGGCTAGAAGCTATCTCATCACCCGGCGCTCTCTTCCACACAGCACGTAGAAGTGCGCCTGCCCAGCGCGCCCAGGCGGCCCGTCAATGGGCTGCTGGGGCACGGCCGAGCCGGCACCGGACTTGCTCTGGACCTGGGGCGTGAGGATCCGGCCTGACGATCGACCGCACAGTGGAGATGCGTGCTCGCGGTCAGCGGAGCGGCGGAACGCAGCCGCGGCGCTACTGCTGGTTTGCGCCGTTTGGAGCTTGCTCTGGCTCGTCTCGTGGACGCAGCAGCGCCTGCTGACGGCGAGCGGTGACCCGCTCTTTCCATTCATCGCCGCCACCGCGCTGCTGTTGGTCCGCCGCGCCGCGCGGCCGGGTCCACGACATCGGGCAGCCGCGGCGCAACGTGCCCTGGCCGCGCTCCTTGGCCTCGTCGCCGGCTGGTCGGC
Organism: Deltaproteobacteria bacterium; assembly: GCA_029261835.1. Taxonomy (GTDB): domain Bacteria; phylum Myxococcota_A; class UBA9160; order UBA9160; family UBA4427; genus JAJDAO01. The sequence goes on along the minus strand of JAJDAO010000009.1, from coordinate 110,510 downwards.
CTACCCGGGCCTGCTCGTCGCGATCGCGGTCGTGGGGCTCTGGTTGCGCTTGCCGGCAATCGGTGTGGGCGCGTCGCTGCGGCCCGATGCCGCACACCTGATCTCGATCGTGCTGCTCGCGCCGATCTTCGAAGAGCTGCTCTATCGCGAGCGACTTCTCGAGGGGCTGGCACCGGTCACTGGGGGCCCTCTCGCCATCGCAATCTCGAGCGCCGTCTTCGCCGCGTCCCACGTCGCAGCCTGGTCCGTGCTCGGAACGTTCCTGGTCGGTCTGCTACTGGGCTGCCTCCAGCGGTTCGGCCGCGACGTACTGATCTGCATCGCGCTGCACGGCGGTCTCAATCTAGCCTCGCTGCTATGCGCTCCGGCCGCCTCACACCTGTGTCCCCCGCCGCTGCCCGGCGTTGGAATCGGCTTGCTCTGCCTCGGCCTCGCCCTGGCCGCGATACTCAGCGACGGCCGAAATCGGGCTCTCTCCAGCTGGGAAGCGCGGCCACCTCCGGCTTCATCGCCCAGTAGTGGCGGCGAAGCGAGGCGGGCTCGAGCCGGCCCTCCCCCGCTCTGACGTCAACGACTCGAAGCGAGGCCTGCTGCAGCGCGGCGGCGAGATCGGGTGAGAGTGGCTCGATTCGAACACGGTCACGAACCACTGCGCCCAGACGTACGCGGAGCAACCCCACGAGCTCTCCTTCAGCCTCGAGCAGGGCGTCGAGCTGTACGCCGTCGGGATGCGGCCGGTCGAACTCGACCCAGAGGCTTGGCGGCCGAGGCCGGCCAGCCGACCTCTCGACGCGAAGCACGGCGCCGCTACGCGACATAGACGCTGCGGTCGCTCCGCGCGCGTCCATACGAGCCTGCTCGAAGCGGGCCAGCTGCGACGCGAAGTGCGCCTGAGGCGCGCGGTGCAGCGCCTTTCGCTCGAGCGCAACCGCCCGCTCGAGATTCGCCAGCCGGTACTCGAGCAGCGCAAGTGCGTCGAGGTAGACCGGCTCGTCGGGCTCCCGCGCGACCACTCGTTCGGCAGCGTCGCGCACGCGATCGAGCTCCGCGCGCGAGGCGTCGGGCAGATCGTAGAAGCCCCATGCCAGTGCCGTAATGATCTGCGGTGGGAGCCGCGGATCTTCGAGCGACTCGGCGGCGAGTCTCAGCACAGAGGCCGCGTCCGAGCGGACCGCGTGGACACCCGCCTGTCCGAGCGCCGCGAGATAGGCCGCGGCCAGCCCGACCGTGCAGACGCGCAGCCATCGCGAGGGCCGTTCCCGCGCGCGTGCGAGATCGAGCCCAGGCAGCAGCAGCAGACAGAGCAGAGCACCCGAGAAGAAGCCCGCCCAATGGCCGAGACGGTCGATCCTGGGCACCAACTGCTCCAGCGCGAGCTGCAGAGCCAGGAGCATCAGCGCCAATCCCAATGGCACGCGGCTGGGTGGAGACAGATCGGAGCGCCTCGTCAGATTGAGTACGATCAGCGCCCCGACCATGGCAAAGATGGCGATCGAGAAGCCCACCGTCGGCCGACTTCCCATCAGGCCACTGGCGATCGACCCACCGAGCGCCCCGCCCAGTGCCACGAGGCCGAAGCGCCACGCACCGAGTAGTCCTTCGAGCTGCAGCCCGAGCAGCACCAGGCTCAGCATGTTCGCAGCGAAGTGCCACCACGCCGCGTGAAGAAATATGCCTGTGAAGAGACGGTACGCGCCGCCATCCGACATCAGCCACCAGGCATTTGCCCCCAGTCGCCACAGCTCGACGAAATCGTCCAGCGAACCCGATCGCCACTGAAGGATGAAGATCACCGTCGTCAGTGCGAGCAACACGAACGTGAGTCTGGGCGGGTGTGCCGCGACCATGGCCGCAATGCGCGCCCGTCTGTCGATCCCCGCCAGCTGCTCGGCGTACCGGGGCGAACGCGCCAGCCGACCACGCAGCGCCGCCTCGATGCGCTCCAGCGCAGCCGGCTCGGCAAACCAGCCCGGCCGAAAGCCGAAGGGAAAGCGACCTGTCACGCCGACGAAGAAGCGCTGCCATGGCGCCGGCCACGCGCGCGAAAGCGAGTGAATCGCCGTGTACGGAACGCGGGAGCGCCGCGCGGTGAAGCGGGAGCGCGCGAGCAGCACCTCGTGCTCGAGCAGCTCCACCGCGATCACCCCACCTCTCGGGCGCGTCCACCACCAGGCCAGCGACGCCGTGCACAGCGCGACCGTGCCGAGGTGGATCGCCTTGACGGTCGGCGGCAGAACGGCTGACGCGAGCGCGGCACGAGCCACGATATAGCCGAGGGCCGAGACGCCGGTCGTGTAGAGAGTCCATGCCAGCACGATCCAGGCTCGCTCTCGCCCGCTCGGCGGACTGAAGGCGAAGGTCGCGTCGCGAGATGCCTGCCCGCACTCGCTCACGTCACCCTCTCGACCGGTCACGGCGACGTGGCCTGAGCAGCAGCGCCGCCAACACGAGCTGTAACGGGATCAAGATGCCCAATGGCCATGCCGAGCCCCGCTCGGAGACCAGGGAAGCCGGCGCGCAGCCGGCTGTCGGCGCCGGCAGCGGGGCGCTGGCGGCCGAAGTCGGCGATGCCCCCCAACCGGCCGGCGCCACGCCGCCCTTGGGCGTGCCGGCGCTCGCGTGGGCGGCGACGGACACGGAGAGGATCAGAACGATGCCAATCGCCACGATCATGACGGCGGCACCCGCCCCGACGAGCACCGCCGAGCCCGTCACCAAGCCGGCGCCGATCAGCGCAATCGCGAGTGCCGCCAGGTAGTCGGCTATCTTCCCTGCCGCGACCCGCGTCGGAGGCTCGGCGTGCAGCCCGGTCGGGTCCCACAGCAGCACTGGATTGCCGAGCGTGTAGGCGTACTGGTTGATCGGATGGTAGATCGGATCGGGCGAGATGAAGCGACCGGTCTCCGGGTCGTAGAGGCGCGCGCCGAGTAGAAGGAAGTCACCGAGCGCCCCGCCACCCGCGAAACTGCGGTCGGCGGGATGGCTGCCACGCGTCGCCTCGATACCCTGCGGCGAATAGCTGTGGTGGACCAGCACCTCACCACCCTGCCCCGTCATGAAGCTCACGTTCTTGCGAAAGTCGAGATGGCGGTAGACGCGCTCGTCGCTGCCCAGCAGGATCTCGACCTCACCGAGATCGATGGCAGTGGGTTGACCCTCGGCGTTAGCCTGCACGAGCCCCCCAAACAGGCTGCGCGATTCGAGGCCCGCCATCAGGCTGCGGATCGGGCGACCGAGCACGTCCCACTCGAGCTCGATGTCGTCTCCGATCGAGGCGATGCGGCCACCGGCATCCCAGGCGATCGTCACGCCGTCTCGACTCACCAGATAGCCGGCTGCGTCGTAGGCGTATGCGTGGTGTTCCTGTCGATGCGAGCTGAGCAGGCGGTTGCGCTCGGGGTTGTATTCGAAGCTCTCGATCAGGGCTGAGCCAACGCCGATGCCGAGCCAGTTACCGAGTTCGTCGTACGCGTAGCGGCGGTTGGACGCCAACGCCGCGCCGGGCGCCGCCAGCGGCACCCAGGCCAGCAGCCGCATGCCGGGGCCGCCCTCCTGGGCCAGAGCCTGCACGGGCGGCGCCAGGACGTAGCTCTCGCTCGTCACGCCCATGCCCGCGCCGGAGCCTTCCCCGATGTTGCGAACCGAGCTGTCCGCGATGAGACAGAGCATGTCCGGAGCGCACTCGCGCCAGTCGAGGGTCGTGTCCTCGAGCGACTGCCCGAGCGCATCGGTCGTGCTGCTCCTCAGCAAGAGCCCGCTGTCTACGCCGTACTGGAAGTGCCGCTCCAGACCATTGCCGTAGCGGATTGCGACCGGTCGATCCGCCACGAGAGTCCGCTCGAGGATGACCTCACCCTCGTCGAGCAGCCGGATCTGGCGATCGGCGCCGTCGTAGCCGAAAGCCAGCGTGCGGAGCAGCGGCCCGCCTTCGCCCGCGCGAAAGCGACGCAAGATCTCCCGCGAGCGCAGGTCGTAGCCCAGCTCGAGCACCTCGCCCGCCGGAAACCGCAACGAGACGATGCGTCCGGCCGCATCGTATTCGAACAACTCGGGCGCGCCATAGCTCGAATCGAAGCGTGAGAGGATCCGCCCCGCGCCGTAGTGCACCTGGAGCTTCTTCTCGAGGACACCGTCGCGCAGCAGCCGGATCTCGCTCTCACGACCCGCAACGTCGCGGTCCACTTCGCTGCGCATGCCATTGGGACTCTGACTCGCCACCAGCTGCCCCGCGGCGTCGTAGCTGAAGGTGCTGATCGACCAGACGCCGTCAACGCGCTCTCTGAGCTCGACCGGCCTGCCCAGAGCGTCGTACGTCAGCTCCGTGTCGCCACCGTGGGGACGAGTGACCCGCTTCCGCTTGCCGTCGCTGCGGCTCTCGATCGTCAGCGTGGCAACCACAGGCTCGTGCGGAGCAGCCGGGCTGCTGCCGGCGAGATCGAGCGCGGCGAGATTGCGATCCTCGTCGAAGACTCGCCGTACGATGCCCGGGCGACCGGGACTCGTCGCCTGGCTCAGGTTGCCACCCGTCAAGAGATTGCCGACGGCGTCGTAAGTGCGTCGGTCGTAGACGCTGCCGCGCGTCACCCCGCGCATGTGTCCGTCATCGCCGTAATCCGTGAAGAAGGTCGCCAGACCGTCGGGCGAGACGACTGCGAGCAGGCTGCCCTCCTCGTCGTATTGGAAGCCCGTCGTTTCGCCGGCCCCGTCCGTGCGGGTCAGCAAGCGCCCGTGGGCATCGTAGCTGCGCTCCTCCACCACACCGAGCAAGTCCGAGATGCGGCGAATCGGGCGCCGCCACGGGTCGTCGCGATTCTGCGCGTCCCCGGCGTACTCGTAGGCAATGACGTTTCCCGAGGGCAGCGTGGCGCGACTCAGATCGTCAGCGACGTACTGCCACGACGTCGTCACGCCGGCGGCGTCGGTTGTGCTGCTGGGCCGTACGCCCAGCCAACGAGTGGTCGTCACATCACCGACCGCATCGACGACCTCTCGCAATCGCATCAGAGCGTCATAGCGATAGACGCTGCGACCGCCACGAGGATCGTCGACCAATGTCGAGTAGAGCTGCGCCTCGCGGTTGACACTGTAGGCGAAGCGGTAGATGGGGTACTGCTCACCGATCGCCGTCACGCGCGAGAGCCTCCCGTCGAGATAGTCGTACTCGACTCGCTCATCCTCGGAGTTGGTGATGGCAGTCAATGAGCCGCCGCCGTACTGGCTGTACTGATAGCGGAACCCCGACCAGCCCCTGGCCACATCCAGACCATCCCTCGCCGAGAGCAGCTTGCAGCTCGCATCCTGCTCGAACAATGCCACACGTCCGGCGCGATCTTCGATCCTTTCAACACATCCGTGTTCATCATATTCGATCGAGTAGACGCCGCGACACGGATCGGTGCCACGGCATTGCAGCACGCTCACCGTTCGTTCAACTCCGAACACGTCCGCGCCAACATAGGTCAGTGACGGACGTTCCTGGCCGATCCAGTGCAGCGCGATCAGCCGCCCTGTCTCTTGGTCGAATGTGTGCACGAGCCCGCCGCGTGTGGCGACGCGCCGGCCGTCGAGCTTCACCCAATGGGAGCCGGGAATCGCCGAACCGGGGGGCATCCAGCCGATCTGGCGCGAGGCGCCGGTGTCGTCGACGAACCTCCGCCCGTCGTAGTACAGCTCGAAGCTCCATAGCCATTCGCCCGACGCCGAGTTGTAGGTTGCGCCGATCTCGCGCGTGCCGAGGTGCGTGTCGATGGACAGATCGACTCTGGAGATCATCAGGTTGCCACCGGCCAGATTGACGCGCCCGCCCGGAACCGACAGTGCCAACCCCTCTTGATACTCGGGCAGGCCGGGGGCCGCGGGCGCCGCGCCGGGCTGCAGGCAGCTCGTGCTCACGAGCAGAAGGAGCACTTGGGCGAAGCAGACGCCCCGCCCCAGAGCACGTGCCATGAATCGTCGAGTCCACGCCATGTCGATCCCTCCTTCACCGGCTCTGCTCTTGCGCTGACGCTCGCCGTGCAGCCGGTTGTTCGCGGCGAGATGGCGATCGCTGAGTGCAAGGCCTGTTCCCCGATGTCCCGCGGCTGAGGGCCCGGAGTGGGCGCGTGTTACCACACGGCGGGGCGCATTCCACGCGGCGCGTGCCTTGCGCCGCCCGGCCGGCAGCACGACCGAGCCCCAGCTCATTCGTGCACGGCAGGCGATCCGTCAGCTCGACGGGTGCCTGGACGTCTCGGCCAATGCACCGCATCCTGGGTCGGGCCTCCCGGAGCAAGACCCGCAGGCGACAGACAGCAACAATCGACAAAGGACGAGAGACAAGAGACGAGAAAGAACAATCAGAGGAAGCATGAAGACATACGACGAGCCCGATGAGCGACGCGCACCGCCGCTCGACGGGCCGCGCAGGGAGCGGGCGAAGTGAGCGAGTGCCAGGAGCGACTGCGCCCCGCCACACCGGTCGAGTTCGCACTGCTGGCTGCGGCGCTGCTGGCGGGCGCCTGGTGGCGGCTGCGCGAGGTCGGCCCGGCCTTCTTCTTTGGCGACGAGCTACACGCGCTGGGAGACATCAACGGGGGCTTGCCGCGCGTGCTCTCGACCTTCAGCGACACCGGCTCCGGCATGGCGCTGCCGCTGATGCAGCTGACGCTGAGCGAGCTCTTCGGCACGGGTCACTGGAGCATGCGCGCCCCGGCCTGGCTGGCCGGATTGGCGCTGCTGTGCCTCACCTATCCGGTGGCGCGCCGCGTCGTGGGCACGCGCGCCGCCATCGTGGCCGGGCTGCTGGTCGCCGCGAATCCGCTGCTCATCTTCTATTCCCACTTCGCCCGCAGCTACGCGTTGGTGGCGCTGCTGTGCCTGCTCCTTCTCGGCTGCCTGCAGCGCACCCTGGCGCAGCCCGCGCAGACCCGCCCACCGCTGGCGGCGCTCGTGCTGCTGACCGCCCTGCTGCCCTACGTGCACCCCGTGTCGTTGGGCTTCGTGCTTCCGGTGTTCGCTGGCACGATTCTGGCGATGCTCAGCGAGGCGGGCAGGCGCAAACAGGCGATCCGGCTGACGATCGCTCTGGTGCTGGGCGGACTGCTGTGCCTCCTCCTGCACCTGCCGGCGTGGTCCTCGCTGCGCGAATTCCTGGAGGCCAAGACCGGGGCGGCCTACTACGGGGACTTCGGCTTCTGGGACGTCGCGACGCTGCTTGCCGGCGGACGCTGGGCGGCCTACCTGCTGCTGACAGCCGCCGTCATCGCCGCGGTCGCTCACCTGCGCCAAAGGCGCTGGCACGCTCTGCCGCTGGTGCTCGGCAGCGCCGGACCGGGGCTCACCATCGCCCTGGTCGATCCCTACGGTGACGCCTACGCCTACGCGCGTTATGTGATGCCCTGTATCCCACCGGTTGCCATGTTGCTCGGCGAAGGGCTGGTGCGGGGCACGCGGCGGCTCGTTGGCGATCGTCCGCTCGGCACGGCCATCACACTGCTGGCGGCTGCCGGCGTCTGCGCAGTCCTCTTTCTGGCCGGACCGAACGGCCCGAGGCGAATGCCGGCCGGGCCCTACGCCAACACCTATCTCGACATCCTCGCCCTGCCCGCCTTCGATGCTCTCTGGCCCGATGCCCCTTCGTTCTATCGCGAACTGGCCGCGCGTCCCGCTCGCGAGCGGGCAGCGCTCCGCATCATCGAAGCGCCGGCACTCGCCACGAGAACTCGCCACCTCTACCGCAACTACTTCCTGCTGCACGGCATCGAGACACTGCTCGCCCCGTTTCCGGGGGAGTTCCCGCGATTGCTCGACGGACCATACGTCTCACTGCGCGGCCGCGATTGGCGCGCTCGGGCGAACGCCGACTACTTGATCGTGCATCTGGATGTCGTGAGCGAGGCGCTGCGCTACTGGGACTACGTCTACAATCGCGCTCTGGCCACGGTCGAGCGGGCTGATCTGGCGGTGTATATGGAGCGCCACAGCAGCTTCGGCGGCTCGTGGGAGCGGCCACCCGCTGGGCTCATGCAGAGCCTTGTCGCGGAGCTGGGTGAGCCGATTCAAGCGGACGAGCGAATCGTGGTCTGGCGACTCGAGTGAGACCTGGGCAGACCTGCTGCCCACAGCGACTCTCGACACCGCGCGGGAGCGATGCGCTGCGCCGTCTGCGAATTCGGCGGCAAGTGCCGGCGCGGCTCACTCGGCCATCAAGACGCGGCGCTGGTAGCTCTCGAGGTCGGCATGGCTGGCGAACGGCTGACCCGCCACGGCGTCGGCGTCGGGCAGCGGGATGGCGCCGCTGCCCGCGAGCACTGCGGCTACGAAGCGCTCGAGGGCCTCGAGCGCGCCCGCAGCATCGGCGACTATACGCAGCGGATCGAAACGGTTGCCCCGCAGTCGAATCACCTTGAGCGGCTCCGACGAGGACGACGCCCAGTTGAGCACGAAGTCGATCACCAGCACGGGCTTGGCGGAGAGACCCGAGACCGCGACCACCGCGACCGCGTCGATGCGGTCGAAGGGAAGCTTGCTCGCGCCGTGCCCGTCGATCTCGAGCGCGACGCCCTCTTCGCCGAGCGCGGTCGGCACGCCTTCTACCAGCTTGAGTGGGCGCAGGCCACCGCCGATATCAAGATCCGCCGCCAGGGAGGCCGCGTCTCGCTCGTGGGTGTCCGTCGTTGGAGACGTCGCGGCCGATGGGCTGCACGCCTCGGAGACAGAATCGGACTCCGGGGAGAACGCATCCGCCGGCAGCGCCACCTCCTCCAGGCAAGTGTCGTCAATCTCCGGCTGCTGCGAGCCATCACTCCCGGGCAACCCGAGCGCGTCCGCAACATCGCCCCCGCCGCCCAGCTCCCACTCGAGGCTTTCGATCGAGAGCGCGGCCGGGTCGATGTCTTCCGGATCGGGATTCACCAGCCGACCGTCCGGCGCCTCACCCATAGTGAGCCGCTCGAACTCTTCCGGATCCGTGAGCTCGGCCGTGTTGTGAATGTCGATGTCCGACTCCAGCGGGTAGTTCGTCGCCTCCTGGGTCGTCGCCTGACGTCTCTTCGGCGACTGCGCCTCCACTTCCTCGACCCGGGATGACTGCTCGGCGTCGCTGGCGGGCTGCGGTGACGATGCGGGCGCGAGCACGGCAGCGGCCAGTGCCTGCAGCTCATCGCGCAGATCCGGGCTGAGATGGTCGTCCTGCAGCGCGATCGAGGCAGCGCGCTGCGTCAAGCCGAAATCGAAGTCGCGCGCGACGCGCACCACGCGCTGGGCGAGCGCTGGGCTGAGGCCGCGCGGGTGCTCCACGGCGCGGCCGAGGGGATCCCGCGCTTCATCTGCGTGCCCCTCGCCGAGCAGCGTCTCGCCCATGCGAACCAGCAGCGTCGCCTCGAGCTCGAGTGTGCTCGTCGCGATCGAGAGTTCTCGCCAGTGCCCGATCGCCTGCTCGGCAGCTCCGCTGCGCAGCTCATCGCGCAGAATGGGCAGGATGGCGCCAACCGCCTCCTCACCGCGACCCGCCTCACTTGCCGCGCCCCAGAGGGCCAACGCCACCTCGCGATCGTCGGGCGACGCCAAGTGAGCGCTCCGCAACAGCTCGAACGCCTCGTGGGGGCGCCCCTGCTCGAACGCGCGCTCCGCCTGCTCCAGTGCGGGATCGTGAGCCGATTCGACCTCGGGGCTGGCCCAATCGACGAGCTTCTTCTCGACGTCGAGGAGCCGTCCGGCGGCGGCCAGGCCGGCGCCCAGCGCCAACGCAACGCCGTGGCTCGCCAGCGGCGCGGCGTCGACATTCTCCAGCCAGATCCCCCGCACGAAGAAGTATTCCACGAAGGCCCAGACCGGCAGCACGACCCAACCCGATAGTGCGAAGCCGCCGCCCAGGCCGCGGATCAGGTAGGCGCCCAGCAGGGCCGCAACCAGCCCGCTGCCGCCGCTGAAGGGGATGCCGCCGACGCCACCGAGCTGGCTGAACGCGACGGCCGGCAAGACAGTGCCGAGCAGGCAGAAGCCCGCGAAGAGCGCGGAGCCCCACGCGGTCTCGAGGCCGATCCCGGCTACGAGGAGGAAGATTAGAGACACGGCGAGGGCCAGCAGGCTTTCGTGAACGAAGGCGTGGCTGAGGTACTTCTGCGGCTCGCCGGCACGGGCGACAATGCCGTATCTCCAGGCCGGAAACTCGGACATGCGCTCGCCGAAGGCCAGCTTCGCGATGGACTCGAAGCGCTCCTGGGTCCGTCGCTGCATGCGCGGCGAGAACACCGGCCCGGCATCCTTCTCGGTCTCGCTGGCATGGGACGACGCGATCACATCCACGAAGTCCTCGCCCAGCAGACGCCGGTTTCGGGGGCTGAGCTTGACCTGGGGATTCTGCTCGTAGAAGGTCCGCGCTTTGCTGAGTGCCTCCGCCGCCGGGCTGTGACTCTCACCACCGGCGATCTGAAGCAGGCCGAATACCGCGCACATCACCGCCGCCATGGCGTAGGTGACCAGCGGCTGCCCGCCCACGAGACCGAACTTGCTGCTCACTGCGGCTCTTCCATCATCCGTAGTTCGCCCGTCGCCCCGCCCCGGGGCTCAAGCCCGCACGCCTCCCGCGTGCGCGACTGACTCGCCAAGACCGCTACCTATGAGCGGAAAGAACGGCCTCCCGCTGAAGCAAAAACCCGGCTCGGCCAGCCGGCCCGAGTTCGGCCCCGCCGGGGATGGGCGATCCACAGGCGCCGGGGAGTGTGCTAAGCCGAGGCCAGCGCAATGAAACTCACGCTTCGAGCCAGCGGGGAACGGTGCGGCTGGAGGCCCGGTTGCCGCCGCACGGCGCGGGTTCTCTCGCTGCTGCTGTGCGCCCTGCCCATCGGCTGCGGGCCGGAACGCGGCTCGCAGAGCGAGGCCGTATCCGCGCCGCGCACCCAAGAGGCGTCACCTGCTGCCGAACGGCTGTCCCTGTCGCCCGATGCCAAGCTCGACACACACGAGATGTTGAGGGCCGACTTGGAAAGGGAACGCCATGCGGCGGACGGCGGCGGTCGAGCCTGGCTCGAGGGCGTACCGAAGGACGGGCTGGCCTACCGCGTCGGCAGCCGCCAGCGCTTCGAAGTCGTCTACCAGGCCGGTCCGCTGGGCGTGGCCGAGGGAGGCGCGGTCTTCCTGCAGATCTCGCCCTTCTGGGGCTGGGACCCCTCCCAGACCCTCTATCGCGACGCGTCGGGCTACACCGAGGTGTCGACGACGGCCGAGGGCGTGGCACTCGAAGTCGACGGCTCGTCTTTTCAGCTACTCGTCGTCAGCATTGCCGGACGCGCCCTGGACGAGGGCGAGCAGATCCGATTCGTCTACGGTGCGGGCGAGGCGGGCGCCCGGATCGATAGCTACGCCGAGGCCGAGGCACGCATCTTCATCGCTGTCGACGGGGACGGCGACGGCATGCGCGCGCTGATCGCGCAGTCCCCATCGCTGGAAGTCTTCGCCGCCCCGGCGAGCCGCCTCCAACTCACGCTGCCCTCCACCGCGCGACCGGGCGAGAAGGTGCGCCTCACGTTGGCCGCGCTCGACCACGTCGGGAATGCCAGCACGCCCGAACGGGGAGAGATCGTCTTCGTCGACCCGCCGGCGGGTCTGGCGCTGCCCGAGCGGGTCAGTCTGGAGCCGGAGCACCGCGGACACCGGACGATCGAGTTCGAGGTGCAGGCGGCCGGCGTCTACCGCCTGCGGGCATACGGGCGCGGCATGCTCGAAGGGCTGATGGGCGAATCGAATCCGCTCGTGGTGCGAGAGGAGCTGCCGCGCTTGCTGTGGGGCGATCTGCACGGCCACTCCCAGCTCTCGGACGGCACGGGAACCCCAGAGCAGTACTTCGACTATGCACGAAACGTGGCGGGCCTCGACGTCAGCGCACTCACCGATCACGACCACTGGGGCATGCGTTTCCTCGACGCGACGCCCACCCTGTGGCAGAGAATCAAGCGGGCGGTGCTGCAGCATCACGAGCCGGGCCGCTTCGTCAGCCTGCTCGGCTACGAATGGACGAGCTGGCTGCACGGGCATCGCCATGTGCTCTACTTCAGCGATGAGGGCGAGGTGCTGAGCAGCATGGACGCGCGCTACGAGACGCCGAGCCAGCTCTGGCAGGCCTTGGAGGGCCGCCCCGCACTCACCTTCGCGCACCACTCGGCCGGGGGTCCGGTCGCGACCAACTGGCAATTCCCGCCGCACCCGGAGCTCGAGCCCGTGACCGAGATCGTCTCGGTGCACGGCAGCAGCGAAGCGCCGGATTCCCCCGGACGCATCTACAGCCCGGTGCCGGGCAATTTCGTGCGCGACGTGCTCGGGCAGGGGTACCGTCTGGGCTTCATCGGAAGCGGAGACAGCCACGACGGGCACCCCGGTCTGGCGCAGCTCTCGCTAGCGGGGGGCCAGGGCGGTCTGGCGGCCATCCAGAGCGAGACTCTCACGCGCGCCGGTGTGCTCGCGGCCATGCGGGCCCGGCACGTCTACGCCACCAGCGGCCCCCGCATCTTCCTCAGCGTGACGATCGACGGGCAACCGATGGGCTCGATCTTGACGAACGGCGGCGAGGCTGCTGCCGATGGTCAGCAGCTCAGCATCGAGGTGGTGGCCACCGCGCCACTCGATCGCATCGACCTGATTCGCAGCGGACGTACGGCGACGCTGCCCGGCGAGGGGCGCCTGGCCTTGTCACACGGCCGTGTCATACCACGCCTGGCACCCGGCGAGTTTCATTACGTACGCGTCGTTCAAGAGGATGGCGGCGCGGCCTGGTCGAGCCCGATCTTCGGCCCCTCGCTCCCGCAAGCCGCAAGCGCCGAGAATCGCTGATCTCTCGCGGCAGCGCGGCATCGCGCCACCCGGGCAGTCGCGCGATGCCCGTCGCGCGACTCGGGTCGACGCCGCGCGGGGACTACAGACTGAAGCGCCCGACCTCGTCCTCGAGGCCCTGGGAGCGCTCCGAGAGCTCATTCAGACTCTGCCTCATCTCCTCGCGACGCAGCTCGCCCTCCTGGCTGATCTCACGGAAGATACGGAGGGCTTCGAGGATCTGATCGCCCTGCTTCTGCTGCTCCCTCGTGTGGTTGAAGATCTCCTCGATGCGCGAGGCCACGACCTCGACCGATTGGCTGATGAGCGCGCTCTCCTTGTGCTGCTCTTGCGTCGAGCGCTTCACCTGCTGTCCGAGATCGCGCATCTGCTCGACGGAGCGAGTGATGTCGGCCCGCGCGTTGTCCTGCTCGTGCGTTCCGCGATTGAGCTGAGCAGCAATCTCTCCGAGGCGTGACATGGCGTCGTTGACGTGCTCGATCTCATGCGCCTGCCCCTCGCTCGCCTCGACGATTTCGCCCACGCGGGTGGCGGACTGCCGCGCACTCTCGCCGATGGTACGCAGGAACTGACCGGCCTGCGTCGAGAGGTCGACGCCGCGGTCTACGCGCGCCCGCCCGTGAGCCATGGCGCCGACGGCATCGGTGATCCCCAGCTGCACCGATTCGATGAGCTCTGAAATCTCGCGTGTGGAGCCCGCAGTGCTCGAGGCAAGCGCCCGCACCTGCTCGGCCACGACAGCAAATGCTCTGCCCTGCTCGCCGGACTGCGCGGAGATGATACGGGCGTTTAGCGCCAGCAACGCCGTTTGGTCCACCACCCCAGCGATCACCTTGATCACCTCGCCGATCGACTCGGATTTTTCGCTGAGATCCAAGATGATGGACTCGAGTCCGCGGAAGCTGACCTGGATCTCGCCCATACCCCGAATCGTCTCATCGACCCCCTCCGCGCCGCGCTCGGCCTCCTCGAAGGTCTTCTCCGAGAGCGCCTGGGTCTCACGGGCGTTCCCCTTCACCTGACCGACGGCTGCGCTCAGCAGCCCGAGCGCAGCCGCGGTCGAATGCGTCGAGCCCTCGAGATTGTCGGCGCCCCGCGCGATCTCGCGAATGGCAGACGTCATCTCGACCACCGAAGAGCCCGTCGCCTCCATGGCCTCGAACAGGCTGTCCATGTGACTCGCGATCTGCGCGATCGAGCTGTTCATCTGGGTGCTGGCCGCGGAGGTATCCAGGGCCGTATTCGACAGCGTCTCGACGTTGCTGTTGACCTGGGTGACCGATTCGTTGATCCGCTCGATGGAGGCGGCCGCATTCTCTCCCGCAGCCTCCTGGCGCTCCCCCTCTTCTCGCATTGCGTCACTGACCTGATGGAGGGTTGAGCTGACGTTGGTCACGGCTCGCGTGTTGTCCCGCACTTGTGAGATCAGTGCACACAAGCTGCTCGCCATGGCGTTGAAGGCCTGTGCGAGCACGCCGAGCTCGTCGTTCGATGTCACGTCGACCCGCACCGAGAGGTCCCCATCGGCCATGCGACCGGCGCCCTCCACCAGAGTGGCCAGCGGGTCGGCGATGCGGCGACGGAGTAGCGAGGCGCCGACGTAGCTGATCAGGAGGGCGGCCAGCATGATGCCCATAACGATCAGGCCGAAGACGTGAGTGTATTCGGATATCATGCTCGTTCCCGCTCGAATGACGACCGTTCCGATCTCGTCGCCCTGCAATACGATCGGCTCGAAGAGATCGAGCGTGCCGTCGCCAAAAGCATGCCCCTGGCCGCGGGCCGGTGCTTGCTCGGCGACCCCGCCTCCGGCAGCCGACCATGAGGCGAAGAGCTGGCCGTCTGTACGGTAGACCGCAGCCGTGATGATTTCGTCGTGTGCTTCGAGCGCCGCGAGCACCTCCGCAGCGGTTTCTGCGTCGTCGAAGAGCAGCGGCGCTCCGCAGTTCGTGCCGATCACCCGGGCCAACACAGACAGACCCTCCACCGTTTCGACGCGAACCTCCAGCACCTCGGTGCCGAAGAAGGCCACGGAGGCGGTCGCCAACGCAATGCCCGTGGTCAGCGTAAAGCTGAGCATCAGGTGCTTCTGAATCGAGTCCTGGGCAAACTTCATGTTCGCAATTGTCTCTCTCGCTGCGACCTACCGGCCGCCGGCCCCGCGAAGATCGCGGCGGGATCCGAGCGCGCTTTTCGGCGCTCCGACGGCGCGACGGAAGCGAAGAAGCAGATGCCGTAGCCAAATGGTGACGAAATGGTGGTAAGCCCTGAGAGCTCCCTCAGTGGCGACCCGGCCACCCGCTTCGGGCAAGACCCGGCTGTCCGATCCGCCTGCCGCAGACCGGGCCAGCGGAGAACCGCGGCGAAATCGCGACCCGCTGGCGAGCTTTCACTCAACCTCGCTCGGGAAGCAGTCGATCCAGCAGAAGACGACGGCGTCCGCCGCTCGCGCCCGCGGCGGGGTCCGAAGCCAGCCGATCAGCCGAGGAGAGAGCCGCACCATGCCCGCGAGCCCGCAACACCGATATCAGTCCATCCGCTTCGAGCCCGAGGAAGGCGACCGCGCCTATATCTGCACCGACCCCAGCGCCGAAGACTTCCGCCCCGACCTGACCGCGGCGATCCTCAACGAGTCGCACACGGGATGCGGACTCGAACTCTGCAGCACCGACTCACTGCAGGAGGGCGAGAGCTGCCTCACCCGGGTCGGGCGCCTCTCGCCCCTGCGCGCCACGGTGGTCTGGCGGCGACTGGACGGCGAGCGCAGCGCACTGCGCGTCGGCCTCAAGTACGACAAGTAGAGCGGCACGCGGAAGCCACCGGAACCGCCGCCCAAAAGCGGATCGCAGCCGCATCGCTTCGCCCACCATGGCGTCTATCCTGTGGGCCATGGGGAGCCGCGAGACGAAGTCGCTGAAGGAGCCAGACGGCTCGGAGCGACAATGAGCCGCAACGCGCCGCTGATATCGATCCTGCTGCCGGTTCACCAGGCGGCCACCACGCTGCCCGGCTGCCTGCGAAGCATCGTGCGACAGCGCGAGCGCCGCTGGCAGTGTGTGGCAGTGGACGACGGCTCGCGCGACGAGAGCCTGTCCATCTTGCGCGCGATGGCCCAGCGCGACCGGCGATTCCAGCTACTGGCGCGGCCTCACTCGGGCGTCGTGAGCACGCTGGAAGCAGGGCTCGAGCTCTGTCGTGCGCCGCTGGTCGCCCGCATGGACGCCGACGACTGGATGCATCGTGATCGCTTGGCGGAGCAGCTCCGGCTGCTCGAGCGCCGGCCCGATCTGAGCGCCGTGGGCTGCCGGGTGCGGCTCTTCCCGCGCCGGGCTCTGAGCGAGGGACGACGCGCCTACGAATGCTGGCTCAACGAGGTCGCCGATGCGGCCTCAGTCCGCCGGGAAGCCTTCATCGAGTGCCCGATCGCGCACCCGAGCCTGTTGATTCGGCGCGAGGTCCTCGCCGCCTTCCGCTACCGCGATGTTGGCTGGCCGGAAGACTACGATCTCGTCCTCAGGCTGCTCGCCGCTGGACACGACATGGCCGTTCATCCGCGGCGCCTGCTCGGCTGGCGGGACTCGCCGGGCAGGCTGTCGAGAACCGGTGAGGCGTACGGCATCGAGCGCTTCACCGCCTGCCGAGCCGCCCACCTCGCGCAGACTTTTCTCGCTGCATCTGAGCGATATGTGCTCTGGGGCTACGGAGCGACCGGCCGCACGCTGCGCAGAGCGCTGCTGGCGCATGGCAAGACGCCGTCGCACATCGTCGAGCTGCACCCGGGTCGCCTCGGCCAGCGCATCCACGGGGCACGCGTCGTGGCGCCGCGAGAGCTTGCCGCGCTTCCGCCGCGGCCACTGATCGCGTCGGTAGCGGGCGCCGGCCCGCGCGGCCTGATCCGCCGCGCCCTGTCGCAGATGGGCTTCGAGGAGCTGCGGGACTTCGTCTGCGCGGCCTGATTCCCCCATACAACATGCTTGGCATGTGCATTGCTCCGGGAAGGGGAGACGTGGGCCTGGCAGGCTTCAGGTCAGGCCTTTGGGAGGTCCCCATGAGCGCCGAAGTCATCTCTTTTCGAGCCAATTTCCGCCCTCTCGGCAAGGATGCCGAGCGCACGTACGACCGCGTCGTGCAGCGTATGAATCAGCTCTCCGCCATTGGCAAGCGCCATCAACAGCTCGTCTGCGCACTGAAGCGGCAGTTCGTTGGAAACGCGCCGGCGGCAGACCTGGACCGCGACGAGAAGGCTCTCGCCGACCCCGCCGAGCGAAGTTCTCGCCTCGAGCTGCTGCTGCGGCTGAGCTACGAGCTGCGGGTCATGGACGACGAACGCGAGCGCCTCGGGTGTCAGCTCGAAGCAATGAATCGCGCGATCGAAGCCTGGGCACATGAGACCTACGGAGGGCCCGTTCCCGCTGAGGCGTGTGACGATCATCCGCCGCAGACGAAATCGTAAGCCACCGTACGCAATGGTACCGATTCATATGCGTGTAGTCCGTGGTGTGGCCAACGGGCTGCGGGAGAATGCCGGCGCTCGGGAGCACGTGCATGGCCGGCCCGATGCTCATCAATCGGATCGAACCGCGGGCGCCGCCGCGACGGCGTGAGCATCAGAACTCCGCGTTCCCCGGCACGCGAGGAAACGGAATGACGTCGCGGATGTTGGCCATCCCCGTCATGAACTGCACCAGACGCTCGAAGCCGAGACCGAAGCCGGCGTGCGGAACGCTGCCATGACGGCGCAGGTCGAGGTACCACCAGTAGCGATCCTCTTCCAGTCCGAGTTCGGCAATGCGGCGCCGCAGCACTTCCAGACGGTGTTCGCGCTGCGAGCCACCGATGATCTCTCCGACCTTCGGGACCAGCACGTCCAGGGCGCCCACCGTCTCCTCGTCGTCGTTCAAGTACATGTAGAACGCCTTGATCGCCTTGGGGTAGTGGGTCACGACCACGGGCCGGCGGAAGTACTCCTCGCTGAGGAACCTCTCGTGCTCGCTCTGCAGATCGAGGCCCCAGCGGACCGGGAACTCGAACTGCCTGTCGCACTTCTCGAGGATCTCGATGGCTTCGCTGTAGCGAAGCCGTTCGAAGGGCTGCTCGATCACGTGCGCGATGGTGGCCAACACCGTGTCGTCGATCCGCTTGTTGAAGAACTCGAGGTCGTCGGGGCAGGCCTCACGCACGCGCTGGAAGACCTGCTTGAGGAACGCTTCGGCCAGCTCGCCCAGACCGTCGAGATCGCAGAAGGCCAGCTCGGGCTCGACCATCCAGAACTCCGCCAGATGGCGGCTCGTGTTGGAATCCTCTGCGCGAAAGGTGGGACCGAACGTGTACACCTTGGAGAGGGCAAGCGCCGCGATCTCGGCCTCCAGTTGTCCCGACACCGTGAGAAAGGCCGGTGCGGCGAAGAAGTCCTGCCGGAAGTCGACCCGCCCCTCCTCGTCTCGCGGCGGGTTCTCGACATCCAGCGTCGAGACCCTGAACAGATCGCCCGCCCCCTCGCTGTCCGACAAGGTGATGATGGGCGAGTGGATCTGGATGAAACCCCGCTGTTGGAAGAAGTCGTGGATCGCCCGGGCGGTGGCGTTGCGCACTCGCAGCACGGCACCCAGCGTATTCGTGCGCGGACGAAGATGAGCCACGGTCCGAAGAAACTCCAGACTGTGCCGTTTCTTCTGGAGCGGATAGTCCTCCCCCACGCCGCCGACGAGCGCCACGCTGGAGGCGCGAATCTCGAAGCTCTGTCCGCTGCCTGGCGACTCGACCAGCTCGCCGCTGGCCTCGACCGCGCAGCCCGTGCCAAGCGCCCGCACCGTCTCTTCGAAGCCATGGCACTCCGGCCCCGCTACGACCTGAATGCCCGAGAAGCAGGATCCATCGGAGACCTCGAGAAACGAGACTTCCTTCGAGTGACGTGCGGTTCGGAGCCAGCCGCGAATGGTCACGCCGCCACCGGCACTGGGCCTTGCGAGGATCTCGCGAATCGACTCCGACATTGCCCCCCCTTTTGCGCGCCGGGCAAGGTACCGCCGTCCACCCCGGCACCGCTATCCTTGCGGCCATCGAGCGGCGCGACTCCGCCCAGCCAGTGGCCCAGACGACATGACGATCAATTGGTTTCCAGGCCACATGAACAAGGCCCGCCGCGAACTCGCCAAGGCGCTCGCGCGCATCGACGTGGTCATCGAGGTGCTCGACGCGCGCCTGCCGCGCTCGAGCCAAAACCCAATGCTGAATGATCTGCGAGCCGGCAAGCCGTGCATCGCGGTCCTCAACAGGCGGGATCTGGCGGATCCGCTGGTAACGGCCGCCTGGCTGCGTGCGCTCGAACGCGACGACGACACGCTCAGCCTGGCGATCTCCGCCACGCGCCCCGGGTCCGTACGCGGCATCCCCAAGCTCTGCCACAAGCTCGCGCCGCACCGCCGGGGCCCGGGCAAGACCGTGCGCTGCATGGTCGTCGGCATACCCAACGTCGGCAAGTCGACGTTGATCAACACACTGCTCGGCCGCAGCATCGCCAAGGTGGCCGATCGCCCGGCGGTGACAAAGAGCCAACAACGCTTTCAGCTCGACCGGGACATCAGCCTGGCAGACACGCCCGGCGTGCTGTGGCCCAAGCTGGAGGATCAAGAGGGCGCCTACCGACTTGCCGCCACCGGCGCCATTCGGGAGACCGCCTTCGAGTTCATGGACGTAGCCACCTACGCTGCCCGCTTTCTGGCGGAGCACTACCCCAGCCTCCTGCAAGCCCGATTCAAGCTGGACGACGTCAGCCAGGAGCCGCGGCGGCTGATCGAAGAGATCGGACGCAGGCGCGGATTCCTGCAGCGAGGCGGCGTTGTCGATCTCGAGCGAGCCGGAGAAACCCTGTTGCGAGAGCTGCGGGCGGGCAAGATCGGCCGAATCAGCTTCGAGCAGCCACCTTGAGCGCGATCGCGCCCGAGCGAGTTCTTGACGCGGCTCGCATTCAGTAGCCCCGCTCGGCCCTCTCACTCTCCTCGAGCTCCGACAACAGATCGAGGTAGGCCGCGTGGCGTTGCGGAGCAATCCGTCCCTGGGCCACGGCACGGCGAACGGCGCAGTCGGGCTCCGAGCGGTGAAGACAGTCGCGAAAACGACAGCGCTGCGTCAACGCGGCTTCGAAGCCGGGGAAGTGGCCCGACAGCTCGCGGGCCGAGACCTCGACCGGACCGAAGTCGCGAAAGCCCGGCGTGTCGATCAGCTCGCCGCCCGACGCCAACGCGTGGAGCGTGGCGGTCGACGTGACGTGACGCCCGAGACCACTCGACGCGTTGATCTCCCCGACCGCCAAGTCGACATCCGGACACAGGGCGTTCAGCAGCGAACTCTTCCCCACGCCCGATGTGCCGACGAAGACGCCGCGCCCCCGTCGCGCGAAGTAGACGCGCAGAGCATCCAGTCCCTGTCCCGCATCGGCACTGACGAGGAACACCCTCGCAGCCGGCTCGAGGAGATCGCACACCCGCTCGAAGAGATCCCGGGCACCCGCCAGATCGGACTTGTTCACCACCACGAATGGCTCCACCTCGGCGGACCGGGCGGCCACGACCGCTCGGTCGAGAAGACCCGGCGGCGAATCGGGTAGCGGCGCCAGGACGATACCCAGGGCATCGAGATTCGACGCCACCGCACGCACGCGGCCACGCGTATCCCGTCGACGCAGGACGCCCTGGGCGGGCAGGCTCGTCAGGCCAGACTCGCTGAGGCGCGCGCGATCGCCCACGACATGGCGCGAGCCGCGCCTCACGCGAACGCGCTGTTGCCCCCCATCCGCAAGTCGCACGACGACCGCCACACCGTGGTGGGCGACGATCACCCCCTCTACATCGTCGCGGCCGGCTCGATCGGTGCCCTTCCCCAATCCACCCACCGTCCCCGCTTCAACCACCGGCGCCTTCGAGGGGCGGGCAGCCATGTGTCACTCAGCCCGCTGGCGGCCGGGTATCGAGGAGTTGCGAAAGTCCCACGCCATGGCGGCGCACGGTAGCTCCAGGCCCTGCGCGCTACAAGCAGAACAGCACTGCAACCGGCGCACCCGATACAGAAAGACCTCAACCGGGTTGCCCGCGCTTCCGATTGAAACGCGGGATGATACTGACGTCGAATCCGGTCAAATACCTCCACCTGATCGGCGCGATAGTGCCGCTCTGCGCGCTGATCGCCAGTGGCGCGCAGGCGCAGCGCCCGGCGGGCGCGGCGCCGTCCATCGCGGTGATCCCCGCTCGTACGGCGCCGAACCTACGGCCGATCACACCGGGCCTGGCAGACTGGGTCGAGCGACGCCTGGCCGGCGCGGGCGTCGTCGTGCGACCCGGTCGCGAGGTCCGGACGGCGCTCAAGGCCCTACACCGGGCTCACGCGGGGACGCGGGGCGCCACTACGCGAGAGCTACTCGACATCGCAGCGCGCCTGGATGCCCGACACGCGGTGTTGATCGATCTCGCTTTCGACAGCGGGCGCATCGATGTTCTGCTGCGCGTCCATCGTGTCGAGGGTGGACGACTGGAGGGCGCGGGCCGCTCCGCCAGCCCGGCCGCCGCACTGGCGACGAGCGCCAACACGGCCGTCGACCAGGCTCTGGGCATTCTCGGGCTGAACGGCGACGGCGCGCAGCCGCCGGCGCCACTCGACATCGGACGCTTGGCGGCTCGCAGCCGAGCGCTGGAGCTGCTCGACGGGGGCGAGCTGGCTCGCGCCTGGAGCGAGCTCGACGGCGACAGCTCACCAGACGCGGGAGCCATTCGCGGTGAGATCGAGCGAGCAGCCGACCGTGAGGGAGTCTCTCAGCACGAGCGCGCACGGCTGATGGCAGCACGGGGCGAGGCGGATCTCGCCTGGAAGCGGATCCTTCGGGAGTCTTCGGAGAATCTCTACGCCGCCAACCCGAACGCCCGGATCCTGCTCACCGCCGGAGAGGTACAGCTCGCGCGCGGCAAGCTGCGAGAGGCGCAGGCGTACTTCGAGCGCTCGGTCGAGGTCGACCCCGGCAGTGTCGACTCCAACATCGGACTGGCGCAGGCGTTGGCCGGCCAGAATGACGAAGCGGCGGCGCGGCGCGCCTTCGAACGCGCCCACGAACTCTCACCCTCGCTGCCGCGGGCGACGACGCTGCTCGCCGAGATGCCCAGTCAGAATCGCGGAGCCATGGCCCAAGCGCATCTTCGAGCGGGCGTCGAGGCGGGTCGCTCGATCGATTCGGCGGCGGCCAAGCGACATTTCGGGGAGGCCGCCAGTCTCGACCCGTCACTCGCGGGCCAGGCCCGAGAGCTCGCCGGAGACGTCGAGCTCGGGCTCGGAGAATACGCGGTCGCGTCGCAGAGCTACCGCACAGCAATCCAGCGGGGTGGCGCCACGGCCGAACGCAAGCGAGGCCTGGCCCGGTCGCTGCGCGGACTGCGGGATACAGCCGGTGCCGAGACCGCGTACAAGGAGGCCCTCGAACTCGATCGCGACGACTCGCTGACTCTGCAAGAGCTCGGAGAGTTCTACGGTGCCAGCAACCGACACGGCGAGGCGCGTCAGCTACTGGAGCGGGCCGTCGAGCTGGCGCCCCAGAGCCCCGAGGCCAAGCTGGCGCTGGCGAAGACTCTTCATGTGCAAGGCGAACTCGAGCAGGCCATCCCGCTGCTGGAAGCAGCGCAGGAGCTGGCGGGGCCGCGCTCAGACGGTCTGCGCGAGCTGGCCGCCATCCAGCGAGAACTGAAGCAGCCGGAGGCGGCACAGGCCACCCTCGAGCAAGCCGTCGGGCTGAATCCAACCTCGGTGATCCTGCGGCAAGAGCTGGCTGCTGTCTATCGGCAGCGTGGTCGGGCGGACGACGCAACGCGCCAGCTCGAGCTGGTCGAGTTGCTGGGAGGCAGCGAAACGCTCCAGACAGAGCAGGGGACGATGCACCCGCTGACGCGGGCTGGCGGCAGCAGCCAACACTTTGACGCGTTGATCATGAGCTTTGGTCTGCCACCGGCTGGGATGAACCGAGCCGTACTGGTCGGCGTGCGCGAGTCACTCGACTGGCAGGGCCAGGTCCTCGATTGGCTGCTGCCGCGCACTCTCGACCTCGACGCTCTGGCAAGTGGGCTGGGAGCTGCGATCGATCCCCACTACGACCGTCGGCCCACAGCGATCGGAGACGAGTATCTGACCGCACTGGCCGATCGACTCTTCGACTTCGGCTCGCGGGATGCCCTGAACAGCGAGACGATCGCGACTCTCAACTCAGGATTGGATAGCGATACGCTCTTCGTCGCCGCCGTTCAGCGGGGCAGCATGCTGACTCCGGCGATCTGCGGTGACAAGAAGTTGCTCCATGTCGAGATCCGGATGCTCAGCGGGAGCAACGCGGCCGGCGTCAGCATCCTCTCCAACCAGGCCTGTCTGCCCGGCGACCTCGCCAGCTGGGAGACATGGAACCGCAAGGCGGGACTCGCCTGGGCTCTCCTTCTGGCGATGGCCGTCTTCCCATTCGCCCGCGGCTTTGGCGGCGTAACGATACGCGTCAAGCTGGCCGACAACACGCGCGCCCTCTTCAGCATTTCGCTCACAAAACGACCGCGCAAGGTCAAGAGCAAGCGGGCGGCCGCCAAGGAGAGGGAGGCCAAGGGTCAGTTCAACCGACGACTGCGCTCACTGGGCCGCTCGGAGCGTCGACTCGACCAGGGCAAGGATGTCGTCTTCCGCTGGGTGCCGGCCAGGAAGAGCGAGTACTACGTCACGGTTCACGGACCCCTCTACCACTCGATCTCGGAGCAGCTCGTCGGTGATTTTCTCGAGGAGCGCACGGTTCTGGTATCGCGCGGCAAGATGCGCTGCCTCGAATTCGACCTGCGTCCCAAGGACTGCCCGGTCGAGGTGGCGGTCTACTGGGGCGAGCGCGCCGTCAACGGCGCTCAGATCGCGCTGCTGGGCCAACCGAGCTCCCTGCGATACACGAGCAACGGCAGCGCATTCCTCTATCTGCCGAAGGGCCAATACACGATCGTGGCCGGTGCACGCGACCGAGCCGTCGAGCGACAGCTCAAGATCGATTCTTTCGATTCGGTACCCATGGTCATCGATCTCGCTTGTGAGAGCGGGTTGGCCTTCAGCGACTGCCCCGACGCGGTAAACCCCTTCCTCGAAGGCAACTTCGATGCCGCCTCGCTGGCGCTCGAGGCTGCGGGGAACCCGCGTCTTTCACGATTGATGCGGGCCCGAGCCCATGAGCAGCGGGGTGAGGTCGCCGAGGCTTCGCGAGCGCTCGAGGAAGCGGGTGAACTCACCCAGGCAGCTGAGCTGCTGGCCAACCACGCGGACAGCACGGCCTCCGCGAGCCTCTACGAAGAAGCCGGAGACTTCACGCGGGCGGCCGAAGCCCACCGGACCTCGGGCGACATGCTCGCCGCTGCGCGGGCCTATGAAGCGGCCTACGACTTCCCAAACGCCATCGAGTGCTACCGAGAGCTCGGAGACACGGAGACGGTATTGACGTTGCTGGAAAAGAGCAGCGAATACTTCGAGGCCAGTAAGCTCTGCGTCGAGCTCGGTGAGCCCGAGCGTGCGATCCAGAATCTGCAGCGGGTCGAGATGCGCCATCCATTCTACGGCGAGTCTTGTCGCCTACTCGCCGGAATCCTCGGCGCTCAGGGCAACGCCGACTACGCCATCGAGAAGTTCGACGAGGCCGCGCGAGTGAACGGTATCGACAGCTTTCCAATCGACATCCTGGAGAACTACGGCAGCCTGCTGGAACGGGTGGGACGCGTGGAGGATGCCATCTCCGTACTCTCCGCCGTTCGCCGGCAAGATCTTCACTACATGGACGTCAACACCCGCATCGAGTCGCTCAAGGGACAGCTCACCGCACTGGATGACGCGGCCACCCGCCTGGCGCGCCCACCGAAGGCCGCGGAGGCCAAAGCCCCCGAGCCAGCGGCCGGCCAGGGAGACAGTCGCTACGAGATCATCGACCAGATCGGTCAGGGTGGCATGGGTGTCGTCTACCGCGCGCGCGACAAGCACCTGGGTCGCGTCGTTGCCCTGAAGCGACTGCCCGACAACCTGAAGGACCACCCGGCGGCCGTGAAGTTCTTCGAGCGCGAGGCCCGTTCGGCGGCCGTGCTCAACCACCCGAACATCGTCACCATCTACGACGCGGGCCAGGAAGAGGGCCAGTACTTCATCACAATGGAGCTTCTCGAAGGAACGTCGCTCGATGCGATCGCCAAGAAGCGCGGTGCCCTGCCGCCGCTGGTGGTCGCGCAGCTGGGCGTGCAGATCGCCACCGGTCTTCACTTCGCCCACCGAAACAAGATCATTCACCGTGATATCAAGACGGCGAACCTCTTTCTCACGAAAGAGAGAATCGTCAAGATCATGGATTTCGGCTTGGCCAAGATGGTCGAGGAGGTGCGCAGGGGTGCGACGGTGATCGGCGGTACGCCCTACTACATGGCTCCCGAGCAGGCGAGCGGCGAGCAGGTCGACCACCGCGCAGACCTCTACGCGCTGGGGATCACGCTGTTCCAGCTCAGTACCGGCAAGCTGCCCTTCAGCGATGGCGACGTCACCTACCACCACCGCCACACGCCGCCTCCGGACCCGCGCGAGTTCAACGCCGAGCTGCCCGCGGCGATGGCAGAGCTCATCCTCCAGCTCATACAGAAGAAGCCGGAAGATCGCATTCAGAAGGCGGCCGACGTGGTCCGTGTCCTTCAGGGGATGATCGACAGCGCGGCGACACGAAGAGCGAAGCCCCGCGGCTAGAAGCGATCTCATAAACCCCTTACGCCAAATGGCGGGGCGGTTTCGCTCGCCTCGACCAGCGTTCACGTCGTCTGTTAGTCTCTCCTCGCGGAAAGCGGGAGGAGACCATGAAGGACCTCGAAGGAAGAGTCGCAGTCGTAACCGGGGCGGCCAGCGGGATCGGGCGGGCGCTTGCTGAGCGCTTCGGCGCCGAGGGCATGCGGCTGGTGCTGGCCGATGTCGAGGCGGAGCCGCTGGAGGCCGTCGCGCGCGCGCTGCAGGAATCGGGCAGCGAGGTCGAGATGTCGACCGTCGATGTGCGCGAGCCCGCAGCACTCGAGGATCTCGCCGGGCGCTGTGAGTCGCGCTTTGGTGCGGCGCACGTCCTGTGCAACAACGCGGGCGTAGCCGTCGGGGGCTTGACTTGGGAGGTCCCGCCCGAGGAATGGGACTGGATCGTCGGCGTGAATCTACTGGGTGTGGTGAATGGTATCCGTGCCTTCGTCCCGCGCATGATTGCCAGCGGACAGGAGGCGCACGTCGTCAACACCGCGTCGATCGCCGGGCTGACGGCGCCGTCCTTGATGTCGCCCTACAACGCGACGAAACACGCCGTGGTCGCCCTCTCGGAGACACTCCTGGCAGACCTGCGTACGGCCGGCGCCGCGATCGGCGTCTCGGTCCTGTGCCCGGGCTGGGTCCGCACTCGAATCCACGAAGCAGATCGCAACTGGCCCGGCGGCCGCGACGCGGAGGCCACACCCGACCCCGTGGCCGAGGCCGCGCGCGAGATGTTCGGCGCGATGGTCAACGGCGGCATGGCGGCGGAAGATGTGGCCAGCAGCGTGATCGAGGCGATTCGAGGGCAGCGCTTCTGGATTCGCACCCACAGCGAGATGGAGCCCGCCGTGCGGGCGCGCTGTGAGGCGATCATCGCGGAAGAGACGCCCACGCTGACCTCACCCACCGACATACTCTAGGACGCGCCTGCGATCAGGGCTCGAAATCGACGCCTCGGTGACTGCACACGAGCCCGTTCGCGACGCCGGATTCGGCATCCAGAATCGTGTAGTGCACCGCGCCGTCTGAAGCCAGCTCGTAGCGCTGGAGCTCGAGCGAAGAAGGCAGCTCCTCCAGCATCGCAGTCGCGGCGGCCTCGTCCGGGCAGTCATCCGTCATCGCCACCTGCTGCATCATCAGCATCCGAAGATTCATGACACTGGCGCGGGCGAACTGATGCATGGCGTTGGTGAGGCCGACGCGCATGACCGCGAGATCGTCGAGAGCGCGCTGCGCCTCCTGAATCCGGATCTCACTGAGGCCGTTCTCAGCTTGGATCTGGCGGTACAGGTTCTCGACTCGGGGGATGAGCTCGAGCTTGGCCCCGAGTCCGTTGGCCGTGCTGCCCGTACCGACGATGAGCTGTTTCGCCTCGAATACGGGCAAGCCGTATCGCAGCTCATCCGCCGCCAGGCGATGCAGGCGCGCCGTTCCCGACCCCTCGGCAGCCAGCACCTGCTCGAAGAGAACACGTGATTCCTGGTAGAGGCGCTCGTGCTTGAGACGTTGGGCCTCGTTGTAAGTGGCCTTCAGCGCAGGGGCATCGCCCTCCGGCGTGCTCGGCGGCACGATCGGGGTCTGGCTGGCCGGATGCTGCCGGGGATGGACGACGAGCGCTTCGACCTTGGCGCTGAGTCGCCGGGCGGATTCCTGGCCGATGTGCTCGAACGCCCGATAGAGCTCCTGATGGTCGAGACCGCGCACGGAGATCGACGCCGTCGAGACATAGGTCGGCTGCCCCTTCAGGCTGAGCGTGATCGTCAGCTTGGCGGTTCCCGCCTTGCCGATCAGCGACACGTCCAGGCCGAGCGTGCCGTCGTTGGCCTCCGCCTCGTCGCTCACGATGTGCAGCAGGGCCTGGCTGGAGATCTCGGCGAGAGCGGCGTCACTCGCCGCCGCCTTCATGTCTTCGACGGGCAGCGGAAACCAGTCTCCGTTGCGGATCGTGATCGAGGTGGCGACTCGGAATGGAACCGCGGCAGCTGCGGACGCCATCAGGAGTGCCGCGGTCACGAACATTGCTGAGAACAGCTTCATCGCCTGGCTGCGTACTGAGGGCATTGCTCCGATTCGTCTGGACCGGTGCTCCGCTTTAGCCCGCCTTCGGATGCCAGCCCCCGAGCACCTTCTCCACCAGCTCGAAGCGATCCTGACCCCAGAACATCACATCGCCGTCGGGGTGCCGAACGATGAAGGTCGGTGCGCCGAATACGCCCCGCTGCACGGCCTCGCCGGTCGCATCGATGAGCTTCTGCTTGGTATCCGGCTGATTCGTCTGCTCGAGCATCGTCTCCGCCGAGAGGCCCTGCTCGCTCAGGATTTCGGCGAGTACAGCGTCATCGCTGATATCGCGGTCGTCCACCCAGAGAGCCGCGAAGAGCGCGTGGCTCAGCGGAGCGATGCGATCACCCGCGAGCAGCGTCAAACGCAGAGCCTTCACGGTTCGCATGGGAAAACGCGTGGTGAAGCGGAACGGGACACCCCAATGCTGGGCCCACAGATCGAGCTCGCGCGAGTAGTAATTGCGCTTGGGCTCAGGCATCGCCAGGGCGGGGACATCGGGCGTGCCGATCTGCTTGAAGACCGCACCGAGCAGCATCGGGCGCCACAGCAGATTGCCCCCGGCCCGGCGGGCGACCTCTTCGACCTGCGTGGATGCCAGGTACGTCCAGGGGCTCGAGAAGTCGTACCAGAATTCAAGATCCATGATTCGATCCCTGCCTTCCTATGCCAGGACACTAGAAGCTACCTCATAGACCCCTCCCGTCGCCTGGCACGCGCCTTCGGCCCGAGGTCTTTGTTGCGAAATCTTGCCGTAGCTAGAGCTATGCCTTCGATTTCGCGCCGCGACCTCGGGCCGAATTCACGCACCCGGCTCGGTCCGGGGTTTATGAGATAGCTTCTAGCGCAGGCCCGATCTCCCCGTTCGGCGCGAGGCGCAATCGAGCTGGCCGTCGGAGTGCGACGTCTTCAGCGACCGTAGTACGCGTGCGCGATGCGGTCGCCGGCGAAGGTGCCGATATAGACCTCGTCCGCAACCTGGACGGCGACACTGGCCGCCCCGCGGTCCTCCAGCACCAGTTCGGTCTCCAGGCTGAGAGGGTCTACGCGCACGATCGAATAGCCGATTGCGCAGGTCCCATCGACGACCCCGTTGCAGCCCAGGATCTCGCCCAAGCCTCCCTGCTGTCCGGTGACGAGCAGACTGCCGTCACGTGTCCAGCTAATGTTGTCCGGGCGATGCGGAAGCGCGACGCTCGTCCGTGTCTCATGCCCCGTCGCATCGCGGCGCAGGCGCACGAGCCGACGGCCCCCCCACTCGGTGAAGTAGATCTCACTGCCATCGCGAGAGACCGCCACGCCGTTGGGCCCACTTCCCTGGCTTCCGGGGATCTCCCGCCAGCCACCCGCGTCATGCCACTCGAGCAGCGAGCCTGTGTCGCGCCCGAGCATCATCCCCACACCGGCCAACAAAGTCGTGAGCCCGCCATCGATCGACGGCAGCATGTTGCTCACGAGCACGCCGCCGTCGGCGAGCAGGGCCACGTCATTGGGCCAGGCTTCGTCGGGCAGGACGCTGCAGCCCCGCCAGGTGAGCGTCGGACCCGCCTCGTCGCGACCGACCTCGAAGAATTCGATCGACTCACGGCCCCCGTGGTTCACCACCGCCAGCACGGCCCCCCCGCCCGGTCGCGAAGACAGATCGACACCGTGGGGAGCAAAGCGCTCGGGATCCGGCGGACCGGGGCAATCGACGCTGCCCCAGCGTGGCGCACCGGCCGCCGCGCTCACCGGGGGTGTCCCCGCAGCGCCGGGATGCAGCTGGCGGCGGTGCTGGTCCGAGACGCGAAAGGCCAGCAGGCTGCCACCCGGCCCGTCCGGCGACGCGAACTGGCTGATGACCAGCCATGATGTGCCGGGGAGCTGGACCATGTCCTCGGGATTCTGGAAGCCGCAGATCGCCGTAACCGCTTCGCTGCCCTGGCAGCCTCGGAGCGTCGCCACCTCGCCTCCGCAGCCCCAGCAGCAGCAGAGAACGAGTGGCACGGCGAACACGAACGCTGCGCACCTGGCTGATCTCATGAGCCCTGCCCTCCCGCCGGCGGGTTCGAGCCCGCCCGCGGGCCAATGATACAGCTCGTCGGCGGGCTCGACTTCGCCCGTGACCGCGGAGCGAGCCGCCAGAGCGGGGGGAAGTTCCGTGCGGCGTGGCGATGCTTGGGCCTGCGGTCGCTCAGCTTGTACAATTGCACGGTCCGCCGAGAGCCGCGGAGCTGACCGCGAGGCACGAAGAGACGGAAGGAGAATGTTGAAGATGGCTGGCCAGACTCACGATCCGAAAGCACTCAGCTCTTTCGCCGAGGACTTCCTCACAACCCAGGGCGCCTCCGCCGTGGGAATCGCCACGAAGGAGACGCTGGCCGGCGGGCCGCCGTCGAGCGACCTCGAGTACGTGCTGCCGGGCGCAAAGTCCGCCGTGAGCTTTGCCGTCCCCTTCGACGAGGACGCGATCGAGCTCTATCTCTCCAAGCGAGACCACGGCAGCCACCAACGGGACAACTTCCGCACGAATTTCTTCGTCAGCGGCTTGGCGGTCGGTCTGGCTGACTACTGGAATCAGCACGGCATCCCCTCCGTCGGCGTGCTCGCCAACGGCGTCTACCGCGCGGACACACCGGGCGGCATGCTCGACTTCCGGCCCGACCTTTCGCACCGCTACGTCGCTGTGGCCGCGGGCGTGGGCTGGTTCGGCCTCTCGGGCAATGTCATCACGCAGAGGCACGGCGCCTCCGTGGTGCTCGGAACGGTGGTCACCCGCGCGGAGCTCGTCGCCAGCGAGCCGCTGCCTGACGAGGACCGCTACTGCAACGAATGCAAGCTCTGCATCGGCAGCTGCGCCTCCGGCCTGATGCACCCGAAGGAGAAGGACAGCGTCCAGCTGGGCGGGCAGGAGTTCAGCTATTCGAAGCGCCGCAGCTACCACCGCTGCGATCTGGTCTGCGGCGGCTTCACCGGGCTCGCGAAGAACGGCAAGTGGTCGACCTGGTCACCGGGGCGCTTCCCGATCCCCGAGGACGACGCCGAGTTTCGCGGTGCCCTCGTCGACGCACTCGTCGCCTCGGCCCCGCGCCCTGCGATCGAGGGCGGTTTTCACCACCCCGCCATGCCTCCGACGCGAAAGATCAACATGACTTGCGGCAACTGCCAGCTCGTCTGCCACCCGGATCACGAAGAGCGCAAGCGCCGCTACGCACTGCTGGTCAAGAGCGGCGTCGTGGTGCAGAACGACGACGGCTCACTCGAGGCCGTGGCGCCCGACATCGCAAAGAAGCGCATCGCCGAGATGCCGGCCGATCAGCGCGCGATGTACGAAAAGGTGGCGCCCGAATCTTCGTGAATCATGCGGGTTGCGCGCGCGGACCGAGCCGCGCGGCCAAGCGGCGCACGGCCTCCGCGGTCTCGTCTGGCGGCAGGACCGTGTAGCAGAGACGGATCCAGCTCGCGTAGGCTTGGCCGCTCGAGGCCCCCGGTGCCACGAGCACGCCATCCTCGAAACAGTCCTCGAGCAGGCCGTCGATCCCGCGCCGATCGAGCCGGTCGCTCACATCGAGAAAGAGAAAGCTCGAGCCGGCGGGCCTGGGCAGCCCGAGTTCGCGAGCCGCACGATCGCCCGCCGAGCAGTAGAGATCGCGGGCCCGCTGCTGCCAGCCCGCGCCGTCGCGTAGCACGCGCAATGCCGCCACCTGCCCGGCCGTCGGTGCATTGTAGAAAGTATGGGTGCCGATCTTTCGCGCCTGCTCTACCGCTGCGACGGGCCCAACCAGATAGCCGACGCGATTGCCCGCCATGCCGTAGGCCTTGGAGAACGAGTAGGCTGAGAGGGTGCGTTCCGGGGCCAGGCTTCCGAGCGAGACATGCTCACCGCGATACACGAAGTCCTCATAGACCTCATCCGAGAGCAGCCACAGCCCTTCGCTCCGGGCGAGATCGGCCAACGACTCGAGCCAGCCGCGCGGAATCACGCGGCCCGTCGGGTTCGAGGGCGTCGAGACGTAGAGAGCCACCGTCCTCGCGCTGATTCGCTCTCGCACCGCCGCTACGGCTTCTTCTGCCGAAGCGACCCGGTCGAAGAACGGCACCTCGACGGGCCGGCCGCCGAAGGCCTGCACAATGCCTCGGATCAGCGGCCAGAAGGGGGCCAGGATCAGCACTTCGTCGCCCGCCGACAGCATCGCTCCGACGGCACACGAGAGCCCGGCCGTCGCCCCGGCCGTCACGAGAACCGACTCACGCTCGCACGCGAGCCCGTTCTTCGCCCGCAGCTTCTCGACGATGGCGTCGACGAGCTCCGGCTTGCCACGCGTGTCGCAATAGGCGTGTAGGCCCGGGTGCTCGTCTGCCCGCAGATCCTGCATTCGCGCACCCACCAGCGGCTCGAGCCACGTGTCGCCGACGTGCAGCGGAAAGATCGCTCCCTCGTGCTCTCGCAGACGATCGGCAAAGGGCGAATAGACCGCGCCGGGCATGGCGCAGACGCTGCTGGCAAACGCGGGCGGGCGGGGCATCGCGCGACTCCATTGGGGCTGACCGCTGGCAGTTGATACCCGAGCGGTCGGCTGCAGGCGAACGACCGGTTCGATTCGGGCCGGGGCGGCCGTTCGCGATCCAAGTCGCCTGGTCGGCATCCCCTCGGGTCCGAAGGTGGACGAGAGTGCCCGGACTTTTCCGCACCCGTGGGGGAAGCCGCACCCCGTATTCCTCAACCCGATCGTGTTTTCACCCGATTAGCATCTGCAGTGAAAACCCCTCTTCGCCGACGGCTGTGGACGATTCTGCTGCCGGCCGCTGCCGTTGCGGCAGCCGGCAGCCTCGTTGTCGCGTTGGGCCTGCTGGCCCCTGTCGATCGCGGAGTGGGCGACGCCCTGCTTCGCATCGGTGCCGCCCGGCCTCCGCCTCTGCCCGCCGGCCAACCCGACGTCGCCGTGGTCGCGGTCGATGCCCGCAGCTTGCGCAGCTATCCAGCCTGGCCCTGGCCTCGCTCGCTCTACGCCCGGGCGATCGAGCGACTCGACGCCGCTGGAGCGAGGGCGATCGCGTTCGACATCGATTTCTCGAGCGAGAGCGAGCCCGCCGAGGACGCGAGGCTCGGTCAGGCCATCGCGTCTTCAGGCCGTGTCGTGCTGGCGACGTTTCGGCAGAGCCAGCAGCTCCCCGATGGAGGTGAGCTCGAGGTGGCGAACATCCCGATTCCGCTGCTGGCCGAGCGGGCAGCGGGCATCGGGAGCGTGCTCGTGCCGGCTGATCCCGACGGCGTCGTGCGGCGAGCGCCCATCGCCAGCGAGATCGCTGCGCAGCCGGTTGCCTCGCTCGCGGTCGCCACGCTGGCGGCGGCGCAAGCCGAGCGAGCACCGCCGAGCGAACTCCGCTACTTCACGCTCGACTACCGGCGCGCCAACCCTCCCTTCCCCGTCATCTCCATCTCCGAGCTGATCGAAGGCCGCTTCGATGCCAGCGACGTGGCGGGCCGCCTGGTGTTCATCGGGGCCACGGCGGCGGAGTTCCAGGACCTGTGGACGACACCGCTGGGACCCGCCCAGCCCGGAGTCTTCATCCAGGCCATCGCGGCCAGGACTCTGGCAGCCATTTCCGCCGAGCACGCAACGCTGCATTCACTCTTGCCCGCGCAGCAGTATGCCCTGATCGGCCTGCTATCGCTGGCGCTCGCCTGCCTGCACGGCGTACGACACTGGCTGCGGCTGCTGTGTCTGCTGGCGACAGCCTGCGCGCTGCCCGCGGCGGCGCTCGGCTGCGTCGTCGCCACAGGTCTCGTGGTGAACCCCGTCGCGCCGTTGGCGGTGATCGCCGCCCACTACGCACTCGGCCTCGAGGGCGTGCGCCAACGCTTCGGCCGAAGCCTGGCGGACCGCGACTCCGCGCTGGCAGCGCTGACGCGAGTCGGTGAAGCCACGACACACGCGGCCCAGCAAGCCGGTGAGACGGGCGACGGCCTGCAGGCCGCACTGTCGCTGCTCGGTGAGGTGGTCGGGGCCAGCAGCGTTGCACTGCTGCAGACCGGTGAAGAGGGAAGACTCGACGGCCGGCGTCTCGAGTGGCAGGCGGTGACGACAGGCGAGCTTCCCGGCAAGATCGGGGACGACGAGCTCGCGGCGCGTGCGCTCGCAACTTCCCAGCCGCACATCTGCGAGGACGCGATCCCGGCGGCCAGGGGCCACGCCACACGTCCTGGCAGCGCCGTCTACACGCCCCTTTCGGCTGGCCGAGAACCGCTCGGTGTGCTGATCGTCGAACGCGAGGGTGCCGGAGGTCTCGATCAGACTCATCTGCGCACCATCACGACCGCCGGCGCCCAGCTCGCGCTCTCGGCGCAGAACCTGCGTCTGATCGAAGAGCTTCGCGAGACCTTCAGTAGCTCGATGGCCGCGATGGCGGCCGCCATCGAGGCGCGTGACGGCTACACGGATCTGCACTGCCGGCGCCTCTCGGCCTTCTCCTGTCTCGTGGCCGAGCGGATGGGCATGCGGCCGGACGAGATCAAGGCCATCGAGCTGGGTGCGCTGCTGCACGACGTCGGGAAGATCGGCGTGCCAGACGCTGTGCTGAACAAGCCCGGCCGATTCACGCCGGAAGAGCGGCGGCAGATGGAGCGCCACCCGATCATCGGCGCCGGCATCGTCGGCTCCGTTCGTGGCCTCGACGATACGACCCTTCACTGTGTACGCCACCATCACGAGCGCTGGAACGGAGAGGGCTACCCCGACCGTCTGGCCGGCGAAGCGATCCCACTGCCCGCCCGCATCGTGAGCATCGTGGACGTCTGGGATGCGCTCTCGAGCCACCGCCCCTACAAGCGACCGCTTGCACAGCAGACCGTGCGTGAGCTGCTCTGGAAGGGTCGCGGCGAGCAATTCGACCCCGACATCCTGGACGTCTTTCTCCGCGTCCTGCTCGAGCAGGGAGACGAGATGCTGGCACTGATCGACCGCGATGCGCATGAGGAGACGGCGTGACGGTGCGATGCAAGGAGCACGCCCGGATCGGCCCGAGCCCGCTCGTAGCGCTGCTCGTGCTGTGGCTCGGCGCGGTCACCGGCGCGGCGGGCGATTCGCTCGCCGCGCTCGAGGATTCCGCGTCGAGTGCCCTGGCTCGCATCGAGACAGCTCAGACACGGCATCCGGACGACCCCGCGCTGCTGTGGGCCCTCGCCATGGCCCTCGCCCGTGCGGGGCAGATCGAAGCGGCCAGCACGCGACTGGAGAGCTTCATCGCACGCTGGCCGGCGCGACGCCCGAACGCCCATTTCGAGCTGGGCAAGCTGCTCTTCCGCGCCGGTCGCGACGGGCGGGCGCAGCGATCTTTCGCGCTGGCGCTGCAATCGCAGCCGACCTCCGGGCCGACGCACTTCTACCACGCGCTCTCGCTGCGCCGACTCGGTCGCCGAGACGAGGCGGCCGGAGAGCTGAGCCTGGCCCGGCGCTACGAGCCGGCTCTCGAGCCCGAAGTACTGCTCGTGCGGGCGCTGGACCTCTTCGAGGTCGGTCAGGATGAAGAAGCGGTCCAGCTGCTCCACCGCGTGCTCGAGATCGACCCCAGCGGCGAGGCGGCCAGGCGTGTCCGCCTGCTCCTGCTCGAGCGGGAGACACGCTCCACGCGTCGTTGGTACCGCGTCGACGCGCTGGCGGGGCTCGAATACGACAGCAACGTCGACCTCGACAGCGGCACCGGCGATCTCGCCAGCGCTTCGGAAGAAGATGATCTGCGGGGCGTCTGGGGAGCCGGGCTCACGCTGCGACCCGTCCACACGCAGCGCTGGCGGCTTTCGCTCGGCTACCGCTACGACCAGGTGCACCACCGGGCCTCGGGCCAGTACGACTACATCAGCAATCTCGGCTATGGGAGTGCGAGCTACCTCCCCACCCGGCGCCTCGCGCTTCGTCTGGACGGCGTGGCGTTCAATACGAGAACGGGCGGGAGCAGCTATGTCACGGTGACGTCACTCCACCCGAATCTGCTCTTCAGCTTCGGGCCCCGCATCGGAACCACGCGCCTCTTTGCCGACTTCGCTTGGCAGATGTACCGGGAGACACCGACGATCGCCTTCTTCGAGCGAGACGCGGTGGTCTTCGGCACGGGCTTCGAGCACTACGTAAGCCTCCTGCTCGACGACACCTGGGGATCGCTCGCTGGCCGCTTCGAGAGAAGCCAGACCGACTCCCCTGTGATCGGACGGTTCGGCGGGGACTACGATCGCGATCTGTGGGAGGCGCGGATTCGACTGCACGTTCCGTTGCTCTGGGGCGTTCTGGGAGAGGGCTGGATGGCCTTTGCTCATCAGCGCTACGGCTACGACAACTACCTGGCCTTCATGACGGATCTCATTTTCAAACGACGCCGAGACAACCTGCTCGAGGGACGTATCGCGCTGTCGCGATCGGTCTCCCGCTTCACGCGGCTCGAGCTGGCGTGGCGCGGCACGAGGCGGAATTCGAACATCAGCACCTTCGACTACAGGCGCCACACAGTCGGCCTCTACCTGAGGTTCTCGAGTGAGTAAGCGTGGCACGCGAGAGATACGACAAGAACCCAACGCGGAGGGATCCGGAGGCGAGAAAGCAATGAAACAATCACGGTGCGACACGAGACCGAAGCAGAAGATTCGGCTGCTGAGCTTGATGTGGTCCCTGCTGGCGCTCACCCTCGCGATCGTCGGATCGGCCTTTGCCGACTCGCAGCTGGGTGCCGTGCACGGAGAAGTTCAAGTCGGCCAAGGCTCGCCGCCCACCTGGCACGATGCTGTCTCGGGTGCACCGATCGCCCCGGGTGACATCATCCGCACGGGCTCGAAGGGTCGCGCAGAGATTCACCTGTCGGCGGGCAGCGTCCGTCTCTACGAGAACTCGTTGCTGCGAGTCCCCGGCACCTCGGGAGCCAGCACCGAGGTTGAGCTCGAGCGCGGCAGCTCCGTCTTCGATGTGCTGCGACGAGAGCTCGGACAACGCTTCCAAGTCAGGACGCCGGAAGTCGTGGTGAGTGTCAAGGGGACGCGCTTCTCGCTGGATCTCAGCGGCGAACTCGCCAGTGTTGCGGTCTTCCGCGGCACTGTCGGCGTTCGTTCGCCCGGCATGGACCTCGCACTCGAAACACTGATCCGCGAGGGCTTCGCGGCCACCGGTGGTCGCGAGCATGTCTTCGAGCTCGAGCTCGCTCCGGAACGCGACCCGTGGCACAGCTGGGAGCTAGCCGATCGGCTGCCCGACCTCGCCGCGCGGCGAATCGAACGCGTACACGAGCAGCGAGCCGCCGAGG
Source organism: Deltaproteobacteria bacterium (assembly GCA_029261835.1). Lineage (GTDB taxonomy): Bacteria > Myxococcota_A > UBA9160 > UBA9160 > UBA4427 > JAJDAO01. The sequence continues at coordinate 73,580 of JAJDAO010000009.1, read as the reverse complement.
ATGCTCGAGCCGCCGCGCTGGAGTCGACATCGCTCGAGACAGTCGAGCGCGCGGCCAAGCGCAATCCCGAAATCGCCGAGCGGCTCCAGAAGATCCGGGCCAGACAGCAGCGCGACGAACGGGAGAGAGGCGAGCGGCACGAAGAAGTGATGCCCTCGGTTGTGCCAGCGGCCCCCGCCCCCGGTAACCACGGGATTTCCCACCCGCAGCGCCCCGAGTCCAAGAGAGAATCGCAGGATGATCACGGCCAGCTACGCCCCGCAGTGGAGCACCTGCTGCGAGAGCGCCAGCTGACACAGGACGCACCGGAGCAGGTGGCTGCCGACATTCGCTCACGGGTCGGGCTCGACGAGATCCAGCAGATCCTGAGCGACTTCCAGGACGTGTTGCCCGGCGCAGCCGCGAACATCGACCCATCCGTATTGCTGGCGACCTATGAGGGCTTCATCACGAACCTCTACGTGCTCCACTCGCAAGAGCTCGCCGAGGGAGGCATCGACGCCTATATCGACCTCCTGGCGGACACCCTCGTCAGCCGGGGCATCGTCGCACCGGACAACTCGAAGGATCTGGCGGAAAGGATCGTGGACGCCATACGCTGATTCACAGCGTGCCGGGCCGGGGGGCGCGCCAACACGTTCCGGCCGGCTTGCCGTTCGACATCGCCGCCCTCAAGTGCGGTCACGAATCGTCGCGGCCCGAATGAGTTCGCCGTAGCCCTCGCGGAAGGTCGCATGGCGGAAACGGAAGCCGCTCGCGAGCAACAGATCATTGCGACAGCGCTTGCTGCCGGCGCGACGGGGTGCGACGGACCGCTCAGCCGTTTCACGCGGCGCCACCCCCAGCTGCTGCGCCAGCCAGCGCCACAGCTCGCCCTCAGACACCGGTTCGCAGTCGACGCCGAGATACAGCGCCGCCGGCCGCGCCAGGGCGATCAGGTGCGCAATCGCACGGGCCGCGTCGTCCCGGTGAATGCGATTGGTGTAGTGCACATCGTCGCGAACCGGCGCGGGCTCGCCCGATTGCACCCGCTCGATCAGGCTCGTACGCCCCGGACCGTAGATCCCGCCGAGCCGAACCACGCTGCTGGGAACCGGACTCGCTTGGAGCAAGCGCTCCGCCGCCAAGAGGATCTCGCCGGCAAAGCCGCTGGGGTGCGTCGGTGAGCACTCGTCCACCCACTCGCCCCGCGCCTGGCTGTAGACCGCCGTGCTGGAGGTGAAGAAGATCCGCCGTGGCCGCTGCCCCTCGTCGGCGAGTGCGCTCAGCAGGTTCCCCAACCCGTCCAGGTAGATCGCGCGATAGCTCTGCTCGTCGCGCGCCTTGGCCCCAACGGCGTACACCACGAAGTCGATGCGCTCCGGCAGCGCCGCGAGGCCGTCACGCCGGGTCACATCGGCTCGAAGGGCGTGGATACCTTGCGGCAGAGACGTTGCGTCGCGTCGCATCCCCCAGACTTCGTGCCCGGCGGTCAGCAGCACGCCGCCGAGCTCGGCACCCACATAGCCGCAACCCACGATGAGTATTCGCGCCATCGGGCCGAGCATGCCGCAACCACGCGCGATCGACACCCGCCTATACTCCAGGCATGCCGCCCGTCATCGGAATCACGCTCTGTCTCGACGAGCAGGAACGCTGGAGAAAGGGGCGCCAGTACCTCTATCTCGACCACGCCTACGCGCTCGCGGTAGAGAGAGCGGGCGCAGTAGCGGTTCAGCTTCCGATCCAGCGAAATGCCCGCCGGCTGCTCGACCGCATAGACGGACTGCTGCTGCCGGGGGGGGATGATTTGCCGCCCGACGCCCCCTACCCCGCCGAGGTCGAGTTCGATCTCACGCCGCAGCGGCAGATCGACTTCGACCGCCGGCTGCTCGGAGAAGCACTCGCACGGCATATTCCTGTGCTGGGCATCTGCTACGGCGCCCAGCTCCTCGCCCTGCACCACGGCGGCCGCCTGCACCACCACCTGCCCCTCGACTTGCCAGCAAGCCAGCCCCACCAGCTTCCCGAGCAGGCGGGACGTCACGCACTGACGACCGAGCCCGGCAGTCGCCTCGCCCAGCTGCTCGACGAGTCCGTGGCAGAGGTCAACAGCCTCCACCATCAGGCCGTCGCCGACCCGGGATCCGGCATGCGCGTCTGCGCCCGCAGCCCGGACGGTGTCATCGAGGCCATCGAGGCGGTTGACGAACGCTTTGCAATCGGCGTGCAGTGGCACCCGGAAAAGCTCTCGGGGCCCGGCTCGGAGCGGCTTTTTCGCGCGCTCGTCGCCGCCTCGGCTGAGGGGTAGACTGCGGTCATGCGGCTCAGGTTCTACTCACTGGTCTTCTGGACTTTTCTCACCGTCAGCTCGATCCTTCTCTTCCCGGTCGCCGTGTTGATCTGGGCCGTGGGTCAGCCGATCGACCGCCGCAAGTTCGTGCTCCACCGCTTCACCTGTTTCTGGGCCTCGCTCTACACCTGGATCAACCCGGTCTGGCAAGTCGAGGTGAAGAACCGCGAGAAGCTGCAACGCAGAGGTGCCTCGGTCCTCGTGGCGAATCACCTCTCGCTGCTCGACATCCTCGTCCTCTTCCGCCTGTTTACGCATTTCAAGTGGGTCTCCAAGGTGGAGAACTTCCGCGTTCCCTTCGTCGGCTGGAACATGACCCTGAACAGCTACATTCCATTGAAGCGAGGGGACCGGGAGAGCGTCATCCGCATGATGCAGCTCTCCGAACGTGCGCTGGCCGAAGGCAACTCGATCATGATGTTTCCGGAGGGAACGCGCTCGGAAACAGGAAACATGCGCGAGTTCAAGCCGGGGGCGTTCGAGCTGGCACTCAAGACGCGCACTCCCATCCAACCGATCGTGATCCAGGGCACCGCAAACGCGCTACCCAAGCGCGGCTTCGTCCTGCAGGGACGCCACCCGATCTCCTTGACGATCCTCGACCCGTTGCCGCCGGAGAGCTTCGAGGGCTCGAGCGTCGAAGAGCTCACCCAGCGCGTCCGCAACCTGATTGCCGAGCAGCTGCAGGAGCCGGAGAAGGAGCCGGTGGCGGTCTGAGAGCGCCAGCCGGTCGCGCTACGCCGCCCGCGCCGGGCGATCGACCGGCGCGCCTCGCCCCTCACGCCGGCGCGCCTCGTCGCGGCGCGTGGCGATGACCATCAGGGCGGAGGCGAGCAGCACATTGGCGAGGAAGGCCGCCAGGATGGCGCCACCGGCGAGCAGGCCGAAGTTGACCATGTTCTGCATGTAGGCCGTGACCGAGACGAAGAAGCCGGCCGAGAGAACGAGGGAGGTGAGCAGAAGTGCTCGCCCGGTCGTCTGCAGCGTGTGGTGGATGGCCGCCTTCGCGTCTTCACCCTGATCGTAATAGCGACGAAAGTTGTGCATGAAGTGGATCGTGTCATCGACCGCGAGCCCGATTACGATGGCGCCCACCATCAAGTTGGAGCCATCGATGGGTATTCCTAGCCAGCCCATGCAGCCGAGGACCATGATGACCGGGGTCAAATTCGGAATCATGCTGAGAAATCCGCGCGTCACATGGCCGATCAGCAGGATCATGAGCGGTGTAATGATCGCCAGCGCGATCAGGTAGGACTTCGCCATGGTGTCGATGGTGGCCGTGAAGGTGCGCGCGAGCAGCGGAAGCAGTCCCGTGAGCTGAAGCTCCGCGGCATCTCCCAGAATGCGCCGCAGGCTACGATCGAGCTCGATGAGAATCGGTGGATAGAAGAGCGAGTCCATCCACGGCACGCGCATGGTGACGCGCGCCGTACGGAACTCGGGATCGACGAAGTCGGCCAGGTCGTCGGAGCCGCTGTTCTCGAATAGCAGCAGCTCTTGTGCCACCAAGCGTCTATCACGCGGAATGACGTAGTAGTCGGGCCGGTTCTCGTTGAGCGCCTGATGGCTCTCCTTCACGATGTCCACCAGGGAAATCGTCTTCGAGACCGACCAGTCGCCGACCTCGAGCCCCTCGGCATAGCGCCGCACTTCGTCGAGCCGATCGAGCAGCGCGGGATCTTGCAGACCATCCTCTCCGCCGCTGTCGACCAGCAGCTCGATCACCATGGCGCCGCCCAGGCGCTCGTTCATGAAGAGCGTACCCGTGCGAAGCTCATCGCCCTCCGGAAACCAGTTGATGGCGTTGTGAGAGAAGTGCAGGCGGGTGATGCCGAGGAAGGACACCAGCAGGATCACCGTCGCGGCGGCAACCACGCTCCAGGGACGATTGGCCGCGAAGTCGCCCATCGCGACGAGAACTCGGCCCAGCCGATCATGCCCCTTCTCTCGCTGCCCGGCCGGCATCCGAATCGGCACGACAGCAACCAGCGCGGGCAGAAACACGATAGTGTATACGAGTGCCAGCATCACGCCGACCGGCGCCCAGACGCCGAGGCCCGCCACCGGCTCGAGGTCCGCCGCGGTGAAGGAGATGAGGCCACCGGCTGTCGTGAGGCTCGTCATCAGAATGGCGAGACCGGAGTGGCCGAGCGTGAACGCCATCGCCTCCTCTTTGTCACCGCCCTGCTCGAGGCGGCGGTAGAAGACGGCCAGAACGTGGACGGCGTCGCAAACGCCGACGGCCACCAGGAAGGCGGGGAGGATCTGGGTACCCACCGTGATCGGTGCGTCGAGCAGGGCCATCAGCCCCAGCGTGCAGAGCATGGAGAGCACGACGATCAGCAGCGGCAGCAGTACCGAAACCCAGCGCCGCATCAGAGCGAACAGCAGGACGCTGATCACCGTCAAGCTCAGCCCGAGGCCGCGCATCGAGTCCCGGACCATCACGCGATTCATCGTCTCCGTGAGAACCGGTCCGCCCGCCATCTGGACGCGAAAGCCGGGCGCCCGATGGCGGGCGACGATCTCGCGCACGCGCACGACCGCCGATGACGACTCCGGCTCCGAGAGAAACACGGGCTCCTCTTCGGCCCCACTGCGCTGGCCGTCGGGCTCCCCGTCGAAGCCTGCCAGCTCATCAATCTCGCCGCCGCTCGGCGCGTACGTATCGAGTTCGATGGCGATCGTCGTGACCCGACCATCGCTGGAGATGTAGAAGTTCTCGTAGAGCGGGTTGGAGGTGACGCGCTGCCGCAACAGGGCGAGATCTTCGGGCCCCTCCGGCCAGACCTCGAGCAAGTCTTCGACGATCAGCTCGTCCGCCTCGCCACGCGTCAGTCTGGCGTTGATCAGGCTCTTGATCTCGTGGACGAACGGGACCTGGTCCTCGATCTCCTCGTGCAGCGCCCTGAGGCGGCCGAGGAAGTCGAGATCGAAGATCTCGTCGGCCTCGATTGCGAGCATGATCCGCTCGTCGCGGCCGAAGCGGTGGCGAAAATCGTCGTAGATGACGCGAGTCGGATCGTCGGCCCGCAGGAAGTCGTCAGTGGACGTATTTGAGCGCAGCTGGGGGAGCTGGCCGATCAGGAAGGCGGATATCCCCAGCATGACCCCGAGCAGGAGCCACGGGTGACGGAAGACGAAGTGTCCCCACTGCTCGAAGAGCTGTTCCAAACGCGCGCGCACGCCCATGCGATCGACCCCGTCCTCTTACGAATGCCACCTTCCAAGCGGTCCGAATCGCCACTGAAACACGTCGGACCGTCGATCTCGCCGGGCGCGCGAACGGCGACGATAGCGAACCACACGACCGGGAGAGAGGGGTAGCCGACCGTCAGCAGCTCTCTCGCAGCAGGCGCCTCAGGAGCTTTCCCGAGGCGCTGCGCGGCAAAGCCTGGCGCTGTCGAAATGCAACGGGAACCTTGTAGGGCGCCAGGTGTTTGCGGCAGAAGAGCTCTAGAGCCGGCGCTTCGCTGATGCCGGGCTCGGCTACCCAGTAGGCCACCGGCCGCTGCCCATAGTGTTCGTCGGGCTCGCCCACCACGCCGGCATCCATCACGAACGGGTGCTGCAGCAGCACACTCTCGACCTCGGCCGGATAGACGTTCTCGCCACCCGAGACGATCAGGTCATCGCGTCGATCGAGCACCTGCAACAGCCCGTCTCGATCCAATCGCCCGATGTCCCCGGTGCCGAACCAGCCAGCCTCCGACAGAGGGCTGCTGACGTCGGGATCGCTCAGATAGCCGCGCATGAGCGTCGGCCCGCGCAAACGGATCTCGCCCAGCTCGCCCGCTCCCAGCGGCCGGCCATTCGCATCGGCGATCTGCAGCTCGTTGCCGCGCAACGCTCGGAGGCGCCCGTCGAGCGGCAGTGCACCGTCGCCCGGCAGCCGTGTGGCGACCTGCGAGGCGGCCTCGGTCAGGCCATACGTCGGTGCCAGCGGAAAGCCGAGCGCCAGAGCTCGCTCGAGCAGCGCCGGCGGAGCCGGCCCGCCGCCGAGCAACAGACAGCGAAGCGTCGGCGGCGACGGTCTCTCGCCACGCTCGTCCAGCAGACGCTGCAACATATTCGCTACGAGCGAGACGTGCGTAATCTCGTCGCTCTCCAAGGCGCGGCTCGCCGCCGCGGCATCGAAGCGCTCGTGGATCACCGCACAGGCGCCCGCTAGACAACTTCGCAGCAGAATCGAGAGGCCGGCGACATGGAAGAGCGGCAGACAGACGAGCCAGCGGTCACTCGCCGCCGCACCCAGCAGATCGGCCGAGCCCGCTGCACTGGCGAGAAAGCTCTCTGGGCCGAGCAGCGCGCCTTTGGGTCGGCCGCTTGTGCCCGAGGTATAGAGGACCGCCAGAGCGCCTTGTGTGTCGGCTCGGCCCGCACCCGACAAGGCAGCGCTCGTCGCCGGTTTCCCGCCGTCGACGCGCTGCAGCTCTGTCTCGATCAACCTGGCCCGAACCAGATGCGGCGCTTCGCCCGCCGCCGCCAGCGCCAGATCCTCGAGCTTCCCCGGCGCATGCACCAGCAGCCGTGCCCTGCTGTCCCGAAGCTGGAAGCCGAGCTCGCCCGGGGCGAGACGCCAATTGAGCGGCAGCAGCACGGCGCCGACTTCGCGCAGCGCGTAGAAGAGCCGAGCAAATGCCAGGCCGTTCGGAAGCAGCAGAGCCACCACGTCACCCGCACCCACACCCAATGTCTCGAGCTCGCTCGCCAGCCGGCGGGCCTGGGCGCGCAGCGCGCGGTAGTCGAGGTGGCAGCCCTCGAACGACAACGCACGTGCACGCGGTGTAAGGGCTGCGCGGCGCTCCAGCCAGGGCTCGCACCAAGCGTCGACGCTGTAGGGCGCAGTCACGCGTGCAGCTCCGACGCCGGGCCGCTCGCGCACTTCTCCAGTAGCGCGGCGTCCGGCACCACACCGAGGCCCGGCCCGTTCGGCAGCAACAGTGAGCCGTCTTGCACGGGCAGGGCGGACGCCAGATCACGCTCGAGCAGTGCAGACGTCGCCAGGCCGCAGGCGGGAAGTGGTCCCGGCAACGCCGCTGCGAGTTGCAGTGCACTCGCGACGGCGACGGCGGAATCCAGCGAGGAGGTCACCACCACCTCGAGACCAGCGTCCCGTGCCGCCGCGGCGATTCGCCAAGCAGCCCGCAGACCTCCGGCCACGGCCGGCTTCACGACCAGCAGATCCGCCGCCCGCCGCTCGATCAGACGCGCGGCGTCCGCCTCACCCCGCAGCGACTCATCGGCCGCGATCGGCACGAGGGCGCGCTCACGCAGACGCGCCATGGCGGAGAGATTCGTCGCGGCCACCGGCTGCTCGACATATTCGACACCGATCTGCGCCAGTCGTTCGAGAGCTCGTGTGGCGACCTCTTCGGACCAGGCGCCGTTGGCGTCGACCCGCATACGGTGATGACTCTCGATCGTGCCGCGCAGCGCAAGCACACGTTTCAGGTCGTGCGCGAGCGAGGCCCCCCCGACCTTGAGCTTGAAGGTCTCGAAGCCGTTTGCGAGATCTCGCCGTGCGGCCTCGACCACCTCGCACTCGTCCATACCGCTCACCAGGGCATTGACCTGGATGCGCTGGCGCACCCGGCCGGGGCTCTGCCGCGCCGCCAGCCAACTCGCGACGCTCGCTCCCGCGAGCCGCGCGTTGATATCGTGCAGCGCGCTATCGACTGCGCTGCGGGCGCCCGGTGCAGCGGGCGCCAGTGCGCCGCATTCGTCGAGCAGGGCGTCGAGCTCTCGCACGTCGCGCCCCAAGAGGTGACGGGTCAGGCGCTCGAGTGTCGTTCTGCACTCTTCAGTGCTCTCCATGCCAAAGCCCGCCAAGGGGCTCGCCTCGCCCCAGCCCACGCGACCGTCGTCGACTTCGAGCAGCAGCAGAAAGCCGTCTCGCACCCGGAGCGTCTCGTGCGCAGTGACGAGTGGCCGGCGCAACGGCAGGCAGAAGGGCGTGATTCGCCCGTGGCGAATCTTCACGCCAGCCAACCCGCCGCGAGCAGCAGTGAGAAGAAGAGCGTGAGCTGGGCGGTTCCCGCCAGCGCGGCGTTGAGCGCGGGGCCGTCGGTCTGCCGGCAGACCGTGCGCGTGAGCGACAGCGCCATGGGCAGCGTGAGTAGCGGCGCCAGCAGCCAGAGCGATCGCCCGCACAGCAACCACTGCAGCGGCAGTAGCGCGTAGGCCGCGCCCAGCAGGCACGCGTACTCGGCGCGCCCTCCGCGGCGGCCCAGACGAACCGCCAGCGTTCGCTTGCCGGCCATGCGATCCGTGTCGATGTCTCGAACATTGTTGACGACGAGAATCGCGGTGGCGAGTGCGCCGACCGGGAGAGAGGCCACTAGCGCCTGGGGTGAGAACACGAGCGACTGCACGTAGTGCGTGCCCACCACTGCGATCACGCCGAAGAAGAGGAAGACCGCCGGGTCGCCGAGGCCGCGGTAACCAAAGGGCCAGGGACCACCGGTGTAGGCCAGAGCGGCCGCCATCGAGAGCAGCCCGACCGCAACCACCGGCCAGCCCGCCACAGCGAACAGATAGAGGCCCACCGCCACCGCCGCAGCCAACACCGCAGCGATGCCGGCCTTCATCTGGCCGGATGTCAGCAGGCCCAGCTGGCTGGCGCGTGGGGGACCGATACGCGCCTCGGTGTCTGCCCCTCGTTCGTAGTCGAAGAGATCGTTGGCGAAGTTGGATGCGACCTGGAGCAGCAGGGCACCCAGCAAGGCCGCCAACGCGGGCAGCGCGCTGGCTCGTCCTTCGGCTACTGCGACGGCTGTGCCGACGGCCACCGGCGCCACTGCCACCGGCAGCGTGCGCGGCCGCGCGGCCAGCATCCAGGCGCGCCAGGCGGGCAGCGCCAGGGTGTTCACGGCCGCCACGGAAAACGCGAGAAGTCGGGCTTGCGCTTCTCGTTGTAGGCGTCGCGTCCCTCCTGCGCCTCTTCACTCATGTAGAAGAGCATGGTGGCATCGCCGGCGAGTTCCTGCAGGCCCACCTGCCCATCACAGTCCGCGTTCATCGCCGCCTTGAGGCAGCGGATTGCGGTTGGACTGTTCTGCAGAATCTCGCGCGCCCACTGTACGCCCGTCGCCTCCAGATCCGCCAGGGGCACCACGGCGTTCACGAGGCCCATCGCCTCGGCCTGCTCCGCGTCGTACTGCCGGCACAGGTACCAGATCTCACGTGCCTTCTTCTGCCCCACGATACGCGCCATGTAGGCTGAACCGAAGCCGCCGTCGAAGCTGCCGACCTTCGGGCCGGTCTGGCCAAAGCGCGCATTGTCGGCGGCGATCGTGAGATCGCAGACGAGATGGAGCACGTGTCCACCACCGATGGCATAGCCCGCCACCAGCGCGATCACCGGCTTGGGGAGCGAGCGGATCAGCTTCTGCAAGTCGAGCACGTTGAGACGCGGTACGCCATCACCCCCGACGTAGCCCGCGTCACCCCGCACGCTCTGGTCACCACCCGAGCAGAAGGCCTGATCGCCCTCGCCGGTGAAGAGCACGACGCCGATGCCGGGCATCTCGCGTACCCGCATGAAGGCGTCGATCAGCTCCGTGGTGGTCTCGGGCCGAAAGGCGTTGCGCTTCTCGGGACGGCAGATCGTAATCTTCACGATGCCGTCCCCGCTCTGCTCGAAGCGGATGTCCTCGTATTCTCGAACGGTTTTCCAGTCGACGGAACTCATGGGAACCTCTCGACCCGGCTCGCACCGGGACGTGCTTGCGGGGTTGTCGAATCGCTCGAATGCGCCCCCCGCGGCGCATTCGAGTCGGCCTGTGCGGCGACCGCGGCGAAGAAGCGCCGGGCCAGACGCGCGAATTCGTGTGGGCTCTCGAGATGAGCGGCGTGACCGGCCTGCTCCAGGCATTCAACTCGCCCATTGGGAAGCCGCTGCCCGATGTCTCGGGCGATGGCCTCGAACTTGGCGTCCTCCTCGCCAACGACCAAGCAGACGGGCGTTACCAGCTTCGAGAGCGCATCGTGTAGGGGCGGCATCGCACCGGTCCCCATGCCACGCAGGCTGGCGGCCAACGCGTGGGGACGGTTGAGTAGGCGCTGCGCTCGCGCGCGGGCCAGAGCCTCCCGCCCCAGGCGCCGCTGACTCGCGAAGAGCGGTTGTGCCATCCAGCGCTCGACGAAGGACTCGATGCCGTCGGAGAGGATCCGCGCCGCCAACGCCTCATCGGCCCGCACGCGTGCGGCCCGCTGGCACGCGTCGTCGATACCCGGGCTCGCGCCGACGAGTAGACAGGAGGCCACGCGCTGCGGCTGTGCGACACCAAGCGAGAGCGCCGCACGCCCACCCATCGAATAGCCGATGACGTGGGGGCAGGCGAGCTCGAGCGCGTCGAATACGGCCAGTAGCTGTGAAACGCAACTCGCCATTTCGTAGTGGCAGAGCGCTTCCGGCGCATCGCTGCGTCCGTGGCCGACCAGCTCGACACAGTGCGTCTCGTAGCCGTCGCCGAGCGCTGCCGCCGTACTCGCCATGCTCTGCGCCGAACCCGTGAAGCCGTGCAGCAGCACCACCGGGCAACCCTCACCGACACTCTCGACCCAGAGCGAGACGTCTCCAGCCGCGACCAAGCGCTCTTCGCGCGGGCTCATCGCATCGCTCCCGAAGACAGGGCGAGCGACGCGACACGAACCAACTCACGGAAGTGCTGCACGTTGGCGTCCCGCTCGACCGGCAGCTCGATCAGACTCGTCCGGACGCTGGCCATCGATCGTTCGACGGCCGCGCGAAACTCCGGCCACGACTGTACGCGGCTGTAGTCCATACCGAAGAGCGCGGCCGCGTGAGAGAAATCGAGGCCGTGGGACACGCGAAACAGATCTTCGAAGTCTACCGCCTCTCCGTACTCGGCAATCGGCAGGAACGAGAAGATTCCCCCGCCGTCGTTGTTGAGCAACACGATGGTAAGTGATAGATCGTGGCGCTTGGCAGCCAGCAGACCACCGAGATCGTGCAGGAAGGCGAGGTCGCCGGTGAGCAGGACCACGGGCCCGCGCCCCGCCGCGGCTGCACCGAGCGCGCTCGAGAGCACACCGTCGATGCCGTTGGCGCCGCGGTTGCACAGAACCGTCAGCGGGCGCTCGCAGGCGGGCAGGAACGCGTCGAGGTCGCGCACCGGCATGCTGTTCGAAACGTAGAGCAGCGCGACATCGGGCAGCAGCCGCGCCAGCTCCTGCACGGCGCGCGGCTCGAGCAGCGCGGACTCGGCCGATATCGCCCGCGTCACGGCCCGGCCCACGATGCGGTCGGCCGCCAGCATGGAACGCAGCCACTCGCTCTCACGCGGCTCCCCCAGCTCCCGTGCGAGATCGCGGCAGAGCGTCAGCGGGTCGACGCGCAGCACGCCCGACGCGAGGTGACTCGGCTCGTTCCAGCCGCCGTCCGGATCGACCAGCAACAGGTGCTTGGGCGGGGCGGCTTCGAGCCACAAACGCTGGGCCTTGCTCACCGGCGTGTCGCCGACGCGAAGTACCACCTCGGGCGCATGGCCGGCGGCGAATTCGGCGTCACGCAGCAGCAGATCGGCGTGCGCGATGACGGGCCCGTTCGCACAGTGGGGTCCGCGGCGAAGCTGCGAGGTGGCATCGGCGAGCATCGGCCAGCCGGCCTTTCGGGCAAGCTCGGCCACCGCCTGAGCCAGACCGGGCACGGGCGGCGCCGGACCACAGACAACGACACCCCGCTCGTGGCCGCGAACGAGAGCAACCAGCTCCGACCGCTGCTCTTCGCTCACTCGCGGCGTAGCGATTCTCACCTCGGCGTAGGGCCGGCTCGGCCGACCGACCCCGGCCAGTGTATCGCCCGCAGCGAAGTCGACGGCGCCATGCCTGTCCGACACGGGCTCCAGCGGCTCGCGCAGCGGCCAGTTGAGGTGGACCGGACCGGCTGGCGGGCCCATCGCCTCAGCCACCGCGCGGCAGGCCAGGCTACGCGCGTAGCGCAGCGGCCCGGGCCCCGGTTCGGGAACCGGCAATTCAACGAAGCGCCGAACGTGCCGGCCGTAGAGAGCGAGCTGATCGATCGTCTGGCCCGCACCCCACTCGCGCAGCTCCGGCGGACGGTCGGCGGTCAACACCAACAGCGGCACACGCGCGTAGTGGGCCTCCACCACGGCGGGCAGATAGTTGGCTGCTGCCGTTCCCGATGTGCAGACCAGCGCCACCGGCGCGGCCGAGGCGCGCGCCAGGCCGAGCGCGAAGAAACCGGCCGAGCGCTCGTCGAGATGCGACCAGCAACGCAACCCGCTGCAACGCGCTGCGGCAACGGCCAGCGGAGTGGAGCGGGAGCCGGGCGACACACATACGTGATCGACACCGCTGCGCTGGAGTTCGTCGAAGAAGGCGGCGACGAAGGCCTCGCGCGCGTCGGGTGCAGCCGCAACTGTCGCTTCTTCTGCGGATCTCACGGCTAGATTTCCGTCAGCGGGGCCAGCAGCGCCCGCAGTTTGAGCCTGGTCTCGCGCAGCTCCAGTTCAGGGTCGGAGCCCAGCACGATACCGGCGCCCGCGAAGAGCCGCGCACGCGCGCAGGTGCCCTCGCCCTCTGCTCCGCCGGCTTCCGGATTGCGAATCAGCGCTGAGCGCAGGGCCACCCAGAACTCACCCCCGCCCGAAGCGTCAAGGAAGCCCACCGGCCCCGCGTACCAGCCGCGGTCGAGCGCTTCGCGGCGCTCGAGCCAGGCCAGTGCGGGCTCGCGTGGGAGTCCGCCGACGGCCGGCGTCGGGTGAAGACGGTCCACCAGGTCGAGAACAGTCCGACAGACTGTCCGGCCTTCGGCCGACAGCCGACCACGCAGTGGCGTGCAGAGATGCTGGATGCCCTCGATTCGCAGCAGACCCGGGGTCTCCGGGCCTTCGACAGCACCGCACACCTCCGTGAGCGCCGCGCGAATGGCGCGCACCACGGCGGCGTGCTCGGCCTGGTTCTTCTTGCTCTCACGCAGATCACGCCCCAGCCGCTCGTCCTCCTCGGGCGTGCGACCGCGCGGTGCCGAGCCCGCCAGCGCGCCGCTCTCGATCGTGTCGCCTGCCAGCGACACGAGACGCTCGGGTGAGGCGGCGATGAAGCTCTTCGCACCGCGACTGGCCGCGAAGGTCACGCAGGACGGGTAAGTGTCACGCAGGCGATCGAGGAAGCGTGGCAGCTCGAAGCGTCCCGAGTGAAAGACTTCGAGCGAGCGAGCGAGCACGACCTTCTCGATCTCCCCTCCGACGATGGCCTCGAGCGCCGCGGCTACCTGCTGCCGATACACCGAATGGGCTCGGTCGGCCACGACGCGGTACTCCGCCCCGGGCGGAAACGGCTGGAGGTCACCGCCTCTCGGCAGCACCTCTTGCTCGCACTGCGGGTCGAGCCATCCGAGGCCCTGCCAGGCACGAGCCGCCTCGAGCTGCTCGAACAGCTCGCGCCACTCTCGCTCTGGCGGCGCGCCGGGCTCGATCAGCCGGCTGACAGTACACCAGCACTTGTCGCCGGACCTGCTGAGCAGGAGTTCGGGCAGAACCAGACGGCCCGCCGGATGCGTGGCCCATTCGGAAGCTGTGGAGCCGTGTTCGGCGAAGGAGAAGCCGCCGACCAGCAGCGGTCCCGCTCGCTCGGGCGCCTCGCAGCCCACCAGAGCAAGACGCGAGAAGATCTCCCGCGCGCGGGTCGAAACCTCACGAAAACGCCCCGGGCCGCTGCTCTCGACCTCCAGCACGCAGCCGCGAGCGGCCAGCGCGCTGCGCTCGGCCGGCTGCTCCCAGTAGAAGCGCTCGTCGTCCTCCCAGGCCGCATAGGCGACCAGCGGATCGAGAGCAGCGAGTGGCATCCGCACCGCCAGCAGCTGACCGCACCCGCTCTCACTGGCCGCGGCGACACCTGCTTCGAGGGCCCGCCTCACTGAAGCGAACGATGGAGTGCCGGGCCGAAGGGGGAGCGGAAACGCATGCATGGGGGGCTCGAATCCGGTGTCCAACGTTCCTCGCCGATGCCTGGGACCGGTCACTGGGAACGCACGCCTGTGAGAATCTGTGCCGAGCCGAGAAGCAGCGAACGCCGCTCGACGTGCTCGAATCCGGCCTGGCGCAGCAGCCGGAGAAGCACCTCGCGGGGCGGCAAATACGATGTGGAGTCGGGCAGATAGCGATAGGCATCTCTATCCGAGAGCAGTCCGCCAACCAAGGGAACCACGCGATCGAAATACAGCGAGTGCGCAGCCCGCAGCCATGCGGCCCGCGGACGATCGACGTCGATCAGCGCGACGCGACCGCCCGGCTCGAGAACCCGCGCGAGTTCTGCGAAGACGACGGGCAACGACACGAAATTGCGCAGCGCGAAGCCCGATGTCACCACCGTGACGCTGGCACTGCGCAGTGGGAGCGAGGCGGCGTCTCCGCGCACGAGTTCCGCGGCTACGCCGCGCCGACGGGCGTGCGCCAGCATCACACTGGCGAAGTCGAGCCCGACCACTCGCGCACCAAGCTCGGCGGCGAGCTGCGCGAGATCCCCTGTGCCGCAGGCGAGATCGAGCAGGCAATCGCCCGACCCGACCGCCGCCGCCGCCAGGGCCTCCCGCCGCCAGCGCTGATCCAGGCCGGCCGTAAGGAGCCGATTCATGGTGTCGTAGCGCGGCGCGATGCGATCGAACATCTCGCGCACCAGCAGGTGCTTCTCACGATCGCGCGGAAGATGTGCTAACGCCATTCAACCTCCAGGCGCCCCGAACGAACCGCCGACAGCGCCCGCTCGAGCGTGCGGCCATCCGCCTTGCCGCGCAGTCGCTCCAGCGCCCGATTCACCAGGGTCCGCTGAAAGTGCAGCGCTACGAGCCGAGTGGCCTCGGGGAGTAAACGACGAAAGGCGTCGGTGATCGCCGGCTCGTCACCGCCGGCCTTGCGGATGTAGTCATCGAATAGATCGATGGCGGCGTCCGACAGCGACCGGACGCTTCGCGCGTGATCGACAGCGATTCTGAGCAGTGCGTCCAGCGGAAAGCCGGCTCCCAGGATCGCCAGCGCCGCGCGGGCCATTTCGAGGTCTGACTGACTGAAGCGCGGCTCGCCATCGACCTGTATGGGCTCCACGAGATCGGCTGCCTGCGCGGCCTGGATCAGCGCCTCGGGCACGCCGGCCTCGCTCGCCAGCTCAGCTCTCGAGAACGTCCGCTGACCGACGCCCTCTCGCACCAACGCCTCGAGCAGAGGCTCGGTCGGCTCGGCGGACTCGCGCGGCTCGAGCACACGCCGGATCTGCGCCAGCGTGAAGCCCTGTTCGAGCAGCCCGCGAATCTGCCTGAGGCGTGTCAGATGTGCGTCATCGTAGATCGCCACTCGGCCCTGGCGGCGTGGCTTCTGGAGCAATCCGCGGCCCTGATAGAAGCGCACGGTGTCAACCCGCACGCCTGCCGCGTTGGCGAGCTCTTCGACCCGATATTGCATGTGATAATTCTAAGAGTGATCGCTCGCAATGTCCACCCGGAGGGCAGCCGAGTGCACGAGCCGCCTGAACCGCTGCGGGTCACGCCGCAACCGGCCGCGGCGTTGTCTCCGGACGAATCGCTACTTCGGCGGAATGCCTGCCGATCAACTGCCGAGAGTCACTCCATCAATGACCCGATCGACCCTATACTAATCGCCCCACTCGGATCGCTCACAACCACCAGGGGATCATCCCATGAAGCCGATCAGCATGAACCACCATGAAGCGCGCGCTTGGATCAAGCAGGTCGGTGGCGTCGTCTATCGCAACAAGAGCGATGAGGAAGCTGAAAACGCCTGGGTCGCGGTCGTCCGCACCCCTGCCGCACCGTGGACAAGCGGCAAGATCATCCTCGCCTTCGGCCAGTCCATGCAGGACGCCGCCTGCGCGGCCGAAGCCCAGTGGGACGAGATCTGGGGCAGCCTGAGCCAGCAGGTCCACTAGCCCGGATTATTCACGAAGCTCCGACTGCGGCCGGGCGATCTCCCAGAAGCGAGCGAGCAGCGACGCGCCATCGGGCGAGTCGGCGCTCGCCCGCAGGAGTTCGTCGGGGTCCAGCCCCTCGTGCTCCAGAGCCTGCCGGCGGCCGGCGATATATCCCCTGACGATGTCGGCGTCGAACTCGGGGTGGAACTGCACGCCCCAGGCGCGCTCACCAACGCGAAAGGCGTGATTGCGATCGGCTTCGTTCCACGCCAGCCTGCGGGCTCCCGCCGGTAGCTCGAGCACGGACTCGACGTGGCTGGCCTGCACGCGAATGACGCGCGGCGGCCCGCCGAGCAGGAGATCGTCGCCCGCGTCGACGTGCACCTCGACAGTGCCGATCTCGCGCCCCTTCGGACTTGGCCCAACGATACCGCCGAGCGCGTGCGCGAGAAGCTGGTGCCCATAGCAGATCGCGAGCAGTGGTCGACCACTCTCGACGACCGAGAGCAGCCAGCGCGCTGTTCGTTCGCTCCAGTCTTCGCGATCCGTCACCAGAGCCGGGGACCCCGTCACGATGACCCCGCAGCAGCCGGCAGGGCTTGGCAGCTGTGCGCCGCGATAGACCGGCACCGCGTGGACCGCGACCTGCGGTTGGCCCAGCCCGGCTCGGATCCACAGCTCGAAGTCGCCGCGCCGGGCCCGGACTTCAGGCAGCGTCTGCCCGGCCTCGACGATCAGCAGGGGTCTCAACTCGCCGCCCTCCCCGGCCCGTCGAAGAATCTGTGCAAAGCGATGCCCGATGCCGTGGCGACGTTGAGGGAGTCCATGCCCGCCGCCATGTCGATGCGCAGCCGCAAGTCGACCATCGCCAGAGCCTCCGGCGAGATCCCCACGCCCTCGGTCCCGAAGAGCAACGCCGCGCGCCGCGGGAGCGCGGCGCGCGAGCCGCCCGTCCGTCTGTCATCGAGCGCCTGCCCGGCTGGATCGAGCGCCACCAGGCTGTAGCCAGCCTCCCGCAGAGCGGCCAGCGGACCCTCGGGCCAGCTCAGGGCGCGAGTAAAGGGGACACACAGCGTCGCACCCATGGAGGTGCGGATCGCCTTCCGGTAGAGGGGATCGCAGCAACGGGGGCACAGCAGTACGCCGTCGACACCGAACGCCATGGCGTTGCGGAAGACCCCGCCCACGTTGTCGAGGTTCGTCAAGCCCTCGAGCACCACGATCAGGGAGTCGCGGGCCGGCGCACCGCGAGCGGCGAGGAACCGATCGAGTGCGACCGGCTCGGCGGGCTCGGCGAGTGCCAGACAGCCCCGATGCACATCGAAGCCCGCCACCTCGTGCAGAACCGAGCGCGTCGCCCGATAGACGGGCGTCTCTTCATCGAGCCGGGCGAGCACTCCCTGCATCGCGTCGAAGGCCGCGGGATTCACCAGCACGGAGCGCGGCCGATAGCTCGAGCGTTCGACCAGACAGCGAAGTGTCCCGCGCCCCTCGACCACGAAGAGGCCACGCCTTTGCCGTACAGCCACCTCCTTGAGGTCGCGGTAGCCTTCGATTCGCGGGTCGTCCCGGCTCTCGATCTGAATCACACGCACGGACGCGCTATGGGAGCACAGTCCGCGACGCGGGCGCCACCCCGCAGCGGATCAGGCGAGCGACCGCGACACGCCGGGTTCAGCGCCTGGCGAGGGCGCTGCCGGTCAGCACGACGCTACGCACGCTGGCGGGCAGCTCGGTCGGCTCGATCCGCCGGCCCTCCAGGCGCGTGACCAGGTGCAGCGGCCCGTGCCCCGCGTCCTCGCCCGAACCCTCGATCTCCAGGGCGATGCTCCCGTCTGCCTCCAGTCTCCCCGTGGTGTGGGAGACCATGCGCGGGCTGACCTTCCGCGGCACGAACGGGAAGCGCACATCGACGCCCGCCGCGGCCGAGACGACACTCTGGATGCGGGTCGTCTCTCGCAGATCACCACCGGCCAGACGCCCGCGACCGTATCCGATCAGCTCGCCCGAAGTGACCAGGCCACGGCTCTGGTGCTGAGTGCGAAGCGAGTAGCTCGAGACGTAGCCATCCTCGACCTCCCGGATGACGACGTAGCCGCTGACCACACGCCGCACGTCCCCGTCCAGAGCACTCCCCTGAACGCGATAGACCCCGCGCAACGACGGGCCGACTGCCTCGTTGAGCTGATCGTCAGCTCGCTCCTGCGATGCCAGCTCCGGGGCTGGCGTCTCGACCGTGGCGCAAGCAAGCGCCGAGAACGTTGTGATTACAAGACCCATGACCACGCTGTGAAGCTTCATCTCGATCCCCCCCATTCGTCCAGATGACACAAAGCGGTTACCTGAGAGGGTCCTGGGGCGTTCGAGCACCCGGCATCGGGTGTTATACCCAACTTTCAAACATCGGTTTGCTTTAGGCCTGATTTCTGCGCGCGATAGGTGACGAGAAGGGCTCACGAGCGCATGGCCCCCTTCTCAACACCCATTGCTGTCGGATTGGTGACGGGCCGCGCAGACACACACGGCCGGGCAAGCTACAGATCGGCGTAGAAATCGTTGCCCTTGTCGTCGACGATTATGAAGGCCGGGAAGTTCTTGACCTCGATCTTGTAGATCGCTTCCATGCCGAGCTCCTCGTACTCGAGGACCTCGACGCTGGTGATGCAGTCCTGAGCCAGGATCGCCGCCGGCCCACCGACAGACCCGAGATAGAAGCCACCATGCTTCTTGCAGGCGTCCGTGACGGCCTTGGAGCGGTTGCCCTTTGCGAGCGTCACGAAACTGCCACCGTGCTCCATGAAGAGGTCGACGTAGGAGTCCATGCGACCTGCCGTGGTAGGCCCGAAGGATCCCGAGGCATAGCCCTCCGGCGTCTTGGCCGGACCCGCGTAGTAGACGATGTGGTCCTTCACGTACTGCGGCAGGTCCTGACCCTGATCAATGCGCTCCTTGAGCTTCGCGTGGGCGATATCGCGGCCCACGATGATCGGACCGTTCAGGTGCAGCAGCGTTGTCACGGGATGCTGGCTGAGCTGCTCTCGGATGCGGTCCATCGGCTGCGCGAGATCAATCTGGACTGGCTCGGCCTCGAGCTGGTAGCTGGCGAGATCGGGCAGGTACTTGGCCGGATTCGTCTCGAGCTGCTCGAGAAAGACGCCATCCGCGTTGATCTTGCCGAGGATCTGGCGATCCGCGGAGCACGAGACCCCCATCGCCACCGGACAGGATGCACCGTGGCGGGGCAGCCGAATGACCCGCACGTCGTGGCAGAAGTACTTGCCGCCGAACTGGGCGCCGATTCCACTGTCGCGCGTGAGCTTCAGGATCTGCTCCTCGAGATCGAGATCCCGGAAGGCCCGCCCGCGTTCGTTGCCGGTCGTCGGCAGGGCGTCGAGGTAGCGACAGCTCGCCAGCTTGACGGTCTTGAGGGTGGACTCGGCAGAGGTACCCCCGATCACCACGGCGAGGTGATAGGGCGGGCACGCCGCCGTCCCGAGCAGCTTGATCTTCTCGGCGAAGAATCGCAGCAGCGACTCGGGATTGAGCAATGCCTTGGTTTCCTGAAAGAGGTAGGACTTGTTCGCCGAGCCCCCGCCCTTCGCGATGAAGAGGAACCGGTACTCGCCTCCCCCTGTGGCGTAGATGTCCACCTGCGCCGGCAGGTTCGAGCCGGTGTTCGTCTCCTGATAGAGGTCGAGTGCCGCGTTCTGCGAGTAGCGCAGGCTGGACTTGCTGTACGTGTCGAAGATGCCGTGCGAAAGCGTCTCGGTGTCGTCACCGGAAGTGAAGACGTTCTGGCCCTTCTTTGCGACGACAATGGCCGTGCCGGTGTCTTGGCAGGAGGGCAGCACCATGCCGGCCGCCACGTTGGCATTCTTCAGTAGCTCGAGCGCGACGAAGCGATCGTTGTTCGAGGCCTCGGCGTCCTCCAGAATCTTGGCGAGCTGCTCCAGATGCCCCGGGCGCAGCAAATGGGAAACGTCCCGAAACGCCTCCGCGGCCAACATGCGGAGCGCCTCCGGCTCTACCTCGAGGATCGTGCGCCCCTGGAACGTGCTGGTGCTGACGTGGTCCGAAGTCAGCTTGCGGTAGGGGGTGTCGTCCTCGCCCAATTCGAAAAGCGGCTGATAGTGAAATTCGGCCATGGCTCTTCTCGTTACCTCCTGGATCGTGGGCGCGTCTTGCTGACTCTGCAGGGCACACGATAGCGAAGTCCAGATGCAGCGGACTCGGCAATGAATCGGGATGTCGTCGCGCTCGATCAGCGCTCATGGCGTTTGCCGTCAGGGCTGACGGCTCTCGATATTGGGGCTGATGGCTCTCGATATTGGGGCTGATGGCTCTCGAAACCGGGGCTGATGGCTCTCGAATTCAGGGCTGATGGCTCTCGACCTGCTCGACCTCGACCGCGGAGCCCAGAATGACCGGTGTGCGTTGATGCACCCGGGTCGGGCGGACCTGCAGGATGCGTCCGCTGCCCGTCGAGGCGCGCCCCCCCGCCTGCTCGATCAACAGACTCATCGGGTTCGCTTCATAGAGGAGCCTCAGCTTGCCGTCGGGATTGGACTCGGTCGGGGGATACAGAAAGACCCCTCCCTTGATCAAGGTGCGGTGCACATCCGCCACCATGGACCCGATGTAGCGACCGCTGTAGCCGCTCTTGTGAGCATGCGTCAGGTAGCGGCGGTAGCTCTCGGGGAATGTGTCCACGTAGGCTTCGTTGAGCGAGTAGACCTTCTTTCGGTCCGGCATGCGGAGCCCCTCCGCGACGAGCACGAACTCCCCCAGGCACGGGTCGAGCACGTACATATCGACGCCGTCACCGATGGTGAGAACCAGAGCGACCTGGGAGCCATAGAGCACATAGCCGGCGGCGAGCTGGCTGGTGCCGGGCTGAAGCGCCGAGGCGGCGGTGTCGGTGCTCTCTTCACGATTGGGAAGGACGCTGAAGATGGTCCCGATACCCACACCGACGTCGATATTCGACGAGCCATCGAGCGGATCGAACAACACGCTGAAGACGCCACCGTCCGAGCGGTTGCGGAGGACGAGCACCTCTTCCTCCTCTTCGCTGGCGATCACCGCAACAGACGGGATGCGGGCGAGCGTGTGCTTGAGCAACTCGTTGGAGATGACGTCGAGCTTCTGCTGCACCTCTCCCTGTACGTTGGTGACCCCGACCTCGCCGACGACATCCTCGATACGAGCACGCCGCACCTTCTGAGCAATCGATTTGCCCGCCAGCGCGATGGCCGAAATCAGCTCGGCCAGCCCCTCCGGCATCGCGGCCGCGCTGGCCCGCAGGCGCAGATCGAGCGAAGTCAGATTCTCACGGATTTCGTACTGCTGGCCGGCCATCTTCTCTTGCCCCCGTCCCTCGTCTCGACCGCGCGCCCCAGCCTCGGCCCGGCCCCGAGCCTAGCGTCCTCGAGCTTCCGAGACAGGACGCTGGCCCGCGGCGCGCCCCTTCCGCATGCCGAGATTCTCCGCCAAGCTGTGATCTGGAGATGCGTGGGTAGCGGAGGAATAAATGGAGTATCGAGATGTCGAAATCGAGGTCCGCGAGGCCAGCGCGATCATCACGATCAACCGCCCGACGCGCCTCAATGCGTTTCGGGGGCGAACCGTCGAGGAGCTGATTCACGCATTCAAGAGCACTTGGGCCGACTCGCGCATCGCCTGCGTGATCCTGACAGGAGCCGGCGAGCGTGCCTTCTGCGTGGGAGGCGATCAGAAAGAGTACCTGGAGACCGGCGGCTACGGCACGAGCGAAAACGGGATCTTCGAAATCGAGGCGCTTCACGAGGTCATCCGCGCTACGCCCAAGCCGGTGATCGCAGCCGTCAACGGCTACGCGATCGGGGGCGGCCACGTCCTTCACGTGGTCTGCGACGTCACGATCGCCGCGGAGCACGCCACCTTCGGGCAGGCGGGGCCCAAGGTTGGCTCCTTCGACGCCGGCTACGGCACGGCCTATCTCTCGCGAGTCGTAGGGGAGAAGAGAGCCCGTGAGATCTGGTTCTTCTGCCGTCAGTATTCGGCCGAACAGGCCGAGCGCTGGGGACTGGTGAACAAGATCGTCCCGGCCGAGGAGCTGATGGAGGAGGCGCTGCGGTGGGGTGGCGAGATCGCCGGCCTCTCGCCATCGGCACTGCGCTTCATCAAGCACTCCTTCAACGCCGATAGCGCCCACATCGGCGGCCAGGGTCGACTCGCCTTCACCGGACTGGAGCACTTCGGCAAGAGTGAGGAGGCCGGCGAAGGACGCCGCGCCTTCGGCGAGAAACGCGCACCCGATTTTTCGAAGTTCAGATGAGCCCACGAGCGAGGAGCCGGAGATCGCCAATGTCCCACCCGCTGCACTTCGGCGTCACACTTCCCCAGATCAAGCGCGACTGGCGGGAAGCCAGAGAGGCGGCAATCGAGTTCGACCGCCTCGGCTTCGACTCGGCCTGGGCGTGTGACCACGTCTACGGAGTGCCCGACCCGCGGCTGCCGATTCTGGAGGCCTGGAGTCTGCTGGCTGCCGTGGCGGCGATCACGCAACGGATCGAGCTCGGCAGCCTCGTCACCCCGCCCTTCCTCCGCAACCCGGCCATGCTGGCCAAGCAGGTGGCCAGCATCGATCAGATCGCGGGAGGGCGCGTCATCATGGGGCTCGGGGCGGGCTGGTTTCAGCCGGAGTTCGAGGCGTATGGCAATCCCTTCCCGCCTTTGGGCGAGCGGATGCGGGCTCTCGAGGAGTGTCTGCAGATCCTCAACGGGCTGTGGAGCGAGGAGCGCACGACCTTCGCGGGAACACACTTCAGAGTCAACGACGCCATCTGCGAACCCAAGCCGGTGCGCCGGCCGCCGATTCTCATCGGCGGCACGGGCGAGCGCGTTCTGATGGGCATTGCGGCTCGCCACGCCGACATCTGGAACAACATGGCGATCACACAGCCCCAGCTCGAGCAGAAGATCGAGGCGCTGAAGCGCCGGTGCGACGAGCTCTCATGCGACTTCGATCGCATCCAGATCTCGCAACAGTGCGTGGTGATCGTCGCCGAGGGCGAAGCGGCGGCACGCGCGGCACTCGCCAAGGCCCAGAAGATCTACGGCGGCCACATGGGGGCGGGGCTGGAAGAGCACGGCATCTGGGGTACGCCGCAGCGGGTGGTGGACTGCATCGAGCGACACCGCGCGCTCGGCTGCACGAGCTTTCTGATCGAATTCTTCGGGCGCGATACGCGCGTGCCGGCACGGCTATTCGCTGAGAGTGTGATGCCAGCGCTGCGCGCCTGAGGCGCGCATGCAAACGGCCCCGGGGGCTTCGCCGCGGGCAGCGGACTTGAGACCGCTCCATGCGTCGGTGCTGCCGTCCGAAGGAACAATTTCAGTCCGCGGATCGCCGGTCCGACAAGCTCTCTGCGCGGCTCGGAGCGAGCGGCGAGCGGCTGCGGAGTGCCGACAAGAAAAGCGACGAACGCGGGGGCCAACGGGTGAGCAAGGAAGCATCTAGCTGTTATCATTGCGTTTTATGACAGTCAAACGAACCGATGGCGGTCGCTCTGCGGCACTCGCGGCGACCTGCGCGACGCTGGTCTTACTGCTCCTGCTGATCGCCGGCCCGGCGGCGGCACGTAAGCCGGCCTCGCTGAGCTGCGCCCGAATCCCGGAGCTCTCACGCACCTATCTCCACAAACACATCAGCTTCCATTACCTCAACGAGGAGCTACGAGAACGCGTCATCGATACCTATATACGGCGCCTCGACCCCTCCAAGAGCATGCTGCTGCTGAGCGACGTGCAGAGTCTGCAGCAGCGACTCCAGGGAATCCTCCAGGACGTGCGCGACGGCAATTGCTCGCTCCTGACCGCGATCCACAAGGAGATGGTCAAGCGATACGCGCGCATGCAGGAGTTCACCCGCAAGCTGCTCGAAGACGAGTCCTACGCGCTCGACACGAACGCCGTGCTGATCATCGATCCCGAGAAGCGAAGCCATTCGAGGACAGCCGAGGCGCGCGACGAACTGGCGACGCGGCTCGTGCACTTTCAGATTTCCAACTACCTGAGCTCGGAGATGGCGCTCGCGGAGGCCAAGCAGAAGCTGATCCACCGCTATGAGCTGATGACCAAGCGGGTCGAAGAGCAGAGCGAGGAGGACATCTACGCGTCCTACCTCGACGCCTTTGCCTCCGCTCTCGATCCCCACTCCAATTATCTCTCCCGAGATGTGCACGAGGACTTCAAGATCGGCATGGAGCTCTCGTTGGACGGCATCGGAGTCGCTCTGTCCTCGCGGGACGGCTACTCGGTGGTCGAGAAGGTGATCCCCGGTGGCGCCGCCGACTCGCTCGACATACTCGAACCGAAGGACAAGATCATCGCCGTGGCGCAGGCTGACGAGACGCCGGTCGACATCATCGACATGGATCTGCGAGACGTGGTCCGGCTGATTCGGGGCAAGCGGGGAACGAAGGTTCACCTGACGGTGCTACGCCAGAGCGAAGTCACGGAGCGCTTCCGCGTCACGATCGTGCGCGACAAGATCAATCTGGAGGAACAGGCGGCCAAGCTGCGCATTGAGCAGGTGGAGATCAAGGGCGAGCCGATCAAGCTGGCGATCCTCGAGCTGCCTTCCTTCTACGGTGGACGCGACCCGGGCGAGCGTCAGAGTTCGCGCGACATCCAGCAATTGCTCAAGCAAGTCGATGCCGAAGGCGCGGCGGGGCTGCTGCTCGATCTGTCCCGCAACGGCGGGGGGCTGCTCGAGAATTCGGTCGACATCGCCGGCTTCTTCATCGAGCGGGGTGGCGTGGTCGCCGTGAAGGACGCCTATTCCAAGATCCAGGTGCTGAGCGACCGCGACTCGTCGATCGTCTATGACGGCCCCATGGTCGTGCTCACCTCGCGCGTCAGCGCGTCCGCGTCGGAGATCGTGGCTGGCGCGCTGAAGGACTACCGTCGCGCGGTCATCGTGGGTGACGACCACACCTTCGGCAAGGGCACGGTTCAGAGCATGGTCCCGCTGACGGGAGACTTGGGCGCACTCAAGGTCACGACGGCCCTGTTCTTTCGCCCGGGTGGCAAGTCGACACAGCATGCGGGCGTCTCGGCCGATGTCGAGATCCCCTCCGTCTTCGCGACCGATGAATTCGGCGAGAAGTACCAGGACTATTCGCTGCCGAGCCAGTCCATCGTCCCCTTCCTCAGCGAGAAGAACATGACGGAGGCCAAGGGCAGAAGCGAGAAGGCCCACTGGCCGGTCGTCACGAGCGACATCGTCGCGGAGTTGAAGCAGCGCTCCGCGAAGCGCGTGGCCGAGAGCAAGGAGTTCAGCGAGATCCGCGAGCGGAAGGCCAAGGCCGAAGAGCGCAACGGGGTCGTGCATCTGGCCGACCTGCTCAAGGAAAAGGAGGAGGAGGCCGCGAAGAACGGTGGCGCCGTCGAGGAGACCGCTGCGACCGACTCCGACCCGAAGGAGCCCTCCCCTCAGCAGCTCGAAGGCCTGCGGATTCTGGCCGACCTCGTCAGTCTGACGAGCTGACTGGCGCCTCGGTCCCGCGCGCCGCCATCAGACTGCAGACCGTGATCCCCGAAATCTGCAGCCAAGAAGGTCAAGAAGCGCCGGGCCTTCTCCCGGCTGAGCTCGGCTGATCCGCCAATCGACTTCTTGAAGGACTTGGTTGCGCTACCCTCAGGCCCTTCGACCAATCGCCCAGGAGTAGCCGCCCATGGCCCCCGCGGAAGCCACCCGCCAACAAATCACCAAGCTGATCGAGAACGATGAGATCGTACTGTTCATGAAGGGCACGCGCGGCGCGCCTCAGTGTGGCTTCTCCGCCACGGTCGTTCAGATTCTGGACACGTACGTTTCCGAGTACGCCACGATCGATGTGCTCGCGAACCCGGACATCCGCGATGGCATCAAGGCCTTCTCTTCGTGGCCGACGATTCCGCAGCTCTACGTGAAGGGCGAGTTCGTCGGCGGCTGCGACATCATCAAGGAACTCGCTGTCTCGAACGAGCTGGCCGAGACGCTCGGAGTGACGCCGGCTCCGGTCGTCACGCCGAAGATCCAGATCACGGACACGGCCGCCAACATCCTGCGGGCCTTGCAGGCGCAGCACGGAGGCCCGGACCGCAGCCTTCATCTCAGCGTGGACGCCCGCTACCAGAGCGGACTCTCGATGGCACCTAACCAGGCCCTCGACATGGCGGTCGAGTCGAACGGCGTAACGCTGATGATCGATCGCCTGAGTGCTGGACGTGCCGACGGCATCACGCTGGACGCGACGGAAACGCCGCAGGGACCCAGCTTCAAAGTCGACAACCCCAACGCGCCGCAGCCCAAGCCGATGAGCGTTCAGCAGCTCAAGCAGGCGCTCGACGCCGAGGAGAGCTTCGAGCTATTCGACGTGCGCCCGCCCGAAGAGCTGGCCACAGCCAGCATCCCCGCCGCCAGCCAGATGAACGAGCAGGAGGCCGAACGTCTCGAGTCCCTGCCGAAGAACACCAAGGTCGTCTTCCTCTGCCATCACGGCCTGCGCAGCCAAGCGGCGGCCGCGCACTACATGGCGCTCGGCTTCAGCGATGTCTACAGCGTGGAGGGGGGGATCGACGTCTGGTCGCAGGAGGTCGATCCGAGCGTTCCGCGCTACTAACTAGTGCCCTGTCCCAGGAGTTCGGTGACTATATCGGCGCCCAGACGCCTCGCG
Organism: Deltaproteobacteria bacterium; assembly: GCA_029261835.1. Taxonomy (GTDB): domain Bacteria; phylum Myxococcota_A; class UBA9160; order UBA9160; family UBA4427; genus JAJDAO01. The sequence continues at coordinate 46,634 of JAJDAO010000009.1, read as the reverse complement.
GGCAAGGCGGGAGACCGCAGGAATATCCGTAGATATTTCAAGGGATTCCCAACGCAGCCGGCGAGGATGGATGGTCGTCGATATAGTCACCGAACTCCTGGGACAGGACACTAGGGCCAAGCGTTCGAAGAGGGAGCAGTATGGCGCTTCAGATCATCAACGCCGGGCCGCCCGCCGAGGAGATCATCGAGGGGATCCGGAAGTGCATCCTCGACGCCATCCCCGGCGCTGAAATCGAGATTTCATCTGGCGGGCCGGGCCACTTCGAGATCCGGGTCACGTCGCCGGCTTTCGCCGGCAAGAGCCGAGTCGGACAGCAGCAGCTCGTCTACGGCGCCATCGCCCATCTCATGGCAGGCAACAACCCGGTCGTCCACGCTGTAGACCGGCTCGAGTGCCTGACGGAGTAACAACGCAACCATGGCCAGCGCCCTGACGATGACCAAGAGCGAGCGAGAAGCCTTCCTGGCCGACGTTCACGTCGGTGTCCTGAGCCTGGACGATCCCAGTGGTCCTCCGCTCAGCGCGCCCGTCTGGTACAGCTACGAGCCGGGCGGAGAGATCGTGGTCGTCACGGGCCGCGACTCACGCAAGGGCGCACTGCTCCAAGGGACCAAGTCGTTCAGCCTCTGCGTACAGACAGAGCAGATCCCGTACAAGTACGTCACCGTCATGGGGACCGTCGTTTCGATCGACACGGCCGACCTCGAGCGTGACACCCGCCCGATCGCCCATCGCTATCTGGGCCAGGAGCTCGGCGATGGCTATATCGAAGCCTCGCGGGTCGAGGGCGAGACCGACGACATCCGGGTACGACTGCGCCCCGAGCGCTGGCTGACGGTGGACTTCGCCAAGCGATTCGGGGAGCCGTGAACGCGACGCGCTCGGCCCCACGAGCCGGGGCTACGAAGGCGCCGGGCTACCGAAGGTCTCGATGATCGAGACGAGGTTCTCCCGAGCCCGCTCGGGCGTCAGCCCGACGCTCGGTGAGTAGAGCAGCAGGTGCTCCGATAGACCATCCCACTGTCGAATGCGATCCCGCACCTCGTCGGGGGGCCCGGTCACTGCGATCGCGTCGACCAGCTCGTCGGGAACCGCCCGCTCCATCGCCTGAAAGTCCATCTTCCGAAAGGCCGCGGTGATCTCCTCACCGATCGAACGCCAGCCGTGGACGTCGAGCACGCTGTGATAGAGGCGAGTGGTGTAGTAGAAGGCGATTTGGGCGCGAGCCTCTCGACGCGCCTGATCGCGGTCCTCTGCGATCGAGCAGATCACGTACGGAGCGAACTCGCAGCGTGAACCCTCGAGCTCGGGGAGCACCTTCTCCGCCACGTACTTTCTCGTGTAGATGGGATGACCGACCAGGCCATCGGCGACCGCGGCGGCGCAGCGAACCATGCCGCGGTTGACGCCGGCGATGTAGACCGGGATCTGCTCCCGCGGTGCGCCGGGACGCGCGAACTGCGGGATGCCGATCGAGTAGTAGGGGCCTTCGTAGCGCAGGCCACCACCCTTCTGTGCGGCGAATGCGGCGCGAATCACACCGACGGCGTCGCGCATGCGCGGGGCCGGCGGATGCTCGAAGGGCATCGAGTACCACTTCTCATTCATCGACCGCGTGCCGCTCCCGAGCCCGAGGATCACGCGGCCACCCGTGATCTCATCGACGTCCATCGCGGCGCTCGCTGCGAGCATCGGCGTGCGCATGAAGGCGTACGCGATCCCCGTCCCGACCTTCACACGATTCGTCGCCGCCCCGACGGCAGCCAGTCGCACGAATCCGTGCTGGTGAAAGAACTCGGTAACCCAGACGGAGTAGAAGCCGTGGGCCTCCGCCATGCGGGCACCCTCGATCTGGCCCTCGATCGAGGGTGAAGTAAGAATCAAGCCATACCGCAAGTCCGTTCCTCCTGGTCGGTTCGACGTTAGCCTAGTGTTCTGTGCGTGGGATCAGTCCCGGCCAGCCAATCGCTCGACCGTCGCGACGATCTCGGCACTGTCCGCGGTGGGTCCGAAAGCCGCAGCGACGCCCTTGTCCTGGATCTCCCGCGCATCCTCCGCCGTCACCACCGAGCCGCCAACCACGATCGGAACGTCCAGCTCCTGTTCGCGCAGCAAGCCCAAGAGGGTGTCGAGGTAGTGGAGATACTCCCAAGAATGACATGAGAGGCCGATCACATCCGCACCCTCTTCGACGGCGGCCTTCACGATGTCAGCCGGGAGATTGAAGCGGCCCAGGTAGACGACTTCCATGCCGGCGTCACGAAGCGCCCGCGCTACAACGGTGGCCCCTACCTCGTGCTGATCCAGTCCCAGAATCCCGATGAGCACTCGAATCGGTCGCACTTTGCGTCTCCTCTCAGATCGGATCTTCGAGCATGCCGAAGGGATCAGCCGGCACGCCATAGGCCATACGCAGGACCCCGGACATCTCGCCCATCGTGGCGCCGACCTGCGTCGCCTCGACGATCGCCGGCATCAGATTGCTGGCGCGATCCTCTGCGCTGGCGTGCAATGCTTGGAGGCTCGCGCTGACGCGGCCTGCGTCGCGCCGCTGACGGTATTCGCGCAGCCACGCGATCCGCTCCCGGCACGGCTCGATCTTCTCTCTCGCGACGTCTCGCAGGAGAACATCCTCACGATCCGGAACCTGGTGCACGTTGGTGCCGACCTTGCGCAGCGTGCCATCGCCGAGCTCTCGAGCGTGGCGCTCCATTGCCTCCTGAAATACGCGCCTGAACCAACCGCTCTCGCAGAGTTGGCGCGGCTCGCCCGCCGCTTCGATGTGGAGCACGCGCTCCCAGATGCGCTTCTCCATCTCGTCGGTGAGCGATTCCACGTAGTACGAGCCTCCGAGCGGATCCGCCACGCGGGTCGCACCGGACTCGAGCTGAATGACCTGCTGTGTCCGGAGTCCGACCAGATGCGCCTCGGGACTCGGAATCCGAAACCCCTCGTCGAAGGTCGAGACCTCGATCGCCTGGGCGCCCGCCAGCGCAAGCGCCAACGCCTGGGTGGCCCCGCGCACGATGTTGTTCGCGGGCTGCTGAGCGGTCAGCGACAAACCCGAGGTGTGGGCGGCGATGTTGACTGCCAGCGACCTGGCATCGCGAGCGCCGAAGTCGTCTCGCATCATACGCGCGAAGAGACGGCGGGTGGCCCGGATCTTGGCGATCTCTTCGAAGAAGTCCATCCGGCAGTTCACCAAGATCGCGATTCGCGGAGCGAATGAATCGATTGCGACGCCTCGCGCCAACAGCGCGCGCACGATACCGCGGATCTCGACGAAGCCGAGGGACATCTCCTCGATGGCGTCGAGTCCTCCATCGCTGATGTAGTAGGTGTCTTCGAGAAAGGCGTGGAACCTGGGCATCTGCTCGCTGCAGAACGCGATCGAGTCGACCGCCAAACGCAGTCGCAGATCGAATGGCATGTGGAGGGCATAGCCGGTGTCTTCGCAGTAGTACGGTACCTGGAGGACCGATCCTCGGAGCACGGCGGGCGAGATGCCGCGCTCCCCGGCCACACAGTAGAGGCCCGCCACAGCGAAGGCCGGCTGCAGTGAATGCGAAAGGGTTATGCCGTCGAGTGGGAGATCCCGGTACAGCTCGCGGTAATCGTCGAGGCAGCAGAGAGAAACACCCTGCGTGCCAACCGCATGCTCGGCGAAAGGGTGGTCGGGATCGAGGCAGCCCATGGTGGGCGTGTCACCGATCACGTCGATGCCGGTCTGCCCTTTCGAGAGAAGAAACTTGAATTGTTCGTTGGAACGGGCGGCATCCCCCTCTCCGGACAGCTCGCGCTGAATCCAACCACCTCGCTCCTCCGGGTGTGCGCGAGCGCCCCGCGTGTATGGAAAGGCGCCCGGCTCTCCGAGCCGCTCTTCGTCGCTCCAGCCCACCATGTCTGCCGGGCCGTAGACCGGCTTGACGGGTATGCGAGACTGGCTGCATCGCTGCGCCATCAGCTTCGACCTCCGTTCATTCACTCAGCTCACGCGTGCGGGCATCACTGACTCGAACCGCGCACTTCTCGGCGGCTTCCGAGCGCCGCGGTATTGAGGCTGAAGCCACCGTCGATCCGAATCTCGGCGCCGTTGATATAGCCCGCACCATCCGAGGCGAGAAAGGCGATGAGCTTTGCCACTTCCTCCATGCGTCCGAGGCGACGGGCAGGCGTGCCGGCGATCGCGGCGGAGCGGATCTCCTCGGGCATCGCGGCCACTGTTTCCGTCTCGATCAGACCTGGCAACACGGCGTTGCAGGTGATCCCATCGCGAGCGTGCTCGAGCGTGACGGTCTTGGCCAGACCGAGCAGGCCAGCCTTGCTCGCCGCGTAGCCCGCCTGACGGTAGAGCCCACCGGGCGCCGCGACGGAAGAGATCACGACGATGCGCCCCCAACGCCGTTCGACCATTACGGGCAGGACTGCCTGCAACAGGTGGAAGGCACCGCCCAGGTTGACGTCCAGCTCCGTCGCCCAACGCTCGCGCTGCATTCGGACCAGCGGTGCGATGTGATCGACGATGCCCGCGTTGCTGACCAGCACATCGACATCGCCGAGCACCTCGCGCACCCGCGACACGCCAGCCCGAGCCCCGTCGGGCGACGCGACGTCGAAGGTGACGGCCGCCACCTCGTGCCCCTGGCTTCGCAGGCTCTCCGCCGTCTCCTCGACCGCGACGTCGCGGTCGGCCACCGCCACGCGGGCCCCGGCCTCCGCCAGCACGCGCGCCGTTGCGCGCCCGATGCCGCGAGCGGCACCCGTCACCAGAGCGGTACGTCCTTCAAGCCCCACGGCGATCCCCCCTAGATGAGTCGTCAGCCTGACTCAAGCCCAAGATGGCAGCCACGAACCGCCACAGCTCGCGGCCAACGCGCTCCTGTGAAGGACGCGGCTCTCTCCCCATGGCGCTGACAAGGACACGCCGCAAGCCGCCGAGCACCATCGCGGCCGCGAGACGGGGATCGACATCCGCCGGAACCAAGCCAACCGCCTGTCCGTGCGCCACGTTCTCAGCCGCCAGCTCGATATGGGCGTCGAGCTGACGTGCCTCGAGCGCGGCCACGGCCGGCTGCGAGTGCAACCTCGCTAGCACCACGGGCGCGAGCGGATCTTCGTAATGGAAGGCCACAGCGCGCAGGGTACGCGCATGCTCGCGCGTGGCCCAGTCGGCGCTGGGCGCGGGATTCGAAGTGATGACATCATCTTCGAAGCGCTTGTAGAAAGCTTGCACAACGGCGCTGACGAGGCCGGCCTTGGAGCCGAAGTGCCGGTAGATGAGCCCCACCGAAACGCCGACGCGGCCCACCACACTCTCCACCTCGAGCACACCGCGCCGCTCGATCAGCTCGCTGCGAGCCGCTTCGAGCAGACGCCTCCGGGTGGCGAGACCACGCGGGGTGCGGGGCTCTCTGGCCCGGTCGATCGCGTCGACCGGGCGATCCGTATCGAGCCTTTCAGTCGATGCCTTCGCCATCGCCTGGCCTCTCTCGCGCGAGGCGCGTGCGGTGCCGGTCCGGGATGAGATCGGCGCCCTCGTAGAAATGCGGCGCGTACATGAGGTCGTGCAGCGCCTTCCCCTCTCTTCTCTTGGCCGAGGGAGCGCGCGAGCCTCTTCGCGTCGTCGCGCCCAGGGCGGAATCCAGCTTGCGAAACTAAAGTGAATTGACTTTACTATGTCAACCTTTCGCTCGTGGGTTGCGCCCGGCTCACGCGATGACACCCCCCAACGACAAGATGGAGTGGCCAAATGGAGTTCGAGACAGTGCTCTACGCCAGTGACGGCCCGGTTGGCACGATCACGCTGAACCGGCCGGAGCGTCTCAACACGATCGTTCCGCCGATGCCGGAGGAGCTCGAGCAGGCGGTCGCTGCCGCCAACCGCGACCCCGAAGTTCGCGTCATCGTGCTGCGCGGAGCGGGCCGCGCCTTCTGCGGAGGCTTCGACTTTTCCGGCGGGCTCGAGCACTGGGGACCGGAGCTCTCGACCAATGGTCGTTGGGACCCGGGCAAGGACATGATCACCGTCACGAGCCAGTTCACCGGACCGGTCCCCAAGTTCATGAGCCTGTGGCAGAGCCCCAAGCCCGTCATCGCACAGGTGCATGGCTGGTGCGTCGGCGGCGCCTCGGACATGGCTCTTTGTGCCGATCTCGTGATCGCCGCCGAGGATGCCCGGATCGGCACGCCGTACTCGCGCATGTGGGGCTGCTACCTGACCGGAATGTGGCTCTATCGGCTGGGCCTCACGCGCGCCAAGGAGTTTGCCCTCACGGGCAAGCCGCTGTCCGGCAGTGAAGCCGCCGAGATCGGACTCATCAATGCCGCCGTCCCGTTCGAGCAGCTCGAGGAGACGGTGCGCTCGAGAGCACTCGAGCTCGCGCAGATCCCACTGTCACAGCTTGCCGCCATGAAGCTGATCGTGAATCAGGCCTACGAGAACATGGGGCTCAAGACGACGCAGCTACTCGGCCCGCTACTCGACGGCTTCATGCGCAATACGCCGGAGGCAGATGATTTCATCGAAACGGCAGCGGCGCAGGGCGTGGCGGAGGCAATCAAGGGCCGAGACGGCCCGTTCGGCGACTACAGTCAGGCGCCGGCCGACCAACAGCCGCGACGCGAACACGTCATTCGCGCCGACGGCGACACGACCAGCCGCGGGTAGGCGGGTCGCCGAGCCGCTCTCACGAGAGACCGCCCAGCCACTTGACTGAATCGGTTCCGTCGGGTGTATGCTGGCGCTCAAGCAAGCCACCGGGAGGGGGACGAATCGTGCTGACGCATACTCGATCTGCGGCCTGGGTCACAGCCATTGGGATCTGGGCACTCGGCTGTGCCGGTATACAGACAGAGGTGTTCTGCGACGACTGGCGCGGCCAGAGCACTGCGGAGCACAATAGCTGGATCGACGAAGTCGACAGCGGGTCGGTGGAGTCGTTCGAGAGCAATCCGGCGCTGAACTGGTCGCCGAAGCAGCGAACGACCTTCCGGCAGTGCATGTCAGACACGCGCGGCCCACTCGCCCAGAAGATCTCTCAAGCGTGCCTGGCGGGCGCCAGCACCGTCGAAGAGGCGGTTGCTCCGGCGGGCGAGCGGATCAAGGTCTGTGCCGACATGGCCCAGACCGGCAATCTCGACCCACGCTGGGCGCCCGGCATGGAGGCGATGGCGCGCGCGTTCTGCCCCGACTGGAGTGCTTGGGGAGCGGAAAGACGCGCCGCCTTCATCGACACGGTGGAGAAGAGTACAACGACCGTCGTTGACCGCTGGAGTCCGACGACGGAGCAGCGCGGCGCGTTTCTGGCTTGCCTGCAACGCGATCGCGCTTCGCTGATCGACCGCCTCGAGCAAGCGTGCGCAGAAGAGATCGTCGAGCACTACCAGCATGCCAGCTCGATCGGGGCAAGCTGGGGGGTTTCGTGCGCCCAAGAGGCGGGAGTCGAACCCCAGTCAGCCGCGCAGTGACTCCGAGTACGCAGGCGCGTGTCGCGTCATGGCTGGCCGTTCTTCTCCTCACAGGCTGCGCGTCGAGTATCGGGGGCTCCGCTGGCGGCCTCGTAGAGGGTCCGCTGGGACAGCCCGGCTCGCCGGCTCAGGGCGACGCCGTGGCGAGCTGGCGTGACGAACTCGCGGGTTGGGAGGCCGATCAGAACTGGGCGGAGCGGCTGACTGCGGCACGCCGGGGTGTCTCGGAGTTCCAGCGGCCAGCGGGGCTGCGGATCTCGGTCATCATGTTGGCGCTCGATGCGCTCTCGGACTATGTGGACTTGTACGATGCCACGCCGGAACTCGACGACGAAGCGGGGACGTATCACGCTGAGGCCCAGCGTCTGGCGGTGGGCGTCTCGAAAGCGCACTACGACTCGGACTGGCTGTCGTGGCTGCGGGCCGAGCTCGAGCAGCGCGTCGCCATCTATTTCTCGAATAGCGGGCGTAACGGTCTCGCCATTCCACACCTCCTGCGCAACCTCGACTACTGGGCGAAGTCCAGCGATCCCGATGACCGCTACTCATTGCTGATGTCTCACGATGCGGTCGCGAGCGCCTATGGCGATATGGGTGAGCTCGCGCTCGAACGTCACCACCGGGATGAGGCCCTGAAGATCGCACGCCGCTACTTCGTGCTCGGCCTGCGCCCGGCCAGCGGCCAGCCCTGGATCAACTACGCCGGGCTGCTCAAGAAGAAGATGGACGACATCGCGGAGCCGGGCCGAGCCCAAGAGATTCTCGATCTCTGGAAGATCGCCCGCCCCATCTATCACACGCATCTGACCTACGTGCACTCCGGATATGCGGCGGTCGCGAACTATCTCGCCATCGCGGGCGATTTCGAAAACGCCGAGCGGTTCATGACACGCGCAATAGAAGAATCGGAGAAGGTCGCGCGACGCAAGCCACAGGTCGCGGCTCTGATACGAAGAGACGTTCTCTGCAGCCGTGCGTCCGTCCGGCTGCGGGCCGGCCGATTCACCGAGGCGGCGGCGCTATTCGAGGACTGCCTGAGGCAGACACCTGGATCCGCAGGCGCTTCGCTTCATCGGCTGATGGCCGAGGCCTATGAGGGACTCGGCGAGCTCGATCGTGCGATCGAATCGTATCGGCTCAGCATCGACTCGATCGAGAAGACGCGATCGAGCTACTCCGTCGCCCAGCGGGCAACGTTCTTCCGCAGCGTTTCGAGGCGGTCTTACTGGGGGCTGATCCGCTGCTACGCCAAGCGTGCGGCGAGCGGGAAGAACCGGCAGGACTTCTTGGCGGCGCTCCAGGCATCGGAGCTGATACGCGGCCGCCAGCTCGGAGAGCTGGTGGACCCGGAGACCGAGCCGATGCTCGCGCTCGAGCGGCTCGGCGAGCTGATGGGAACATTGGAGCCGCACGCGGTCGTACTCGACTACATCGTGACGGAGCGTGAGATCGTCGTGCTGGCGTTCAGCCGTGAGCGCTGGTTGGCACGTGTGGTCCCCCACGATGCCAGCGGATTCCGTCTGCAGATGAAGCAGCTGGCGAATGACCTGGCGAGCCCCGACAGCCAGAGGGACGAGCTGGAGCGACGTCTCGTAGAGGTCAGTCGCACGCTCATCGATCCCGTCTCGTCACTGCTTCGCGCTCAGCCGACGATCATCGTGCTACCCGATGGCGCGATGAATCTGATCCCGTTCGATCTGCTCAGCGAGCCCGAGGCGCGCGGGCGTCCCCTGATCGAGCGACGCACCATCCGGGTGGCTGCGTCCCTGCGACTGATGTTCCGAGACCGCGCTGAGCCCGCACGATCGCCGACGAACTCTCTCTTCGCGTTGGCGGACCCGCGCTACCGCGAGACATATCAGGTGGGGGCCCTGTCGGATTCGGCCCTTCGGGCAGTCTCGAGAGGGAACTCGTACCTGAATTACTTCACACCGTTGCCCGAGACGCGAAGCGAGGTTCTCGCAATTGCCAAGCTCTTCGACGAACAGAACGTCGACATGGTCCTCGGGCAGCAGGCAAGCGAATCTCGCGTCAAGGCGGCGGACCTTCGCTCTTTTCAGTTCGTCCACATGGCGACACACGGCATTCTCGGCGGTGAGCTTCCGGGTGTCTCCGAGCCGGCACTCGTCTTGTCCGAGGAGCCGGGCCAGGATGGCTTCCTCACGGCCAGCGAGGCGTCGGCGCTTCGGCTGAACTCGGACCTCACGATCCTGTCGGCTTGCAAGACGGGCAGCGGCGAATTCGTCACAGGTGAGGGCGTGATGGGAATGAGCCGCGCCTTCCTCGTGGCGGGAAGCCGCAACGTGCTCGTGTCCTTGTGGTCGGTCGATTCGAAGGCGACCGAGGCGCTGATGGTCGCCTTCTACCAGTACCTTCGATCGGGCACCGAGCCACCCGACGCGCTCCGCAAGGCCAAGCTCGACCTGATGCGAGAGGCCGGAAGCGCCGGAGGCGCCGCGCGGGGTCTTCGCGTCAAGGGGGACCGCGCCCGGTCGAGCGACCGACGTCACCCATTCTACTGGGCCGCGTTCATCCTGGTTGGAGGCTGAGCGCAGCTGCGCCGAAGACGGAGACCGCTGTGACCGCTATGAAGCGAGAGGCTGCCCATATTCCCCACGTTGAGAGCGGGAGCTATCCCCTGCGAGCTGGAAACCAGCTGCGACCGCTGGTCGATGGAGAGCCCGCCTTTCGGACGATCTGTCGGGCCGTCGAGAGCGCGCGACGCAGCGTATGGGTCACTGTGGCGTTCCTCAAGGAGGGCTTCGAAATGCCCGACGGCCGGGGGAGCATCTTCGACGTGCTCGACGCCGCCGTCGCGCGCGGGCTCGATGTCCGCGTGCTCTTCTGGCGTTCGTCGCAGCAGGAGGAGGAAGAACCCGGCGTGCACTTCCCGGGTACTGAGGCGCAGCGAGCCATGCTCGCAGAGCGTGGTTCGCGATTCCTCGCACGCTGGGACGTACTGCCCGGCGAACTCTGCCACCACCAGAAGAGCTGGCTGATCGACGCCGCCGCGAACGAAGAGGTGGCCTTCGTCGGCGGTATCAACCTCGACCCCGCCTCCGCCGTTTCTCCGGGACACCCACCGCGCGAGTCCGGGAATATCCACGACGTCTACCTCGAGCTGCACGGGCCGGCAGCCAGCGATGTCCATCACAACTTCGTGCAGCGATGGAATGAGGCGAGCGAGCGGATGAGTGAGGACGGAGCCTGGCCGCGGGCGGGGGCTTGCGATGACCTCCTCTTCCCGACCCGCGTCTCACCGGAGCGAGGCGAAGTGCCCGTTCAAGTCACGCGAACCGTCCGCCCAGACACATACGCGTCGCAGCACCCGACGCCGGGCGGGCGCGCGTTCGCCATCGCGCGGGGCGAATCATCCGTGCTCGATCAGTACCTGGCAGCCATCGACGCCGCGCGCCGCTCGATCTATTTCGAAGATCAGGTGATTGCCTCGCCGCGCGTCATCGAACGACTCGACGCTGCGTTGGAGCGTGGCGTCGCAGTGGTCTTCCTCGTCCCCGCCGACGCGCATCCGGCCTTCCTTGCCGCCCGCCGCAACCCCGCTCTCGCAACCTTCTTCGAGCCGCTCCACGCACTCGCGCGCTTCGAAGACTTCTGCCTGGCGGGCATCGCCTCCAACGCCGGCCCCGGCCGATACCACGACATCTACGTCCACGCCAAGATCGCGCTGGTGGACGACGCTTGGGCGACCATCGGCTCAACGAATGTGGCGGATCGCTCCTTCCTGGGCGACACCGAGCTCAACGCCTCCTTCTGGCACGGCCCCACCGTGCGCGCACTCCGCGTCGAGCTGCTGCACGAGCACCTCGGCGTCGACACGAAGGATCTCGATGACGCTGACTCGCTGCACCTCTATCGCGAAACCGCACGCAAGAATGCAGCCCTCCGGGCAGATGGTGAGAAGCTGAGCGGCTTGGCCTTCGAGATCGATCCCAGGCGCTACGGTTGCGAGCCCGAGCCTTAGAGCTTGTAGTAGGCCATGATGCTCTTCTCGACGAGACCGGCGGGCAGGAATCGCTTCAGACCAACGAGCAGCTTCTGGAAGAACATCCCGAGTGGATAGCGGGGACGCGGCGTTCGTTTCTCCAGCAACGCCGCCACGAGCCGAGCGAGCGCCATGGGATCGGCGCCGCCCTGCTCGTCGTGTTCCATGACCGCGACAGCGCGCCTGCAGCGCTCCTCATAGACGGATCCGTCACCGGCCTGCGCGGCGAAAGCCCGGTTGGCTGTGAAGTTCGTCTTGAAATCACCAGGCTCGAGCAATGTCACTCGAACACCGAAGGGTCTCGCCTCCATGCGCAATGCCTCGCTCATGGACTCGAGGGCGAACTTGGAGGCTGAGTAGAAGCCCTGAAAGGGGATCGTCACCAATCCCCCCAGCGAGCTGATATTCACGATCAGGCCCGCACGCTGCTCACGCAACGTCGGCAAGACGGCGCGACAAACCCGATGCGCGCCAAAGAGGTTCGTCTCGAAGAGGTCCCGGGCCTCGTCGGGCGTGGTGTCCTCCACCGACCCGGCGAGGCCGACACCCGCATTGTTCACCAGCACATCGAGGCGCCCGTGGCGTGCGAGCACGAAGTCGACTGCAGCTCGAACGGACGCATCGTCGCGAACGTCCATCGGAATCAACGACGGTCCGGCATCCGGCGCGTCGGGCCCCGGAAAGCTCGCACCACGGCTGGTGCCATAGACTCGATGCCCGAGAGCAGCGAGATGCTCCGCGCAGACCCTGCCGAGACCGGACGAAGCGCCGGTAATCAGAACCACTCGCGAGGACATCTCGTCGCCTCCACTGCGCTCTTGCTTCGAATCGCTCAGCTCCGGCTCTCCTGCCCCAATTGGGCAGCTCTCCCGGCCAGCTTCGAACCCGCTGAACCGTACCACGGAACGCCGGATCTGCGATCGCTCGCATGAATGGCGCAGACCGCAACGCGAGCGCCAGACCACTGATCGAGCCGATCCGCTACAGTCGAGGGCTCACCATCCAACCTGTGCGTCACGAAGCGGAATAGAGGGGAGTAAAGCAGAATGAAGTCCCTTACTCGCCATCTCACCCTTCATGTGCCGAAGCGCATGGACTTCGTCAACATCACTTCGCAGGTAGCAGAGGCGGTGGTCGAGAGCGAGATTCAGGAAGGGCTCTGCTTGGTCAACGCCATGCACATTACCGCGAGTGTCTTCATCAACGACGACGAGCCAGGTCTGCATCGCGACTACCAGCGCTGGCTCGAAGAGCTGGCTCCGTTCGACGCGAGCCCCGAGCGCTATCACCACAACCGAACCGGTGAAGACAATGGCGACGCCCACCACAAGCGTCAGATCATGGGGCGTGAAGTCGTGGTGGCCATCACCGAAGGCGCGCTCGACTTCGGACCCTGGGAGCAAATCTTCTACGGCGAGTTCGACGGCGGGCGGGACAAACGGGTGATGATCAAGATCATCGGGGAGTGATCCCGACTAGAGGAGTCTCCCCTGCCCGTCCTCATCGATCTCCAGCTTGGGCGGCTTCCTTGCTGCCCGGCTCTTCTTGCCCTTGCTCGGTTTGAGCTTCAGCTTGGAAACCGGCTTGGGCGCCAGACGCGTGCCGCGGGCCGTCGGGCTGGTGTGTTGCAGAGTCGAGAGGTCGAACTGGGCGCTCTTGACGCGCTGACGCTTGGCGGGAACGAAGTCGAGAGTCACCTCACCCAGCTCGCCTGCATGGAGCAACAGATCGATCTTGCCCGCCTTGTCTTTGATGAGCTGATACTCTCGGTTTCGAATGAACTTGAGGATCTCGATCCGCTTGCCGTAGGCGATTCTCTTCTTATCGCGATAGACCAGCGTGAATTCTGCGCCCCGCTCGGGATCGAAGACCTCACAGTAGAGTAGCCGGCCGCTGAAGAGCACCTTCTCCGGCGTCGTCATGACTCGATAGCTTCCGTCGGATGCAATGCCGAGAATGAGGTCGTACTCACTGACGTTCATCTTGAACATATCGCCCCTGACATCACTGCCAAAGAACCCCGAATCCTTGTCGTAGGCGAGCTTGACGTTTTGGTGCGCGACCGCCTTCTTGTCCACCGCCTTGATCCGCGTGATCTCAGTACGGCGGGGATACTGATCGCCGAATTTGTCGATCAACCCCTCGATGTACTGCACGGTCGTGCGCTTGAGGTTCCGCAGCTTCGTACTGACCGCCTTGATTTCGCGTACGATCTGGTCGATGTCCTTTCGGTTCTTCTCGATGTCGTAAGCGGATATCCGGCGGATTCGAACCTCGAGCAGGCGTTTCACGTCTTCGTCTACCATCGGACGCACGAAGAGATCCTCGTACTTCCGCATCCCCGTCCGCACCTGATCCCGCACCGCCTCATCGGTCTTGGCCTGCTCGATACGCTTGTAGACGCGCTTCTCGACGAAGATCTGCTCCAGCGTCAGCCAGTGCTGCCGATCGAGCAACTGCGACCGGTCGTATTCGAGCTCGGCCTTGATCTGCTGTTCGAGTCGCTCAGTCAGCACTTCGATGACTTCCGTGATCGTCATCTGTACCGGCTTGCGATCCCGGATCACGGTCACATTGGAAGAGATAGAAACCGAGCAGTCGGTGTAGGCATAGAGCTGCGGGATTACCTCCTTCGCGGTAGCGCCGCGCGCCAGCGTGAGTTCGATCTCGACCTTCTCCGCGGTGAAATCGTCGATCGACGCGATCTTGACACGGCCCTTCTGCACAGCAGCCTCGATCGAGGCGATGAGACTCTCGGTGGATGTGCCGTAGGGAATCTCGCTGATCACGACGTGCTTCTTGTCTCGCACAACGGTGCGGACTCGCACCTCGACTTTGCCGCGGCCGTCGTCATAGGCATCGACGTCCATCAGCCCGCCCTGTTGGAAGTCGGGATAGAGCCGGACGTCTTCACCCTTCAACACGGCGATCTGCGCTTCCCACAGCTCGAGTAGGTTGTGCGGAAGAATCTTTGTCGCCATGCCGATGGCGATGCCCTCGGTGCCGAGCATCAGAATGACCGGCAGCTTGGCGGGCAGGGAAACCGGCTCTTCGTTGCGCCCGTCGTAGCTCGAGACGAATTCGGTGAGGTGTCTGTGGAAGAGCGTCTCGAGCGCCAGCGGCGTCAATCGGCACTCGATGTAGCGTGGCGCGGCCGCCGGGTGGCCGGTGTGGAGGTTGCCGAAGTTCCCCTGGCGATCGATGAAGTAGGCCTTATTGGCCAGCACGACGAGCGCGTCGCCGATGGAGGCATCGCCATGCGGGTGAAGCTTCATCGTCGCACCGATCACGTTGGCCACCTTGTGATACCGGCCATCGTTCATGGTGAAGAGCGTGTGCAGGATGCGCCGCTGCACCGGCTTCAGACCATCACGAATGTCTGGAATGGCACGATCCAGCACGAAGTAGCTGGAGTACTCCAGAAAGTTGTCTTGCATCAGAGATTCGAGATGAGCCAACGATTTCGCCTCATCTGAGCGCCGTCGCCCAGAATCCATCCGGCCCGGAGAGCCGGCATCCTCTTCGCCGCTAGGCGACTTCAGTCAGCAGATTGTCGACAATGAAGTCTCGGCGTGCTGGCGTGTTCTTGCCCATGAAGAAGTCCAGTGTCTTCCCCACTTCACCGATGCTGCTGACCGCCACCGGAACCAGGCGTATGTTCTCACCAATGAACTGGCCGAACTCCTTCGGACTGATCTCACCCAGACCCTTGAAGCGAGTCACCTCGGCGCCTTTCAGCGATTCGAGTGCTGCCCCACGCTCCTCGTCGCTGTAGCAGTAGCGAGTCTCCTGCTTGTTGCGAACGCGAAAGAGGGGCGTCTCCAGGATATAGACGTGCCCCTTGAGGACCAGCTCTTCGAAATAGCGCAGAAAGAAGGTCAGCAGCAGGTTGCGAATGTGCATGCCGTCGACATCGGCATCCGTCGCGATCACCACGCGGTTGTAGCGCAGGCCATCGATCCCCTCCTCGATGCCCAGGGCACGCATGATGTTGTAGAGCTCCTCATTCTTGTAGATCGCATCACGCTTCATCCCGTGACAGTTGAGCGGCTTGCCCTTGAGTGAGAATATCGCCTGCGTGTAGACGTCACGGGTCGGCACCATGACGCCCGCCGCCGAATCCCCTTCGGACAGGAAGATCGTGCTGTCGTCCCGGCGTGCCCCTTTCGCATCGCCGAAGTGGACCTTGCAGTCCGTCAATTTCGGAATGCGGATCGCCACCTTCTTCGCGTGCTCCCGAGCCTTCTTCTTGATAGCGGATAGCTCTTTCCGCACTCGCTCGTTGTTCGTCACCTTCTCGAGCAGCTGGTTGGCCGCATCGGCGTTCTGGTGTAGCCAACGCACCACCTGATCCTTGACGGTGGGCACGATCCAGGAACGCACTTCGGTCGATCCCAGCTTGTTCTTGGTCTGGCTTTCGAATACTGGATCCTGCAGCTTGACCGAGATTGCGCCGATGATGCCGTCGCGCACGTCCTCACCGGCGAAGCTCTTCTTGGCAAACTCGTTTACGCCCTTGAGCAGACCCTCTCTGAAGGCACTCTGGTGCGTGCCTCCATCGTTGGTGTACTGGCCGTTGACGAAGGCGTAGTAGGTTTCGCCGTAGTTGTTGGTGTGGGTGAACGCGAACTCGAAGCGGTCGCCGTGACAGTGAACAATGTCGTACAGGGGGGGCTCATCGCCGATCTCATCGGCCAGCAGGTCGGCTAGACCCGCTCGGCTCTGGAAGCTCTTTCCGTGATAGAGGAGCCGAAGGCCGCTGTTCAGGTAGGCGTAATAGCGAAGGCGGTGCTCGACGAATTCCTCTTTCCAGTCGTACTTCCCGAAGATTTCGGGATCGGGCGTGAAGCGAATGAATGTTCCGTTGGGCTCCTCTCCATCTCGCCCCTTCTTCTGGCTCTTGAGCCTTCCCCGCTCGAAGGTCGCGCAGGCGAATTTCCCGTCCCGCCAGCTCACCACCTCGAAGTCGGACGAGAGCGCGTTGACGGCCTTGGTCCCGACGCCGTTGAGCCCGACCGAGAACTGGAAGACGTCGTCGTTGTACTTGCCCCCGGTGTTGATCTGGCTGACGCAGTCGATGACTTTGCCCAGCGGAATTCCGCGACCGTAATCGCGCACGGTCACCGTGCGATCGTCGCAGCTGATTTCGATCTTACGACCCTCACCCATGATGAACTCGTCGACCGAGTTGTCGACGACCTCCTTGAGCATCACGTAGATGCCGTCCAGCGGGTGATCGCCGTCGCCGAGCCGCCCGATGTACATGCCCGTGCGCAGTCGGATGTGCTCCAGGGCGTCGAGGGTCTGAATCGCCTTCTCATCGTAGGCGACCTTCTGCTTGGCCATCCTGGCTCCGGTCCGTTTCGGGGGGGGGCGCGCGCTAGGGTGGAGGATTCCGGACGATCGTCAAGACGAGGTCTGCGGAGACCACTTCGAGCATCCGGTCGTGCGTGCATCCCCCGCGGGCCTGGTCAGATCGCGACGTCGCGCTCGGTCATCAGCGCGCCCATGCCTCCCAGAGCGCGACAGCTCGCCGAAGCGGCACGCGCAGCGAGCGCGAGTGAGTCGAGTACATCGCGGCCCCGGAGCAGCCCGGCGGCGAAGGCACCGTGAAAGACATCCCCGGCACCCGTGCTGTCGACGACGCGAACACGAGGCGACGGAATCCGGCGGACGCGGCCACCGTGGAGCACCAACGCTCCCTTCGCGCCAAGCGTCACCACGGGTGTGCTGCGGTAGCGATTATGGATGTAGCGAAGCGTCTCGTCGGGCCCGCCCACGCCGAGAGTCTCGACGAATTCCAGCGGGACGATGGGGTAGTCCGCGTAGCGGAGCAGGCGGCGCAGGGCGGGGCGCGCGTCCGCCAGGTCGGCGATCACGGGGACATCGTGCTCTCGCGCTCGGCGCACGCAGCGCATCGTCTGTGCGGGAAAGTGCCCATCGATCAGCAGGACCGCACCGCGCCGTATCGGCGTCAGGTCGAAGTCGGGCACGCCGCGTTCGATCGCCCGGCGATCGGGCACCACGAAGCGTCGCTGGCCGCCGCGATGCTGCACGAGCACGAGCGCCATCGTGGTCGCGCGCTGCTCGCAGCGAATCAGTCGGCGGGTGACGACGCCGCGGCGGCGCAGCTCGCGTGCGATGTAGCGACCGTCCGCGTCCGCGCCCACCAGCGACAGGAGGTGGCTCTCGCAGCCAAGTGCCGCCGCCTGCGCGAGTGCCGTGGTCACCATGCCGCCCGGCAGACGCACGCGCTCTCGGTAACGGGTGCGCCCCTCGGCCAGGCCGAAATCGTCGACCAAGAGTACCTCGTCGAGAACGCAGAGCCCGAGCCCCACCACGCGGTCAAAGTGCACCCGTCGCTTTCCTCTGTGCTCCGCCTACGCGCTCGTTCGCGAGGTCCTCAAACAGGCCGTGCAGCGCGGATCTCGCCACGGCTCCTCGGTGCCAAACTCCAGCGCGCGCTCGGGCGAGGCGGAGCGGAAGATGGACTCCCCTCGAGCCTGCTGCGCGAAGAGAAACAGGGACCAGGCGAGGAGCATCACGCCACACACGATCGCGCACCACGACAACACGCCGCGAACACTGCCGGGATCCATGCGAGGAGTCTATCGAGCCCGGCGTGAAGAGTCAGCACGCCCGGTGCGACGGCGTTGCCGACGCTGGGCTGGCCGAGCCGGGCCCCCGCGCCGCCGGCCCGGCTCGCTACGCGAGCCGCGGTGGGGACGGCGAGGCCAAGATCGGAATCATCACCTCCGTCTCCCAGCCCCTCTGCGGTGACTGCTCAAGAGCCCGCCTGGCCGCCGACTCAGAGCCACAAACCGACGGCGTCGAGATGCACAAACTCGGCGGTTGGTCGGTTCCTCGTGGTGGCCTCACACGGGTGAGTCAGCTACTTCGCAGCTTGGCTGAGCGCTCTTGGATCTGATCCATGAGCGCTTCGCTCATGGACGCTATTTCGTATTCCTGCGCAACCTTCCGGGACTGCTCTCCGAAATCCCGACACTGCGCTCGATCCGCGTAGAGTCGGTTCAGGTGCCGCGCGAGGGTGGTGACATCCCGAGAAGGGAAGACGAATCCGTTCTTTCCTTCTACGACACATTCGCTCGCCCCCACCGCTGATGAGATGAGTACGGGCAGGCCGGAGGCCATGGCCTCGAGCACGACGAGACCGAACGACTCACTGACGGAAGCGAGGACAAAGACTGAAGCGGTCTGAAGGTTGCCGCGAGGATCGCCGGCTCCGAATGTGAGCTCGATCCCTCGCTCTGCCAGGCGGACCTTGTAGTCACGGATGATCCCGGTCGTGATCGCGTCGGCCGGACCGTTCAGGACCAGATCGGCATCTGCGACTTCTGAGCGTAGAACGGCCTCCAGAAGAATGTGCACACCCTTTCTGACGATGAGACCACCGACCATGAGGATCTTGAAGCGGCCGTCGGCTGCACGCCCCTCCGGAGGCGGTTGAAAGCGATCGAGGTCGACACCAAAGGGAGCCGTGAAGATCTTGGAAGCATCGACACCGTTCTCGACCAACGAATCACGCGCCACTCTGGACGCACACCAGATCAGATCTGCGACTTCGAACTCTTCCAACTGTCGGGCAATGCGTGCCTTCGAGATCGGATCGTTCTCTTGACCCAAAGAAGCGTATTCGCGGCGGAGCGCCGAGACCTCCACAGCCGGATGTACCCACTGACTGTGGATGACGTACGTCATCCCTGCTTTCTTGGCGAGGCGGCCAGGCATCAAGGACATCGAGTTCATGCCAATAAAGGTCGAGGGCCGCTCACCTTGCCGCAGCAGCGCCGACAACTCGCGCGCACTCAGGTAGTTGGCCACGGCATCTAGCTTCGCAAACAAGAAGTTTGCGTAGGCGATGTCGCGTGAGCCCTTCAGCAGATCGAGGGATCGCAGTCTGTTCAGAGCGCGAATCGGGAGCGAATAGCGCCGAAATGCCGGGGCGAGATCGATTGCCGACGCCACCATGGTGCTGACATCGGTTCCCTGGACTCCCATCCCGATCAACGCGGTCCCGTGCTGATTCCTTGCACGCGCGATCATGTCTACCACGGAGCGCGTGGCGCCCGTCGTAATCAGATGACGTCCGGCAAAGAAGACCACGTCGATCATCGCCGATCCCTCTTGGAGGTCTTGAGCAAAGCACGCTCTCGAGAACCCAGCCTAGCGTTTGTGGGCCCCGCTATGTCTTCGTTGAAGATGCGCTTGCATCGGTAGCTCGTCTCGGGGTCTTTCTGATGCTCAATCGTCATCGGTAACCGACCCACGGGGATTCACTTCCCGTCAAGACTATGGCCTCATGTGAGAATGTAGGTTCATTGTATCTGAAGAAGTTCCTGTTCCCGAGACCTGGCGGGGATCCGGCAAGTCAGCAGGCTCTACCACTTCTCCGGCACACGCCGATCGCCGAGCGGGTGCCTCGTTGAGGCGGCCCAGCGCGCTGCTAGAGTTTGCACCGGCCGCCTCAAGGCGCGAGAGGGCCCTGAACTCAGGTCTCGGCGCTGCCGATGGTGGATAGGATGGCGACGGGCGATGATCGGGCGGCCCGGTTCCTCGCCGGATCAGCGGCTCGGCGCCAAGAACTGAAGATCGCTTCGCGCACGTCGAAGACGCGCTCTGGCGATTGGATCGGGAGAGTCGCTGGTTGAGGATCTTGGTAACGGGCGGAGCGGGTTATGTCGGGGGGTTCGCGGCGCGACATCTGTTGGCCGCGGGCCACGAAATCGCGGTGGTGGACAACCTGAGCGAGGGCCACCGAGCCTCGATCCCAGCGGAGCATTTCTACGAAGGTGAGATTGCCGACCGGGCGCTGGTCGCACGCGTCATCCGGGAGCACGATATCGAGGCGGTGATGCACTTCGCCGCCTTCGCATATGTCGGCGTCTCGATGGAGCGGCCACGGGAGTACTATCGGAACAACGTCGCCGACACGCTAACGCTGCTCGAGACCATGCTGGACTCCGGCGTAAAGCGCATCGTCTTTTCCAGCACCTGCTCGACCTATGGCGAGACGGCTGAGATGCCCCTTTGCGAGGACTCGCTCCAGCAGCCCTCGAACACGTATGCGTTCACGAAGTATTGCATCGAGCGTATGATCCAAGATTTCTCCCGTGCCTACGGGCTGAGCCACGTGCTTCTGCGTTACTTCAATGCCGCCGGCGCGGCAGCGGACGGCTCCTACGGCGAGGACCACCGCCCCGAGACCCACCTCATTCCCCTCGTCCTCCAAACCCTGTTGGGACAGCGTGACAAGGTGAGCGTCTTCGGTGACGACTACCCGACCCCCGACGGCACGTGCATCCGGGATTACATCCATGTCGAGGATCTCGCGACAATTCACGCGCTGGCAATTGGCTGGTGCGGTGATGCCAAGCCTGGAAGGGGTCAGGTCTTCAATGTTGGAACGGGCAGCGGAAGCTCCGTGATGGAGGTGATCCGAGCCGCCGAATCGGTGACGGGCAGAGCGGTGCCCCACGAGATCGTGGCTCGCCGCGCGGGGGATCCACCGAGACTGGTGGCAAGCTGCGACAAGGCCCGGCGAGAGCTGGGATGGGAGCCCCGTTACGTTGCTCTCAAGGACATCGTGGCCACGGCATGGAAGTGGCACGAGAAGCATCCCGATGGATACCCGGACGAAGACCGGGATGGAGGGAAGCCAGAATGACCGGATCGGAGCCGAGAGACTCCGAGTCCCCGCCCTTTGTCTCGGTGATCGTCGCCCTCTACAACGAGGAAGAAAACCTCGAACTCTGCACTCAGGCGCTCTTTCGGCAGAGCTATCCCGCGGACCGTTTTGAGATCATCCTGGTCGACGACGGCTCTGAAGACGATTCGCCCCGGATCTGTAGAGAGATTGTGGCGCGGCGCGGCGATCGTCTCCCCGCTATCCGCCATCTCCCCATCGAGCACGCGGGATTGTCCGTTGGTCGGAACAGCGGGATCGCTGCCTCGAGGGGTGATTTGATTGCATTCATTGATGCTGACGCGACAGCGGATGAGCGCTGGGTCGAGGCGATCGTCGAAGCCTTTGAGGATGAGAGCGTGGCGGTCATCGGGGGAAGAATCGATCCCCTGAACGCCGAGTCCCGTCTCGCTCACTTCTTCGCCGCGATCCACTACGATCGCAGTGCGGTGATCGGCTGCAATATGGCGTACCGACCCGAGGTCTTCCGAAGAGTCGGAGGCTTCTGTCCCGTCTTCACCTATCGCGGTGACGAAGCCAACCTCTTGAGGCGCATCCGCAACGAAACGGATTTCAAGATCGAACACGTGGAGGCAGCCCGGGTTGATCATGCCCTGCCTTCCAACCTCAAGAGTTGGCTGCGCGAACGTTGGACGTCGGGAAGGCTCTGGTATCACCATCGTCAGGTCGATCAGGCCTATGGCGGAGCCGCTCGGGGTTGGGAGCTCTACAGATGGCTGCTGCTGCGCTTCGTAAACCTCTCGATTCTGCCGCTGCTCCCCATCGCGCTGCTGTCGAACTCATCGGTGCCGTGGTTGTTGCTGCTCCCGGTGCTGCTCCTGACCGTGGCGCGCTTCATCTTCCCCGGCACGCTGCCTCGACTGATGTTCGGTACTCTGAAGCGCCGCTTCGGTGTTCTCCGAGCCTGTTTGCTCTTGATCCCCGGGTTGATGGCGATCTATCTCGGTGAGCTGACCCACGAGCTCGGGTTCATCGTCTACGCGGCCATCGATCAGAGTGTCGAGCCCGGAAAGAAGCCTTTTCCGATCACGTGAGCGGCGCAATCAGATCCGGGTGATCGCGTCGCCTCAGAGCTCGAGGCTCTTCTTCAGGACCTCGTATACCCCAGTCAAAGGAATCGAGTCGCGAGTCGCGGGCTCGATTCCATCTCCCCAGTGGATACATACACCCTGACTCTCGGGCAGGGTCGGGTCGTAGCCGTGCATGCCGAGGTAGGACTCCGTGCGATGGAAGAAGTCGGGGAATACCAGGATTCCGGGGTTTGCAAGCCAGATGAGATCCCCATAGCGGCGATCTTCCCAGGGAACGTGCCAGTTTCTGGCCAGCTCTTCGTCGAGGAATAGTCCCTTCTTCTGCAACTCTTCGTCTTGTCGCACCGCTTCACAGGCAATCCTACGGGCGCGTTCGCTGATGGCCCAGAAGCGCATCATCGTCGAGTCGAGGAAGTAGACGAAGTCCCGTTTCGCCCGGAGTCCCTGTTTCTTCATCGCGGAGAGGATCGACTTCTCGGCATTCACCTGACCGGTCACGCTCAACATCCCGTGATCACCAACGAAGATGAAGCGGTTCGACTCGCTCACTTCAGCAATCTCCTGCGTCCAGCGCTCGAGGCGGCGGTCCATCTCCGAGAGCTTCTCCCAGAGTCCGTCGGAGAGGGGGCCGCACTCATGACCATAGGTATCCGGGACGGAGACGTAGATGAGATGCAGGTCGTCCGCCTTCTTTGAGCACGCCTGCACGACGGCGTTCAGACGCTCTTCATCCGAGTGGTAGGGGAAGTTTCCGTTCACTGCCGTGAAGGATTGGTAGTTGTAGCTGCGCCCTGCGTCTGTGAGCTGATCGAGAATCGACGGGCGGGGGAAGACGCCCGGTCTGCGATGATCGACGAGATCCTCCGTCAACGAGAAGTACTCGAGAAAGGGAAACGGGATCATGTGGCTCGTCATCCTCGCACCCTTCGAGCGGAAGTAGTTGTTTACGTAGCGCCGCAGACGCCCATGGGCTCGGGACGCGAAGTGCTCGCCAAAGAGTAGAAGCAGCGGGACGGTGAGGCGCTCAACGCGATCCAGTAGATTCAGTCCTGGCACGTTGGTGTAGGAGCTGTTGGCGGGGTCGAAGCCAATGGCGGTGAAGAAGCCCGTCTCGGCCCCGGTGCAGCCCGAGAGAATCTCTGACCGTTCGCAGAAGCCGAGACTCTGGACGACGCGCTCGTAGTGCTCGCCCTCCTGGGCGCAGCGGTAGAGGAAGGGCGTGTGGGCTTCGCTCAGGTAGTCGTGTCGAAAGGCGTCCATAAGAACGAGAAACGTCGTCATCAGAGCTCCATGCGTAGACGACTCGCTTCGATCCGAGCCTGATTCCAGTCTAGCGAAGCCGAAATGCCCGGGTCCGCGAAGCGCAGATGCAAGATCGCGTGGCGCAGGTCTGGCTCATGGATGCCATCGCGGCGAAAGGCAGAAACGAGAAACGCTTGCGCGAAGAAGACGGCCTGTTCGCGTTCCATGCGGAGGCCGCGGAACTTTGCGACCCAGTAGATCCGCTTCAACAGGGCAGTGGGCAGCCAGCGGCTCGCACGGACTACGTCTAGAGGTCCCTCGATCCTGCGCCCGAATTCCTTGCTCAGGGCTGGGTACATTTCACGCAAGAACAGATCGCGCGCCGAGTGATAGAGGCGCGCAACCTCGTGTGGCTTCATCTCGGGCGCTTGCGGGCGAAGCTTCTCCGAAAGCGCCCAGGGACAGAGCTCCTGGAGATTCTGTCTGTCGGGGTACAGTTCGAGCACGCGCCGCACGCGCTCTCGATAGCTGGCGTGGTAGCGGCCATGGGCCAGCAGCAGCACGTCCACCGCGGCCAGGATCGCCTTGGCCATCTGGTTGCGAAAGAAGCGAGCCTCTTCATCGTGAAGCGTGACCGCCATTCCATTTGGGCCGAGAGAACCCAGCAGAGTGTAGAGCCGGACTTGGTAGAGGACCCGTGCTTCGACCCAGGGGAGGCGATCGGCCTTCACCTCGGGTATCTCATCGAGTACGGATGCGTCTCCGTACAGTACCTTGGACGCGTACTTCGTGTCGTAGCTCAGAATGCTCTGGTTCCAGGCCCGCAGATCGGCAGAGGTCTTTAGTCCGAGGTCGACCCAGCGAATGCCGATCTTCTTGGCGAGCCGCTTTTCGAGCGCGCCGAGCTCCGTCTTTGGAGCGCGTTTCTCACTCACGATCAAGACGTCGTAGTCGTTGTAGGCGTGCCAGGCTCCGTCCGAATCCTGATACCAGCTGCCCTCTCCGCGGCCATACCCGCCATAGAGAATGATGGCGCGCAGGTTTGGGAACCGCTCGAGGCAGGAAGCAACGATGAGGCGCAGGTCGCGTTCGAGCACCTCACTCGTGGCGTCGGGCTTCTCCATCGTCGTGGAATTCGACACGGCTTCCGAAGGCTAGGACCGGGAAGGTTTCGATGCCCGCACGACATAGTTGGCGGCGGAATGAATCCCGAACCCGGTCGATACGCGTTGAAGGAGTGAATAGGCGCGCAAGACCTGCCGGAGTGCGCCGGTCGGCCGGCGATAGGGAATCGGCTGCGAGCAGTTCATGCACTTCTGATCACTACTCATAATGACGCTGTGGCCGCGAGTCCTCAACCAGCGGCTGAAACGAGCGCTTCTCAGGGGACGCACGCCGGAGGTCGTGATCTTGATCTCGTTTGAGTGAGGCCGCAGAATATCTCGCCAGAACGAGTCCTCAACTCGGCGAATGTGGCCACAGATGTGGTATTCGGCGCCGCAATCCTGACACAATAGGGCGTGGTATCCGAGCTTCTCCCGATACGGACACGTCAAGATCACGTTCCGCTTCGCGACTCGAAATATCTCCGATACGGCGGTTTCGACCTGCTGGTCGTCCAGATGCTCGAGCACTTCCGAACAGATGACGAGATCGAATTGATCGTCTGCGAACTGTGGCATATCTGTAATCGAGCCCGCCTCGGCCGACATTCGCAGATTCTTCACGAGGTGCTCGATCCCGGGCTCGGAGACGTCGATGCCATGAAGCGCGTATTCCCCGGCCGCCGCCAGTCGTATCATTAGGCTGCCTCCGCCGCAGCCGGCGTCCAGAATCGAACTCGTCGCGCTCGGAATCAGCGAAAGGATCTGGCTGTGCAAGGCCTCGGTGAAGGGCGACTGCTGAGCACTGTCTCGCTCAGTGTATACGCTGTCCCAGTAGGCGTTGTAGTCCATCGCCTGGCGCCGTGAGTTCTCGGATACCATGAGCGATCGATTATACTGGACATCGGGCGGACCTTCGAGAAAGTTCAGCGAACATTCCTCATACCCGGACGCGGTCTTGTCGTGGAGCCGCCTGCCCGATTGCTGGGCGATGATCCCCCGGATTCTCCTTGTAGCGGGATACGATTCGTACCTGAACTTGTTCCTCATTTCGGCGATTCGAGTTTCCCCACCGACCCCGACGGTTCGTATCGTTACTACACCCGCAACAACGTCTTTCCGTGCTTCGATGCAGCCATCCTATTACGCGATGTTGCAGCATCTCGAACCGAGGCGGCTGGTGGAGGTGGGGTGCGCCTACCTTGAGCAGCATAGTCGCGACCGGATCGAGCAGGCGCTCCGCTTCGTTGCGGGTACGCGGGAGCAGCCTCTGGCTTCGCAAACTTCGTTAGCGCCTTGATCAGAAGGTCTTCATCGCTTGATGCGGAGCCGACCCCGGTACGCCGTGAAGCGCCGGCGTAGCGGCTCCAGGTCTCTCAGGCCGAAAACAGTGAACTCGGAGACCGATCTCCCGGTTATCCGCGCGAAGACGATGACCATCAGGATGGCCTCGAGGGAGTAGGACAAGAAGCTCGCAGCCGCTGCGCCTTGAATGCCATACCGAGGGATTAGCACGAAGTTGAGGATGAGGTTGGCGACGATCGCAGAGAACTGGATCTGGATATTCACGCGTTGGTGGTCGATGGCTGCGAAGTAGAAGGCAAGAATCCGGAACAGAGCGTGGAATGCCATTGCGGGAAGCAGGATCAGTGTGGGTGGTATCGAGGCGAGATAGGGTGCGCCGTAGATCCGCGGAACCAGGAAGTACGCGATGACTGCCAGGGCAGGCACGCCCGCGACCATGATTGCCACTAGCTGGCGGGAGACACCACATACAAAGGCAGCGGCTTGCCTGGGCTCTTGTTCGGCCATCTGGGCATAGGCCGCGCTGCCCAGTGAGGCGGGTACCATCTTGAGCCGCTCCACGACCCCCACCGCAACCGCGTAGAAGGCCACCTGCTCGGGATCGCCCAGCAGAGCGCTGATCATGAAGATGTCGACTCGCTCGTGAATCTGGCCTCCCAGTCCGTAGACCCAGGCGCGAAGCCCGTAGCGAAACCCATCGGCCAACTCTTCCCGTTCGATGCGTAGAGTGAAGCCGGTTCTACGTACCACGGCGATGAATAGCCAGATGGTTGCGATTGTGTAGACAACGAGCACGCTGGTCAGGGCCGCGACGACCCCGAGTCGAAGGTAGATGAGGACTCCGCCGGTGACTGAGAGTAGGCCGATCGACCGGCCGATCTGGGCGATGTTGTGGTATCGGAAGTAGTCGATCCCCTGAGCGATGCCCCCCAGCAGCATTGCGATGAGGACGGCCGGGATGATTGCGAGGGCAATCTGGAATAGTCCGGGCGGAGCTCCGACGAGGAGGCGAGCCTCGATTGAAGGAGCGAACAGGAGGCTGACGACAATGATCACGATGGACGAGCTCAGCATTGGGATGACACCAGCGCCCAACACCTGGGCGGGCGGTGATTTCAGACGCCGAAGGCGATAGACCGACGCCGAGGGCCAACCCAGCTGGCCGACCATGACTGTTGCAGCCACATAGGTCATCGCAACCGAGTAGAGCCCACGATCGGCAACACTCAGCCAGCGAGCCAGGACTACGGTGGTCAAGAAGGCGAGCGGGATCGAGACGGTCGAGGTCAGCAGTAGCCCGGTCGCGTTGCGAAAGAAGCTCATGGTATCGACAGACCCGTCACGAATTGCTCACCGACCCGGTGGCCGGGCGGCAGTGTAGAGAATGCGTCGAGAGACTGCATTGGGCCAGAGTGGCTCGGGTGAGAAGAGCAGATCGAGGCGTATCGGAGCATTGACCACACCCGAACACAGAACCGGTCGGAGGAAGACGCCCTTGACGCTTTCGACGAGAGGCTGCACGAGGCAACGCGCCTTCGCTCGATCTGCACCTACTCCTTCGCTCGGCCGGCGATCGACTCGACAACTCTCATTCTAATCTCCGCTGGACTTGAACCGTTCCGCATCTGTGCTCGCACCCACTCTGCCGCTTCTCCCCTGCTCCACCCATGCAATCTAGCGAGGGTGGATACGTATCTAACGTCATCGACAGCCTCTCGAAACCCCTCGAACTGCACTGTGTCTATGACACCCTCGGAAGCTGGGTAGGCAAACACATGATCTCGATAGGAGCGACTGTCGAAATCATTCCATATGTCCTCGAATCCATCTTGGTACGCATAGTCCATCGCACCATCATACTCGTGCTGCAACAACAGCAACCCGTAGTTTCTGCGATAGAGCGCTGGCTCCTCCAGGCCGACCTGTGGATTTGAATACATGAGCACTCTCTTGCCTCTTTCGTGCCACTTCAAGACTTCTTTCATCTTGAATAATCCAGAAAGCACAGCTACATCGAGCGTGTCCCCAACAAGAGCGACATCTCCTTCGTGGCATGCAACAAACATCTTCCCGCCGTTTTCCCTGACGGTATTCCAGGCATCTCGTTGCGCAAGCAACGCCTCTCCTCGCGCCTCGTCAATGCCATAGAAGAACACCTTGTCGTACCCATACGAATCAACAAAGGCCTTCCAAGCTCCCACACGATCCGCCAACAAAGCAAGAGCGGCCGGATCAGTCGGTCTTCCCGTGCCCTGTCCAAGCACGTACAGCCTGTCTGTTGGCAGTGCCACCTCTTCTCGGATCTGTAGCGAGTGGCCCAGAAGCGCTTCGTCGTAACGCTGGTAGAGAGTGGGGTACAGAATGCCGTGGTCCCTCATGTTCTCCAGCTCCAACCGGTACTGTTCCGGTGTCTTCCACTCCGATCCTACGCTCTCAACTGGATCCGATGTGAGCTTGCCTCTGTAATAGACCGCGTACTCAAGAACCGATGGCGCCAGATCGAATGGCAGGACCTCGAGATGCACAGCCACCTTGCTCTCCGCATCCCCCGCCGTCACCGTCATGCTGCCCGTGTAGTGGCCGGGTGCGGCGTCTTGCGGCACGTGTACCGTCATCCAAACCTGCATGTTCGTTCCCACCTGGAGGTCGAAAGGCATGAGCGTCTTCGAGTCCACAAGAACAGCTCCCTTCGGGATCTTTGCCCCTGGTGTGCTTATCTCGATGTACTCGCTCTTCTGGCCCAGCATCACCCGGACATAATTCCTCTCTGTGGAGAGGTCCACTTTGATGAGTTGGTCGTCCTTGAGGAGGAGTTCGGGAACTAGCATCCTGCCGTCGACGTCCCAGACATGTCGCCCGGCCTGATACCAGCTCTTGACCAGACGAACATCTACAGCACTGCTTGGGATCTTCTTCCCGTCGGGCCCAACCAAGTCTGTACCCGCGATCTCTACTCCCGCGAGGGGCTTCAGGGCACGCACGACGAAGGACGCCGGCTCGAACTCTCCTCGACACGCCTGGATGCTCACCGAGGCCGGCAGGCCAGCCGGTATCGGGTACGTTCTGGGCAGTATTCGCTCGTCCGTAATCGGCTCCCACGGGTAGACGACGAAGGTGCGATCTGGGTTCTCTACGAGCTGGCGTTCCTGTTCCCCCACGAACCCGACAACCGCCGCAAGTTGGTTCAACTCGAACATCTCTTCGGCTGTTGGGTACCCTCTCTCTTCGACATGCTCGAGAATCTTGCTCATCCGTGCCTTGGAGACTCTTACAAACGACTCGTAATCCGGATCCAGGCCATGGATCCGGTATCCAGCGACCGAGGAGACTTTGTCCGCAACCGCCTTCGCCGCTCTGTCCAGATAGGCCTTCCAAGCGCTAGCGACATGGCGCTGGTACGCGTCCTGTTCGGGGACCGATCCGGATATCCTGACATTGTCCACGTAGACCGTTACGCGCCCCCCCTTCTTGGCATAAGTGAACAACCCCACGCGAGTCGTCCAGACGCCGACGTCTGCAACGCCGGAGACCCCAAGGTGCTGTTGAGTCAACTCTGCTGCCGTTGCCGCTGAGTCCGAGACCAGGTCCGATTGCTGGGCGATCCATCCGTCTGAAGGAGAGCCAAGGTGCTCCAAGACATTCACTCCATAGACGGGAGCTGGGGACAGGGACACGTTGGTTCCCAGAGCGACCTCTGCTCCGTCCGCCCGGGTTACCCATAGGTCGCCAGAAAGATGAAGCTTGCCGACAGCCGGAACACGCAGCGGGATGTACCAGTACGCGTAGCCGTCCTCCTCAAACGTGACATCCAGCTTGAAAGAGCTCCGTCCTGAAGATGCTCTTTCGTCGCTAAGGCCCGCATGATGGACTGTGTGACTCGCGTTGCTCGTCCAGAACTGAAAGGGGTCGCCTTCCTCGAAACCCTCATCGAACGAGAAGGGTCGCATCGAAATACTGGGGGCGGTGATTGCCCCTTTCATCCCCACCGGTGGCGGGCTGGGCGTGACACCCGCGGCGAGGGCTTCGGTACTGGACGAGCTCAGCGCTGGAGAAACGATGCAGGATAGGAGCAAGACCAACTTCAGAGTCCGAATCGACAGAGCGCACGGGCGACGGCCAATGCCCCTTTGATTCACTCTTCTTCCCATTGCCATACCCCGATACGTTGGGCTCAGAAACCAGGATCCGGCACTAGCACGCTGCGGAGGAACGCCGTTTACCGGCGCGGATTCGGATTTCTGAGCATGTTTGGCTCTCAAAGTCGAGCGAGACCACCACCGGCCCGTTGCGGTTCTCCGTGATCATGTGACCCACGAAGCAAGGCTTCGGTTCCTTGCCCTTGAGGAGCAGGCGAGCATCCGGATCTGTCGTCGAGGTGTGGGTATGGTTGCGCGCGAGCTGCTCCGGCGACACGCAGCTGAACATCGCGGACTGATCCTGATCGGTTCCGCGCATCCATTCACCCCCGATCAACCGTGTACCACCTCACTTGCGCCTCTGCATGGGGTTCTTCCTCAGCCGGCATTCGGATCGAGTGACGAGTCGACGGAGCTGGCTGCGAGTCACCCATGCGGCGAAGATCATGATCAGAAGCTGCAGAGTCTCCACGGGCCGAGAGTAGGTCGCTCGCGGTGTTGGACGCAGGCTGGAGACGCCGATCTCGATAGCCTGCAGGATCTCGATATTGCTCGCGTTTCTGCTCGGCTGACTTCTTTGCGCACAACGGGGCTGGGATGTCGGCAAGCACGCCGGTGAGACAGCGATCCGCGGTGATTCGCTCTCCGCGGCGTCGCCCGCTGTGCCATTATCACCCGCATGGCGGGCGGCACGTTGTCGGGGGGCGACCCCTACTCGAATCCTGAACTCTTTCGCTTCGTCGGCAGCATGGAAGGTGTGCCGGACTTCGTCGAACTGGCGGAGACGCCGGCCGAGCGCGCGGCGCGGGAAGGCTGGCGTGCCCGCGGCCATGCATCGCTCGAGATGGCCGGGCAACTCGCGCCGGGGCTGGTACTCGCGCTGGCGCTCGCGCTACTCGGTCGTCGCGCCTCCTCGTGGATAGGGACCGGCCTCTTCGAGCTGGAGAAGTCACCCGTCTCCCCGATTCTGATCGCGATCTTGGCCGGGCTCTTGATCCGCAACACGGTAGGCCTGCCCGCCATCTACGAGGCCGGCCTGAAGCTGTGTCTGAAGCGCATCCTGCGGATCGGCGTGGCCTTGCTCGGCATTCGCCTGAGCCTGTCGGCGGTGGGCCAGATAGGGCTGGTGGCGCTACCCATCATCGTGGCGTGCATCGCGACGGCGTTGCTGACCGTGAGCTGGGTGAGCCGGGCCCTCTCGCTGCCGGCCCGGCTCGGCACGCTGGTCGCGGTGGGGACAGCGATCTGCGGCAATACCGCCATCGTCGCCACCGGGCCGGTGATCGAGGCCAGCGAGGACGAGATCAGCTACGCGGTGGGGACCATCACCGTCTTCGGTCTGATCGCGCTGCTGATCCATCCCTTCATCGCACACGCCGTCTTTGGCGGGGATGCGACCCAGGCGGGTCTCTTCCTCGGCACTGCGATCCATGACACGGCCCAGGTAGCCGGCGCCGGTCTGCTCTACGGGCAGCAGTACGCGTCGCCCGAGGCGCTTGATATTGCGACGGTCACCAAGCTAGTGCGCAATCTCTTCATGATCGGCGTGATCCCGTTGATGGCGCTGGCCTATCACCGCAGCACGCCCAAGTCGACCCCGGGCTCGGGGCTGGCGCTCCGGGAGATGGTGCCGTTCTTCGTCTTCGGATTCCTTGCGATGGCGGCGCTGCGCACGCTGGGCGACATGGGTGACGCGCCCTTTGGTGGGCTGCTCGACACCGAGCAGTGGGCCGAGCTGATCGCGGCCACGTCCACGCTCTCCGCCTGGGGCTTGACCATCGCCATGGCGTCGGTTGGGCTGGGTACACACCTCGCCCGGCTGCGTCGTCTCGGCCTGCGGCCGCTCGGCGTCGGTCTCGTGGCAGCCGCGACGGTCGGCGTGGTGAGCGCCGCGTTGATCCACCTCGCGGCACCCTGGCTCGGCGGCCTCGGCTGAACGCTCCGGGGAGTGGGGGAGCGGGCCACGTGACGCTGAGCCAGATCAGCCTTGCGGGCCGGCGCTCCACATAGCAAGTCGCTGGTTCACCACAGAGTGTCTCCGGAGCGTCACAAGTCGGGGTGGATGGGCCCCATTTCTTGGTCCACCTGTCACGTGTGCGCTTCGCGGTGGTGCGAAAGCATTGTTTATTTGTTGGCTTTTTCAGGTATCTCCTTCACAATCTTCGAGAATCGGTCTTCGAGCCGGTGTCTTCAGTCGGGTGGCGCGGACAGCGTTGCCATGGAAGGGGAGTTGGGATGTTGATCGAACGTGGGCGTCGTATTTGCGGGCTTCTGTTCTTCGTCGCCATCGCGAGTTCTTCCGTATCGAACTCAGCGCTCGCGGCCGACCAGGTCATGGCTTTCAAGGGAACGTTGACCAGCTACGTCACTGCTCTCGGCTATGTCGAAGTCCCGGATGTGCCGGTCGGCAGCACCGTTCGAGGCCAGGTGCTCTATGACGACACCACAGCCGACTTGGATGGCTCAGCCACCGTGGGAACCTATCCCGTGACGACGTTCGCTCTGGGGTTCGACGGCACCACCGATCTCCACATCGGGATCACGGCTGGCGCGAGCATCGGCATCAAGAACGACGACCCCGATGGCCCGAATTTCAAGGACGAGGTCCGAATCGACACGGGCTCTCTCATGGTGCCGTCGGTGACAATGGCGGTGATCGATCTCCAGTTCAGGCTCAACGAAGTGTCGAACCCGGCGCCGACGGTTCTCACGAGTGACGCCCTGCCGTCCCCGCTTCCATTGCTGTCGAGCTTCACCACCGAACAGGCGCTGAGCGTCATCGGCTACCTCAGCACTGACGTCACCAACTTCGATGTGGCGATCACGGACTTCGGCCCGGTCGGGTCGGCCGATCTCCCACTGATCCCGGACTCTGTCACAGTGGCCGTGGATGGCACGGTGACGTGGACGTTCACGACGCTCGGCATCACGCTCTGTGTTTCGGGCTGCTGGGTGGATCCGCCGGCCGCTTCAGGCTTCACATATGCAATGACCAATTCGGACGTCTTCACGGGCATCGCCGACTTCCCGACCGGCTTCGGCACCGCGTTGGAGGTCAGCGTCGGCGGCACCAGTCTGGGAACCTTCGGGCCGGGCGACTCGGTCGACTTCACGACCTTTCCGGGCGGCGGCGTCACGAGCTTCGTCGTGACCGGAATCTCGCCGTCCGCCTCGACTTCGAGCGCAGAAGGCTTCCCGCTGAACCTCTCCGTCAGCTCGACGTCGGCAACCTTCAAGATGACGTCGATCGTCCCGGCCGTCCCGGTCTTCGGATTGCTCGGGCTGGCTTCGCTCGCTGGCATGCTGACGATCGCGGGCGCGGCGGCACTCCGATGGCGCTCGAGCTGAGATGACGCCGAGGCGCGGGCCCACCACGAAGCGGCCGTCCGTGTGCGGGGGGCATGTCAGTGTGCCACGCCAAGCCCGGGTTGAGGAGGATGCGATGTGGGAGCCGGGCTGGCGACGGGGCCGCACGGCCACATGCGCCGCCTGACAGATACGATTTCGAGAGTCTTTGACAGTTCCGGCGCCTCTCTCTTGGAACCTCCTCGTCGATGCGAGGTGTCGCTGAGTGGGCTTGTTTCGCCACACGGCTTGCCCAAGGAACTCGGCACATCGTCCGTCACGGCCAGGAAATCCGCAATGTCAGCGAACGCGCCGCCCGGTCGCATTGCTCTACACAATACGCGGGCACCCTCGAAGCTTCTGCGCCCAGGTTCATCTAGGTCATGGAATCGTTCTTCGGACGCCCAGTCACCATGACCTGCTGGCGGAGTCGGAGTTTTCAAGATGTTTTGCCCGAGATCGGAAACGCAGTAGCCAGGAATCGCCCCGGTATGTCATAAAGGAGTTTCCCCGCACCGACTCGGCGGTGCGCCCACGCGAGGTTTCACCATGCTTCGTTCGATTGGATTCCTGCTTTCCTTCGCATTCCTGGTCGCGCCGACAGCCGCATTGGCCCTCGATGCACGGCCGCTCACCGCGAGCGATCTTTCGGAGATTGGCGGTAGTGATTTCAACGCGGGTGTGGGTGATCTCCTGCTGCGCAACGACAAGGTGTGGGCCGTCATTCTCGATGTGGGTGCGACGCCGGACTTCGGTGTCCCGTTCACAGCCGAAGTGTTGCCTTCCGCCGGCGTGCTCATGGATGCGGGTACCGTGGGGGATCGCAACGACGAGCTCAACGAGATCCACCAGCTGCTCAACCTGAGCCCCGACAGCGTGATCATCTACGGCGCAGTGGTTGGCTCGGGTGTGTCCGGCAGTACAGCCTCGGTCACCGTGTCCGGCTTCGCAATCTTCCCCGGCGTGTCGTCGCCATCGAGCCCGACGATCTTTGTGACAACGACTTACTCTGTGACCGATGGAAACGCGTGGATCGATCTCGAGACGACGGTGACGAATGGCAACGCTTTCCCACTCCCCATCTTCCAGATCACGGATGCGGACATCACTGTCGGGCGCAGTCGTATTCCCTTCCAGCCCTTTCCCTTTCGTGGCTCGAAGAATCCTCCCCTTGATCTGAGTGATCCGCTCGGGGCCTTCGGTGCATTCCCGTTCATGTCGATGCCCGGCGTGCTCGGTCCCGAAGATGGCAGCATGAACGATGACGGCACGCCCAAGCAGGACGTGAGCTATACGATCGTCCCGCCGTCGGTGACCCAGCCGCTGATCGGCTTCGCGAGCCCCATGGTCGTGGCCGTCGGCAATAGCTTCGATCTCGCGGCACTCGCATCCGGCAATCCACCGCTTCTCGGACCCGGCGAATCGCTCGAATACTCGCGGCGCCTCGTGATCTCCAATCGTAACGATGTGGAGTCGACGCTCGATATTGCACTCCCGGGCCTCGGTCTCGGCACGCGCGCCGAGCTCACCGGGCGCATCGTGGACGGCGATGGCGCGCCGGTCTCCGACGCACACATCTTCTTCGACAACACGTTCCCCGGCGCCAATCCGGCGCTGGCCGGCTTCGTGACGGTTCTCGACGAGAACCGCGACGGCGTGGCGGACGGTGTGATCCCCGTGTCTGCTGGCGATCCGGTTCCCTTCACTCACGTGATCACGGGTGCCGACGGTCGCTTTACGGTGCGGCTGCCGGCGCTTTCGGATCCGTTCGCAGCACCCAGCGTGTACATCGGAGAGATCCGCGCGACCGAACGCGACTACGCAGCGATCGCGCCTTTCAGCGTCGACCTCGCCGCACTCGGCGGCGCGACGGACCTGGGCGACCTTCTGGTCTCGGATACGGGCATCCTCGACTTCTCGATCAAACAGCGTCTGAGCCACTATCGCCACCGCCGGATTCCGGGTCAGCTGCGAATCTTCGGAACGGGCGGTACGCCGGATCCGAATCTCGGTAGCCAGTATTCGAGTGCACGAAGCTACAGCGGCCTCGAGCCCGGAGGAGGCGCTGATCCGGTGGGTGGCGGCAACTCCTCGGAGCTATCCGAGGTGGTGGCTGGCTTGCCCGCTCTCAACTTCGCCGCAACAGCAGACGGGCGTGAGCAGGTTTCACTTCGGCCAGGGACATACCGAGCCGTTGCGACGCATGGCTTGGAATGGGGCATCGACGAAGAGGAGTTCACGATCTATCCGGGCCATACGACGCGCGTTCGCTTCGAGTTGCGAAAGTCTCTCTCTACGCGGGGGTTCGTCTCCGCCGATTTTCACGTTCACTCCGCGCGCAGCTTCGACGCCTCGGCCCCCCCGACCGACCGGGTCACAGCCTACGCCGCCAAAGGCGTCGATCTGCTCGTCTCGACGGATCACGATCAGATCACCGACTATACGAGCGTGATCGATGGTCTCGGACTCGGCAATGAGATCACGTCGATCGTCGGCAACGAGACGACGGGTACGATCCCGGTCCCGGCTTCCGCTGTCCCGGGTGGTGTCGACGCGTTTCCAGAGGGCATTGGCCACTGGAATGCTTGGCCCGTCGAGTTCATTCCGGGTGCGCGTCGAGGTGGTTCACCCGCGGATGAGCTGCTGCCGGCCGGCGCCGTCGTGGACCGGCTGCGGGGCATGGATTCGTTGAAGCTTCTGGGTGCCACACCGGATACCGCAACCCTGCCCGAGTGGCTGGCTGCCGCCCAAGCGGGACGGCCCGGCACGCCCGGCGAACTGCTGCCCGCCGATGACGAGGTGGTGATGCTGAACCATCCGCGTGCCGGATTCTCCGGCACGGTCGTGATCGGACTGTTCA
This sequence comes from Deltaproteobacteria bacterium, assembly GCA_029261835.1. GTDB lineage: Bacteria > Myxococcota_A > UBA9160 > UBA9160 > UBA4427 > JAJDAO01. The sequence goes on along the minus strand of JAJDAO010000009.1, from coordinate 10,415 downwards.
ACGGACTCGGGAACGTCGGATACGACCCGAATCTGCCGATCACCGCATTCCCGAACAGCCTGCTGAACCTACCCTCGCTCTACAACACCGCAATCGTCGGACCGGCCGGGACCGATACGACCGCGCTTTCTTTCGACGCGCTCGAGATCCAGAATGGGCCTCGCATTCGGAGCTATCAGCAAGCGCGCGAGGACTGGTTCAGCCTGCTCAAGCAGGGCATTCACAAGACGGGTACCGCCGTTGCGGATTCGCATCGCGTAATCCTCGAGAACGCGGGCTTCCCCCGTTCCTACGTCGCGTCGTGGGCACGTCGACCGTCGCAGATCGATGAAGATGACCTGACCGAAGCCATCAAGTCGATGAAGGTGATCGGGTCGAGCGGACCTTTCATTCGATTCAACGTCTTCGACTTCGCCGATTTCCGTCTGCGTGGCCTTGGCGAAACGGCGAAGACCTTCGGAAGCGTCGCATTCGCTCTCATCACGGTGGACGCCGCTCCCTGGATCCCCGTAGAGGAGATCCGGATCTTCAAGAACGGTGTATTGGTCGATACGATCCCTATTCACCCGAATCGGGTTCTGGATGTTCGTCGCCGTTTCCGGCGGTTCGTCCCGATCTGGGGCGTGACCGAGGACTCCTTCCTGACAGTCGAGGCGGGGGTGTCGGTGGACGCTAATGGCACTCCAACCTCGACCGGACTGATCGCGGACGTACAGGCCATCGAGCCGGACCTCGAGCCCCTCGGATGGACCAATCCGATCTTCGTAGACCGAGACGGCGACGGATACTCGCCGCCAGGCTTGTAGACGAACCATTGTCTCGATACGTCCTGGGGTTTGAGGGGCACTTCGCGAGCCTCGCTGTGAGCATTGCCTTGGTTGCCGCCGCGGTCGTCATCGCGCCCGCGGCGCCGAGCTTCGCGCACCCAACGGAGCGCGAGCTGCGCGATGCGTTCGACGAGCGGCAGCGATGCGAGGCAGACGTTGCTTCGGCCGATCGGATCGATCCGGCTCACTTGGGAATGAGCGAGGCGGACCTTCGACGTGCGGTCGAGGAGTTGCGTCAGGATCCGTTGCCGGGCGAGTCCGATCTGCGCACAGAACAGGGCCCAATCCGCTGGGTACGCGATGCAGCGGGTGGGGTAGCTAGGATCGAGTATGAATCTTGGCATGATCGCGTGTACCGGATTCGCTGGCAGCTTTCGGCTGCCTTCGAGCGACCTGTTCTGGATGAGCTTGCTCGGCGCGGACGAACGTGCTTCGGTGTTCCCGAATTCGACCAGACTTTCGAGGCCGAGCCCGGCTCTCCAAGAGCCACGCTGCGTCGCATTGGTTGGATTCACGGTGACCGTCGGATCGAACTGCGCCAGCTACACCCCCTGCGCGGCGGGCGGGTCTTCTTGAGTGTGACCACGAGCGCAACGATTCGCGAAATCGGCGCGGCCGGGCTGGCAGGATTCCCAGAACCCGATCGCAGCGAGAGCTGGTGGCGTCGCCCGACGGCGCCGCCGCGCCCGGCGACGGCGGAGGAACGAAAGCAGCTTGGTGATGCGTTCGTTCGATTGCTATCGCAACTCGATCATTGATCGAAACGACGAATCGAATGTCATCTGGCCACTCCAGCAGTGGCAGAAAGGCTCGGCGGTTTCGGCCGATACCAAGTCTTCGCGGGCTACGGGTCATGTCGCCCCACCGCGGGGACCCACGGTGGGGCGACAAGTTCCAGCGCGGGAAGGGCCGAGTGATTGACGCAGACGGTCGGCGCTGCGCTAATTCGAAAGGAAGAGCGGCAGGTCCGAACGCTCCAGAAGATTCTGCGCGTTCTTGCCAAAGCGCCGGTTGAGCAGCATCCTGCGGCAGCTGCTGCCAATAACAATCATGTCTGCACCCACGTCCGCCGCATAGCTGTTCAAGGCGGACCAGGGCGTGCCCTTCTTCTGAATCAGGGTGGGCTCGAAGCCGTGCGTGCGGCAATAGGCTGCCGCTTCGCCGAGAAGCAGCTCCGGCACTTCACCACTCTTCGGCGTTCCCACGCAGACGATATGGATCTCCATATCGGGCCACAATTGGAACCGCACGAAGGCCTTCATTGCGCGGGCCGCTTCGACTGATCCATGGTAGCCGAGCACCGCTCTGCGAACTGGGCGCATGTTCTCCGTCACCGCGACGAGCGGACGAATGCCTGCGGCGAGGACGCCTAGCAGAGCATTGCGTGGCTCCGGCATCACCAGGTAGTCGAACCAACCCCGAACTCCGAGCAGGCAGATGTCGTAGTGGCGCCACTCGGCCGCGAGGGTCTTCAGCGGCTCGCCCTCGCGGCGAATCACGTTCAGGCGAATACTCGCAGCGCTACATGCAGACTCGAATTCTTGGATGGCAGAATCGCTCTGGGCCTGACTTCGATCGATCCGAGCTTTCTGCAGGTCCCGGGCGTACTTCCTCGCACCAATCGGCACAGGTCCAACCTGCGAGAGGCGATCGATATCGACGACCGACAGCACACCAATCTCGGCGTCATGCTGCTGGGCGAGCTGGATCGCACATTCGATCTTGGCGGATAGCGCGGGTGTCCCCGCGATTCCGACGAGGATTCGCTTGATCATCATGGGGCCTCCTTGCTGGCCCGCAATAGGACCTTCACGCACAATGCGGGCTGTAGTCTGCCGCTCTGCGTGTTGCATGCACGAACCGCAGAGATCGAGATTGCCAGATGGCTTGCCGCGGCAACATCCTTCATCATCGACTGCCACTCACATGAATTCAGCGCGTCTCTTCCATCGCGACCAGAAAGACGAATGGACCATTCTATCATACGGTACGCCGAGGAGGGGCTCCAGCGGCGGTGCGACGCCTCGCGAGCGATTGCGATCCAAAGACGAGAGACGAGAAGCTCCTTCACCGGCTGCGGCGGATCGCCGCCGTCGGTGACCAATCTCTCAGGGCGTCGCGCACGAAGGCATGGTCGTCCCGGGTGCTGTGTCGGGGGTGCCAGATCAGGTCGAGGGTGAAGGGGGCCAGCTCGAGTGGCGTTCTCACCTCGGCAAGCTCCCCGCTGGCCGCTGTCTTGACCAGCGAGGGAACGGTCGCCACGCGATCGCCGTCGGCGAGCGCTCGCACAGCCAACAGAAAGCTCTCGGTCCGGATCGCAACGCGACGCTCCAGGCCCTGTGTGCGGAAGGCCCGGTCGATCTCCGAAGTACCCCCCAACCCGGTGACGATCTGGACGTGCGCCAGCGCTGCAAACCGCTTCCATCCGATCCTGCGTCCGGCCAACGCGTGGCTGTGTCGCACCAGGGTTGCGTAGCGATCCTCGAGCCAGGTCGCCCGGGCAAAGCGGCTCTCACCCCCTCGCAGACGCGACGGGGTGATCGCGAGATCGAGGGATCCGCCCTCGAGCTCATCGACTCTGCTCGGGTTCCACGATCGGAGCTCCAGGTCCAGCCCCGGGGCGCGCGGTGAGACACATTCTGTCCATGCGCCCAGGACCATCGATGCCACATACTCCGTACAGGCGATCCGGATCGAGCCACGCGCAGTCTCCGCGTCGAACGGGCCGGGTGGCCTCGCCAGTGCGCGCAGCTCGCCAATCGCGCCCGCGAGACGGGGACGAAGCCTCTCTGCGAAGGGCGAGCGGACCATCTCGCGCCCCTGTTTGACGAGCAGGGGATCTCCGAACCACTCGCGAAGATCCTTCAGCGTTCGCGAGAGAGCCGGCTGGCTAGTGCCGAGGTGACGGGCGGCGCGAGTCACCTGAATGTCTTCGAGCAGCCAGTGCAGCGCGAGCAGCCGATTCAGATCGAGGTTTTCGAGTTCGTGCATTCCTCGACTATATCAATAATGAATGCGTGGCATGTCAACAATCTATTTGTGATATGACACAAGCAGAAGGATTCTGACGTCTGCCCGGCGCAGGGACCGGGAGGGACCCTAAGCCGGGAAGGAGCGGAATCTCCATGAGAGCCGTGGTCGTCGAGAAACGAGGAGGTGTGGAAGCTCTCCAATGTGTCGAGCTTCTGAAGCCCGAGCCAGGTTCGGACCAGCTGCTGATCCGCACGGAGTTCGCAGGTCTGAACTACGCGGACGTCATGCAGCGGGAAGGTCGCTACCCCGCCGTTCTGCCCCTGCCCTACGTCCCTGGAAACGAAGTGGCGGGGGTCGTGGAAGCGGTGGGTGGGGATGTCAGCGAGTACGCGGTGGGTGATCGCGTGGCAGCCGTGATGCTCCAGGGGGGCTACGCAGAGCATGTGGTGGCTTCTTCGGCTCAGGTCTTCGCCTTGCCGGACGGTGTGGGGGCGGCGGCGGCGACGGCACTGCTGGTGCAGGGATTCACGGCCCATTTGCTGGTGAACGAGCTGGTGCGAGCGGGAGATCGGGTTCTCGTCACGGCCGCCGCAGGTGGCGTCGGCTCACTGGTGCTGCAGCTGGCTCGCATTCGCGGCGCCGTGGATGTCGTCGGCGCCGTAGGGTCCGCCCAGAAGTGCGAGCTGGTGGCGACGCTCGGTGCGCGGGCCGTCCGCTACGACCGCCCGGGCTGGGAGGAGGAGGCCCGTAGTCTGGCGGGCGGCGACGGCTTTCGAGTCGTGATCGACGCGGTGGGGGGTGCGATTCGCGACGCCTGTTATCGAGTACTCGCACCGTTCGGTCGCATGGGCATCTACGGCAACTCCGGTCGGGGGGAGGAACATTGGAACGCGGAGCGTTGGCACTCACTCCTGATGGCGAACCAATCCGTATTCGGCTTTGCCGTGACCCACTGGATGGCCGCCCATCCGGGTTTTCCGCGAGAGGCGTTCTCGCACCTCGCCGACGCGGTCGCACGAGGCGATCTCGTTCTCCCGCTGCATCCCGTGTATCCGCTCGACGAAGTGCAGCAGGCTCATCTCGATCTCGCTGCCAGGCGTACGTCGGGCAAGGTCGTCCTGGCGCTCTGAAACGACCACGTGGCGGAAAGCGTCGCCTCGTATCTGCTTCCTGTTCGTCAGAAGGCCAATCGCTTCTGCATCGCGGTCGAGCAGGCCGCCCCGACACCCACCAATCCAACACGCATCAGCGCAGGCGGCGCTTCGCCTCGCTCCCTCGCGCGGCCTTGATGCGCTTGATTGTCCGCCACACGCCATGCATCACGTTGTTCATGCCGGCGCCACTCTCGCTCTGGGCGCCAATGAACCATAGGCCCCGAATCGGCGTGATGTGGGGCACGCCAGACTTGCCCAGCACCGGGGCCACTCCTCCGAAGGAATGGTGCGCAAGGTGCGTGCGCCGCTTGAAGTCCTCGGGCGTGAGGATTACCCGAATCGTTGTGCGCTTGCGCAGATCGGGAATGGCCCGCTCGGCGGCCGCCAGAAGCTTGTCGGCGAACTCCTCTCTGCGTGTGCTCCAGCTGCCGTCTTCGAGCTCGTTGGGCGCCACGGTGTACACCGTCACCGCGTGGTATCCGGCCGGCGCCATCTCGGGGGAGTGGGCGGAGGGAAGGTAAACCACGAAACCGTCTCGGCCCTCGTGGTACCTGCCCCGCTCGAGATCCTCGACAGCCTGCTCGATGTCGTAGGTGCCGTAGTAGTAGCAGGTCGCCTGTTTCTGGTATGCGCTGGGATCGAAGTCGATCCCGAGGTGGACCATGAAGACGGATTCCATCAGCGGCAGCTGATCCACCATGGACAAGAAGGCGTCATCGAAGTGCTCGCGACCCGCGAGCTCCACGAGGCTCTCGCATGCGCCGCCGCTCGCGAGAGCCAGGTCGGCCTCTATCTCTTCGCCCTCGCCTTCGCCGACCAGCAGGCCACGAAACGCGCCTCGTTCCACGATGATCTTGCGAACCGGCGTGGCGGTGTAGATGCTGCCGCCCGCAGCTTCGATCTCTTCTCGCATGACGCGGGTGAGCGCCCCGACGCCGCCCCGGACGTAGTGGTAGCTCGGCTGCCGGCCCCAGCGCGACAGCTCGAGCGGAACGCGATTATCGAAGGCCGTCTCCGGGTTGACCGCCGGAAGAGCCAGGCCGGGAAAGCGGCTGGGGCTAACCACGAAGTCGGCGAGGATCGAGGTGAACACGGCCTGAAGGCGCTTCGAGCGAAAGAAGTGGTCCATCATCTGCCGAGCAGTCCAGTTGCGCTTCGGCAGAAGGGGCAAGAGCTTGGCCGCCACACCGATCTTGAAGAGCCAGGCAGAGGCACCACTGGCACGCTCCGCAAAGCGCGCCAGCGTCATGACCTCCATCATGCGCAGATAGAAGCGGTAATAGCGCGCCAGCCCCTCTCTCTCGTCGGGAAAGATCTCCGCCAGGCGATCTCTTCTCCAAAACGGGCCCGCATATGTGGCGGGCTTCCAGAGCTGGAAGTCGGGAAAGACATAGGCGCGGTCCTCGCGCATCAGTTCGATGCGCTCGCACAGGCCGAGCTCCTCCAGAACCAGACCCACCTGCTCGCCCGGACCGAAGCCCTCGACCACGAGCTGGCCGAGATCCCAGGTGTAGCCTTGAACGCACAGCGAAGCCGTCACGCCACCCACCTCGGGGCCCTGCTCGTAGATGCGCACCTTGTAGCCCGCCTTCAGGAGGTACAGAGCTGCGGTCAGGCCGGAGATTCCGGATCCGATGATGACGGCGCTACGAGACATAGACGGCTCGCTCAGAGCCTGGCTCTTCCGTCGCTCGAGTAGAGGATCTGCTCATCGATCAGCTCGCGCCGGATCAGTCCCTTGGCCTCGACGTATCGCAGGTGTGCGATGGCCTCGCCGGTAGCAAACCATCGCTGCATGATCGGAAAGTCGTCCCAGGAAGGAGCCACGATGTCCCAGCTCATCTCGGAAGCGATCTGGTAGGCGGTCATGCGCTGGCCGTCGACGATCGAGATCACCTCGTTGGCCCGCTGGCGGTGATGCTCCACCAGCTCTGCGATTCTCCGGCTGAAATCCTCGACGAGGCGCCGGTGACCCGGAAGGCAGAGCTCTACGTCGAGGCCGTCGACCTTCTCCAGGCTCGAGATGTAGGCAGCGAGCGGATCCTGCTCGTCCGCCCATGCCTGGATATTGGGCGTGATATCGCCGAGAACGTGATCGCCCGAGAAGAAGAGCTTCTTGCTCGGCTCGTAGAGCGAGACGTGGCCGTCGGTGTGTCCGGGCGTCGGCACGACCTCCAGGCTGTACTCGCCCACTTCGAAGACCTCGCCGCCGTGGAGCGGGATGTAGTCGACAATAGTGCGCGCACCGTACTTCTTGCCGGGGTGATTCTGCAGCGAGGACTGCAGCTCCTCGGCCGGAAAGCCGCCGCGAGCGGCGTAATCACCCACGAGGTTGTTCTTCAGCCAGTGGTCGAAAGGCATCTTCATGGGGACAGCATCGAGCGCCCCCATGAACGCCCTCGAACCGCTACGCAGCAGGGTTGCGATCAGCGCCTCGTGATCCGCGTGCAGGTGCGTCGCGATGAAGTCCGTCCGCCCCAGGTCTACCCCGATCTCATCGAGGCCGGTCTCCAGGACTTCCTGACAGTCCGGCCGGTTCATGCCCGTGTCGATGATCAGGTTGCGATTGCTCGAGGTGAGGACATAGGAGTTGATCTCCTTGAGCGGATTCCCGGTGAGCGGGACCACGACGCGATGCAGCCCGGGCAGTATCTCTTCTACCATTGTCTCTCTTCTCGCCTCCGATTCCCCCGACTGGACCGAGCTCGTCGCTCGATGATACCGGAACCGGATGCCGCGGGACCCTTTCGCCGCCGCCGCCGCTGCGCCGCCTGACGTTGATCGGCCAGAAATGAGGTATCTACTAGCCAGTATGGACGAGCGTTACCGCAGCGAGATCAACCGCGATGTGCCGCTGGCTGGACGGCACGAGTTCCCGCCGGTGCGCATCGGCCCCATCGAGCTTCCGACACCCGTGATTCTCGCCCCGATGGCGGGCATCACGAATCATCCGTTCCGTGCTCTGTGCCGAGGCTTTGGAGCGGGGCTCTACGTCAGCGAGATGATCACGGCCCGAGCCCTGGTGGAGGGCAATCGAAAGACCCGCGAGCTGTGCGCCTTTGGCCCGGAGGAACGCCCGCGCAGTCTCCAGCTCTACGGCGTGGATCCGGAATACGTTGGCCGAGCCGTCGCGTCGCTGGTGGAAGAAGGCCGGGTCGACCACATCGACATGAACTTCGGCTGCCCGGTGCGCAAGGTCACGCGCCGGGGAGGCGGAGCTGCGATCCCCGTCAAGCCTCGGCTATTGGCCGGCATCTTGCGCGCGGCCGTGTGCGAGGCGGGAACGATCCCGGTCACGATCAAGTTCCGCATCGGCATCGACGACTCGATCGTCACCTTTCTCGATGCCGGGCGAGCGGCTGAAGACGAGGGCTGCAGCGCAGTGGCGCTGCACGCACGCACCGCCGCGCAGCTCTACGCCGGCGAAGCGCGCTGGGAGGCGATCGCCGAGCTCAAGCGGGCCGTGACGAGCATCCCGGTATTCGGGAACGGCGATATCTGGGAGGCCTGGGACGCGCTTCGCATGATGCGTACGACCGGTTGCGACGGCGTCGTGGTCGGCCGCGGCTGTCTCGGACGTCCCTGGCTATTTCGCGACCTGGCCGATGTCTTTGCCGGCCGTGAACCCGAGAACCCACCCGACTTTGGGGAGGTGATCGAGACGATGCGCCGCCACCTGCTCGCGCTGGCAGAGTGGCTCGGCGAACGGCGAGGCATCCTCTCCTTCCGCAAGCACGCCACCTGGTACACCAAGGGCTTTCCCGAGAGCACCCGACTGAGGGAGAACCTGCTGCGGGCCGCGACATTGTCTGAATTCGAGGAGGCGCTCGCCCTGGCAAATCCGCGGCTGCATTTCCCTCCCAGAGCGATGCGCATGAAGCGGGGCAAGAAGAGCTTCAGGCAGAAGGTGGCTTTGCCCGAGGGCTACCTCGACGACCGCCAAGACGCCACACCGCCCGGCCCCGCTGCCGAGACGGCCGATAGCGGTGGCTAGCCCGGATTATTCATGAAGCTCCGACTGCGGCCGCCCATCCATCCCCGCTGGCTGCGATTCGGATGTTTCGTAGGCGGCGACTCCAGACCAGCGGCTTCACTTTCGCGGTGCACCGGGATCAGGCGCCATGCAGCAACGCCTCAGTCGGGCCGGTTCCAGAGCGCGAGAGCCGCGTAGGCGCGCCACGGGCGCCACGGTTCGGAGCGGGCCTCGAGCGCGCGCACGCTGAGCGGCGCGTTGCCGCCCGCCGCCCGTCGCAGCACGAGGTCGCCGGTCGGGAAGGCGTCGGGATCGCGGAGCGCACGCATTGCGATGTAGTCGGCCGTCCACGGACCGATGCCCGGGAGCGCGAGGAGCGCCGCGCGTGTCTCCTCCATGTCGGCTTCCGGACCAAGCGTGATCGCGCGGTCCACCACGGACCGCGCGAGAGCTCTGATCGCCCGGGCGCGCGCAGCGGGCATGCCAATAGCCGCAACGTCCGCTGCGGCCAGCCGCTCGGCGCTCGGGAAGATCCAGCCGAGCCCAGGCTCGGCGACCTCGTCCGGGAGCCGTTCTCCAAAGCGCTCCACCAATCGGCCAGCCAGCGTGCTGGCCCCGGCTACCGAGACCTGCTGACCCAGGACTGCACGGACGGCGAGCTCGAATCCCTCCCAGGCGCCCGGGACGCGGAGCCCGGGTGCTCGCGTGAGACAGCGGGCAACGAGATCGTCTGCACCGAGCTGCGCTGCAATCATCGCGGGATCTGCGTCGAGGTCGAAGATGCGACGTGCACCCGCGGTGATCCTCGCGAGATGGCGGGACGCGAAGATGGGCACACACAACTCGAGGGCAACGGCGCCCCGCGCGGCGCCGTTGCCCCGCGAAACCGGCCCCGCGCGGCGGATCGTGAGGATCGCCGGCTCGCCGTCCAACACGACCGTGCGCCTGTAAGCGTTGCGCGGCACGTGCTCCACGCCCGGAATCGCACGACTCCTGAGGAAGGCGAGGAGGGCGGGGAGCGCGATCGGAACTCGGTAGCCGAGGCGCAGCACGAGCACGTCTTGCGAAACGGCGCCGCTCGTACGAGTCGGCCCACGGCTGGGATTGCGTCGCAACGCGGTCGGGGCAACGCCGTAGGTGTCGCGGATCGCTGCGTTGAAGCGACGCAGGCTCGCGTAGCCGGCGGACAACGCGACCTCGGTCATCGAGAGCGTCGTCTCGTCGATCAGCTTCTTTGCGAAGTGCAGGCGGCGGGTCTGTGCGACGGTGATCGGGCTCGCCCCGACCTGCTCGCCGAACAACCTACGCAGGTGGCGCTCGCCGATTCCGAGCTGAGCGGCGAGATCGTCCACCGAGCCGCGGTCGAGTGCGCCTTCTCCGAGCAGTCGCAGGGCCCGCGTGACCGTCGTCGAGGTGCCCTGCCACGCCGGGGTGCCGGGCGACGACTCCGGGCGGCAACGTAGACACGGGCGGAGGCCGGCCTCCGCC
>JAJDAO010000008.1 GCA_029261835.1 Deltaproteobacteria bacterium | reverse complement strand
CCCAAGACTGGGTGGTGCGGCCCAGACGTCAAGACGCCCCGCTGGCCAGGCGCGCGAGGGAGGCATAGCCGTAGCTACGGTGACCGAGCGCAACGCAGCCAGCGGGGATGGATGGGCGGCTGGACGCGCTGCCCAGTCTTGGGTCAGGCTCCTAGCCCGAAAGCTCGGCGCCACAGTGCGAGCATGCTCGTGAGGCGCGATCGGCGCCGTAGTCTTCCAGGGCATACGGCGTGTAGCAGTTGCTGCACGCCCCATCGTAGTGTCGACCCGGCTCGATGAGTTCGTCGTAGGCCTTGCTGTCCGGAAGAATGATTGCGCATTCTGGACAGATGTGGTGATGCCTCGAGTACGGCGATCCGCAGGACCAGCAGTAGAACTCCCTGTTTCGCGCGTAGGCCGACAAGCCGACGGCAATGCCGTACGGCAGACGTATCAACCAGCCGGCGAGCAGCCCGATGAGTGCGACCAATTCCACCAAGACCGCCACGGGGCCTCGGTAGAGTGGAACCGAGCGCCACCGGTGGCCGCATTCTGCGCAGGACCAGCGATAGCCGCCGAGGCTGAGAGGAAACCCGAGCCACAGCGAGGCCGCCCGGAACCGGGTGTCGAGGCTGTCGCGCGATCCAGCGGCAGCGCCACACATGGGGCAGGGCTCACCCGGAGCAGCATTGATTTCGCCGCCGTCGCTGTCGCCGAGGACCGCCCATGCGAGCAGTTCTCGCGCTTCGGCTGCAGACTCAGCGGCTACGCGAAGCTTGACTCCGCCGAGTGCTTGCGAGTAGAGCCAATCGACTCCCACGAGGTGTTCATCGGCGACGAATGCCTCTATGCCCGCAGCTTCAAGAATACCGCGAGCGAGATGGGCTTCGTACGCATCTCGATATGATGTGACGGTGACGAGTTCCAAGCTCTGCCTGCCCAACAGATCGGCGTCAACCAGCCAGCAGCAGCGCTGACGGGGTCCGCCCAGATAGACAAAGTATGCTTCAGTCGGGCACGACGCCAGGTCGCCGCTAAGCGATCCTGACACCTTGTGCTTCGAGAGCGCGCTGGACCTTTGGCATCTTCACGCGCCTGCACGACACCCCATCCTTGACTGCAACGGCCGCGGCCACGCCTGCGCCTTGTCCGGTGACCGAGCAGCACATCATCTGACGCGTGGCGGAGAATGCGCCTCGGTCCGCTGCGACGCACCTGCCCGCCACGAGAAGGTTCTCCACGCGCTGCGGCAGCAGGATGCCGTAGGGAACCTGGAAGTAGCGTCCCGTGGTGGGCATGATCACCTCGCCGTAGGCGTCCAGGAATTCCGGGAAGATCCCGATGCTGTCGGCAAAGCGGGCCTGGCCCTTGACGTCGGACTCGGTCAGGGTGTAGTCACCGATGATCCTTCGCGATTCTCTCGTTCCGACGGATGAGTTGAGCGATCGGAGCCTGCAATTCTGGAAGCCGGGCGTGTACTTCTTCAGTGCCGCCACGGCCCACATCGCCTTCTGGCGGCCGTCCATTTCGGCCCGGGTGAGATCCCAGACATCCGTTGGGTCTATGCCGAGAGTGTGTGCAACGTTTATGTTCGTGGCCTCTCCGGCCTCTGTGAGGCCGCCCCAATAGCCGAGCACGGTGGCGTCGGCGGGCATCTCGCCGGCTTCTCTGGCCTTGTTGAAGGGCTCTGCGATCCAGGTCGAGAATATCTGGTCTTCCTTGCCAGAAGTGCGCTGTGCCCAATCACCCAGCCGGGAGGGGTTGGCTGCGATGTATGCGAGAAACTCTGCCACATCGACACCGCTGCTCCCGAAGCTGGTTGTGCAACCCATCATTTCTCCCCTCGGCTGCTTCGCATTGGGCGCGCCAGCATGGAAGGCGAGATCGGCATCGCCGGTGGCGTCGATGACCCGCTTGGCGAGAATGGCCTGCCGCCCGGACTTGCTCTCGGTGATGATGCCCTTGATCGTGCTGCCTTGTAGGATCGTGTGGACGCCAAAGCAGTGGAGAAGCGGAACGATACCGGCGTCCTGCACCAGCCTGTCGGCCACGACCTTGAACATGTCCGCGTCCAGAAGCTGTCCCTGCCCCTCGTGATCTTCGAGGCTGGCTCCCAGCTCGAGCGCCCGCGTTTCGAACTCTACGCCGAGGCCGCCCGCATCGACGGTCTTCTGTGCCCGGTACCATGCGATCGTACCTACCATGGCCTGCGTGATGTTCCCGCCGAAGCACCCGTAGCGCTCGACCAGCAGGGTATCGACGCCTTCTCTCGCAGACGCCAACGCCGCCGAGAGGCCCGCTGGGCCACTGCCAACGACCAGGACGTCCGTCTCCGCCATGACGGGGACACTTCTCGTCGGTTCTTGGATCTCATTCCGAGCACTTGTCATTCGGATCCCCTTGGCCATCGTTTGCCCCGACTGTGACGGCGCGGTGCGGCTGGATCTGCGGTTTCAGAGCTCGATGCGGAAGCGAGCCCCTTCGGAAGAGTGGATGGCGTGTTGCCGCCCGGGGGCTCTTACGCGAATTCTCTCGGCCGACGGTCGGCCCAGGGTCGCGCCTGCTCCAGTTGACCGGCCAATCTCAGCAGTGTGCCCTCTGCTCCGGGGCGACCGGCGAACATCGTCCCGATCGGAATCCCCTCTTCATTCCAGTGCAGGGGAACCGTGATCGCAGGTTGTCCGGAAACGTTGTACGCGATGGTGAACCCCGCCATCGACATCGCCGCGTTCGCGAAAGCCTCGCTCGGGCTGTTTGGGTTCAAGACGCCGAGCTTGGGCGGCGGCGCAGCAAGGGTGGGAGAGAGCACCGCGTCGAAGGAGTCCTGGTGGAGGACGATCTCGCGTGCCAGCGAATAGATGTACTGGCGTTCGGTCTCGTGATCGATCGCGCTGTAGCGCAGTGATTCCTGGTACGCGTGCCAGTTGTTGGGTTCGAGGTCATCGGCGGTCACCTTGCGTGCGAGCTCGCGCTCACGCCGGGCGACGGCCATCGCGATGGAGGTGCCGCGAAGGACGCCGAAGGAACGCCAGAGTCCTTCTCCCGGGAGCGGCGGTGGCTCGATTTCGTCGATCTCGTGTCCGAGGGACTCGCAGAGGCGTGCCGTCTCTTCGAGCGCGCGCAGGCAATCGGGGTGGGTCTCGACCGGCAGCGCGGATTTGCGCTGCAGGCCGATGCGCAGGGGGCCCGGATCGCGGCCGACTTCTTCTACGTAGCGCCGCGCTGGGGGCGGCGCGATGTAGGGATCGCCGAACGCGGGCCCGTGTGAAACATCGAGCAGCAGCGCGCTGTCGCGGACGCTGCGCGATACCACGTGGTTGACTCCGAGCCCAGCAGCTTTGTCGAAGGCAGCCGGCCCCAGTGGTGTGCGACCGCGCGAGGGTTTGAGACCGAAGATTCCGCAACACGATGCGGGGATGCGGATCGATCCGCCGCCATCGCTCGCGTGGGCGACGGGCACGATCCCGGTCGCAACCGCCACGGCCGAGCCGCCCGAAGATCCGCCCGAGCTGCGGGTGAGATCCCAGGGATTGTGTGTGTCGCCCCAGAGGAGCGATTCGGTGGATGAGTTCGAACCAAACTCAGGGCTGGCCGTCTTGCCAAAGATGACGAGCCCCGCCGCTTCGTAGCGAGTGATGAGGGTGCTCGTGCCCTTCGCCGCGTGATTCGCAAAGAATCGAGATCCGTGCGTCGTGACCGTTCCCTCGAGCTCCACGAAGAGGTCCTTCAGGAGAAAGGGGATCCCGCGCAGCGGGCCCTTGGGCAGGGGCTGCGACGCGGCCCTGCGCGCGCGATCGAAGTTCTTGATCACCACCGCGTTGAGTCGCGGGTTCACAGCCTCGCAACGCGCGATCGCCCACTCGAGTACCTCGCCCGGGCTCACTTGTCCCTCGGAAATCAGCCGCGCGAGGTCCGTTGCGTCGAATCGGGTGTATTCGTCTCGCGAGATCGCGAAGGGCGCGCGCACGAACGACGTGCAGCCGCTGAGCGTCGAACCGCCTGCGAGGATCGCGCCGCTAGCGACAAACTGCCGCCGAGTCATGCTCATGTCGAATACCACCCGAGTTGATCGCCGAGCGAAAAGCGCCCGACTCCTCACAAGCATATATCAGGGATGGCCTGTGGCGATATGTCGGGCTCAGTCTGCCTTTCGCGAGGTTGCCGGCCCGCGCGCGTGCTTCAACAGCTTCGCGGCGCGGCGGTGATCGGGGTGCTGCCTCAGCACGGCCCGCAGATGCCCGATCGCCTCGGCGCGATCCCTGGCCTGCAGTGCGAGCATGGCGAGCTGGATGCGGGCCGGCACGAGCCCGGGCGCGAGTGCGAGGGCACGCTCGAAGTGCTCGCGCGCCCGCTCGGCCCGTTCGTGCTCGGCCAGCAGCTTCCCGAAATGGACGTGCGAGCGCGCGAGTGTCTCCTGGCTCTCGTTCCAGCGGAGCGGTAGCGACAGCGCGTGCTCGAAGTGGAGCACCGCCTCTTCGAATAGATGCTGTTTCAGCAGCTGCTCTGCGAGATTCCAGCGCGCCCGCGCGAAATCGGGCGCGACCCGCACGGCCTCGCGAAGCAGCTCGACGGCGGCGCGCGGGTTCCCCTCCGCCGCCATCATGAGCGCCAGATTGTTGTAGGCGTTGGGATCCTCGGGGCCCAGCGCGATCGCCGAACGGTAGTGCTCCTTCGCCTCGGGCAGTCGTCGCTGTGCCTCCAGCTCGAGCGCGAGGTTGTAGTGCACCATCGGACTCGCGTCGTTCTTCGCGAGCGAGTCGCGCCACAGCGACTCGCTGCTCTCGTAGGCGCGACTCTGCTGCCAGGTCAGTGAGCCGAGTACCGCGAGCAGAGCGACGGCAAGGACGCGTACACCCGTCTTCGCGTGAGGTCCGGTGCAGCTCTTCGCCAGTCCGATGCCGCCACAGACAAAGAGTGCGATCGGCCCGATGCTCGCGAGGTACTGCCAGTGGTCCGCCACGAAGGAGAAGCGGAAGAAGTAGATCTCGAGGAAGCCCAGCACCGGCGCGAGGGTCCCGCCGAAGTAGAGAACCGCCACGAGCGGCCCACGACCCAGCGCATGGCGCACGAAATAGAGGCCTGCAACGATCATCAGCGCGGCCAGCAGGAAGCCGTACTGCCCGAGCTGCGAATCGTCGACGTCCCAGCGCGGGTAGACGAACGTGAGCTGGCTCGGCCAGAGCAGTTTCCCCAGGTAGAAGAGACTGGCTCGGCCGGCCAGCAGAAAACGCTCGATCAGAGACGGATCCCACTCGAGGCCGAGCATGCTGCCCACGCGCTTCTCGAGCAACGTCGTGAGCAGGGCGATCGGTAGCCCGAAGGCGAACAAGGGCAAGACCGGCAGCACGTCGGCCTTGCCGAGCCGGCCCTTCTTCCACCATACGACGAGCAGTAGAGCGGCGGGTAGGGAGGCGGTCGGGCTCTTGCTGAGGATGGCGGCGAGAAGCAGGGCCAGAGTCGCTCCGTAGCCGAGGCGGCGCTGCTTCGACGTGGCTGTGGCCACGGCGTCCGTGACGAAGCGTAGATAAGCCCAGGCGGCTGCGAGATAGAAGAGCCCGGAGAGCACGTTCTTGCGCTCGGTTACCCAGGCAACGGACTCGACGTGGACGGGATGCAGCGCAAAGACGGCTGCGGCGAGCCACGCCCCGGGCAGCCCCAGCAGAAGCAGTAGCCGCCACAGCAAGATCGCGTTGGCGGTGTGGAGGAGAATGTTGTCGAGGTGGTAGCCGAAGGGCTCCAGCTCCCAGAGTGCGTACTCGAGCCAGAAGCTGGTGTACACGAGTGGGTAGTACTGCGTCGTGGCGCCCGGCTCGAGCCAGAGGGAGTACAGGCCATCCAGGCTGCGAAGGGGCAGGTTCTCAGTGACGTTCGCATCGTCGTCCCAGACGAAGCCCGCCTCGGTCGCGGGCCGGTAGGCCAGTAGCGTCATCAGCAGCAGTGCCAAAGCGGGAAGTGCGAGGCGGCGAGTTCGGGTGCCGCGAGTTAGGCAGCTGGGCGTGTACACATCATCCATGGACGGGGGTGGAGTTCGAGGCGGGGGGTCGAGACACGGCCGCAAGAATAGCGCCCCCGTCGTACCCGCGTGCTTCGGATCCGCCACGCTCCGAGCCGCCGCTTCCTCCGCCTTGAAACTGCCGTCCGTTCGGGCATCGGCCCGATAGGTACAGGGCGGAGGAGCTTCTAGCCCGGATTATTCATGAAGGTTCGTAGCGAGGCCGTGCAGATGACGTTCTGGGGCGAGAAAACGGGGTTTGGCCACGGAGGCGTACTTGCAGTAAGTCGAGTAGCCAAACCCCGATTTCTCGCCCCAGAACGAGCAGATGTGCGGCCGCAGCCGGAGCTTCATGAATAATTCGGGCTAGACTCTGTGGGGAGAACTCCCGGCTCAAGGAGCTTGTCGTTCGCCTAGGCTTTCGTGTATCCGGCTACCAGCAGCTCTGCTCCAGTAGCCCGAGCTAGCCGCCAGCGACGGCGACGAGAGGGAGCACTCATGGCCACGATCGAGCGCGCGTCAGCGCAGATGATCATCGATCTCAAAGCAAAGGTCGCGGAGGTCGCGAACGGCTGTACCCACCTTGAAGAAGCTGCACAGAACCTCTGCGATTGCATCTACGAACAATTCCGAGAGTCAACCCTGCTGATCCGGCTCTTCGCGACGATACCCTGCGGAAAGCTTCCCGAGGGCCACAGGGACCTCGTGAATGGCCTCGCCCAGGCCCAGGGCATCGTCCATACAATCAATGACGACACGCTGGTGCTCTCACTGCTCGGCACCCGCGGCGAAGAGCCCGGCTGGAATGACCGCAAGACGTCGAACAACCACGCCGTCATTCCTCTGGCTTCCGCTGACTTCATCGACCAAATCCCAATGATCTCGCGCCTGCTGAACGAACTCGGTGTTGACCTGGACTGGATCGACGATCGGGACAGCGAGATCGTGGCCAAGATGATCGGCAAGAGGGCCGGGCTGTTCTATGTCTCGGATGCAGCCACAGGCGTCGACCAGAAGGGACGACCGATCATAGTCGCCCAGGACTTTGTCGAGAAACACGCTGTGAAGACCGTCTTTGGGATTGGCGGCATCTACCTGCTGGGGGAGGTCTTCATCAGCTTGATTGTGTTCTGCCGCGACACCTTTGCCAGGGACCAGGCCCAGCGCTTCGTACCGCTGGTCGCAGAGTTCAAGAGCGCGACGACAAAGCTCGCTGCTTCAGGCTCGATCCTCCACTGCTAGCCAC
The DNA here is from genome assembly GCA_029261835.1 of Deltaproteobacteria bacterium. Taxonomy (GTDB): domain Bacteria; phylum Myxococcota_A; class UBA9160; order UBA9160; family UBA4427; genus JAJDAO01. The sequence goes on along the minus strand of JAJDAO010000008.1, from coordinate 25,212 downwards.
GTTGGCCCGAGAGATCGGGATCATCCGGCGTCGGTTGATCCTGGAGGAGAACGGCCGGCGGTCCAACCCAGCGTCAGAGGCATTGCTCAGAGACCGCAGGCCGGCGAATGATTGCCGGCGTGCCGAATCGACTTGCCCGGACTATGCTGGCCGCCCGGATTCAGGAGAGGCCGGTGATCTCGCAGCGCGGTCGCGCGGCGAAGGAGTGACCGCGACTCGGTAAGGACGGCGCGCGCCACGCCACAGCTGAAGCGAGCGGCGTATGCTCTGTTCGTATCATCCGGGACCTGACAGCGAGCCTAAGTCATAGTGAAATCGACAAGGACGCACGCTTCGTCGCAGCCGTATTTCGCTGCACTCGATGGCCTACGCGGCGCCGGCATGCTTACGATGCTGCTCTTTCACCTGGGCATCGGATTGGCGAGCGGCGCGTTCCTGGCCCTTTCCATGTTCTTCACACTCTCCGGCTATCTGATCGGCGGACAACTCGTCACGGAACACAGTGCGCAAGGCCGAATCGATCTCGCTGGATTCTGGGAGCGTCGGATTCGGCGGTTGATGCCAGCGTCGACGCTCGCCCTCGCCGGTGCGGCCCTCTATACCGCAACGCTGGCCCGTCCAGATGAAGTCGCGGGCTTTGCCGGCGACATCATGGCCGCAGTCTTCTACGTCCCCAACTGGCGCTTCGTTGCTACAGGCGTCAGCTATACCGCGATCTTCTTCAGCCCCTCTCCAGTGCAGCATTTCTGGAGCCTCGGGGTCGAGGAGCAGTTCTATCTCGGCCTCCCGCTCATCGTCGTCGCCGCTCTTTGGAGAGGATCGGTTCGTCGGCTGGTCCTGGTCACCGGAGGATTGGTCGTCGCTTCGACGATAGCCATGGTGATGCTCCGAACCCCGAATACACCGCTTGGCCACGCGTACTACGGAACGGATGCGCGGGCTGCAGAAATGCTGATCGGTGTCCTTTTCGCTCTCTGGGCCCGGAACACGAAGCTCTTCGAGGGCAGGCGTGCAGATAGGGTCGTGAATGGCCTGGGTGTCGTCGCGCTGGTCGCCAGCTTCGTGCTCTGGTACACGACATCAGAGACGCAGCTCTGGTTCTATCGCGGAGGAGCGCTCGCGTATTCGCTCGCCACGTCGGTGGTCATCCTCGCCTGCATCAGGCGCGGTCCAGTGACCCGCTTTCTGTCGTTTCCTGCGCTGACCTATGCCGGGCGAATCTCGTATGGGCTCTACGTCTACCACTGGCCGCTCTATGTCGCGGTCGATGCGCTCGATCTCGGCCTGTCGACGCTCCCACTCGTGATCGTGAAGCTCGTTGGCACGTTCTTCGTCGCGGCCTTGTCGCATCGCTACATCGAGACGCCGATTCGCGGGAAGCGCTCCTTCATGGGGCCGAGGCGATGGATTGCGCCGCTCGCTGCGATTGCTGGCCTTGCGGTCTTCTCGGGTCTTCTGCTCGTGCCTCAGGCAGACGAGGACTCGAGTGTGGACGTGACCCTGGAGCTGCCTTCACCTGCGCACGATTCAGGAATCGCATTGCTCGGGAGCGGAACGGCCAAAGGCAACGATGGCGCGCCTCGTGTCCTGATCATTGGCAATTCCTTGGCGGACCGCATCGGACGAGGGCTGATGCGGTGGGGCAGGGCGACCGGCCGGGCCACGTTCGAGCTCAAGAGCTTTACCGCCTGTGGTCTTCTAACGAAGGGTGAGCGGCTGTTGGCCGCCGAGCAGATTGAAAGCTTCCAGGCACACTGTGCAGACTTTCACGCAGAGCTGCCCGGCTGGCCTCGCAGCAAGCGTCCCGACATAGTGGTCTTCCTCTTTGGTGGCGATGACCTGGTGAAGCGTCGTGCGCCCGGTTGGAGCGAGTTCCGGGGGCCCGGAGATCCCGTGTTCGATGAATGGCTGATAGATCGCTACGGAGAGGTCACCGACGATTTCACTTCCGAGGGAGCCCACGTGGTATGGCTCACATCACCCTGTACAAAGCAAGCCGATAGCCCGCACGAGAAAGTGGACGGCGCGCTGAAGCGGCTGAGGGGATGGGGGCTGTTCGACGCAACCGCGCTTCGCTACTTCAATCAAGACTTGCTCAGGCTTCAGCGCTCCCGCTCGCCAGCGGTGAGTCTCGTGGACCTCCACGGCCACGTTTGTCCCGATGGATCATTCGTCAGCTCCCTCGGAAGCATCGAGGATGCTCGCCCAGACGGGGTTCACTTCGATGTAAGGGCTGGGCGGCTGCTGGCAGAGTGGCTGGGCCCGGAGATCCTGGCCGCCGCAAGCGAGATGAGTATCCCGGCAGATCAGAACAGCAAGACGAGCGAGCGCGACCCCGGTGTCACGGGTGGGGGTAGGGCGGATTAGCTGCGTTTGGCACAGAGACCGCTCGTCGTTCGTTTGACAGGAGAGCTCTCTTCGTGAAAACATTTTCCACGAATAGGAGAAGGTTTTCGCCCGCCTGCTCGTCGTGAGGAGAGACCGACCCAAGAGAACGCTGCAGTTTCAATAACTTACGACCCACTTCCTATTTCCAGGTTCTCGGAATGGAACTTGCTGTGCATCATGGCGTCCGGAAGCGATGGGAAGGGGAAGTCATGCTTCAGCGGCTCTGGGTTGGTGCGCTCGTGGTTGGGGCGGCGCTCGCATACACGACGTCGGCTTGGGCGCTTTCTTTCACTGTGGAGGTGCTCGACGCCGGAGTCTCCCAGGGAAGCATGAACCAGATGATGATGAACTGCGCCGGGACCGCCCCTAGCTTCAACTGCATGGGAACCGGGGCGGCGATCGGCAATCTGGACATCGATATGTGGAACTTCTCGCTCGACGAGGATCCCGTAGTCTCGGGGACCACGGCCGTGACGAACAACTCCGGCGTCACGGCGCATTACACGATGATCGTCACGCTGGCCATCACCGCACCCACCACCCCGTCCAGCCTGATCGGTGGCTCGATGCAGGGCGGCGCGACGGACAACAACGGTGACGGAGTCACCCTGGCGACCTTCACCGCAACGTCCCTGTATGCCGCGCAGATCGACGGCGCGACCGTGCAGACGCTCTACAACGATCCGCAGTCCTTCAGCGCCGGCGGCTTCCTCAGCGTCAATGTCCCGCAGACGAGCTTCGGCACACCCATCCCGAGCCAGCCGGCTGTGGCGGCATTCGCGAGCATCGCCATCGTGTACGACTTCACGCTGACGGCGAACGACTCCGCCACCTTCACGAGCAACTTCGTGGTGGTACCCGTTCCGGAGCCCTCCACGGCTCTACTCGTCGGCATGGGATTGCTGGGGATGGCGATTAGCCGACGCAGAGACCCTTCGCAGTCTCGCGGCTAGGGCTCAGCTCTCGACGGCCGCGCAACGTCGCCCTCTGTGCATCGGATTGCGTGTGTAACGGTAGAGCCCCCGCACGACGAGCTTCTTCGGCGCGTCGATCGGGGCGGGCGTGCCCCTTCCGAAGGTGGCGAAGTCCCATACGCGCCAGGCGACGGGAGGGGTTTATGAGATAGCTTCTAGGCATGCCGGGAGATCGTCGGAACGATGCCGGGCGGAGCTGGGCACGGCGGGGTCTAGCTGGCATGCTCGTCGCCGCGGGGCTGTTCGTGCTTTTTGGCGCGCTTCCTCTTCCGCCCGGGCCGCGCGATCCGATGCCCTTCGAAGACCCCTCTGGCCGGCCGCGAGGCGCGCTCCGCGTGCAGCAGTTCGTGTCAGTTGCGGGCACGCCCTGGGCGGCAAACGCCATGCAGCACGTGCTCGAAGAGGGAGGAAACGCCGTCGATGCCGCGGTGGCGGGGCTGCTCGTCCTCAACGTCACCTTTGGTGATGCCGCGAGCTTCCCCGGGATTGCGCCCGTGCTCGTGTGGGATGCCACGGCAGGCGAGGCACGGAGCTACGTGGGCGCCGGCAAGGCTCCGGCGCGGGCGACTATCGAGGCCTTTCGCGCGCGCGGTCACGCCGTCGTGCCCAGGTACGACGTCATCGCTCAGCTCGTACCCGCCTCGCCGGACGTCATCATCGAGCTGCTCTCGCGTCACGGCACGCGGGGCTTCGCCGAGTTGGCGGCGCCCGCGATCGCGGTTGCCGAAGAGGGCTTTCCGATCCACCGCACGATGGCGCACAACCTGGATCTCAACCTCTTCGAGCGACTCGGCTTCGCGTTCCTGATGCCCTACAACGCGCAGGTCTATACGAAAGGCGAGTGGTGGCGCCCCATTCACCGGGGGGATCGCTTCACGCGGCCCGATCTGGCGAAGACGCTGGGACAGCTGGCGGCCGTCGAAGAGGCTTGCCGGCGTCGCGCCAGCAGCCGCGTCGACTGTCTCGCGGCGGTGCGCGACTACTTCTATCGCGGCCCGATCGCCGAGGCCATCGTGGCCCTGCAGGAGTCGGAAGACGGCTTGATGGACGCCGCGGACCTCTCCGGGTATCGGGGCCGTTGGGAGACGCCTCTGGCGGGTCGCTTTCGGGGCCACGAGGTGCTTACCAATGGGACCTGGACCCAGGGTATCGTGGTCCCCATGGCGCTGCAGATCCTCGATCCCATGAGGCTCGTCGATCTCGGCCACAACAGTGCCGCCTACGTGCACGCCGTCGTCCAGGCCCTCGAACTCTCGATGGCGGATCGGGAGGCCTACGTGGGCGACCCGGACTTCGTCGACGTGCCCACCGCGGCGCTCCTCGATCCGGCCTACGCGGCCAGCCGCCGCGCCCAGATGAGCACCCGCGCCTTCGGCGCGCTGCCTCCGCCAGGCGCGATTCCGGGACGCCTCACCCAGGGCTGGAGCCCACCGCCCCCGGACGCCGCGAGGTTGGCCGCCGGCGTCTCATTCGGGCGCGACACCAGCTACCTCGCGGTGATCGACCGCGAGGGCAACAGCGTCTCGCTCACGCCGAGCGACTTTCCGCAATCCCCCATGGTGCCGGGCACCGGCCTCACCCTCGGCATTCGCATGACACAGTTTCGCCTCGACCCCGAGAGCCCGACGGCCCTCGCTCCGGGCAAGCGGCCGCGCGTCACGCCCCACGCCTTGATGCTGCTCCGCGCCGGAAGACACGTGATGAGCTTCGGTACTCCGGGCGCTGAGATGCAGACACAGGCCAACGTGCAGGTCCTGCTCAACCACCTCGTCTTCGGCATGGGGATCCAGAGAGCCATCGACGCGCCCCGCTTTCGCTGCCTCACTTGGCCCGACTCCTTCTCGCCGCACGACTCCGAGCCGGGCGTTCTCGAGTTGGAAGCGAGCCTCTACGACTCGATCGCCGACGACCTGGAGGGCCTCGGCTACGAAGCGAGGCGCTGGCCCGACTGGGACAATCACTTCAGCGCCGTGGGAGCGGTGCTGCGCGAGCCCGGCGGGCTGGTTGCGGGCTCCGACCCGCGAGAGGCAACGACGGCCGTGGGGCGTTGAGTACGTCCGCGCGGGCGACTGTCGTGATCTACGGTTCCCGGCTCCCGTGGCTGCCGCGAACCACGCTCGTCGCACCGCTTTGCTTCACCCGTGCCGGACGCACTCGGTTGCTTGGGTACCCCTCCGAGAAGGCCACGCTTACCCGCTACCTGTCCTTCGTGAAGACATCTACCACGAAGAGGAGAAGGTTCTCGCCCACCTGCTCGTCCCAAAGACAGCCCGATCCAAGAGAGCGCGCCAATCTTGATGACCTACGGCCGTCGCACTATCTGGAGCATGCTCGGAACGAGAGTTGCGTCGCCGCACAGTGTCCGGAAGCGATGGGAAGGGGACGCCATGCTTCAGCGGCTAGGGGCAGGTGCGCTCGTGGTTGGGGTAGCGCTCGCACACACTACTTCCGCTCTGCTCGTCAGCATGGGATTGCTGGGGATCGCGACTGGTCGACGGAGAGACGCCTCCAAGTCTCGCGGCCAGGACTCAGCTCTCGATACCCCCAACGTCGCCCTCAGCGCACTTGCTCGGAAGCTTCGCGCTCTCGTCAACGCGATCCACAGAAAGAGGACAACGTGGCAGCCAACGGGCGACCTGTGAGCGGTAGGCTTCGTACTGACCTCCAAACTCCGCGAGGAGGTGGCGCTCTTCGTAGAGAACGATGAAGAGATGGAAGCATGCTGCCACGACGAGAGCATATACAACGAGAGTGGCTGCACGGAACAACAGAGCCCAGCCTAAGATTGCCGTGAGGAATCCGATGTACATCGGATTGCGCGTGTAACGGTAGAGCCCCCGCACGACGAGCTTCTTCGGCGCATCGATCGGGGCCGGTGTACCCCTCCCGAAGGTGGCGAAGTCCCATATGCACCAGGCGTAAATGGAGGCCCCCAGGATCAGGACTGGGACGGCGATCGCGAGTGCGAGCGCCGAACCGGGAGAGCGGTCCTGGGCGAGTAGTATCGGGATGTAGACCGCAACCGTACCTGGTGCGACCACCGTGAAGAGGAGGTTCTTGAGGAGCAGCGCCATGGCCGTACCCTCCGTCTTGGCCAATTGCTTCTTGCCCGGATGGCCCGCTACAACGCGTCGCTAGACGACTATCTTCAATCTGACGCGGGTGGCACGATCACGAGCTTCGATCGGACGTCCTTCACGCCCTTGACGCTGCGGGCGAGCTGTTCCGCTCGATCTCGAGCGCCCGCGCTGGGGACATTGCCGTGCAGCGTGACCACGCCCTCATAGGTATCTACGTTGATATCAAGCGCTTTGATCTGGGCGTCTTTGATGAACTTGACCTTGACACCACTCGTGATGGAGGCGTCGTCAACCTTGTCTCCGATCGAGCGATCGTCCTTCGCGATCTCGTAGCCCGCGACTCCAGCACCGCCGACCGCGAGCCAGACGCAGCCCGTACAGATCGTCACCGCGCAGACGAAGACGGCGAGCGTGACCCACGGTCTGTATCGCATTGGCGAACCTCTCGGCGCGGTGCTCCGCCGCATGACTCATACTCGACCCCGCGACCCCCGCGGCCGTGGCTGCACAAGACCCCAAGGAGTTCGGGTCTCGAAGTCTAGAAGCATAGCCGTGCCGAGAACCTGCGCAGGTGCTGCGGGACGTCTTCGCCCATTGACAACGAGCGATCCCGTGGGCTTTCGGCGATGAGCCCGCTACGCAGAGAGAGTCTTCGAAGCTGTCTTCTCCGCAAGCCGAGAAGACCGAGAGTGAGGAGCGGTACGAAACCCAGCGAAGCGGGCTCTGGAACCACAATGACTTCGACAGCCCCGCCGGCCTTGAAGCCGCTTCCGGGACCGAAGCCGTGCAGCGCGATGTCATTGACTGGAATCGTGTACGTACCCGCCGGGACTGCGCCTGCGGTCGGGACGAGCGTATAGAGGACAAACGAGAAACTCTCTCCAGGTGCGATCTCCGCCCCGAAGAACTGCTCCTGCAGAGTCTGTTCACCCAGTGGGCCGCCGTCGAACTCGAACAAACCGGGGGGGAAGTCCGCGTCGCCCACAAGACTACCAATAGCGATACCCTCCAATGGACCTCGCTCGAATCCATCGAGAAGAACTGTTGAAACCACGTCGTTGTGGAGCGTTGCGAAGACCGGAACGATGTCGGTTGGCGACCGCACCTGACTGGGATTGTCAATCTCCCAGTCCCAGATCAACCCCGCGTGGCTTGCGAGGCACCACAGCAAGCTGAGTCCAACTATCGTGAATCGAATGGCTGCTTTCAGAAGAAGGCGCATGAATGCTCCTGGTCCGACTGCGGTCTTGACCAATCCGGGATTGTCGGAGGCTCCACTCGTCGGGAGGGCGAAATCATAACCCTCAGAGGCAACTATTCCCAATGAGTCTGTCAGTGGGCAATGCCAGGGGATTCATAGCTTCTAGCCAGGCGATGAACTCGCGCCGCTCTACGGCCGTTCATCACCGGCAGGGCAGCGACGCCGGAGGCGAGCGGGAGGGTGGCGCAGTGAGATAGGACAACGCCCCGGCCGGAGCCGGGGCGCGTTCGAATGAGTGGCTGGCATCCTGATCAGAGTCTGTGGCGCCTTTCACTGATCGCGAGACCCAGCAGACCCGCTAGCACGAGTAGGCCCGTACCGGGCTCGGGGATCATTGCGACGCGGAAGCCGACATCGTCGTCGGAGTTCACGGGCAAATCACCAGTTCGATTCGATGCTGCGAGGTGTCCGACAGTGTTGTACCAGCCACCGCCACGAAGGCCGCGGCTTGACGTCAGGATGGCCTCGTTCCATTCCCAGACGTTGCCACCCTGATCGGCGGTGCCGCTGGGACTCAGGGATTGCGGATAGGCACCGAAGTCCGTGAGATCCCCCACCGACGAGTTGCAATTGGCTGAATTCGTACCGCCCGCCGGAGTGCCGCAGGTTGTCTGTGTGTCGGTTCCGTACGGGTAGTCGTAGTACGTGTGGAGGGCCGAGTCGTAGTAGGCTGCTTTGTACCACTCGTCCTCGCTGGTGAGGACAATCGTGGCGCCTGCGTTTCGCCCGCCCACGCTCGTCGCGCCGCTGAAGGTGTACGCGCCGTCCTCCGTCGTCGTGCTGTCCTGCGCGCCGGTCAACTGGCCATTCTGGAGCCAGTTCACAAAGCGCAGACTGTCGTACCAGGATACGTAGTTCACCGGCCTGTCCTCGCGGCCGGTGATGGTGCCGTACATGTAGCTCCCGGAGCTTCCGCTCCGCGTGATACCACCAGAACCCGAGCCCATGTCCGTGTTGTAGAGGCTGTAGGTGTCCGTCGCGGCTACCGCATTCAAGAACTCCGCATACTCGCCGTTCGTGACCTCGTACTTGCCGACCTGGTAGGCGTAGCCGACGGAGCCATACCCCGTGTCGTCTGCCGTGTTGCCCGGGTCACCGATCGCGACCCAGTCCACAATCACAGTGGCTTGAGCCGGCAGCGCTGCAATGAGAACTACGAACAGGACGCAAGAAACCTGCCTTCGCATGGCCTTTCCTCCTCGGTAGAGAACTCTCGTTAAGCAAAGGGAAGGCTTGCGAATCCTGTGTAGGGCGGCATCCCTTCCCATTGACCTTGTATCACCTATGGCACGCTGGAGGGATGCGAAGAAGTGGAGCGCTGCCGACTCTATGGGTCGTCCATATGTGCGGGCATTGGGAGTCGCCTATATCGTCAGCGAGGTGAGGGCGCGTTGGGCCGTCGACGCCGTATTGGCTCGAATGCTTGGTGATTCCGAGGACCGGCCGAGTCTCGGCGGTTGTGGTGCCCTACGGCGCTGTGCAGCTCTCAACTACTTGCTGCTCGCCCGAGTCCCTGCGTGCTGGGATTTCCTGCGGCGCGCGTGGCGGCGGGTCTTCTTCCGGAGCTTGATCTTCCGGTATTCGCTCTCGCCGGGTCGAAGACGAACCCAACGGGCCGGAGCGCGAACGCCCCGAGGCGTGGAGACCCGGATGAAGTAGAAGCCGGCGGGGAGCTGGTCCAGGGCCACGAAGCCGTCCGGACCGGAAAGCACGCGTTGCTCTACGACACCCCGTATGGTCCAACCCCACAAGTGCACGGGGAGTTCGCCCGTCTCGACCCCATGGCGGGCCGTGAGTTCGATCTCGATGGTGCCGGGCCTGGGGCGGCTTGCCGGGGCGGGGGGCGGCACCTCGCCGGGAATCTGGAGCGACAGGAACGGGCCCGTCTCGTATCCGACGAGGTCGACCTCGACACTGTCCGTCACGGGCGCCTCGCGGACGCTTCGCCAGCGTCCGGTGATCTCCGGCGCCTCGATTTCATACGTCAGCGTGTACTTGTCGGCAGGGACATTCGGGAAGCGGAAGAAGCCCCGGTCGTCCGAGAAGACCTCCAACTGCGCGGGCGCGCCCGAGTCGTTGGCTCCCTCTAGCCAGAGCCGCAGGCCGACCGCCGGCGTGCCCTCCTCTGATGTGAGCCGTCCCATGAGATCCATCCACGCGGCGGGCTGGGCCAGGTCGTTGCGCCACGCACTCGTGCGGGCCGCGAAGAGGGCGAGCAGCTCGGGATACTCGGCGCTTACGTCGTTCCGCTCGAAGGGATCCTCCTCGATGCGGTAGAGCGCTTGCTCTCCCCGGTTCAGCCACTCGATGTAGCGCCAGCGATCTGTGCGCAGGAAGCTGGCCGTGTCCGGCTTCAGCCAACCCGCGGGTCCCTCGCTGGGATCGTACTCGCTCTCCCGCACGCGCAAGCCGTCCTGGACACCAATCACATGATCGCGCGCGGGCTCGCCCCGACCCTCTATCCTGGACACGAGGTCGATGCCTTCGTGATCCGGCGGGACGGGTGCGCCGGCGTACTGCAGGATGGTGGCGTGGAGATCCTCGAAGGTGACGAGATCGTCCAGTACCTTCCGCTTCGGCACCCTGTTCGGCCAGTTGAAGACGAGCGGCGTCCGGAAGCCGAGTTCGTGGATCGACATCTTCCCACGATCGCCGCCCAGGATGCCCCCAAAGAAGTGGTACTCGTAGGGCGCCTGCTCCCAGCCGTTGTCCGAGACGTAGATGATCAACGAATCGTCGCGCAGCCCGCGCTCCTCGAGCGCGCCGACCATGCGGCCGACCACCTCGTCGAGCCGCGTGATGTTCGCGTAGTAGTAGACCGCGGCATTCGAGAGTCCCTTCGCCCGATAGTGGGCGATCAGCTCGGGGGAAGGATCGAGGGGCACGTGGGGCAGCATGGGTGCCAGAAGGAGGAAGAAGGGCTCGTCCTCTTCGACTCCGTCGAGAAAGTCGTGCATGGGAGTCAGCGAGGGACGTGCAAAGGTATCGTGGCCCACCAGCACGAAGGGGTTGGAGGGTAGGTAGGTCGCGGTGCCGGCGTCGAATCCCGCCATCGCGAAGTCGCCCTCGTGGTGCTTCCCGCCCTGGAAGCTCCGGTAGCCCTGGCGCGCGAGTTGCCGTGAAAGCGTGACATAGTGCGGGACTTCGGCGCGGCGCCGGATCCGTTCGCCGACGGCCTCTACAACCCGATCTCTCTGTCGAAGCCAGGATCGCGTGTGCAGCCCGGTCAGCAGAGTCTGCAGTGCCGGCCGGCAGACGCTGGCCGACGAGAAGGCGTGCGTGAAGGTGGTCCCCTCGTCGGCCAGGCGATCGAGATTGGGCGTCTCGACGATCTCACTACCCATGAAGCCCGCGTAGGGATATCCGTGATCGTCCCCCACGATGAGTACGATATTCGGTGGCCGGTCGCGACGACCGCCGTTCGCGAAGGCAGGCGCGGCACACAGGAGAACAAGCAGCGAGAGCATGAGCAGTCGGGACGTACGCATCAGGCGGATTGTCGCATACGCCAACAACTCGTGTACACAGGAATCTGGCCCGCACCGCCCGGCCAACAACCATAGAGGCCTTGCCGAACGCGCAACTCCGGCCATACATGAATGTCTTGAGACCGGGCAATGCGCCGGTGGTGTGCGGAAGTCCGCCCGCTGCTCGTGCTTCAGGAGCCCAGCTCGATCAGCGCTTCGACGACGGCTTTGGACGGGCTTGTGGTGTGCGCTCTCGGCGGCGCCTCTTCCTTCACGATCACCGTACGGCGCTGCGCCCCGTGCCGCGGTGGTGGAAGGTGGGCGAGTAGCTGGGAGACGAGCTCGCCGAGGTACGGAGTGACTTCGTCGCGATAGCGCCGGTTGAGCCTGCCGCGCCAGACGAGGTGGTGCTCTCTCGGATCGATCATCAGCACCAGCAGCTCGGCGATGTCGTAGCGCGTGAGTTCGGTGTGGGTCGCCTGCACGTCATAGGACGCCGAGGAATGAAGGCTGGCCAGGTGATGGATCGCTCCCGTCACGTTCCTCTTGACCAGCTGGCCTCGAACAGAGAGCCGGAAATACAGCAGCACATCGGGATTGGTCCTCGTGCGCCGAAAGCCCCGATCGAATAGCGAGGTCTCGACCTGTCGCGCCACGACGGGCTCGAGAGCGTCGGCCTCGAGAAGAGGCGCGTGGATCAGACCGCGCACCGGGCGGACGAAATCCCATGTGCGGTAGCGGGAGACGTCGCCCGGCTCGTCGATCTGTAGCGTCGGCGTCTGGCAGCCCGGCGCGAACGAGAGCAGTCCGAACGCGACGAGCAGACATGTTGTCAATCGGAGGGTGTGCCGCACGGTCCCTCCCGGCCAGATGAGTCACGTCGAACATACACGATCCGTCACGTCGGCTCGACGGCGTGGTGTACAAAAGCTTGGTCCGCCATCACGCCGCCCTCCGGCAGGAATGGCCGAGGATGCCTCCGAGCCGTTCATGGCACTCGACGGGTCCGTCCAGGATGGCCTCGACGCACGGCTCGTTGAAGATGGCGCTCCCCGAGAGGGATGATCTGGCCCAAGCACTCCGACTTGATCGACCGGACGAACCGCTCCGCACACGCGTTCAGATTGGGGCTTCGAGCAGGAAGCTTCACCGGCTCCACGCCCGAAGCCTCGAGCAGTTTCCCGAACTCCCTCGCGAAGAGGGGGTCGCGGTCGTGGATCAGGTGGCGGGCTCGAAGAGCCCGCGGTGCCCGATCACACTCCGATCCGCGACACCTGACAGCATCTCATCTTCAAGGCCCATAGTAGACGAAGGGCGCCCAGTAGTACGGGTTCTTGTACTCTTCGCCAAAGTCTCCACGCACGAACCTTCGCTTGATCTCAGCCATGCTCTCGGCGTACGAAGCACCGTTCTTTTCTACCAACCCGTACATCGACGTCATGAACTGGGCCGTGGAATCATCTTCAACTTTCCACAGCGATAGCGACAGCGAGTTCGCACCTGCGATCAAGAATGACTGCGCAATGCCGACGACTCCCTCGCCGGCGTAGATCTTGCCAAGGCCGGTCTCGCATGCCGAGAGGTTCACGAAGTCAGCTTTGAGGTCCAGCTCCGCGATCTCACCCATTCGGAGATAGCCGTCCTCTCCCTCGCGTTCCTCACTGAACTGCGACAACACAAGAGCCGAGAGTTCTGGCACGTCGGGCACGACCAGGCCATGGGTGGCGAAATGGAGCACTTGGTACTTCGCAAGTTCGCCCTTCTCGGACAGTGCCTTGATGCGATGCTCATTGACGTCATCGCCCGTCACGATCTTGGCCTTCCGGACAACGCCCTTGATCGCGCGAACTTCGCCGAGTGTGCCTGGGAGGTTGTCCCAGTCGCCGACATGGAGGGCATCGTATGCTGGCCGTAGCGACATCCCCCTGGAGATGGAGTCGGCAACTCGCTTTTCGAGCGAAGCGAGAAGCATCTTGCTGTCGGCCGAGTACGTACTCTCATCGTACACGGCACCGCCAAATGCAAGGAGAGGCTTTCGCTTTCCGTACTTCCGCTGCTTGATCAGATCCAGCACCCCCATCGACTGCGCATACCGGATCTCGTAGCTCTCGACCAAGTACCTTCCTTCGTCGTCGACGAGGGCCTCGAAGGGTATCAGGCTGAAGACTCCCTCCGGAACAATCGTCAGCGCATTCTTCCCCTCTAGCTGCTTCTTGATGGGCGTGATCAAGAGTGCGTAGAGCATCTTGCCTAGTTCTTCTGCACCCGCGGAAGAACCGGCCTTCGCCAGTTGAATGCCGCGGGCCGTCCTATCCGAGGGAGGAAGCAAGAAGTACCGATAGACGCCGATCGCATTCTCAAGATCACTTGTGCTCTTGTCGCTTGCTTCCTCGGTTTGTCCCTTGTCTCTCTGTTGTGGGACGGTTTGCCGTCTGGCAGTGAGCATTTCCTCGATCGCGTCTCCGTACTCGGTGCGTACAGTCTCAAGGAAGCTACTCTTGGACACTTCGTGGCCAGATACGCCTGTGTCGGTCAAGACAAGGCTGATGATGTCTCGCCAACTGGCATTCGTATAGACCAAGACCGCCTCGTTGCTTTTCATGCCCCGCTGAATGTGAGGCACCGTCGCGGATGGACCGGTCAACTCCTCTCCCGAGAGCCGTTCGGCCAGGAGCTTCGCTCGACTGAGTTCGACGGTGTGGAATGCCTCGGCAACGTTCCCGGAACGCAGATAGGCCATAGTCAACCAGCCATAGGTGCCGATTTGGCTGGCCAGGTAATCCCGGCGGGCGCTGCCGACGGCGGTCCTGCGAAGCTTTTCGAGTAGCTCCACCGAGGCGACGAGGTCGGTGACTGCTTCTTGATACTGTCCTTGGTAGATCCTGGTAGCGCCCATATTGTTGAGACTGCGGGCAATATCGCTTTCGCGCCCGAGCCTTCTGTCGATGTCGAGGGCCTGGTGGAAGTGCTGGATCGCCTTGTCGTGTTGACCCCAGGCGTTGTAGACTGAGCCGATATTGCTGAGAAGGCCGGCGATCTCGGCTTTGCGCCCGAGCTTCCTGACGATGACGAGGGCCTGCTGGAAGTGCTGGATCGCCTTGTCGTATTGACGCCGTTCGGAGTAGACGAAGCCGATATTGCCGAGGAGGATGGCGGTCTCGGCTTCGCGCCCCAGCTTTCTGGCGGTGTCGAGGGCCTGCTGGAAGTGCTGGACCGCCTTGTCGTATTGGCCCCAGGCCTGGTAGACCGCACCGATATTGCTGAGGAAGGTGGCGATATCGGCTTCGCGCCCGAGCTTTCTGGCGATGTCGAGCGCCTGCTGGTAGTGCCGGATCGCCTCGTCGTATCGACCCCAGGCTTTGTAGACCTTGCCGATATTATTGAGACTGCTGGCGGTATGGAATTCGTACCCTGGTAGCGCTCTCTCGATGTCGAGCGCCTGCTGGGAGTGCTGGATCGCCTTGTCGTACTGGCCCCAGGCTTCGTAGACGCTGCCGATATTATTGAGAAGGATGGCGATCGCGCCTTCGAGCTCTAGCTTTCTAGCGGTGGTGATCCCGCCTTCGAGCTTCAGCTTTCTGAAGATGTCGAGCGCCTGCCGGTAGTGCGTGATCGACTTGTCGTATTGCCCCCAGTCCCAGTAGACCCCGCCGATATTGTTGAGACCGAGGGCGATACGGCCTTTGCGCCCTAGCTTTCTGGCGATGTTGAGTGCCTGCCGGTAGTGTGTGGTCGCCTCGTCGTATCGACCCCAGGCGCGGTAGACGCCGCCGATACGGTCGAGACACATGGCGATATCGTCTCGGTGTCCCAGCTTTCTGGCGATGTCGAGCGCCTGCTGGTAGTGTGCGCTCGCCTCGTCGTATTGGCCCCAGTCGCGGTAGACGTCACCGATGCTGATGAGAGGGCTGAAGATCCCGTCTTCGCGCCCCAGCCTTCTGTTGATGTCGAGGACCTGCTGGTAGTGCTTGATCGCCTTGTCGTATTGGCGCCAGGCCGCGTAGACCTGGCCGATATCGAAGATCAGGCGGGCGACCTTGCCTTCGTGCCCGAGCTTTCTGACGATGTCGAGGGCCTGCTGGTAGTGCTTGATCGCCTTGTCGTATTGGCCCGAAGCCTTGTAGAGGGTGCCAGAATTCTTGAGAAGGGTGGCGATCTGGTCTTCGCGCCCTAGCGTTCTCTCAACGTCGAGAGCCTGCTGGTAGTGCTTGATCGCCTTGTCGTATTGGCCGGCTTGCTTGTAGCAGATCCCGGCGTGACCTAGCCCTGCCGCAACGATAATCAATCTTGGAACAGGACTCTTCCGCTCTGCCTCAGCCGATTTGGCGTACATCTGGGCGGCTTCAAGGAAGCTGCCCTTCTTTCGGAGCGCTTCGGCACTATTCCAGTAGCGATCAGCCCGTTGGTGGCTCTGGGAATGGGCGGCCGAGGAAATGAGAAGTGCTACGAAGATGGCGAGCGAAATCGTGACTACATTTCTCATCGCGTGAAGCCCTCTGGTGTTGTGTTGAACGCAGTCCGCCTTGGGCGTGGGTCTTGGCGATGCTGGAGGCTCTTCTCAGTGCAGCGTGAACGCCGCCGAGGGACGTTGATCAATCGGTAGCCAATGTCTGCGCTGAGCTTCTGCTCTTCCAGGCAGCGTGCGGTGCGGCAAACAGTGCCCGCTTCGTTTCGCGAGGTGCCGTTGCATTCTGAGACTGGTGGCTCGCTTACAGGAGGGGCTGTAGCCCGTTGTTCGATCATTGCGTGGCCGAGTGGGGGCCAGAACAACTAGCCGTGGAACGACAGTCTAGATGCAGCCGCCTGTCCCGGCTCCATCTATTCGTCGCATGGGAGGTCGGCCCCCGCTCTTGGGCTTCCGGAGCGCTGCGCCCCCTGGCGTCGCAAGCGGTTCGGCATCGGGGGTCCTCCACAGCGGACTCCTTCACTCACGGCGGTCTCTTGCACTTGCCACGTGGCCCCGCAAACAATTGAAAATCATCAATGATTTCTGTTGTTTCTGCCACCATTATAAAGTGTCTACTTAAGGGGAGGAGTTCGCTTTGAAGGCTCCCGCCCAATCCCGTGACGGGGGGTGCTCCTTCTGTCAGGCTACGGGATCCGCGTCGGTGTCAACCGAGGTCACCTTTGTGTAGAAGACGGCGTCGGCGCCAACCGGCGTTGCGCCAGGTCTTCCCGCGCCGAGCGGAATCTGCGACGCCTCGTTGTGCTCGGCCATGCGGAAACGATCAGCTTCGATGCACTTCGCTGGCTCTCCGATGTCGGCGCCGGGTTCGCGCAGATCGACTCGGACGGTCGAGTCATCGCTGCCGCCAGGCCGATCGGTCTGCAGGAGCCGAAGCTGCTGCGCGCCCAGGCGCTCGCAGGTGAAAGTGGTCTCGGATTGGTGGCGGCGAAGGAACTCAAGTCCGAAATACTTCGACGACGTACAGCTGGGTAAGTAGAGTAAGGAGGCCAAAAGGGCCGCTTTTCGCCCCTCAGGAGGCAAGCTCGGGCCGCGCCGTCGCGCCCACGCCAGCCTGCGGCCTCGGTCGCGGTCACTCTAATGTGGCTATCAGTGTTCGCGCATGGCTTGAGGCATCTTGATATTCGGTGAAATGCGCCTGCCCCTCGACAACCCCCTATGTCTGTCGGTAGGGTTTGATCCGGGCCGGTCGTGGGGAGCGGCGCGTGTGAATAGTAGTTGGGGGGGGCTGGCGACGTGCGTCAATCTATTTGGCTACTTCTTGTGGTTGTTCTCCAGTTCGCTTGCTCCAGCACCGGCCACAATGCACGTGCCGCCGCAGCTGGCTTCGCGGAAGCACCAGCGATGCGTCAGCGGCAGTCTGAGGATCGGCTGATCATCCGAACAGCCACCATCGACCTCCTTGTGGAAGACCAGAAGCAGGCCGTGTCGAAGATCGAATCTCGTGTCGCGGAACTGCACGGCCATGTGAGCAGCTCCGCGCTGCATGCGGACTCTGCAAGCCTATCGATCAGGATTCCGAGTTCAGACCTGGACGCATTTCTTGATGAGCTGTCTTCTCTCGGGGAGGAGAAACGGCGAACCGTTACTGGGACGGACGTGACGGACGCCTACTCCGACGTGGAAGCCGAAATCGGCAATCTGACTTCACTTCGCGATCGCCTTCGCGCCCTATTGGAACGGGCGAACAAGGTCGAAGAAGTTCTTCAGGTCGAGCGTGAGCTGACACGGGTCCAAACACAGCTTGACTCCCTTACCGCCCGGAAGGAGAGAATGGCGACCGACCTGAAGCTGTCGGCAGTCTCAGTCTCAGTATCAGAGCGCGCCGCCAAGCGAGTTCTCGGTCCGCTGGGTCTACTGTACGAGGGTACGAAGTGGCTCGCCATCAAGCTGTTCGTGATCTCTCCGTAGATGCTCGCCGCGCAACCCCCATCCGCCCCCGGCTCGTCTGTCCTGCGGGTAGACGGTTCGGTCGGCTGAGTCTGGTCCAGTGGAATCATCTGCCTTGCATTGAATTCATATCCATTCGAGTAGACTGCAATTGTAGGGGCGGCTCGGGCGGCAACAGCGGAGGGCGCGAATGATCCCCAAGCATGCGATCCTGATCGGCTGCGCACTCCTGTTGATCAGCTGCGCCCACCAACTACCACAATATGACGCCTGGACCCGTGGCATCATCCAGGCCGGGCAGCTGATCAAGCACGGGTATCCAGACCAAGCTGCTCAACTTCTCGACGTGGCGCTCGCGGAGGCCGAGCAAGGGGTGATCGATCGGCCCCGGTCGCGATCGAAGTATCAACAGCGCGTCATAGAGGCTCACTTGCTGATGGCCAATGCGGCAGCCGTGTCCGAAGACTACGGCGACGCGGAATCCCATGTGG
The DNA here is from genome assembly GCA_029261835.1 of Deltaproteobacteria bacterium. Classification (GTDB taxonomy): domain Bacteria; phylum Myxococcota_A; class UBA9160; order UBA9160; family UBA4427; genus JAJDAO01. Next base: position 7,196 of record JAJDAO010000008.1, on the reverse strand, counting down.
TTCTGGCGCTCGAGCGTGTCCAGGACTGGTTCGGCTCCAAGAGTGACTACGAGCTGCCGCTAAGAATGCAACTTGGACCTCTGCGAGTTCTCCAGGGGCGTCTTGATGAAGGAGAGCAGACGCTCGCAGAGGCGCTCGAGTTGACCGCGGCCGATCGCGTGCCCCACGATTACCGGGTAGCGGTCGCGCACTCGATGATGGGCGATGCGTATCGCAAGCTCGAAGACTACGAACATGCGTCTCGGCAATACGAAGCTAGCTTGGCTGCGCGCGCATATGTCGAGGGGAGCGAACGCTATGACGTGGCTGTCGTTTGGCGGCACTACGCCGATACGCTCTCGGCTCTCGGCCGAGTGGAGGATCGAGATCGGGCTGAGACGAAGCTGGCGACGATTCTCGAAGGGTCGCACTATCTGGACCAGGCCCTCCTGCCTTCTCGCTACGGCGGGAGCTGGGTTGTTCGCTTTGATTCGTCGCAGATGCCGCTCGCTGTCTACGTCGAGCAGCCCAGCCGCGATCTCGTCGCCGATCCCGATTCCCTGATAGCCGACACAAGACGCGCAGTTCTGTCCTGGCAGGACATCGTAGGGCCTGGCGTCCCGAGCTTTCGATTCGTTCAGCGCGAGCGGGGCGCCCACATCCGGATTCGCTTCGAGGACTACTCGGCAACACCTGTTTTGGGCCGCGCCCACGCTCGTCGTTTCTGGGATCTCACACGCACTGAGCAACGCAGCGCGAACATCCGCGTCTGGCCCCTATTTGGCAATGGTCGGGAACGCCCTCAGTCTGAGGTCTTCCATGTTCTGCAGCACGAGACTGGGCATGCCCTGGGCATTTGGGGGCACAGTCCCTTCCCTGGTGACGTCATGTACCCGACGTACGAGAGCGATGCATCGCTCGAACTGAGCGAACGAGATCGTCGGACGCTCTGGGCCCTCTATCAGTACGAATACGGGGCGTTCTGATCGTCGAGTATCCCACAGATGGGTGTGAGTTGTGTCAGCTTCACACTTCACAGCTCCCCCGTCGGCATCCTCGCACTGCGGAGCGACGACGTCGCCGGGAGCCGAGAGATCGAGGTTCTCATCAACGCCGAGCGGTTCACCGTAATCCGGTTCGAGGTCACAGAGCCTCAGGGTGCGCCGTAGTGGGGCGCCACCCAAGTCGCTGAAGCCGGATCCATTGGACGAGCGGCAGTCTTCGGCAACAGACGCGTGGAGGAGATCTAATCGCATGGAATTCATTCGTACTCGTTTCTCAAGATCCCGATTCAGGTTGCCGCACTCGGCCGGGCTCCTGCTTCTGCTCCTAGCCGCTGCGAACCTCTCTTGCTCGACCAGCCCCGTGCGAATGTATCCCGGCGATCCAAGGCCGAAGTCCGAGGTCGCTATCTTTGAGTCGGGCAAGACTCGCATCCTGCGAATCGACGATCTAGAGGTCGACGGGCGGCGATTCGAATTGCTTCCGGGGACCCGCGCCATATCGGCAAGGGTCACCATCCGAGGCGAAGAGATGACTCCAGCCGCCCGGGATCTCCGGGACAGCATGATATGCCGATTTCTCTTCCACGCCGAAGCAGGTCACACGTACAAGATCATTCGCACTCGACTCGGAAGAGCTTCCTCATCCGACACGGTAACCGAGGTGCGAACCATGTATCCCTTCGATCTCTATGTGATGGACACGCTGGAGAATCGGCGGCTGAACTCGGTCTTCACCCGTTGTCGTTCAGACTGACACTCTTCTGAGCGGCAGGACGCGTCGTTGACACTCTAGCCCGGGGACATCTCTGCATCTGCGGGCTTCTAGCTCTCTTCCGAATCGGTGGAGTCGGCCGCGCTAGTCAACGCCGCTGATGCGTGGTCCGTTGTGCGGCGACTGCGACAGCTACTTTCCTAAACGCGGACGCTTGGCGTAACACCGTGATGGATATGCAAGAGCGTCTCCTTGATCATCGACAACCCGGATGTCGATGGAGACCGTCTTTCCTAGAACTCCAGAAGGCTCCTCGCGTCTATTCACCGCAGTTCGATATGTCCCACCTGCGGACGCCTCGATCGGTATCTCACAGTAGGTCCACCCCTTATACACGACATTCAGGGCGGTGCTGATCAACGACAATTACTTCTGCCGCCCAGCGACAACTAGAACTGCCGGTTCGTTGTCGTAGTTGACGCCTGCGACCCTCTGAGGAGGGGGGCGCAGGGATGGTGACGGACGAACAGGTTCGGTTGTTGAGGCAGAAGCGCATGGAAGGGAAGACGCAGGAGGCTGCGGCCGCAGCCTCGGGGATGGGCGTACGAACGGCCCGGAAGTGGGAGTCGGGGCAGTTGCCGTCAGAGCGGCGGACGCCTCGCACGTGGCGCACACGGCGGGACCCTTTCGAGGGCGTGTGGGCAGAGGAGCTCGTTCCTCTGCTGCTGCACGACGAGGAGCGGATCCTGGAGGCCACGACGGTGCTCGATCTGTTGGAGAGCCGATACCCAGGCCGTTTCGGGCCCGGCCAGCTCCGGACCCTGCAGCGCCGGATGCGCGATTGGCGGGCACTTCATGGGCCCGATCGAGAGGTCTACTTCGAGCAGGTCCATCCGCCGGGCCGAGAGGCCCAGGTGGACTTCACCCACGGCACCGAGCTCGGCGTCCGCGTGGCCGGTGAACTCTTCGATCATCTGCTCTTCGAGTTCGTCCTGTCCTTCAGCGGCTGGCGCTCGGTCGGTCTGGCCTTCGGAGAGACGTTCGAGGCTCTGGTCGACGGGCTGCAGGATGCTTTGTGGTCGCTTGGCGGCGTGCCGTTGATCGCGCGGAGCGACAACCTCTCGGCTGCCACCCACGAGCTGAAGCGAAGCGGTGGGCGAGCCCTGACGGAGCGCTTCGCAGCGATGCTCGCCCACTACGGGATGCAATCGACTCGGATTCATCCTGGTCGCTCCCACGAGAACGGCGTGGTCGAGCAAGCCCACCACCGGCTCAAGTCCGCCCTCGCCCAGGCGCTGGTGATCCGGGGCAGCCGCGACTTCGACACCGTCGAGGCATACGAGCGCTTCGTTCAGGAGGGCGTGCAGCGGCTAAACCGACCGACCCTCGGACGGCTCGCCGAAGAGCGGGCTCACCTGTTGCCGCTTCCCTCCACCCGGGTTCCCGCCTACACGACGTACCGCGTGAAGGTGCGGAAGTGGAGCACAGTGCGGATCGCGAACAAGACCTACTCGGTGCCCTCGCGCCTTCGGGGTTACGAGATCGAGGCACGGCAGTACGCCAACGACGTGGAGATCTACTACCGCGGTGAGCGTGTGGAGCGGATGCCGCGCCTTCGAGGGGGCCAAGAACACTGGATCGACTACCGGCACGTGATCTGGTCGCTGGTGCGCAAGCCAGGGGCCTTCGCGCGCTATCGCTATCGGGAGGAACTCTTCCCGTCGGCAACGTTCCGGGAAGCCTACGATGCGCTCTGTCGGTTCCGCGGTCAACGGGCCGATGTCGACTACGTCCGAACCCTCCACCTGGCGGCGAGTACGATGGAGAGCGTGGTCGAGCAAGCGCTTCGCGAGTTGCTCGATGCGGGCCGATGGTTCGAATACACGACGGTGCGCGATCTGGCGGCGCCGGTTGCGCCCATCATCCCGGAGCTGACCACACCCGTGGCCCCGGACCTTCGCGTCTACGACGCACTGCTCGCGGAGGTGGGCCGATGACGATGCCTCATCAGGAGAGGATCCAGGCACTCTGCAGCGAGTTCCGGCTGCCGACCGTAGCCGCAGAGGTCGTGCCACGCTTCCTCTCGGCCGAGCAGGGTACGGCCCTCGAGACCCTGCTCGAAGTGCTCGAACTCGAGGCCGGTGATCGTCAGCAGCGCCGCGAGGACCGTCTCCGCCGTGCCGCGAAGCTGCCGGCCGGCAAGACGTGGGACCATCTCGACCTCACCCGCTTCCCGGCGAAGCTCCAGCAGAAGCTCGAGGAGCTGGCTACGGGTGCCTTCCTCGATCGGGCGGTGAACGTGCTGGCGTTCGGTCTGCCCGGAACCGGGAAGACGCACGCGATGGCCGCACTCGGCCATCGACTGATCGAGCGAGGGCACTCGGTGTACTTCACGCCGACGTTCAAGCTGGTCCAGAATCTCCTGGCAGCGAAGCGCGATCTCGATCTACCCAGGGCACTGCGCAAGCTCGACAACTTCGAGGTCCTGATCCTGGATGATCTTGGCTACCTGAAGCACCGCGCCGACGAGGCAGAGGTGCTGTTCACGCTGATCGCCGAGCGCTATGAGCGCCGCTCACTGATCGTGACCAGCAACATGGTGTTCAGTCAATGGGAGGAGATCTTCCAGAGCCCCATGGCGACCGCCGCTGCGATCGACCGGATCGTTCACCACTCGGTGATCGTCGAGTTCGACGTGCCCAGCTACCGGACGGCCGAAGCACAGCAGCAGGTCGAAGAAGCGAAGAAGCCCGCCGCCCAAGGGCGGCGGGCAGCCAAGCAGAAGACCCGGAAGTGAAAGACATCTCCGGGGTGCTCCACTAAGGCGACGTCATAGGGACATCACCACAGCGGAAGAAGTAGTTGTCGCCGGCCGGAATGAATAGTTGACGCCGGTCATCAGGGTCCAGACCTACTCGAAGGTTCTCGCTCGCTTTCGTAATCATCCGGAAGCGAAGAGTGCCGACTCGAAGGGAAACCCGTGCGACTGGGACACGATCGGGCTACTCGGACGAAGGCACGTCCAGGTCGGGTTGATACGGCAGATTGGAAAGGAGACGAATCTCCTCGAACAGCAGACTGAAGGTGTCCTCACTGCCGATCCCCAGGCCGTCTACGACCTCGGCGATGAGGCGGAGTTCATACAGCGCAGACTCCAGGGTGTGTCGATTGCTGAGGTTTCCCGTCTTTCGGGGATCGACGCTCGGGCCCTGCTCAAGTACCGGGCGGGCCAGCACGAACCGAGGCGGAAGGTGGCTGATGCGATCTTGGAAGCGCTTGTGGGTATATCAGGTGGCAGTGGAGGCCGGTGAGAACGTGGGGTCTTCCGCCGGGTAGGCGTCTCGGGACGTGATTGCCTATTGCCAACGGGTGGCTTCATGGGTGCTGGGCGGCGTGCAGTTCTAGCGATCTTGGGGATTGTAGGAGTGCCAATCGGCGACACGCAGGAGCACTGCTGAATGCTCTTCCGTCCCCCAGATCGACCTATCGAGGCCCCAGTAGAAGAAGTGGGACCTCGTTTCGTTCTTGTTCCCCCTGACTCTGCTGTTTCCGGATTTTGAGTAGAGAACCACGACGTCGCCCGAACTAATTCCTTGATCAGGAAACCAGAATACGTCTGTGACAGCCGTTGTGACTGATCCGTCCTCGAATTCAGCTCGGAGCATCGCGTATTGCCCGATATCGCCATCGGACGAGACCCTCAAGATGATTCTTTCCTTTTCCAGGTCGCCTGCGTCGGCGATCCTCGAGATTTGGACGCTCATCTGTGGACCACCCGTGACGCAATACCGCCTGCAACCAAGAGAACCCCAAAAGCGAGCGACAGCCAACCGTCTGGTTGGTTCGACCAGGCTGCAGGCGCATACCCCATTGCCGCCGCACCAACAGTCAGGCAGACACCGAAGATGATCTCGCCAGAGTGAGACTGCTGCAGTTTCTCTTCGAGAATTCCAACTCTTCTGTCCGCACCGTGGAAGCGGTCCTGGAAGCCCCCCAACCTAGTGTTGTCACGCTCAAGTCTCTCGATCTCGTCGATCAGCATTCGCTGGACCGCGGGAGAGGAGAGTTCTTCATCCGAAAGTTCACGGCGGACCTTGGAGAACGACTGTCTGCCCTTGGGTACGCCCTTGAGTTCGCCGCTGGCTGGCTCCTCGGTTGCCTCTTCGGTAGTCTCGGAATCAACCATTCAGGACTCCATCATGCCATACTAGCAGCGCGTCCCGCGCATGCCGCCCCCCACGGATCAGCGTTCAGCGGCGACCTGCAACCCCCACTGACACACCACAGATGCCCGCAGGATACCACGATTCAATTGGACCGAAGCCCTAGCCTGTCCGACTGCAACGCGGTGTTGGGCGGCACCTAGCTAGCAGTAGCGCTCTGAGTGCGCTTGAGCCCATAGGGCTAGGTCGGACTGCCGTGCCTCCGCTCGAGGCTCTGAACGTGCTCAACGTCCGTGTTGCCACTGATGGCGAGGCGCGCAGTCTCGAGCCGGCCCACGCAGAACTGCACTCGATTGAGGGACATGACCTCGACAGTGTGTTCGCATAGGTGATCAACGAGCTCGGAGATACAAAACACCCCCTGAGGAACCTCTGTCTTGAACTCCGCTTCGCCGGTGAAGACGACAATCGACTTGATGGCGCCGGGCGGTAAGAAATCAAGGATGCCTTGCACCGCCCGAACGTGCCGGCTGTTTTGGAGTATCGGATTCTGGAACTTGAACTTGTGCTTGAACAGAACTTGAGTCCAGTTCGCCTGCTTTGCGTTGGCGAAGATCCAACCTTTGTAGTCCTTGGTCTCGATGACGAATACGCCGAACCTAGAAACGAGGATGTGATCAACCTGGGTTGTGCCGTCCTTCAGCTGAAGGGTGACGTGATTCATCAGGTGATAGTCAGGAGGGCCGAAGTTTGCCTGCACGACGCGGGACAACAGCGCCTCGCCACGATTCTGGTATGCGGAGGTACGCGACGCACGGTATCGGCCAATGACGAAGCCAACGGAAAGTGCAAGAAGGATGTAGAGAACGGTGCTGTTGTCCTGGGTCCAGTCGATGAGAAGCTTCGATAGGCGCCGAACGACCGCGTCGTTCGACACAGCCGATATCCTCTGCGCGAGGTCATCGAGATCCATCGTGCCGCCCAACTACCATTCGACCCCACACCCCCGTCTGGCGTGGGCACGGATGACACCCTAAGGAGTTTCGATCTCGAAGTCTACCTCCGATTCCTATTCCAGCGCAGATCAAGATGCCGAGCGCCACTCGCCGGGCCAACGGTTAACACCAACGTGTGACAGAGACCGAGACCGCCGGCTGGCCCACCCGAGGCGGCGCGGCCGGGGCGGAGGGGGTGGGTTGGCACCGCGGCGAGGGGGTCCCGCGGGGCGAAATCGGCCGTTTCGACCCCCCCTTATCTACTAACCCCCCCCGCCGTTGCTGGGTATAGAGATAACAAGCCCCATTGTGCCGCTTTTCGCCCCGCGGGACCCCTCCGCCC
>JAJDAO010000007.1 GCA_029261835.1 Deltaproteobacteria bacterium | reverse complement strand
GGTGGGACTAAAACTCACTGAAATTTCATGCGTGGAACCCGGCGCCAAAGTAAAACCGCCACCACCGCTGTCAATATTAAATTCGGCTGCGTTGGCTCCGGTCAGGCTGCTGCCGCTTACATTCAAGTCAGCCGTGCCGCTATTGCTGATGCTGAAGGTTTGGCTGGCGCTGCCGCTGTTTATTATCAAATCGCCGTAGTTGTGGCTGCCGGGCGTAGAGGAAATATCAGGGACAACCTGCGCAACATCCGGTAATATTTCAAGCGCAACCAGAGCCCAGTCTGTGGTGCCACTCAAACTCCCATCAACAATCCGGGTCGAAATCTGAGCAATTTCCTTATCTTCGATAGCAATACCGGCAACATCGCCACCAGCGCCAAAGGCAAATTCTTCACGTTCAGTGTAGCCGGTTCCCGCTGTGTGCTGTTTGTTGCGAATACCGGCTGCGGCAAAAATAGTAGCGCCGTCGGCTGTGGTGGTTAAATCAAATGAATAAACATCGCCATCACTGCCACCGGAACATGCGCCATCTTCGCCAAATGAGTTGCCGGATAAAATATTGCCAACCGGATTGGCCGGGTCTGCACCGGAGTAGCTTGCCACAGCAACAACGCCATTTTTCGGGGCTCGGGAAAATGTAGCGCTGACGGTGCCGCCGGAGGTTGTGCCGTAAGCCATCCAGACTGTCATGCCGGCACGGCTGCGGCCGGAACATTGTGTTTTCACCAGAGTCCAGCTCAGGCCGAGACCCGAAACATTTGTTACAGACCGGTACGGTTTGCTGCTGACAGTCGCTAAATAAAGCTGCTCTGTTCCCGGGGCAAAACTGGTTGTGGAAACATTTTTAGCACTGCTGCCGCCGGATTGAACTTCTTCAAAAACAATCTCACCACCAGGCAATTGTATCGTACCGGTTCCGGTTAAACTGACAACCAACAAACTTTCGTCCGGGTCATCGCTTGAAATATCCAAAGTGGCAGTTTTTCCACCTAAAGAAATCGGCGAAAAGCTTACGGAAATATCCTGAGAGGCCCCGGGCGCTAATGTGAAGCCACTGTTGCCGCTGTCAATGCTGAATTCGCCGGCATTAATACCGCTTAAAGTGCTGCCGGTCACAGTCAAGTCCGCCGTGCCAACATTACTCACGGTGAACGTCTGCATCGTGCCGCCGCTGTTAATGACCACATTGCCGTAATTGTGGTTTGATGGCGACACCGAAATATCAGGCACGGGCGCTGCTACGCCCTGGCCATCTAAACTTATTGGCAACAAATTTTCATCCGGGTCATCGCTGGAGATATCCAGAGAAGCTACTTTGCCACCGAGTGAAAGCGGCGTAAAACTCACCGAAATATCGTGTGTGTCACCGGGCGTGAGTGTAAAACCGCCCCCGCCGCTGTCAATGTTGAACTCGCCGGCAGCAGCGCCACTCAAAACACTGCCGGTCACGGTTAAATCAGCCGTACCAATATTGCTTATTGTAAACGTCTGCACCGTACTGCCGCTGTTAATGACCACATTGCCGTAATTGTGGCTCGATGGCGACGCCGAAATATCAGGTGTTGGGCCTGGCGTCGCCGTACCGCTCAGGCTAATATCGAATGGATTTTCGTCAGGGTCGTTGCTGGCAATGCTCAGATTAGCGCTTTTTCCACCCGGACTGGTGGGATTAAAACTCACTAAAATATCATGTGTGGAACCAGGCGCCAAAGTAAAACCGCCACCACCGCTGTCAATATTAAATTCGGCGGCGTTGGCTCCGGTCAGGCTGCTGCCGCTTACATTCAAATCAGCGGCGCCGCTGTTGCTGATGCTGAACGTTTGGCCGGCGCTGTTGTTCACCAGCACACTGCCAAAATTATGGCTGCCGGGGGTAGCGCCAATATCCGGTTGCGGGCCGGATGCTCCGGGCTGAATCACCACGCCGACAACCGCCCAGTCAACATTGCTGCTAAAACTCCCGTCCAGAGTTTGGCTGCCTGCGTCAGGAAAAGTTTGCTCTTCAATGGCCAGCCCTGCTGTGCCGCCGCCACTGCCGACGCTCTGCTCAGCTCGCAACGTGTAGCCGCTACCCGCAGTTAAACTGCGGCTGCGCAGACCGGCTGCGCCATAAACCACGGCGCCATCAACGCTGGTAACCAGGTTAAATGAAAAACTGTTATTATCAGTCCCGCCGGAGCAACCGCCGGCCACGCCAGTGGTGTTGCCGCTCACATTTGCGCCAAGCGGGTTCACAGGGTCAGCGCCTGAATAACGCGTTACCGCAATCACAGCATTCTCAGGCGTGCCACTGAAATCAGCAGTCACCGTACCGGCAACGGACGCGCCAAATGCGTACCAGACCGTCATGCCGGTTTGTTTGCGGCCGGAGCACTGGCTTTGAATTTCACTCCAGCTCAAACTAAGGCCGCTGACATCGGTAACACTCATATATTTTTTACTCGCTATCGCGGCTAAATAGAGCTGATCGGCACCGCCGCTCAAGCTGGCGGACATCACTGAATTCGATGAAGATGTGCCTGTTTGGGTTTCTTCGTAAATGACTTCACCGCCGCCGGTTCCGGGGTTTTTACCATTACCACTCAAGTTTACCTGAAATGGATTTTCATCCGGGTCATCGCTTGAAATTTCCAAAATGGCATTTTTGACTCCGAGAGAAGTCGGGGCAAAGCTAACAACAATGTCCTGGGACGCGCCGGGAACCAGGGTAAAGCTGCCATCACCGGTGATGGAAAATTCTGTTGGGTCAGCGCCAGTCA
>JAJDAO010000006.1 GCA_029261835.1 Deltaproteobacteria bacterium | reverse complement strand
GCGAGGAGAGGTCCAGGCCGCAGAACTTGAGAAACTGACGATGGTGGGAGAAGCGCCTGAGGTCGCCTGCCTCGGCCAGGATTGTGAGCGAGAGAATGGGCCCCACGCCCGGAAGCGTCTTCAATCGGATGTAGTCTTCGTTGCCCCCAAGAAAGGACTCAGCCTCCTTCTCGATGCTCGCTCGAACTTCGCAAAGCCGCTGGTGCTCTTGAAGCACGATCCGGAACATCCGGATCGCCTCAGAATCCTCCGAAACGGGCAATCCGATGGTCTGGGTGGCCGTTGCATAGAAGTCCTCGAGGAAGGCCGTCTTGTTGACCTTGCGCCCGACGTAGGTCCATGCGTGTTCGAGGAACTCCTCCCGCGAGAACTTGGCTACGGCGGCGTGGCAGGGATAGCGCTCCAGCAAATGCGTGAACCACTGGGCCCGTGTGCTCGACATGTACTTCTCCGCCTCGGGGAAGTAGAGCGGGAGATAGTGCGTGAGGATGCTGTGCTGGATGCGAACCTTGTGGAGAGAAATCTGGAAGTGGGTCTTCGAGAGCTCCTGGATCTCGTTTACCCCGTGGACCAGTGGGTCGTGATAGAGCTGCGTCACACCGGTCTTCAGCATGTGAATGATCACCTGGGCATCCTTCGGGTCGTTCTTATCCCAGGAGTTGTAGAGAGCTTCTCTTGTTCGAGCCGCCGCGACGGAGGAGATCAGGCGCAGATCAAAGCCCTGCTCCGCCAGAAAGAAGACCAGAGCGCGGTGATAATTACCCGTTGCTTCGAACCCGATTACAGGGCGTTCGGGGAGTCCCTCCAGGAACCTCGCGAAGCGAAGGTAGTCGTCATGTTGGTTCGCTACTCGGAAATGCCGTCGCCGACGTCCCGGTCTCTCGACCAGGACATCGTTGTACTTCTTAGCGATATCAATGCCTACCCAGGTCGTTTGGGGCATGGTACAAGGGATCGAAGTCATGGCTGGTCCTCTGGGCTGAGGGTTGGGTTGCACACCTCGATCCTACGAAAGTGCGGCCAGTCATGGCTTCTTCCTGATGTACTACGGCCCGGCCTACCTCTCGGGTGAGCTCCGGGACTACCTGGGAGAGCGGCGCATGGCGCACACCCGTGGTGCTCCGTATCACCCACAGACACAGGGAAAGATCGAACGGTATCACCGAACGATGAAGAACGTGGTGAAGCTGCAGCACTACTACTTTCCGTGGGAGCTGGAGACCGCCCTCAGGGACTTCGTCGCCTACTACAACAACGAGCGGTATCACGAATCACTTGACAACGTGACGCCTGCCGATGTCTACTTCGGCCGACAATATGCGATACTGACCGAGCGAGACAGAATCAAGCGAAGCACGATGCAACGAAGGAAGAAGGAGTACTTGGCCAACAAGGCCGCTTAGGCAGAAGCCGAAAACCGTCTCTTAGCGAGAGCCGTCTTTGGTCCGAAACGTTTCGCCGACGTACACCCTCTCCACGCGCGAGGCTGCCCGTCAAAACGATGGATCGGGCCCCTTGCTGCTCCAGGAATGCTCGGCAAGCTTCAATGATGTACTCATACATCACGCTAGTGCAGCTTTCTGAGCCTCTCAAGTTCCCTTGTGTGCCTGCATCACAGGCCGCCTCCCCAGATGGGCCCCGCCCCTGCTGTAGCCCGCTCCCTATGTTGGTCCTTGAGCAGCCGCCGGGGGGAGCGGAATCTTTCCCGCCGGCCTGATCCTGATTGCTTCAGGTTGAGAAAAGCGAGGCCAGCACCTAGAGCTTGTGCTTCTTTCGTAGAAAACCAGCAGACTCGTCGCAGTAAATGCACTACACCATGTGACCCCTCCCGCCGAGATCATAATAGCAGGCCTGGACGCCTAGCCGGCTGTGGCGCATGCCCCACCGCGGCAAAACATCATACGAGGCGCTACGGGAGAAGCTGCGCCAATGAACAACGTCCGGCTTGATTCGTCACATCACAGCCGAGGAGTTTCCCGCTGTTCAGGCTCCGGGCTGGAAGAAGCCTCGTTCCTCAGGACCGATAGTGGAGAAGTGTGTATCTCTCAGCTTGGATGCTCGGAGACGTCCATTGACGGCAGAGCATGTGCGATTGCCTCAGCCACACCCCGAGGATATGCTAATGAGAGTGCCGTCGAGCCAGGCGCAAACCTCCCGTTCTTGTCTGGCAAGTCAAATGCGCCCACGAAGAGGAGAAACGCAAGATCATCCTGGCGCAAACGTGACCGCGGCTCGCATGTCAACAGCAAGACGTGATCTCGCGGAGGCTCCCCGGGTACTGGTCCTACCGCGACCGCACGAAGGTCCTCTCCCTCGGCCGTAGGGATCCTGAGTACAGGCCCAACCGTTTGTTCCGTGGCGTGACGCAAGACGTCCTCATCGCGATGCCAATGGGCATTGAAGTCGACAGCTTCCACGTCCTCCTGGAACTCGGCAGTGACCAGCGCGTTCTTGTCGGGGCTCCTTTGGTGATCTCTCTCGGAGGTCGACTTGAAACTCTCGAGCCCCTGCACCTTCACGGTGAACAGTGGGCCGGATTGAGCAAGGAGTTCCGGTGCCTTCTTCGTCACCAGAGGCCTGGCGCGATTGGTTTGCGAGAAGTGTGCTTGCCCGGACTGGTGATAGCTGAACTTCACGCGGTTGTTCGTCTTCGCAGCGCGTTGCTCGTATGTGAGTCGCAGGTTGGAGTACGCCTGCCCTTCAACAGAGACCAGGGCTGCAAGCCCATCCGTGCGAGAGAAGTAGGGAAACTGGACCATCAGGCTTCCGTCGCGGCTGAACTGGAGTGCAAAGATCTTACGCGTCCCGGAGGGCGTAGTAACAGCGATTACGTGGCGCTGAGATCGACTTTTCTGAAGCGAGGGCTGAGCCGGCATCTATGATTCAGTGGATATCCTCTGAGCACAGAGCCGATGTTAGCGAAGCCTTGTGGGCGAGACGCCGGCCGCGCACCGACCCTATGGAAGGGAAATCGCGGCCCCTCTGGTATGGGGCTAAGCAAATCAAGACCCCTTTTCAGCAATGGTACCCGGTGTCGAGGCAGAGAAGAACGGGGCGATGGGGGCGCTGCGCCCAAACGGCGCCGCCTCTCACGCCGGGGCGCGCAACTGGCTCCGTCGTGGATCCCTGGCTCGAAGAATACGCTGCGGCCGACTTCGACCAGAAGCCCCCAGATGATGACTGGAGTCCAGGCGCGTGAGTACTCCTGCTCCCTCCCCGAGGGAGCCAGATCCGCCACACAAGGCCCTTCCCGATGCTCGGTCAGCCCCCGTGCAGGCCCCCTGCATCCGCGATCTGTGCAGCAGGTGCGCGGAGGACGCGCTCCGCGCTCCGACATGCAGCCCGGGGCCTTGAAATCGTCCCGTTGCGGCCCGATCGCCCCCAACCGGGCCCTGCCTGAGGTAGTCTTCCAGGCAACCGGGCGCCAAGATCCAGCTTGATTCACCTACGCCCGACGACTGATCGCTCGGGAGATTTGAATTAGGTCGGGCGCGTGAAATGGCTACGAATCGCGGGATCGGCGAGCGTTCTGGCAGAGACCGGTACGAGAAGTTTCGGCTCGCCGTGCCGAAAGGGTGTCTCTCGACACGGCGACTCGGTGCCAACAACATCCCCGTTGCATTGATCAGGCTGAACGACGCTCGCTCCTTCCTGGACTTGGTCCGATCGAGTAACCCATGCTGGGAGGATGTCGATCCAGCGGAGACTTGGGGATGGGTATTCCGGGGCCAACGTCTTAGCAATTGGAAGTTGATCCCAAGCATCTTCAGGTTCATGAATCGGTACGATTGGGATCCAGACCAGATCGGAGTTCACCTCATCGAAAACATGATGCACGAAGTCATGCTCATTTCCAATTTCGCTACGGTGGCGGACCGTTCCGGAATCGAAACATACTTGACCAGCGCCCAGCGGGAGGCCCTAATAGACTTGGGGCACGAACTCGCGACTCGGGCTTGCGAGGATGACTCCCAGCGGAACCTCACCGGAATCGCCTCGATGCCGTTTCCGCCCTACGGGCTTATCGACCTCTTTGCTTTGGCGCAGCATCACGGCGTACCCACACGACTGTTGGACTGGACCACGTGCCCCCTTACCGCATCGTACTTCCCTTCGCGCGAGGCCTGGGAACACAAGCAGGGCGGCCGTCGTTCCGGGTCGCAGCGGATAGCGATCTGGGCTCTAGAGCTCGGCGAGTTCCGTGAGGATAGGATCCAACGAATTGACGCGCCGTACCGACAAAGCCCATATCTGAGGGCACAGAAGGGCGTGTTCACCAACGACCGGGGAGCGAATCAGGACTTCGTCGTTGGCCTTCGCTTTCCGTCGCTAATAGACGCGTTGGCCGAAGACGATCTTCAACCCAGGAGGATGGTGAAGATCACCCTCCCGCTGGCGTCGATCGATGACCTTCTCAAACTCCTCTTGGCCGAAGGTATTACGCCTTCATCCATTATGCCCTCCCTTGACACTGTCTCTGACACCCTGGAATTTCACACGCGCCTGCACTATGGCTGGTCGCACGAGGAGACTTCATGGGGCTTGGGTCCGACGCGACGCCGCACGTGAGCGGAGGTCAACTGCGCAATGAACGCAGTCTGCGAGCATAAACAGTCGAAATGATCGCTCACAGAAGCCTGGGTAGGTCGTTTACGGTCCGCTCGGAACGTGGCCGGCGGGGCGGTTTTCACAATGACCCCCCGTCCGTCCTCGCAGCGTCGACCACGGGCGGCGGACCCGCCAACCCGGAGTACGGGAGCTACGGCACCGGTTTTCGAGTCGCAATGGTCCCCGAGCCGACCACCGCCCTCCTCGTCGGCTGTGGCCTGGTGGGGCTGGCGCTGAAGCGGCGGCGAACTGCCTGAGATTGAGGGGGCGCGTCCGGCCGGGACCTCGCTGGACCAGATGTAGGCAAGGCACGTTGTCTGGGGGTACATCTGGGGGTAGAAGCCTCAGCGGGTGCAGGTGATGCCCTTCAAGAACAACTAGTTACAGCTCCTGTGCAGTAGCCGCCGCCTCCACCAATTTCTTTTGCGATTTCAGCGGGTTAGGTGGTCGATATTTCGGCCGTACTCCGCTTGGACTCAAAATCTCTCGCGCGAAGACCCCGAGCCGTTGCAGCCGTGAGACTGAGCAGAGCCTGCATCGTGGCCAGACCCTGTGCGATCTCTCGGCTCAAACACAGACTGATTCTCTGCTGGATGTTGCCGTACCATGGGTGGTTGGGTGGGTGAGATCTCGAAGGGAAAGAGCCCAGCAATTTTGGGACGGACCGATATTGATGACCGACAGGGCCGAGTTTCCACACATGACGGGGTCAAGTTGAAGACAGTCAATTCAGAATTGATTCCGCGGGCAAGCTGATGGCAGATGCGATCGCGGAACGATCTGAATCAGTTGTGGTAGAGCACACCAATGATGATCCGGGCGTCC
This sequence comes from Deltaproteobacteria bacterium, assembly GCA_029261835.1. Classification (GTDB taxonomy): domain Bacteria; phylum Myxococcota_A; class UBA9160; order UBA9160; family UBA4427; genus JAJDAO01. Next base: position 4,330 of record JAJDAO010000006.1, on the reverse strand, counting down.
GTCACGCTGGCCAAGCCGTTGTGCGGCGTGCCCACCGAAAGAATCTGCGAGGAGCCAAGACCGCCGATGCTTTCAAACTGCCGCAGGTGAGAAAGCTCGTTTGGGAGTGTCGCGCCCACACGCTTGAAAATGCTTGACCCATCATCGAGCGCAAGGGCGACAAGCGCGCCCTCGTGGCGTCCGAGTTCATCGAGCTCAATTCTCTTGCCTCCGAGCACCACCTGCTTGTCTAGAGCGAGAGGAACCGCGCTGTCGTCCGCCACGCGGAAGGCGATCTCGACACGTTCAAACTCGTCGTTCGGGCTCACAAGCACAGCTTCATCCTGCCCCTGCGCAACAGTTACCGAGTGATCGAAGATGATTCCAACAACTTGATGGATGGCGACGGCGGCCTCGGAGAGGAAAATCGTCTTCGGATTTCTTGTGCGAGGGTCGGGCACCTCCGCCGTGAGGCCGATCAAACCATCAGTTGCGCCGCGCAGGAAGCGGCGCGCGTAAGTTGCGCCATCATGTCGAGCGATGACAAGGCGTCGGTCCGCCGGGGGGCCAGGCACGGCTTCGACGATTGCAAGTGAGCCGATCGGGGCGGCGAAACCAAAATTGGAACGGCGGAGATAGTACACCACCTTGCCGTCTAGAAGATGAGGATCGAGAAGATCCGGACGTTCTTGTGACTCGCCAGAAGGTGCGTGCTGCGTGAACGCCGCAAGGTCTGGACAGAGCGGGATGTTTACCGGAAGATGAGAGGTTGGCGACAACGCAGGCGGTGCCTCGGTCACAGACGGATCTTGGGGCCGGTCCCTTCGGCGCCAGCGATAGCATTCGTCGGACATCTCTTCGACAAGTTTGAGGAGTACGCTCAATTCATCGGCACACTTCCCCACCTCGGCGGGCGTGATCTCCTGCCGCCGGCCGTGATGAGCCTTGTTCATCAGTGCGACTACGGCTGAGCCATCCGCCAGCGCCGGGTGATCGACGAAGCGCCGAAAGACGGTTCCGCTGAACATTCCTTGCTGGCCGGATTTCACCAGCGGGCGGAGACGTCGCACAAACGTCGCCAGCGTCGGATCGGGATTGTCCAACGCCCACGCGGCGTGGGCCGGATCATCAAACATGTCGCCGAGCTTCGATTCTAGGAAGACTCGGCAACAGTCGGCGAAATCTCGCGCGGGTTCCTCCGCGTTCCTGTCGTCTTCGAACAGGGCTTTTCGCTTCCCAATCGCTGGGAGCGACAGCGTTGTTCGCACGACGGGCTGTTGGCGAGTTGCCGGTTTAACTTCGAGATGCTCGATATCGTCGGATTCCGAAACTCGAACTAGGCGCTCACAGAAACGCGGATCGTATGATGCCAGAACCAACTGAGCGCGGGCCGCGAGCGGAACGAGCGCCGTCGCGAGGCGCTCTCTATTGTCGTCATCCAGCAGCTCTTGTGGGTCGTCTAGCAAGAGCAGCATCAGTCCGCCGCGCTCCGCCAGAACGTACTCCCAAAACGCAAGGAAGAATGCGACCAAGCTGGCGCGAAGCGCCGAGGCGTTGGTCACATGCTGCGCGGGCGCAGAGACACCGCCAGCCTCTACGACAAGGTCCAGCTCGCCCTTGCGACCGATTCCGGTATCGACCAGCTCATGGGCCGTGTCGGGGAATGCGCCAAGATAGATCCGGGAACGCCATGAAGCAGCGTCATCGCGCAGGGTCTTGCGAAGTTCGTAAACCTGTTCGTCAGCCAGTTGCCCAAGACCGGCGAGGTTTCCTAGGGCTGCACTTGCAATGGCGTATTCGGCCAGTCGCTTCTCGGCGCCTCTCCGCGCTTTCAGGTGCTGCTTGAGGCGTCCACACTGAAGAAGCGCATCCGAGACAGGTTCGGAAGCTTTCACGGTGGCTTCGAGATCAAGCAGCTTCCCGGTTACTGTCGCTGTTTCGCGCGGCTCGCCTTCTCTAGGCACCCGCCCAAGCACTAGCCCCACTATTTCGCTTGCTAACGCATCATTCTCTTGGCGCCAACGTGCAAAACGGATGGCGTGGTCGAGTTTTCCCAACGGCTCTCCGAGAGTATCGCATCCACTCGGGAGATCGATCTCGGTCGGGTCAGCAAGCGCCGCGCGATCCTTTACGACATCGTCAAATGTAGTCGCAGTCCCCGCTTTCAGATGCCCCAGCACGCCACGAAACGGCTCAAAGCTAAACAACTCATCGACAATGGCCTGCCGAAGCAGATCACACGGATGAGCGGGCAGACCGCGTGTCAATTCTGCTCGCAACGCCTCCGGCATATTTTGCATGAGGTCGCCAAGCACGTTCTCGGCCCAACCGCCAAGGGTCTGAGCTAGTAGTCGGGCATCCGACGCGGCATCGCTCAGATGTCTTTTCACAAGCGCGCCCGTTACCGGGTCGACCGCGCTCTCGAGACCAGCACCGCACACGACGCAAATGTCCTCATTGCGCTCTGGATCGGGATGGTCCTCGATCCAAGTCGCTACGCGAGCATAGAGGCGGGAACGCGCAGCCTTCGACGGATCCTGAGCCAGTTTGGCAAGGGTTTTCCCTTCGTCCACAGTGTTCTGGATCTTGCTTGCGGCCGCGTCGAGTTGTTCTGGCGTTAGTTGACGCAAAGCACGCATACGGGTCACGGAGGCAAGCCCCGACGGGTCGCTTGCTCGCTCAAGCGCGCCACCGATGTTCTTCTCAAGATCGGACAGAAGTGCGGGCTTCGCGGGATCAAAGCCCTCGCCAAGGATATTGCGCGCGGACCCAAACGCTGCTGCTTTTGCCCCTTCGAAATGCTCGGACATTTCGTCCAGGGCTTCCTCAATCCCATTATCGCGTGACGGCGGAGGTACCGCTCGCGTAGGCTTCAGGCTTGGATGGGTGTCCAGAATCTTTTCGAGGTCAACCTTCGCGGTAAGGTAGCTTTCGTCCGCGCGTTCGAGATCGGCTGTCTTGGACTTCGTGAAATCGGCGTCAATCTTTCGCTTCGCCCGCCGTACATGTTCGGTGAGGTCCACGAGGGCAGAGAGACCGGTGAGCTGTGATACGGCTCGCCCCAATTCCGATTCCGACCCGACTTTGATCAGCGGAAGGAGCCCCGGCATGACGGTGCCGATACGTACCCCTATAGGATCAATACCGAGAACCGAAAGATCGGGCTTTGACTCACTCAATTTCCCCCGTGCCGAGCGGCTCTGACTTCGGCGAATGATCGGTAGTTCTTCGCCAGCCTCGTCTGTGAACGCAAGCTCCACCCACGTGTCTGCCGGTACCCACGCCTGATCGGGACGGTACTGTTCCACATTCGGCATCGGCGTAAGCGGCGAGAGCTTATGCATGGTCGAATCATCGCTCTCGCTTGGCGCGGCGACCCAGCAGTCGAAGTCTTCTGCGGTTTCGGGTTCGCGCTGTGCGCGCAGCATCTCGCCTGTCAGAGCCCAAATGATCGCATTGAGCAATGAGGTCTTGCCCGATCCATTCCTGCCCTCGAACAGGGTTAGTGGCGATGTGAATTCGTGTACATAGGTACTTGGCGCCGCTTCAGGTTTCTCGAACTTGTGGAGACCGGCGAATCGGTGCGCCTCGAGCTTCGTCAGCCGTATTCGCCGGTTGTCGGCGTTCGCGGACCGCACGGAAAGCGCTGACAACTCGGGCGGCTCCCCAAGGATGGCATCGACCAAATCCTCGCCGTGCTGCGCGCTGACGTTGGCTGCCCACCCGTTCGGACCCCTCCCCCGATACCATTCAAGTGCGCTGCGTGTGCGCTCATCCGGCAGCAAGAATTCGTCCGCTGCGCCTGTTCGTACTGGCCTGCCGCTGACGAGGTCTGCGATCAGCGAATCAAGCGTGTGAAGGTGCAGGGGCCGTGATTCGGAATCGGACACGCTCCCTCCGGCGAGTTGGCGACGATGCGAATCCGGGAACAGAGCGTTACCGGAAAACTCTTCGAAGAGGCGATCCTAACGCCAGCCCATTCGTGGCGCGAGTACCGTGAGTGACCGTCTAGATACTGTCGGCGCTTGGGCGGGGGGACGCCCCTCGATTGGAGGGATGCTCAACCTCACTCTCGCGCTGCCGCCAGAAACGCCGGCTTTTCCCCACCCTCATGCATGAGGATGTTGGTGATCACGCAAAACCGTTAGAAATCTGAACGCTCGCCGAGCGCTTGTGGGTCATCCCGAGCGACGCTGATGTTGCCCCGATTTGGTGGAGATCTCAGGATCCGGCGGCAAGGCCAGCCTAGTCTACCAAGCCTGTGGAACCTCTGTCTCTCAGGGCCCAGGCAGTTGGTCAATCAAGAAATGTGGGATAAGAATGCGGGGGGTTAAGGAAGGGTGGGTGGGCG
>JAJDAO010000005.1 GCA_029261835.1 Deltaproteobacteria bacterium | reverse complement strand
CCAGTTCCAGGTGGATCCCGAGGACCACAAAGCATCGGCGCACGGCCAGATCCTCGCCTGCATGTCATGCCACGAGAGCTACGACGACGACCACCCCGAGTTCGACTTCCCCACCCAGAAGGAGTACGCGCAGCGGAGATCCGAGCTCTGCCAGTCCTGCCATGAAGATGTCGCTCCGCTGCACCCTGTCGAGGGAGACGATGCACCGCTGTGCGTGGACTGCCACTCTGCACACAGCGACCGCAGTTTCGAGTCGTCTCCCTCGCGCCTCATCGAGCGTTGTGGCGTCTGCCACGAGCCGGAGTTCGCTGGTTTCCAGGAAGGAGGCCACGCGGAATCGGCCTCTCCCAGCTCGCCGAACCCAGACATGCCGCAGTGCGGCACCTGCCACCCGGCCCACAAACAGCCCGAGGGATCGGCACTGCGTCTGACGACGCGTGTGACGACCCTGTGCATCGACTGTCACTCGAGCAGTCGACTCGTCCTCAAGTACGAGCAGACCGGAACGGTGGTCGCGTCCTACATGGAGGATTTCCACGGACTCACCTTCCAGCACCTCGTGGCCGGATTGAAGGAATCCGAGCAGGAGGAGGTCATGACCTGCGCCACCTGCCACGGCCCGCACAAGGTGGGGCCCCTGGAAGAGGCCGAGCTCGCCGAGGTCTGCGCACGCTGCCACGATGGAACATCCGCCCTCTTCGCGGGTGCGTGGCTGGGCCACGGCGAGATCGGGCCGGGGCATGGGATACTCGTATGGATCGTCCGCACGAGCTATCGCGTTCTCATCCCGTTCATGCTCGTCGGCTTGTTGCTGAACATCGTCATCCAGCTTCGCCACCACTTCCGGCGTCGTTCGGAGGCTGGCGTTGCGACAGATCGGGCCGAGGAGAGTGCGGACGGGCCGATCGCCCCCGTGATCCGCTTCTCGCCCGTCGTGCGTGCGGAACACGCGCTCTGTGCCCTGTTGTTCTTCATGCTGGTCCTGACGGGCCTTCCCCAGAGCTATCCGGAATCCGGCCTGGCCGGAGGCATCATCGACTCTTGGGGCGGCATTGCCTCGGCCCGACTGATCCATCGCACGTGCGGCTTCATCTTTGCCGGGCTCATGGTGCTCCACGTCCTGCGTGGCATCATCGGAACGGTTCGGAGCCACCAGCAGCCGGACATTCTGCCCACCGCCAAGGACTTCCAGGACATCTTCGAGACTCTCAGGCATCAACTGGGCAAGGGGCCGGCACCGCGCTTCGGCAAGTTCGATTACGGCGAGAAGTTCGAGTACATGGGACTCTTCCTCGGTAGCATTCTGATCGCCGGGACCGGCTTCCTGCTGGTCTTCCCCGAGTTCGCCACCACCTACCTGCCCGGCATCATCCTCGCCGCCGCGCGCGTAGCGCACGGCTACGAGGCCACATTGGCGGTGCTGGTCGTGCTGGTATGGCACGTCTGGGGCGTGACCTTGCGACCCGAGGTCTTCCCCCTCGATACCTCGATCTTTACCGGAAAGATGAGTGTCGAGCGTCTGCGCGAAGAGCACGGCCTGTGGTACGACAAGCTGCTGTCTGAAGGAACCCTGGAGGAGTAGAGACCCGACCGCGAGGAGCGAACGATGCTGAAGCTTGGCGAACTGTCCCTTGGATGAAGTCCACAAGTCGTTATCAACACAGCAGGTTTGAGTTCCCAAAAGAGAGAATGCGCGCGAGTTAAAAAAGGACAAGTGTTGCAAAAGCGATCCTGGAGCGGCCCGCTTTTCGCGACCGATCGAAAGCTCTTCTTCGGCACGGGCCGTTTGGTCCCGTCATGGGGCACTGCGCCCCATCTCTTCCCGATCGATTCCACTCTGGCCAACCGGCGGCCATCAGCCGTGCGCATCTTGCATGCGATGCCGGGATCTATCGCTCGAAGTGGAGCCTTTTCAATGCCAGATTCTTGAGCCTTGAATGTGGAAATGCTACCATTGACCGTTCCTGGGCAGCGCCTTTCCGGCAGCGCCTTTCCTACAGAGAGCGCCTTTCCGACCTTTCCGACAGAGAGTGCCTTTCCTACAGGAGGAATCCCTGTGGACCATCGTCCCGCGACCCTACTGACCATCGCCTTCTTGGGTCTTCTCGTCGCTTCCGTCTTGGCAGTTCAACCCGCCAGCGCGAACTACCCGCATTTGCCGGAGTTCGGCGTGGACTGTGTGGGCTGCCACTTCGGCCACGGCGGAATGTTCCCAGACGACACGGACTGCCTCGTGTGCCACGACGGCATCTTCGCCCCGGAGGTCGTGGGGCACTCCAGCGACACCACGAGCGAGCAGTACGGCACGTGGTCCATCGACTGCACGACCTGCCACAACGGAATGTACCAATGGCAGTTCCGGGACTACGGGACCGATGCCTTCATCTTCTCCGGCACCTCCGATGTGGATGGGATCGGGCTGCTGTCGCTGACCATGACCGGGGCGAACTGGACCCCCGACGAATTTGCCGAGTATCAACTCATCCCGAACCTGACGGTCGATGACACTTATAGCTACCGGATCGTCGGGAACACGACGGACACGATCGTCGTCGATGAGCCGATATATCTCGACGTCATCACCACGGGCAACACGTCCTTCGCGATCATCTACGGCCGGCTCATCAAGACGACGATCGAGACTCCGAACAGTGGGCCGAAGCCGGTCAAGTTCTTCGACGCCACGGGGCCGAACTCCTTCGCGGATGGAGACACGACACTCGACGGGGTATGCGAAGTCTGCCACACCCAGACGGGCCACCATCGAAACGATGGAAACGCACCGGGGGACTTCGACGCATTTGGCGCCTACATCGGTCACAACAACGAAACGAATTGCATGAGCTGCCACCCTCACGACACTGGCTTCATGCCGAGCTGCGGCTCCTGTCACGACTACCCGGCGTCCTCGAGCAGTCACGCCAGGCATCTCGAGCCGGGAATTGCGGAGTTCTACGATATCGACTGCGACTCGTGTCACTACAACCGGAATCACAATGACGGGACGGTGGATATCGGCGGCAGCGACTGGCTCTCAATGGCGTACACCAACGGGGTCTGCTCCGACGGTTGCCACGTTGGTGCGGTCTGGGGCGGACAACCGCTGATCTGCTACGACTGCCATCTCAACATGGGCTTTGGCGGCCCCGAGCCGCCGGCACAGGATGCCCCGACGATCATTCCCGAGCCGGACGTCGAGAGTGTGGGCGACCCTGTGGTCACCCTCGAATGGCTGGCCGCTCCGCCCGCCTACGGTCCCGCGTCCTACACCGAGTACTTCGTCGAGATCGACGAAGACTCACTGTACGGCAGCTTGTTCAAGCAGAACTCCGGCTGGATCACGGACACGAGCTGGTCGCTGACGCTCAGCACCGCTACCAGCTGGAGCTGGACCGTCAAAGCCAGGGACGCGGCCCGGCCCGCCATCGAGTCCGAGACGCAAGCCGACGCCTTCGTCATTACGTCCCCGGGCGCGCCCACTATCCCCGTCATCCAGCCCGAGCCGGACATCAACGCGGGTCTCCCGCAGAACGTCACCGTGAGCTGGTTCGCAGCCACCGACCCCGAAGGCGATCCGGTGGAGTACAGCGTCGAGGTGGCGCGCAATGAGTTCTTCGTCGATCCCTCCTACGTCTCCGGCTGGATCTCCGCCACGCAGTACACCTTCTCGACGAGCTGTGAGGGTTTGTACTGGCGCGTCCGCTCGAGGGACGCCACTAGCGGCGCGATCTCGCCCTGGTCCACGATCGACTACTTCCAGGACGTGGCCAATTGCGGCGGAAGCTGCCCCTTCCTCTATGTATGGGACGGGGATAGCTTCGAGTTCGGAACGGATCTGAACGGCCCCGGCAAGCTCGCAACGCGCTCCTCAAGGGGGTATTTCAAGCCCAATCCGCACGACTACTACGTACTCCAGACCGAGCCGGTCGTGACCAACGGATACTACGAGATGCGGCTGGTCGAGGAGAGATACGAGGTCAACTATCTCGACAAGCTGCGTCTCTACGCCGTTGATATTCCCGCGGACCTGGTGTTGTATGCGGAGAAGCCGAGCTTCACGACACCGTTCAACGGCCTCGAGCAGCACCTCCACACCGCCTCATGGAACCCGGGCTCGCCGGTGTCGGTCGTCCACGTGAACACGGGTCTGGACGCCACGGCCGCCACGGCGACCTCCGATGAGGACTACCTCGTGCTGAACGACGATCGCAACGTCGGCTATGACTACCAGACGATCGAGCTGGACCTCGGCAACCTGTCCGGGGCGCCGCAGATCAAGCTGCTCATCGACGGGATGAGCGCATTCCCCAACACGCCGGAGGGCACTACGCACGCCGCGAGCTTCGGTCCGAGGACCAAGCTCGAGGTTCTCGACGCAGACGGCAATTGGGTTCGCGTCCCGAGCTCGACTGCAGTGCTTCCGAAGCTGCCCGAGTTCTCGCGCCCCTTCGCCCTCGACGTCACGAACATCTTCGTCACCGACGTCTACAAGCTGAGGTTGACTTTCCTCTTCAAGACCTACGTGGACTCGATCCACGTCGACACCACCGCCGACTATCCGGTGACCTTGAAGAAGATCCGCCTCGCCAAGGCGAATCTGCGCTCGTACGGTCACAGTACGGAGCGCCCGCTCGTCGACGACATCTTCGAGTATGAGTACAACCTCGACGACCCGAACCACGAGCACGAATACTACCCCGGGAGCTACACGCGGTACGGACGCGTGAAGACCCTCCTCAACAGGGTCGACGATCGGTTCGTGATCTACGGCAGCGGGGACGAACTCGCCCTCCGGTTCAATAAGCGGAGGGCGCCGCGATCCGGAATGACGCGGAACTACCTGATGTACTCGAACGGCTACTACAAAGATGCGAAGAGTGACGTTCCCGCCACTGTGGAGCCGCTGCCCTTCGAGGCCATGAGCAACTTCCCGTACGACGAGACGGTCGAGCACTATCCGGACGGGAAGAAGCACAGGCGCTATCGGAAGATCTTCAACACCCGACGGGAGCCGGCCGAAGAACCGACACCGTAGGGTCAGAAGTTCGCCGCCCGGGCGGGTGTCGGCCTGACGTCTCGACACCCGCCCATCGCGAATCGCGCACCAGGTAGGCATCAGCGCGGCTCGCCGTACAGCCCCTTGGCCGAGCCATCTTCTGGGACCTTCGTGCAGCTGTCATCCCACTCCTCGGCCCGTGAGATGACCTGTCCGCCGCACCCCGGGTCACCTCTCCGGCCGGCCCGCTGATTCAAGGCCCCTCCCTCTGTGGAACCGCTTCCTGCGAGCGTCAGCTCCACACGAAGACGTGTTCGCTGTGCTCTCGAGGGGCGGCTGCGAACCCTGCAAGACGGTCGAAGCCGGCCCCTCTGACCCGCAGGTCGGCCGTTGCTGCACATTGGCTCACTGAGTACATTCCTGTCGCAACGACCGGTGAGCGGAGACCTTTCTGGCCACTCGCCTCAGTCGAAAGGCTGCTCTCGCCGCCGTTCGTGGGTCGCTAATCGACAAGGAAAGAGGCAATGCGACAGCTGCTCTTGGGACTCGTCTATGTGCTGTTCTTTGCCTCTGGTGCGGCTGCGCTCATCTACCAAGTCGTCTGGGTTCGCTCCCTGAGTCTCGTCTTTGGTGGCACCCATCTGGCGGTCACGACGGTTCTCGCCGTCTTCATGGCGGGCCTTGCGCTTGGCAGCTTCCTGATCGGGCGACGCGTCGACGCACTCGAGAGGCCGTTGATCTTCTACGGAATCCTCGAGATCGGCATCGCACTATCTGCCATCGGGTTCATTGGGCTCATGAAGATCTACCCGGTCGTGTATGTCTTTCTCGTCGGTGGTGCAGAGCACTCGCAATCGTACTTGACCGCTGTTCGCGTACTCTTCGCCTTCTTCGCCCTGATCGTTCCCACCACACTCATGGGAGGCACTCTCCCAGTACTGACGCGATTCATTTCGAGCCATCCGAATCGCCTCGGGACAACCCTGTCCCTGCTCTACGGCCTCAATACGCTCGGGGCAGTCGTTGGGACTGCCGCTGCGGCCTACTTTCTCCTTCGCTTCTACTCCGTCAGCACCACGATGGCTACGGCGATCGGACTGAATCTCGCCATCGGACTGCTCAGTCTTCTGCTGCAAGGAAAACTGTCCGAAGTTCTTGCCAGTGATGCTCACGACGCAGCGGTGCCCCAAGCGGCGAGTGCGAAGCGATCCTCCAAGCCCTCAGTGCACGAAACCACTGCTTCCGTGAACGCATTCTCGCTTCGATTGGTCGCCTGGGGCATCGGAGTAAGCGGGTTCTGTGCGCTTGGCTATGAGATCTTGTGGACAAGAATCCTGACCCTGACTGTCGGAACGAGCGTATATGGCTTCAGCACGATGCTCATTGCGTTCCTTCTGGGGATCGCACTGGGGAGTGAGTCTTACGGGATCTTTCAAAGATTCCTCGCATCCAAGGGGAACGAGAAGACGAGACTAGTTGTCGGATTTGGCATCGTCCAATGCATCATCGGGCTCCTTGCACTTCTCGTGACCTTCCATATCCGCGATCTGCCTGCGAATTCGATTCGTCTTACGGAGTACTTTCAGGGCTTGGGGCTCGGTGTGTTCGAGGCGCGTCAATGGGGGCACCTCGCTCTGGCGTTTTCGTATATGGTGATGCCCGCCTACTTCATGGGATTGGCGTTTCCAATTGCGGCAGAGGTCGGCGTCTCGGCCAGGGTCAAAGTAGGTCATGCGGTCGGTGATGTGCTGACCTCGAATACGATTGGTGCAATCCTCGGATCCGCCATCAGCGGATTCCTTCTCATCTATCTCTTTCGTATAGAGCGATCTCTGCAGCTGCTCAGCATCGTGAATATCGGGCTGGGCTTGCTCGTGATCGTGAGCGTGAAGAACATGAAGGCTGCCAATGGAGCGGCCATTGCAGCGGCATTGGCGGCACTCGCGTTTCTCGCGTTCAACCCAGGTTCATTCCGCATGTGGAACGCCAGCTACTTCGCGATCTTTCAAAACAACCAGCCGAGTGCCTATGACACACCTGAGAAGATTCAAGAGGCCATCGACAACACGGATGTCCTCTTCTATCGCGAGGGGATCGATTCGACGATCAGCTCCATCAAGGTGAAGGGTGGAGATCAGGCCGTGTTGGTCAACGGGAAGGTGGTCGCGTCCGCGGCTTCCAGAGACCGGCAGTGCCAGTATACGCTCGGTCATCTGCCGATGCTGTTGCATCCGCATCCAGAGAAGGTCTTGGTTGTGGGGCTCGGTACGGGAATGACACTTGGCGCGACCTCACTCCATCCAAGCGTTGAGGAGCTGACCCTCGCCGAGATCGAGCCAAATGTCATTGGGGCGGCTCGAACCTTTGGGGAGTACAACAGCTACGTTCTCGATGATCCGAAGCTGAAGATCGTCTTCAACGATGGACGCAACTTCTTGATGACGTCGGAAGACAAGTATGACGTCATCACTGCCGACCCAATCCACCCCTGGACCCAGGGCTCGGGGTATCTCTATACCGCGGAGTACTTCCGCTTGGCATCGGAGCGTCTGAAGCCGGGTGGCATCATGTGCCAGTGGCTTCCTATTTATGAGCTGAGCGTGGCCGATTTGAAGTCTGTTGCTCTGACGTTCTCTCAGGGGTTCAAGTACACCATGGCCTGGGTGACGCAGTACGACGCAGAGATCATCGGGAGCAACTCCCCGATTGTCATCGACGAAGCGAAGCTGCAATCTCGCATCGCCTTGTCGGAGATCGCCGAGGACCTGACGCCGGTCATGATGGGCTCCGCTGATGATTTTCTCAGCTATTTCGTGATGGGAACCGAGGCGATGGCGGCGTTCGGTGAGGGCGCGACCGTCAACACCGACGACAATCTGTTTCTGGAGTACTCGACGCCGCTGTCCGTGGGGCGGAACCTCACTGGATCCAACGTTTCAGCCATTACCCAGTATCGCGAGAGCCTCTTGCCGTATCTTCTCCCCGCAAAGACTGCGGCGGCCCGCGACGACCAGGTTCAGAAGTGGAACGCGAATCAGAAGGCGGCCATCTTGGCCGATCGGGCGCATGCGCTGTTCCTCGACGGAAAGCTGGACGGGTTCGAATTCCGATCGCTCATGGGCGAGCTGGATCGGAGCTATCCGGATTTCAAGCCCGGGAGATTCGTCAGAGAGGAACATCGGAAGCGGCTCTCGAGGATACCGCGGTTGCTCGAACAGATCCGGATCCAGCTGCTCGATGGTGGCGGGAACCCGAAGACCGTCGAGATCTCTGCCGTTCTGGTTCGGGTGAGCGATATTCGCGCTGCGGTCGTGTTCGTGGACAATGCGATCAGAGATGTCTACGGCCAGCTCTACTTCGACGGCAGCGATATCGATCAACGGATCGGCGTATTCGCAGGGGACGTCATCGCGAGCATAGATGCCCTCTATCGCGCGGAAGTGAAGAGCGGCACGGCGCAGGGGCGGCAGTTTCCCGCATCCGACTCCACCATCGAGAAGATTCGGAGTCTGGTTCAAGACAGATGCAGTGAGTCGTAGGCGGCACAGCAGCCGAAACCGCTGGGTCTGATCCCGTAGGGCGCCACAGGGAGCCTGGGTCTCCCAGGCTTGATGTGCGACGCGACTTTGCTTGTGCGCCTTACCTACTTTGGTGTATCGGTATAAACCTGGCGTCCAAGCGTCCCTGTTTCCATGCAGGCGCGTCTCGGTGAATAACACCACGGCGTTGTCGCTGTCGAACTTGGCCGACGCAAGAATCTTGCAAGCAAGTGTGGGCCGCAGCTGTTGAGCAGCATGTGTCGGAAGTCCACGTAATCGCCCACCTACCGATTTATGCGACACATCGCGCGGTGCGCGACTGCAGCGGTGCGTCATCCCATCCGGGCAAAGCGAGTCTCAAGAATCCGTATGAGAATCCGAAGATCACTTCGAATCACCTGTCGGTTCCAGCAGGAAATTCGCTCAAAGACATCGCCGAGCAGGAGGTCCGGAGGATGAGATGGGATGGCCCCAGCTGGCAGTCGTGCTTGCCTCGATCGTGGCACTTCTCAGCGGCGTCCCGTCGGCAGCAAGCGATTTCCACAACGGCGGTGTGGGAGACTGCGACGGCTGCCATGATCTACACACTTCAGGTGGAAGACTGGGAGGCCTGCTTCGTGGCAGTGACGCCAGCTCGACCTGCCTCCGTTGTCATGCGGCGAGGGGAGGCCTCCACAATGTCCTGAGTGGCGATGGCTCCAGCTTCACCGCCGGAGGAGACTTCTACTGGCTGACAAGGAGCTATGCCTGGATACAGGATGGGCGCGCGCGCACGAGTCCTGCCGACAAACACGGCCACAACGTGGTCGCGGTGGACTATGGCATGGGCTCGGACATCGATCTCGCGGTCGCTCCGGGAGGCAACTATCCCTCCTCTGACCTCTCGTGTGTGAGTTGCCACGACCCGCACGGCCGACGAACCGGAGACGGGAATGGCGGGTTCCCCGTCGATCGCTCGGGTTCCTACCAGGGAGACTTCCCCGATGGGACCTTCGCAGGCAACTTCCGGCTGCTCGGAGGTCTCGCCTACCGCACGTCGACAACCATCTTCGCGAACGACGCGCCCGTCGCCACGGCGCCGACCTACTGGGCAGAGACCGACGACAACCACACGGACTACGGCTCGGGCATGTCCGAGTGGTGCACCAACTGCCACAGCTCCATGGTTGGCCGCGGATCGTCTCAGCACCCGTCTGGACGAGACGCCATCTTCACAGAGCGTACGGCCTCGAGCTATGCATCGTACATCCAGAGCGGCAGCTTCTCGGGTGCGGCGGACACGTCCTTTCTCGCCCTCGTTCCCTTCGAACGCGGAGTCTCGGATGCGAGCCTGCTCGACCCCGCGAGCACGACGGGTCCCGAGGCCGGGGTCTCCAACGTGATGTGCCTGACCTGCCACCGCGCGCATGCCTCGGCCTTCCAGGTCGCCGGTCGCTGGGACCTCTCCGCCACGCTTCTCGCTGACTCCCATCCCGCGTTCGGGGACAACGGCGCGGGAGCCTCCGACGCCAGGAACAGCTACTACGGCAGGGATCTCACGGCCGACTTCGGCCCCTACCAGCGCTCACTCTGCAACAAGTGCCACGTGGGGGACTAGAGGCCATCGAATTGATCCCGCCGCCGTGCCTTTCGCCGATGCGGAGTGGCGCTCTCGCAGCGGTAGGTACACTCACTCGCCCATCAGTCGGAACACCTGCACGCGATTGTTGTTCCGATCCGCGATCCCAACATTGCCGCCCCTGCTGACGCAAATCTGAGACGGGTAGTACAGAAGGCTCTCGTTCCAGCCCATCCCGAGTCTCCGCCCCAGGAACTCGCCATCCTGTGACACCAGCGCGAGGCCGCTCCCGTGCTGGTCGATCAGGTAGAGGATCCCCCTGTCGTCTGCCTCGAGCCTCGTCGGGAAGTTCATGTACTCCTTCATCCCCTCGCCGAGTCGAGAGAACTCCTTCGCCCCCGTCGCCGCGGAATAGACCGCCGCCTCTACGCTGTCCAAGACGAAGATCTTCCCAGCCGGACCCACCGCCAGATCCGAGAGAAAGCCATGCCCGTCTGGGAAGGGCAACCGCCTCAGGAGGCCGCCCTGCGGATCCAGCACGAGCACGCGCTCGGCAAAGATATCGAGGATGTAGATGTTGTCGTCCGCGTCGATTCTGAAGCTCTTCGGGATGATCTTCTTCGGCGACCGCACGCCCTTGGGCGTCACGGCCCCTCTTGCTTCTCCGGCCGGCCCCACGACGACGATCCGGCGCACCCTACCATCCAGAAAGTAGAAGTCCCCCTTCGAGTTCATCTGAACCACAAGCGGCATGGATCGTGGCAGCGGAAACGCTGCCGTCGGCAGGACCGCCTCATCCGAATAGCGATAGCTCAGCAGTCGACTGTTTCCCGTGTCGGCCACCACGAAGGAATCCTCACTGCAGGCGACGCCCTCCGGGCGATTGAGCTCTCCGCCCGCCGCATCCGAGTAGATCGAGTTGACCCATCTCAGCTTCCTGAGGTCCCCGGCGAACGCCCAGGACGGCAGCAGCAGAACGCTCGAGATGATCAGAACATGAAGCGCTCTTCTCACCGAACTACCTCCGAAGATCCGTATGGCATTGGATGCACATATCGTCCGTGGTCCCGAAGTAGATGAAGTGCTCGTACTCTGTCCCGTGCGTTCGATGACAGCTCAGGCACTGCAGCGTGACGTTCGCATTCCTCGGGTCAATCACCTCAGCACCAATCGGATGCGTCGAATGCGATTGCCACTCATGGCATGTTTCGCACAAGTCCATTGGTGAGGCTTCGTTCCACAAGAAGAGATTCTCGGAGGCATGCGGCGAATGGCATTCCATGCACTCGCCTTCCGCGACCGGCGGGTGCTCGGTAGGCGAGCGTTCCTGACGCGCCACAGTATCCGCGTGGCACGTGCCACAGAGGTCGAGCATCGGTTTCTTCAGGAGACTCTCTTGCGCAGAGGCATGGGGCGTATGGCAGTTGATACAGCCGGTCTTGTCCAGCAGTGGCCAATGCACACGTCTCTCGTTCAACGTGTCCGCCACCATCTCGTAGTGGCATCCCTCGCAGATCTCATAGCCAGTTTCCTTGAGTGCAAAGGGGGTCGACGATGTCGCATCTTCATGGCACTCATTGCACTCTCGCTCTGCGACCGGGTCGTGCACGTTGTCGTAGAGTATCCCCCTCGTATCGGAACCATGGGGATTGTGACACAAGCTGCAGCGACCCGTCTCCACCGGATAGTTCTCATGCTTCTTCTTGAAGACGGACTTGTCCGTCTCATGGCACTCCAAGCACAGAGCCGGTTGTGCATCCTTGAGAAGCTTCGGGCCGCTCTCTGAGGCGTGGGGGTTGTGGCACTCGAGGCAGTCTTCCGTTACAGGCTCGTGCTCGAATTCGACATTCTTCGTCCTGTCGCCCATCTCCTCGTGACACCCGAAGCAGAGCTGACTGCCGGCGCGCACCAGATTCATCTCATTGTCCGAGCCATGCGGATCGTGGCACGATACACACTGACCCTCGACCACGACCTGATGGACGCTCAACGCGCCCGACGGCACGATGTCATCGTGGCATTCGTAACAGATCGTCTCCGGCGTCGCGGCAAGCAGCTTCTCATAATCGGAAGTGTGCGGGCTGTGACATGAGGAACACTCCCCATCCTCTACCGGCGTGTGCACGGAAGCTCTCTTCAGAGTCTCCTGCATCTCGTCATGGCAGCCGATACACAGCTCTCCCTCCGCACCGTCTCTCAGCCTCAGCTCGTGTGTCGATTTCTCCGGCGGAACCACATGACACTCCCCACACTCGCGCTTCACGAACGGGGAATGCATCTGTTCCTTGAAGAACATCGGATCCTTCGACGTATGTGGAGCATGGCACGCGGTACATTGCACCGCCGAAGCCTCTATCCCGCCGTGCGCCTCCTTGAAGTCGTCGTCGTCCACCTCATGACACTCTGCGCACAGCGACTGCAGTGGTGCGACGAAGAGCCGCGGCTGATCGGCGGAGAAGTGCGGAGAATGACACTCCAGGCAGTCCTCCTCCACCGGTGAGTGCACTCTCTCCGCCTCGATCTTCTCTTCCAGCTTTGTGTGGCAGCCGAGACAGAGATCCGGGCTCTTGGCCAACAGCAGCGTATCCAGAGTTGCCTTGTGCGGGCTGTGGCAGCTCGTGCACTCACCGCCTGCGACAGGCTTGTGTTTGCTCTCTGCGGCAGACAGTTCGTCCCCCATCTCGTCGTGGCACTCGAAGCACAAGACGCTCTGCGCATCATTCAGCACGCCAGCCTCGGGGCTGGAATGCGGGTTGTGACACGTCAGGCACTCGCCTCCTTCGAATGGATCATGAACTGTCGCTCTCGGATCCTCCTCCATCAGCTCCTCGTGGCAATCCACGCAGAGATCCGACTCGCTGGCCTTTAGAAAGTTCGGCTCATTCGACCCATGCCCGCTATGACAGGCAATGCAGTTTCCCCGCTGCACGGGCGTGTGTGTGTTGAACTGCAGGAACTCGGCTTCGAGCTCCACGTGGCATGAGTAACAGACCATGTCCGGCCGATCGACCAGCATGCTTGGAGCGTTCGAGCCGTGTGGATTATGGCACTCGCCGCACTCCGCTTCTTCGAATGGATCGTGAAGATTGTCCAGACTCTGCGCTTTCTCCTGCGTCTCTTCGTGGCAAGAGAGACACAGCTCACCGGGCGTGGAACTCAAGAGGCCGTCGTGACTTGCTGCGTGGGGCGCGTGGCACGACACGCAGCTCTCCTCGCTCTCGAACGGCTCGTGCTCCGTCGTTACCTCCATTCCCTTCTCTTCATGGCATCCGAGGCAGAGCTCCAGACTCGGCTCTACGAGCAGCGACTGCTGGTTGGAAGTGTGCGGATCGTGACACTCGAGGCACGAACCCTCCTCAAAGGGCTCATGCTGCACAGCGGTGCTCTCGGCGAGGTCCTCCGGGTCATGACAGGTGAAGCAGAGCTCCGCACCCTCATCGAGAACGCCAAAAGCATCGGCCTCGGACGCCTCGTTGTGACACGCGTCGCACTCGGCACTGGCCGTTGGGTCATGGGAGCTCGTCTTCAGCAGCTTCTCTTGCGCCGCACTGTGTGGATCGTGGCAGACTGTGCATGACCTCTCCTCCACTGCGTATCCGCCATGGCCGGCCTCGAATCCATCCGTGTCGATCTCGTGGCACGAAAGACAGAGCTCCGTCGGAGCCTGCGTCAGCAGATTCTCCTCGCTGGATGCGTGGGCGAAGTGGCAGGCCCGACAGCCGTCCTCGCCCACTACCTCGTGAGCCACGTCCTTGCTGTAGTCCTCCTCCTGATGGCATTCGAAGCAAACGGCATTACCCTCTGCGGCCAGCAGGAATGGCGAGTCGGACGCATGCGGATTGTGACACGAGATGCACGTCTCTTTCTTCAGCGCTGTGTGTACGCTTCCGGCGTCTAGCTGTAGATCTTCCGCCGGATGACACTCCAAACAGAGGTCGTTGCGCTCCTCCTTCAGTAGCAACTTGCCGACGAGCCCGTGACGCAGGTGGCAGCCTTCGCACTTCTTGTCTTTCACGACGTCATGGATGCTGTCCATCGAGAAATACTTTTCGACGAACTCCTCATGACAGTCGAGACACTGCTTTCTCTGGAATTTGCGCTTCTTTGCATCAGAGGATGTCGCAGCACTCAGGAAGAGGAGGCTGCAGCAGAAGATGACTAGGCCTGTGTAGACTATTCTAGTATGTGATTGTCCGCTGAACATTGCTTCTCAGGTCATCCCATTCTTGCGTACTATTGCCTGATCGCTGCTGTCGCAGCTCCACTTGAATTCAGTTCGCGCTTCGCGAGGCTCTACTCAAGTCCGACTACTCTGGAAGTGCAGAGAGGAACACCCTGGTCTCGTAGCCCTCTCTGAGCTGTGAACCCCAGTCGGCAACCAGCTCTCTGACCTTCTCGCCCATTATCTCCTTGCCGATCTCTTCTCTGGCACTCTCGTAGGGCTTCGGCGTGGCAGCGAAAACTCTCGTCACGCTGATCGCGTAGTGGAACCCGTCTGGATCGGAGTAGAGTAGCGAGTCACCCTGTTTCGCCTTCTTGGCTTTCTCGCGCAAGCCTTCGGGCACGGCTGGAACCGTCAGCAGCTTATCGTCGAAAACGAGGAGCCCCTTTGCATCCTTGTTCACCTGGCCACGTGAATTTGCGGAAACCCAAGAGAAATCAGCTCCCCTTCTCATCTTCTTCATGGCACGCTCCGCATCTTCCAGGGTGTGAAAGGCGAGTCCTCTCAATCGAACCATCTTCGGCGTCGAGAACTCGCCGAGATGCTCTTCGAAGTGCTGCCGAACCTCCTCTTCCGAGATCTTCACATCCGGAGCGACGACCTTCTTGATGAATGCCCCGAAGAGCAAGGAGTTCGTGTGCTCATCGACCGCGGCGAGGTACCCCACCGACTCATCGATCCCCTGGGCTCGTGCCTCCAGCTGTGCGGCTCTCTTGAACACCATGTTCTTCAAGGTGATCCGCTTCTTCTTGTCGAGATCCTTCTTCCCCTCGAGCGAATTATCGACCCCATGGTAGAATTTCGATTGCAGCTCCTTCGCCAGGTCGGCGACCGTGATGATCAGGGGTTCTTCATCGTGCACCGTTGCGAGCACCCTCTCGTCCAGCAGTAGCTTCTCGTAGTCAACGGGTTTCTCCTTCTTGAACCAGAGGAAACCTACCTTCTTCGCTTCGAAGCTCACTTCCTCGAAAAGTGCTTCGTCCACCGTCGCGTGCCGCTGCTCGAGCAGCTCGCCATACTCGTTTCCCTTCTGCTTTCTCAACGGCTCGAGAACCTTCGCGCGGGCCTCGGCCCGCAGCGAAGGATCCTCGTAGAAGCGAGCATCAACAACACGGAAGAGGAGAAAGCCGCCTTGTGCAGTGAAGATCTCACTGACGGAGCCGACCTCCATCGCAAAGGCCGATTGGGCGACCGCGGGCAGCATGTCCTTCAATCGCACGTACTCCTGCCCGCCGAGTTGCCCCTCTGCTCGACGCTCTTCGATGAAGGCTTCCGCTGACTTCTGAAAATCCTCCCCGGACTTCTGCCGCTCTTGGAACGCCAGCGCGTCGGACTCCTTCGCGAATTTCAGGGTTTCGAGCAGAAGCTCGCGCGACATCGTCCTGTAGAGTTTGTCCACCTCGGCAGCATCGGGCTCCACATCTAGGAGGTGTCGGGACATCACGGTGGAGATCAGAAGTTGTGTCGAGTATGACGAGATTTCGCTCCGAATCGCGGGCAGCTCATCGAACCCGATCGCCCGGGCCTCGTGCACGATCAGCCGCGTCGTAATGATCCGGTCCAGCAGGCTGGCGTAGTCCTTCTTGCGCGAGCTTCCCTCTTGCGATCGGCCCGCGTGGGTGGCGGAAAGGGTTCCCATCAGCTCGCCGACGGTAATCACGTCGTCTTCTACGACCGCGATCGGAGTCTCGGAGAAAAGAGGAGAGCTGAGCGGGACTTCTAGGCTGATGAGCACTTCTTCGCTCTCTGCCGCATCTGCGGGCTCTGCCGTATGGGCGGGCTCATCGCTGGCGTCCTCTGCAAGACAGGGAAGCCCGAAGAGCAGTATGGGCAGAGTGACGGTGGACAGGATTATCGACTTCATTGGCTCCCTCGCGCGTGCAATACGGTGGCTTTCATTCGGTCGCCCTGCAACGGGTGCTGCGGCCGTGAGCTTCGTTGTGGGCTCTCTCGCGGGTTCTTCCGCTGGCTCTGCAAGGAACGCACTCATCGCATCATCAGCTCGATCGTCTTGGCCGTCATCTCCGAGGCGAGTCCATGAGCCGTATGTGCGCGGCCCCAGTCGAAGAAGAAGACCCCTTCGTCGCCGTGCCGACGGCTTCGCGAGAGCCAGACCACTTCGCGGCTTCGCGCCTGGATCATTTCCACCGAAAAATCGATCTCGGGAGCGCCAATGGCATCCTGATAGTCGAATACCGTTCCCGAGAGGACCAGATCGACGTCCAGGGAACCGCCCCTCGAGATGAGATCCGTGTTCGCGAGTGATGGCCCCGCTCGCATGATGATCCTGTACTTCAGTAGGTGCTCTCTCACGAGCCCGGGCTCGACGACTGTCAGCTTCGCATTTCGCGCCAGATGCTCCACGAAATGCAGACTCAGGATTCTCCCTGCATTCCTTCTCCCGCTGAGGTTCCGGAACGGCAGCACGACGACGGAGTATCTCCGGGAAGTATCGAAGGACGAGGAGCGGTAGAACGTCCGAGGGCGATACTTCTCGGAACTCGAGTCGCAGGGAAGATCCCCAGTTCTGCAGAGCACCCCGTCGTCGCACTCGTCGTCGTCGAAGGGGGACCGGGCACACGGTTCGGGCTGAGCCTGGTGGGCCAGGTTCGCCCAGCCATTCTTGCCATCGCTGCTGCTGCAGGCACCCTCTCCGCCCGAGCCAGCAGCGGGATCGGCAGGACACCGATCGCAGCCGTCGGGCTGACCGTCACCGTCGGTGTCGACGTTGTCGTCAAAGTCCGGACAGACGTCATCGCTATTCTCCACCCCGTCGAAGTCCGCATCATTCGCTGCGCCAAGCGCTGCTGGAGCGGGCAGTGATTCGGGCAGAAACTCCACCAGGGATGCAGTGAGGTCCTGAACGGCCTTCTCGAGCAGAAGCTCGGCCTCTCCCACACGCCCAAGACCCAACAGCCCGGCGGTCTCTGCCGCGGAGAGGCCGACGCTGTCCGTCCACAGGATCTCCGGATCCTCACGCAGCGCGACCAGCCTTGCGGCCAACGCAGCCCTCGGCGGCTCTCGATCTGCATACGCCACAAGCGATGTCAGCAGGAGCGCCTCGGTCCCGGTTTCCGTCGCCAGCCCTCGCGAGGCCCGCTGACTCAAGCCACTCGTGTTCCGAACCCTGTGGCGCTTCATGAACTCATCAAGGGACTCATCGTCGAGGAGATCGAAGCCGGATCCTCGCAAGTGCTCGCGCAGCGATCCATCCAGCGCTCTCACCGGCGCCCGGTCTCCGGTCAGATTGTCCACGGGCAAGACGGCGACGCGAGCGCTCCTGTCGATCGGCGGCAGGACGACATACGGGGCTGACCATTCGCTGTCCACGACAGCACCCGCTCTGTCCGTGACTCTGGCCCTCAACCGAAAGGTCCCGGCCTTCCTCGGATTCCATGTCCAAGTCGCAAAGGTTCCCTCCTGTTCCACCACCTCGGCGGTGCCGTTCAAGCTTCTGAACTCATATCTGCGAGCCCCGACCCCCCCGTTGGCAAGGGCGGTCCACCGAATCGCAGCCGAGCGCGCGACCCCCGGCCCCTGCGCATCCGAAGTCAGCGATACGAAGGCAAGCGGCGCTCCCACAGGCCCGCTCCACGACGCGCAACCCGAGAACACCAGGAGCGCGCCGAGACACGACGCTCTACTGAAAGAGCTGGTCGAGCAGATCATCGACAGCCTCTTCCGTCACCGCGTTCATGGGCTCACCGCCTCCGCCGAACAGGCGGTCCAGCAGCGTGATGCCGCCCTTCGTCGCCGACGCCGACCACACGACCCTGCCCGTGCTGACCTCGATCATCTGAAGACTGAGTGAGATCATATTTGCCGATGTGGATCCCGATCTCACCGCTCCGTACTCTCTTAGTACACCGGTGATGATCGCCTCCACACTCAAGACGCCGCTCAGCTTCTTGATCTGCTCCGCCGACGGGCCGTCTGCCGGAATCGCTCCCGTCCTCGAGATGCCGCGAGCGACTTCGCCGGGCGGCAATACATAGACTGCCTCGGTAGCGAGCAACATGCCCATCAGCGTGTCCCGAACCCGCTCCGCAGCATCCTCGTTTCCGGTGAGGTTGGCAAAGGGCAGCACGGCCACGCTCTCTACGGACGCAAAGTCCATATTCGGCTCGATATAGTTGTCCGTCGC
The DNA here is from genome assembly GCA_029261835.1 of Deltaproteobacteria bacterium. Taxonomy (GTDB): domain Bacteria; phylum Myxococcota_A; class UBA9160; order UBA9160; family UBA4427; genus JAJDAO01. The sequence continues at coordinate 30,078 of JAJDAO010000005.1, read as the reverse complement.
CGCACATCCCGATAGAAGGATGAGTAGCGACAGGCTGGCCAGCCCTCTGCAGAGATTCTCCCGTCCCATCACCGACCTCCCTTCTGGCCTGCATCGCCGCTAGTAGGCGATTCTGAGTTTCCCGGTGAACGTATTCACATCGCTCGTTTCTGTCGCCGTCTCGACCGTGCCAGTACTGTACGTCACGCTCGCCACTATCCCACGTGCGACTTCCCACCTGATCTCCGGCGTGAGGGTCTCGGATTCACGCCCCTCGGTACTCATCGCCCGGCCGTAGCGAAGCGCGAAGTGCACGGCGCCGTCCGGGAATGGAGCCCAATTGATCGCATAGTCCTGCGATACGGTCGGAGCCTCACTCCCAGCACCCGTATCTCTATCCCTCAACGAAACCGCCGCGAACAAGCTCAGCGTCCGCACAGGGAGCCAAAACGCCTGGAGGCTGCCCGTCTGATCGCGACTGACCGGGCGTCCCGTCTGGGAGTTTCTCGCAATCGTGTAGTCGAGACGAAGGTTCATCCTTCTGTTCGGCACCAAATGCGTTCCGATCCTGAGAAGCGTGCTCGTAGACGTTCCGCCGCCGGCCGGGCTGTTCCACGAGAAGCCCCCGTCGACGTTGACGCTCCAGTCTCTGTAGAGATCCGCCTTATTGCGCAGGAACAGGGTGTTGGTCGTGCTGGAACCCCCTATCTCGCTACTGCTCGACCCACTATAGCTGAGCGTCTGCCTGAACGTATCGAGGTAGTCGCCCCTGATCGAGGCGACATAGGAGTGCTGGATCGTGGTGGGTCTCTCCGAGTCCGTGTCGGCCGACGTCAGGTAGCGCGCATTCCCGACGAACACAGGGCTGATGATGTGTCGAACGCTGAAGCTATTCGACACTCTCGTCCTGCTCGTGGAGAGCGGCTCACTGCTTCTGACCTTCACGAAGGTGTCATAGCTCGCCGTCGTCTTCTCCGAGGCGGTCCAACCAAGCCCCAAGCTGTAGGTCTGATCGAGCTCCGTGATCTCGAGCCCCGCGCTCCGGGGGATGGTGGTAAATGCTCGCACCTCGGAGATCAGAATCTTTCGTGACTGCGGGACATCCGCGAGTGGTTCGACTACGACCTTGATGTAGCCCGCCTCAACGGAATCGAACTCGATCTCGAAGCGGCTCTCGAACGCACTGTACACCGCGCTCCGGGGGGTGTGTTCGGTCCAGGTCTCCTGATCATCACTGCTAAAGATCTGCCAGCTGAAATTGCTCGCGCCAGCACTGATCTCGCTCGGTGATGCCAACGTGAGATCGCGAACGTCTTCCAGCGGCAGGACATGAACCGTGTCTACCTCAGTCGGAGAAGCAAACGCCAGCCCGAAGCTCACGAGGTTGTCCGGGCCGTCCGAGCCGATATCCACACTCGTGAGAGGGTTCGAAGCGCCAACAACCTCGAACTCGCCGGGTAAGTTGTCGTCCGGTGTGAGGTCAGTCAGCAGATAGAACCAGCTCTGAGGAGAAGTCGTCTGCAGCTTGATATCACCTGTCCCCGATCGCGCGACACTTCGATAGCTCATCGAGGAAGCGCCAGCGACTGAGAGCTGGCCGTCGAAGAGCCTGGTCGAATAGCGAACGCCGCCGTGATGCACTTGACTCAACAGCGCGGAGTCGGCGAGCGCTTCCTCAGTGTCGTTTCGCGTATACATGTAGTCGAACGCGAGCTTCTCGTACTGGTACTCGCTCCTCAGAGTAAGCGATCCGCTCAGCGAGTCTCTCGTCTTCGGCTCATCATAGGTGCGGGCGCGACTGTAGTTCAGGTTGATCGACGGCAGGCCCGCCGGTCGCCATCCCCATACACCGTCGTACTGCTCACGGAAGATGCGCTGCTTGGGCAAATCTGTCAGATCCGTCTTCACTCGAGTATTGCGATAGGCTGCACCGGCTCGGTACAGCGGAGTATTCAGCTTGAGCTCGCCGAAGTATCTACCCGTCTGCTCCTCGAATGTCGTCTTGGCTCCATTGCGCGTCGTCCTCGAATCCTGCAACTCAAAGAGGCCACCTGTGCGAAAATCCAGGTTTGGGTAGATCTGCTTCTGTATGTCTACATCGTACAATTGCGAGATCCTGGCATGGTTGAGGTCTATCTCTGTCCCGTCGTCCTTCTGGGTGATATCGGTACGCGAGCTGACGTATTCCCAGTCGCCCAGTATTCGAATGCCTTCAGCCGCGACAGTCACGGGCGAAAGGACGATCGCACAGAGGAACGCCGGCGGTAGCATTTTCCACAGAGCAGCTCTCTTTGGCATTCTGGACTCGGCGGGCAGGGACTGCAGCCATGCTGCAGCAGAATTGTGTCGGAAGTGGAGATCTCTTGTCTTGGGCGCTTGACTTCTTCAACTTCTTTGACTCGCGGTGGGACGAGTGAGGCTCGCGGGGACGGGCTCGTCTCTCTCCATCTCATTGCGGTGCAGCTGATCCTATCTCTCCCCCATTACGACAACGGCATAGCTCCCTTCGTCCACGTCGATCGCCCCCAGAAGCCTCTTGCTGACCAGATCCAGCTTCTGAAGCGCCCTCGCGTCTGGCAAGATGACGAAGAGACCGTTCTGGTCGTTGTCTATTGCCAGATTGGCTGCCTCCCCGCCTACGCGAAACGTATCTATGAATACCAGTGATGATGAATCGATCACGACAATCTCCCCACTCTCCTTGCCAACATAGAGTAAGCCGGTTCTCGGATCGACCTTCACGGAAGCAGCACCGACACCGACGAAGATCCGGTTGAGGAGAGTCAGAGTCGTCGAATCGAGGACGAGCAGGTCCGGCGAGTTCTGCGTGATGACGTAGAGACTATTCCCATCTTCACCGATGGCTCCACGGATGGGGGCCTCTTCGAGAATGCGGGTCGCGGTGAGCTGTCCTCTCGTCAAATCGATCGCGGAAAGGGTGTTGGACTGGGGCTGGAGGAGGTAGGCTCGCGGCGACACTGTACCGATCACGACCGACGTGGGTTGTGAGGGGAGGTTGACCCTGCCGACCTCGCGCAGTGAGGTCGCATTGACAATGCTGGCCGAATTCGAACCGTAGTTGGCGGATACGAGTGTCTCTCCGTCGGGGGTCAAGGCGATCTCGACCGGCTCATCGCCGAAGTTCAAACGAACCCGACCCACGGTCTCGCCCGTTCCGACCGCGATCGTTTCAATGCTGTCATCTCCGGCGAGAGCGACGTAAACCCAGCCCCGGATCTGATCGAGAACCGCGCCCTTTGGGCCGCTGCTCATCGCGATCGTGTCGACCACCTCCATGGAGTTCTTGTTGAAGACCGAGACCGTATTCGTCGCCGGGTTGGTCGCGAAGCCCAATAGACTGTTGAGCTGGCGCTCTGGCTTGGTCAAGGTGAACTCGGGCGAGAAGCGGAAGCCAGCGCTGACAATGTCCTTCGGGGCCAGGCTGAGGAAGAGCGTGCTGGCTCTCCGGCGAGTGACGGTGAACTCGTGCTCGATGAGCAGGGGCTCAGCGGGAATCAGCAGATCGCTGGCACCTTCTTCACTGAGGAGTGAGGCTCTGGCGATCCGGATCGATATGCCCTTGTAGGTGGCGGGTGGGAGTGTGGCCGTGGCCAGCCGCCTTTGAGCGGCAGCGACCCCCTTCCCTCCCAGCTCGGTCGACAATGCTGAAAGCTGGATCGCTCTGCCGTCGCTCTGAACCGCGGAGATGGCGTCGATGCTGAAGTGAAGGCGATGTGTCTCTCGAGGGATCGGCTGCAGATAAAGGTGGAGCACACCTTCAGTATCGAGAGCGGGCGGATACGAGGCGAGCCGGGGCAGGCAGGCGACGACCAGGAGCAAGGTCAGCATGACGCCGGGTATGCGTTTCCCCAACATGGGTGGGTGGCCTTCTTGACGGGTCGATTCCCCGCCGTCTCTTGTGCGAGGGTGAGAGTCGGTCACGAGCGCCGCTCCCATCATGTTTGACTTCACTCGGGAGACAGTAGTTCCATCTCCCGGCTCCCATCACCGCCATGGCGATACTGTGGCATCGACTATGCCATCTGCGACATCTGCCGGACTGCCAGCCGTCGCCCCTCGCGAAGCCCGCTCAGTCTCCCTGCAGAATAGTCAATTGTGGCGGATTCGTGTACCGCGGTGTTCACTGCTGGCTCGCTGCAGGCCCCCCCACCGGTCGATCACTGGCCTCTCACGGTGTCCCCAGGCCGCATCGCCAGTCGCCAGACTCGGGCGAGCACGATGAATAGCGCCGTGATGACCCTCTTGGGCCGGCTTCTCCCGCGCTTGCGCACGCTCGACACCTGCGATCGGAGGTTGAAACCCGAAGAGGGCCATCACCAGACAAGAAGAGGCTGCTGGTATTCTCATACCGACAGCCTCTCTTGCCATTCTTGTTGTCGTTACGCCGAGTTCTGCCGGCGTCTGTTCTGGATCGCTAAGTGATCACGCCTAGTCCTTCGCGTGGCACTTGTTGCACAGCGACCGCTGGTACGGTCCGTAGTCGGTGGCGATATCCACTACGACGGCATCCTTGTAGTAGACCGCCGCGCCCGCGGGCACGTCCGGAGACACCAGAGCGTGGGACTCGACCAGCAGCTCGACCTCGAAGTCCCATTTGCCCGCGTTCGCATTCGCTGAGGCGTGAGCCCTGTGGCAGGTAAGGCACATGACATTCGAGCTGGTGTCAGCACCCGCAACCGGAGCAGCCGAGAGCAGACTCCCGTCAGTCACGCCTCGTTCGAACGGCACCAGACCGTCGAACGCGGAGGCGAGCACGCCCGTGAAGTCACCAGTAGCCACGTACCCGTTGTAGTTGGCAGCATAACCGGCGGACAGATGCTCGGCGTTGCCGGCCGGGTGCTTCTGAGCACCATCGGTGTAAGTGGTGTGGCAGTTGGCGCACCACTCAGACATTCCGGATCCGTAATCCACAATCGCGCCATAGGAAGAGCCGGAAACGTTCGTGGCCCTTGCGATGGGAGCAGGCGTACCAAATGCCATGCCACCGGGAGCAACCGAGCCCGTGTCTCGCAGGAGCCTGTAGTTGCCGAGAATCGACCCGTCTACCGGTGCCGTGGCCCCGTAGGAGCCTGACCCCGAGATGGCAGCGCCGCCAGCGGCCGTACCACCGAGCACCTGGCCGTGGGGATCGTGGCAGCTGTTGCAGCCGAGATCGGTGGCGTTGTAGACAGTGCCACCCGGTGCCTGGGCGTTGTCGGGATCGGCATCGACCAGCATTGTGAAGTCTGCAGCAATGACGTTGTGACCGTGGTCGTCCTTGCCGTAGAGAACCGGGGTTCCACGGACGACAACGGTGTAGTCCTTTGTCATCCAATAGAAATCACCACCTTGGTTGCGGGCCGAGCCGTCGGTGCTGCTGATATGGTAACTCGTACCACCACCGCCATGGCAGTTCAGGCAGGTGGAGCTGGCATCCGAGCCCTTCAGCAACGTGTCGTTGGGAGTTCCGCTGACCGGGTTGTCTGCTGATTGGTGCATGCTGTGGCATCCGTCGCAGTGAGCAACGCCACCGTCATGGAACGCCCAGGCCGCACCGCCGATTCCAAGAGTAAGGAAGGCAACCAGTGCAAGCCCGAGCAGCATCATACGATTTAGCTTCATCATGGTCCTTTTACCTCGTCCTTTTGCCTCTACCTAGGTGATGCGATGTCGATTGACTCGCTCCTAGGTCATTCGTTGCGGTTTCGAAGAATACTGGCGGTCGGATAACCGACTCGTCTTCGCTGGTCACTGCCCTTCGAGAGCAGTTGTGTTGTCGCTCTATTCCCTCCCTCGCTGATGACGGTTCGAGAAAGAAGCTCCATCTTGTTCTCTCCGGTAACCTGGGTTGTTCACTTGGAAGTGACGCTGAAGACGCTCACTCCCCTGTTTGCAGCTTGGGCAACGTAGACGTTGCCGTTGTTGTCGATTGCCAGATCGTCTGGCACGATCAAGTTGGACGGCCTGTCGCCGCGGAAGCCGAACTCGGACTGGAACTCGAAGTTCTCATCAAAAATCAGGACGACACACCGCAGGCGATCGGACACGTAGATGCGCCCCTCCGCATCGGCGACAATGCCCCCGGTGACGCCGAACTTGCCCGGTCCACTGCCGGCCCTGCCGAACCCCTCGAGCTCGCCGTCGGCAGACATCCTGAAGGCGGAGAACAGGGTCGGCACGGTGAAGAGCATGTTGCCGTTCTTGTCGACGTCGAATCCGTGCATGGAGATGTCCGCGAGACGCTTTTCCTTCGTCCGCTTGTCACCGACCGTGAGCTGCTTCAGAGTCGCGTCGAGATCGTGCCCTCGCTTGAAGGAGCCATCGGAGTCCACCACAGCCACCAGCAAGCGGCCTGAATCAACTAGATAGAGCACCCCCTGCGCGTACACCAAGCGGTCTGCTCTGAAGCTCGAGAACTCGGCGGGCAGGTTCTTCAGCTCGATCTCGGAGGTGGGCTCGCCCCTGTAGTCGCAGAGGTGGAGAGTCGAGGCTGCGTGGCTCTTTGTCAGAACGTATACGTCTCCGTCGTCGCCGATCGCGATATCGGTCGCGCTGACGAACTCTTCTCCGAACGAATAGATTTCCATACCGTGTTCGTCGAAGATTCGGATGTCGTTCTGATACTGATTCAGGGCATAGATTTCGTTGCGCTCGGGATCGACTGCCAGCTTGGCCCACTGTGAGGGCACCGGGCCCGTGAAGTTGGAGAGCGGGTAGCGGAACGACGCCGTCGTTTCGGCAAGCGCGAAGCTCGCGGGCACCATCATCAGCAAGATGCTGGAGACGCTGAGTATTTTTGCTGAATGCTTCAACACGTGCGGTCTCTCCGCGCTTTGCAATCCGCCGATGAACAGTGATTGAAACTCGATAGCAAGGAGCAGCGACCTTCCTGTAGTGCCGTCTAGTGCGGTTTTGAATCGAGAGGCCCACGGTGGCGGGCCTTCTGAGGATGTTTCTGATTCTCTCTAGTGCAGGAGGTGTGCCAAACCGATCGGGCCACATCCATCACGTTCACCAGCCGGCCAAGACCCGCTCGACGCGGACTTTCTGCTCGTTCTCGCGGCACCTTTTCAGCATTCGTCGCTGCGAATCGGCAGTTCTTCTCGAAGGCGAAAATCGAGGTCGTGGTGGCTTCTCGGAACTGGGAATGCGGCTCGTGAGAACCCGAGTCAAGAAGCATGGATTCTCGGGCGGCAGGCGCGGCTGGCGGGCTGATTCGCCCCGCCGAGTGAGGCGAAGTGTCACTCCTTGAATCCGAGTGGTGGAGGGACGCGCGCCACGCGTACCGGTGGCTTCTCGACAGTGGTCCGGTGCGAAATCGCTGAGCTTTTCGGCTCCCGGCAACGCGTCCCGCGACGCCTGAGAACGCGGGCCCGAGCCCGGAATCGAACTCCTGCTGGGCGCAGCTCTCTATTCCCACATAGAGAGCACGTGGCCGCAATCCGGCCGGGCCCGCCCCTCCAGCACCTCGCGGTAGACCCTCTCCACCGCGGCCGGCCCGCTGTCGCGGATCACCGTCAGCCAGCCTTCGCTGGATTCCCGGAAGCCCTTCCAGGCGCCGCCCAGGCGCTCCATGAATCCCGCCGGGCCCCACTGCTGGCTGCGCTTCTGCATCTGGGCCGGCGCGAAGAAGAAGGTCGGCGGCGCGCCGGGCAGATCCGGGGCCCGCGCACCCGCGCCCCAGTGCGTCGCACCGACGACGCAGCTGTGCTTCAGGGCGTCGCCCAGGTGGCGATGCAGCGCGTTCACCACCTCGCCGTCGCCCGAGTGGTCGACGAACACGCCGGGCGTGCTGGCTGGGAGCAACGTGACGTCCCTGTAGGGCAACACCCGGTCGCAGAAGCCGAGTCCCTCTACAAACGCCGTGTTGCGCGGCGAGGTCAGTCCCACGACTTCGACCTCCGGGCGGCGGGCGAGTAGCCAGGCCAGCGCAATCGCCGTCTTGCTCGAAGCACTGGAGATCACGACCGAGCGGGCGCCGAAGAAGTCGTTGTCCGCCAGGAAGTCGTCCACCAGGAACGAGGTCATGAAGAGCCCGCGCAGCAGCATCAGCCGATCCTCGTGGCTCTCTTCGTACAATAGATCGGCGTCGCTCCGGGTGTACTGCCGGTAGGCGGGGGCGTGGCCGCTGCGGTGGGGGGCCGCGTCTGCCAGGCCCTGCGCGTTGGCGTCGGCCTGTACCACCAAGTGGGTGGACATGGGGTAGAAGCCGAAGAAGCGCTGCCCCTCCGCCACATCGGGGTGCAGCGAGCGCAGGACCTGGCCGAAGCCCATGGTGGGGAGCCGTCCCGAGCCCGCCTCGGCGGGAAAGAAGCCCCAGTAGTCGAGCATGTCTCCCGCCACCGCGTAGGTGACATTGTTCGATGTGAAGGCGAAGCGGTCCACCCGGAACAGCACCTGCCCGGGCTCGAGCTTGTGCGAAACGTCGGATCGGGCGATCCGGCACTCCCGCCAGTCGTCGCGCTTCACCAGGAAGTCCAGGCCTTCGCCGGATTCGCTCATGTCGTCCTCCTGCCTTCTATTGAAAGCCGAGCTGGAAGCCGCACTTGCCGATGCGGTGGCGCGGCTCGTATGCGAGCACCGCTTCCCAGCCGGTGCCGGCGATCGCCTCGTCCACCTGGGACCGTTCGCTCGACTCGAGCGCGCGGTAGACATCCAGGCTGCGCTGGAGCATCCAGAGGGTGTAGGGCAGTGCGATCTTCTTCAGAGGCGTGCCGCGAAGCGCGCTCTCGCACGCGCCGACCGCACGCGGCAACTGGTCGAGCTCGGCGGGACGCGTGTCGGCCCAGTCCTCCACCGCGCGAACAGCAGCCAGGATGACGGGCGCCGCGTCTCGTCCCATGGCCGCCAGAACCTCGCGGAAGCTCCCGGCCAAAGCGTCATCGGGAAGCCACTGCCCCTGCCCGTCGGAGCCGGGGAAGCTACAGCGTTCGATCCACCCGACCACGGGCACGGCTGTCTCCAGCAGGAGCCTGCGCGAGACCAGATCGTTGAAGAAGTGGCCATAGACGGGGCCCATGAGGGCACAGTCCGCGAGAGACATGCGCTCGCCCAGCAGGTAGGGATGGGCCTCGAAGTGCGCCGCCAGGGCGTCGAGCAGATCGTGCGTGTGCGCCTCGATCGCCGGCCCCGTCGCGTCGGTTGCGCCCAGCCCGAGCCGCGCCGCAGCCATGCGATCCGCCAACGCGTTGCCGATCTCCGCACTCCCGATCATGGCGACGAAGCGCGCGCGGGCACTGGCCTCGCCCAGCTCGCTCCCCCAGCGGTAGTGCATGGCCGGCAGCGTCGCGAACTCGTCGCTGTAGAGCTCCACCAGATGAGCTGCGAGCCGCTGGACCGGTGTGACGGGGAAGAGCGGGGGATCGGGATGACGCGCCTCCAGGCGATCCAGGATTTCGCTGGTGTCCTGCCAGGTGTCGCCGTCGGGTGTCACCAGGATCGGGATGAAGGCCAGCCCCGTACGCCGCTGCACCTCGCCGAGGTCCGCGCGCAGCTCTTCGTACCAGAGTTGCTTGAAGCGCAGCGCCGGGCGGACCTTGGCCGAGAAGTAGGAGATGTCGAAGGCGTGGAAGCGGTAGGGCGCGGGACTCGGGTTCACCAGTATCTCCCTGTGTCTGCGCGGGCGGAGAAGACCGGGGCCTTGCGGGCCCGGGCCGCGGTCGCGTTCGCTCGCAAAGCGACCACGAGCGACGCCGCGAACCACATGAGTCTGCCCCGGATCAACACGCGGGCAGGTTAGCCCCATTTTCTTCGCGCATCCGTGCGGTCGACTCTATCATCCGTGCATGGGCCCGAAGAGACATGACGACCGGCTGGCGCGCTGGGCGCGCGAAGGCAAGGAAGGCACGCCACCGGTGCCGGCCGCGACCGTGGTCCTGCTGCGCGACGGTGCCGCGGGACTCGAGACGCTGATGCTCCGGCGCAACTCGAAGATCGCGTTCGGGGGCATGTGGGTCTTCCCGGGCGGGCGCGTAGACCCCGAGGACGAGGCGCGCGTCGGGCCGGGCGATGATCTCGCCGCGGCACGCGTCGCGGCGGTCCGCGAGGCTCAGGAGGAAACGGGCCTCGAGATCGCGCCGGACGATCTCGTGCCGCTCGCGCACTGGACGCCGCCGCCGATCGCGCCGCGGCGTTTCTTCACGTGGTTCTTTCTCGCCGAGGCGCCGGTCGGGGCGGTTGCCATCGACCACGGCGAGATTCACGAGTATGCATGGCTCTCGAGCGAGCGCGCCTTCGCGCGCCGGGACGCCGGAGAGATCGAACTCGCACCGCCAACTTGGGTGACGCTTCACGCGCTCGCGGGTTGGTCGAGTGTCGACGACGCGCTCGCGGGCTGCCGGGCGAGCGAGCCCGAGCGCTTCGAGACGCGGATCGGCGTGACCGACGCCGGTCCAGTGGCGCTCTGGCACGGGGATGCGGGCTACGAGCAGGCCGACGTGACCGCCACCGGGGCGCGTCACCGACTGTCGATGAGCAAGCAGGGCTGGCGCTACGAGCGCACGCGATGAAGCAGATCGAGGAGCCCGCGAGACAGATTCCGGTCATGGCGGAGACGGACGTTCTGGTGGTCGGCGGCGGCCCCGGCGGTCTCTCGGCGGCCCTGGCGGCCGCGCGCCTGGGCGCGAGGACCATGCTGCTGGAGCGCTACGGCTGCTTCGGCGGCGTCATCGCGCAATGCATGGTGGGCACCATCGCCTGGTATCGAACCAATGAGAAGACCGTCGACGCCGGCGGCATCGGGGTGGAGTTCGAGCGGCGGGCGAAGCAGGCGAACGCCAGTCTCGAGGTGAACCGCTATCAGGTGCTCGATACCGAGGTCTTCAAGTACCTGGCCGATCAGATGGTCCAGGAGGCCGGCGTCGTCCCCTTGCTCCACACCCAGATCGTGGACGCGATCCTTGACGGCCAAAGGGTCACGGGCGTGATCACCGAGAGCAAGTCCGGAAGGCAGGCGATCCTGGCCAAGCGCGTGATCGATGCCACCGGAGACGCCGACGTCGCCCAGCGTGCGGGCGCGCCCTTCCGGATCGATGCGAAGCAGGAGCTGGAGGGCGCGAGTGTCAACTTCGGCTGCAGCGGCATCGACCTGAAGCGCTTCATCGAATACACGCTGCGCAACCCCAGCTCGATCGCCGACTGGGGCGACGAATCCGGCGAGAAGGAAGCGGCCGAGTTCAGCACGTACCTGCGAGAGCCCTTCGACAAGGCGAAGGAGGCCGGCGAGATTCCGGCCGACGTGCGCATGGAGAGCTACTGGGGAAGCTTTACGGACGCCGGCGAGATCCCCAACATGAACGCGATCCACATGGCCGGGATCGATTCCACCGACGTCTGGGACCTCACCCGCGGAGAGATCGAAGGCCGGCAGCGCGTGATGTGGGCCGTGGCCGCCCTGAAGAAGTACGCGCCCGGCTTCGAGAAGGCCCGGCTCCGCACCCTGGGCGCCTCGCTCGGCGCACGCGAGTCCCGGAAGATCATCGGCGACTACGAGCTCACCGAGCACGACGTGCTGAACCAAGCGCGTTTCGAGGATTCGATCGGCATTTTCCCCGAGTTTCTGGACGGCAACAGCATTGCCATCATGCCGAGCACGGGCCGCTACTTCCACGTGCCCTATCGCGTGTGCCTGCCACGCCGTGTGGAGAACCTGCTGGTGGCCGGCCGCTGCGTTGCCGGCGACAAGGTCTCCCACGCCGCCACCCGCCAGATGATGTGCTGCACCGTCACCGGCCAGGGCGCTGGCGTGGCGGCCGCGATCTCGCTCGAAGACGACGTGAGCTGCCGAGACGTGGACATCTCGCGGGTTCAGCGGGCCCTCGAGAGGCAGGGGGTCAGGATCCGCTGAGGCGGGGGTGTGCTGTTCTCTTGCGCCCGATCGCGCTGGCGGAGAGCCCAGCGGCGAGAAAGGCGAAGGCGGAGAGCACCGACGCCCACGCCCCCGCGCGGTAGGCCCAGGGCGAGTACTCGACGCGAATCCGGTGGCTCCCCGCCGCGAGCGGAACACCGCGCAGCACGTAGTTGGCCGGGAGCAGCGCGTACTCGGATTGCGACGATCCGGGCAGCGCCAGGGCACGCCATCCACGGCTATACGAATCCGTAATCACCAGGATGGCGGGTGTGGAGACCTCGACTTCGAAATCCAGATGATCCGTGGACCTGCCCGTAATGCGCAGGCGATCCGGCGCCGCGTGGCCTGCGGCCGGGCTCGCGGGTGTGTCCGGGACCGACTCCAGAATCACCTGCCTGCGCGCATCGAAGCCCGGGGCGAAGATCGCGTCGAGCGCTGCCTCGGGCCCATCCACCAGCTCGTAGCTGCGAACCAGGAGCGCCTGGGGAAGCGGCTCGCCCTCCCGGCGAACGTCGCCGTTGCGATACCAGGCGACCTCACCTCGCAACATCTGGTGAAGAGGATGAAAGCGTTCTAGAGCGAACTTGCCCGGGTTGATGACGAACTCCTCGCCATAGCCCTGAGTCCTGGCCATGAATCGCGCATAGCGGCCGAGCACCACTGGGTCGTATCCCCATAGCCCGTACCCGCGCCGCCCCAGCGCAACGTTGCTCGGCCGGGTCACTTCGAGGACCCGATTCCCGCGCGCCTGCGCGTAGGCGCGCACGATATTCGTTCGCAGCCCGAGTCCCACCTGCGTCGGCGCACGGGCGCGATTGATTCGGGCGAAGGCGACGAGCTCGAGCACGGCCACCACCGCGATGATGACACCGATGCGCCGCCGCTTGCTCGAGGCAAAGAAGAGGACGGCTACGGCGAGGCAGCTGGCCGCCGCGATTCCTAGGCTGTGCAGGAGCACGCCGTGCCAGGCCTGGGCGCGCTCCTGCCCGATCGTGCCCGCAGGCTGCAGGCCAGAGAGCGCGGCGAGCGGAGAGGGCGTTCCGACGGAGTCCGCCGGCACGACGAAGGTCCAGAGCGCAGCCACTGCTACGAGGGCCGCAACGAAGGCGGCGACGAACGCGCTGCGCCGCAACTCATTCTTGCGGTCGGCCTCGGCACGCTCGAGTATGCGATGCGCACCGAGACCCGCGAGCGCCGCCGCGAAGAAGAGAGCAAAGAACATGAACTTCGAGGGGGCTCGCATCAGCGAGAAGCCAGGCACGATCTCGAAGAGCAGCCGGTAGAGTGGAAAGTAGCCGCCCAAGGCCGTCAGCATAAGGAGCGCGCAGAGCCAGAGCGAACGGCTGCGCAGCGGGTGGCGGACATGGATCGCAGCGTGGATGGCGAGGAATAACGCCGCCACACCCATGAAGGCATTGGCGTCCCAGTAGAGAACGCGTCCGAAGAAGGTCCGGCCAAAACCGCTGGCGTCGCCGAATGCGCCCGGTGCCAGTAGGGTCAAGAGCTGCTCGGGCGGAAAGGAGTAGGAGGAGGCGAACACGAAGTCCACGCCCGCCTCTCGCACACCTTCAGAGGCCGTCTGCAGCCCCGGCCATAGCTGCACCGCGCCCAGGAAGAACGGGGCGACGACGACGGGAATGAGCGCTCGCAGGAAGCGCAGCCGTGCCTGCTGCCGCACGATGATGGGGACGCAGTAAAGTGCCGTCGCGGCGGCCGCCATGAGAATCGTGGGCGGATGGCCGGCCAGGATCATCATCGTGACGGCAGCGATACCGGCCAAGCACCAGCCGAGCTCGCTGCGGCGCGAGAGACTGTCGACGGAGAGCAAGAGCAGCGGCCACCACGCGTAGGTCTCGAGCACCGAGAGTGCGCCGGACATGACGCGCAGCGTGCTGGTGGCGGCGAGCATGACCGCAACCGCGCTGACGAAGCAGGCCATCGGGTGGAGAGTCTTGTCTCGGGCCCAGAGGAAGGTGAAGAAACCCATCAGCCAAAGCGTCAGGGCCAGCTCCATCGCAATGGCCGATCCGCCGGGCAGCGCGAAGTAGAAGAAGTTCAGGGGATAGAAGAGGGCGGTCTGGAACACACCCACGAAGGGCGCACCGGAGAAGGTGTGTGGATTCCAGAGTGCGACGTTGCCCCGCGCGAGCTCATCGAAGCCGAAGGGGCGGCTGTGCACGTAGTAGCCCGACACGTCGCCCAGAGCGTGGGTCGGCGTGTAGTCGCCCTTGGAGAAGATCACGTCACCGAAGAGCACGAGCAAGATCGCCGCGAGCGCCAACGCCGCCCACAGCGTCGCCCGGGAGAAGATCTCAGAGTTCGCTGGGCGTACCGGCTCTTCAGTCGACATCAATGGAAACGAGCCATGACGGCACGGGGCGAATCACATCTCGTTGCATCGAGGATAGAAATCAGCTGCACCGCCATCTGCAGTGCTCAGCAATTCGGTACGCGTATTGTCCCGATGATCTTCCGTAAGGATGGGATAGTGGCTGCGCATCTTGCTCATGATCACGCCGGTCAGATCAGTGTTGGAGAGCGCTCCCGCGCCGATCCGGTCCATGTACTCCTGGTAGACACCGAACATGCCCTGCATCCCCCTACCGACCAGACCGCCGCCGTCCACGCTGTCTATCGGGGCAGCCCAGACCGTGTACCGCTTGGTACTGCTGCTCGATTCGACAACGTCGAAACCCGCGGTCTGACGCTGACCAATCGTGCGGCTCTGCCCGTTCTTGACCAGGGTGAGGTCATTGCGCGGTTTGATCTGCGGTACGCCCTGCGCGGTGCCTCCGTACCGCTTCTTGAGCATCTCCGCCATCTGCGGATTCTGCTTGGCCATGCCCTCGAACGCCTTGTTCATCTCTACCTGGGCCTGCTTCATCTGTTCCTGATATTGCCCCATGCCGCCGCTGGGCATGCCGGGCGGGGGCTGGGTATCGGCACCCAGAACCCGGCACTTCGCGCCATCCAACATCAGGACCTTCTTCTCTTTGGCCTGGAACACGACTGAGTCGTTGAGGCGACCGCGACTGATCGTGGTCTCGATAGCAGCGCCAGCCGTGCTCGCTCCACCTGCGGCCTGGGCGCCGACGTCGATGGCATATGTATCGAGGCGCAGGTTGCCATGATGGTCGGCAACAATCTCCGTGTACTCCACAGCATTGCCGGCCGCATCCCGTTTCACTGTTGTGTGCTTGGCGAGGGAAGCCGCCCAACTCGGCATTGCGATCGCCAGCAATAGGATTACGAGAGATAGGCGCGTTTGCATTGGCTCTCCGGCTTGTTGTCCTTCCGAGCAGGATAATCGTCAGGCATCGGCGTGTCTACGCGATCGTCGCTCCGGGCGTACCCACCGACCAGGTGTTGGGGGGGGCGCCCACCTCAGGCCTGAAGACGCCCGTTCATGACCGCGCCTTTGGACGTCTACTTGGTGAAATAGAACTCGATCCGTCGATCCTTGGTCATGTCTGCCGCGTCACCAGCTGCAACCTCACCCATGCCTCGCGCCTCGATTCGCTCCGAAGCGATTCCCTGCGACAGGAGATAGGCCTGGGCCGCATTCGCCCTTCGCTCGGAGAGCTTCAAATTGTATCCGCTGGATCCCGATGAATCGGCATAGCCATCAACCCGAAGGGTTGCGGCCGGATTCTTCTCCAGAATCTGACCGATCGAGATCAGCTGGGCCAGGTCCGCATCGGGGATCGTACCGCCATCCGACTCGAAGTAGATGGTTGGGGCGATGAAGCAGCCGTCACTGTTCACGGTCGCCCCTGTAAGGGTTTCGCCACAGCGATCGGCGTCATCCAGAACCCCGTCAGCATCGCTGTCGAGTGCGATCTCCTGCGCTACCGGCATGGCGGCGACCGGAGGCAGTGCCTCGCCCAGAAAGATCTCGCGCTCAAAAGAGTGCAGCGACGCGATGTCGAGCAGGTCGTCGCCTTGACGATACGCGCCGCAGTCCGTGACCTTTGTCAGCGCCCGCATGAACTCCTTGCCTTCGGCATCCCGACCACTGTGCACCGCGTAGAAGCACGTCTCCCCTTGCCGTGAAGCTGCGAGGACTCGCGCTGCCTCGAGCGCGTAGGCCGGTCCCGGCCTCCAGCCGTCGGGTGCGGTGGGACCGCCGTCTGAGAAGACGACGATGGCGGCGAGGCCATCTCGACCTGCGAGAGTGTCTTGCGCTTCGAGCAGGACTCGGTCGAGCTGCGTATCCTTGTCCAGGAACACGACACTGCGCGTATCATTCAGCAGTTGAAGGCGTTCGAACGGTGCCTGCCGCGTCACTCGCCGCCGATCCCCACCAAATGCGATCTGGCCAGCCGTGAAATCGCCGTCGGGCAAGCTGCCTACGAAGGCCTCCGCCAGCGCCTTCTGCCTCGGGAAGAGAGTCCTGCGATCGACGGATCCAGAGGCGTCGAAGATGAGGAGGAGGTGGTCGACCTTCACCTCTTCTCCCGCCTGGGGAACCAGCTGGACTGACGCGATCGTCGGCACCTGGGGTGTTTGGCATGCTGCGATGACGAACGTTGTGGAAACCAGAGCGAGTAGGCGTCGCATGGGCAAGTCCTCCGCTCCACACTCTAGCTGCGAGCGGTGTGTGTGAGTAGTCGGCTCGTGGCTCTGGGTGTGGGAGCTGGCCCTCGGTGACTCCGGGCATTGGCCTCGTTCGGCGACGACGAGCCCATGCAGAACCCGCTACCCTGGCAGCACGTTCGAGGCCCTGGGAGCGCTCGAAGACGCCCACTCCAAGTTGCCGCAGCTCGTCCAGGGTCTCGGGAGCATCGGAGCAGGCGGGCGTATCTGATGGCCAGCGCCAAAATGGGGGGATTGGCAAGTGGGATCGCTCGCGAAGCTTCTCAAGGTTCTGAACTCCGAGACGGATCCGGGACAGATTTCCCTGGCCTGCTGTCTCGGGCTGGTGATTGGGCTCACACCCCTCTGGAGCCCCCATAACCTGCTGGTGCTCCTCCTGGTCCTGATGCTGCGGGTGAATCTCTCAGCCTTTCTGCTGAGCTTCACGCTCTTCTCGGGGGTCGCCTACCTGATCGATCCGCTCTTCGACTGGATTGGCTTGAGTCTCCTCACGGCATCTTCGCTGGAAGGGCTGTGGACCTCGCTCTACAACACCACGACTGGGCGGCTCGAGGGCTTCAATAATTCCATCACGATGGGGAGCTTGGTCGTCTGCTTGACGCTCTTTCCGTTTCTGAACCTCCTCTTCATCCGTCTCATCACCGCCTACCGGGAACGCGTTCTCGAATGGATCAGGCAGACAAGGCTGATGAAGATGCTACAGGCCTCGCGCTTCTATCACGCCTACGCCCGCGTCTCAGACTGGACGAGCTGAAATGATGCAACGAATCCGACTGTGGGGCGTAGGCGTCTTTGCTGGCTTGCTGGCCCTGCTGGTGATCGGCTGGTGGCTCCTCGCCGGCTGGATCATCGAGCGCGCCGTCGAGGAGATGGGGACCGATCTGGTGGGCGCCCGCGTCGATCTCGCCTCCGCGGAGCTGGATCTCTTCCCGCTCCGTGTCGCGCTCAATGGCCTGGAGGTGACGAATCCAGACGCGCCCATGACCAACGCCGTCGAGGTGCGCAGGATCGCAGCGGGGGTCAATACTCTACCGCTCTTGCGCCGCAAGGTCTTGATCGAAGAGCTGGCCGTGGAGGGCGTCCAATTCGGGACGCCGCGGGAACGGTCCGGCGCCATCGCCGATGCGGTCGCGACAGCCGAGGAGACTGCGACCGGCGAAGAGGCCTCCGGGCTCGAGCTCCCCTCCTTCGAGCCCCCCGATGTCGATGCCATTCTCGCCGGCGAAGAGCTCGAATCCCTGGCCCTCATCGGCGAGGCCCAAGCGGAAATCGACCGGGCCATGTCGAGCTGGACCAGTCGTCTCGACAGCCTTCCCGACGAGAAACGCTTTCAGCAATACCGCGAGCGGCTCGGCAAGCTGAAGAACGCCAGCGGCGTCGGCGGAGCTCTGGCGGCGGCCAAGGACATGAGGGCGATTCAGGCGGAGGTGAAGCAAGATATTGACGCGCTCAAGAGTGCAACAGGCGACTTCCAACGCGAGGTCAAGGCCGTTGAAGAGCTCGCCAAGAAAGCCGCCAGTGCGCCGGCAAGGGATGTACAGAGGCTCCGCGACAAGTATGGCCTCTCACCCGATGGTCTGGCTAACCTGAGCCAGCCATTGCTCGGGCCCCGAATCGGAGAGCTGGCCAAACGTGCCCTGTCGTGGTGGAAGCGGGCCGAGCCCATCGTCGCGCGGATTCAGGCCGGGGATGGCACGGGCGGCGCTGAGCCGGTGCAACCCATACGGGGTCCGGGCGTGACGGTGCGCTTCCCCGAACGCAATCCCGTACCCGACTTCCTGATTCGCCAGGCGAAGCTGAGCCTCGAGCTGAAGGCGGGCAGCATCCACGGAACCATCGATGACATCACGCCCGATCAGCCCATTCACGGCAAGCCGCTCCGGCTGACGTTCGGGGCCGACAAGCTGGACGGACTGCGAACGTTCCGCCTGATGGGCACCGTCGACAGAACGCGGCCTGGCCAGACCGCCGATGACCTAACGCTGCACGCCGCCGGGCTCGCGCTCGAGGCCGTGCCGCTCTCGGAGAGCGCGCAATGGGGAATCGAGTTGGAACGCGGGAGCCTCGACCTCGATGTGGCGGCCAAGCGTTCGGGCGATGAGATCTCGGCGGACGTCAGCGCAGTGCTCGAGAGCGCACAGTTGCTGACGCACTTCGCAGAAGAGGGGCCCGTTCCCAGCGCGATCGCCCGGACGCTGCAGGGCATTCGAAGCTTCCGGCTCGATGCACGCGTGCGTGGCACGCTCGAGAGCTACAGCGTCGATGTCAGCTCGGACATGGACCGCCTCCTCGGGTCTGCCGTCACGCAGCTGGTCGGCGACAAGATGAGAGAGCTGGAGGCAGGCCTGCGAAGCGGCATCGGAAAGAAGACCTCTGGCCCGCTCGCGAACATTCAGGCTGGCCTCGGAGGCCTGGGCGGAATCGGGCAGACGATCGGTAGCCGAGTCGACATGGGGGGGGATGTGCTGTCCACGGGCGGCAGCGGCGGCACGAGCAAGTCGTCGCCGCTTCCCGGCGGTGTCAAGCTCCCGTTCTGACGACAGCGCCGCTCGCGGATCGCCTCGAGCCGCGGGCGCTGCGTGAGCACAAGACCGGGTCAAGTCCCTTGCGCGCCGACGAACGTGTCCTAATAGACGACAACCGAGCGGATGGATGCACCCGAGTGCATCAGATCGAAGGCGTTGTTGATGTCGTCGAGCGGCATCGTGTGGGTGATCAGATCGTCGATGTTGATCTTGCCCTCCATGTACCAATCGACGATCTTCGGCACGTCGGTGCGCCCGCGCGCGCCGCCGAACGCTGCGCCCTTCCACACGCGGCCGGTGACGAGCTGGAAGGGCCGGGTGGCGATCTCCTGTCCCGCGCCGGCGACTCCGATGATCACGCTCTCTCCCCAACCCTTGTGGCAACACTCCAGTGCCTGGCGCATGGTCTCGACGTTTCCTATACACTCAAAGCTGTAATCAGCGCCACCGCCGGTCAGCGCCACCAGGTGGGCGACCAAGTCGCCTTCAATCTCGCTCGGATTGACGAAGTCCGTCATGCCGAACTTCTCGGCCAGGGCTTTTCTCGAAGCGTTCAGATCGATACCCACGATTTGGTCGGCGCCGACGAGTCGCGCCCCCTGAACCACGTTGAGACCGATTCCCCCCAGCCCGAACACGACCACCTTGGAGCCGGGCTCCACCTTGGCCGTGTTGACCACAGCGCCGACGCCGGTCGTCACGCCGCAGCCCACGTAGCAGACCTTGTCGAACGGTGCGTCGTTGCGGATCTTGGCCAGCGCGATCTCGGGCAGGACCGTGTAATTGGCAAAGGTCGAGCAGCCCATGTAGTGCAGTACCGGCTTGCCCTTGTATGAAAAGCGGCTGGTGCCGTCGGGCATCAGTCCCGAGCCCTGCGTGGCTCGAATCGCCTGGCAGAGATTGGTCTTGGGGTTGAGGCAATACTCACATTCTCGGCATTCAGGCGTGTAGAGGGGAATGACGTGATCGCCGGCCTCGACGGAAGTGACCCCGGGCCCGACCTCGACCACGACGCCGGCACCCTCATGCCCGAGGATGGCAGGAAACAGTCCCTCCGGATCGTCGCCCGAGAGCGTGAACGCATCCGTGTGACAGATACCGGTCGCTTTGATTTCGACTAGGACCTCGCCGGCCCTGGGGCCGGCGAGCTGAACCGTCTCGATTTCCAGCGGCTTACCTGCCTCGAATGCTACGGCTGCAGTAACGTCCATCGCTTCTTCTCCTCGGCGTGGAAGACGCTTGCGTTTCAACGCCCGCCCGCAGCGATGGGTGTTCGGATCAGCCTCACTCCACCCAGCACAACGTCTCGAATGTCCGACAGGGCATCGATGTCTTTCGTGGGGTCGCGGTTGACGATCAGCAGGTCGGCCCGCTTGCCCACTTGCACGATGCCGAAGCTCGGCTCGTCACCACCCGTCAAGAAGCGGGCTGCATCGAGTGTCGCCGCCCGGATCGCCTCTGCGGGGCTCAGCCCCGCCTCGTGGAGCAGCCCGATCTCGCGGTGTAGGCTCGCTCCGGGGAAGACGCCTGATTGCGTGTCGCTCCCGGCCAGCATCGTCACACCGGCCTCGCGGAGGCGGCGCACGTTGTCGCCCCAATGGGGTCGCTGCTGGCGCAGCATCTCGAGGTACGGGCCGAAGCTGTCGAGCAGGGGCAGCCCTTCGGGCGCCTGGTCGAAGCTCGCGAGCAGCTCGGCCGATGCGATCTCTCGCTCGAGCTGAGTGGGCTGGCGCGGCTTCATCAGCAAGTCGGCGTAGCTGTGCCAGACCGCGAGCGTCGGCACCATGGGGATACCGAAGGAGGCCAGCTGCCCGATGGTCTCGTCGGGTATGCGCTCCTTGTACACCGCGTGCACCCAGGCCGACACGCCGGCGCCCCCGCTATCCAGCGCGTCGCGCACGTTGCCGATGTGAGCGATCGCACGCAGGTCGTGTTCGCGGGCCGCTTCCACGGCGGCCTTGAGCGAGGCGACATCGATGCGTGTCCCATCCTCGGGAATGCGGTCCACCACCAGCTTGAGGAAGTCCACACCCTCCGCTGCACGGGCCGCCACGGCCTCGCGCGCCTGCTCGGGCGAGTCCACCTGGGCCGCAACACGGGGCAGGATGTACCAGCTCAGCCACCACGGCGCGGTGGCTTCGATCATGGGGATCGGGTGCCCGCCCGGGCCCGTGACGAGCTTCCCGGCGCTGTAGATCCGCGGCCCCAGCACGTCGCCCCGCGCCACGCGATCTCTTCGTTCGAGCGCGTCGGGCGAGGAGTCGCCGGGATCGAGCACGGTGGTCACACCCGCGTAGAGATAGGCGCGCAGGGTGGCCTCTACGTCCGGGATCGCCGGCTCCCACACCGGACCGGAGTGAAGCGTCACGTGAGCGTGCGAGTCGATCAGACCGGGCAGTACCACGGCTCCCGCGCCGTCGATCACCTCCGTACCGCGCTCGACCGGCAGTGCCCCACCGAGCCCGATGGCGGCGATCCGATCCCCCTTCAGCAACAGATCGCGGTCGGGCTCGACGCGACCGCTCTCGACGTCGAGGATCGCGACGTGGCGCACGAGCAGGGCGGGCGGCGGCGAGCTGGGGCGGCGCACCAATTCGGGCCCCTTCTCGCCACAGCTAAGAGAGCCAAGGCACAGCAACGCGATTCCGAGGCGTTGGGTCAAGCGACGCCAGGTGCTGCGAGTGGGGGACGCCATTGTCTTCCTCCGGTGCCCACTTCGGGCTGGGGTGCACGGTTCGACGCCGGCGAGTCTACAGCCTCTCGCTCGGGCCCCGCCCGCGGAATCGCGGGCCGGGCGGGCGGAGAAACACGGCCCTTCGTCAAGACTGGCCGCCTGCCGACCGAAACCACTCCTATGACCGGAATAGGTGAGATCGGCGTCGGCGCGTTCATCGTCACCAGTCTGGTGGTCGGCGGGAAGCTGCTGCTGCTCGCGGCGCGCACCCGGCAAAAGCCGGAGTTTGCCCTGGGGTTTGGGCTCTTCGCACTGGGCGGGCTCGACTATATCCTCAACCTGCTCGCCCGATCCGACTCACTTCTCAGCGACGACGGCCGTGCGGTGGCGATGATCACAGCCGTGCACTGTGGCGCGACGGGCATCCTCGCGATCGCACTGTTCACGACTCTCGTCTTCCGCCCGGGAAGCAGAGCCGCCTGGGCAGCGGTGTTCGCATCCGCACTGGGGCTCGCCGGCCTCGGCGTCGGGCAGGGCCTGGCGACCGGCTACCTCGCGGTCGCAACACACGAGGATCCCGCTCTCTTCATCCGGGGCTTCAACGTGATCCAGTCGGCAATTCTCGCGTGGACTGCGACCGAATCATTCCGATACGCCCGAATGCTCCGGCGCAGATTCGCCCTGGGGCTCGGGAATCCAGTCGTGCTCGATCGCGTTCTTCTCTGGGGCCGCGCCTCCGCGATCGCCTCGGCGACCTTCGCCATCTATGCCGTCGGAGAGGTCATCGGCGGAGATCTCCTGGCTTCGCCAGTCTGGAATCCGATCCTCGCCGGCCTGGGGCTGAGCTCTGCGATCTGCCTCGGACTGGCCTTCTTCCCGCCTCAGGCCTACGAGCGCTGGATTCGCACGCGCGCGACTGCGGGTCTCTAGCCCGGATTATTCATGAAGGTCCCACAAGACCCCGAGACCCGGGCGCATTGCCGGAAGCAGCCAGACGCCCAGTTGGGTGTCGACGATTCCGTCGAGCCCCACCGTCTCGGGATAGGGCGCGAACCCCGAGTCGAGATCATCGAGTAGCTGGATCACTCCCTCGCCGCCGGCTCCGAAGCCCACGGCGAGCTCGGGTAGGCCATCGCCGTCGATGTCGGCGAGGTTGGGATAGACCTGCCCGTTGTCGGTGTTGTAGGCATCCCAGCCAGCCTGGATGCTGCCATCCGGCGTTCCGGGCACAGACATCAGCGCGAAGGCGCTCAGCTGGTCGTCCATCACCACCATGCGACCGCCGCTCCGCTCGCCGAGGCCGACGACGATCTCGTCGAAGCCGTCAGCATCCACGTCTCCGAGGGTCGGCCAGAGGTTGCCGTCGTACTCCACACCCGAGGGTGTCGGCACAATGAGGGGCGCGAGCCCGTGATCGCGGTACGTCACGCTCGCGTGGATGGCCTCGAACTTCGTGGTCGCGTCATCGAAGACCGCAAGCTCGCCGACGCCCCGGGTCACCCTGCCGATGACGATCTCATCGCGCCCGTCGCCATCCACGTCACCCAGCGCGGGAACGGCGGATGCGGATCTCCTCTTGAAACCGCCAAACCTGAGCGAGTCGACGCGCTTCTTCGAGCCTACCCAGAGTTCCGCGAAGGCCGCAGAGGCATCATCGAAGACGTGGATCTTACGCCTGCCCCCCCATCCCAGGCCCACAACGATCTCATCCGCGCCGTCTCCATCCACGTCGCCGCAGGCGGGGTACGTCTCGCCGTTGATCTCGGCATAAGTCTTGGTCTTCCTGCGGCCGACGCGGATCCTGTCGTAGCCAGCGTCGATCAGCTGATGGTCGACGACCAGCCCCTCTTGGAGAGTGAGCACGAGCACCTGTCCGTCACTTCCGGCTCCAAAACCCACCACGAGATCGTCCTCTCCGTCACCGTCTAGATCACACCAAGCCGGGCGCAGATCGCCCGGCGCGGCGAGCTCGTGCTGCGTGAAATCGCTGAGCCTCCCGCCGAGATCTGCGAGGGAGATCTGGCCTGCCGAGTTTGCCACCACACCCACGATGGGGGACGCGGGGGGCAGCTCCGGATCGGGCGTGGGCTCTGGCTCCGGGGTCGGGACCGGTTCGGGGTCGGGCGTGGGCTCTGGGATCGGGATCGGAATCGGCTCCGGATCGGGCGTGGGCTCCGGGATCGGGATCGGCACCTTGGCGACCATGATTTCGTTGGAGAAGTCCGAGTACCGCCCGTCCTCGCCGCGTGCGCGAAGAGCGAGATAGAGGTCGACGCTTCCCTCGAGCTCCATGGGGGATTGCATCTGTCCATCGCTCTCGCCGGGCAGCTCGAGATCGAATTCGAGGGAGTAGTTGCCGGGGCCCTCGCCCGCCGACAGCAGGTATCCGACCACGCGCGCGCTCGGCGATGGGATCCACCTCACCGTGTAGTCGCGTAGCTCGGCGTGAGCAATGCAGGGAAGAAGCAGACCCGCAAGGAGCAGCGCGCGAGTGCGGCGGGCCCGTGCGGATCTAGCCGGCGTCGAAGCTTGCGTATTCATACCGGGACCCATCGGATGTGGTCCGATGGGCCCCGGTGACGCCGCGCACCAAAGGGCGTGGTTCGCTCAAGATCGCCGCAGCCTGACAGCAAACTGGCGGCGGAATCCGATGCCGATGGCCGCCGAGCTTTCGCGCGAACCGACGCGCCCAGCACCGGCCACGCGCAGGGGCGGGGGTGCGGAGCGGAACCGCGCCGGTGTGGGTACGATTGAACGTCATGGCAGCGGAACCCCGGTCACGAGCGCAGGAAGAGCTGGTCCCGCTGCGCAGTGCGCGCTTCGAGTGCTTCGACGGACTTCGAGCGATCGCGGCGCTGTGCGTGGTCGGAATTCACGTCGGGACGGTGTCGAGGGCCAACGCAGACGCATGGTTCGGGATCTTCACCTCGCACCTCAACATCGGAGTGGCGATCTTCTTCCTGATCTCTGGCTTTCTCCTCTACCGCCCGCACGCGGTGGAGAGCTTCGGAGGGCCCCCCGCTCATCGGTTGCGCGACTACACCTCGCGGCGCCTGCTGCGCATCGTGCCCGCCTACTGGGTGGCGCTCACGCTGCTGGCCATCTGGCCCGGATTGCAGGGAGTCTTCACGCACGACTGGTGGGTCTACTACGGCTTCCTTCAGTCTTATGACGCGGCGTGGCGCTGGAACGGTCTCGCTATCGCGTGGAGCCTCTCGGTGGAAGTCGCCTTCTACGCCGCGCTTCCGCTTCTGGCTCTGGGTGCTCGCAGTATCTGCCGTGGTCGCGGTGCCTCCTGGAACCTGAGGGTGCAGCTCGGTGGTCTCGCGGTCTTGGCGCTCGCTTCCCTGCTCTTCACGGCCTGGACCATGTTCCGCGGGCCATGGGCGGGGTGGACACTGCCGGCCTTGTTCGTGTGGTTCGCGCTGGGCATGGGGCTCGCCGTCGCGAGCGCGCGGATGGGCGGACGCGAGCGGGATTTCGCCTTCGCTCGCTGGGTAGCCGAGTATCCGTCCGCGTGCTGGGTGCTCGCGCTCGCTCTGTTCGCGTGGGTCGGGATCTCCCCGATGTTCCCACGGGCCTTCGCGCCCCTCCCCGTCTCTCCATTCGCCGTGACACTCGAGCGTCTGCTATACGGCGTGATCTCCCTGCTCGTGCTGCTTCCCGCAGTCTTCGGGGAAGAAAGGGGAGGATGGCCGCGGAGGCTGCTGACGAACCGATGGCTCTCCTGGGTCGGGAAGATCTCCTACGCGGTCTTCCTTTGGCACCACCCGCTCCTGATGGTGATGACGAGGTACGGCGTTGGAGACTGGATTCCGGGGTATCCTTTTCTCTCCTTCAGCCTCGCCATCCTGCCGGTCTCGCTGCTGGTGGGATGGGCCAGCTTCCGGCTGATCGAGATGCCGGCCATGCGTCTACGAACAAGCTAGCGAAGACTCTGCCGCAAGCAGGCAATCTCTCCTGCGGCCATCAGGAAGACGGCTAGAAGAATCAAGCCTCCGTGAGAGAAGGTCGGAACGCCGGGGACGAGCCATTCGTTCTGCAGAGCTGCGTAGACCAGTCGTGGCGTAACGTCGTTGCAGAGTCCGCCTGTATCGGAGATGGACATCACGCCCCAGTACTCCTCGTTGGAGAATCGGTCGTTCATGGCGTCTCGGACGAAGCCACAGGTGTCGTGCGCAGCGGGGTTGCCACACTTCCACCATTCATCCGAGTACGCCATCACGGTTCCGCCGAGAGTCTTTGCCTCGATCACTCGCCATTGCAGAACATCCCAATCGGCCTGCGCTTGCTGGTCTTCAGCGCTCACACCGTTGTCGTAGGCATCGACGCCGAACTCGGTTATGACCACCGGCTTGCTGGATAGCCGCTCGTAGTAGTCGAAGTAGCAGTGATCGTTGTCACCGAAGTACGCGTTGACGCCCCACAAATCGACGTCGTCCAGCGAGACATCATCGGATCCGTGCAAGGTGTCGCCGAGCTGCTCCAGACCCCCATTCACGATCAGCGTCGGATGATAAGCACTGCCCTCTTCGGCGTGGGCGGCCGCGGCGAGATCGTTGGCGAGGGAGTACCAGTCCGATGCAGACCCGCCGTAGGCCAGGTTCAGCTCGTTTCCGATCGCCCATGCGAGCGTGGCGGAATGGTTCTTGAACCTGGCCACGAAGCTTCGAAAGTCGCTCTCCAGCGTGGCGCGAACACCCGAATCCGACAGGTCCAGCCCGGGGTCGATCCAGAAGCTCAGGATGGCGTAGATCGGATCGACTCCGCCGTTGAAGAGTCTGTCGAGCAGCGTCTCATCGACGGGGAGCGTGGCCCAGAGTCGAACCGTGTTGGCGTTCATGGCCCGGATCAGCGGGATGTCCCGATCCAGAATGCACGCGTTGGTGTAGACCGCCGGATCCGACCAGGATCCGATGGGAGTCGGCTGGTACCCCACCCCCCTGATCACGAACGGCCTGCCATGTACCTGCAGCGAGCCATCGATGATCTTCACAGGCCCTGTGCTGACGGGCCGGGTGCTCTGCTGCGGGCTCTGGCGATCGCCGGAGACTACGTATTCTGCGTAGACCTCGGAATCCAGCAAGGGCCAGTCAAAGAACGCAAACTCGTCGGTGCAACCCAGGGCGCTTGGGTACCAGTCGGTCCTGCCGATGTCCATACCGCCGCCCGCGGGTGCGAAGCTGCCGCTGACATACATGTACTTCTTGAATTCACCGTTTCGGAAGACCTTGACATGGACACCGTCGCTTCGCGTCTGCCAGCTGACGACGATGTGAGCGAAGCTGAGATCCGAGACCGCGTTCGGAACAGAGGTCTGAGCCGAAGCCGAATCGCTGTGGAGCTCGACATAGAGAGTGCTTGTGCTGTTGTACATAACCCCCAGGCTGTTCGGCTGCCCTAGGTTTCCGATCTGGGCGAGTCCACCACTCGCGTCGGTGCCGCTCTTCTTGAACCAGAAGGAGATCGACCCGGCGCCTGCATTGAAGATGGAATTGGAGTAGCTGATGGAATCTCCTGATCCAAAGCACGCACCGTTGCCGTTGACTGCCGAGCTGAAGCTCACCGAGCCGTTGATCGTACCCCCGTTGCTCGTGACTTCTGCCGCACTTTCCAGTGCTTCCGAGAAGAGCGGGCAGTTCTCAGCGGCGGCGGTGCTGGCGACTACGCCCAGCACATACATGGCCGCCAGCGTTGCCAGACCTGCGTTCCGGATTGCCTCCATCACTCTCGTCATCGAGACCATCGGTACCTCCAATCAGACCGGGGAGCGTCGCAGAAACGAACTCCGTCGACTTGGCAATAATCGATTTTCACTGACAAGTGTTACACACTCCGCCAGGCCACTGCCATCTCCCCTCCTTGCGCTCGCTTGCCCCTATCGAAAACCCCATTCGTGCCGTGCGGGCTCTGCGCAGCTGGCCCACTGGAGAGCGAGACGCACGATCCTTCGCCTCTGTATACTCCGCGAATGAAGGATCTTCCTGCGAACCGACAGCGCACGACCCTTCGGGCCGCGATGGGCGCCCTTCTCGCAATCCTGATGTTGCTGGAAGGTGGGCCGTCAGAGGGAGCGGAGCGCGCTGGGCGAGCGCTGATGATCGGCGTTGACGGCGCCAGCCACTTGCTCATCAAGAAGCTGATCGAGGCGGGCGATCTCCCGAGCCTCGCGGCGCTCGCACGCACGGGGAGTTCGGGCCTGCTGCGTGCGGACTTTCCACTTCTCTCTCCGCGAATCTGGACCTCGGTGGCGACGGGCAAGGAGCCCGAGGCCCACGGCATTCACAACTTCATACACGTCGATCCCAGCGGCCGACGGCGCCTCTACAGCAGCAAGGATCGCAAGGCTCACGCGGTCTGGAACATCCTGAGCGACGCGGGGAAGACCGTCGGTGTCGTGAACTGGCTCATCTCGCATCCACCCGAGATGCTGAAGGGGGTCATGATCTCCGACCACGCGATACCGGGCAGCATCAACCGGAGGTTGGCTGCAATCAAGATCTTCGTGGACGCAAAGACCCGAGACGACCCGGGAACTGTGGCTGCTCCGGAGCGTCGAGTACCCTTCGCTCATCCACCCGAGTGGGTCTCGCGTTTCGCAGCACATGTCGGGAACGAAGATCCGCTGACACCGATCCCCAATCCCTTCAGCGTCGGCGACGGCCAGCCGAACCCTTTCGCCACGAAGTACGGCAAGCCCGCCGAAGGGCTGCCGGAGGCGCTCTCGGACTTCTTCAAAGAAGACGCGCTGCTCGCCCGCGTCGCGCTCGACGTCGAGGCCCAACTCCACCCCGACCTGTTGATGGTCTATCTACCGGGGGTCGACCGCGTCTCCCACTTCTTGTGGTCCGCCCTGTCGCCGCAGAAAGACAGTCCCGAGCCGTTGCGCCAGTCGCCCAAGGACGTGGCTCGGGATTCCGCCGCTCTTCGGGACTACTACCGCCACGTCGATCATCTGATCGGTCTGCTGCTGGCCCGATACGGTCCCGACGACCTCATTCTCGTCGTCTCGGACCACGGCTTCGAAGCGCGTACGAAGCCCGAGCATCCACAGGGGATCCACGCGAGCTCGGCCGCCCGCGACGGCATCCTGTACATGCGCGGACCGGGGCTCGCTCCGGGGAGTGAGATGCATGGGATGAAGCCTGCCGATGTGGCGCCGACCCTGCTTGCCTGGTTCGGCCTGCCCCCGGCAGCCGACATGACGGGCACACGGGCGAGCTTTCTTCGCGCGGATGCCCTGGGTTCGGTCCCAACCTATGACTCGACACCCATCGAGCGCGTCAGAGATGACGAACCCGCGCTCGAGGAGACGATCATCGAAGAGCTCCGCGCTCTCGGCTACGTCGAGTAGGCCGTTCGCCGCGTCGCGAGGCAGCCGGACAAGGGCGGTCTCAGTAGAATGCACGAGAGATCTTGCTTCGCCTTCGACACTCTTACGAAAGCAGGAGCTTTCGGAAGAGTGAGCGAGACAAGCTCACCGCTTCGCGATGACGTTCGCCAGGTGCTCGTCGTCCCTGACACTCACCGTGGCGTAGGCGCAGCCACCAGTCGTGGACTGGCCAGTCGACCAGCGGATGAGACAGAAGACGTAGCAGCTGCGGGTTGGCAAGCTTCTTGACCGAAGTCTTCCGACCGTGAGAGGATGGACGAAGACATTGAGATCGTGTGGGTTGCTGAGCGGGGCGGTGGCGACGTGCTTTTCTCGGGCACGGCAGGGCCCACGGGAAGGGAAAGATCGTGGATCGTTACGCGTTCATTCTTCTCTCCACGACACTGGTCTTGGGCGCGTCGCCCGCTAGCGCCGTAGAGCTGAGCGATTTCACCATCGGTCTCGACGGGTGGACCGCGGCTGAACCAACCGGCGTGCCGCGCGGCGACGCCGTCTTCTGGGAGGGCGTCGGCGGTTTTCCCGGTGGCTGGCTGAGGACCGTGGCCAACAGCAACGGCAACTCGGCCATCAGCGCACCCGTGGAATACACCGGCGACTACACCACCCTCGACGGCGTTTCCACGCTCTCCTTCTACGCGATTCTCGTCGATGACATCGGGTCGCCCAGCGTCTGGGGCCCAATCGTGGAGCTGTGGGGTCCGGGCGGCAAGGCGAGCTTCGCCTGGTGGGGCATTGAACGCACTGCCGAGTGGCGGTCCTACAGCGTGACGATCGACGAGGCGGAGGGCTGGGATGTCTACGAAGGGACCTGGGCCGAGCTGATGCTCTGCGTCGAAGACGTGGCGATGGTCACGAATGCGAACAACGAGCCCGCGAATGAGACGGGAGTCGACCTTATCAACCTGAGCGGAACGCCCGTCCAGGATGCGGACACAGATGAGGACGGCGTCTCCAACTGCGCGGAGGTCGAGTCCGGAACAACCGATCCGCTCGACCCGGACAGCGACGACGACGGCCTGTGCGACGGCCGCCCCCTCTCTTCACTCCCCGAGTGCACGAGTGC
>JAJDAO010000004.1 GCA_029261835.1 Deltaproteobacteria bacterium | reverse complement strand
TTCGCCAACTATCTCGACGACCATCCATCCTCGCCGGCTGCGTTGGGAATCCCTTGAAATATCTACGGATATTCCTGCGGTCTCCCGCCTTGCCCGCGAGGCGTCTGGGCGCCGATATAGTCGCCGAACTTCTGAGACAGGGCACTAGTGTCCTGCCCCACAAGTTCCCCTGCGCTCGAGCGCAGCTGTGGGTCGCCGTCAGAGGAGTCTTGCACTTGTATCGAATCGTACTGTTAGCGGGAGACGGGATTGGTCCCGAGGTCGTTCGGGAGGCCCGGCGCGTGCTCGAGGCATGCGCCACACGTCACGACCTCGAGCTCGAATTCGTCGACGAGCTGATCGGCGGCATCTCGATCGATACCCACGGCACGCCGCTACGTGACGAGGTCGTGGCGCTCTGCCGGGAGAGCAGGGCGGTGTTGCTCGGCGCCGTGGGCGGGCCGGCCTGGGACGACCTGGCGGTGGACGTGCGTCCGGAGAAGGGCCTGCTCGAGATTCGCAAGCGGCTCGGTCTCTTCGCCAATCTGAGACCTGCCAGCGTGATTCCCGCGCTCGTCGAAGCCTCGACGCTTCGTCCGGAAGTCGTGCGGGGCATCGATTTGCTGGTGGTTCGCGAACTCACCGGTGGGCTCTATTTCGGTGAGCCGAAGGGGCGAAGCGAGGTCGGCGGCGTGCGCCGGGCCGTCAACAGCATGGTGTACGACGAGGATGAGGTGGCGCGCATCAGCCGCGTCGCGTTCCAGCAAGCGCGGCTGCGACGGGGGCACGTCACGCACGTCCACAAGGCGAACGTGCTCGAGGTCTCCCAGCTCTGGATGGAGGTCGTCGAGGAGGTCGCGAAGGACTATCCGGATGTCGAGCTGGCGCACCAGCTCGTCGATTCGTGTGCCATGCTGCTCGTCAAGGATCCGCGGCGCTTCGACGTGATCGTGACGAGCAATCTCTTTGGTGACATCCTCTCCGATGAGGCGGCGCAGATCGCCGGCTCGCTCGGCATGTTGCCCTCGGCCAGCCTGGCGAGCGGTGGCTTCGGTCTGTACGAGCCGGTTCACGGTTCGGCCCCCGACATCGCGGGCCAGGACCGCGCCAACCCGCTGGCCGCCGTGCTGAGCGTGGCGATGCTGCTCGAAACCTCACTGGAGTGCGCCGCTGCGGCGGCGCAACTGCGTGAGGCCGTATCGCGCGTGCTGGCCGACGGCCATCGAACGGCTGACCTGCTGCTCGAGGGGGAGCAGCGCGAAGTGGTGGGATGCCGCGCCATGGGCGACCTCGTGCTGCAGAAGTTGGCCGGCCAATGAGCGGCGGCCTTCGTGTTGGACTGGCCGGCGCCACCGGCACGCTGGGCAGCGAGATTCTGGCGGTGCTCGAGGAGGAGCCGCTGCCGCTGGCCGAGCTCCAGCTTTTCGCGGGCGAACGCTCGCTCGGTAGAGATCTCGAGTTTCAGGGTGAGGTGATTGCCGTCGAGACCTCCCCCCCGCGGCTGCAAGGACTGGATCTGCTGATCGTGTGCACGCCGGGGGAGGCGGCTCTGGAGTTGGTTCGGCTGGCGCTGCGGGCCGAGGTCGCCTGTCTCGATTGTTCGGGCTCTCTGATCGGCTCGAGCGACGTGCCGATGGTGGTCTCGGACCTCGGCGTCCACGACCAGGTCTTCGGGGCACCGCTCCTCACCACGCCGACCGGACCGGCGCTCGCCTGGGCGCTCGTACTGTCGGCTCTGCAGCGAGCGGCCGGGCTGGCGCGCGTGGTCGGGACGGTATTTCACTCCGCCTCGGCGGCCGGTCGCAGCGGCATCGAGGCGCTTTCAGGCCAGACGATCGCGCTGCTGAGCCAGCAGCCCGTGCCGAGCTCGGACGTCTTCCCGCGGCAGATTGCCTTCGATTGTCTGGCTCACACGGTGGACTCGGACGAGACGACCGAGAAGGACGGCGCCACACCGGGCGAGGCCCAGCTGGCCGCGGCGCTTCGTCGGCTGCTCGGCCCCGATGTCCGTCTGGCGGTGACGAGCGCACAGATTCCCACGTTTGCCGGTGAGGCGAGCACACTGGCGGTGGAGACCGAGCAGCCGCTGACAGTCGCACAGGCGACCCGCGTGCTCGAGGAGGCGCCCGGCGTGGAGCTGTGGCGCGATGCTCTGGCCCCGGGCATGCGGGATGCAGTGGGGCGCGACGTGGCGCTGGTGGGGCGCGTGAGGCGCGACGGCTCGCTCGAAGACGAGAGCCACGGTCTGCTGATGTGGCTGGCGGCCGACCCGGTGCGGCTGGCCGCTGTCAACGCGGTGAAGCTCGCGCGCGCCCGCTTCTCGCTGGAATAGAGGCCTCTCGGCACGGCATGCCGAACTTTCGTCTGCTTCTGGAATACGACGGCAGCGACTTCGAGGGCTGGCAGCTCCAGGCCGAGGGCTCACGTACCGTGCAGGGCTGCCTGATGGACGCCATCGAGCGCCTCAGCGGCCGGCGCGTGCTGGTGACTGGCTCCGGACGAACCGATGCGGGCGTGCACGCCGAAGGGCAGGTCGCCAGCGCGGGGTTCGAGACCGAGCTCGCGCCCGAGCGTCTGCGGCGCGCGCTGAACGGCGTCTTGCCGCGCGACGTCGTGGTCCGGCGGTTGGAGATCGCCGCCGACGACTTCGACGCACTGCGCTCAGCACGCCGCAAGTGCTACCGCTACCAGATCTGGAACGGCGCCGAGCGCTCGCCGCTGCGCGCCCGGCGCTTTCACCACGTGCCCCAGCCGCTCGACGTCGACGCCATGCGGGCGGCCGCTGGTCCCCTGCTGGGTGAGCACGATTTCAGCTCCTTTCGGGCCGCTGGCTCGGACACCAAGACAAGCGTCCGCGCGCTCGGCCGACTCGACGTCTGCGGGGAGCCCGGGGGGGAGATCCTGCTGTGGGTCGAGGGATCCGGCTTTCTTCGCTTCATGGTTCGCAACATCGCCGGGACTCTCGTCGAAGTGGGGCTCGGGCGGCGTCAGCCGGGGGCGATGACCCAGCTGCTGGCGGCGCGCGATCGCACTCTGGCGGGGGCGACCGCCCCGGCGCGGGGCCTGACGCTGGTGCGAGTCGACTATGATGCGCCGTGGGGAGGCGACGGGGCCGACGAACATTCCGCAGGAAAAACACCGCCTTAACCGACCATCAGGCTTGACGCTGAGAGCCGGATTGCCTACCTAAGGGCCGGCCCGGCGCCGCGTGCCTTGCCCCGTCGATCGCTGGTCGACGGCGCTCGGAGCGCGGGCAAGTGTTTTCGGTGATCCGCAGAGCGTGGTCTCGATCGGAAGCCCCGGCCCGAAGGCCCCAAAGGCAGGAGAGGCAGGAGAGCGCATGGGAGCGCAGGCGCATCGCGCGACTCGCAGCATCAAGTCCGACGATGTCGAGCGCCGCTGGTTCGTGATCGATGCTGAGGGCGTCGTGCTCGGCCGTCTCGCGACGACGGTTGCCGGCATCTTGCGCGGCAAGCACCGCGCCATCTTCACCCCGCACGTCGACACCGGCGAGTATGTCATCGTGATCAACGCGGAGAAGGTGAAGCTGACCGGTCGCAAGCTGGAGCAGAAGACATACTACCGCCACACCGGTTATCCCGGCGGCATCAGGTCGATCACCGCGGGCAAGCTGCTCGAGTCGGCACACGCGGATCGCGTGGTGCACTCGGCCGTGCGCGGCATGCTGCCCTCGAACACCCTGGGACGAAAGATGTTGAGCAAGCTCAAGGTCTATGCCGGTCCCGATCACCCGCACGCGGCCCAGAAGCCGGAGGAGCTCCGCCTTGCCTGATGCCAACTCCCTCGCCTCGGCGACCGGAAAGCGCAAGAATGCCATCGCGCGCGTATCCCTCGCGCTCGGCAGCGGCGCCATCGTCATCAATGGACGGCGGATGGAGGAGTACTTCCCGCGCGAGGCGCTGCAGCTGATGGTGCGCCGGCCGCTCGAGCTGACCGAGTCGCTCGACCGCTATGACATCAAGGCCAGCATTCACGGCGGCGGCGTGGCGGGCCAGGCCGGCGCTCTGCGACACGGCATCGCGCGCGCGCTCGAGCGGCTCGATGCGACTCAGCGTTTGACGCTCAAGCGGGCGGGCTTTCTCACCCGCGACCCGCGCCGCAAGGAGCGCAAGAAGTACGGGCAGAAGGGCGCCCGAGCGCGCTTCCAGTTCTCGAAACGCTAGAACGTTGGCGCAACCGAATTGCAGACGGGAGGCCGCAGTGGTCTCCCGTCTCTTCTTTGGGGGACGGCAAGCGAGGGCGATTGACTGTCGTCGTGCGTGCAGGCTATATAGAGAGCGCGAAGACCTCTTGCCGGAGGGAAGTTGACAACGCTGGTCGTTCGGGGCACGGGCGGGACCAGAAGCATCGACAGGATGCCGTCGCTGGAGTTCCCCCGGTGATCCGCCGCGTCGCGCTGGTCGCCACCAGCCGATGCCCCAGCCACACTTCCCTCTACCACGCACCGATCCAGCGAGCGGCGAGTCATCGCACGACCGCCGGCTGCTCGAGTGCTCACCTGCGTTGGAGACGATCATGAGAAGCAGGGTGACCAAGTACATCTTCGTGACGGGCGGCGTGATGTCCTCGCTCGGCAAGGGGTTGGCGTCGGCGTCGATCGGGGCACTGCTCGAGGCGCGAGGCCTGAAGGTCACCTTCCTCAAGCTCGATCCCTACCTCAACGTCGATCCCGGCACGATGAACCCCTTCCAGCACGGTGAGGTCTACGTCACCGTCGACGGCGCCGAGACGGATCTCGACCTCGGTCACTACGAGCGCTTCACCCGCTCGCCCATGGGCAAAGTGAACAACGTCACCGCCGGTCGCATCTACGACACCGTGCTCTCGAAGGAGCGGCGCGGCGACTACCTCGGTGGCACCGTTCAGGTGATCCCGCACGTCACCGATGCCATCAAGGAACGCATTCGGGAGGCGGGGCTGGGTGTCGACGTCATTCTCGTAGAGATCGGCGGCACGGTCGGTGACATCGAGTCGCTGCCGTTCTTGGAGGCGATTCGTCAGTTCAGAACAGACGTCGGACGCGAGCACACCTGCTTCATTCACGTCGCTCCGGTGATCTATCAGGCCACGGCGGGCGAGATGAAGACCAAGCCCGTGCAGCACTCGGTCAAAGAGCTGCAGGCAGTGGGAATCGGGCCGGACATCATCCTCTGTCGCACCGAGCGCTTCTTGACGAAGGGAATCAAGAGCAAGATCTCGCTCTTTTGCAACGTCGATGAGGACGCCGTGATCACCGCCAAGGATGTCGACAGCATCTACGAGGTGCCGTTGGTCTTCCAAGCCGAGGGGCTCGACGAGAAGATCATCCAGGTACTCAACATGTGGACGGGTCAGCCGGATCTGCGTCAGTGGGAGCGTTTGATCGAGGCTCAGCGCAACCCGGAGAACGAGATCACCATCGTGATGGTGGGCAAGTACGTCGATCTCACCGAGAGCTACAAGAGCCTCAACGAAGCCCTCGTGCACGGTGGCATGGCAATCCGCGCGAAGGT
The DNA here is from genome assembly GCA_029261835.1 of Deltaproteobacteria bacterium. Classification (GTDB taxonomy): domain Bacteria; phylum Myxococcota_A; class UBA9160; order UBA9160; family UBA4427; genus JAJDAO01. Next base: position 2,793 of record JAJDAO010000004.1, on the reverse strand, counting down.
CAACATCGAGTACATCGACTCCGAGAAGCTGGAAGATCCCGAAGTGCTGGCACGCGCCGACGGCATTCTGGTGCCGCACGGCTTTGGGGCCCGGGGCGTCGAGGGCAAGATCCGCGCAGTGCGCTACGCGCGAGAGAACGGCATCCCATTTCTCGGCATCTGCTTCGGCATGCAGCTCGCCTGCTGCGAGTTCGCACGTCACGTGGCCGGCCTCGAGGCGGCCAACTCGCGAGAGGTCGACCCCGCGACACCGCACCCGGTGATCGATCTGCTGCCGGGCCAAGAGGAGATCGAAGACAAGGGCGCCACCATGCGACTGGGCGCCTATCCCTGCGTGATAGAGGAGGGCAGCCGAGTCGCTGCCATCTACGGCCAGCGCGAGATCAGCGAACGTCATCGCCATCGCTACGAGTTCAACGCCGAATACGCCGACCGCCTAGAGCAGGCGGGTTTGCGCTTCTCCGGCATGTCCCCCGACGGCCGTCTGGCAGAGATCATCGAGCTGCCGGACCACCCCTTTTTCGTGGCATCACAGTTCCACCCGGAGTTCGCCTCCAAGCCCTTCGACCCCCACCCGCTCTTCCGCGCCTTTGTCCAGGCCGCCGTCCACCGCGGCCGCGACCGGGCGTGAGGAGAACGACTCGGGCCGCGACGGCAAGGGCACGCCAAGCCCCCGGAATTACGAGCGATTACAGCCCAGGACCTTGAAATCCCCGGCTGGCTCGCTAGAACCTGCTCCCTGCGTGGGGCGTTAGCTCAGCTGGCTAGAGCGCCGTGTTCACACCGCGGAGGTCGGTGGTTCGAGTCCACTACGCCCCACCATACTGTCACCCGGGTTCTTCGAGGTCCGACCCGGTATGCTGAAAGCCGTGTCAGCAGAAGCCAAGACACGAGCAAGGATACGGGGCCAGCGAAGCTGGCCCGTGGCCCGGTAGCTCAGCTGGATAGAGCACCAGCCTCCGAAGCTGGGGGTCGCGCGTTCGAATCGCGCCCGGGTCACCATTTATTTCAAGTACTTAGAGCAATGCGCCGGAGTGGGGGAGGGCGCATTGACGACTAAGTGACGACAGCTGGGGCGCCTTTCGGGTTGGCTGGGGTGCCGCGAGTACACAGCAAGGCGTCGACGTGCCGCTCGCCCTGCGCTTCGCCCACTCGGTGGCCTGCGGGCAGTACTGCTGCTCCCGGTTGCCCGGGTCGTTGCCTGGCGTAGGCCCGGACCGAGGGCTTGAAATCGCTCCGATACTGAGCGCGGCTTGCGGTCCTCCGGCGCGGGAGTCTGCGGGCAAGACCGTCCGGCCTCACGGAGGGCAGGGGCGTAGAACGCGGCATGGCCCGCGAAGAATCGTCCGCGAATTCACCATGAATCCACAAAGAGTCGTCACCTAACACCTCTGCGCTATTTCAATATATGCGGACGCGGGTTCGATTCCCGCCGCCTCCACCATTTTCTTTAGCGATTTCAGTATGTTAGGTGGTCGATATTTCGGCTGTACTCCACTTGGACTCAAGATCGCCCGCGCGAAAACCCTGAGCCGTTGCACGCGAGATCTGTGCTTGCTGGGCGATGGTGTGCGCGCAATTCACACGGCCACGGGAATCGAAAACGTGTTCACTCTCACAGAATCAGGCACTTAAGGCCGAAATCGGTGCCTCAGACGTGCCTCACGGACTTTCGCCTCGGCTCCTGTCCCCAGAGTCCGGTGGAGGGGTCGCCTCACTCGTAATGAGCAGGTCGTCCGTTCGAGTCGGATCGTCGGCTCCATATTTTGCTCAACGGAGTCAAGAAGTTGAGAGAGGCGGTACCTACCCTGGTAGGTGCCGCCTCTTCTTGTTTGGGGCAACAGTGCCCGAGCAGTGCCAGGATTTTTCGCGGCTGGAGGCGCGGTAGATGTGCTCCGCAGAAATCTGAGAAAACTCTGGAGGAGCGACCGGGGCTGTCACGCCCAGTCGGCAAGGTGGCTGAGTGACCGCGCAATCATGCAAGCTCACGATGAGCAACGCCCAGGCGAATTGGGATCGGGAGTTTCAGGAGTTCCTCGATGGCAAGAAATCTACGCTGCCTGAATACGATGCGCCTAGCTTCGGCCTCAAGTAGAGCTGCCCAACTCTAAATGGTCAGCTTTCGCGAAATGTACGGGGCTGTGTACATATTTGAGAATCCCGAAGCGGAGCGCGTGAAAGTTGGCATGACCATCAACCATGTTGCCGACCGGCTCCAAAGCGTCAATGAGATGTGGCTAGAGCGAAGGGTGACTTGCCAAGCCTGTGGAGGACGACGATTGGCCAATGACAAGGCCCTTGTTCCTCAGCACCCGAGTTCTCAGCACGGGAGCCCCTGCCCGGGGAGCAACGCGCTACCCCTAGAGAAAGATCTGTCGCTCGCCGAGGCCCACTTAGAGAATTTAAAGAACCGTCACAGTGAACTGTCCGGCAGCGAAAGGGGCTCGGCCACTCGAATAATCAGAAATCTCGAAAGGCGAGTAGGACTGTATCGGCACCACACTCCGCCGGTGGGATCATGGCAATTCAGGATCGCCTTCTTCGCCGAATGTGCTGAGCAGGTTGAACTGGCCTCACATGAAATTCTAGAAGAGCATCTGGATAGGCATGCGCCGTTCGGGGAGGTCTTTCGTTGCTCAGTGTCAGAGGCAATGGCAAGCCCAAGATTCCGGTCCAGCCGTTGTGTTAGGGATCGTGCCTGACCATCAGGCCGCTTCCCGTTCTTGCTCTTCCCAGAGTTCGAAGAACTCCACGGGCGTCAGCCCGTCCAGCGACCCATGCGGTCGCTCGTGG
>JAJDAO010000003.1 GCA_029261835.1 Deltaproteobacteria bacterium | reverse complement strand
CCTGGATGAACAATCGCTTCTGGTCCATGGTTGACGTCTCGCTCCAAGGCATCGGTGGCCACCTCCTGGCCACCGATGGTGCGAAATGTGTAAACCATGTCCCTGGACTGATGTGTAAAGGATGTGTCTGGACCGTACCCTCGCCTCGGAAACACAGGCTCGCAGCACGACGACGAACACCGCACCGTGGCGTCACGCCCCACCCATTGCGCGGACCTGACCCCGCGCACCCGCCCGGGCTCGCGACCCTCTCCGCGAACTCCACGAACGCCGCGGACTCCACGAAGGGCGAACGTCGGGAGAGCCAACGAAGACGGGTTGCGCCACGCTCCAGGAAGAGTAAAACAGAGGCGGAGAGCGGATACGCGATGTCACGCAACGCGATGCAGAGACGCGCGGGATCTCCCTCGGAACGGCGTACGGTGCCCGACATGAGGGGTGTCTTGCGAGAAGGGTTTCTTGGCGGGCTGCTCGCTGCCGCGCTCATCGCAGCCGCCCATCTGGTCCACGACGTGGCGATCGGAGAGCCGCTTCGCACCCCGGCCATCCTGGGCGCACTCCTATTCGACGGCCTCGATGCCGCTCACAGAGCACCCGTGACTGGCCTTCGCGTGCTGCAGTTCGCGATCGTGCATGTCCTGACCTGGCTCACCTTGGGCGGTCTCACGGCCTATCTCGTGAGCCTCGTCGAGAGCTTTCCCAAGCTCTGGCATCTGGTCTTCGGCGTTGTCTTCTTCGCCTGGGCATCGCTTCTGTATCTCGCCGGCGCTTTCTCTGTCCCCGGACTGCCTCCGCTCCATCTCTGGCTCGGCGTGCTCTTGGGCGCCGCCACGCTGGTCGTCTTCCTCGCCAGGCGTCATCCGGCCATCCTCAGACGACTCGATCGCGTCACGATCACCGAGACGACGAAGCGCGACCTGGCCATGGCCCTCGATCGCGAGTACGCCTCGCGGGCGCTCTATCGCGAGCTTCTCCGAGCTATACCCGAGGATGCGACCGCGACTCGCCTGGCGCGTGCGGCTGAAACACGCGTCGACGCCATGCTGCGGTTACTCGCATTGCTCGACATTCCGGCCGCGGAAGCCCCGCCACCGGCGGAGCCGGTCGCAGCGGGTGCGGCGGCGGAAGTCTGCCGTTCTGCCGTCCGCTTGGAGGAGGAGAAGATCGCGCTCTATGACCACTTTCTGGTCTCCGTCGACGAACCCGGTGTGCATGCGCTCTTGCTCGATCTCGCGGCAGAGGCACAGGATCAGCTGCTGCCCGAGCTGCGGGCCTGCCTTGCCGGGCAGAGGGGCCGAGAAACGGCGATTGAGTTCTCCGCAGGGTGATTTGGCGATAGGTTTCGGGAGAATCGGCGGAAGGCGTTCGGCCACGCTACCGGCTCTTCGCGGCCTCAGGCGACCTTGCCGACTGGGGGAGGGTCTCAGAGCTTACGACCCTGTTGCGGCCTGCGTGCTTTGCCTCGTAGAGGGCCTCGTCGGCCGCGCGAACGAGCACATCGGGAGAGCTGGAATCGCAGGGAACGGTCGAGGCGGCCCCGACGCTGATCGTCACATGCTCCGACACTTCGGAGCGCGGATGTTCGATTGCAGCCGCTTCCACCGAGGCGCGCATCGTTTCCGCAACCGGGGCTGCGGCTTCGACCGTATTGCCGGGAAGCAGCGCGACGAACTCCTCACCGCCGTAGCGGGCCAGTAGGTCTCCCGGCCTCTTGAGCGTGCCCGCTAGAATGTCGGCCACTCGTTTCAGACACTCGTCGCCGTGCAGGTGCCCGAGACTGTCGTTGTAGAGCTTGAAGTAGTCGACGTCCATCATGAGCACCGCCAGCGGAGACTTCTCGCGCCGCGTTCGTCGCCACTCGGCATCGATCTGCTCGTCGAAGTACCTGCGGTTGGCGATGCCCGTCAGGCCGTCCCTGTTGGAGAGCTGCAGCAGTTGGAAGTTGGCCTCCTCGAGCTGGCGCTGGCTCTCCTGCAGGGAACTGAAGGCCTCATCGCGTTGCAGCTTGTTGATACGACTCTGAGAGTGATACCGCAGCCGGGCAACCAGCTCAGTCTTGTCCGGCAGCTTGACAAGATAGTCGTTGGCCCCGACGGCGAAGGCCTCCGCCTTGACACTCGGATCTTCTTTGGTGGAAAGCACTATGACGGGTATATCGCGGGTTTCGGCTATGGAGCGGTAGCGGCGCACGAGGTCTAGGCCCTCGATACTGGGCATCACCAGGTCCTGAAGGATGACGGTGGGGCAGATCCGAAGTGCGGACTGCTCGGCTTCCGTAGCCTTCATGCAGTGGTGGAAGTTAATGTCCTTCTCATCCATCAGCATGCGGCGGACCGCTTCGGCGATCATCGCCTGATCGTCAACGAGCAATACCGTGATCTCACGCTTGCGCAGGGAGGCCTCAATCCCGCCGACTTCCTCTTCGTCCGGCTCACGGCTTGGCCTGCTTTCAACTGTCAAACTCGTCCTCCTTCGGTACTGTCCGCCGACCGGCCTGACGGACAAGCGCAGCGCCAATGCGGCCTAAGGGCAGGACCTCCAGCGCCGCACCGATCTCTGCCGCCGCCTTGGGCATGCCATAGACCACTGAGCTCTCCTCGTCCTGAGCGATGGTGTGCCAGCCCTTCTGATGCATTTCCTTCAGCCCTTTTGCGCCGTCCTTGCCCATGCCGGTAAGGAGCACACCAACCGCCTCTCCCCGCCAGTGCCTGACGAGGCTCTCAAAGAAGGTGTCTGCCGACGGGCGATAGTGGTAGTCCCTCGGCTCTTCCGTATAGTGCAGATTGAGGTCGCGCGTCATGACCAGGTGGTCGTTGGTCGCTGCCAACAAGACCGTGCCCGGCGCGGGACGCTCTCCCTCCTCGGCGATACGGACCGGCAGAGGGACCAGGGCGTTCATCCATTCGGCCATTCCGCTGGCGAACTGCACGTCCACGTGAAGGACCACGACAATCGCCGCCGACAGGTCCTCCGGAAGAGGGGTCAGGACGTCGACCACAGCGGCGGGCCCTCCCGTGGAGGCGCCAATGCCAATGATGATTCCGTTCGAGCCCGCCGGCTCGACCAGACGCCGGGTCGGCCTTGCGGGACGCTTCGCGGCCGGGCCGACGAGCGTTTCTATCGCCTTGATCTTTCTCAGCATCGACCCTACGCCGTCGGAGCTGCCATTGACTCCGGCATTCGGTGTTCGTATGACGTCCAAGGCACCGGCGGTGATTGCGTTGAAGGCCAAAGACTGATTGCCGCTGACGGAGGCGGTGACTACCAGAACAGCGCAGGGAGACTCCTGCATGATCCTTCTTGTCGCCTCCACGCCGTCCATTACCGGCATGACGAGGTCCATCAAGATCAGATCCGGCTTGTCCGCGGCGCATCTTCTTACTGCCTCGGCCCCATCTCGCGCCTCCCAGGCCACTTCGTGGATTCCGGCATCTGCCAGAATCCTTCGCAGGAACTGCAACGCCATGGGCATGTCGTTCACGATCCCGATTCTCATGCTTCAGGCCACACCGATAAGGTCCCTGACCACTTCGAGAAGTGTCTCGTCATGAAAACTGCTCTTGGCAAGGTATGCGTCCGCTCCCGCCTCCAGGCCGCGCATGCGGTCCTCATCGCTCTCCTTGTAGGAAACGATGACCACCGGTATAGCCCTGAGACGTGGGTCGCTCTTGATGTGACGGACCAGGTCGATCCCGTCCATGCGCGGCATGTCCACGTCGCTTACGACCAGGTCGAACTCCCCCGCGCGAACCGAGTTCCAACCGTCGACTCCATCCACGGCTACCTCGACGGCATAGCCATTGGAGGAAAGAAGCTTGCGCTCCACTTCCCTGACCGTTATGGAATCGTCTACGACGAGGATCCTCTTGACAGCCTCCCCCGTGCCCTTCAGCGCCCTGTCGGCGCGGGATAGCCTGCCCCCGGTGATCAGCTTCTCGATGGAGCGCACGACGTCATTGACGTCTATGATGAGCAGAGGCGCTCCATCGGTCATCATGGCGCCGGCAGCGATGTCCTTTACCTTCCCGAGGCGCCGATCCAGCCGCTTTTCGATCAGGTCGCATTCTCCGTGAAAGCCGTCGACGATTAGCCCGTAGCGGCCCCCCCGGTCGCCGAGGACGACGACGTGCAACCCGCCGGTGGCAGACGGCGCCCCTTGCAGGCCAAGCACTTGGCGGGCCGACACGAGGCCTACGTGCTGTCCGTCAACGGAAATGTACTGACGCCCTTCGACCTGCTCGATGGAGTCGCCCTCGAGGCGCAGAGCGCGCTTGATGTGCGCCAAGGGAAAGGCGTAGGGCTCGCCTGCGATCTCGACCAGCATGGAGCGCATCACCGAAAGGGTATTGGGTAGTTGCAGCTCGATCTGCGTCCCCAAGCCGGGAGAGGAGGTTGTATGGACCGTTCCGCGCACCTCGCTCACGGCGGTTGCCACCACGTCGAGCCCCACGCCCCGGCCAGATATCTCGCTGACGGTCTCCTTCATCGTGAACCTGGGCAGAAAGAGGAAGGCCGTAAGCTCGACCTCGCTCATCTGGTCCACCATTTCCGCGGTAGCGAGATCCCTTTCGACCACGGTTCGACCGAGGGCCGCCAGGTCGATGCCACCGCCGTCGTCGGAGACGGTGATCTTCAGCATGCCCGCGTGGTGTCTGGCCGCGAGGGTGATGACGCCCGCCGGAGACTTGCCCTGGCAGCGCCTCTGCTCGGGCATCTCGATGCCGTGGTCCACCGCGTTGCGAAGCAGGTGGGTCAGAGGGGCCTCCATCTTCTCCAAGATGTCACGGTCAATGAGGGTGTCGGCGCCCAGAATCTCGAGCCGCACCTCCTTGCCCAAGCCCCGGGCCACGTCGCGCACCATGCGCTTGAATCCGTGCACGCCGTCCGCAAAGGGCTGCATGCGGCTGGAGACGGTCTGATGGTAGAGCCGCTGCGACAACCTGAAGACGGCCCGGTCGTGGGACTCCAGCTCGGTCAGCCGGTCCGACAGTATCCCGCTGCAGGTCGCGGCCTTGGCCTTGGCGTCCTTGATCTGCTGGCTGCCGTGGCCATCTTCTGCCGTCGCCGGGGAGGACTCCGCGCTGCCCAGAATCGACTCCAGCTCGGCGATCCTGCGCTTCAGAATCAGCAGAGAGTCGGCAAATGGCCTGAGCCACTGCCACTGCATCTGGACCTCCCCGGCCAGGCCCAGGAGCTGGTCGATCTGTTCCGGGCTTATCTTGAGCACGCCGTCCTTCTGCTCCTTTCGCGGAGCCTTCGCCGCCGAAGGGGGCGCCTGGGCCGATGCGCCATCGGCCGGCTGACCGGCGTCGGAGGCGGCCTCGAAACCCGGCGTGCCCGCTGTCTCGGGCTCGCTCGCCCTACCCCCTGTCCTCTCCTCTGTAGCCTCCTCCTTCGTCTTCCCCGCTGTATCCTTCTCTGCCTTCGCCGGGGCGCCCTTTCGGGTCTTCGCGTTCGACTCGCCCCTCAAGGCGCATGAGAGATCTTCGAGCAGACCGTCTATCTCGGCCTTGTGCTCGGAGAACCAGGCATCCTGGCCGTCCTCGGTGACCAGGGACATGCGATTGAGCATGTCCACCCCGACCAGGAAGAGGTCTACATGTGAGGCACCGAGAAGAAGCTCTCCGGTCTGCGCCGCCACGAAGCAGTCTTCCATGGCATGAGCGACGTCGACCGCCGGGTCCAGGTTGACGATGCGCGCCGCCCCCTTGATCGAATGCGAGGCACGCATCAACAGCTCCAGCGACTCAGCTGACCCCGGGTCGTGTTCCAGGGCCAGAAGCCCGTCAGTGAGAACCGCGCCCTGGCTCTCCACCTCCATCCGAAACAGCTCCTGCATGGACAGGCCGCTCAGATCAGATTCATCGCTCACTGGAGGCTCCTCGCGATTCGCTCGAAGAGCGGTCCTTCTTCCAGGACCGCGATATGCGTGTCCTTCCATGGCAGAACACCCTGTGTGTAGTTGCTCGCAGCCTTTGCCAGCGTGGCCGGTGCGGGGCGTAACTCGGCGGAGTCGTAGCGGTGCGTGCCGAAGACCTCGCTTACCGGAAAGACCAGGTTCCCGGAACTGCTGCGCACGAAGAGCATGGGCTCGCCCGCCGGCACCCGGTTGTCGTCCCTGTCTTCGGCGTTTGTCTCAACCTCGAGAAGAGCGGACATCGAGACGCAAATCTGCAGCTCGCCCCTGACGTTTACCAGGCCATTGAGGACCGCCCCGCTTCGGTGGGGAAGGTGGTGTACAGGGCGCGGCTCGAGTACTTCGAGAAAGAACTCCGTGGGAAGCGCAAACCACTCCTTGCCCACGCGGAAGATCAGCAGGGAGATATCGCCCTCCCGCTGCTTCTCTCCCTCCGCCGCCAGAAGCTCGGTCCGCTCCTCTTGATACCCTTCCGAGCACGCGCGGTCGAGCAGAAGGCGTCCTGCTCGGGAGTAGACCTCACAATTGACGCAATGCAGGGTCCGCTCGAGCTCCGAACAGCCTCTGCTTCCCCAGACCCCGGCGTGGTTCCAGCAGTCCTCTACTTCGTGCCCTCTGGGCCTACTCTCTTCCATCACGCACCGGTTCTCCATTTCCAAGACCCTTTTCGTAAACCCGCCGGCTTCGCTTCTTCAGCCGCGAAGCGGCCGCGACATCTCCCTGCTGCTCGACCAGGAGCGCGAGATGCACCAGGGCCTCGTAGTGGTCCGGATTCAGGTACAGGGCCTTGCGGAAGTAGGCCTCCGCCTTCGCGCCGCCGCCCTCCCGATCGCACGTCAGACCGAGGATGAAATGGGCCTGAGCGGATGGACCGTTCTCGCGCATATTGGCCTCGCACATTGCCGCCGCGTCTTGCAGGCGGCCGAGATTGGCGAGTTCATGGGCCGCCTCGAGGGTCTGAGTCCCCTCGGCTTCCTCTTTCACCGGCGCGGGCCCTTCGGCCCCGTCGCAGCCATTCCGGCGACGGCCTGTAGAGGCCCTACTGCGCTTGGTCGGAGAGAGGCATCGCTCTTGCCTTGCCTTGCGCTTCGGCTTCGACAGCTTGCCGGCGGCATGCGACTTTCGGGTGCGGCGATTGACGCGCTGCTCGTCGTTGAACTTCCTGTAGGCAAAGGCCATGCGATAGCGGGCGGAGGTAAAGACGCCCTGCCACATCAGTCCCCCTTCGGCGTGGCCGACAAAGAACATGCCATCGTCCTTCAGCATGGCGGCTATCCACTTGGCGATCCTGGATCGACCGGCATCATCGAAATAGATCAAGATGTTGCGGAAGAAGATGACGTCATAGGAGCCGAGGCCTTCCATGAACCCGCGGTCGAGCACATTGCCCTGATGGAAGTTGACCATCTTGCGAACCGATTCCTGAAGAGCGAAACCCGTCTTTGTCTCCCTGAAATAGTGCCCGCAGAGTGCGAGGCTCTTGCCGCGGAATGAGTTCTTGCCGTAGCAAGCGAGTCTCGCCTTTTCCAGAGCTCTGCGGCTTACGTCCACCGCATCGATATGAAACCGGCCTGGCTTCAACCCCGCGTCCATGAGCGCCATCGCGATCGAGTAGGGCTCCTCACCCGTCGAACAGGGGACGCTCAGTACCCTCAAGACGCCTCCGGGGTGAGCGGGGCACCATTCATCGAGCATGAAACGCTGAAGAACGACGAAGGCCTCCTTGTTGCGGAAGAACCACGACTCGGGGACCACCACCTCCTCGACGAGGGCACTCCGCTCTTCGCCGGACTCGTGTACAAGCGCCAAGTAGGCGTCGCTGTCTGCGAGCCCCAGTTCCTTCATCCGCCTCTTCACTGCCCTCTCTATGGAATCCCCGCCGATGGTCCCGGCTTCGAGACCGATCGATTGCTTCAGCAACGACTCAAAGGCGGTTTGTGCCATCAGCCATCCGCCTCACGAATCTGAAACAAGATGTTCTTGGTCGATTCAGGCAGAAGGGCCGCTGCATCCACCACCTGAATCATCCCCTCGTCGTCGTAGACCACGTTGCCCAAATCGCTCGTCTCTCCCAGTGACACGCCGGTTCGAACGAAATCTCCGGCGTCGCTTCGCATGGTCTCGGTGACGCCCTCGGCGATGAGACCAAGCTCGTGAACCGTGCCGTCGCGCGTTGGGTAGCGCGCGATGATGATGCGCGTACTCAACAGATCCTTTGCCGGCCGTCCTGCGGCCAGGGCACAAAGGTCGATCACCGGCACTGTCCGGCCGTGACAGCGCATGATGCCGGCCACATGGTCCGGGGCCCTGGGGACCGGTTCGAGTCTTACCATGGAGACGACCTCGACCACCTCCGAGGCGTCCATGGCGAAGCGTCCGTCACCAAAAGAAAAGCAGAGCAGCAACATCTTCGTTACCCCGCCTTCTTCAACCGGAAGTGCGCCACCCCGTCCTGCAGGTTTTGGGCTATATCATTTAGATTCGAGATAGCGCTGTTGGACTGGCGCACGAAGTCGGCCGTCTGTCGGACGGCCTCGCTCAGGTTCGGCATGGCCTCGTTTATCTGACTGGCGCCGTCGACCTGAGTCTGCAGACCCTCGTTGACGGACTCCACGCGTGGCGTAAGGGCCTTGAGGACGATGATCCCCGGCAGCATCATCTTCTGACTGACTGTAGGCCCATTCATGATCTTCACGCCTGCTCCTCTTGTTGCACTTGCTGTCCTTCACCTCCTAGTCCTGCGCGCTCTTCGTCAGCGGCTCCGCGTCGTCCTTGAGCTTGAAGATGGACACGCCTTCCTTGAGACCGCGGGCAGCGTCATGGAGATCGGCGATGGCGCTATTGGACTGGCGCACGAAGTCGGCCGTCTGTTGGGCGGCCTCGCTCAGGTTCGACATGGCCTCGTTTATCTGACTGGCGCCGTCGACCTGTGCCTGCAGACCCTCGTTGACGGACTCCACGTGTGGCGCAAGAGCCTGCACCTGCTCCGTCACGCGCTCCAGACGCTCGCCCGCCTTCCGCGCATCATCGACGCTGCTCTGGATCTCCTCGGTGAACTTGTCCATGCTCATCACGCCGGCGGACACAGCGGACTGAACCTCTCCGACAGTCTGCTCGATGTCATAGGTGGCCACGGCGGTCTGGTCGGCGAGGCGACGTATCTCGGTTGCAACCACCGAAAACCCCCGACCGTACTCCCCGGCCTTCTCGGCCTCGATGGCCGCGTTCAGCGACAGCAGGTTCGTCTGCTCGGCGACCTTGTTGATGGTCGTGACCACATTGCTGATGTTCCCCGTCTTCTCGCTCAGCACGGCGAACTTCTCGGCGATCGTGCCCGAGGCCGCGGACATGCGGTTCATGGTGGAGTCGAGCCCGGTGATCAGTGCCTGGCCATCGGCCGCCGAAGTGGCGGTCTCCTGGGCGAGCTGCGCAACTTCCTCGGTGGTCTTTCCCAACTCCATGGAGGTGGCGGAGATCTCCTTCACCGAGGCCGCCACCTCGCTCGTGGTGGCGGCGTGCTCCGTGGCCGTCGCCTCCTGCTCCTTGGTCGACGCCGCTATCTCGGTTACTGAACTCGCGACCTGTATGCCGGACTTCTGCACCTGAGAGACCAGTGTCGAAAGCCTGGCCACCATCGTATTGGCGGCGACGGCCATGAGGCCGAGCTCATCGGCGGACCCTACCTCGACGCTTTCCGTCAGCCTGCCCTCAGCGATCTTCTCGAGGAACTCCGTCATTCTGCGGATGGGTCGGGTCACGACGTGCTGAGAGAAGACCAAGGCTATGGCTGTGCCGACCAGCAACACCAGCAAGAGCGCAAGAACGATCTTCTTCTGCTCCGCGGCGAATATCTCCTGGACGAGCCTGTTGTCCTCTTCGATCTCCCCGCTGATAGCACCTTCCAGTGCGATCAGGTCATTGAGTATCGCATCGAACCGAGCGTCAAGGCTCCGGTCCAGCTCACTTCCCGCCCGGGTCTCGGCAGCGCTACCGGCATGGGCCTCGAAGCGCCGATGGCTCATCTCGGCAAGCCTGTCTAGATCAGCCGCGATGGTCTTCAGGCCGTCGCGAATGACCTGGTCATCGATCGGGACATACTTGACGCCGTTCCTCTCTCCCCCGCCGAGCACGGCTTGCAGGTACCATCCGGCGGCCCTCCATTGTCCTGCTATCTGTTCCTCCGTTATCGTCTCGTCGCCGCCAACTGCTTCCTCGAGCCAGAAACGGCCGCGGAACAGCTCAAGCTGGGACTCCATCACTGCATTCCACGCAGGAGAGTGCTGCTCGGCGACGCTTCTGCTCATGTCGTTCGTGGCTGAAATCTGCGCCATGGTGTAGACGGACGAGGCCACATAGATCAGAGCGACGAGACCGAATCCTATGAGGAGCTTCCCACCTACGCTTATGTGTCTCCAGGATGCAAGCATGTTCTGTCCCTATGCGTTGTGGTTTGCGACAGACGCCGATCGATGCCTTGGTCCGCTCGTCAGTGGACGAAGAACGCGATGTTGGGAGAGGCCGTCGTGCAGATAGTCGAAAGAAGAACCCGAGGACTTGAGCCGGAATCGGTAGGAATAGGCCCGATATGGGGCTTCATATGTAGGAACCGGATCTCTTCCGCACTAGGAGGACACGTGCCTTTCCGTCTCGCTCGCCGGCAGAAGCCCGACACTTGGAGTTCCCGAGTAAGGGGCATTTCACGGGGTCACGCACGCCGAGGAGAAGATCCGCATCGTGTTCGAGGGCCCGCGTGGTCGACGCGCTGTCTCTGAGCGATGCCGCAGAGAGGGCATCGTCGCCGATTCGTGCTACCGCTGAAGTGAGGACTTCCGTCCCGCAGACGCCGCTCATCCCCACACTGATACGGGGTGGCATAGCTGCGGAGGGGCAGACCAAGGGGGACCGGCATGCGGGCGATGCGATACGAGGGCGGCAATGGCGGTCTGAGAAGAGTCGAGATCGCACGTCCGCAGCCTGAGGCTGGCCAGGTCTTGGTGCGCGTCAGCACGTGCGGCGTCTGTCGAACCGATCTTCACGTCGTACAGCGCGAGCTCGAAGGCGGGAAGCTTCCCATCATCCCGGGCCACGAGATCGTGGGTGTCGTCGAGCAGCTCGGTGGGGGTGTCTCTCGCTTCCAGTGCGGCGAACGTGTCGGTATCCCCTGGCTGGGCTACACCTGCTCGTCGTGCCGCTACTGCGACAGCGACCGTGAGAATCTCTGCGATCGGGCCGCCTTCACCGGCTTCCAGATCGACGGCGGCTATGCCGAGTACACACTGGCGGATGCCCGCTACTGCTTTCCGATCCCCGATCGTTACAGCGACGCCGAGGCCGCACCGCTGCTCTGTGCCGGCTTGATCGGCCATCGATCACTCCGTTTGGCGGGGGATGCGGAGCGAGTGGGGCTGTACGGATTCGGCGCCGCCGCCCACATCGTCGCGCAGGTGGCGCATGCGCAGGGGCGCCTCGTCTACGCCTTCACCCGGCCAGGCGACGATGAGGCACAGGACTTCGCGCGCGAGCTGGGCGCTTGCTGGGCGGGGGCATCCGACCGGGAGCCCCCCGACAAGCTGGACGCCGCCCTGATCTTCGCTCCGGTCGGAGAGCTCGTGCCGGCCGCGCTGCGCACGCTCGTCAAGGGCGGACGTGTCGTGTGCGGCGGAATCCACATGTCCGACATCCCCTCGTTTCCGTACCGGCTCTTGTGGCAGGAACGCGCCGTCATCTCCGTGGCGAACCTCACGCGGCGCGATGCGGAGGACTTCCTCACGCTGGCGCCAACGATCCCGGTGCGCTGCGAAACCACTCTCTTTCCCCTCGAAGAGGCGAACGAAGCGCTGCGTCGGCTGCGCGACGGCGAGCTACGCGGAGCGGCAGTCTTGAGCATGCGCTGAGGCGCAATCCCGCGCACAGTCGTGGTCTTCGACCCGGCCCGGTCTGGCAGCGTCTACGAATCGCCGAAATCGGCCAGACGGACAGGGAGTCGGCGGCCACCCCACTCGCCGGGCCGTTCATCGAAGACACCCGCACAGCGTGTGCCGCAGGAACGGCAGTGGCCCTTCTCCGCCAAGTGCCAGTCGCCGAGGACGTACCAATCGCGACCGATCAGCTTCGCGCCACAGCCATGGCACCAGGTGCTGCCTCCAGACTCATCATGAACATTTCCGGTGTAGACGTAGCGAAGCCCGTGGCGGCAGGCGATCTCCCGCGCCCGCGACAGAACCTCTACAGGCGTGGCGTGTCTGTCCCGCATTCGGTAGTCCGGATGGAAGGCTGTGAAGTGCCACGGAACATCCTCTCCGATCTCCTCGGCGATCCAGCGCGCAGCCGCGTCGAGTTCCTGCTCTGAGTCGTTCTCACCGGGAATCAACAGCGTCGTGATCTCGAGCCAGACCGAGGTCTTGCGCCTGATGTAGAGCAGCGTGTCGAGTACCGGCTGCCGATGCCCCCCACAGTTTCTGCGGTAGAAGCTGTCGTCAAAAGACTTGAGATCGACGTTGGCCGCATCCATGTATGAGAAGAACTCTTCGCGGGGCTCCTCGCACAGATAGCCCGCGGTAACCGCCACGGTCTTGAGGCCGAGCTGGTGGCACGCCTTGGCTGTATCCACTGCGTACTCGAGAAAGACGACCGGATCGTTGTAAGTGAACGCCACGCTGCGACAGCCGAGCCGCTCTGCCACACGCGCGATGCGCTCGGGCGGGGCCTCGTCGCACAGGGTTTCGATCTCACGCGACTTGCTGATGTCCCAGTTCTGACAGAATGAGCATGTCAGATTGCAGCCCGCCGTTCCGAACGAGAGGACGGGCGTGCCGGGCAGGAAGTGATTGAGGGGCTTCTTCTCGATCGGGTCGACGCAGTAGCCACTCGAACGACCGTAGCTGGTCAACAGCATCCGGCCGTCCCGACATGAACGAACGAAGCACAGGCCGCGCTGTCCATTCTGCAGGCGACAGTGGTGTGGACACAGGTCGCAGCACACCCGCCCGTCGGCCATGCCGTGCCAGTAACGCGCCTGCGAGCCGGACTCGCTCGGCCCATCGCCTCCCGTCACGCGCCGCTCTCCCGATTTGGTCTCGAACCCGCCCGCCCGAGTCCCTACTCTGAGTATGCCACGGGGCGGCGATCTGCGACCGACGTTCGAGCAGCATCGGCCCCAGGGTGCGGTGAAGAGACGGAGCCCAAGTCCTTGCCCAATGCCGAAAGCTCGAACACAACGGCTCACCGAGAGCCGGACCAGGAGCTGAGCCGAGAGCACGGGGAACTCCTGCTGGAGGCAGCCCTGCGCGCGATTCAAACCCAGCTATCCGGTGATCTCTCCGCGGGGGTCGAAGAAGATCGCTTTCCCGCCGAGCTGCGCCGAGCGCGTGCCAGCTTCGTCACGCTTCGCAAGCAAGCGGCACTGCGCGGCTGCATCGGGTCGCTCGAGAGCGCGTCCCCCCTGGTCGTGAGTGTCTGGCACAATGCCCGCCAGGCTGCCTTCCACGACCCACGCTTCCCGCCGCTCCAAGAGGAAGAGATCAATTCAATCGAGATTCAGGTCTCGATCCTCAGCCCGTTGGAGCGACTCGACGTCACTTCGGAGGAGAGCCTACTCGGGCGCTTGCGACCCGGCGTCGATGGCCTGCTGATCGCAGACGGCTCCCAGCGAGGCACCTTCCTGCCAGCCGTCTGGGACTCGCTGCCCGAGCCGCGTGAATTCGTGCGCGAGCTCAAGCGCAAGGCGGGGCTGGCGGCGGATCACTGGTCGAACTCGCTCGAGGTGTGGCGCTACACCGCGCAATCGATTCCTCGCTAGCGCACACGACGACCGGATTCGAGGCGTCGCATCAGAGGGCGATGCTGAAGTACTCCTTGGCCTGCTCCGGGCTGAGCTTGGCCGCCGCCGCGATCTGGGCAAGCTGCGCCGGATCTTCGAGATCGCTCGGCTCCAAGCGCACCTGCAACACCCAGGCACTGGCGTGGGATTGCGTCGACGTATCGACCAAGCGAACACGCGTGCGCCCGGACTCCGGATCTTCGAGATCGGCGAAGGCCAGTGGCACAATGGCGCCATTCTGACGGGTGATCAGGACGCCGGAGAACCCCTCCAGCAGCGCCCAGACAGCTCCCGAACCCAGGTCCCGCGTGTAGTCCAGATCGAAGGCGTTGGGTGCCGCACAGCGCAGCTCGTAGCCGACGTTCTTCTCACCAATCGTCAACGAGATGCCCCGCCCGCCGAGCGCGGCGCGTACGCCATCGCGCACGAGCTTGCCCAGCGGCACCTCGGCCAGCCGAATGTGCCCGTGCTCGTCGCGCTCGACATCCTCCATACCCTCGAGGTCGGCGGTATCGAGTCGTTCGCCGATGCCCTCTGCGATGACGGCAACACCATGGGCCCGCCTATGAACGAGCCGCTTCACGACCGCCCCCTCCAAGATGCGAACGACGCGCTGCAGCGGTATTCGCTCCTCGCTGAAGTCCTCGGGGATCAGCGTCAGGGTGGCACCTGCGGCCTTGCCCGCTCCAAGCGCCAAGTGGCCTGCATTGCGCCCCATCACGACCGCGAAGTACCAGCGCTGCGTCGTGCGGGCGTCCTCCATCAAGCGAGTGATGACATGCGTGGCGTGCTCGCGAGCCGTTTCGAAGCCGAACGTGGGTATCCCATGGGGCAGCGGAAGATCGTTATCGATCGTCTTCGGCACGTGGACGACCTTGAGCCGACCGGCGGTTCTCTCTGACACCGCCCGTGCAGAGGTGGCCGTGTCATCGCCCCCGATCGTGATGAGATTGTCGATACCGAGCTTGTCGAGCGTGGTCACCACCGAATCCAGATGGGCGGGATTCTTCATCGGATTCGCGCGCGAGGTCCGCAGGATCGAGCCTCCCAGCAGATGAATGCGCGAGACCTCGCTTATCTTGAGCTCCCGCACGTGGCGGGTCTCCTCTTGCATGAGCCACTCGAATCCGTCGGCAATCCCCAACACCCGGCCACCCCGGCGCACCGCAGCGATCGTCGCCGCGCCCACGACGCCGTTGATGCCGGGTGCCGGCCCGCCGCCTACGAGAATTCCAAAAGTCGTCATCGTGGTCTCTCCTTGCTCGAGTCTCCGGCGCGCGGTTCGACCAGCGCGCCCTGGGGCATATGGAAAGGGCGCAGCCGTCGGCCGGCGTGGGCCGCATCGAGCAGTGACGCGCGAGCGCGCCCTCGGCGCTCAGCCGCTGGTCGGGAACCAATCACTGGCGGGGTCTTCAGTCTCCTCGGCCCGCAGCGCGTAGGCGTCGTATAAATACTGCAGCACCATGCGTTGGGTGTTGAAAAACGAGCCGTTCAGCGCGATTGCACTGCGCATGATCTCTGCGTAGCGCATCGGCTGCTGGTAGTAGAGCGGGAGTACGGCGGTCTCCAGCTTATCGTAGAGAGCGGCGGCGTGGCGAGCGTCGCGATCCTCGCCCGAGAGATCGCTCTCCCCCTCATCCGCACCGATGGCCCACCCGGTGATACCCTCGACGCAGCCCTCGACCCACCAGCCGTCCAACACGCTGAGGCTTGGCACACCGTTGAGGGCCGCCTTCATACCGCTCGTCCCCGACGCCTCGAGCGGCGGGATGGGCGTATTCAGCCACGCGTCGCAGCCGGCGCAGAGCAGTCGCCCGAGTCTCATGTCGTACTGCGGCAGATAAATCACCTCGACGCGGCCGCGCAGCGCCTCGCCGGCCTCGAAGATCTGGCTGATCAGCGCCTTGCCCTCGCCATCCCGGGGGTGGGCCTTGCCGGCGAAGACAAGCTGAATCGGACCGCTGTCTCGCACGATCTCGGCGAGCCTCTCCGGCTCGCGAAAGATTAGGTTTGCGCGCTTGTACGCGGTCGCCCGACGCGCGAAGCCTACGGTAAACGCCTCGGGGTCGAGCTCCCGTCCGGTCACCTCGCGTACATGCTTCAACAGCGCGAGCTTCGACCGCTCGTGCGCCGACGCGATCTCGGCGGTGGGAATCCCGACCGCATAGCGCAGCGAGTAGGAATCACTGCGCCACTCGGGGATATGGCGATCGAAGAGTTCACCAAAGGCGTCTGATGCCCAGGTGACCGGGTGGATTCCGTTGGTGATCGAGCGAATGGGATAGTGGGGGAACATGCCCCGCGAGACCTCGCCGTGGCGCATCGCCACACCGTTGACGAAGTGGCAGGTGCGCAGGGCCAGGTCAGTCATGTTGAGTGCCCAGCGTTCGCCCAGGGCCCCGAGCCAGCGGATGAAGCCCGGCGCGAGCACCGAGCGGGCCTGAGCGCCGGAGAACTGATCGTGGCCAGCGGGCACGGGGGTGTGTGTAGTGAAGACGCAGCGGTTTCGTACGTGATTCACGGCGGCGAGCAGCTCGACGCCGTCGATGGGCGGCTCTTCCTTGCCCTCGGTCAGCAGCTCCAGCACAGCTAATGCGGCGTGTCCCTCGTTGAGGTGGAATCGGTCGATGTTCCCGTAGCCCAGAGCCCGCAGCATGCGAATCCCGCCTACGCCGAGCACGACCTCCTGACACAGCCGATAGTGTTCATCGCCTCCGTAGAGAGTGTCCGTAAGGCGGCGATCCTGTTCGGCATTCTCCGGCAGGTCGGTATCGAGCAAATACGCGGGAACGTGGCTTCCGCCCTGTCCGAGAACGCGGAAACGCCAGGCCCGCAGACAGACTGGCCTGCCCTCGATCCGAATCTCGACGCGCGGCTCCATGGCCTGGAGATACTCCGACAGATCCCAGTCGACGGGCTCCTCGGACTGCCGGCCGCGCTCATCGAGAGACTGGCTGAAGTAACCCTTTCGGTGTGCCAGTGTGACTGCAACGGCCCGCAGGCCGAGGTCGGCGAAAGACCGGACCGTATCGCCGGCCAGCACCCCCAACCCGCCAGAATAGCTGGGCACCTCGGGATGGAGAGCGATCTCCATCGAAAGGTAGGCGACACGCGGCTCGCTGGACACGACTCTCCCCCCGCTGTATCAGATACTCTCTGGCACTATCGACAACACGGGTGCTTGACGCCAGCAATAGTTTGACCTTGACCGCAGAACGAGTGCGGCGACCACTGCGGGCTGTCCCTCCGTTCTGTGGCCGAGTTCTGGTGTTGACTTCGTAAAGGAACGCTCAAGTTTTTAGCCGATGGCTTTTGCCCAGCTAGAAATGTTAAAGAACCAGTACAAGAGTTCGAAACACGGCGCCTTCCATCCGGCCCGAGGAATCCCCCAGATGCAGTTCCACATCCTCTCCTTCGAGGGACCCGACGTCTACTCGCGAGCGGGCGGGCTGGCCACCCGCGTGGATGGATTGAGCCAGACCCTCGCCGAGCTTGGTTATGAGACTCATCTCTGGTTCATCGGTGCGCCCGATCTGCCGGGCCACGAGGTGAGGGGGCAGCTCCACCTCCACCGCTGGTGCCAGTGGGTGAGCAAGCACCATCGGGAGGGCGTCTATGACGGCGAACTCGGCAAGAGCGCGGAATTCGCCGCTTCGCTGCCCCCCTACCTGGTCAATCAGGTGCTCCGGCCGCATCTCAGCGAGGGCGGACGGG
This sequence comes from Deltaproteobacteria bacterium, assembly GCA_029261835.1. Taxonomy (GTDB): domain Bacteria; phylum Myxococcota_A; class UBA9160; order UBA9160; family UBA4427; genus JAJDAO01. The sequence continues at coordinate 385,993 of JAJDAO010000003.1, read as the reverse complement.
CGGTGGTGCTGGCGGAGGAATGGCAGACGGCGGACGCCGTGATGCACCTCCACTGGCTGCTGCGCTACGCCGGCCTGCGCGATTGCGTCAATATTCTCTGGAACGCGAACAACACCTTCGGATTCGAGCACATCCCCTGGCACCAGCTCGGCGAGGCGGCAGAACTCACGACGGTCAGCCGCTACATGAAGCACCGCATGCGTGAGGAGGGGGCAGACGCTCTGGTCATTCCCAACGGGCTCCCCGGGGACGCCTTCGACCCGCCTGACCGATACGCCGTCAGCGCGTTGCGAAACCGCTTCCGCGATCGCACGGTGCTTACCAAAATGGCGCGCTGGGATCCGGACAAGCGGTGGCTCGAGACCGTGAACATCATCTCGGAGCTCAAGCGGCAGAACTGGCGCCCGCTGCTGTTGGCCCGGGGCGGCAGCGAGGCACATGGGCACGAGGTGCTGCGCGCGGCCCAGGCCTGCGGGCTGCGCGTCGTCGAGCGAAGCTGGTCGGAGGGCGGAGCCAGCGGCCTGCTCGACGTCGTCAAGGACATCGGCGACGCCGATGTCGTGAATCTCCGCTCACACGTCGATCCGGCGGCCCGCCGCGTACTCTTCCGGGCAACGGACGCGGTGCTGGCCAATAGCGGCCACGAACCGTTCGGGCTCGTCGGGCTGGAGACGATGGCGGTCGGAGGCGTGGCATGCACCGGGTGCTCCGGCGAAGACTACGCCGTACCGGGACAAAACGCGCTCGTTCTCGAAACCGGTGAGGCGAGGGAGTTCATGGGTCTCTTCGAGCGCCTGCGCGCCGACCCCCGGGCAAACTCTCGCCTACGGCGCGCCGGCCAATCGACCGCCAAACGCTACGCCTGGCGCGAGGTGGTCGAGCGCGTGTTGCTGCCACGTGTCGAGCTGGCTTGCTGAGACGGACCGCGGCTCAGTCCCGCGCCAGCACCAAGCAGGCCAGCGGCGGAAGCGTGAGCCGGAGCGACTGCTGATGACCGTGGAAGCTGGCCGTCTCCGTCTGCCAGCTTCGTGCCTCGAGAAACCCGCTTCCGCCGTAGTCGACGTCATCGCTGCAGAGCCGCACCCGATAGTGACCGGCATTGGGCACGCCGACGCGGTAGTCGTAGCGAGGGACGGGCGTGGCATTCAGGACCACCAAGAGCTCTTCATCCCCATCTCGGCGCAGATACGAGACCACCGAGTGGGTGCTGTCCTGCCAGTCGAGCCAGGCGAATCCCTCGGGATCCGGATCGTTGCGCCAGAGGCAGCGATGGTCGCGGTAGAAGCGACCCAGCTCTTCGACGAATCGAGCCAGAGCGATCCGCTCCAGATCCGCCGCCAACTGCCAAGGGAGACTGCCGCTGTGATCCCACTCCTCGCTGGGCGCCAGCTCTGTTCCCATGAAGAGCAGCTTCTTGCCGGGGCGGGTGTACTGATAGGCGAGCAGCAGTCGAAGATTGGCGAACTTCTGCCAGGGGTCGCCGGGCATCTTCTCCAAGAGTGAGCGCTTCTCGTGCACCACCTCGTCGTGCGAGAGCGGCATGATGAAACGCTCGCTCTGCTCGTAGACGGCCGCGAAGATGAGCTCGTGATGGTGATGCCGACGGTGCACGGGATCGCGCGAGAAATAGCTGAGAGTGTCGTTCATCCAACCCATGTTCCACTTGAAGTGGAAGCCGAGCCCACCGTCGCTCGGTGAACTCGTGACGCCAGGCCATGCCGTCGACTCCTCGGCGATCGTGATGCAGCCGGGCTGCCGCTCGCGCACCGCCCTGTTCAGAGAGCGCAAGAAATCCACCGCCTCGAAATTCTCCCTGCCTCCATCTCGATTCGGCAGCCACTCGCCCTCCTTCCGCCCGTAATCGCGGTAGAGCATGGACGCGACGGCGTCCACACGGAGGCCGTCCACATGGAACTCCTCGAGCCAGTAGAGCGCATTGGCGATCAAAAAACTGCGAATCTCGTTGCGACCGTAGTCGAAAACGAGCGTGCCCCAGTCCGGATGTTCGCCCAGTCGCGGATCGGCGTATTCATAGAGCGGCTCACCGTCGAAGCGCCGCAGCGCGAAGTCGTCGCGCGGGAAGTGCGCCGGCACCCAATCGACGATGACCCCGATGCCGCCACGGTGGCAGACGTCGACGAAGGCGCGAAAGTCGTCGGGTGAGCCATGTCGTGAGGTGGGGGCGTAGTAGCCGCTGACCTGATAGCCCCAGGAACCATCGAAGGGATACTCACTGATGGGCAGCAGCTCCAGATGAGTGAAGCCAAAACGCTTGGCGTACTCGACCAGCCTGGGGGCGAGTTCGACGTAGTTGAGAGACCGATTGCCAGCCCCGCGAGCCCAAGAGGCGAGATGCACCTCGTAGATGGCCATGGGCTCACGCAGCCAGTCGACCTCGCGGCGCCTTTCGAGCCAGTCGTCGTCATTCCAGCGGAATTGACTCGACACCACTCGCGAGGCACTGCCGGGCGGCGGTTCGATCGCGAAGGCAAGCGGATCGGTCTTGAGCCGAATGGCACCCCGACTTGTCTTGATCTCGAACTTGTACGCATCACCGGGCATCATTCCGGGAATGAAGAGCTCGAAGACGCCGCATCCGCCGCGGCGACGCATCGGGAAGAGGCGCCCATCCCAGCAGCAGAAGTCGCCCACCACGCTGACCCGGCGTGCGTGCGGTGCCCAGACGGCAAACGCCACGCCGTCCACGCCGTCGAGCCGGCGCGGGTGAGCCCCGAGCACCTCCCACAGACGCTGGTGTGTCCCCTCGGCGAAGAGGTGCAGATCGAGCTCGCCGAGCGTCGCCGGAAAGCGATAGGCGTCTTCCTGCTCCCAGCAGTGACCGTCCCGCGCGCGCAGTCGCACGCGATACCGCGGCAGCTCGGATTGCGCATCGCCAGCCAGAAAGCCCGTGAAGAGACCGGGCGAATCGGCCGCAACCAGTGGCACAGCCGGTGATCCCGCCGGCAGACACCAGGCCTCGAGTGCCTCGGGGTGATAGATCTGTACGATCCAGCCCTCGTAGCCATCTGCCAGGGAGCGATGCGGCCCGAGCACATGCTGGGGCTCGGCCAGCTCTCCCGCAACGAGTGCCGACGCGCTCTTCGAGCAGAGCGCCGGAACGAGCGACTTCGCGCCGCGTCTACCGCGCCGGCTCATTTCGACTCCCGATACGTGAGGAGCACGAGAGATCGCGCCGAAATCTTGATTTCGCCGTCGCGCAGCCTCTTCGTCCCGTGCCTCGCCGTGTTGACCGTCTGCTCCCACCAGCCCGGCCGCGCGAGCAAGGGAATGTGGAATTCACAGCTCCGACCGCCGCCATTGACCAAGAGCAGGAGTGACTCCCCCTGAATCGGGCGCCCCTGCTCGTCCACCTCGTCATTCGCCTCGCCCGAGACCAGCATCCCCAGTGCGCGCGCCTCCGGATCCTCCCAATCGGCCAGGTCGAACTCAACCCCGTCCGGCCGCAGCCAGGCCACGTCCTTCGCCCCTGCACCGATGAGCGACCGACCCGAGAAGAAGCTGTTCCGCCGCAGTACCGGGTTCTGTCTGCGTATCGCGAACACTTTTTGGGCGAACTCGAGCAGCGCGTGGTCGCCTTCGTCGAGACTCCAGTCGATCCACGTAACGCGGTTGTCCTGACAGTAGGCGTTGTTGTTGCCACCCTGGCTGCGCCCGAATTCATCGCCATGCGAGATCATCGGAACACCCTGCGAGAAGGCCAGCGTCGCGAGGAAGTTACGCATTGCGCGGTCTCGCAACTGTTTGACGCGACGTGTATCGCTCGGGCCCTCCTCGCCCCAATTGCGACTCCAATTGGCATCTGTTCCGTCACGGTTCCCCTCGCCGTTGGCCTCGTTGTGCTTGCCTTCGTAGCTCACGAGGTCTCTCAGCGTGAAGCCGTCGTGGCAGGTCACGAAGTTGATGCTGGCATCGGGAGATCGGGCGCTCGGCCGATAGATGTCCTCACTGCCGGAAAGCCGCGAGGCGAGATCGCCAACTTGCCCGCCGTCACCGCGCCAGAAGCGCCGCACGGTGTCGCGATACTCGGCGTTCCACTCGGCCCAGCCCTCCGGAAAGTTCCCCGCCTGATACCCACCCGGCCCCAGATCCCAGGGCTCTGCGATGAGCTTCACGCCGACGAGGGTCGGATCCTGCTGCAGCAGGGCGAAGAAGCGGCCCAGGCGGTCGACCACGTTGAGTTCCCGAGCCAGTGCGGGCGCCAGATCGAAGCGAAAGCCATCGACGTGCATCTCCTCCACCCAGTAGCGCAGGCTGTCCATGATGAGCTGCAGCGTGCGGGGGTGGCGCATGTTGAGGCTGTTTCCGCAGCCCGTGTAGTCGATGTACTCCCGCCGGTTGGAATCATCGAGCAGGTAGTAGGAGGCGTTGTCGATGCCGCGCAGCGAGAGATTCGGTCCCAGGCGACCCCCCTCGGCCGTATGGTTGTACACGACGTCGAGAATCACTTCGATGCCAGCGCGATGAAGCGCCTTCACCATCGTCTTGAACTCGTTGACTTGATCCCCGCCCCGCCTGCCACAGGCCAAGCGCTCATCCGGCGCGAAGAAACCCAACGTGCTGTAGCCCCAGTAGTTCGTGAGGCCTCGCTCCGCCAGCTCCCGCTCAGAGACGCTGTGATGAGTCGGGAGCAGCTCGACGGCCGTCACCCCGAGCTGCCGCAGGTGGCTGATGACGGCCTCGGAGCCGAGACCCAGGTAGCTGCCTCGCAGAGCCTCGGGCACCTCTGAATGAAGCGCCGTCATCCCCCGCACGTGGCACTCGTAGATCACGGTATGATGCCAGGGGATGCGGAGCGGACGATCATCGCCCCACGGAAACGATTGGTCCACTACAACGCACTTCGGCATGAAGCCTGCGCTGTCCCAGGGACACAACGTGAGATCCTCCGCCTCATCCCCCGCGATGTAGCCGTACACCGCATCACTCCAGCGCAGCTCGCCCGTGATGGCCTTCGCATAGGGATCGATCAGCAGCTTGGCGGGGTTGAAGCGGTGCCCTTGCTCTGGTTCGTGGGGCCCATCGACCCGGTAGCCGTAGAGCTGCCCCGGACGAACATCCGGCAGATAGCCATGCCAAACCGAATGTGTCCGTCCGCGAAGTGAAATCCGCTCAGCGGGTTCAGCATCCTCCGGGCGCTCGAAGAGGCACAGCTCGACGGCCGTCGCGTTCTCCGAAAAGAGCGCAAAGTTCGTTCCGTGTCCATCCCAGACGGCACCAAGAGGATGGGCCTGCCCCGGCCAGGCGCGCATTCATTCCCCCGCCAACGCGAGATTCAGTCCCGCAAGAGGTAGAGGAAGTAGGAGTTCAGGAGATAGATCGCAACCAGCATCTGACTCACACGGCTCAGGCGGAGGAATCCGGGACGATCCGAACGGCGCAAGAGGGCCCCAATAGCGATCCCAGTCATCAATACAGCCGACAGCGCGGAGAGACTGTGCAGCGACGAAACGGAAGAGAGAATCGCCCCCTCGCTCCACGCTAGATCCTCGGGCACCAGAATCACGATGTTGAAGAGATTGCTCCCCAGCAGGTTGCTTACCGCCATGTTCGGAGCACCCAGCCGCAACGCGGCAACCGCCACGGCAATCTCGGGCACCGACGTCGCAAAGGCAATGAACAGCGTGCCAACGAAAGTCTCGTGCAGGCCGAGCGCGACCGCCAGCCTCTCGCCGACGAAAGGTAGCCAGAGCCCGGCGGCAACCACCACGATTGCCGCCCCGCCGAAGTAGAGGCAGGAACGGCCGAGGGAGACTCCCTTGGCCTGCAACAGCACATCCGCATGCTGTTCGTCCGGGTTGTGGCGCTCGAATCGGAAGACCGCCCACATCGCGGAGGCGTACAAGAATACGATCACGGGCGTGTAGAAACCGACGTGGCCGATCTGCAGCCCGGTGAGAGACGCCGGCGCGACCACATAGATGCCGGCGAGGCCGATCATCATCACGCCGAATCCGGCGGAGAGAACGTGGCCGCGGTTGAGGCGAGTGTAGACCGACTCGCGGCCAAGCAGATAGTCGAGGATGACCAGGATCAGCAGATTGAAGACACAGCTCCCGAGAATGGCCCCGACCGCGATGTCCGGACTGCCGGCAAGCTGTACCGCGCTCATGCCCGTGACGAGCTCTGGCAGCGAGGTCACAGTGGCGAGCAAGATCAGTCCGACCCAACTCGTGCCCAGGCCGGTCCTGGCTGCGATGACATCGCCATGGCGCGCCAGGCGACCCCCGCCCCAGGCGATCAGCAGCAAGGCCGCGAAGAACTCGATCCAGGCTCCAGGCCCGCTCATCCTTCAACGGCCCGCTTGAGAGGTCTGACATCGCATGCGCTGCCCCCGGACATGCCGCACAAGACCTCGATGATGCCAGAAGACCGGTCCTCGCGCCCTCCCCGAGATGAGATCCGGACGCCTCGTGCGAGACTCGCGGCGGCTGATGCCCGTATCGCGCTACTCCCCGGTCGTAACAATCGAGTCATCCGCGCCCGTCTTGCGCTTGCTCGGCCGCGGCAGGCGATCGGCGCACGGTGAGAACCGGGCAACCGGCGTGCTGCACGACCCGCTCGGCCGTGCTGCCCAAGAGCAGATGCGCAAGACCGGAGCGGCCACGCGTCTCCATTGCAATCAGATCGGCGCCACGAGCCGACGCCAGCTCCGTGATGACGCTCGCGGGATCACCCTCACGGATCACCGTCTCGACCTCGAACCCCACTGCCTCGAGCCGCCGCGCCGTCGGCTCGAGGCGCTCGCGCAAGAGCCCCGAGATCTCCTCGAAGCCGACGCGATCGATGCGTAGATCCTCGACCAGCGGCTGCAGGTAGGCGGGCAGATGATCGGAATAGACGAGCAGAATGCGCGCCGACCTCGGCGGCTGTCCGAAGAAGTGAAGGACTTCGTCGACCGCTGGCGCCGGATCCTCAGAGAGCTCGGTAGGAACGATCACCGTCTGGAGGTCACCCAGCGGACCCCGGTGGTCGGGATGGATCGTCAGAACCGGACAGCTCGCTCGGCGCACGACCTGTTCCGCCGTGCTACCGAGTACCAGGTGCTTGAATCCACTCAGCCCACGCGTACCGATCACGATCAGGTCCGCATCGCTGCGATCGGAGATCTCGACGATGGAGGCCCCTGGCACACCAGTCGTCAACTCGACATCTACCTCGATACCGCGGCTTCGCACACGTTCAGCGAGCGCCTCCAACTTCGTTTGCGTGGCTGTGCGGAGCTGGCCGCCGAAATCAGGTGGCAAGATGACGGGATTCGGCCCGCCGATCGGTGTCGGCTGAAAGTTCAGCGCATGAACCAGGACGATTCGTGCCGCGTGCTGCAAGGCCAATTCACAGCCTCTCTCGAGAGCGAGATCAGCTGTGTCCGAGAAATCGCTCGGCACCACGATCCGCGAGACAGACCTCCGAAGATCTCCTGCAGACTTGTCCATGAGCCGCCCCTCCCAAGCTGGTCCGATGAAGCAACGATCGTCCGAGCGCGCGCCAATCCGCGCGCACCACCCTCACCCTCAGTGTCGCTCATCTGTGCGAAGCGGGGCAAACCACGGCCGCCTCAGCCCGGCTCGAGCAATGGCTCGGGGGGTCGGATCCGTGACCAGCCGATGCACCCATTGGTCTGGATTCAAGCGTCGCCCCGTCTCAATGTCAGCACCGGACAGCGAGCGTGCTGCACCACTCGTTGTGCCGCGCTCCCCAGCAGCACCCGCTTCAGCCCGGAGAAGCCTCGAGTTCCCATCGCGACCAGATCAACCCGCAGGCTGCTCGCCAGCTCGGTGATCACGCCGGCCGGATCCCCTTCGCGACCCAGCACCTCAACCGCGAATCCCGCTTCCCTGAGCTTCTCCGCCAGCGGGTCGAGCGCCTCGCGCGCCATCTTCAGGGCGTCTTCAGCCAGAACCGGCATCTCGGAGCCAAAACCGGAGAGCGGAGCCACCATCACCGGGAGCTGATAGACGTACAGCAGCTTGAGCTCTGCGCCCGAGACGCGACCGGCGAACAGTACGGCCAGCCTTTCGACGACGTGCGCCGCATCATCGGAGAAGTCCGTCGGGAGCAGCACACAGCTGATTCGATCGAGCGATGTCGTATCGCTGGGATGAACGGTGAGCACGGGACAACGCGCATCGCGTACGACCAACTCGGCGACACTCCCGAGCAGAAGGTGTTTGAAGCCGCTATTGCCCCGCGTCCCCACGACGATCAGGTCGGCCTCCGATCGCTCGGCCGCCCCAACGACGGCGGCGGCCGCTGGGCCGGACTCGAGCTGTGCCTCGATCTCGATCCCCTGTCTCACCACATTCGCGACCAGGCTGTCCAGCGCCCGGAGCGACGCCTGCCGAAGCTGCTCATCGAAGTCCTGCGGCAACACCATGAGTTCCGGTCCGGCAATCGGCAGCGGCTCGAATGCGAGCGAGTTGACCAACACGATGCGAGCCGAGTGGTCCAGTGCCAGCTCACTCGCGCGCTCGAGTGCCAGCTTCGCCGTCTCCGAGAAGTCGGTCGCAACCAGGATCGTCCGAACGCGCCCCAGGTCTCTCTCCGTCATCTCTATGCACCTCCCCGTCGCGCTGCCAGTCGCCCGCTACGCGGCGTGTTGTCTCAAGACCGGACAGACTAGAAGCAGCGACCTCTTCGAGCCACACAGCCCGCGAAGCTCGCCCCTTTTCCCCACCCCGGGAGCGCCTTACTCTCTGCCCTGCCAACAGCACCGGCCGCTTGGGGTAGAGAACCTCGGAAGCGAAAAGATGAGGAGAAATGATGAGTTCGACATTCCGAGTGAGAGACCTGATGGCGACCGAGGTGGTCACGCTGCGACAGAACGACACGCTGACGATCGCGGATGATGTAATGCGGCTCGGTCGGATACGGCACCTGCCCGTACTCGATGACGACGAGCAGAAGCTCGTCGGCATCGTGAGTCAGCGCGATCTCTTCCGCAGCGCTCTGGCGCGGACGCTCGGCTACGGCGAGCACGCCCAGAAGAAGCTCCTCGGTATGCTCGCCGCGAAGGACGTGATGACGCGCCCCGTGATGACGGTCGAGGAGGAGACTCCGGTCCACGAAGCGGCGCGCACGATGATCGAGCACAAGGTCGGCTGCCTCGTCGTCACGCGCGACGGGCGGCTCGTCGGCATCCTCACCGAGAGCGATTTCGTCAAGCTGCTGGCCAAGCCAGAGGTGGCGGAGCAGCTGAATAGCGCCTGACCGGTATCGCTCGCGCTTTGCCACAGCAGCGCGCCGCCCGAACTCGATCCGATCATCAGAGAGCGGGATTCTCCCGTTCCAGTGCTTGAACTGCTGCGCGATGTCCCTCACCGATGGCTTCCTCCGCCCGGTCGAAGTCGAGCAGGCCGAAGTCGCTCATGCGCGGCGTGACCAGAAGCTCTGGCGGATCGCCGGCCATGCGGCTGCGCCCGATGCGCACCTGCATGATGTTGACGCTATTCGCCATCACCTCGTAGATGGTCGGCGATTCATCGCGCTCGTCCGCGGACTCCCCTGCGATGCGATCCCGCACCTCACCCGCAATATCGCGTACGAGCGCGTTCAGCCGCGCTCCCAGAGGCGATCCCGAGGGCCGTGAGACGCTCTGGCTCGAGCCACCCTCCTGCAGACCCGCCCGCGCCAGGCGACGCCCGAGCAGCATCGTGTTGAGATCAACGGCGACCACGCTGTCCGCCCCCATCGCGCGGCACAGGGAGACGGGAACGGGATTCACGAGTCCTCCGTCCACGAGCCAACGCCCGTGCCACTGCGCGGGTGTGATCAGTCCCGGCAATGCGATCGTCGCCCTCAGTGCACTCAGCAATCCTCCCTTTCTCAGCCATACCTCGTGACCGTTGCTGAGATCCGTACCCACCGCCGCGAACTCGAGTCCGAGCGACTCGATCGAGCAATCCGGCAGCACCTCCTCGAAGAATTCAAACAACCGACGCGCCCGGATCAAGCCACCGCGAAAGGAGAGATCGAAGTATCCGACCATCTGCCGCCACTCGAGACCCCTGCCCCACTCCTCGAACTCGTCGAGTTTGCCCGCCGCATAGGCGGCGCCGACAATGGCCCCCATGGAGGTGCCGCACACGACCTGAGGTCGAATGCCGGCCGCTTCGAGGGCCCGAATCACGCCGATGTGGGCCCACCCTCTGGCCGCGCCACTGCCCAATGCAAGTCCAATGCGCCCCGAGAGACCCGCGTCATCTGCAGCCATAGCGCCAGTTTGGACCAAGCCCCGGGGCCGGGCCAGCGGAGGGCCGAACACCACGCCTCGCCACACCGCTCAGCAGTGCATCTCCCGAGACGCCTCCAAGCCGGTGAGCGCCCGTCCAAGGGCTTCGATGAGCGTATCGCCCGCGAACGGCTTGGCGAGAAAGTCGAACGCGGAGGACTTCGTCTGCCCGGCCGACGGGAGCGGCGTGACTCCTGCGCTCATCAGGATGACGGGCAGCTCCGGAGAGTCGCGCGTCAGCTCCTTGAGCAACTCAAAGCCGCTCTTGCCCGGCATCTCCACATCACTGACAACCACGTCGACCTGCCGCTCCGCGACGCGACGCAACGCGTCATCCGCATCATTCACGCTGCTGGCCTCGAACCCGTGGGCCTGCAGCATCTCGACGATCACATCTGCGAACTGCGGGTCGTCATCGACAACGAGAACTCGGCGGCGGCGAGACTCCATACACAATCAGGAAGCAAACGCCGTACCAGCTTCATCTGCGTGGCAGGCCCGCACACAATAGTGACCGTGCAGCGCCTAATCGTGTCATCTCGCCTCAACGTGGCACGCCGAACCCGTTCCATTTCGTTCGGCGTCCGTGGTAGAGGGTTCGCGTTGCGGCAACTCGCCCCTGGTCGAGTGTCCCTCGTGCGGCAGCAAGGCACGTTTGGCTGGCATACCGACCGAATCGGCCGGTGATGCGGCCCCGCGTCCGACGATCGCGGGACCCCGTCGAAATCTCCTTCGCGGCTCCCATCTCAGCCAGTCTTTCAAGCTGAAAGGACCCCGTGCACTACGAAATGCGCACAGCCCGCCCGATGGGCTGGACGATTCACGAAGGCCTCTCGCCAGAGGGTCCTGGCATCTGCGCTCGCAGCAGGACTCTCACGACCGATCCCCGCTCGCGCTTCTGCGAAACACCAGCGCCTCCCCCGCATCGTCGACCTCAGCTGCAATCCTCTCGCCCTGCGAGAATTCGCCCTCGAGGATGGCGAGTGCCAGCGGGTCCTGGAGCATGCGCTGGATCACGCGCTTGAGGGGGCGTGCACCGTAGTGGGGATCGAAGCCTCGACCGGCGAGCAGCTCGGCGGCTGCGTCACTCAGCTCGAGTTCGAGCCGGCGCTCGGCCAGGCGCCCGCGCAGCTGTACCAGCTGGATGTCGAGAATGTGGCGAATGTGCTTTCGCTCGAGCCGGTGGAAGATGATGGTCTCATCCACGCGATTCAGGAACTCGGGCTTGAAACTCGCTCTCAGTGCCTCATTGACCCGTCGCTCCATCTCCGCCTGCTGCTCCTGTGAGAGTCCGACGATGTGCTGGCTGCCGACATTCGAGGTCATGATCAGCACGCAGTTGCGAAAGTCGACCGTGCGCCCCTGCCCGTCCGTGAGGCGTCCGTCGTCGAGGATCTGCAGGAAGATGTTGAAGACGTCCGCGTGTGCCTTTTCGATTTCGTCGAAGAGCAACACGCTATAGGGCCGGCGCCGAACGGCCTCGGTCAGGTAGCCGCCCTCCTCGTAGCCCACGTAGCCCGGCGGCGCGCCGATCAGCCGCGATACGGCATGCTTCTCCATGAACTCACTCATGTCGACGCGCACGATCGCGTGCTCGTCATCGAATAGAAACGCCGCCAGCGCCTTGGCGGTCTCGGTCTTGCCGACACCGGTGGGACCGAGGAAGATGAAGGAGCCGATGGGCCGGTCGGGGTCCTGCAAGCCGGCTCGAGCACGACGCACGGCGTTGGCCACCGAGACCAGCGCCTCGTCCTGGCCAACCACGCGCTCGCGCAGTCGCTCCTCCATCCGGATCAGCTTCTCCTGCTCGCCCTCCAGCATCTTCGAGACCGGGATGCCGGTCCACTTCGAGACGATCTCCGCGATTTCGTCGGCCGTCACCTCCTCCGAGAGTACCGAGCCCTCGGCTTGCGTCTCCTCCAGGGCCTGCCGCTTGCTGGCGAGTGTCTTCTCCAGATTGACCAACTCGCCGTAGCGAATCTCAGCGGCTCGCTCGAGGTCGCCGCCGCGCTCGGCTCGTTGAAACTCGGTGTTCAGGAGCTCGCGCAGCTCCTTCAAGTCGCGAACTCCGGCGATCAGCTCCTTTTCGTGCTGCCAGCGCACCTGCATCGTGCCCGACTGCTCTCGAGTATCGGCAATCTCCCGTTCGACCTTCTCGAGGCGCGTGGCACTGGCCTCGTCGGTCTCCTTCTTGAGCGCCTCGCGCTCGATCCCGAGCTGCCTGAGCTTGCGCTCGACCTGATCGAGTTCTTCCGGCATCGAATCGATCTGCACCCGCACTCGGCTGGCCGCTTCGTCCACGAGGTCGATCGCCTTGTCGGGCAGGAAGCGGTCGCTGATATAGCGATTGGAGAGCTTGGCAGCGGCCACCAGGGCGGCATCTTGGATGCGCACGCCGTGGTGCACCTCGTAGCGCTCCTTCAGTCCGCGCAGGATCGAAATGCTGTCCTCCACGCTCGGCTCTCCGACGAAGACCGGCTGGAAGCGCCGGGCGAGCGCCGCATCCCCCTCTACGCGCTTGCGGAATTCGTCCAGCGTCGTGGCGCCGATACAGCGCAGCTCGCCGCGCGCCAATGCCGGCTTCAGCATGTTGGCCGCATCGGCCGCCCCTTCGGCCGCCCCGGCACCGACGATCGTATGGAGCTCGTCGATGAACAGAATGACGTCGCCCTGCGCCTCCGAGACCTCCCGCAGCACTGCCTTGAGACGATCCTCGAACTCGCCGCGGTACTTCGCGCCGGCGATCAGGGCACCTATGTCGAGCGCTATCACGCGCCGGTCCTTCAACGATTCCGGCACATCTCCCGCCACCACGCGCTGGGCCAGCCCCTCGGCGATGGCCGTCTTGCCCACGCCGGGCTCACCGATCAACACCGGATTGTTCTTGCTGCGCCGGGACAGAACCTGGATCACCCGTCGGATCTCTTCGTCGCGCCCCACGACCGGATCGAGCTTCCCCTGACGCGCCACCCGCGTCAGATCGCTGCCGAATTTGTCGAGCGCCTGATACTTCGACTCGGGGTCGGGATCTGTCACGCGCGCGCCCCCGCGCACGGAAGCCAACGCCTGCAGGATCGCCTCCCGCTCCGCTCCGGCCTCACGCAGCAACTGACCGACCGGATCGCCCGCGGCCGCGATGGCGAGGAGCAGATGCTCGGTCGAGACGTACTCGTCCTTCAAAGCGTCCGCCTCGCCGAAGGCTGCTTCGAGCACACGCGAAGTCGCGCCGCCGATCTGTGGCTGCGCGCCGCCGGTGACCTTCGGAATCCGTTCGAGGATCGTCTCGACATTCCCCTGCAGCGGCTCGATCGCCACGCCGAGCTTCTGCAGCACGGGCACCGTGCTGCCCTCCGGCTGCCGCAGCAACTCGCCCAGCAGATGAGCCGGCTCGATGCTGCTGTGTCCGCGCGAAGCAGCCGTGGACTGAGCCTGGCTCAGCGCTTGCTGGCTCTTGATCGTGAGCTTGTCCAACTGCATGGAATCGGGGCTCCCTTCGTTCGGGTGAACCTCTGGAGGCCCCGTTTGATGTGCGCGACGCGGCGGCTGTCAACCCCGCGAGGTCAGCCAGTCGCGGCTCTGCCGCGGCTTGCGGCCGGGCTGTTGCGGCATGCGACCGGCAGCCACTGCGTGGCGAGTAGCGTGTCTGCGGGGTTACCCTGCGCAGTCGCGATCCGGCACGGGCCGGGCTCGCGCTGCGGAGCGACGACAACGTTGGATCTTGGCATCTCGGGGAAGAGAGCGGCTGTGGCAGCCGCTTCGGCGGGTCTCGGCTTTGGTTGCGCGCGCGCACTTGCGGCCGAGGGCGTGCGGGTCGCGATCTGCTCTCGAGATCGGCCGCGCCTGGAACGGGCTTCCGCCGCATTGGGCGCGGCAGCCATCGGACTGACGGCAGATGTCTCGACGCCGCAGGGCGCTGGCGACTTCGTCGAGCGGGCTCGTGAGGCACTGGGCGGGCTCGACATCCTGGTCACGAACGCAGGCGGACCGCCACCGGGCGACTTCGCCTCGACCGATCTCTCCGCCTACCCGGAAGCCCTGTCGCTGAACCTCCTCTCCGTCGTGGCCATGTGCAACGCGGCCGTTCCCGGCATGCGCGCGCAAGGCTGGGGCCGCGTCGTCGCGATCACGTCGATCGCGGTGCGCGCTCCGATCAGCGGACTGATTCTCTCCAATACCGCTCGGGCGGGCGCCACCGGCTTTCTCAAGACGCTAGCGACCGAGGTGGCACCGGATGGAATCACTGTGAACTCGATCCAGCCGGGTCTTCACCGCACGGCCCGACTCGAGCAGCTTCACGGCACCGACGTAGAAAAGCTGACGGCTGGACTACCAACGCGGCAACTCGGCGACCCGGAGGACTTCGGCCGCGTGGCGGCCTTCCTCTGCTCTCAGCAGGCCCGCTTCATCACCGGCGCCGCCATTCCGATCGACGGCGGTGTCCAGCCTGGTCTCCAGTAACACACTGCCGGCAGAACAGGACGGCCGCGCGCCGCCTCCTGCACGCGGCTGGGCGAATCGACGCAAGGACTCGTACTCAGCGCTTTGCGTGAGATTCCGCGAGCACCGCGTCCATGTCGATGAAGCCATCTCTCGAGTAGCCGCAGGCCTTGTCGGGCGATTCGATTAGAACGGCGGCGTGGGTCTGGTCCAGCTGATCGGTACTGAGATAGCGAGGCAACGTCCGAGCGAGCTTCAGGATCTCGACACCCTCGTCGACCACCTCAGGCCGGTTCTCGTCCCTTCCCAGGCACAGCAACACGGCGCCCAGCTCGACGCGGTAATCGACGCGCACCTGAGCGATCTCGACGGCCTTGCGTGCATAGTCGAGCGATCGCTCCTTGTCGCCACGAACGCCGATGAACCACCTGAGCCAGAACCAGTCCGGGATGATGCGATAGAAGACGGCTCCCGCGTAATACAGATTGCCCAGCGTCGCGTTGCCCTCGTTGTCGGCGTGCTCGGGCTTGAGTTCGATGCCGCGCCTGAGCAACCGCTGCATCTCCCTCACGTCGCCGACGGCGCTGAGGAGCCCCTTTGTGGTCGCCTGCCTCCCCATGGCAACGAACTTCCAGAGCATGCACGGAGCGCACTCGGCGTCGATTGAGATACCCCGTCCCGCCCACTGTTCGGCCAACTCGAAATAGTGCACGCGCTCGTCCCGCGACTCACTCGGCAGGCTCTCGCCGTAGCGCCAGTAGTTCCGCGAGATCCGCCAGTAGGTGTAGGACTCTTCCGGAACGTCGCCCACGATCAGCTCGTAGGTACGGGCCGACTCCAGGAGCTTCTCCTGTCGTTCGAGGTCCAGCCCCTGGCTCCAGAGCCGCCGCAAATCGAGGCTCGCCAAGCGGCCGGGCAGCCCCTCGTAGTCGAACTCCGAATTCGACGACGAGCGCTCCACTCCGAACTGCTGCACGCTGGTGATCGGCGGCGCCGCGCTCACGGGCGACGGGCCCACGGCCACTTCCGAGGCGGCACTCATCGACAGCTGCTCGACGGCAGGCGCAGCCGGTTCGAACGGCGACTCGACCCCCTCATCCGAGCTGGATTCCGGCGGAGAGGACGGGATTGCGGACGGCGGGGAGGCCAGCGACTCGAGGTCGCTCTCTACGGCAGCCGCCGGTGCGGTACATAGCAGCAGCAGCAAGACACCGGACAGCATGCGCCTTGCGCCCGCCGAGTAAGCAATCGCTCTCAAGACCCACATTCTCGTCTGCCACAGATCCAACGACAAACCCGCCTCTCCACAGCCGACCGACTCCGCCTAGTGCTGTAGCGCAGCATTGCCACACTAGGGGAGTGCCACGGCCGGCCGCAAGGTGTCGACTGAAGCCCGTCGGACTGATCGCCCAGCCGCCTCTTCCACGTGAGAACAATCCTGCAAGTTGCTGTCAATCGGGGGCGTTTCGAACAACGGCCGATTCTCTAAACGAACTGGTACTTGCACTGCCAGTGCGAAGACCCGATGGTGCGAGCTGCCGGCTGGATGCGCTTCCGCTGCCCGTCAGTGGGCCCTGGCGATCTTCCGGTGTTTGAATGCCTTGGACGGACCGCGCGCTCCGGCCTCGGCCTCACGCGTGGCTCGCTGCTCGGCGTAGCTCTCCCAGGAACCGGTACAGAATTCAACGCGGCCGTCGCCCTCGAAGCCGATGATGTGGGTCGCGACCCGGTCGAGGAAGAAGCGATCATGCGTAATCACGATGGCGCAGCCGGGGTATTCGCTGAGCGCCTCCTCGAGCACCCGCAACGTCATCAGGTCGAGGTCATTCGTGGGCTCATCCAAGATGATGAAGTTCGAGGACTGGCGCAGACACTTGGCGAGCTGCACGCGATTGCGCTCTCCCCCCGAGAGCCGGCCAACCGGTGTCTGCTGGATCGAACCACTGAAGAGAAAACGCGCCAGGTAGTGACGCACCGCGAGCTCCCTGTCGCCGTACTCGATCAGCTCGGAGCCTCCCGCCACCTCTTCGTATACCGTGAGATCGTCGCGCAGCTCCTGGCGCGTCTGATCCACATAGCAGAATCGCGTGTTGTGACCGACCTGCGCCTCGCCTGCGTCGGGCTCTACACGGCCGACGATGATGTCGACGAGCGTGGTCTTCCCCAGGCCGTTGGCGCCGGTGATACCGATAATGGCGCCGTGCGGCACATCCCAGCTCAGGTCTTCGAACAGCTGCCTGCCCTCGTAGGCTTTACTGATCCCACGCAGTGACAGGACCGTGTTGCCCAGCCGCGGGCCGAACGGGATACGCAGATCCATCTCCTGTGCGGGCACGATGCGCTCCGCCCTCTCGACCAGCTTGTCGTAAGCAGCGATGCGCGCCTTCGACTTGCTGCGCCGGGCCTGGGGGGTGGAGCGAATCCACTCGAGCTCACGGGCCACCGCCTTCAGCAGATTGGCGTCGCTGCGGCTCTCTATCTCCTGCTGCTTCTGCTTGGCGTCGAGGAAATCGGAGTAGTTGCCCAAGTAGGACTTCACCGATCCACGACTGATCTCGAGCATGCGATTGGCGACGCGGTCGAGAAAGTACCGATCGTGCGTCACCAGCAGATAGCTACCCGTGTAGGCCGCCAGGAAGCTCTCCAGCCAGCTGATGGTATCCGCGTCGAGATGGTTGGTCGGCTCGTCCAGAATCAGCAGATCGGGGTGGGCCAGCAGCTCGCGGCACAATGAGACACGCCGCTTCTCTCCACCGGAGAGCACGCGCGCAGCTCTGTCGCCGGGCGGCAGGCGTAGCGCCTCCATGGCCATCTCGATCTTGGCATCAAGCTTGGACGGATCGACGGCGTCTCGGTGCTCGAGTAGGTCCTGCACCTCTCCCTGCTCTTCGAGCAGGGCGCTGGTCTTCTCTTCGCTCTCGAGAATCTCCGGATCTTCCCAGAGTTTCAGAATCTCCTCGTAGCGCGCGATGTAGGCCCGTGTCTCTGCCACGGCCTCCTCGACGTTCTCGCGTACGCTGCGCTCGAGGTCGAGCTCTGGCTCCTGGGGCACATAGCCGACCGTGGCGCCCGAGGCGATCTGCAGAATGCCCTCGTACTCGGTATCGCAACCAGCGAGGATCTTCATCAGCGACGACTTGCCCGCACCGTTCACACCAAGCACGCCAACCCGCTCGCCTGGCTGCAAGTTGAAGCTCACGTCCGCGAGGATCTGCCGGTCGCCGAACTTCCTCTTCAGATTCCTGACCGTCAGTAGGGGCTGACCGGCCTTGAGGCCCTGCATGCTCGTCTCCGTGCTTTGGCGATTCGCGTCCAGGCGCAGTGCTGGACCGGTGTGGGAGAGCGCGTATAGGTAGCGCGCCACGGGCACGACGTCTAAGCCCTCGGCGGGAAGTCGGAGAGAGCTGGGACCCGCCGCTGCTACAGCACCTCTTCCAGTGCGCGCCTGATCTGCTCCGAGCACGGCTCCACTTGCGGGGCAAAACGCGCGCGCAGCTGGCC
The DNA here is from genome assembly GCA_029261835.1 of Deltaproteobacteria bacterium. Classification (GTDB taxonomy): domain Bacteria; phylum Myxococcota_A; class UBA9160; order UBA9160; family UBA4427; genus JAJDAO01. Next base: position 367,806 of record JAJDAO010000003.1, on the reverse strand, counting down.
GTCTCGACCGATCAGGAACTTCTCGAAGTTCCACTTGACGTCGCCGGCTTCTTCGGGCCCGACTTGCTGCTCAGTGAGCCAGGCGTAGAGGGGCGCCCGCCCCTCTCCGTTGACCTCCAACTTGGCGAAGAGCGGAAAGCTGACGCCGTACTGCACCGTACAGAATTCCTTGATCTCGGCCTCACCACCGGGCTCCTGATCGGCAAACTGGTTGCACGGGAAAGCGAGGATCTCCAGTCCTTGACGGCGGTACTCCGTGTAGAGCCGCTCGAGCCCCTCGTACTGGGGCGTGAGGCCGCACTTCGAGGCCACGTTCACCACCAAGACGCACTTGTCGCGGCATTCCTCCAATGAGCGGTCCTCGCCATCGATATCGACGAGCGTGAACGCGTACAGGCTCTTCATCAGCTTCTCCCTTTGCCTCTTCCTTTGACGGTCTTCTGCCCCTTGGCGCTGGCTCGCGCTGGCGCCCGTGTCACTCAGTCGGCCAACGCCCGACTCACGATCTCGTAGACATCCTTGGACAGGCTCTTGCCTGCCGCGATGCGTTCGAGCTGACCCTTCATCAGTGACTGGCGCTCGGCATCGAAACGTCTCCAGGAATTGAACAGCGAGACCATGCGCGCAGCCAACTGCGGGTTCAGCGGATCGAGCTGAATCGCCGTATCGGCCAGGAAGCGATAGCCCGCTCCGTCGGCGCGATGGAAACGCACCTGATTGGCCGAACAGAAGGTCCCCACCAGGGAGCGAAGGCGGTTTGGGTTCTCGAGGCTGAAGTCGGGGTGCCTCGCCAGCTCAACGACGCGCTCCAGCGTGTCGGGCAGACTCGACGCGGCCTGGACGCTAAACCACTTGTCGATGACGAGCGGATCGCCACGCCACCGCGTGTAGAAGCTCGCCAACGCTTCTTCCCGCTCGGAACCCGGGATATCCACCAGCAGCGCGAGCGCTGCTTGCGCATCAGCCATGTTCTCCGCATTCTCGAACTGCCGCACCAGCAAGGTGATCGGCTCGCGCTCAGGCAACACGGCGAGATAGGCCAGCGCCAGGTTCTTGAACCGGCGTCGATCGACGGACGCCTTCTCATAGCTGTAGGCACCATCGCCGGCGCAGGCTCGGTAGCCGCCGATGAGCGCATCGCGGTGCGTGAGGGCGAGCGCTCGACGCGTGAACTCCCGCGCCTCGTGGAGAGCATCGGGATCGATCACCTCCATCTCCTGCCCGAGCAGCTTCTCGCCGGGCAGCGTGAGTGCGAGAGCCTTGAACGAACCGTCGATCACGTCGTCTGCCAGCACGTCTCCGAACGCCTCGGCGAAGAGCGGATCGAGCGTCAGATCCCTGCCCGCGGCCAGATGTGCTGCGAGCTCGAGCAGCAGCGCGGTGGCCAGCTCTTGACCGGCGTCCCAGCGATTGAAGGCGTCCGAGTCGTGGGCCATCAGGAAGGCGAGTTCCTGCGGCGAGCGATCCATCTCGAGCTTGACCGGCGCGGAGAAATCACGCACCAGCGAAGCGACCGGGCGCTCGTGCAGACCGACAAAAGCAAAGCGCTGTTCTTCGGACACCAGCTCGAGCACGCGGGTCGTGCCGCGGCTCGGCGCGGTCTCACCTTCGAGCTGAAGCGCCTGGCCGTGCCCGTCGGCACCGAGCAGGCCCATCGCCACGGGGATGTGGAGCGGCGCGCGAGCCTCATTGCCGGGGATCTCGTGTGGGGTCTGCGGGTAGAACTGGCGCAGTACCAGCGTGTAGCGACCGACGTCCGCCTCCCACTCACCCCGCGCCACAAGCACCGGCGTGCCCGCCTGGCTGTACCAACGAGCGAACTGGCCGAGATCGCGCTGGCCAGCATCGGCCATCGCCGTGCGAAAGTCATCGCACGTAACCGCCGAGCCATCATGACGCTCGAAGTAGAGATCCAGACCGCGGCGGAATCCATCGCACCCGAGCAAGGTGTGGAGCATGCGGATCACCTCGGCGCCCTTGTTGTAGACCGTCGAGGTATAGAAGTTGTCCATCGAGATATAGGACTCGGGTCGTATGGGATGCGACATGGGCCCAGCGTCTTCGGCGAACTGCACAGTTCGCAGCATCTTCACGTCATCGATTCGCTTGACCACCCGAGAGGTCATGTCGGCGCTGAACTGCTGGTCACGAAAGACCGTCAAGCCCTCCTTCAGGGTGAGCTGAAACCAATCGCGACAGGTAACACGGTTGCCGGTCCAGTTGTGGAAATACTCGTGCGCGATCACACCCTCGATGGCCTCGTAGTCATCGTCTGTGGCGGACTCCGGACATGCGAGCACGTACTTGGAGTTGAAGACGTTGAGACCCTTGTTCTCCATCGCGCCCATATTGAAATCGTTCACCGCCACGATCATGTAGACATCGAGGTCGTATTCGAGACCGAAGACCTCCTCATCCCATCGCATCGCCTTTTGAAGCGAGCGAAGAGCGTGATCGCAGCGCTCGATATTCTGGGGCTCCACCCAGAGCTCGAGCTTCACCTCTCGCCCAGTGCGGGTGCGGAAGGTTCCTCGCCGACAGAGCAAGTCTCCGGCAACCAGGGCGAAGAGGTAGCTGGGCTTCGGAAACGGATCTCGCCAGCGAACGCGGTGACGACCGTCGCCGAGATCCTCCTCCTCGAGCCTGTTGCCGTTGGAGAGCAGCACCGGATAGCGGGTCTTGTCCGCCGTGATGGTCGTCGTATAGCGGGCCATCACATCAGGACGATCGAGAAAGTACGTAATGCGACGAAATCCCATCGCCTCGCACTGCGTGCAGAAATTCCCGCTGGTGCGGTAGAGCCCGGAGAGAGCGGTGTTCGCCTGCGGTTTGATCGTCACGAGGGTCTCGAGTTCGAAGCGCGCGGGAACGCCGTCGACGGTGAGCGTGTCCTCAGCGACGTGATAGCGACTGGCCGCAAGCGGCTCTCCGTCGAGCCACACACGCTCCAGTGAGAGCTCCTCGCCAAGAAGAACCAACGGCGGCGGGTCGCCCGAGAGCGACTCGTTGCGACGAACGCCGAGTCGCGCCCGCACCGCCGTCTCCGTTTCCCCGAGCTCGAAATCCAGATCGACCGTATCGACCCAATAGTCGGGCTCCCGATAGTCGCTACGACAGATGACCTGCGGCTTGTCGCTACTCATGTGGACTCTCTCAACCCGTCGTCAGAGATACGACGGATGCGGCGTGGACATGGAAAGGGCGGCGGGCGGCGTCTCAACCGATGATCACGTCCGCCGGACCACTCAACAGATACTGAGTGTCGGTGCGGTCAAGTAGCACGTCCTCGTCCGGCACCACATTCTCCGCATAGGCGGATTCGTTCACGAGGGCTTCGAAGGCCGACATGTCTGGGAGCCACAGCTCGGTCATGCCGTCGTAACCCGCGCCGGAGTCGCGAGCGTAGTCGGAAGACAAGCGATGGTGCTGCAGATAACCGAGCAGGTGTCGCGCCAGCGCCGGCGTGTCGCGCATGATCGGGCCGTGATGCAGTCTCCAATGGCGCTGGAAGCTCTCGCTGCTGCGGCTCTCGATTCGCCGCAGCAAGCACAAGAGCTTGACCCCGGCGGCGTCCGGATCGGCCGGCGACGGAATCATCACTTCCGGCTCGCCTGCAAAGATCAGCCCGAACGCGGAGCGATCCAGGAAGCTGGCCTCGTCGGGCGCGACCAGCTCGCGATAGGCGTCCTCGCGACAGAAGTCGACGAAGTCTGTCATCGAGCGAAACCACTGCACGGTGGCCCCGTCGAAGCCCTTTCCATCCTCGCGCTCATAGTCGAGGGCCAGCCGGTGGTTCTGCTCGTAGCGCACGATGTGCCTGGCCAGCTCGGGCGTGTCACGAATCAGCGGCCCGTGACACTCGAGCCAGTGTTGGTGAAACGCCGTCGGATTCATCCCCGACTTGCGCCTCACGAAGCAGATCAGCTCAATCACCGTTGCTCACTCCAGCTCGACTTGGGTCGGCGCGATGTCGGCTCGGCGTACTTCACACGCCTCGCCCACCAGCGCGACGACTCCCTCCAGTCGAATGTCCTCGGATGAGCTGCCGAGCATCACGGCGATTTCACCCGGCTCCACCCGGTAGCGCATGTCACAGTCGTAGAACGCGAGACGCCTCATGTCCAGCCGGAAGATCACCCGGCGGCTCTCCCCGGGCTCGAGCGTGATGCGGACGAAACCCTCGAGCTGCTTGACGGGACGCGTCACGCTCGCCACGCGGTCGTTCACGTAGAGCTGTACGACCTCGTCCGCGGCACGACCACCCGCATTGCGGATCTGTGCCGAGATGGTCAGGCGATCGTCCGCGACGACTTCGCTGTCGGAGAGCACCAGATTCGAGTACTCGAAACGCGTGTAGCTGAGGCCGTGGCCAAATGGCAGCAGCGGCTGGCATGAGAGATCCGCGTAGTCGCCGTGAAACTGGCTGCGCCCGCCCGACGGCTTGTGATTGTAGTAGAGCGGGAGCTGCCCTGCGGTGCGCGGCAGCGTCACGGGCAGGCGGCCGGCGGGGGACTCCGCACCGAAGAGAATGTCTGCCAACGCATTTCCCCCCTCCTCGCCCGGTAGCCAGGCCTCCAAGATGGCCGGCACGTCGTCGAAGAAGTCTGCCAGCGCCAGAGGACGGCCATTGATCAAGACCACGACGGTGGGCGTACCGCTGGCGGCGATCGCGCGAATCAACTCAGCCTGCACGCCCGGCAGGCCGATGTTCGCGCGGTCATTGGCCTCCCCACTGGTGCACCCCCTGATCAGGCCCGACCTACCACCGACCGCGACCACGGCCACGTCGCAGGCACTCGCCAGCGCCACGGCCTCACCAAACTCCTCCGTCGAGCTGGAATCGATGTCGCAGCCCCGCGCCACCTCTACGCGCGTCTCGGGCGAAACAGCTGCGCGAATTCCGGCGAGCACGCTGACCGTGGGCGGGAAGCACGCCAGCAGGTCTCGATTGTCCGCCCTCTGCCCGGGCAGGAGTTCGGAGCGCGTGTCTTCGCTCTTCGCCGCCTCCTCTTCGCCCTCGCGCACGGGGCCGAATATGATCTCGAGATGCGTGGGATACGAATAGTCGCCCTGCAGCAGACGAATGCTCTCACCACTCGGTCCGATCAGAGCGAGGCGAGCCACCGAACGATCGAGTGGTAGGAGCCCGCCTTCGTTCTTGAGCAATACGATGGACTTGCGCGCCACTTGCCGGGCCAGCTCGCGCTGCTCTCGAGTATCGAAGACGGCCGGCGCCGCATCAGCGTCGACGTACGGATTCTCGAAGAGTCCGAGCTCGAACTTCAGCCGCAGCACCCGCTCCACCGAGCGGTCCACGAATTCCGGGTCGATTCGCCCGCTCTCGATGGCCTGCAGCAGCGGCTCGCCGTAGCAATCCAGCATGGGCAGCTCCACATCGAGCCCCGCTTCGAGGCAGCGGGCGGCAGCCTCGGCCTTGTCGGCCGCCACGCGGTGATAGCTGAGCAGGCAGCTCACGGTGAAGTAGTCGGCGACCACGACGCCGTCGAAGCCGAGTTCGCCGCGCAGCAACTCGTCGAGCAGCCAGCGCGATGCGCCGCAGGGGATGCCGTCGATCTCCTGGTAGCCATTCATCAGCGAGGCGAGATCCGCCTCCCGAATCGCGGCCTCGAAGGGGGGCAGAATCCGCTCGAGCAGCTCGCGTCGCGGTAGCTGAGTGGGTGCCCAGTTGAGCCCCGCCTCGGAGGCGCCGTAGCCCATGAAGTGCTTCGCCGTGGCGGCCACGCCCTCAGCCAGTGAATCGCCCTGGACACCGCGCACGTAGGCCACGCCCATGCGTGACGCCAGGTGGGGATCCTCACCGAAGGTCTCTTCGACCCGACCCCAGCGCGGATCTCGTGCGATGTCGAGCACCGGGGCCAGCGTCTGTCGCGCACCCACCGCCCGCATCTGCTCGCGGATGACCTGCCCCACGCGCTCGATGAGCTCGGGCTGCCAGGTACTCGCCAGGCCGATGGCCTGAGGAAACTGCGTCGCATCACGCGCCAGATAACCCGCGCAGCTCTCCTCGTGAATGATGGCCGGAATGCCGAGCCGCGTATTCTCCAGCAAGTAGCGCTGGATGCCGTTGACGACCTCCGCGCTCTGCCGCGGTCGAAGCAACGTCGAGGCGCCGATGCGAGTCACGTGACCCGTCCCGTGCGCGAGCTCTTGCTTTGCGCTCGCCTCGCTGAAATGGTCACCCTCGATGATCGATGCCGCCCAGACACCGCCGAGCTGGGCAACCTTCTCGCGCAGCGTCATACGCTCAAGCAATCCCGAAGCCCGCTCGCTACTGCCGCGCCGCTTGTCCCGCTCGCTCTCTCGGTCGGCCATCTGATTCCCCCCCCGCCGTCGCCGGTCACACAGCGGCGGTGAAGAGGCTAAGGAACTCCCGAGGACTGCGGAAGACAGGGATGTCGATCTGAAGCGACGGCCCGGGGCAGAAGGCTCAGACCGGCTCGTCGTCGACCAGCAGCCCAGTGAGACGCCCGGCCAGCAGTTCGGCGAGGGGTCGGGATGACGGGAACTTCTCGAGGAGGATCTTCAGGACGGCGGTGATGGGCGTTGCGAGCAGCATGCCGACGATTCCCCAGAGCATGCCCCAGAAGATCAGCGCCATCAGAATCACAACCGGGTGCAGATCGAGCGAGTCGCCGAGCACCTTTGGCGTCACGATATTGCCGATCAGTAGCTGGATCAGGCCTGGGATCGCGATGGCGAGCAGCGCGACCGTGGGCGAGATGTCCGGGCTGATGATCACGACCGGCAGCGGGAGCAGCGTGGCGATGATCGATCCGACCGTGGGTATGAAGTTCAGCAGAAAGGCCAAGAGCCCGAACACCATCGCGAGCGGGACATTCAGCAGCATCAGGGCGAGGCATACCAGCACGCCCGTGGTGACGGAGATGACGCCGCTGACGACGAGATAGCGTCTGACCCGCGCCACGATCTCGCCCATTGTCCCCTCCTCCTGACGACTCCATTGCCCTCCGCCGATCAGCAGGAACACCACGAAGACGAAGACGACGAAGCCCTGGGACAGAATGCCCAGAATCGCGTTCGTCGTCTGAGCGAGCAAGTTACCAACGGAGCTGGCGGGAATCTGGCTCAGTGTCTCGATCTCGGCCTCGGGAAGCAGAGCCACCAGCTCCCCGGGCAAGCGCGACGAGAGACGCTCCAGCATCAGGCTGAGTTGCCCCTCGTAGATCCCGGCGTTCGCGGCGAGCTGGTTGACCGAGGCAGAGACGATCATGGCGATCAGGATGAACAGGATCACGACCAGGACCAGGGTCGCGAGCAACGCCAACGCCCGCGGAAACCTGAGAACACGCGTCTGGAAGTCGACCAGAGGTGACAGGCCAAGGGCGACGAAGACGGCGAGCACGAAGGGAATCAGTACGGGCTGCAGCCAGTAGAGCGCGCCGCCGACCGCAACGCTCGACAAGATCGCGAGACTCGCCGCCTGAATTCGGTTCTCCATCGACATCTCGCTCTCTCCCGGCCGCACGGGATCATCTCAGGAGCCGAAGCCGGTACGCGGCGAATGATAGGCGTGTCGCTGCGGGAAGTCTGCCACCGGTGCCGGCCCCGCTCCACAAGGAGAACAGCCGCCGGAGCGGCGGCCGCGCGATCTGCTCAGTAGACGCCCATGGCCTCAACGGCCAGCGCCCGCAGCCGGCCGTCCGACGGGCTGTATCTACGCCCGGCGGTCAGCAGGGACAGCGCCTCCTTCTTACGACCGCTCGCCAGGAGAATCTCAGCGGCACCCACATAGGGGGCAGGCGAGTTAGGGGTCAGCTCTATTGCCTCCTTGAAGTACTTCATCGCCTCGTCCCGTTTTCCGTGCATCGCGAGCTTTTCTCCGTGCGTGGTGAGCGCACGGCTCAGTTCACCCGCGAGTCCCTTCTGCTGCGGCTTCACCCGCTGCAAGACCCGCAGGGCCTGGATGGAGCCCGCCAGCTTGCCTGCTGCCAGGCGGGCTCGACCGGCCTCGAGCAACGTCAGCGCGTAGTCGTCACGCGTAACGCTCGCGAAGTAGCGACGATCCAGCTTGGCGAGTTCACCGTAGAGACGCAGGGCCGACTCGGGATCACGCAGCGCCAATGCGACGCGAGCTCGTCCGTGCAGGGCCCGACCACTGCCGGGCGCTTCGACCAGCGCCCGGCCATAGATTTCGTCCGCCTGCTTGTAGGCGCCGCGCGTGTAGGCGGCCTCGGCTTGCTCGACGAGGCTCAGTGGCGGCGGCGACTGGCAGCCGACCAGACCCGACACCAGTGCGAGCCATGCCAGCGAGCACAGCATTCGACTCATGATTGCGCGTCTACGATGTCGATGGATCTTGCTCATCATGCCTGTCCCCCATGGCCCGCCTCAGCCGGCCGGCACTCAACGAGATGCCGGCCCGTGCTGCGACGGAGACGTCCCCTTTCCGTAGCAGTGCTCCACCAGCATCCAGTCGATCCCCAAACTGCCGTTGTGCCGCCGCATGCAGCCCTCCAAGAGCTTGGCCTCTGCCGTAAACGAGTCTGCTTTGGCTCGCGTCACTGCCGGCCGCAGCCGCTCGTAGGAGGCCCTGGCCTGTTCCCTACAAAAGCGAAGTGCCTGCTCATCAGAGCCGTACTTCGCTTCGCAGTAGGAGAGCTTCGCCGCCCGATGCGGTGATTCCTCAGTGCCGCCTCGCGCCGCCAGCTCGCTGCCGAATCGGTTCAGAAAGCCCTCCACGTAGGCGGCTGGGACCACCACCGTCACTTCGTCGTTCGGCCCCGAGACGACCAGCGTGACACCGCTTCGCTGTCGGGTCTCGAGGTACTCTTTCGTCAAGGGAACAGAGAAATGCTCGTAGTAGCTGCAGTCCTTTTCGTCGCACTGCTTCTTGCGGGCCACCTTGCTCACGACAAGCGGAATACGGTCTTGATCCAAGGCTGAGTTGAGATTGTGCCAGTGGCCCCGAAGATGGGTGGCAACGTAGAGCCGAAAACTCTCTGCACCGTTCTTCCCCACCACGCCTCGCAAATGGGCGCGGTAGTAGGCCCCCTTCTTGCCGATCTTCTTCTTCAGAGAGGGCGCCCGCAGCGAGCTGGTCTGGCGGTACTGGTCGTGCTCCACCTTCGAGCCTTCAGACGCCCACTGAGCGCTGACGGGCTCCTTCAACTCGTCGATTTCCGTCTTGATGCTGTCAACCGTGGCACAGCAGAGCGACGCCAGCGGGAGCAACAGCGCACAGAGGGAAGCGACCCGATTCTTCATATGACCTCCGCGGAGAGCAAAGGGCCGGCCGTTCCAGCAGCCCACCGACCGCATCGGCCCGATCGAGCCCGTGCTTGAAGTCCTGCGGAGCGCGGCGGGCCCTGAGGCCATCCGCCGCAAAGCAATTGGCGAGCCGGTCGCACGGCAGAACACGGATGGGGGCTTTCGCCTACGGATCGGGTGCTCAGCGCGAGGCGTGGACGATCGGGATGAGCTGGCTCAGGCTGCTGATCTCGTGATCCGGTCGCGTGAGCGACTCCGCCACGCCGCCGAGCTGGCCGGGCGGCTGGATCCCCTCGTCGAAGATCAGCGCAGTCTTCATCCCAAGCGGCTTCGCACCGGCGATGTCGTGCTCCGGTGAGTCTCCCACGAAGAGCACCTCCTCCGGCTGCCGCCCCGACTTGCGCAGCGCGAGCTCGAAGCAGCCCGAATCGGGCTTGCAGGACTCCGCCTCCTGCGAACTCGACCAGTCATCGAGCAGATCGGCGAGACCACAGCGCTCGATCATCGGTTCGAGGAAATCGTCGTCGATGTTGGAGACGATCGAGAGGTAGAGCCCTTGCTCCTTGAGGGCCGCGAGTGCCTCCCTGCAGTCCTGTCTCAGGGCAAAGCTGGCGACCATCCAATCGCGCATCTCAGCATGTGCCCAGTCGAGGAATGCGTCGTCCGGCTGGCAGTCGATGCTCAACGCGAAGCGTCGAAACGCTTCACGGAAGACATCCTGGTGCAGGTAGTACCGTTGGCCCGCGAACAACCGGAAGGCCTCGCCGCTGCACACCTGGTAGGCTCGCCCCAACCGCTCCCCATCCCGCTCCGGCGCACCGAGCCGTTCGGCCAGGCGCTGAATCAAGCCGCCGCTGGAGCCAGCGAATTCGCGGTAGCTGAAGAGCGTGCCACCGAAGTCGAAGAAGACCGCCTCGATCGAGTTCATGGTCGCGGCAAAGTAGGCTCGGTCTGCAGACGTGTCAAAGCGAGCGCTCTCTCAGCTCTCTTTGGCTGCCTTCGAGGCCTCGATGATCTTCTCGGCCAGCTTGCCGCCGACCGGATCGTAGTGGGAGAAGCGCATGGTGAACTCACCCTTGCCGCCGGTGATGCTCGTGAGCGTCGTGGCGTACTCGAGCATCTCCGCCATCGGAACCGTCGCAATCACCACCGCCGAGTGACCACGTGCCTCGGTCGTCTGCACCGTACCACGCCGCGAGGAGACGTCACCCATGATGTCGCCCACGTTCTCGTCGGGAACACTGATTTCCACGGTCATATAGGGCTCGAGTAGTACTGGGCCGGCCTTCTCCACGGCAGCCTTGAGTGCGAAGGAGCCGGCCAGCTTGAATGCCATCTCATTCGAGTCCACTGAGTGGTACTTGCCGTCGACGCACTGCACACGAATGTCCACGACGGGGTAGCCGGCCAGCGGACCCGCCTGACAGGACTCGATGACACCCTTCTCGACCGCGGGAATCAGACCGCGTGGGATCGAGCCACCGACGATCTTGTTTTCGAACTCGAAGCCCGCTGTGCGGGGAAGCGGCTCGAGGTTGATGTAACAAACGCCGAACATGCCGGCGCCACCCGTCTGCTTCTTGAGCTTGCCCTCGACGTGCTCGACCCGCTTCGTCACCGTCTCACGGTACGGCACCTTGGGCGTCTTGAGCTTCATGTCTACGTTGAACATGCGGTTGAGCTTCTGCGCAGTCGTGCGGATATGGAGCTCCCCCATGCCGGTGAGAAGGAACTCACCGGTGCTGGGCTCGCGGCCGATGTGAAGCGCCGGATCCTCTTCAGCCAGTCGGGCCAGTGAACTGAAGACCTTGTCCTCCTCCGACTTGTCGGCCGCCGCAACCGCGTATGAGATGACGCCCTCCGGCTTGCGCGGCTCCGGCAGCCGTACGCCGTCTTTCTCACAGGTGATGACGTCGCCGGTGTGGACATCCTTGACCTTGGCAACGGCCACCACATCGCCGGGGCCCGCCTCTGAAGCATCCACATGCTCCTCGCCTCGCAGCAGGAAGAGCTTGCCGACGCGTGTCTTCTTGCCCCGCGTCGCATTGAGGACACTGGAGTCGTGCGCCAACTTGCCCGATACCACGCGCATCACCGAAAGCGTGCCAGCGTAGCGATCGATGACGGTCTTGAAGATCACGGCGGAGAGCCGCGCGTCGGCTGTCGGCTCGATCTCTATCTCGGCCTCACCCTCCACCTCGCTCGCCCGCCAGGCACCGCGATCGGCAGCGGAGGGAAGCAGCTCGACCAGCTCGCGCAACGCGAGATCGACGCCGACTTCGCTGGTCGCCGAGCCGCACAGAACCGGCATGATCTGACGCTGTCGCACGCCGGTCACGAGGCCCTGCAACACTTCGTCCTCGCCCAGTTCGCCCTCTTCGAGGTACTTCTCGAGCAGCTCGTCTTCGCACTCGGCAATGGACTCGACGAGCTGCTCTCGCTGGCTCTCCGCCTGCTCCTGCAGTTCGGCTGGAATGTCTCTGAGCTTCCCGTCGGCGGACACGACCTTCATGCGCAGCAGGTCGATCACGCCCGAAAGATCCGCGCCGCTTCCAACGGGCAACGAGAGCAGGGCCGGGGACAAGTCCATCTCGCGCAGGGAGGCGACCGCCGCCTCCAGGTTGGCGCGCTCCCGGTCCAGTCCGTTCACGAAGGCCAATACGGGCAGTTCGAGATCGGCCGCCGTACCCAGTGTGCGTTGCGTGCCGGACTTCGCGCCATCGACTGCATCCACCAGCAGGATGGCTGCGTCGAGGGCCTGGATCGCGACCTCGCCGTCACCCTGAAAATTCGCATCGCCGGGTGTGTCGACCAGCGTGATGTGCTGCCCCTCCCAATCGAAGGCGTATACATGCGAGGTGATCGAAGCGGTGTGGTGCCCCGTGCGCTCTTCGGGCAGGTAGTTCAGAACCGAGGTCCCGTCGTCAACCCGGCCGAGCTCAGCCGTGGCACCGGCGCGGTGGATGATTGCCTCGCCCAGGGACGTCTTGCCGTCGCCGGAGTGTCCGATGATCGCGAAGTTGCGGGTGTGATCGGCTTCAACATTCTGCATAGCCCGGTTTCTGTCCCTCGCTGATGAGATGTGGCTGGACGCTCCCCGACCAGCCGAGCCGCTCTCGAAGGACCCGGAGGCGATCGCAGAGGCCGCATATCATGCTCCGTTTTGCGGCGGGACGCGAGCCAAAAAACTGCCGCGAGCGGCCGGAAGCATCCCGGGGGACCGCATCTCGGACTTTGACTCCCCACCCAACACAGCGAACCCATGCGCAATCCGCGCGGCCCCCTGCGCTCGCGTCGCGAAAGGGCGAGAGATCCCCGACGCGGTACTCGTGTCCAATCGTCGAGCGCGAAGGCCATGTTCACCTATACCGTCTCCAACCCGCCGACCCGCACTCTGACGGGCACGAATGTGGCCGGGCCACCCGACGTGAGCGGCGAGATCAAAGCCGATCCGTCGTCGCGGGTACTGGTTCTGACACGCGGGGGCCAAGGGGAATTCATCAGCAGCTGCGAGGTCGGCGAGAGGGCGCACTCGGTCGAACGGAACATCGAGTCCCGCGCCGGGGCAAACCCGAGCGTCCGCCGGCCGGGCCCCGAGAGACGCTGTGGGGCTGCCGACTCGCCGCCGAACAGCGGGGCCGGAACCTGAGCCGCTGATCACCTACCGTTGACACCAGTTACAATCGAAGCGTCCCCCGCCTCGTCGTGGGGGAGGCAGAGGGGGATTGACATGCGGCTGCGAGTCGCCGTTCTCGGAGCGGGCTCCTGGGGTACCACCGTCGCGACGCTCGCCAGTCACAACGCGCCCACCATTCTCTGGGCACGTCGCCCCGAGCTCGCCGAAGAGATCAACGCGCACCACACGAACGAGCGCTACCTGCCCGGCTTCCGCCTGCCCCATGACCTGCCGGCGACGGCCTCGGTCGAGGAAGCGTTGAGCAGCGCCGACGTACTGGTGATGGGCGTCCCGTCGCACGGCCTTCGCTCGGTCCTGAAGGAGGCCGCGGCGTTCATCCGACCCTGGGTCCCGGTCATCAGCCTGGCAAAGGGGCTCGAGGAGGGGAGTCTGCTGCGCATGACGCAGGTCATCGCCGAGATACTGCCGGGCCATCCGGTCGGCGTCCTCACCGGCCCCAACCTCGCGGTGGAAATCATGTCGGGCTACGCGGCGGCCAGCGTCGTCGCCATGGAAGAGCTGTCGATCGCTCAAGAGCTGCAGGACGTCTTTCGTACGGGCCTCTTTCGAATCTACACGAACCGCGATGTCGTCGGCTGCGAGCTGGGCGGCGCACTCAAGAACGTGATCGCCATTGCCTGCGGCATGGGGGATGGCGTCGGCGTCGGTGACAACACCCGCTCAGCCGTGATCGTCCGCGGCCTGGCCGAGCTGACCCGACTCAGTGTCGCAATGGGCGGGTCCTCGCAGACGCTGGCGGGCTTGGCTGGCATGGGGGATCTGGTGGCCACCTGCAGCAGCAGCAAGAGCCGCAACCACTACGTTGGCGAGCAACTCGGCAAGGGGCGAAGCATCTCAGAGATCACTCAGGAGATGCACATGGTCGCCGAAGGCGTGAAGACCTGCCGGGTCGTGATGGAGCTCGCTGATCGCTACGGAATCGATATGCCGATTGCGCGTGAGGTCTACGGTGCCGTCTACGAGGGCCGATCCGCACTCCAGGCCTACCGAGGCTTGATCCGCCGGAGACCGGGCTCCGAAGACGACCCCGGTTGATGCGGGGAGGCCTCCCCCGCGCCGCTGAGCCGCTCGGCTCCTTCGCGGCACCGTGCAAGCGCGGGGCCTCGTGAGATGATCGTCCGGTTCTGCCTCTACTCGGTCCTCAAGAACCTGCGCTTCGCCGATCCGTTCTTGATCCTCTTTCTGCGCCACCTTGATTACAGCTTCGTCGAGATCGGCGCTGTATTGGGCTTGCAGCACCTGATCACCGGCTTGCTGGAACTCCCCTTCGGCGTCCTGGCGGACCGCTGGGGACGACGCCGATCGCTGGCGGTCTGCTTCCTCTGCTACGCGGCCAGCTTTCTACTGTTCAGCCAGCTTGGCCACGCCCGCCAGACGCTGCTGATATCGGCCGTCTCTCTGTACGGGCTGGCGGAGGCTCTGCGAACCGGCAGCCACAAGGCGATCATCCTCGACTATCTCGACCGGCGGAACGAAGGGCAGCGCGCCACCCATGTCATTGGCCTGGCGCGCTCGTTCTCGAAGACCTCCTCCGCCACGGCGGCGCTGGCGGGCGGGTTGATTCTCTACGCCGATCGCGCCTACGAGAGCCTCTTCTGGCTGTCTGCCGTCCCCGCGTTGGGTGGGTTCTTTCTCATGCTGAGCTATCCGCGCTGGCTAGACGGCGAAGCGCAACGAAACCGCGGACCGAAACGGGACGGGACGCGAGCCCCCTGGCGGACCGCCCGCCCGCGGCTGCGACCGGAAATGCTCCCGGTGCTCCTGGAGTCGGTGCTATTCGAGAGTCAGGTCAAGATGATCCTCAAGTACTATCTCCAACCCTTCCTCAAGCAGGGGCTGGCAGCGCTGGGAATCCCCGTGCTCGGCAGCGGTGCCATCTGGATCGGCGTGATCGAGTTCGCGCGAGATCAGCTGGGAGCCGTGAGCGCGCTGGCGAGCGGGCGAGTGGAGACGGCAATCGGCGATCGGCAGCGCGCCCTCGGGCTCGCCTACGCGGTTCTCGTGTTCTCCGTCGTCGGCATTGGTGCGGCATCTCACGCGGCGCTGCTGTGGCCGGGAATCGCGCTGCTCATCGCCATGACGATGCTGCAGAACCTGCGCCGCCCGATCTTCGTCAGTGCGTTCAACGAGGTGATGGACAAGCCGCAGCGCGCCACCTCTCTCTCGCTCGAGAGTCTGGCACGCACGGTCACCGTGGCGGGCCTGCTTCCGATCACCGGCTGGTTCGCCGACAGCTACGGCCTATGGTCTGTCTTCGTCGTGATCTGCGGTGTGTTGCTCTCCGGACGGCTGCTCCTCAGCTCGCTGAAGAAGAGACACGAGGTCAACGGATGAGTCCGAAGGGGATCGTCAGCGCGCTGCTGCTGCTCACCAGCCTGCTCGGCTGTGCACACGGCGAGCGGCCCCTCGACAACCAGCCCACTCCGTGCGTGCCCAGCTTCCCCTACGCGAATGGCTGGCTCGGTGGCGACGCAGCCTACTCCGTCAACCTGCCCACCGAGCCGGATGCCGAGCGCGGCGCGACACTGTGGCTCTTCGGCGACTCGTTCGTCGCCGAGCAGGCACTTCCCAACCGTGTCGGAGCGAGCTTCATTCACAACTCGATCGGCCTCTCCCGTTGCACTCATCGCGGCTTCGAGATCACCTACTACTGGCGCCATGACGAGGCGGGCGAGCCACGCGCCTTCTTCGATTCCGGTAACGCGACGCCTTATTGGTGGCCCTTGGACGGCTTCGTGCATGCTGGCGCGCTCTACGTAGGGCTCCTCGAGGTCAACACCGCCCCGCCCGAAGACACACTGCAGCTCCCGTTTCGCCTCAGCGGTGTGAAGCTCATGCGGATCTCGAACCCGCTCGCGGCACCCGACGAGTGGAACGTCGAAGTCAGCACACTGTCGCGCTCGCGGCGGGCGTTTCCCGCCTCGAGCATGCTGGTCGCTGGCGAATACGCCTACTTCTTCTCGTTCAGCGAGCTACGCAATGGCCGACAGCCGCGCTTTCTGAGCCGCCTGGCACTCGAAGCGCTCGAGCTGTTTCCGGACGACCTCTCCCCGCACCTCGAAACACTTCTGGAGTCGGAGCTGTGGGCGGCCGGCTTCCAACCGGACCGCGCACAGATCCTGATGAACGACAACGCCAGCGAAATGAGTGTCGAGCATCACCCGGATCTCGGCCGCTGGCTGGCTGTCTACGGCTCGCCGGTACAGACGTCCGACACCGACGACGGCAGCGAGACAAGCCCGACGGCGTCAGTGAATCCATCCGACGACGTCTATCTGCGGGTGGCCGAACGGCTGGAGGGTCCCTGGTCCGACCGCATACCCCTCTTCCGAATTCCAGAGCTACAGCCTGAGCACCCCGCCAGCCGCGACCCCAATACGATCTGCTACGCCGCCAAGGAACACGGCGCCTTCTCCCGACCCGGAGAGCTCCTGATCACGTACGTCTGCAATCTGCGGACGCACCAAGGGCAGGATCCGTGGGCGATTCTGGAGCGTCTCGCCAGACGAATGGATCTCTATAGACCGCGTCCGGTATTGCTGCCGCTGCCCGATGGCGTGGGTGCCCGCTGAGCGGCTTTCACGGCGCCGCGCACGCGATGAGCGACACTCGGTCCGTCCACCGGCGTGCTCACGTAGGCATGCGCTCCGGCCTGGAGCGCAGCAGCGATGCGCTCGTCCTCGTCGTGAGCCGATACCATGAGCACTGGAATCGCCTCGGTGTCCTCGTTCGCCTTCAGGTGTCGACAGACCTCGATGCCGTCCATCCCGGGCATCATGATGTCCAGGAGAATCGCGTCGGGCGCGTCCTCGACCGCCCGCTGCAGACAGGCCACACCATCCCGAGCCGTGATGACCTCAAAGCCCTCTCGGGCAAGAAGCACTCGCAGCAGGGCCAGGTTTTCCTCGCTGTCGTCGACGACGAGAAGCTTCGACAAGGGCAAAAGATCCCCAAGAGGGCGGTGGCGCGGACCCTCCGCACCAATCGCTCCCGGATTGCACCGCACATGGCGTTCGAGAACCCGTGCGGCCACGAGTCATGATCGGCCACTTACTGCCCGCGCTAGAGTCCCGACTGCCGACAAGGTCTGCGTGAGGGTTCAGTGACGATTGCCATCCGGTCTTCTCCGGATGGCCTTGGGCCTGCGCCCCGAACGATGTGCGCGGACAGCTCCGAGAGCCGGCAACTCGCACGAGCCGGAGCCACTCGAGAAGGTCGTCCCCCACGTGCGATTCACGGTGCGGACCCGGCCGGCGGAGGCGCGGCGCCGAACCGCTCGGCCAGCAGTGAGAGCACACCGCGGCGCGCATAGCCGCGAGGAGGCTCGAACAGTCCCGCCGTCGATGTGATCGGCTCGACCGCAGTGACGCGAATGGAACTCTTCTCGAGACCTCCCTGGAGCAGCTTCAGATACATCGGAAAGCCGTCGAATTGGACCAGGATGTCGAGCGGCTGATTGGGCACAATCTCGAGCGGCGTGAGTCCATTCGCTCCCATCAGCTCACGCTGAAAGTTGGCGAGCTGACGAAAGACCTCGAGATCAGCTCGGCTGACGCCGATTTCAGCCCAGCTCACGACACATCCCTCCCCCACGCGAACGCCGGCTCGCCGCAAGAAGATGCCGCGACAGACACGACCGCCGATCTCCTGCAGGCGGTCGCTGGCGACAACCGAGAGCGGCGTCTTCGTCGGTGAGACTCTCGGCTCGGGCAGAGCGAGCAGGCGCTGCGCAATCGCGTGCTGGTCTTTCGGCAGGCGCGCGAGCTGCGAGTCCACCTCGCGCCGTGCAGCCCGCATTTCCAGACCGAGTGCAGCCATCATGCGCCTTTCGACATCGACGTACGCACGGTTGGCCGTATCCAAGCTGTAGAGGCGATCTTGATCGCCGCGGTATATCAAGGTGTGCCCCGAGCGTTTGAGGCCGGGCGTACGCTGCTCGATCCGCAGTCGGCGCCTCGATAGCCAGATCGTCGCGTGCTCCCTGACTTGCCCCTCACCGCCTTCGATGAAGTCGACCTCCAGGCGGATTCCGTCGCCGGCGAGCGCCGGAGCGGTGGTGAACAGGCAAGCAATGCAGGCGAGAAGCGGGATTCGAGCGTGTATCAGCATGGCGTATCTCCGGTATTGCCCCGAGCAAGATGGGGGCAGCGGTCTGCTGATGATTCGGTAAGACACCCCAGACGCCTGAAGTGACCTGCGACGCCGTCGACATGCAGGAGATGCGCAGTGGACGGCCGATCTGGGGGCCACAGCGGGGGTTTCTCATCTTCTGGCGAAATCGGAGACCGTGGCAAGAACAGGTGAGCCGAGTTCTCGGGGTCAGAGCCGCGCGTGTCTCAGGTCGCCGCTCACTCGACATCTCGCTGCTGCCGCGCGCGAGCCGCCTTCTCCACCACGCCACCGGTACCGAATCGTTGCTCCAGAAGCGCGTAGACCCGCTCGGGCGAGACGTCGACCGCGGCCATCAATACCCAAGCGTGAAAGAGCAGATCCGCCAGTTCGTGAGCGATCTGCGAAGTGTCACCGGACGCGGCCGCCTCGATGACCTCTTCACTCTCCTCACGCAGCTTGGCCGCCACGGCGTCGAGCCCGCCATCGAGCAGCTCAGCGACGTAGCTGCCCTCCGGCCGCTGGTGTCTTCTCTCTTCGATGACGGCGAAGAGCCGATCGAGGACCTCTGCTCTTCCCACAAGCGCTCCCCCCTCGCACACCCCCGCGCCGGCCGCTTCGGAGGCGTTGGCGTCTGTCGCCGTGCCCGAGCCCGGTAAAGAAGATCGCCGTCAGTCGACCGCGAAGACCTCAATGGGATGATCCCGACAGCCGATCTTGCCCATGCCGCGGTAGGCCGCCGCCGTCCAGTCCTCCGAGTCGCGAAAGAGATCGAAGAAGATTCTGCATTTCTCCGCCTGAGTGAGGCGCTCCTCGGAGTCGATCGAAGCGATCACAGCCTGCCGGCTCACGGTCTCCGACGACATCCGAATGCCACCACCAGCCGGTGTGTCGAAGACAATGAACTCACCCGCGCGGCCGTCTGCCTGCGACCACGGCCGCCAGCTCGGAAGTTGATCCTCTCGTCCACCTGCCGGCGCACCCGTGCGAGCAAACTCCGCCCAGTACGACATCATTGCTTCCGACAGGAACTCCCGACCCGGCAGGCTCTCCGCGCGAAAGACCAAACGCGTGAGCCACGGATTGCTCAGCTGGAAGTGGCCGAAGACGAACGGAATCTCCATCCCGTGGGCGGCGCCGAGAATCACGCTCAGGTCCGCTCCGAGAAAGACCGGCTCCTCGTCCCAGTCGAATCGGTATGCGTAGACGCTCGGGCCTTGGGCCCGATGGAGTTCGGCGGCCGGAACGTCGACGCCATTGACCTTCCAGAGATCGCTGTGATAGCCGGCGATGAGCTTGTAGCGCTCCTCGTCCTTCAGCCGCAGTAAGAAGCGCAGATAGCGGCGAACGAATCTCGGGTCCTGCGAGAAGAAGAGCCTCATCTCATCGCGGTTGCTGCCCAGTATGATCGGAACGGCGTTGTAGCGACCGGCGTCGCTCAAGAGCTCCAACGGCCTCGCCTTCGGCAGGACCACGCCGTCTCGAAAGATCTTCGGCAGCCGGATGCGCTGCTGGTCCTCCTCGGCGAGATACGCGTTCATCACCTGCCGCGCAGCCTTTCCTCTCAAATAGGCCACCAGCTCGTCCGCCTCGAAGCCCTCGGCGAAAAGTCTCGCGGCGTCGCGATCTGTCGCCGAGCCATCCTGGACAAGCAGATTCGCAACCACCTCCCGCGAGCTGAAGGCGTGGCCCGGCGCCGCGTCATCACGATAGTGGCTGGCGCCCGCCATGCTGGTCGAGGCGGTCGACCCGCTCTGGACAATCGCGCCATGGAACAAGCCGGCAGCCTTCGGTGAAAGCAGCAGACTCACGACATTCGTTCCGCCCGCCGACTCGCCGAAGAGAGTGACCCGGTCGGGGTCACCACCGAAGTACTCGATGTTGTCCCGCACCCAGCGCAGCGCTGCGATCAAGTCCAGTGTTCCGAAGTTGCCCGAACGCTCCTGGTCACTCGCGGCGGAGGAAGCCAGTGCCGGGTGGGCAAACCAACCGAACGGACCGAGCCGGTAGTTCATGCTGACGACAATCAGCCTCTGTGACGTCGCCAAGAGAGAGCCATCGTAGAACGAGTCGGCCTGGCCGATCGTATTGCCCCCGCCGTGAATCCAGACCATCACCGGGAGCCGCTCGGAAGCGCTCGGAACATCCGCTTGGTCGAAGCGGGGCGCCCAGACGTTGAGATGGAGACAGTCTTCCGAGCCCACCAGCGAGCCGACTGGCTCGCTCGCGACACCACCGAGCGGATTCGCGAGCTGAGTGCAGGGCGAGCCGTAGGCCAGCGCATCGAGAGTGTCGGTCCAAGGAGCTGGCCGCTGCGGGGATCGCCAGCGCAGCTCGTCGAGCGGCGGACGGGCGTAGGGGATCCCGAGCCAAGCGTGGCTCTGGTTGGGGCCGGCGAAACCCACCACGCTGCCGAGCTGCGTCAGGCGCTCGGACGATACGTCGGCAATCACGACTTCGGACGAGTCGGCGGCTCGCCACAACGGAGAGAGCCAGAGGAGGCCGGCGGCGCCGATCAACAGCGAGAGCACGAGCGACAGCACCCCGACGAGCTTCAAGCTCCCACTCCGATCGACCCTGAACGCTGCGAGCTGCCGCGCCGCGGACGTTATGCCCGCGTGAGGAGGTTATCACGTCGAGCGTACCAACGAGACCGGTCGTGCCCTGGTGCAAGCCGCGAATCCGGAAGCACGGGCGGCTACATTGCCGCTTCCACTTCAGCGCGGCGCGCGAACCGCTGAAGTCTTGCGCGGCGGCGGACGCGACACCGAGCCAGAAACGAAGCCTAAGGAGAAGAGAGTGCGACTCGAAGAGCCCCGAATCGATCCGATCGAGCTGGATGATGCCGATGAAGAAACCCGCCTGCAGCTCGATCGCCTCAGTCAAGATGGCCATGTACTCGGCATCTACCGAACGCTGGCCAATCACCCGAAGCTCATGAAGCGCTGGATGGTCTTCGGGGCTCACGTCCTGAACAAGTCAACACTGCCGGCTCGCGATCGGGAAATCCTCATCCTCCGCGTAGGATGGCTGTGTCGCGCCGAGTACGAATGGTCGATGCACGTGGCAATCGGCCGCATGGCCGGCCTGACGGCCGAAGAGATCGAGCGTGTCGCAGCCGGGCCCGACGCCGCCGGCTGGGACCCGTTCGAGGCCACCCTGGTGCGCGCGGCCGACGAGCTTCTCGCCGATGCGTTCATCGGCGAGTCCACCTGGCAGTTGCTTCGCGAACGCTACGACACGCAGCAACTCATGGACGTGATCTTCGCCGTCGGACAGTACAACCTCGTCTCGATGGCCCTCAACACGTTTGGCGTACAGCTCGAGGAGGGTGTAGCGCGCTTCCCGAAGCCGTCCCCGTGAAGCGCTCAGCCTCAGGAGCAGCCGGTTCCGGCGAAATCACAACCGCCGCAGGCGGGCGCCTCGCTGCGCTCACACGCAGCACCCTCCCGGCCCGAAGCAACGCCCCCGACATTGTGGGCGCTGATCAGGCGGGCCAGTCTGCCGCCATCCCCGCTTGGGCAGTCCCGCAGTGGGGAGTCGGACATCTTCTGCAGGGCCTCGATGACCTGGTCGCAGACCTCACAGCGATATTCGTAGATCGGCATGGCGCGAGAGCGTGGAGAATCCGCACCGGATGTCAACGATGTCTGCGGCAGCCAGCCCATGCGGAGCACTCCCCCAAGGGCGGGTCACCAGCGAGCGTTGGCCGGCCCGCTCGAGCGGCGCATGGGGCTTAAGCCACGCGGTCGAGCTCACACGAAGCAATCTGCACCGCCCCGGGCATTCTGCGCCACTCTCGGCAACCTGCCGGATCCGCAGGGTTTCGCGGCCGATGGATCGGGTCGCACGGGCGTTCTTGGCCGAGACCGCCGCGTTCTGCGCCAGCGAGCGACATGTCTTCTCGCTAGTGACAGCGCTGTCCACACCGCAACCCCAAGTAGGAGAACGAGTTTCCCAGACATGTGCATCTGTGGCACAAAGTTCGCAGGGCTAATCAGTGTGCGAAGGCGCTGCTGATCTCATCGCTCGCCGCTGTGCAGAGTTCGCGACTCGCACTTCCTTGATGTATCCATCGTTGACGCGCCCCGCCTCGGCGGGGCGTCGTCAACTCGGGCACCCGCACCGCAATGGCAGAGCCGGCGACGAGAGTCGGTGGCACGAAGAGATCGCCGTGAGTTGACGCGTTGTCGCGCCAGCCACTCGATTGTCTTCCCATGGTGCGCCACCTACACTGCCGGCCACTCGAGAGCGCCCGCACCTTCCGCGCGTTCCGGCCGGTCCGAGGCATTGCGTTAGGCTGAACGCACAGGCATCGAGTCTCGCGTCGCCAGGCGCCGCCGGGCATTGTCGGTGACCGGAGAGTCGATGACGAAATCACACTTCCCGAGATTCACGTGCGCACTCGTGCCCGCTGTGCTGCTGATGGCCGCCGCGTCCGGGGGATGCTCGATTCTCGGCATCGGCGTCAGCCAGGAGCCCGCGACGCTGGTTACGCCGAACACACCGATCTGGCTGAGGCCGTCGACCCAGGAGCTTGTGACCAAGGGAATCGACCAGGTCGTCGTCGCCTCTCACGAGCCGCCGGCAGAGATCGCGCTGCACAGCCATACCATCCGTCGGGTCGTGGAGACGGCGATGCCGGCGGTGGCAAGCGTCTACACCACGACGGCGACGCCGTATCGCCTCAGCTTGCTGCCGATCGCGCTGCCCGGCTTCAGCCTTCGCTTCCCGCTGCCGGGCGAGGCACTGGGCTCTGCGTTCTTCATCCACCCGTCGGGCTTCTTGCTCAGCAACAATCACGTCATCGCCAATGCCGTGACGATCAAAGCAAGAACGAGCGACGGGGTGGACCACGAGGTCGAGGTGGTCGCTCGCGACCCGGTACTCGACATCGCTCTGCTCCAGCTCAAGAATGCGAGCGGTCCGTTTCCCTACATCCCGATCGGCGATTCGTCCCAGGTCGCGGTGGGCGACTGCGTGATCGCGATCGGCAATCCGCTCGGCCTCGGGCACTCCGCAAGCCAGGGCATCATCAGTCAGACCGGGCGTGAGCTCTTGAAGCTGGAGGACACTGAAGGGCGGCAGATCGAGTTTCTTCAGACCGACACCGCCATCAACCCCGGCTCCTCGGGCGGACCGCTGATCACCCTCGGCGGAAGCGCGGTCGGTATGAACACCGCGCTGGCCCGGAGCGCGCAGGGCATCGCCTTCGCGGTCCCCAGCTCGCAGATCCTCGATTTCATCCGCCAGGTGCTCGAAGGCCAGGGCGTCCCGGACCCTACCCTGCCCTGATCACGCCGTGCCGAGCCGGCTCCGCCGGGTTCCGCCCACGCCGCTCAGCGAACCTCCTCTTCGATCAGGTCCCGGAGGCGCGCTCTCGAGAGCAGGCCGGCCCCGGCCAGTTCACTCGACCTCGAGATGACGCGAACGCGACCGCATCGCAGAAGCTGCATGGCGGCGGCAAGACTCTCCTGCTCGCTGTCGGCGACCTCATCGATTCCCATCAACAGATCGAGCAGAGTCGTCTGGACCTCGTTCGTGCCGTCACGTCGTCTCGTCCCGCCGTGCCGCGGGGAAATGTCTCCGCCCATGGCGCCTCCCGGCGGACGCCGCACCCGATGGAACGCCACTGATATCGCGGACGCGTGCGTGCTCCCGCACCACATCCAACTCCCCCACCCCACTCTACAGACTACCGCACACGCCTCGACAAGTGGAAAAAATCCGCCGGTTTGATGGGTACGCTTCGAGAACAAACGCCGCTGAAGAGGGGGAGGCGCCGTGCGCGGCGCTAGCTCTCATTCTCGAACAGGCTGGGATCGGCTGTCTCCGACAGGATCAGGCCGCTGTGCCTCTGCAACGCGCGGTCCAGATCCCAGCGGCCCTGAGCGAGGAGGACCGGCCGACCATCGCGGTCCGCGACGACTCTGACGCGCTCCGAATAGCGGAAGATCTCCGGATCAAAGTCGCCCTGCGGCCAGCGCGCGAGCTTGAACGGCAACGGCGAAAGATCGACGTTGACACCGTACTCATCCGCCAACCGGTGTTTCATCACGTCGAACTGCAACGGTCCCATGGCTCCCAGAACGAGTGCGGCCGAGTCGCTGTGCGGGTCCCGAAAGAGCTGCACGGCTCCTTCCTGAACGAGCTGCTCGAGCCCCTTCTCCAACGACTTGCGCTTCAGCACAGCGGCGACTTCCACGCGCACGAAACACTCCGGCGAAAAGCTGGGGATCCCCGAATAGGAGAAGCTCCCCTCTTGGCTGACGGTATCGCCGATGCGGAAGACCCCGGGATCGAAGAGACCGACGACGTCACCCGGGTAGGCCTCCTCCACCTCCTGGCGGTCCTTGCCCATGATCAACGTGGAGTTGGCCAAGCGGATCTTCTTGCCCGTGCGCACGTGCACGGCGCTGTCACCCTTGACGAAACGCCCCGAACAGACGCGCAGAAAGGCGATGCGATCGCGGTGATCCCTGTCCATATTGGCTTGGATCTTGAACACGAAGCCCGAGAAGGGACGCGCCGCCGGATCGATCCGCTCGCCGTCGGCGAGCCGGACACCGGGATGTGGCGCCATGCTCAGAAAACGCTCGAGGAATGGAAGAACACCGTAGTTGGTCAGAGCGCTACCGAAGAACATCGGTGTCTGCCGACCCGCCCGAACGGCGGCGAGATCGAGCTCGGCGCCAGCGCCATCGAGTAGCTCGAGATGTTCTCGGACGTCGCCGTGGAACTCGCCGAGCGCCTCGGCAACAGCCGGGGTGTCGATACCACCCTCCACGTCGCGCTGTGTCACGCGGGTCGTACCGTGCTCGCCACCCGAGAAGAGCAGAGCCCGCTGTGCCAACCGATCGTAGACGCCGCGAAAATCCTTCCCGGAGCCGATCGGCCAGCTCACCGGAACCGCGTCGATTCCGAGCAGATCCTCGATCTCGCTCATCAGGTCGAGCCCGTCGCGGCCAAACCGATCCATCTTGTTGACGAAGGTGAAGATCGGTATGCGGCGCAGGCGACAGACCTGGAAGAGCTTGCGGGTCTGTTCCTCGACGCCCTTGGAAGCGTCCATCAGCATCACGGCGCTGTCGGCAGCCATCAGCGTACGATACGTGTCCTCGCTGAAGTCGCGGTGACCCGGTGTATCGAGGATATTGACGCGGTAGCCCGCGTAGTCGAAGTGAAGCACGGAGCTGCTGACCGAGATTCCCCGTTGACGCTCGAGCTCGAGCCAATCGCTCGTGGCGTGTCGCGCCGCCCGCTGCCCCCGGATCGCTCCTGCCTGCCGGATCGCCCCGCCGTAGAGCAAGAGCTTCTCCGTGAGTGTCGTCTTGCCGGCGTCGGGGTGCGAGATGATCGCGAAGGAACGCCGGCGCTCGACCTCACGTGCGACGGAGCGCTCTTCTGTAACGGGCTCTAGGGCCGTCATTTCTCGTTCCCGAATTCAGCTTGGAGAGCGTCGAATTAGATCGCCGTGCGAGGCAAGGGGCCGGTTGTCGGCGGAGGGTTGATTACCGCAACTCTGCTGCCCTGCCCAGCATGCTGCGCCACGACGCGGGCGAAGTGAGACGCAGGCGGCAAGCACCTCCCGCCCCAACTCGGCCCCACCCGCGCCGCAGGGCTTGTCAGCCGGCGCCCTTCGTCACCTCGAGCTTTTCCGCCACGGTCTGCTCCAGATGGGCGATCACCGCCTCACGTCGTGGCCCGGCATCGGCCCGACCGGCGCGGATCTCCTCGCACAACCTCTCGCTCCAGGTCTGGATCTGCTCGCGTCGTGCTAGGCAACCGGCCGGTGCCGCGCCCGACTCTTCGAAGAGTTCCGCCAGGCGACACCACTCGGCCTCGAGGTGACGCTCCCCGCACTCGATCTCGCGCGCCACGATGGCAACGACGTTGGCCGCCACGCGAACCTGGTAGCCGAGGTGGCCGTCGAGCGCAGGCATGACGTCGTCCTGTAGGAAGCGACGCACCGCCTCCAGGAGCTCGACCGCTGTCGGTCGATCGTTCACGTCGCGCCCTCCATCAGCCGCAACAGCTCCTGCTCAGCTTCCGCGATGCGCCGACCCAGTGACGCCAGCTCGACCGTGGCATGGGCGCCGTCCAAGTAGGCGCGGGCCTGCGTGATGAAGACGAGTGCCAGCTTGAGATTGCCCAGCACCTCCCAGAAGCTGAGCACGTCGGGCTCCACCGGCAGACCACCCGCGGCTTGGTAGGCCTCCACTAGCTCTTCGCGGCTGCCGACACCGCCAGCCGCCAGATGGTCGTTGCCGAAGCGCCAAGCACGTACACACAGCCAGGCCAGATCCTCCGCCGGATCCCCGACGTGGGCCAGCTCCCAGTCGAGCACGCCCACGGTGCCCCGGTCGTCGAACATGAAGTTGCCCATGCGATAGTCGCCGTGCACGAGCCCGAGCGGCCGGCTCTCTGGCACGCGGGCGCGCAGCCAGCGCTCCGCAAGGTCGAGCACCGGATGGGGCTCGACTGCGACGGCGCGATAGCCCCCGACCAAGCGGTCGATCTCGAACTGCGCGGGCGTGGCTCCGTCGGGCGGGCGTTGCAGCCGACCGGCCAGCTCCGGCGCCGCATGGTCGATGCTGTGGATCTTCGCCAGGATCTCGCCGAGCTCACGGGCCATCACCGCGCGCGTGCCGGCGTATCTCTCGTCGCGCAGCAGGCGTCGTGGGATTGCTTCGCCCGAAAGGCGCTGCATGGCGAAGAACGGCGCCCCCAGCGGCTCGGCGTCCCGGGCGCACCAGTAGACCGTGGGAACGGGCACACCCCGCTCGGCGGCGGCTCGCAGCAGCTCGAACTCGAGCGCCATCCCACCCTGTTGAATTCGGCCGGGCGGGTCCTGGCGCAGCACGAGCTCGAGCTTGCTGGCCGCCCGCCCACCCTCGTCGACTTCCACGTCCACCGACCACAGCATGCGCGAGGCACCGCCTGCAAGCCGTTTCAGATTGTCGACGCGAACAGCGGAACGTTCGACCGCTTCCTGCTCGGCCACGAAGTCCGTGAACCGCTCGACCATCTCATCGGGTGAGAGTTGCCGGCCGCGCTTCTGTACATCGCCCATGTTCGAGCTCCAGCCACTCCCGTCACACAGGGGATGAGCGATCACAGTCGGAGCTTCAGCAATCAGCCCACGATTGAGGGATCCCGCGCGAGATCCTTGGTGATGTTCTTCTGATGGGCCTCTAGCGTGCCGCCGCCGATCTCCAGCAGCTTCGCGTCGCGCCACAACCGCTCCACCACGTACTCGCCCATGTAGCCGTTGCCGCCGAGCACCTGAATCGCCGCGTCGGCCGCGCGCTTGGCCACCTGTGAGGCCAACAACTTGCCCGCATCCGCGTCCACGCGTTGGCCGGCACTCCGGAAGGAGAGTCGCCGCGCCGTGTCATAAACGAAGGCTCGTGCCGCCCGGTACTCCGCGTAGGTCTCGGCAATATGGCGCTGGATCTGTCCGAACTCGCGGATCGGCCGACCGAAGCTCTTGCGCTGATCCGCGTACTCGAGCATCACGCGCAGCGCCCGCTGCGCGATGCCGAGACCCTGCGCCGCCAGAGTCAGCCGCTCGATCTCGAGGTTGCGCATCATGTGGGCTGTGCCCTGCCCCTCTTCACCCATCAGATTGTCAGCCGGGACGCGCACGTCTTCGAAGATCAACTCGGCCGTGAACGAGGCCCGCATGCCCAGCTTGTCGCACCACTTCTGTCCGAGGCGGAAGCCGGACATGCCCTTCTCGACGAGGAACGCGCTCAGTGAGCGCTCGCCTGTCGCGGCATAGACGATGAACACATCGCCCAGCGTGTCCGGGGCGATTCCACCGTTGGTGATGAACGTCTTGACGCCGCTCAGCCGCCAGTCCTTGCCATCGCGCTCGGCACGCGTCCTCATGCCGAGTACGTCAGTCCCGGCCTCGGGCTCGGTCATGCACATGCCCGCCACCCACTCTCCACTCACGACTCGCGGCAAGATGCGGCGACACTGCTCCTCACTGCCATTGACCGCCAAGTTGTGGGCGAAGAGAAAAGAGTGGGCCAGCAGCGCCAGTCCAAAGCCGGGATCGGAGGTCGAGAGAGCCTCCAAGAGCTGTACGGCCGCCACCGCGTCCAGACCCGCGCCGCCGTAACACTCGGGAATCGTCACCCCGAGCAGACCGAGCTCGCCCGCCTTCCGGAAGAGGGACAGATTGAAGGTCTCCGAGCGGTCGTGCTCGGATGCCTGCCCCTCGACCTCACGCTCGACGAACTGTCGCAGGCTTGCTGCCAGCAGCTCGTGCTCGGGCGTCGGAGCGAAGAGATCGAAACGACACCACTCGTCGAGGGGCTGGACCGCGGCTGCCTCGGAAGACTCCCTCACTTCGCTGCTCGCCCCCTGCTTCGGAATACCGGACCCGCGACCGGTGGCCGCACGGATACTAACCCGAATTGCGTGGAGTCGGCGCCCAATTCAGGCGCGGTGGCAGACTTTCCGGCCCGGTTCGCTAACGGCCGATCGTCTCGCTGACGAATCCGCCGATGGCGCTTCGGGCCGCCGGATCGATGCCACTGAAGACGACGCCTACGTCCTGCACGAGCTGGTACGCCGCCTCCGCGCGAAGCTCGATCTCGCCGACGTGCGGAAGCTCGAAAGAAAGATCGAAGTGCGCCCCCAACGGCAGGCCCTCGACACCGCGTAGCAAGCCGCCGTTGTCGGATAGTGAAACCAGGGCTCCGTCCCAGGCGCTGCCACCGTGCCGACAGCGCGCCGGCAAGCAGAGCGAGACCCTGAGTGTACTGCGGGGAGTTTCCTCGAAGATCTGCTGAACCAATCGATAGAGCTCGTGGAGGCCAGCCGGCCGCCTGATCGCGCCGACGATGCGCGGATTCGAACCCTGGAGGCCCTGTCGCCCCGTCAGCAGGATGATCGGCGCCGCGGCCTGCGCCGTGACCGAAGTCGCCTCCACCAGTCGCCGCTCGTCGACGATCAGCAGGTCGGGCACCGGGCAACCGTCGTCACCGGCCCGCCGTCTCTCAGCGAATTCCCCGGGCTCGACGATTCGATAGCCAAGACGACCGAAGATCTCCCGGGTCTTGCCCACGAACGCCTCGGGACGCGTGTAGGAGACCAGAATTCGAGGGGCGTCGGGTCTCTTACTCATGCCCTCCAGACATCGGCCACAGAATGCTCGGAGTTAACCCGGATCGGGGGGCCTTCCATGGGCCGAGCGGCTGCTGGCCCGCGGATCTCGCTTGGCCGTTGCCGTGACGGCGTATCTCCGCACCCTGACGGGACCTGGTGAGACATGCACGCTAGACTATTCGACATGGAGCCGAATCGCGATCTCGCGACCTGGCTGCTCGGCAATAGACGTCAGATCGAAGGCGTGCTGAGCACCCGCCTCGGTCCCGCCGCTCCCCGCGCCTCCGGCCCGGAGGCCGAGACCCTGCGCCGCTTTCGCACCTTCGCATCGACCGCACTGATGCGGGGAGAAGCTCCTGCCCCGGCGCTGGATGGCCTGCGACCCGACGAGCGTCGCGTGATGGCGCTGCTGAGCGCCTGGGCCGACGCAGCAGCCCAGCTCGCCGGTCCCCAGGGCGAGACTCTGCGTCATGCACTCGATCCGCTGCTCGACCATTTCCGGCTCTCGCTGCGCACGACACGTGGCCGGCCGCGCGCGAAGGGATCGCCGCGCGTCCGGCGCCGGGCCGTTGTCGCGGCCATCGACAGAGTGCTCGACGCCTTCCTCGCAGTCGATGTCGGCGACGGCAAGATCGTGGACGCCAACCCCGCCGCCGGGGCACTTCTCGGCCTCGAGAGCAACGCGCTGCTCGGTATCGATCTCGTCTCGTTCGTGCCCCGGGCCGGGCACCGGCACTGGTGGAGTCAGCTCGATGCCATCGCGGAGGGAAACGACGCGCAGCGCTTCCACGCTACGCTGGCCGACGTGAACGGCACGACCCTTCGTCTCGAGGCCAGCGCGACGCGCTTTGCTACGCGCGGCCGAACCCTGGCCCTCGTGCTGCTCCGCCCGGAGACCGCGCCGGCGGCAACGCTCGCGATCCCGAGAGCCAGCACGCCACCCGGCCCGCCGCCAGCGTAGCCGCCGCGCCTGCCCCCAACGTATCCGCTCGAACACGTCTCGCGACAGGAGAACATGGTGACGGTCTCGCGCCGATACTGAGCGGCGGCTTTCGTCGACCTGGTGCTGGCAGTCCTTGTTCCAAAGGGTCTCCGTCTCCAGCGGCGCGAGAACCGCGTGCGGGTCGGTCTGATCTTCAGCCGGTTCGAGGATGACTTCGAGTCGCACGGTGGCGTGCTCTTCTTCATCGCAAGGCAAACCGTCGTTCGTCGGCGCAGGCGCGGTTGACTCTGCGTCGAGGAGCGGGGCGGCGATTGCTCTTGCTCGAATGCGGAGATGCACCGTCGTCGTGGCGACTTGGCCAGAAACACAGTGGCGACCTGGTGCGAAAAGCGGGCTAGACTCGTCGTCCGTTCACCAGGCGCCCGAAGGAGAGCATCCCGTGAGCGAGTCCCCCAGCGCAGCCAGCAAGGTCGTCCGCAAGAAAACGGGCAACTTCCTCGAGGATTTCAAGCCGGGCCAGGTCTTCCGTCACAAAGGCGGGAAGACCATCAGCGAAGGTCTCTTCACGACCTTCACCGACTTCTCGATGGCGACAAACCCGCTCTGCAAGAATGTCCGCTTCGCCCGGACCCACGGTTACCGCGATCTCGTCTGCCCACCCGGCCTGGTCATGCTCGTCGCGTTCAGCCAAACGGTCGAAGACATCTCGGAGAACGCGCGCGCCAATCTCGAATACATAGACATGCGCTTTGGCGCCCCGATCTACATCGGCGACACCATCGAGGTGGAGACAAAGGTGCTTGGAGTACGGCCCTCCTCGAGCCGACCGAATCTCGGTATCGTCCATGTGCAGTCCGTCGCCCGCAAGAACATCGGAGCCGAAGACGAGGCCATCGCGATGGCCTGGCAGCGCAAGGTCCAGGTCTACAAGGACGACGAAACGATCGATGTCGAGGGCTTCCAGGTCGACCCCGATCCAGTGAACTGCGAGCTCTGGCTGCCCGAGTATCGACCCGAGGCGGACTACAAGGCCCTGGCGCACCTCTCCAGACCGGATAGCTACTTCGAAGACCTCGAGCCCGGTTCGCTAATCGAACACTCGCGTGGACGGACGGTGACCGACGAGCACATCCACCTCACGGGTATTCTCGACAACACGAGCCAGGTGCACTGTAACCAGTTCATGATCGGTCTCGCCCCGGAGCGCTATGTGGGCGGTGAACTCATCATCTTCGGCGGCATCCCATTCGTGCTCTGCCTGGGCCTCTCGGGGCCGGACGTCGGCGACAACGCGCTGGGAGATGTGGTCTACACGACTGGAAGGCACACCGCGCCGCTGCAGGCGGGTGACACGGTCTTTGCAGCGACCCAGATCCTCGACAAGCGCGACCACCCGCAGCGCGAGGATCTCGGGCTGGTCGAAACGCGACTGCTGGGCCACAAGTTCCGCCCGGCCGAAGGAGAACAGGACGCGAACGCGCCGGACGGCTTCAAAAAGGTGCGCATCTTCGAGCTGGAGCGAACACTGGCAATCAAGCGCCGCTCCCACTACGCGTAGGCTTGTCGAGAGGCTTCTCGCCGCTCTTCGAGGCAGCGGTGGGGGCGAGCTTGGGGACTCGCGGGATCGCCAGCGTGGCCGAGGGTGCCCCGACTAGAATTGAGCGAGCACCAGGGCGGCTCGCCCGTGACTCGTGCCGAGATCGAAGATCCAGCCATCGCTCAGTTCGGCATCGTAGTCCGGTACGCCGAGTTCCGTCGGGACGCCGTCTCGCTCGAGTGCGCTCATGGCGTTACCGCAGAGCACGTTCAGGAATTCTCCGACGCCATCGGCAATGAGTTCGTCGTCCAAGACCGACTCTTCCAGCCCGGCGGTTCGAGCGGCGAGCCTCAGGTAGAACGCGCGATCTCCGACGAGCGTGATCTCCAGACCTCGGTGGCCGTGGATCGGCAGCGAGACTCTGAACGGGAAGGGAGGGCTCTCGGCCAGCACCTGAGGGACGCCAACCTTCAGCGTAATGCTGGCCATGCGCATGGCAAACTTGGGGAGCATGTCCAGCACGTAGGGCGCGATTCTGTTGTTCGCGAGCGGATCGGGCAAGATGCGGTCAGCGGCGACCTGGTACTGGGCCTGATCCGCCTTGAACGCGTCGAGCGCCGGGGCGAGACGATCCTCGGCGAGGTGGCCGAGTCTCACGAGCGCCTCTCCGATCATCAGTCGCGACTCGCGCTGCAACCGTAGGCAGCTGACGAGTTGGTCCGAGCTGAGCAGCGTCATCGCCACCGCCAGGTCTCCGAATGGCTTGTCCACGGTGCGCTGGCGTCGATTCACTCGATCGGAATCCGCCAAGGAGAGCAGCCGCTCCGCCACGGCGATCTCACCCAGGCTTCGGTTGTTCTGCTCCATTAGCTCAATCGCCTCGCGGACGTGACCGCTGTCGACCTCACCGCGTTCGATCAGGAACTGCCCGAAGAACTTCACGCTCATCGTCGCATTTCACCTCTCGTCGTCGGCGCGCCGTCTCTTCGCGCTCTCGAAGAGCGCCTCGAGAATCTCCGCGTCGAACGGCTTGCCGACCACCTGGACAGCGCCGAGGCGGAAGGCCTCCTCCGCGCGGCTCGGCGCGCCGCCAACCGAGGAGGCCATGGCGACCTGGACCTCCGGATGGTTCGCGTTGAGAATCCGAAGGGCAGCAATCCCGTCCATGCCGGGCATCACGATGTCCATCAGAACGAGGTCGGGCTGGAGCTGCGAGACCCTCTGAATCGCCGAGGCACCATCGCGCGCCGTCCCGACCAGATCAACATCCTCGAATTCGGCGATCATGCCTGCGAGCTTCGTAATCACGCTGCGGCTGTCGTCTACAATCAGCACTGATAGCTTGTCGGCCATGGCTTCCCCGCTTTGATCCCGGCAGCCTCATATTTCGTCCCGCCGGCCCGATTTGTTGAGTGCGGATCCGCGATTAGCGCGAGGTCGGGCACCGCGCTGGCTGGGCGTTGTCAGGCGGGGATGGCCTGCGCGCCCTGCGGCAGGCGCCGATCTCCCCCACCGTCCGCCGGCAGCATCGAACCGCGCCGCATCGGCTCCAGGCGTGGCTTGGCGCTTGAAGCCGATGACCAATGCCTATAGAGTTCGCCTGCTTAGACATGCTTGTCGCACCCGCGTGCAGCACTGAGCCTCCCGCACCCTCCACCCGACGCAAACTTCGCTACAACAACGGGGAAAGCCTGGCGACGGCGCCAGACCGGCAGAGAGCCCCGTGCGGGGGTCGCGTGCGGGGAGATGCACGACGCGGGACGATCCACTCGATATCGGAGAGGCTTCATCATGCGATTCTACGAGTACGAGTCAAAGGCGCTCTTCAGGCGCCACCGACTCCCCCTTGGCCCGGGCCAGCGCGTGAACTCGGCCGCGGAGGCTCGCCAAGCCTTCGGGGAAATCGGCGGCCCGGTGGTGCTCAAGAGCCAGGTGCTTTCCGGCGGCCGCATGAAGGCCGGTGCGGTGAAGTTCGCGGAGAGCGCCGACGAGGCGGCCGAGCATTTCCAGAGCATCATGCCGATCGTCGTCCAGGGCGAGAGCGCACGCTCGGTCCTGGTCGAAAGGAAGAGCGCCGTCGCGCAGGAATACTTCGTCGCCATCACCTGGGATGGCCGGGCCAAGAAGCCGGTGCTGGTCTTCAGCGACATGGGCGGAATCGACATTGAAGAGGTCGCGGAGACTCACCCCGAACACGTCTCCAAGACGCATTTCTCCAGCATCCTGCCCCTCTCGCCGCGCATCGCCAAAGAGGCCGTCGGCGCTGCCGGTGTCACTGGCGCCGCGCTGAATCGGCTCACACCCATCGTCTTCGAGCTGATGAAGATCTTCCTCGCCTACGACCTCACGTTGGCGGAGATCAATCCGCTGGCGCGACTCGAAGACGGCTCTTTCGTCGTGCTCGATGGCCACGTCGACATGGAGGCGGAAGCGCGCGGCAACCACAAGAAGCTGCTCGAGGAACTCGGCATTGGAGAGGACGAGACGCGCCAGGCCCGCCCCCCCACCGACTTCGAGCTGGCCGGCGCGCGAGTCAATGCCGTGGACCACCGAGGCGTCGCGGGCAACGTCGTGGAGTTCGACGGCAATCTCGGCCTGGTGATTGGAGCGGGTGGCGGCTCGCTCACGCTCTTCGACGCAGTCCGCCAGCACGGGGGACGGCCCGCCAACTACTGCGAGATCGGCGGCAACCCCAGCGTCAAGAAGGCTGAAGCGCTCACCCAGCTCATCTTGTCAAAGCCCGGTGTCGAGAAGCTCGCGGTCATGATGAATGTCGTCTCGAACACACGCGTCGACATCGTCGCGCGGGGCGTGATCAAGGGCTGCATCGCAGCGGGAAGGGACCCGGCCGAGACCATCGCAATCTTCCGGATACCGGGCTCGTGGGAGGATGAGGGTTTCAAGATCCTTCGCAAGTACGGCGTCGAATACTGCGACCGCAGCGTCTCGATGCACGACGCAGCCGGCCGCGCCGTGGCAAAGATCTCCTGATTGGCGCGAAAGGGCAGAGGCGTTTCATGTCGATTCTGATCAGCAAGGACACGAAGTTCATCATCCAGGGCATCACCGGTCGCGAAGCCGTGAATCTGACCCGCGAGAATCTCGATTACGGGGCAAGAATCGTCGGTGGCGTGACACCCGGTCGCGCGGGCCGCGATGTCTACGGCGTGCCGGTATACGACTGCGTGCGGGATGTCGTTCGAAAAGAGGGGTCGCTAGACGGATCGGTCGTCTCCGTGCCACCGAAATTCACGCGCGACGCGGTATTCGAGGCGCTCGAGAACCGCATCCGTCTCGTCGTCGTCGTCACCGAGAACGTGCCGCGGCGTGAGGTGGCGCAGATGGTCGAGCTGGCGACACTGCGGGGCGCCCGCATCATCGGCCCCAACTGCCTCGGCATCATCTCTCCCGACGAAGCCAAGATGGGCGGAGTCGGAGGCCCCGCAGCCAACACACGCCAGGCCTACACAAAGGGGAACATCGGGGTGATGAGCCGTTCCGGAGGCATGACGACCGAGATCGCATCGACACTGACGGCCGCCGGTCTCGGCCAGTCGACCTGTGTCTCGATCGGCGGTGACGCCATCGTGGGCACCAGCTATGCGGAGCTGATGCCGCTCTTCGAGGCCGATCCCGAGACCCGGGCGATCGCGATCTACTCGGAGCCGGGAGGGCGGATGGAGGCCGAGCTGGCCGAGTGGATTCAGGCGAACAACTCGCGCCTTCCCGTCGTGGCCTTCATGGCGGGGCGCTTCATGGATGAGATGAAGGGCATGCGCTTTGGCCACGCCGGCACCATCGTCGAGGGCAAGGAAGACACCACGGCTGAGAAGATCAAACGTATGGAACAAGCGGGCATCTCGGTGGCAGAGCGTATCGAGGAGATTCCCCGCCTGCTCGAGAAGCGTCTCGCGGAGGTCAAGTAGTCATGCCCGGTCTGTTCATCGACGTAAAGGTCGATCCCGAAGTCGCCAAAGATGCCGGAATCGCCGCGAAGCTCGAGGAGGTCTGCCCGGTCGGAATCTTCGTCGCCGCGGCGAGCGGCGTGGAAATCGACGAGCAGAATCTCGACGAGTGCGTCCTCTGTGACTTGTGTATCGAGGCCGCCCCGAAGAACGGTGTGCGGGTAATCAAGCTATACGAATCCTGACTGCAGGAGCGAGTAACCATGAGAAATGCAAGAGACTACTTTCAGCCCATGGCGCTCGGAGCCCCCGAGCCGATGCGCGAGATCCCCTTCCGGCCGTCGCGGATGATCCACTTCTTCGACCCGAGCAACGCGAAGATGGCCGCCAAAGTTCCAGACATGGCGAAGAAGTGCGACGTGCTGCTCGGAAACCTCGAAGACGCCATCCAGGCCGACAACAAGATCGCGGCCCGCGAAGGGCTGATCAAGATCGCCCGCGACACGGACTTCGGCTCGTGCCAGCTCTGGACGCGCGTCAATAGCCTGGACAGCCCCTGGGCACTGGACGACGTGATCCAGTTGGTGAGCGAAATCGGAGACAAGTTGACAGTCGTCATGGTGCCCAAGGTCGAAGGCGCATGGGACATCCACTACATGGACCGCCTGCTGGCGCAACTCGAGGCCCGGGCCGGCCTCGACCGGCCGCTGATGATCCACGCGATCCTCGAGACGGCACTGGGCGTGGCCAATGTCGAGGAGATTTGCGCCGCCAGCCCGCGCATGCAGGGGCTCTCCCTCGGCCCCGCCGATCTCGCCGCCAGCCGACGCATGAAGACCACCCGCGTCGGCGGTGGCCACCCGGGCTATCTGGTGCGCACGGACCCGAACCCCGACGACCCGGAGGCAGCGCGCCCGTCTGCGCAGCAGGACCTCTGGCACTACACGATGGCCCGCATGGTGGACGCGTGCAATGCGAGCAGCATTCTGCCCTACTACGGCCCCTTCGGCGATATCAAGGACACGCTCGCCTGCGAGGACCAGTTCAGGAATGCCTTCTTGATGGGCTGCGTCGGCGCGTGGAGCCTGCACCCGGTGCAAATCGAGATCGCCAAGCGAGTCTTCAGTCCGCCAGTCGATGAAGTTCTCTGGGCCAAGCACGTGATCGAGGAGATGGGCGACGGAACCGGCGCCGTGATGATCGATGGCAAGATGCAGGACGACGCGACCGTGAAACAATGTCGGGTGATGGTCGAGCTGGCACGGATGCTCGCCGAGAGCGATGAGGAGCTGAAGGCAGCGTACGGATTCTGATCTGAGCGCCCCTCAGTCGATCAGATCGACTACGCCCATCGCTTCGTCGAGCGGCGGGTCGACGGTGCAGGCGGCGGTGTAGTCAACTCCGTCGACACCCCAGCCGTAGAGCTGCATGTACTCCCGCTTGAAACGTTCCAGTCCAACGCGCGTGACCTCGGGCGCTGGGCCCTCCCGCACGTGCCAGGCTTGCTCGATGGCGCGCTGCAGCTCGGCGTCGAGTTCGTCGGCGTCGAGGCGAAGACGCCCTTCCCCGTCGAGTTCCTGGCGCCAAGGCTCGCCGTCGCCGTAGAGTGCACGAGCGAAGCCGATACCAACGTCGAGCGGATCGTTGTAGCGGCCGGTACCGCCCTCCACGACGCCCAGGTAGTCCGCCATGTAGCGAAGCATGGCGGGAATGGCCGCTGAAGCGGCGGTAACGACTGCCGGATTCATCACGGTCAGCGCCTTTCCCCCCACCGCAGTCGCGAGCCGCGCGTTCAGCGCTCGGGTCGTGGCGTCGATGTGCTTCTTCGCTTCGCCGAGAGCGCCGTCCCAGTACATCCGCCTCACGGGCGGCAGCTCGGGACCGATATACGAGAGCGCCGCCACCGTCATGCCATCGGCGGCCAGCCCTGAGTAGAGGAGCGCGTTCACCCACATTTCCAGATCGTCACCCCCCATTACGCGCCGGGTGTGTTCGATCTGCAATTCGCTGGCGGGTGCCACCGTAAGCGGCTTGAGTTCGCCCGACTTGAAGTCGAGTCCGATGACATCGAGCGGCTCACCCCTCACCAGTAGAGCGGACGTCCACTCCTGCCCGAGATGCGCGCGGCGCGGGGCGGCGACGCTGTACAGAAGCAGGTCGATGCGCTCGCCGCTCGCGCGCAGATCTGCCGCAACGCGATCACGCGTTTCGGCCGAGAAGGCGTCGGCTAGATAGGTCGTCTGGCCGGCAGCACGCGAGTGCAGCGTGCGCGTGAGGTACCAGCCGGGTGACGACATCGCGAGCTTCTCGCCGCGGAAGCTGGGGGCCGTCTCATAGCCGATTCCGATGACTCTGCTAAAGCCCGCCTGCCGCAACGCGATGGCGGTGGAGCTGCCGTAGCCGAAGGTCGTGCTCCCCAGCACCAACGCGGTCTTGCCCTCGGCGGCCGCCAGCGGTTTCTCGAGTGCCGCTCGCGCCCTCTCCTGTTGCCTCTCCAGCAAGGCGCGACAGCCCTCCGGATGAGCGGTCAGGACGAAGAGCCCGCGGGCTCGCGGTGAAGTCAAGACGATCTCGGTCACGGCTCCCCTCTCTGGTCACTGCCGCGGAGCGAGTCCTGCGATGTCCCACCCCGGCCCGGGATCCGGTCGGACCGGAACCCGAGCAGGCCAGACTAGGAGCTAGCCCGGAACGTCCGCTGCTGCAACGAGCGGGGAGCGACGCGTCACGGACTCGCGACCTCCCGGGCGACCTGTCTCAGCTTTCCGCTCACCTTGAGCCTCGCCCGTTCAGCCGCCTGAATGTTGAGCTCGAGCCTCACCTTGCCCCGCTCGATCACGAAGTTCACGACCCCGCCACTTTCGGCAAAGCCCTCGACCTCGCCAACCGTGAGCACCGGTGACCCCTCGACCGCTGCGAGAATCTCGGCCGTCCGCTCCTTCTCGGACAAACAGACGAAGAGGATGTGGCACGTCGTGCCCGCGAGCTTCAGGCGCTCCAGTGCGGGCTTTCTGACAAGAATCCCACGCCCCTTTACGGACTTGCCAGCTACCGCGCGCTCGAGCACACCCTCGAAGCGATCCTCGCCGAGAACACAAATGCTCAGCGGTGCCGTCGCATCGGGGAAGGCCCAGTCAGGCCAATCGATGAACTTCACGAAATTGTAGAGATAGGCCGCCTTGACCTCGTGCTCCTTGGGCGCGGCCCAGCTCAGGTGCGGAAGAACGCCTATCAGCGTCACAACTGTGGCAACCCTCAGCATACTTCCGAGAGACATCCGTGCACTCCAGCGCTCGACGAATCGCCGAGCAGCGTCCTTAGAACTCGATCGTCGCCCGAAAGAAGTACGTGCGAGGAATGTCTGCTCCCGACTCGACCTCCGACGAGAGTTCCTTGTGCCCCTTTTCGAGCAGATTCTGCACCACGAAGTCCAGCTGGAGCCGATCGACCGGCGAATAGCCCAGCCGCATGTCCCAACGCCAAAATGCGTCGGCGGCGGAGTTCGCCACCTCATCGATGTACCAGACCAGGGTGTCGTACTCGACGTTGGCCGGAAGATCGAGCGCCGCTCGCACGTGCCACTGGTGCTTCGGGCCGGCGTCACCCGGATCGACGACGCGCCCGCTGAGCTCGATGACGTTGCCTGCGTATACCTCCAGGTCCGTATGGATGAAGCTGTAGTAAGTGGAGAGGTGCACGCGCTCGTGCGCACGCCAGCTAACAAGCGCATCGAAACCGGCCGTCCAACCCTGGATGCCATTGAGGATGAGTATCGGAACCAAGAAATAGGACTTACCTGCTGGCATACTCATCGCGCTGAAGTCCATCGCTGCGTTCCGAACGCGATTGTAGCGATTCCAGTAGCCGGCCACGTCGAGCGCCAGCTCCTCCCCCTTGAAGCGATACCCGCCCTCTACGGCGTAGAGCACCTCGGACTTGCGATCCTCCCCGCCGACCGTCACCCCTGCGAGTCGAGCAGCGTCTCGCCCGAACAGTCGAACCGCGAGCGGAGAGGGCAGCGTCGCCCCATTCGGAAGGGGGTCGCCCGCAGCCGTCGAACTGATGAGAAACGCGAGATCCTCGTCGATCCAGGTCGGCGTGTGAACAGCTCGCGAGCCCGCAGCCCAGAACGTATGCGTCTCGCCCGGCGTATAGGCGGCTCGAACACTGGGCTGCCACTCGAAGCCTGTATAGCTGTTGTACTCGAACTTCGAGCCGGCGGTCAGAACCACGCGATCGGGGATGAGGAGCCAGTCCGCCTGAATGAAGCCGGTCGCGAGATGATCCGTCCGCGATGGAGGAATCAAGGACATATTGAAAGTGTTGTTCTCCGTTTCACCCCAGAGCACGCGGTACCCGAACCCCCAGATCACTTCTACATCACCGGGAAGCGGAAAGTTGTTCTGGAACTCAAGATCGAGCGTATCGCGCACTTCGTCATTCATTGGACCCCGACGAATCGTGCGATCCCAATAGGTCTGAATGGTCGCGTTGGACGCCTCGCCTATGTCGTGGCTGTAGCGCCCCAAGAGATTGCCACCCGCCTGATCGCTCTTGCCGGATGTCACGGTCTTGACGAAATCAGTCCCCACGACGCTGTCGTCGAGCATGATGTCTGTTCTGATGCTGCTGCGGCTGGTCGAACCGTTGTAGTAGTCACCCTGAAAGGTGAAGGACCGACCCTCGCCGGGCGCCCAGTCCATGCGAAAACCGCCGTGCCCCTGACGCCATTCATCACCTGCGTCGGCTCCTGTCAGAGGCATCGTGAACTCGTCCCACTGCTTGTACTTCCCGTAGGCGCGATAGTGGAAGTTCTCGCCGACCTGGTCACCCCAGCGGAAGCCGCCGGTGAATTCCATCTCGTTGCCACCACTCACCGTGACATACCTTCCATGAGTCTGATCCGCGTGCTTCGTGATGATGTTGATCACGCCGTTGACGGCGTTCGCCCCCCACACGGTTGCCCCCGGACCCCGGATCACCTCGATACGATCGATGTCCTCGAGCAGCGTATCCTGCACATCCCAGTAGACACCGCCGAACAGCGGCGAGTACACCGAGCGGCCGTCGATCAGCACCAGTAGCTTGTCGGCAAACTCGCCGTCGAAGCCCCGAGCCGTTACCGCCCAGCGACTGGCGTCCATCCGAGAAACCTGGACTCCGGGAACCAGGCGCAGCGCTTCCGGAATACTCGTCGCGCCGGAGCGGCGAATCTCTTCACCGGTGATCACGGCGATGGCGGCAGCCGCGGAGGACATCTCCTGCGCCTTCTTCGAGACCGACGTCACCTCGATGTCGAGTCGACCGAGTTCGTCGAGGCTCATCTCGAATATGTCCCCTTCGGTTTCGCCTCGGGCCGCTGGCGGAGCGAGCTGATAGCCGACGAGGAGTGTCAGGACACTGGCCAGAAGAACGCGCGAGATTCGGCGGATGTCACGATGCCGGCTCTCGATACAATCGCCGTGAATGGTCATACAAGGGACCTCGAATCCGAGACTGAAGACGCCGCGCGACGGGCAGAATCTTGCGCGTCGTTGCGCATCTATCGGGAGGCCGAAAAGCGGCCTTGATCGCCGGCGTATCGTACCACCGGTGCGCATAGCGACACTGCGGTGAACAACCGATATCACCTGCATATGCGAACGGTCAGCAGTGGGTCGGGCTGCCGATGCGGCTGCGGTGAACACCGCTTACGAATACGAACAGCTCAGCGATCGAATCCCGGCAGCTCGAGCTGATCGCGAGAGCGAGCCGTCTTGCGGCATCGCTCGAAGGAGCGACGCGAAGAAGACCGCTCGTCCCCCGCCTCGAGTTGGCGGTCGAAGACAGTGCGACCGGCGCGCTCGGGCGCACGACGACACTCTTCAGTCAGAAAAGCGGCGACGTCCGGTCCGCGTGCACCGGCCTCCAGGCGTCGAGCCTGTTGGTCCAGACGACGTATGGCGGCCAGCCGATCACCGTTGCCCAGCCGTGCGCGCTCGACGGCGTGCCGCAATACGGCGATCGTTTCGTCGTAGACAGCGAGCGGAACAGGAAAGGGGTGACCGTCCTTGCCGCCGAGCGCCAACGAATAGCGCGCCGGGTCACTGAAACGACTCGGCGCCCCGTGAACGACCTCGGCCACCAGCGCCAGCGCCGCCACCGTACGAGCACCCACGCCCGAGCTGAGAAGCAGATGCGAGAAATCCTGCGGACCGTTCTCGGCGGCTGCAGCCAAGACGCCGCGAAGCCGTTGCAGCACCACATCGGATGGTCGCACGTCGTGGCGGGCCGGCATGCGAAGATTCGGCAACACCTCCTCATCCGGTGCTCTGAATAGCGGTGCGCGATCCTCCCGCAGCCGCCGCAGAATGCCGAGCACGCGGTCCGGCCCTGTGCCGATCATCTCGAGTTGCGCCTGCTTGCTCGCACTCGCGCGCCGATCGGTGAGGTTCAGAATCTCACCGCGGGGCGGGCCGTCGATGGCAGCGTGCGGCGCTTCGAGGTAATCCACCACGGTGTCGGAGAGCCAGTGGTAGCGACGCGCCTGTCGGCAACCGCGGTCCATGCCCTGCTGCACCACGACCCAGCTTCCGTCGTCGCTCACGACGAAGCTGTGGAGATACAGCTCGAAGCCGTCTTGCACGGCGGCGCTGTCGACCTTGGCCACCAGGCGACTGGTACGCGCCAGCGCGTCGCCGTCTACGCCAACGCGATCCGCCACGGAACGCAGCTCGTCGGGCGTGCGCCGCGAGTGCCGGCCTCGGCCACCACAGACATGGATGCCGAGTTCACCCGCTACCGGCTCGAGGCCCCGCTTGAGCGCACCCATCACGCTGGTCGTGATCCCGGAGGAGTGCCAGTCCATGCCCATGACGGCACCAAACGATTGAAACCAGAACGGGTGCGCCAAGCGGCGGAGCAATTCGTCACGCCCGTACTCATGCACGATCGCTTCGACAACGACTCTGCCAAGCGCCTGCATGCGCTCGCCCAGCCAACGGGGCACGCGTCCACCATGAAGCGGAAGGTCGGCGCGGCCGGTGGGGCGTCCCATGTTCCGGAGCATAGGCCAGCACGCACACGCCACGCGCGCGCATCGCGGTCAGCCGGCGGCTGCCGATCGGCGCAGCACGCACCATGTGCCCCAGCCCGCCTCGGAGGCCACGCCCCGCCAGCTGCCGGGCAGCGCCGACGCGACCTCTTCCGCACTGAGGTAGATCGGTGTCTGATCTCCCAGCGTGCTGACCCAAACCAGCGCGCCTCCCGGCGCAATCACCCGCTCGGCCTCCGCGGGGAAGAGAAAGGCGTTGACGTGCACGAGCGCGTCGACCACCCCGTCGCGCACCGGCAGCCGGGCGGCATCGGCCAGCAGCCGCGTGCCCCACT
This sequence comes from Deltaproteobacteria bacterium, assembly GCA_029261835.1. Taxonomy (GTDB): domain Bacteria; phylum Myxococcota_A; class UBA9160; order UBA9160; family UBA4427; genus JAJDAO01. The sequence goes on along the minus strand of JAJDAO010000003.1, from coordinate 324,880 downwards.
CGGCCGGCGCCAGTCGCAGCATCTCGATCGCCAGATCGACAGCCAGGATGTAGCGAAAGCGGCCCTGCAGCAGCTCCGTACCAAAGCCTGTCCCCGAGCCGAGTTCAACGCAGCACTCACCGTCCACGCCCCCGCGCTCGAGCCCGTCCACGAGCGGCTGCATGCGGTCCCGCGTGCCGCGGGTATGCCATTCCGGCGCCATGGCGTTGAAGAGCTGGGCGACCTTGGCAGCTCTTTCCGGTGTCCAGCCAGCCGGCCCGAACGCCACCTCGCGCGTCGCCTTGCGGATCGGGTGGTCGGGCCCGGCAAAGGGCTCTCGCTCTGTGTCTGCGAAGATGCGCTGGGGCAAGTACTCGATCATCTGTCTGTGCGCGCTCCCTTTGAATAGCCACTCGTCATGAGAGCTTTTCGCCGACTCGATTCTCTTGGCCCCGCCGACGGCTGTCAACAGGGTGGAGGCCCTTGGCGCTTGACATATGTTGTATTTCGACAATACTGTCGAAATAGAGTCACGGAGCCAATATCCTTCCAGGAAACCCAGCGACAGAGGACGCAGAGGAAAGGCGAGCATGCCGAAGCGCGTCGATGCCACTGCCCAGCGGCGACAAATCCTGCTCACAGCCCGCGACGTCTTCGCCCGCCGTGGGCTCGAGGGCACGGGTCTCACACACGTTGCTGAAGCCATGGGCATGGGACGCTCCAGTCTCTACCACTACTTCCCCGACAAACGAACGCTGGTCCGCTCGCTCATCCGCGAGCAGATGGCCGAGGAGGAGGCGCTCTTTGCGGCGGCTCTCGCAGGCGACGGGAGTCCGCTCCAACGCATTGCGAGCCTGGTGGGAAGCCAGGTCGAGATCTTCGACGCGTGGAGGGCGACCGCCGGACTGACGCTCGACCTGTGGTCGCGCCACGCCGCCCGCTTCCGCCCCTTCTTCCGCCGACTGCGAGAGCACCTCGGCTCGCTCATCTGCGAGGGACAGCGTGCAGGTGAGATCGACAGCGCGCTCGACGCCGAGCTCGCCGCGGCCAGCATCATTGCCACCATCGACGGACTCCTGCTGCAGTACCTGGTCGAGCCGGCGGCCTTCCGCGACCGGGCTGCGCTGCGCGACTCGCTGGTGACCGGCGTGCGAAAGCAGCTCTCGCCATGAGTTCGCTGGCCCTGATGCGCTGGCTCGAATCGGCACCAGAGCGCTACGACAGCGGGATGCGCCTTCTGACCCTGGGCCGCGTGAGCGCGCTGCATGACACACTGGCACGTACTGCCGTGTCCGCCGAAGGTAGCCATGTACTGGAGATCGGCTGTGGCACGGGCTCTGTCACGCGTCTGCTGGTGCAACGCGGCGCCCGCGTCACGGCACTCGACCAGAACCCCGAGATGCTCGAGCAGGCGCGGCGGCGGCTGGCCGATGCCTCCCCCGGCAGAGCAGAGTTGATCGAGCAGACCGCGTGCGAGATCGACACGCTGCCCGACTCGCACTACGACGCGGTGGTGGCGAGCCTTTCGCTCTCGGAAATGTCACGCAGCGAGCGAGCCTTCGTGCTGCGCGAGGCCCGCCGCCGACTGCGACCGGGCGGCCTGCTGGTGGTGGGGGACGAAGTCGTGCCGCATCGCAAGCTGCACCGCTTCGTTCACAGCGCCTTGCGCGCGCCGCAGGCACTGCTCGGCTGGCTGCTCACGGGCTCGGTCTCGCATCCCATCCCCGACCTCGTGCACGAGCTACGGCAGGCGGGAATGGAGATCTGCGGCGAGCAGCGCTGGCTGCTTGCCGGCCTGGCCGTCGTAACGGCGCGGAGGAAGCCATGAACAAGTCGCTCCGGCGCACCACGGACCTGATGCGAGACGTGCTGCAGACGGCCTTTCGCCTGCTGCCCTGGCCCTGCGAGCCCGGCCTGCGCGAAGTGGGGAACCCCGGTCCGGACAGCCCGGTGGTCGTGACCGGCAACTACGACCTGACCGTCCGCCGGGTCACGCGAGCGCTGGCGGGCTGTGACGTCTGGCTCGTCGTGGCACCCAGCGCCGGCATCAATGTCTGGTGCGCGGCCTCGGGTGGACACTTGGGGAGCCACCAGGTGGTGACCGCGCTGAAGACTTCCGGCATCGAGCAGCGCGTGGGACATCGTCGCGCTGTCCTCCCCCAGCTCGCCGCGACCGGCGTCGTGGCCCGCGAAGTCTCTCACCGCTGCGGCTGGAAGGTGCGCTTCGGACCCGTCTATGCCGCCGATCTGCCGCGCTACCTCGCCGCGCAGGGGACAAAGGACGAGACCATGCGACGCGTTCGCTTCGACTGGAGTGAACGACTGCAAATGGCTGCGACCTGGGCCGCGCCCTCGGGACTCATCATGGCCGCTCTGGCGGCGCCCTTTCGGCCCCACTGGATCCTGCCATTGGCCGCTCTGGCGGCCGCTCTCTCGCTGGCGATCTTCTTCCTCTACGACCGCATGCCCAGCCCACGCGGGCTGCTGCTGGCAGGGGCGAGCGTGGGCGTCGCCTTGGCCAGTGTCTGGAGTGCCGACGGGAGCGCGGGCGCCCTGTGGACCGCGCTGCTGGCCCCGCCCGCACTGCTCGCACTGCTCACCGTCGACTACAGCGGCAGCACGCCGATCGCCGGAGGCAGCCACTTCGAGGAACGCGGCTGGCACATCGTGCTCGACTCCGAGCGCTGCCGAGGTGTCTTCTCCTGCTTCGAAGTCTGCCCCGAGGCCTGCTTCGAGCGGCGTGAAGAACCACGTCGCGCCGTCCACGCACTACCGGATCGCTGCATCCGCTGCGGCGCCTGCGTGGTGCAGTGCCCGCTGGACGCGCTGCGCTTCGAGGACGAGGACGGCGTTCGGATCGAGCCCGAGACGATCCGGCGCTACAAGCTGAACCTGCTCGGGAAGCGAGCTGTGGACGCCGGCGAGGGCCCGAGCGCCCCTGCGGCGAGCGGCACCTGAGACGCACGCGATGAGTGTGTGCCCCGCAGTCCGTGTCTTGCTGGAGACGGCCGACCCAAGCCGACGCGATCGCGCGGCCGAGCTCGCCCGGCGGCTTGGGCTCGCGCTGTGCGAGCCCGAGGACATCGGCTGCGACGAGGTGATTCTGGCGCTCTCGGCAGATGGCCTCGAGCTGCGCGGCGGTGATGCCGCTCGCCAGCGTGGTGTGCGGGTCGATTTTGCGGTGCGCTCGCTCGCGGCGGCTGGCCGACCGGGACACGCTGTGCGCAGTCAGCCCCTGCTACGCGCCGTCGGCCGGCGCAGCGGGCGAGTCTTCGACGCCACCGCGGGTTTTGGCGACGACGCCATCGCGCTGGCCTCCAGCGGCTACCACGTCACGGCGGTCGAGCGCTCACCGGTTGTGGCAGCACTGCTCGAAGACGGCCTGACGCGCGCACTGGCCGACCCGCGGCTGCGCGCCGGCGCACTGCGGCTGGAGCTCCACTGCGGCGATTCGCGGGAGCTGCTCAGTGCGCTCGCGCAGCCACCGGATGTAGTCTACATGGACCCCATGTACCCAATCGATCGCAGCAAGTCCGCCCTGCCCCGCCGGCAGATCCAGCTACTGCGATGCCTGGTCGGCGAGGATGATGATGCGGGCGAACTCTTCGAGACCGCGCTCGCCTGTGGTGCCCGACGCGTGGTCGTGAAGCGCCCGCGCCGGGCAAGTCCACGGCCTGGCCCGCTGGCCGACAGCCACACCGGCAAGCTCGTTCGATACGATGTCTACCATGGCAGCGCGCCTCGGCGCGACTGATTCCGAGGGAGAGAATAAGGGAGAGGGAGGGTCGCTTTGTCCGAGCCGTGGTTCTTCCTGAACTCCCTGCCGCGGGATCTGTCGCAGACGGTGGAGCTGGACGCGCGTGAGACCCGACACGCCGGCAGTGCGAGGCGGCTCAACAAGGGCGACGGCGTGGTGCTCTTCGATGGAACGGGGCTTACCGCGGACGCCGAGCTGGTGGAGATCGGGCGTAGTCGCGCCCGGGCCAAGCTGCTCGCTCAGGAGCGGCACGAACCTCCGCGACCGGCACTCCATCTGGCGAGCGCCCTTCCGAAGGGCGACCGCCAAGCGACGATGCTCGCCATGGCGACCCAGCTCGGCATGAGCAGCTTCACGCCGCTGCTCTGCTCACGCAGCGTTGCGAGACAGAGTCCATCGGCGAGCGAGCGCTGGCAGCGCGTCTGCCGCGAGGCATGCAAGCAGAGTCGACGCCCGCACCTGCCCCATCTGCTACCCCCGAGCACACCGGACGAGCTTATGCAGAGAGGACGTCCCGAGGCCTGCACACTGCTCATGCATCCGAGCGGCTCAGCCGCGGTGCAGCTGATTGCCTCAGCGACCCTGCACGCGCGCGACGAGATCATGCTGCTGATCGGCCCCGAAGGCGGCTTCGTCGAGAACGAGATCGAGTGCGCCCGCGCGGCGGGCGCCGAGGTCGTCAGCCTCGGCGGCGGCATCCTTCGAACCGAAACCGCGGCCCTGGCCGCGCTGGCGCTCTTCGGCCTGTAGACGACAGCGGAGACGATTCGTTCAAGACAGCTCGAGCATGCGCTCGATCGGCCTGAGCGCACGCACGCGAATCGGCTCGGGCACCGTGACGATCGGTGCCAGGTCTCGTAAACAGAGGTAGAGCTTCTCCAGCGTATTCAGCCGCATGTAGGGGCAGTGGTTGCAGGAGCAGCTCTCGTCGATGCCCGGTGCCTGGATCAGCACCTTGCCCGGCGCCTTCTGACGGATGGCGTGAAACACACCCTCTTCGGTCGCGACGATGGACGGCCGCTCGGGATGTTCCAGCGCGCGCTGGATGATGCCTGTCGTGGATGCGATGAAGTCTGCCTGCTCGAGCACCGCCTGATCGCATTCGGGGTGGGCCAGCACGTCGGCCTCCGGATGCTGGACCTTCAGCTTGGCGAGTCGCTTGGCGCTGAACTGCTCATGCACAACGCAGGCCCCCGGCCACACGATCAGGTCGTCACGGCCCGCCTGCGCGCCTACCCAGCGCGCCAGATGGCGATCGGGAGCGAAGATCAGCCGCTCACCCTTGAACTGCTCCACCATCGCGACGGCATTGGACGATGTGCAGATCAGATCGCTGAGCGCCTTGACCTCGGCGGAACAGTTGATGTAGCTCAGCACTCGGGCCCCGTGATGCCGCTCGACGAACGCGCCGAACTCGTCGGCTGGGCAGCCGTCCGCCAACGAGCAGCCCGCCGCGAGATCCGGGACCACCACTGTGCGATCTGGATTCAGAACGGCCGCGGTCTCGGCCATGAAGTGGACGCCGCAAAAGGCAATCACGTCGCAGTCGGCACGCTGGGCAGCACGAGCGAGCGCCAGCGAGTCGCCCACGACATCGGCGAGGTCCTGGATCTCGTCTTCCTGGTAGTAGTGCGCCAACAAGATCGCGTTGCGCTCGCGCTTGAGCTCGAGAATCGCCTCGTCGAGATCCACCGCTAGGTCCAGGTCGGAATCGGTCATGCTGGGCTCGTTCGTCTCGTGAGATTGGGGCGCGATTCACTGTGCAAGAGCGGAGGATTCGCTTCTGCGCGGGGTAAGAGAAGTTAGCGCACGGCGACCGCCCGCCACTCTGCTCAGCCCGCTTCTCCAATGGGTGCCGGCCCGATGATCAAAGTGGGAACCCCGTGGGTGTCGCTCTTGACCGTAAACACGTGCGTCCCGGGCTTGTGACCACCACGATGCGCCGAGACCACGAAGCCCACTGCCGAGAGTCGACGATGCGCCGCGAGCACATCATCGACTCGCCACGCCAGCCCGCCGAAGCGATCCGGCCTCTGCGCATCGGACGTCTCTTCCGGGCGACCGACGATCTCCAGCGTCACACCGGCGATGCGAAAGAAGAGAATGCGAAGCCCGCGTTGCTCGAAGCTTCGATCCAGCGCCAGCCGAAGCTGGAGCTGCTGCTCGTAGAGTCGCTTCGTGGCCTCGAGATCGCCGCTGCTCAACACGACGTGATCCAGCGCGCGTACCGACGCTCGGTCACACGCCGCGAGCGACGCGGATGCGTCGCCCGGCACCGGCCGCTCCGCGACGATCGAAACGGGCGTGCCCCGCGTGGCCGAGACCGGAAGAACCAGGCGGCGCTCGGTCCGCCGCAGACCACCCGACTGCGGCGATTCGAGCGCCGAGATGCCCCGCTCGCGCAACAGCTCGCCGCAGCCAAGCAAGTCCGCACTGCCGAAGCACAGGCCGTCGAGACCCTCGGAAGCCGCCTCGAGCAGCTGCAGCGAAGTGTTCTCGAGCTGGTAGAGAGCGCGCCCCGCAGCGGCGAACTCGGTCGGACCGCGCTCACTGGGAGCGCGCCCCAGCAACCGATTGTAGTGGTCGACGGCGCTGTCCAATTCACGCACGACCACACTGACGCTCTCGAGGTGTGTCAGCATCCCCACTCAGCATCGCATATTGCGCGCAACAGTCTGTAGCTGGCCCCAGAGTAGACTCTGGCTCAGAGGTCCAGAAGCTGAAAGGGGCGAGGGCCACTGTCGTTGATCTCGTTGCGACACAGCGACTTCGGAGGGATCGCAGTGACCTTCGATGACAGGCTACACGCCTCTTGGCTTCGGCTGCCTCTCCCCGGCTGCGTGGACGGGCAGATGCGCGTGGGTGATCATCGAGCGATGAATGCAGCGATGACGTGGCGGAATCTGTGTGCGTGTGTGCTGGTGGCCTGCGTCGCTGGCTTGGCGGCGCCGGCCGGTGCCGAGCCGGTCGCGTGGTGGCGGTTTGAGGGCGACGAGGCGGGCCAGGCCCTGGACAGCGCGGGCAACGTCGCGGACGTGGTCAGCGGGCTGGGAACGCAAGTGAGCGGGGTCGACGGGGCCGCGATGCGCTTCGACGGGCTCACAACGTGCGTTACGCGCGCCGCGGCAGCGGCGCCGCGGCTTGGTGGGGCGTTCACGATCGAGGCCTGGGTGGCTATCCAGGCTTATCCGTGGGCACCCAGCGCGATCGTGTCGCAATGTGCCATGCCCGACGCCGCTGTGAGCGGCTCGGGCGATCCCGCCGTCACCAATCCCGATCCCACGGCGGGCTACTTCTTCGGCATCGACGCAACAGGTCACGTGCGCCTGGGGGCGACGGTAGACGGCGCGTGGCGCGTGAGCACTTCGGCGGAGGCGATTCCGCTGATGACGTGGACGCACGTCGCCGGCACGTTCGACGCGGCCAAGGGACTGGCCGTGTACGTGAACGGTGTGCAGCAGGGTGCGAGTGAGCCCGGTGGGACCCTCACGTTCGCACCGGACGTCGACCTGCAGATCGGCCGCAATCACAAGGCGCGTGCGCCCCAATACCCCGTGCGTCTGAGCATCCCGGCCGAGTTCTCCCTGGACGGCTTTCTCGATGAGGTGCGGGTGCACGACCGCGCGTTGCCGATCGCCGAGATCGCTGCGTCCCACGCGGCGATCTCGGCGCTGCCCGCGGCGGGGATGACCGCCCGCCGGCTTCCGAGCGAGCCGCACGGCCCCGCGCCTTTCGGCGCGTACTACACGCACCTCCGCTTCGCCGACACCTGGGACGCACACCGACGGGAAGGCGACCAAGCCGACGTCGTCGTGCTGTTCGACGGCATGCCGTGGCGCTACGTGTTCTGGCGCGGGACTGGCTACGTTCCGCACTGGGTGACGGAGAACGGAATCTGGTACACGAACGAGTTCAACGAAACCTGGGGAAACGGCGCGCTGGGCTGCGCCGAACCCATGTCCGACAAGCAGACGCGCCATTCGCACGTGCGTGTCATCGAGCAGTCCGACGCACGCGTCGTCGTCCACTGGCGCTACGCGCTGATCGACACACGCTACGTCTTCGCCCGCGTGGATCCGCTCACCGGCTGGGGCGACTGGACCGACGAATACCACGTGATCTATCCGGATGGCGTGGGCGTGCGGCGGATCGTGCTGTGGAGTACGGACCCGCTGGGTGCACATGAATGGCAGGAGTCCATCGTTCTCAACCAGCCCGGAACGCGGCCCGAAGACAACCTCGAGACGGCTGCCTTGACCATGCTGAACATGGACGGTGCATCGCACACGTACTCGTGGGCGGACGGCCCGCCGGAGAAGATCGCGCTGCCGCCGCAGGCCAACATTGAGGTAATCAACACCAAGTCACGCGCCAAGCCCTTCGTGATCGTGTCGGACAAGCCGTTTCGCTACTTGGGCGATCCCGTGATGCTGATGCTCCGGTCCACGCTCTCCGACGAGGAGCTGGAGGCGCTGTGGGCCGAGTACAACAGCCTTTCGCCCGAAGCGCGGCAACAAAAGGAGCTGGAGCTCTACATGCAGGCCGTGGCCATGGGCCTGGATAAGGGCATGGCGTTTCCGGGACCTCACTTCGCCGCCTACACGGGGGAGATCATCCGGGAGCGCTCGATCTTCCCCTGGTGGAATCACTGGCCGGTGGCGCAGATTCCATCGGATGGCCGGTGGGCCATGGCCGCGGATCGGGTGGGCCATTCGTCGGTGACCACGGGCCTCGAGTGGGAAGATCATGAGGTCACTCCGAACCGGCGCACACGGATCATGCTGCATGGCCTCACAGAAGAGCCCGCCACCGAGCTGGTGCCACTGGCGCGCTCGTGGCTGCGCGCACCCGCACTGACGTTGGCCGGCGGCGACTACACGACGGACGGTTATGACCGGGCCGAGCGGGCGTACGTGCTTTCGCACACTGCTGGATCGGCTGGCGGGCCGATTCGCCTGCAACTGGCCGCGAGCGCGGAGAGCCCCGCTGTGAATCCGGCTCTGATCATCCGCGGGTGGGGAGACGTAGGAGCCACGCTGGAGCTGGAGGGCGCGAGCGTGCCCCGCGGTCCCGCATTTCGGTACGGTCACCGGCGCACACCCGGCGGGACGGATTTGATCGTCTGGCTGAAGGTGCAGGCGGAGCAGCCCCTCGCCATGACGCTCGCCCCGGCGGTTCCCTGACCGGTTCGCTCGGCGAAGTCGACGGCGCACTCGAATCCCTCTCCGGATCCATGCCTGCCTTCGTTCTGGCCTCCTCCCGCGCCCCTTCGCGTCGGTGCGGGGACAGGATTGCGCCGAGGCGACCCGCAGCGTGCAAGTCGTTGATCCACAGACGCCGTTCCGTCCCCACTCCGCATGGCGCGTGTTATTCGCTATGCCTCCCGAGATGAAGGCAATCCCCTTTGCCGCTGCGCTGGCCGGCACGCTTTCGCTGTGCTGCCTGGTGTGGGGCTGTCGAGTGCCCGCGACGATGCGCCCCAATCTTGCGCTCATCACGATCGACGCGCTGCGTGCCGACCAGCTCGAGTGCTACGGCGGCCGACGTGACTTGGGAGCGGAGGCTTGCGGCGTCGGCGAAACCGGTGCGCGCTATGTCTGGGCGTTTTCGACTTCTGCCTCCGGCGCGCCGGCGACCGCGTCGCTGCTGACCTCGCGCTATCCGTGGCAGCACGGCGTGCGGCGCTCCGCTGCGACTTTTCTGCGCCGCGACAGCCAGACGCTGGCCGAGGTGCTGCGGGCGCGCGGCTACGCCACCGCCGCCTTCGTCAGCAGCCCGGAGCTGAACCGCTCTCGCAATTTCCAGCAGGGCTTCGAAGTGTTCGACGACCGCTCGGGCAGCGGTCATGGCGCGGGCTCGCACGGCGAAGCCGCGCTGGCCTGGATCGCGCGGGCGCCGCAGCCATGGTTCCTCTGGATTCACTACAGCGAGCCCCACGGCCCCTTCCCCAACCGCGTCGCAGACGCACCGACAGCCGACTACGACGGGCTCTACGAAGGCGCGATTCGCCAGCTCGACCGCAAGCTGTCACAGTTGATCGCCGTCCTCGACGCCCAGGCGATGCCCCCCGGCATCCTGCTCGTCGGCATCCACGGCCAGGCCCTCGGAGAGGCGGAGCGACGCTACGGGCACGGGCACTCGCTCGGTCTGGAGCAAATCCGAGTTCCGCTCCTCTGGCGTCCGCCCCGCGCCGGGCCCGGGCGGAGCGTTGGTCGCCGCGTCGCGACTCCCGTCAGCACGATCGACATCGCCCCGACGCTGCTCGAAGCGGCGGGAATCGCGCGACCAGCGAGCTTTCAGGGGGAGCTCCTACCCCACGACGACCCGCCCCCGGGCAGCGGCGAGCAGGCGACGCGCATGCTCTTCGCCGAGCACCCGGACGAAATCGCCGCGATTCGGGGCAGCGAGTACGTGTCGATGGCTCTGTCGTTGGATCGCGACCGTGCGGGCTCCGCGCCGGGCAATCGAACGGCACGCCTGTGGCCGACGGGGGGCCGCGACAGCGAGCGGCTGCCCGAATACGACCCCCCAGCGGCCGGCGGCGCGCGATTCGTGCGGCTCGCGCCAGGCCTCGCCGAGCTGGCGGCTCAGCGAGCGCGAAACGTGCTGTCCAGGCCGAACCGCTGACTCGAATCGCCCCCGGCCACGCACCAGAATCGGCGTGGCCATATCGACTCAGTGGAAATGCTTTTCTTCCATTCTTGGAAAATCGTTTCCGAGAAGGTCGACCGGGAGCGGCGCGGGAGGTCCGCGAGATCAAGAATCGTCATGTAAGTATCTGTTGTTACTCGACTTGGCTGCATCGGGCCGGAGACACACCGAGCGGCAAATCACCGGCATGACGATTGCACCGGATCCACCTCGGGAAGGGGATGCGTCGTGCATCCGCATGGCCGGTCTATCTCCCGACCCGAGCGAGGCAACCTCAGCTGGTGCCTCGGAGGAATACGGAGCCGACCGGCCATTCGCTTTTTGATCGTTGGATTGTTGCTGGATTGGTTGTTGATTCGCAGGTCGATCTACGAGGCCACCCCGCGCGGTAGCGGCGGGGAAGGCGACTGAGCGGACCGGTTCGGAACTACTGGGAAGACAAGGAGAATACGCGGATGTTCGACACGACTCGCCGACTCGGGCTCTGGCTCGCGGGCGCCATCGCCCTAATGCTGATCGCCTCGCCTGCTCTTGCGGTCCCCCAGTACGTGCCCACGGGTACAGACCTGCTGCACACCATCGCCAGCGGCCAGCCGGGAGTCGCCTACAACACGGCAGCCGCAGGCGACCAGATCAGCTTCACGCAGTCCACGCAGTTGCTCGAGTTCCAGGCGGCAGTCGACGTTCTCAACTACTACGACACCGCCAACCCGAGCTGTGCGACCGACGCTGGCTCGAACTGCGCGCTCAACTTCTCGCCGGACCTGGTGCTCCAGGCACAGGCCCTGCTGAGCAGCATCGTCGCGACCCCCGTCGGCGGGACCTTCGTACAGGTGGACATTCAGTTCGGCACCACGGGCGGGACGGATATCACCTGGACCGACCCGGCCGACGGCGGCAGCACGCAGCTCGCGGCGAGCTGGCAGGCCGGCACCTTCATGGGCACGGCGACGACGGGGCTTGTGGCGACCACGTTCTACGATACGTCCACATCCACAGTCGTTGGGGCGGTCACGGCGGCGGGGTTTGCCGTACTCGACAACGGCACAGCGTACGCGAGCCTGTTCGGCTCCGACCCGTCGAACCGCATCCAGCTCCAGGTGCAGGGCATCGCGGGCGTGGACTTCGACGCGCTGATCACCGCGGCGCTCACAACCGGTCTGCCGGACTTTACGGCGGAGGTCGACGGCGAGGGACAGATCTTCCGCGTGGCGTCCGGAGATTTCGTGATTCCCGAGCCGTCGACGGCTCTTCTGCTCGGCCTTGGTCTGGCCGGGATGGCACTGGCGGGAGGCGGCAAGAAGCGCTGAAATTGGGGGTCTGGGAAGCGGAATGCGAAGGCGCAGATCGGCCGACCCTGAGGCGGGCTCCCGAGTGCTTGGGCGAACGTGGTCACCAGCGAGGCAGCAACTGATGCGAACAGACACCTCCCGGACGGCCGATCGACTGCTGATGCTGTTGCTCGCCGCCGGGTTTTTGTCTTTGGCAGCGCGGCCCGCACCCGCCGCGACGTTTTCTTTTGGCACGGTCGGCCCGACGGACCTGATTCAATCCGTCGTGATCGCGCCCGAGGAACTCGGCCTTCAGTACGACTCCGTGCTCGGACAGTTGGTGATCAGTAGCTACATCTCGACCATCAACTTCATGGATGGGAGCTCGATCGCGATCAACCCGGGGGACGTGACGTTCGCGAGTCAACTCGACGTCGTGGGGTCAATCGTCTTGGAGCCGCTTCCCATGTTCCTGGTCACCACCGTACACGGCGAGTTCTCGAAGCCGGTACTGGCGGACTACTCGATCATCGACCAAGTGGGAACCGGCGGCGGGCCGATCGGAATGATCGTGGGTGACTACGACGCCAACCTGACGCTGGACATCAGTTCCGTCACCAGCGTCATCCTGGGGGCGATCGCGGCGGATCTCACCATAGGTGGGGCGCTGGGCAATGGCGACTTCCTCGCGGCGCTCGGCAGCACTGCCCACCTCGGCGGCACGCCGGTCGTGGGAACTGTCGTCGGCACCAATCTCTGCAGTACTGCCCTGGTTACCTGCGGCGTATTCGCCCAGCTGAACAGTTTCAACGCGCCCTCTGGATTGGTCCTGACCACCGACAACGTGGCGGCGCCCGAGCCCGGCAGCGGACTTTTGCTGGCGCTGGGCTTGGTGGGCATCGCCCTAAGGCGGAGGATCTGAACCGCAAGGTGTAGTGCCGTGTACAATGCAGTCTCCACCGCCGGCGAAGCCAGAGGGCGCTTCGGACGGCGTTGTTCAGTATTGGTCCTCGTCATTGCGGCGGTCCCACTGCTCGGCGCGCCGTGCTCGGCTCCGCAGGTGACGGCGCCCGGGGGACCAGTGGTGTCGGTCACGCTCAACTCCGTCTCAGACGAGCTAAACGAGTTGCTGATCGTCCCGCCAAGCGACTTCGTCGTCAACGTGAGCTGGCAGCTGACAGAGGCGAGCGTCGATCCCGACAGCCTGTCCGTGGTTCTGATGGACTACGCGGGGCAGCCCGTCTGGGTTCCATCGGTCTTCACGGCGACCGAATACGGCTCCGTGGCACACTTCCGTCAGATCGAGACGGGCATAGACCTGCTGCCGGGCACCTACCGCGTATCGGCTGAGATCTCGGACGTCCTGGGAGCCACATCCTCGAGCGAGCTCGACTTCGCCATACGCGATTTCCCCACCAGCCCGCCAATCGGTCAGGGCCAGATCATCTGGTACGACTTCGAGGCAGACCGGGATGCCGTTCCCGGTCCGGACTTTGCCGTCGACCTCGAGCACTTCGGCCTCGCCTCCGCCACGGCGCCCAGCCTCTCCTCGACGGTGCGGGCCAGCGTGATCGGGACGGTGCTCGATCGCGTTGCCGAGGCATACCATGACGGCAACCCCAATGGCCTCACCGGTGGCGACCCCGTGCAGGTGACCTTCACGACGAGCGACCCCGGGGTCTCGGACACCACGCGAATCTGCGTCGGGGGAGCGCACCCCACCGGAGGCGGTGCAATCGGCAGCATTCTGATCGACCCCGACAACGCCAATCGAGAGAGCGTGGAGTGCGGCACGCTGCCGCCGAGCGGCGTCTTTGCTCGGGAGATGCTGGCCTTCTCCTTCGACACGTTCTTCCAGAGCATCTTCGACCCGCTGCGTCCGGCAGCCGGTGGCACTGCCGTTGGCGACGATCCGCTGGATGCGATCGTCCTCGACCCCGGCTTCGATCCCGCGACTGCGTCACCCGATGAGTTGGATCGCTTCTACCTGATCGACAATGCCATCTGGATCTTCTCGAATGCACTGGGCACCATCGTGGCCCATGAGACCGGTCACGCACTCGGCCTGGTGGCACCCGCAGCGCCGGGCGTAGGGCTGTATGGCGGGCAGAACGGCGTCGAATTCTCACACAACGTGATGCCGGACGGCTCCTCGCCGAGCGAGAACTATCTGATGAACTCGGGCAACACCTTTACCTTCTCGAACATCTCCGGCCGAGCAGGCCAGCCCATGCCCGGCTTTCGTCCGCTCAACCTCGCGTATCTACGCGATCGAGCTGTCCTCGATTCGAATGTGACGGCCCTGCTGCCTCCACCTGGGGTCGACGGCGTGTCGCCGAGTACAATCGTCAATTGGATCGAGGTGTTGACCATCACCGGGTCGAACTTCGCCGCAACCCCCCAAGTGCGGCTGGTCGGCGATGCCGGGGTCTACTACTGCAGCGGCGAGCAACTCGTCTCCGCCCAGGAAATGACGGCAACAGTCGTCAAGCCGCAGATCTACCCGGGAACCTACGATCTCGAACTCACGAATGCGGACGGCCAAGTGACCGTGCTGCCGGATGCGGTGACCGTAGTCCCCTGAGTCTCGCGCCGACTTCGGCGCGGCTCACAGATCCCAGAAGAAGTCCTTGTTGCTTAGCCCGCCCTGATCCGATGGCTCCGTTGCCGATCGGACGTCGGTCTCGAGAGGCTCCTCCCAGGCTCCCTCGCCAGCCAGGATCAACTCGAGCTGCTCCTCGAGATCGCGTGTCTCGTTCTCCCAGTACTCCTCGCTGCCAAAGTGCGGAAAGGCATCTGGAAACGCGGGGTCTTGCCAACGGCGGGCGATCCAGCCCGCGTAGCAGACGAAGCGAAAGGCGCGCAACGGCTCGATCAACCGCAGCGTACGCGTGTCGAAGGGCCGAAACTCCTGATACGCCTCGACGAGCAGCGCCCGCTGGTGCGCGGCGTGGTGATCACGTCCCGGCAGCAGCATCCAGATATCCTGCACCGCCGGTCCCAGTAGCATGTCGTCGAAGTCGAGGAAGAACCAGCCCTCGTCGCCGCGCAGCAGATTGCCCATGTGGCAGTCGCCGTGGATGGGATGAAGCGGAACCCCGCCGCTCCAGTCGTCATAAGTCGTGGTCAGCTCCGTCACCGCACGCCGGTAGCGTCCGGCGCAGGCCGGCGGCAGAAAGCTCCGCTGCTCGAGAAGCGCCAGAGCCTCGCATGGGAACTGGCGAGAACTGAGGCTCCGGCGATGGCGAAGCGAGACGGCCTCGCCCACGTTGTGGATTCGGGCAAGGAGCCGCCCGAGCACGCAGACCTGCTCGTCGTCCAGCTCGTCGGGTGAGCGGCCCCCGGTTCGCGGCCAGATCGCGTAGTGGATGCCCTCTACCTGATGCAGAGTCTCGCCGTCCTCGAAAGCCAGCGGCACGCAGACGGGAATCTCCGCCCGCTGGAGAGCCGAGAGCAGGCGGTGCTCCTCCAGGATCGCCTCCCGGCTCCAGCGGCCCGGCCGATAGAACTTCGCTACAACGTGGCGATCGTCCTCCAAACGGACGTCGTAGACGCGGTTCTCCAGCGCGTTCAGGGCAAAGCAGTGGCCCGTGGGCCTGAAGCCGCCCGCCTCCACAGCCTCGAGCACCCGCTCGGGCGAGAGCCGAAAGAAGAACTCGCTGACCGCCATCGGCAGCAGGATAGCGGCAGCGACGGCTTGGTGATTGTCCAACCGCCTGGCTCTCGCCTATTTTATCAACGACTTAGCCCACGAGAGCACCACGCGAGGAAGCATGCCGACCGCCGACCAACCCGACCGCCCGTGGCTGATCCGAACCTACTCGGGCCACTCCTCCGCGCGGGCGAGCAACGCGCTCTACCGCGACAACCTCTCCAAGGGCCAGACCGGTCTCTCGGTGGCGTTCGACCTCCCCACCCAGACCGGCTACGACTCCGACCACCCGCTGGCGCGCGGCGAGGTCGGGAAAGTCGGCGTGCCGATCTGCCACATCGACGACATGACCACGCTCTTCGACGGGATCCCGCTCGATCGCATGAATACTTCCATGACGATCAACGCCACAGCGGCCTGGCTTCTCGCCCTCTACGTGGCCACCGCGGAACGCCAGGATGTGGCGCCCGGTCAACTCCAGGGCACGACACAGAACGACATCATCAAGGAATACCTCTCGCGCGGAACCTATATCTTCCCACCGGAGCCCTCCATGCGGCTAACCGGCGACGTGGTGGCTTACACCGTCGAGGAGATTCCGAGGTGGAATCCGATCAACATCTGCTCCTACCACCTGCAGGAGGCCGGGGCGACGCCCGTTCAGGAAATCGCCTTTGCAATGGCGACCGCGGTGGCGGTGCTCGACTCGGTGCGCGAACGCGATGATGTG
This sequence comes from Deltaproteobacteria bacterium, assembly GCA_029261835.1. GTDB lineage: Bacteria > Myxococcota_A > UBA9160 > UBA9160 > UBA4427 > JAJDAO01. The sequence continues at coordinate 308,840 of JAJDAO010000003.1, read as the reverse complement.
CCGGACGAAGCCATCGGCCGGGTCTTTGGCCGCATCTCCTTCTTTCTGAACGCCGGTATGCGCTTCATCGAAGAGACATGCAAGTGCCGGGCAATGAATGCGATCTGGGAAGAGCTCGGACGCGAGCGCTACGCCATCGACGAGGCCAAGATGCTGCGTTTCCGCTATGGCGTTCAGGTCAACAGCCTCGGCCTCTCGGAGGCACAGCCGGAGAACAACATCGTCCGCATCGCGCTCGAGGCGCTCGGCGTGACGCTCTCCAAGGAGGCCCGCACGCGTTCGCTGCAGCTGCCGGCCTGGAACGAGGCGCTCGGCCTGCCCCGGCCGTGGGACCAGCAGTTGTCGCTTCGCACCCAGCAGATTCTGGCTCACGAGACCGACCTGCTCGAACACGAGGATATCTTCGATGGATCGCACGTCATCGAGGCTCTCACGCGTGAGCTTGGCGACGCGGCGCGCCAGGAGCTGCAGAAGGTGCTCGAAATGGGCGGTGCCGTCGCCGGCGTCGAAAACGCCTACATGAAGGAAGCGCTCGTGGCATCCCACGCGCGACGAGTGCGAGCCATCGAATCGGGCGAACTCACAGTGGTGGGCGTGAATCGATTCCGAGAGGGCGTCGCCTCGCCCCTCACCGAACGGGGCCAGGAGTCCATCCTCAAAGTCGACGACTCCGCCGAGCGAGAGCAGGTCGAACGTCTCAGAGCGTTTCGCAGCAAGCGCAACGCCGCCGAGGTCCAGGCGGCGCTACGCCATCTCGCGGAGAGCCTGGCGAACGGGGCGAGCGTCGTGCCGGCATCCATCCGGGCGGCTCATGCGGGCGCCACGACCGGCGAGTGGGCCGACACCCTGCGCAAACAGTTTGGACAGTACCGCGCCCCGACTGGAGTCAGCCGCGTGTCGAGCGGCACCACTAGCGAGAGCGTCGAGACGGTCCGCAAGCGGGTCGATGACCTGGCCGAGAAGTTGGGCCGGCGGCCCAAGATTCTGGTGGGCAAGCCCGGCTTGGACGGCCACAGCAACGGCGCCGAGCAAATCGCCGTCAAAGCGCGCGATGTTGGCATGGAGGTGGTCTATGACGGCATCCGTCTGACGCCCGGCGAGATCGTGCAGTCGGCCCGCGACGAGGGGGTCCACGTGATCGGGCTCTCGATCCTTTCCGGCTCGCACGGCGTGCTGGTGATCGATGTTCTCGAGGGGCTTCGCCAAGAGGGCCTGCAGAGCTTGCCCGTGGTGGTGGGCGGGATCATCCCGGAGCAAGACGCAAGCGAGCTGTCTGCGGCCGGTGTCGCACGCATCTACACGCCCAAGGATTTCAACCTCACGCAGATCATGGACGAGATCGTCGACGTCGTGGCCCGGGCGCATGGTTAGGAGTCGATCGCCGGTCTCTCGGCTGCTATCGGGGCTCTCGGCTGCTGACCGTTCCGCCGTGTCGCAGGCTCTCAATCTGGTGGATGACCAGCGGCCCAAAGAACGCGCGGCCGCGCTCGAGCTGCTCGACCGGTTGGAGCAGCGGGATGACGCCGGTGGCGCGGTGCGGGTCGGAATCACCGGCGCGCCTGGAGCGGGCAAGTCCTCGCTCCTCAATGCACTGGTCGAGACACTCCGCGAGCAGGAGCGAACCATCGGCATCATTGCCGTCGATCCCTCGAGCCAGCAGAGCGGTGGCGCATTGCTCGGTGACCGCATGCGAATTGGTTTCAGCGCGAGAGAGAGCGGCGTCTTCCTGCGCTCCATGGCGGCCCGAGATCGGCTGGGCGGCCTGGCGGACGCGACCTACGCCAGCGTCGCCATCCTCTCGGCGGTCTTCGACCTGGTGTTCATCGAAACAGTCGGCGTCGGCCAATCGGAGTGTGACGTCGCCCGCCTGGTCGACAGCTTGATTTTCGTCGCGCAACCGGGCGCGGGAGACACGCTTCAGTTCATGAAGGCTGGAATCCTCGAGCTGCCGGACATCTTCGTCGTCAATAAGGCGGATTTCGGTGCGACCGCCGAGCGCGCGCGCAACGAGCTGATCGCGGGGCTGGGCATGGCGTCCGAGCGCGATGGCGAAGGGTGGCAGGCGCCAGTCATCCTCACCTCCGCGCGTGACGAATCCGGCATCAAGGAACTCGCCGAGGCCATCGACGCGCACCGGGGCTGGCTCGAAACGAGCGGCGAGCTCCCGGTGAGGCGGGCGCGCGGCCGACTCGGCTTCGTACGCGATGCACTGGTGCGCCGCTACGGCGAATACGGTCTCGACCACATCGGAGGCGGTGCCGCGCTCGAAGCCCGAGTGGCCGAGGCTTCCGAGTACTCGACTTTCCGACTCGTTCACGAGCTCGGAAGCGAGATCGAAGAAGCGCTACGCCGTCCATAGCGCGCCGACTCGAGGAGAGCGCCGTGAAGGTCATCCGAACCATCCTGCTGGCCCTGCTGTTCTCTCTGCTGCTCGGCTTCCTGATCGGAACCTGGATTCGAGTCCAACTCGAGAAGCCCGTCCACTACATCGGCCGAAACGATTCGGTAGAGCGACCGTCGAGCAGCGGGGTGGCGGTTCGCCTCGTCAGGGCACATTACCCACGCTGCCTCGTGGCGGACCCTCATGAACGATCCGCAGCATGCTAATCGCGTCCCGACCACTCGATGTCGGGCACACCGGCCCGCTGATTCTCGAGCCGGGCCAACACGAAGAGCAGGTCGGACAGCCGATTCAGATAGCGCAGACTCTCATCGGCGAGGGGCTCCTCGCGCTGGAGGCTCACGACGCGCCGCTCGGCCCGCCGACAGACGGTTCGAGCAGCCTGGAAGGCCGCTGCGGCCGGGCTGCCACCGGGCAGCACGAAGGATCTCAACGGTGGAAGCTCCGCCTCGACGCGATCGATCTCCGCTTCGAGCCGAGCCACGTCCCCCTCGTGCGCACCGCCAGCGCTTCGCGCTCCTCGGCTCGCCGCCGGGTTGTCCGCGAGGGTGGCACCAATGCGAAAGAGTGTTCGCTGAATCTCCACCAGCAGATCGGTCGAGCCGCGATGTTCGCTCGCGGCGCCGGCGATTCCGACGAAGGCATTGAGCTCATCGACCGCGCCATAGGCCTCGACCCGTAAGTCGTCTTTCGAAACCCGCCCGCCACCGAACAGGTCGGTCTCGCCTTCGTCGCCGCGCTTTGTGTAGATCTTCACGAAGCCGAGTATAACGAGCGTTCCGAGTCGCTGCGCAGGGTCGTGCGCAGCCGGCGCGTCATAGATCGAGCGCCCGCAGCTCTTCTTCCAGCTGGCGCTCGAGCTCAGGATCAACAGCCGCGGGGCCAGTCGAGGTCTGCGCGGCCGGGAGTGCTCCTTCTCCAGGTGCGACGATCCGACGCAGAACCACGTAGACGAGCCCCGCGCCCAAGACGAGGGCCACGAAGGGCAACAGACGCGCCGCCAGCCCCCATCCCTCGGGCTTCGGCGTCGATTTGATGATCTGGCCGAAGCGCTCGAATAGCTCGGCCTCGACCTCAGCACGCGTGGCGCCGGAAACCTCCTGCAGAACAATCCACTGGCGAAGCTCGGCGGCCTGCGGGCTGCTGCAAGCCGCCAGTGTGCGGCCCGGACAGAATGGGCTCATCAGCTCGTGAGCTATGGCGTAGCCCCAGCTCGCCTCGTCGGCTGCAGCGGCGGGCTGCAGCGAGGGACCCGCCAACACGAATAGCGCCAATGCCCCGACTGCGGTCAGACTCCAGAATAGAGATCGCACGCTCAAACCCCTCACTCGTCCCACGGAAGCTGCAGCGGCATGGGCTGGCCCGTGTCACGTCCATGGCGAACTACATTACGCGGCGGCTCGGCCATCACGCGAGAGCCGGGCGGAACAGACTCCGTCAACCAAACGTTACCACCGATCACGCTACCAGCACCGATCACCGTCTCGCCACCGAGGATCTTGGCGCCCGCATAGATCGTCACGCCGTCCTCCACAGTGGGATGGCGCTTCACACCACGCAGCGAACTGCTGTCGGGCAGGGAAGTCGCACCGAGCGTAACACCCTGGTAGAGACGCACGTTGTTGCCAATCTCGCAGGTCTCGCCGATCACCACCCCTGTGCCATGGTCGATGAAGAAGTGGCGTCCGATGCGCGCACCCGGATTGATGTCGATGCCGGTGCGGTCGTGTGCATACTCGCTCATGATGCGCGGAATCAGTGGCACGCCGTAGCCACAGAGCTCGTGGGCGATACGGTGCACAGAGAGAGCGCGGATTGCCGGATAGGCGACCGCGATCTCCTCGTATCCGCTCGCGGCGGGATCCCCCTCGAAGGCTGCCGCGACGTCGTCCGAGATCATCTTCCTCAGTCGGACAAGCGACCCGACGAAGCGTGCTGTCAGCGTCTGGGCGTCGGCATCCGCCGGCAGCTCGACCTGCGCGAGAAGCTCGCACAGCCACTCGGCCACAGCGGGGATTTCGACGCGCAGCTCCGATCGGTCGTACTGAAAGCGCAGCAGGCGCTCGGTCCGGTCGGTCCAGCCCACTACCGCCGCCGGATCCACGATACCGCGGCAGACAGCCTGGGAGAGCGCGTCGTCCTTGCATCCCGAGAGACCTTCGACGGCGGCCTCGATCACCTCGGGCGCGCAGCTCGATGCGCCGGTCGGCCTCCGCTCCATCGCGACCCGAGACGCGCTCTCGGCGACGTCCCGCTCCTTGTCACTGGGGTTCGACGCATTGGCGGTCATCCGTTCTCCTGTCCGTGTAGCCCCAGAACAAGCCCCATGTTAGCGCGACCACTCGCCGTCGCCGCCGCGGTCGCCCGCTCATCGCGTGCCGCGGCCTGAGCGAGGTCCTATGCTGCCCGCAGCGGACGATGCGCCAGCAGAAGCGAGGACCAATGACTCAGCTCTACAGCCACTCGCGGCTCTCCAGCTTCGAGAACTGCAGAAAACAGTTCCAGTTCCGTTACATCCTGCAGATCCCCCAGGAGAGCGAAGGCATCGAGGCCTTCGTGGGAAAGCGCGTGCACGAGGTCCTCGAGCGCCTCTACATCTTCGTCGCCCGATCGCAGATCCCGTCGCTCGAGAAGGTGACCAGCCGCTACCGGGCGCTCTGGGAGGAGCACTACGACCCGGAGCGCGTTCGTATCGTCAAGTCTGGCACGACTGTCGACTACTATCGCGACCTGGGCGCCCAGTGCCTGAGCAACTTCTACCGCCGCCACTATCCGTTCGACGCGGACGCCACACTCGGCCTCGAGAAGCGCGTGATCTTCGCTTTGGACAATGCAGACCGCTACCGCATGCAGGGCATCATCGACCGCGTAGTGCGAGCCCGCGACGGTGTGATCGAGATTCAGGACTATAAGACCGGACAGTATGTCCCGAGTCAGAAGCGACTCGACCAGGACCGCCAGCTCGCGCTCTATCAGATCGGGCTCCGGCAAGAATACGGAGCGGATCAGCCCATGCGCCTCGTCTGGCACTACCTCTCGAAGGGCCAGCTGCGCACCTCCACCCGGACGCCGGAGCAGCTCAGCTCGTTGGCCGAGGACACGATGAAGCTGATCGACCACATCCAGGCGGAGAGCTCCTTTCCAGCCAACAAGAACCGTCTGTGCGACTGGTGTGAGTATCGGACGATCTGCCCGGCCTGGTGCGACGACGACGCGCAGCAGTGGGAGCGCGTTCCGGCGGCGGCGGGCAGCGCGCAGGCTTCACGCGCGAGCGCGGAGTCGAAGGCGAACCGTGCCGGCTCGGAGTCGGTCCGCGGGCCGGGCGACCAGCCCAAGCTCCTCTGAGCCGTCTGCGGCGCCGTACGGCGATCGCGGCTAGCCTTGCGGGATGGCTCTTCAAATCGACCGCATCCCCAATCTGGGCGACAACTACAGCTACCTGCTCGTCTGCCAGGCAACCGGAGAGGCCGCCGTCGTCGATCCGGCGGAAGCCGATCCCCTCGTCGGGCGACTCGAGGCCTGCGGCGCCAAGCTGACAAAGATCCTCAACACGCATCATCACCTCGACCACTGCGGAGCCAACGCGTCCCTCGTCGAGCGCTACGACGTACCTGTCTACGCGCATCATTCGGACGCCGGGCGTGTCCCGGGCTTCAGCCACGCGGTCGACGACGGAGATCTCGTCAGCGTGGGGCAACAGGCGGCGCGCGTCCTTCATATTCCCGCCCACACCATGGGCCATATCGCCTACGTCTTCGAAGAGGCGCAAGCACTCTTCTGCGGAGACATGCTCTTCGCCGGCGGCTGCGGCCGCATCTTCGAGGGCGACGCGCGGATGATGTATGCCGCGCTCTGCGAGAAGCTCGCCGCACTGCCCGATGACACGCGGGTCTACTGCGGACACGAGTACACCGAATCGAATCTGGCCTTCGCCGTCACGGTTGAGCCGGGCAATGAACGGCTGCAGCAGAGATACAAGCGGGTCCAGGAGATTCGCGCCCGGGCGGCGGCCGATTGGCACGACGCCAAGCCGGACGAGATGACCATCCCCTCGAGCATCGGTGAGGAGAAGGCGACCAACCCCTTCATGCGAGCGCCCGACGCCGACGAACTCGGACGCATTCGGTCTCTGAAGGACGCATTCTAGTGCCATGAGCGGCTCCCCGCCCCGCGGCGCCAAGACTTCGACGACCGAACATCGCGTCTCGTTCTACGAGACCGACGCGATGGGCGTCGTTCATCATTCCAACTACTTGCGCTTCTTCGAGATCTCACGCGTATCTTGGCTGGAGGAGCACGACCGCCCCTATACGGACTACCTCGCAGACGGACTCCACTTCGCCGTCACGCGCATCGAAGTGGACTACCACCACAGCGCACGCTTCGACGACCGGCTGCGGATCACCACCTGGCTCGAGTGGGTACGCGGCGCGTCGCTGCGCATGGCGTACCGGGTAGAGTGCGGGGAAGACACGCTCGCGACTGGCGCCACCGAGCACGCCGCCATCAACGATGCGGGGCGCGTTCGCCGTATTCCGCGTCCGCAGCGCGAACGACTCGCCGCCGCGCTGCCGCATGAGCCGCCGAGCTCAGCGCCTTAGCAAACTGCCGAACACCTGTCGCAGACCAGCCGTGACCTGCTTCTCGGTCCAAGCGGTCACCTGGTGGATGGCATCCAGCGCGTCGCCCTGTCCCGGCCAGTGAGAGCGCACCACATCTGGGTGGACTCGGTTGAGCATCCGGGAGAGCGTGCCCGCGACGATCACCAAGTCGTCCACCAGACCGATCGGACCGAAGATCAGCGAGGGAACCAGGTCGATCGGGGAGAATACGTAGGCGACACCCGCCACCGCGAGCACCTTGTACGCGATGGGAACGCGATCATCTCGCAGCAGCCGCATGAGCAGTATCGTGAGATCGGGCAAGAGGAGCAGCAGGTCGACCAGCCCGGAGGTCACACCGGGCTCCTTCTTCCTTACGACCTGGCGACGCAGCCGATCGTAGAGCCGCTGCTCGTCCGGATTCAGCTCGATCGTGATCGTCTGATCTCGGGACACCGGGAATCCTCCTGGCACTGTGTCACTTGAAGACGCCCTGGCGATCCTTCAAGCCACGCTCGAAGCCCCGCATGATGGCGGCCTTCACGACATCGACCTTCTCCTCGATGCTGGCGTCGTCGTCCGAGGGATCGCCGTCGAAGTGCAACGGCTCGCCGAAGTAGATGCGATACTTGACCGGCAGCGGCAGGATACCCAGCGGGCCGAGCCACGGGAATCCGAGAGTCAGGGGAAACGCTGGCATGCCGAACACGCGCCCGAGCCGCCGCAGATTGGCGAAGCCGGGCTGCTGCTCTTCTGATCCCACGATCGAGACCGGCACGATCGGGGTGTTGCTCGCCAACGCCAGGCGGAGGAATCCGAGGCCGAAGCGCTGCAGTTGATAGCGGTGCTTGAAGAGCTTGTTCATGCCCCCAACACCCTCTGGAAACACCATCACGCACTCACCCGCGTCGAGCATCGAGATACAATTGCGTGGCGTGCCCACCAGGGCCCCCGTGCGCGCGGCCGCGACGCTGATCCACGGCAGCTCGGACACCCAGTACTCCGCCATGCCGCGCGCGATTCGCGGCGGCTCTGCCTCGAGCAGCATCGCCGTAGCGAGCATCATGCCGTCGAAGGGCAACTGGCCGGCGTGGTTCGCGATCAGCAGAACCCGGCCAGAGGGTACGCGTTCGATGTTGAAGGTCTCGGCTCGGAAGTAGTGCTTGTAGAGCAAGGCGAGCGGAAGCGCGGCCCGTCGCGCCGAGTCCAGGTTCAGACCGTAGCCGTCGTAGTGGTACTCGTTGAGCACCGTCGGCACGCGGGTGATCCGCGCGGCCAACTCTTCGTCGAGCCGCCGCACCCACAGCGGCCGAAAGGCGCCGACAAGATCACGCAGTGTGACGAGCAGGCCTTCCTCCTCTTGCACAGCGCGCATTCAGGTCGTCCTCCTCATGGCTCGGAAGATCTCGCGCAGAGAAACCTTCGGCTCGTAGCCAGCCTGCTCCATGAAGCGCGCACCGCTGAGCGAGACCGGATACGTCAGGTAATCGAGCACACCAGCGGGATAGTTCCAGAGCCCCCACTGAAAGAAACGATCGAAGAGCAGCCGAGCCACTGGCCGAGGCACTGGCCACGCGATCGCGCCCACCTCCGATACCGTCGTGTGGAGTGGTACCTCACCCGGGCCGACGACGTTGAACACACCCCGGACCTGACGCTCGAGAGCCAGAACGATCGCCTCGCAGAGATCCCCTTCGGCGATGAACTGCAGCATCGGGTCGTAGCCCATGACAGTCGGTACGCGTGGCAGCGCGAGATAGCTGGCAATCATGGAGTGGACGTGAGTTCCGAGAACATTGACGGGACGCAGGACGCAGGTGCTGATCTCCGGGTGCTGCCAGATGAACGACGAGCTGATCGTATCGACCTCGACCAGGTCGCGGATCTCCGGGTACGAACGGCTGGCCGAGAGCGGAAAGTCCTCGTCCATGTAGTACGGGTTCTCCGCGAAGGCGCCATACACATAGCTGCTGGAGAGAACCACGAGCTGCTTCACGCCGTACTTCACGCAGTGATCCATCAGCTGCTTCGTACCGCGAACATTGACGTCGTGCCGCAGTCGTTCTCCCTGCTGAAAGTGACGGATGAAGCCCATGTGAACGACGGCAGTGGGCCGCTCGGTCCTGACGACATCCTCGAACCTTCGCTTCCTCAGGTCGACGCGGTGCACGCGAATGCCCGCCCCGGCACCTTCCCACGGTACGATGTCCGCACCACAGACCTCGGTCACCCGGGCAAGGCGGCGCGCCAGCAGCTGCCCCTGGCCGCCGGAGATCCCGGTGATGAGTACTTTCTCCATTGTCTCTCCATGCGCCGAAGAGGCACACCCGGAGCGAGATCCGACGCCGCGTTGCCTCGTGCCGTTCGCCCTCAGCCTATCGTGCAAACCGTCTCTGTGTGATAACTGTTTTCCCCAGAGGGGAGTCGTGTGGACGAGGCAGTAAGGTTCGAGGAACTCCAGATCGCCCTGCCCGAGCCCGTCCATGGGCTGCACGCCCTCTCCGCCGTCGTCGGTATTCCCGAATGGTGGCCCACCGGCGCTCGCGTCGCAGTCGTGCTGGCCCACGGCGGCCGCGGCGGCATGAACGATCCGTTGATCGTCGACGTGCACCGCGAGCTCACGAAGCACAAGTTCTTGACGATACGCTTCAATTTTCCCTTTGCGGAAGCGGGCGGGCGGGTGGCGGACGACTCGATGGACGCTCTCGAAGAGGCCTACCGCGCCGCGCTCTCGCTGCTTGGGCGCGATCCGGCTGCCGCACCGGCACACGTCTTCCTGGGCGGTAAAGGGATCGGAGGCCGAGTGGCCGCCGCGCTCGCCACGACTCGACTGCAGGTCGATGGCATCTTCTTCATGGGCTATCCACTGCACCCGGTGGACCGACCCGAGCAGGCCGTGGGCGATCATCTGTACCGAATCATTTCACCCATGCTTTTCATCCAGGGAACTCGGGACCGCCACTGTGACCTCGCTGTCCTCGGCCGCTGCCTCGCGCGGGTCGGGGCGCCCACCACGCTGGAGGTCGTCGAGGGCGCCGACGGTGATCTGACCGCGCCACTGCGACCGCCGGCCGATGAGCAGGGGAACGACGACCAGCCGACGGTTCCGAAGACCGTGGCGGCATGGATAGAGCGGGTGCTGCAGCGCAGATAGCGCCCAGCGGAGGGCCCGCGGCGGTGCAAAGCCGATCGGCCCCCTCTCGTAGAACGCCTCGATTTGGAGAGAGCACGATGAGCGAGCAGAGCGACCTGTACTTCAGCCAGCACACCGCCGGGCAAATGGCCAATCTCGTCTACATGGTCGGCAGCAGCGAGACGCGCGAAGCGCTGATCGTTGATCCCGCCTGGAATGTGGACGCCTTGCTGGACAAGGCTGAAGAGGAAGGGATCGAGCTCGTGGGCGTGCTCTGCACCCACTGCCATCCAGATCACGTCGGCGGTCGGGTCATGGGCTTCGACATCGAGGGCGTCGAGCAACTGCTGCAGCGCAAGCCCGTGCCGGTCCACATCAGCGCTCTCGAGGCCGACGGTCTCAGGCTGATGACCGGCATCGGAGACGATGTCATCGTGCCGCACGAAGATGGTGACGTGATCGAGCTGGGCTCGGTCTCCATCCGACTGATCCACACGCCGGGGCACTCACCGGGCTCGCAGTGTCTGCTGGTGGAGACGCAGGGCGAGCCCCCGCACCTGATTTCCGGCGACACGCTCTTCATCGGCAGCGTTGGGCGGGTCGACCTGCCAGGGGGCGATCCAGCGGCCCTCTACCACAGCTTGCACAGCGTCCTCAAGGCGCTGCCCGACGAGACTCGGGTCTTCCCCGGGCACCTGTCCAGCGCAGAGGGCTGCTCCACCATGGAGGAGCAGAAGCGCAGCAACCCCTTCCTGAGAGTCGAATCTCTGGAGATGTTCCTGTCTTTCATGGGGGCATGAGCCAGCCACACCCCGGCGCCAAGACGGCTCGCTGAGATCTCAGCGCACGTTTCCGACGATGATCTCACCCTCGAGCCGGCGTGCAGCACCGGCTGCACCGCTCGCCTTTGGATCCACGCGCACGACCTTGTAGCGATAGCGACCGGGCTTGAGTTGGCAGAAGCTGGCGAACTCGCCGGTGTGGATCTCGGCCGAGCGCAGCTCATCGTCCTTGATGGTGAAGTTGACGAGACTGTGGCAGATCATCGACCGGGCAACCTCGCGCTCGAAAACGACGGTTGAAGCCGCCTTCGAATAGCTGATCCAGGCCACGAGCTGCCCCTCGTCCAGCGTAACGAGTCGCGGGTTGAGTGACCCGTCGGTGATGATCACGACTTCGTGGCTGGTCTGCCGGTAGCTCGGATCGAGCGAGGGCAGGTCCCCGGGCGTGTCATAGGGGATCTCGCTGGGGCGGGAGTCCTCGGCGACTGCCGGTGCGGCCACGAGAAACGTGACCGCGAGTGCGATGAGACCGAGCAGAGAGCGTGAGTGCCTCCGGGCGCTGGGTGCTTCTCTGAATGGGTGCGGCATGGGCGTCGGAAACCTCCTCACGGGTTGGGCGCAACACGGATATTCAGGCGATTTATATCAAACTTCGCAGGAACTTAGATGGCTTTTTCCCGGCGCCGTCTCGCCGGGCGCCCGAGCGACCCGCGCTCGGCTCAAACGGCGCGCGTCGCCGGGTGTCCGCAGCCCCGCCGCCGTTGAAAACACCCCCCCACTCCGTTAGCTTCCTCGCGCATTTGCAGGCTTCGGCGCACCCTGTGCCGAAGCGATTCCGATCAACCAACATACTCCGGAGGCCGGCCCCCCATGAAGGTCATGGTGTGCCTGAAGCAGGTGCCTCATCAGGATGCGCGACTCGATGTCGCAGCCGATGGCAGCTGGATTCAGGAAGACAACATCAAGTTCGAGATCAACAGCTACGACACCTACGCACTCGAGGAGGCGCTGCGCGCGAAAGATGCCGGCGAGGCCGAGGTCGTGGTTGTCTCAATCGGTCCCGACCGTGTTACCCAGGCCCTGCGCACCGCGCTCGGCATGGGCGCCGATCGGGCCGTTCACGTCAAGGATCCCGAGGCCGACGCATCGGATTCCCTGGGCAAGGCCAAGATCCTGGCGGCCATTGCCAAGCAGGAGGAACCCGACGTGATCTACTGCGGGCTGATGGCCGACGATGGCAACTTCTCAGCCATCCCGCCCATGCTGGCCGAGCTGGCCGGGATGCCCTCGGCCACGGGCGTGATCTCCAGCGAGGCAAGCGACACGAGCATCACGGTTCGGCGCGAGCTCGAGGGCGGTTGCAGAGAAGTCGTGGAACTCCCCAGGCCCTGCCTGCTGGCGATCCAGACGGGTGCCAATCAGGTCCGCTACGCCTCGCTCAAGGGGATCATGCAGGCCAAGAAGAAGCCCGTGGACGTCAAGACGGCGGCCGACCTCGGGGTTGGCGAGCAGGTCGGGGCGGGGGCGGCCAAGGTCAAGATCAACAAGATCTACATCCCGCCCAAATCCGACCAAGCGGAGCTTCTCGAGGGCTCGACAGACGAGATCGTGACGCAGCTGGTTGGCAAGATCAGAGAGCTCGGCGTTCTCTGAACGCACGGAACGAGCACAAGCCTACGAATCGGGAGAACTATCGATGGGCAACATCCTCATCGTCGCGGAAATTACGAACACTGGAGCCATCCGCGAGGCGAGCTACGAGCTCGTATCCATCGCGCGCAAGCTCGCCGACGCGAGCGGGCGTGACATCAAGAGCGTCGTGATCGGCAGCGGCGTCGGCGACCTGGCGGCGGAATTCGCCTCCAAGGGCGGCGGCGACACCCTGATGGCGGACGACGCTGCGCTGAGCGACTACAACGTGGACGGCTTCAGCAGGGCCATCAGCGCGGCCCGTGAGGCGGCGGACGCCGACCTGGTCCTCATTTCCAACACGCCGGCCGGCTGGGACGTGGCACCGCGCGTCGCCGCAGGTCTGGACGCCGCCTACATCAGCGACTGCTTCAATATCGAGCTGGAGGACGGGAATCTCGTCTTCTACCGCCGCGTCTTCAACGGCAAGCTCGACGCGCAGCTCTCAGCCGAGGGCGTGGTCGTGGTCACCGTCCAGCCCGGAGCCACCGAGGCCTACGAGGGCTCGAGCGACGGCGGCACCAGCGCTCTCGCGGTCGGTCTCGACGGGCTGCGGACCAAGTTCGTCGCCGTCGAGCAGGCGGAAGCGACCGGTGTCGATCTCTCCAAGGCGGACGTGATCGTCGCCGGCGGTCGCGGGCTCGGATCCCCGGAGAAGTTCGAGGAAGTCATGAAGCCGCTCGCCGAGGTGCTGGGCGGCGCGATGGGGGCCTCGCGCCCCGTGGTGGACGCGGGTTGGCTCGAGCACGCGTACCAGGTGGGCTCTTCGGGCCAGGTCGTGTCACCCAAGCTCTACATCGCAGCGGGCATCTCGGGCGCGATCCAGCATCTGGTGGGCATGAAGGCCAGCAACTTCATCGTCGCCATCAACAAGGATCCGGATGCACCGATCTTTGAGGTCGCCGACGTTGGCGTGGTGGGCGATCTCTTCGAGATCCTCCCGCCGCTGACAGCGGCGCTGACGGAAGCCAAGGGCTGACGCGCGACGACGTCCTGGCTGCAGCTCCACGCGAAGCCCGCGACAGCGCATGCTGTCGCGGGCTTCTCTCGGTCCGGCGCTCGGCAAGGCCACGCGGCTCGTCGATGTCGAGAACCGGCGAGCCGGCTGCGAATCGCCCCAGCCACCCATTCTTTCGTTGACACTCCTGCGCGGCCCGACTAAGCATCAAGAGAAACGGGGCGCAGAAGAGGCACGAGAGAGGGGCGTACGATTCCTCGCCGAATTGCGTTCATCAACGAGAAGGGTGGCAGCGGCAAGACCACTCTGGTCGCCAACATCGCCGTCTACCTGGCGGCGCGACGCGGACGGCGCACTCTCGCGATCGATATGGATCCTCAGGGCCAGCTCGGCAAGGTTCTGGGGCTCGAGGTTCGCAACCCGAGGCGCAGCTCCATCGAATTGCTGGTCGACTCGCTGCTGGGCTCCGGAGAGCCCCTGCACGACGACCGGCCGCAGAGACAACACGCAGAGCCCCGCCTGAGCGCGCTGCCAAGCGTCGCGACCCGCATCCCCGCCCTGGACGTAATCGTGGCCAACAAAGCGCTCGCCCTGTTTCCGGCCTGGACGCCGGAAGGCGGCGAGAACACGACGCAGCGACTCAAGCAATCGCTCCTGCAGGCGCCGGACCTCGCCCTCTACGACTTCGTCCTGATCGACGCCCCGCCGAGCTTCGGCCCGCTGACGCTCAACATCCTGTGCGCCTGCAGCGAGATCGCCATTCCCGTCCCGCTCACCTTTCTCGCCCTGGACGGCTGCGCCGAGCTGATGCGAACTGTGGCGACGGTGCGGGAGCGCTACGGCAATCCCGATCTGCGCGTCACGATGGTGATACCGACCTTCTATCGCCGCACCAGGCTTGCCGACGAGATCCTCGACCACCTCAAGAAGCGCTTTCCCAAGGAGATCGCCCAGACGGTGGTCGGCTACCACGTCAAGATCGACGAAGCGCAGTCGCGCGGCCTCTCGATCTTCGAGTACGCCGCGAGCGACCGCGGAGCCCGGGCGATGGCGGCGCTGGCCGAGGAGCTCGACACGCGCGGCCTCCCCACACCCACCCCCACGCCGCTAGCCGTCAGTTCCCTGAGGAGCGAACCGTGAGCAACGAGCCGACAGATGCGGGTCAGCATCCCGCCGCCGACGCTGGGCCTCGGCGACCGGCCCTGGGATCGGACCCCTTCGAGAGCCCGCTCGGCCCCGAGCCCTTTCTGGCAGGCCTGGCCGACCTCGGCATAGAGGGCGAGTTCGCCGTGCCGGAGGCTCGAGATGCCGCGCTCGAAGCACAGGCTCTCCTCCGCGAGCCCGCCATCCCCGCCGCCGACGCGGGCACCGCTCACGCGCCGCAACGCCGCGCCGATGCCCACCTTGCGCACGTGGCCCCGGAGCCGGGCTCTGAGCGACGCTGGATCAGCGCGCCGCCGCTGGCCGAGATCGAGCCACCCGACCCGGAGAGCTGGCTCGACCGCCTACTCGATCCGGAAGATCGGCGCCGGCTCGCAGCGCTCTCTCACCTGGTGGACGGCGAGGTGCCCTACGACCGCTTCGGCCTCTCGAGTGTGGCGCTCAAACGAACGTTCCCGTTCCTGTACGCCCTCTACCGCTTCTACTTCCGGGTGCGGAGCGAGGGGCACGCGCATCTGCCGACCGTGGGCCCGGCCATCGTCGCATCCAATCACGCGGGCCTGCTGCCGTTCGATGGGGCCATGTTGGCGCTCGACATCATGCTGAACAGCGATCCACCGCGCCTGGCGCGGGCCATCGTCGACCGCTGGGCCGGCGGCCTGCCCTGGGCCAATGTCTTCTTTGCCCGCGTGGGACAGGTCATCGGAACCCGCGAGAATTTCACCGACCTGCTGCGGGAGGGACAGCTGCTACTGGTCTTCCCCGAGGGCATGAGCGGCGTGAGCAAGCTCATCACACAGCGCTACCGCCTGCAGGCGTTTCACGTGGGCTTCGTCGAGCAGGCTCTGCGTGAGCGCACGCCGATCGTGCCGACCGCTGTGATCGGAAGCGATGACCAAGCGCCCGTCCTCTTCGATGTGCGTCCGCTGGCGAAGGCGCTCGGACTTCCGATTGCGCCGATCACGCCGACCTTCCCCCTGTTGGGACCGCTGGGTCTGCTTCCGTATCCGGTGCGGTATCACATCGTCTACGGGGAGCCGTTTCTCTTCCACGAACGCTTCTCGCCGGAGGATGCGGACGATCCCCGACTGGTTCGCTACCTCGCGCGACAGGTGAGACGGGCGATACAGGATCTGATCGACTGCCGCCGTTGAAGTTTCGGGGGCTCTGGAGATGAACCACGAGCGTCGCAATATCCTGATCAGCCACGCCGACGAGCCGCTCGGGCGACGCCTCGTAAAGTGCCTGCACTACGACGAGGCGGTCGAGTCGATCCTGGCCGTGGGAGCCGGGCCGCCCCCCCACGCCTTCGACCGCTTCTTGCGGGGCGATTCGGCCGGCCGGCTGAGCTACATCCGGGTCGACCTCGCCAGGCACCGACCGGTCAACGACCTCTTTCACTCCAGCGCGGTGCGCCGCGACCAGATCGACACCGTGATCCATCTGCCGCACCGCGGCAGCATTGGGCGCGAGCTGCAGCCGGCACTGGCCGGTGTCCCGGATCGCACGAGCGAGGCCCGGCTGGTGCTGCAGCACTGCCTGGAGGTGGCATCGATTCGGCACCTGATCGCGATCGGCAGCGCCTGCGTCTACCGACTGGTCCCGGGCAATGCCAACCGGCTCACGGAGCGCAGTGAGATCGAGTTCGACCCGGATCTGCCGGCGGAGACGCGCTCGTGGGTCGACTGCGACATGCTCTTCCATGCCGAAATCCACAACGAGCGGCTGGGCGTCACGCTGCTGCGGTTGCCGACAGTGGTCGGCCAAACGGGCTCGCTGCTGATGAATCCATCCCTCGAAACACCTGAGACGCCCGCAGTTCGCGCCATGGGCTTCGATCCCATGTGCGCACTGGTCGCCGATGGAGACGTCGTGCGAGCCGTGCAGCTGGCGCTTCACCGACGAGCCGAGGGCATCTTCAACATCGCGGGGCGCGAGAGCCTGCCGCTCTCGGTGCTGGCGCGCTGGGCTGGTGGCAGGAGCCTGGGGATACCGGGTCCACTGCTGCGCGGCCTGGCGGGTGCGGCGCGCCTACTCGGCGCCGAGCGGGCACGCGCCAGCCTCGACGGACCGCACCTGCACTACGGCTTCACGCTCAACACCGAGCTGGCCGAGAGCAGTCTCGGTTTTCAGCCTCGCCACCGCATCGCTCTCGGGCGCGGCGACGACGGCCGACCGCGCATCGAGACGTCGCCCATCTAGCCCGAATTATTCATGAAGCTCCGACTGCGGCCCGCCAGATTGCGGGCCCCGTCGGCGACGTGTAGCGCCGAGTCCGGCCTCCGCTATCCTCCGCGCCGCCAGAGCGACGAAAAACCAAGGAAAATCATGGCAGTAGATACCTCTCAGTTCCGAAACGGGCTCAAGCTCGAGCTCGACGGTCAGCCGTTCACGATGACCTACTTCCAGCACGTGAAGCCGGGCAAGGGCGGCGCCTTCGTACGCACCAAGCTCAAGAATCTGCTCTCGGGGCGGGTGGTCGACCGCACGTTCCGCTCGGGCGAGAAGGTGCAGGAGGCCGACGTCGAGGAGAAACAGATGCAGTACCTCTACGCGGATGGCGCGGAGCGTATCTTCATGGACACGAGCAGCTACGACCAGATCCCGATCGGCGGCGACGTGCTGGGGGATGGAGTCCAGTACCTGCTGGAAAACATGCAGGTCGATGTTCTCTTCTGGAGGGCCAAGCCGGTCAATATCCAGTTGCCCAATTACATCGAAGCACGCGTCACCCAGTCCGATCCCGGTCTCAAGGGGGACACCAGCTCCGGCGCGACGAAGCCGGCCACCATCGAGACCGGCGCCACCCTGAACGTTCCGCTCTTCATCAACGAGGGCGACATGATCCGCGTGGACACGCGAACGGGCGAATACTCAGAGCGCGTGAACAAGTAGCCGCGGGGGAGACCGCCAAAGAGACCATGCGCCCCAAGCGTGCCATCGTACTCTCGGGAGGAGGTGCCCGCGGTGCCTACGAGGCCGGGGTGCTGCGGTTCATCCTCGACGAGCTGCCCAGGCAAGACGGTATCGAGCCGAAGTTCGACATCGTCTGCGGAACGTCGGTCGGCGCCATCCACGCCGCCTTCATCGCCGCCACCGCCGATCAGAGTGAGGGGCGTGGGCCGCGCTTGGTGAAGATTTGGGAGGATCTCCAGGTCGACGAGGTCTTCCGCTTCACCACTCGGGACATGCTGTCGATCCCGCGCAAGATCCTGGGCGTGCGCAAGGTCGCGAAGCAGCTCCGCGAGGGCCGGCGGCCCGATCGTCTCTTCGGCCTGCTCGACACCGGCCCGCTCGAAAAGCTCGTACTGCGTTCGATCCCGTGGCCCGGCATCCGCAAGAACCTGAAGGCCGGCCGCCTGGAGTCCGTCTGCATCGCGGCCACTCAGCTCGCCACCGGCCGCGCTGTGATCTTCTGTGAGCAGGTCGATCGGAGTCTGCCGAGCTGGGCCAGCCAGGCGAACATCCGCATGCAGCCGATTCGCCTGTCGCCCGTCCACGCGCTGGCCTCGGCCGCCATCCCGCTGCTCTTTCCCTCCGTGCGCGTCGGCGCGCGCTACTACGCCGACGGCGGGCTGCGGCTCAATACCCCGCTGGCACCGGCCGTGCGACTCGGCGCCAACCGAATCCTGGTGGTGGGTCTCAGCCACGGCGTGCCGCCGAACGTCAGCGAAGCCCTGGCACAGCAGCGCACCGCTGGCTTCGGCAACCCGATGTTCCTCTTCGGCAAGGTGCTGAACGCGCTCATGCTCAGCCCGGTCGACACGGATCTGGCACGCATGCATCTGGTCAACGACATCATCAGCCAGGGAGAAGAGGCCTACGGCCCGGACTTCCTCGAGCGCATCAACGAAGTGGGGGACAGGCTCGACAAGCGACCCGTACAGCGCATCCGCGATCTGGTGATTCGCCCGTCCCGAGACCTCGGCATGATGGCCGGCGAGCTGATCCAGGGCGAGCAGGGCAAGATCGAACTCAATGCCTTCCTGCGCACCTTCATTCGGGCCTCGGGTACCGGAAGCGACTTCAAGGAGGCAGATCTGCTCTCCTATCTGCTCTTCGACGCCGCCTTCACGACGCCGCTGGCCGAGCTCGGCTACAGCGACGCGAGCGCCATGCACGAGCAGCTCGTCGAGTTCTTCGACGATCGCACCTGAACTCCATTAGCAGGCTGGCGCGGCTACCATCGCAACATGCGCGGAGATCAGCTCGCACGCCAGTGGCAGCTCATCCAGTATTTGGCACGCAGCCGGATGGGTGTCGGCCTCGAGGAGTTGGCCTAGCAGCTCGGCTGCGTGAGGCGAACGATCTACCGCGACCTCGACGCCTTGATGTACGCCGGTTTTCCGGTGGTGAGCGAGCGGCGCGATGGAAAGGTCTACTACCGCTTTCTCGACAGCTTCAAGCTGGGCGACGTTCCGTTCACCGCCGACGAGATCCTGGCGCTGGCGTTTGGCGAAGATCTGCTGCGCGCGCTCGAGGGAACTGTCTTCCACGACTCGATCCAGTCCGCGCTGAGCAAGATTCGCGCCGGGCTCAGCGAAGAGCTCGGCGCTTTTCTCGGCCGACTGGCCGAGTCCTTCCGCGTGCTCCCGGGTCCGCACAAGCGCTACGCCGACTACCGCCGGACGATCCAGACCCTGAACGACGCGGTGCTGACCAGCACGACCGTCGAGATGATCTACCGAACCGGGCGCACGGGTGAGGAGTCGAGTCGACAGCTCGACCCCTACCGCATCTGGTATCGCGGCGGCAGCCTCTACGTGATCGGCCACGATCACCGCTCCCGCGAGATCCGCACCTTCGCGATCGACCGCATCCGCGAGATCGCGCCGGCCGGCAAGCACTTCGAGATCCCCGACAGCTTCGACTTCGACGCCTACACGGCCTCGGGCTTTGGCGTGGTGGCCGAGCCCGCCAGCCACGTGCGTATCCGCTTCGCGCCCTCCTGGGCAAGCCACATCCGCGAGCACTGCTGGCACGCCAGCCAGCAGCTCTCGGCGCTGGCGGACGGCGGCGTCGAGATGACGCTCGAGGTTGGCACGACGGCCGAGCTCACGAGCTGGCTCCTCTCCTTCGGCCCGGGCGCCGAGGTGCTCGAGCCCGCGCCGCTGCGCGCCGAAGTGCGCCAGCAGCTCGAAGCCGCCCTGAAGCTCTACTCCTGACGCGGGGCCGCTTTTCTGGTCCGCAGCGCGAACGGCAATGGGCTGGGCGGGTTCTGAGGACAGAGCACAGCCCCAGAGCGCAGGAGGCTGTGCTGGTGGGGAGGCGGGCGGCGTGCACCGGCTACCGTGGGTTCCGGCTCTCGCGACTCGGCTGACGAGCCGGACCGGAGGCCTCCTCGCAGGGCGAGCGGCACGGCCGACCGGGCCGCTGGAGCGGGCGGTGTACGGATCGGCCGGAGTGGGGGCTTCGTTCGTGAATCCAGTCGGTTGCGCGGCCTGGTTCAAGCCCGGTGGGTGTCTTAGTCTGTGCCGCCGCCAGACCCCCCAGTCAATCGAGACCCCTCGCATGCCGCCGCCCCGAGAAAGCCGCCCATGAGCGCACCGCCGCGCCGCCCCGTGCGGGGCACCGCAGCGCTGCTGCTCGGCGCCACGATGCTGCTCGCAGCGCCCGCGCTCGCGCCCGCCGCCGACGTCGCGATCGACCCCTCGCAAGCTTCGCCCGCCGACGCAACGGCCGACGGGCCGGTCTACGCCGTGGACCACTTCGAGCTGATCTACCGCGCGCCCCACCCCGACCAGCCGCCGCTCGAGCGCATCCTGCCGGTCCACGTCGAGCTCTCGGCCAGAGAGACGGGCTACGCCGCACCTCGCCCGGGCGAGCCCAGCCAGCGGGTGACGATCGCTGCGGGCACGCAGCCGCTGGCGCATTACCACGCCAGCGCGCTCGGCCGTATCGCGCGCGCCGTGCTCGAGGTCCTGCGCGCGCAGGGGCTGCGCGGCGTCTACGTACAGCCGAGCGCCGACGATGTCGACGCGCAGAGCGAGCGGGACCTGCGCGAGCCGGGGGACACGCGTCTGCGGCTGTGGATCTGGATCGGCCGCGTCGAGGACGTCCGCACCGTCGCGGCGGGAGAGCGCGTGAAGGACGCTTGGCGCGTCGACAATCCGCTGCATCGCCGCATCCGGGAGGATTCCCCGCTGCAGCCCGCCGGCGCCGAGCGCGCGGACCAGGGCGACCTGCTGCAGGGCGACGCGCTCGAGGCGTACCTCTTCCGGCTGAACCGCCACCCCGGCCGTCACGTCGAAGCGACGCTCGGCGCCTCGGAGAGCGGTGAAGGCATCAGTCTCGACTACCGAGTCTACGAACCGCGGCCGTGGACCGTTTACGGTCAGATCTCCGACACAGGCACGGAACGAACCAACCTCTGGCAGAGCCGCTGGGGCTTCATCCACCGCCAGGTCAGCAACCGCGACGACATCCTGAGCTTCGGGTTCACGAACTCGGGCTTCAATGATGTCAACGGGCTGAGCCTCTCCTACGAAGCCCCGTGGTTTCGCCGACGCAGACCCGCCTGGATGGAGTCGTCAGGCAACGAGCCGAGCTGGCTTGCCTGGCTGAACCGCAGCAAGATCCCGTGGTGGGGTGTCGACGGCCTGCGCTGGAGCGTCGATGGGAGCTGGACGCGGGTCGACGCCGGCCATGTCGGTGACCTGGCCGGGGCGTTCGGCGCCCGCGATCTGGTGCTGAGCCAGGACTGGGGCTTCGGCGGGAAGCTCAGCTACACAGCCTGGCAGCATCGCAATCTCTTCCTCGATGTCTTCCTCAGCGGCCGCTTTCGCGGCAGTGAGGTGGACCGCAGGGAGCTGGCCGGCATCGGAGATGTCGTGATCGTCCAGACGGAGGCCGGCGCCAAGCTCGAGCGGGTGAACCAGTACTCGACGCTGGCCGCGCAAGTGAGCGCCGAACGCGGCGGCCCCGTCGGTGGACGCGACGACTACGTAGCTGACTTCGAGAAGGATCTCGGGCGTGAGAACGCGGACCCAAGGTGGTGGGTGCTGCGCTGGGATCTCGGCGTCAGCCACTACCTGGAGCCGCTCTTCAATCGGGCCGCCTGGCGTGACCCGTCGACCGCCGACAGCTCGACCCTGAGCCATGAGATCTCGCTCGGGCTGCGGGGGCAGTACGGTTTCGACTACAGGCTGATCCCTCAAGTCTCCCAGGTGATCGGCGGGCTCTATAGCGTGCGCGGTTTTCCGCAGGGCGTCGCGGTCGGCGACTCGGTCTACATCGGCAGCTTCGAGTACCGCTTCCACCTGCCCCGCGCGCTGCCGATCCGGCCCGAGCCATTGCAGCTGCCGTGGCTTGGCGACTTCCGGGTGGCGCCCCAGCAGGTCTACGGTCGGCCGGACTGGGATCTGGTATTTCGAGCCTTCGTCGATGCCGGACGCGCCGTTCGAAACGATCGCATTGGGGAAGAGCTCAACCAGACCTTGATCGGTGCTGGGGTGGGGCTCGAGTTCGTCTTCGGGGGCCGTGCGCGCGCGCGCATCGATTGGGCACGTGGCCTGCACCAGAAGGGCGAGTGTCCGCCCGGCATCAGCTGCAACCTCCCGAACGACATCGACCCGAACGGCGAATTCCACTTCCTCTTCAGCCTGATGTACTGACGGGTGTTCTGACGAGTGTTCTGATGGAAGATGGCGAGACGTGAGCAGAGACAGCAGAGGCGGGAACATGAACCAGCAGCGCCGATCGCGAAGGCGGCACGGCCGAGGGAAGCGCACACACAGATGCGTCGCCCCGCGCCACGGCCGCGGCCAGCGACTCATCGCTCGCATCACACTGCTCTGTTTTCTCACCAGTCCGCTACAAGCGCTGGCCGAAGACACCGCCCTCGGCCCCGCCACCACCGTGGCGGGCGAAGGAGAGTTCACCGTCAACGACGCGACGCTGACGGAGTACACGCAGAGCAGCGAGCGCGCGATCGTCGAGTGGGGCAGAGACATCGACCAGCCGGCGGACCACACGCTCGCCTTCCGCCAGGCCGAGGGGTACGCGGTGCTCAACAGGGGCCCGGGCCTGACCGTGACTCAATTCCGCGGAAGCCTGGTCTGCGACGCCACCTGCATCTTCGTCAATCCGCTCGGCGTGCACTTCCACGAGGGTTCCACGATCGACGTCGGGCAGCTGATCGCTGCCGCTGGAAATATCTCGAACGACGACTTCATGCGGGACAACTACATCTTCAGCGAACTGAGAGGCGAGGTCGAGAACCGCGGCACCATGCGCGGCGACTCGATCGGCCTCTTCGGCGCGCGCGTGGCGAACTTCGGCAACATCAGCGTGCCGGACGGCGCGCTCTGGATGCTGGCCGGCGATGAAGTCGTGATGCGCGAGCACGGCAGTCCGGTGCTGGTTCTCAGCACGCTCCCCCCAGCCGAGCCGACGGGCGAAGAGCTGGATCCGAGCGAGCGCTTCGCGGGTCCGCCCGCGGTCGAGAACGCCGGCCAGATCACAGCCGGCCGGGGCAGCGTGCGGCTGGCGGCGGGCGACCTGCTCTCCTTCGCCATCCGCCAGAGCGGCTCCATTCAGGCGGCCGAGATCAGCCTCGAGGGCGGTGACGAGGGACTGGTCGAAGTCTCGGGCACGCTCGACGCCAGCGACCGCGGGGCGGGCGAGAGCGGCGGGCACATCGAGGTGCTGGGCGATTACGTCGCCATCGAGGAGGGCGCACTACTCGACGCCTCCGGGAGCGCGGGCGGCGGCAGCATCCTGGTCGGCGGCGACGAGCAGGGCCAGGGCGAGCTTCGCAGATCGCGTGCGACCTATGTCCACCCCGACGCACAGATTCGGGCGGATGCCATCGACGCGGGCGACGGCGGCAAGGTCGTAGTCTGGTCGGACGGCGATACCCACGTCTACGGCGCCATCTCCGCCCACGGTGGCGAGCAGAGCGGCAGCGGCGGCTTCGTCGAGACCTCGGGCAAGCACTACCTCGACGTCACGGGCACACCGGACCTGCGCGCACGCAGTGGACGCGAGGGCGATCACGGCGGCGAGTGGCTGCTCGACCCGAACAACATCGAGGTCGTGGGCGGCTGCGACGCGTCCGCGCCCTGCCTGGACGACGCGCTCACGCCGGACCGGCGCATCAACCCGCTCTTCCGGGACATCAAGCCGTCTCAGGACAACTCTGAGATCAGTGCAGACGTGATCGTAGACGCGCTCGAAGCCGGCATCAGCGTGACGCTCACGACGAAGACGAGCGGCGACACGCCGGGAACGCAGGATGGAAACATCACGGTCAGCGGTGCCATCACGGTCAAGGAGGCGGAGATCAGCAAGCGGGGGACCGTCGCCGTGCTGCGCCTACAGGCGGCCAACGACATCAAGATCGACAATGACATCACAGTCGAGAGAAGTGGAAGCGATCCGGAGACACCCTCCGACCTCAACCTCAACATCATCCTGCTGGCTCGCGATACGACACAGCCGCAGAACGACCCCGCCTCCGAAGATGCCCCCAGCAACTTCTTCGTCGGTGACGTGAACATCAACGCTGCACTGGAAACCGGCGGTGGCAGCGTAACCGTCGCCGGCGCCAACGTCGTCGTCGCCGACAGCGCGGCGATCGCGACGGATGGCGGCGACATCAGTATCGCGAGCACAGGAGGTGACGTCGACATCGCGGCCACGCTCGACACATCGACCGCGGTCGTCTCTGCCGCCGATGCCACAGCCGAGCCCGTCGGCGGGCGCATCAACATCCTCGCGGAGGCATTGCGCCGCGGCGAGACATCGCAGGACGACAGCGAGACCAAAGTCTTCGGCGGAGACATCCGCATCGATGCAGCCCTCCAGAGCGGCGGCGGCCAGATCGGCCTCAGTGCCCACGGCGGCAACGTCGTGGTGCTGAAGACAATCGATTCCGCGGGTGGCGAGGTCGATCTGCGGGCCGACAGCGGGACGTTCAGCGCCGAGGATGAGGACGACATAACACAGGGCGGCACCATCACACTGGCGGCGACTGGAAAGATCGCGAGCGACGGCGGCGGCATCGACATCGGGCGTCAGGAGTTGATCAGCGACACGACCTTTCTCAACACGGCGAAGAAGATCGACATCTTGGGCGAGATCGACAGCCGAGACACCAGCGATCCGTCGCAGGCGGGCGGAGCGGTGGTGCTGCAAACGACCGGCGCCGACAGCCACGTGGTGATCCAACAGGAGAGCGGCTACGAAAACGCCGCCATCCGCACCGGCGGCGGCAGCTTCAGCAGCACGGGCGCGGGAAGCTTCCATCTCGAGGGTGAGATCGACGCCACGCCAGAGTCATCGATGTCGCCGGACGACGTGGCGAGCGAAATCCACATCGAACACGCTGGTGACGTCACGCTCGGTCAGCCCCTCAAAGCCGAGACCTATCTCAAGGCCAGCGAGAAGGTCCGCGTCAAGGCCGGTTCGGACGGCACCGGCACGCTGAGCCTCGCTGGCGATTCTGGCCAGATCGGCATCTCGGCAGACGAGATCGTGCTCGAGGCGGGCGATGGCTACAGCGGGCCGTCGAGCGACCCCGTCGACACCGCTCACATCGAACTCGGCAACGTGGTCTTCAGCGACTACGCGCTCTACGACCACGACACCGACAGCAGCACGCCCGACGTCCCCAACACGGAAGCCGAAGCGACTGTCAACCCGAGCACCTTCACACTGCGCCAGGATGCCTCCCTGGCGGCGGCGGACATTCCCGATCCGACGACCCACTTCAAAGAGGGCAACGTCACGGGCATGACGTATACGCTGGCGGCCAGTGACGGCGATCTGACGATTGATGACTCGAGCCGAGTTGTGGGCAGCGCGCTGACGCTCCAAGCGGCGAGAAACCTGACGCTGGACGGGCTGGCTCCGGGTTCGTTCGAGTCTCTCGATATCGAGATCGCCGAAGACTTTACCGTTTCGGGAACGCTTGCGAGCACGCTGTACAACGCCACCGACGAGCTCAGCATCACCGCTGGCGGGCTCGGCAACAGCAGCTCGGGAAACCTCACGGTGCAGGGCTCGCTGCTTGCGAAAGACCGGCTCGAGCTGCGCGCTGGCGCTGGCGGCAATGGCGATCTGCGATTCGAGGACGAGGCCGGTGGGGTGGTCGGGGTGTACTCCGACGACATCACGCTGCGAGCGGGTGGGGGCGGCACCACGGCGAAAGTCGACGTCAGCGGTGCCAACTTCCGCGACGAGACGCTCACCGAGGCACCCACGGCATTCACTCTGCGCCAGGACGCCTCGATCGACGGCGACACGATTCCCGATCGGATTCAGCTCGGGCTGCCCGACATCAGCGTCCCCCCGGACGACGCGAACGACCCCATCGACATCACGCTCCGCTCGGACGGCGGCAGCATCACGATCGACGAAACGGCCGCGGACGCGCTCTACGACACCGACCTCGCACTCCACGCCAGCACGGATATCGACATCGGCGACGCCGACCCCGCTTCCCCCCGCCTCAACGTCCGGACACTCGACCTCGGCGGCCTGGGAAACTTCACTGTCGATGAGGGGGTGATCGACAACATCAACTTCACCATCGACACCGCGAGCCGCCTCGTGCTTCGGGCCGGACTGGACCGAGAGGGGAATCTCGGATTCTCCGAGTCCGGTCTCGAGATGAGTGCAGATGAAATCCGGCTGGTGGCCGGAGACGGCGTCGGGGGTGACGGAGTCGGCGCGGGCGCGGCCGAGGGCACCTCGTCCGTCCTCCTCACACCGGCACTCGCAGGGGCGACACGACCGGTCTTCAAGGGCCGCAGTCAGGCCGCGATAAAGACCTTCGTGTTTCGCCAGGATGCGGACATCGAGCTCGCAGACCTCCCCTCGCAGACGGAATTGAGTAGCGAGGCGCCGGGCACCTACGTGATCCGTTCCGACGACGGCAAGGTGAGTCTGGGACCCGACGACACCGTGGCGAACGACAAAGGGGCTTTCGCCGCCACCTCCCTCAATCTCCCGAAGGCCAGTGAGGAGCTCATACTCTGGGCCAACACCGTCAGTCTCGTGCGAGGCGATGAAGAGAACCTCGACCTCACCTCGGACTTTGGGCTCGGCACGAACGACACCATGGAAATCCGCGCCTCCGTGGTCGCCCTGCAGGCGACGTCGGACAGCGAGACGGCGACGAAGACACCGAAAGTGCTGCCGGGCAGTCTTGTCACGCTGACCGATTTCGCCGACGACCCGCCGTCGGGACAGAGCGCGACCAGCGAGCCACTGCTGCTCGATCTCACGGCGGCGGCTCCCACGCAGGCACCCGACGTGATCTCGATCATCCAGGACGGGGACATCGAGTCGGCCGATCTCATCGATGTCGGCCAGCTCGGCTACTCCGGCTCCGGCTCTGACGGCGTCGGCTTCACCGCGGGTACGACCGTCTACGAGCTGCGGAGCAAGAAGGGGAACATCACCGTCGCCGCGGAGAAGGTGAACAACAGCGAGCTGCTGCTCATCCTCGACGGAGACGACGCCAATGACAACCGCAACATCGCCTTCGCGAGCTCGAGCTACGCCCTTTCTTCGCTGGCGGCCTCGGACCGCGGTAGCTGGCGGGTCGCGGGTCCCGGTGGTGTTGACCCGCTGACGATCACGGCCCGGGACGAGATCGTGCTCGAGGCCGCCCAGGACAACGTCGGAGACCTGACCTTCGGCACCGGCGTTACGCTCAGGAGCAATTCGATCATACTGCGCGCCGGTGCCAACCTCAGCACGGGAGCGACGGCGGGGGAGGACCTCACCGAGGCACCCCTGGTCGACGCCCAGACCAACGATCCGCGCTTCGTACTGCAGAACTCTACCGACGACCCGACCCGCGAGACCCTCTTCGAGATCTCACAGCATGGCTCGCTCGTCGATGTCGACAATGACGATGAATCAATCAGCAAGAGCGTGACACCAACGGCGAGCCAGTTCGACACCAACGAGGCCGAACTCGACTGGTACGTGTTGACCTCCCAGCTCGGGAGCATCGAGCTCGCCAATACGGACACGACCCTACGCATCAACACCAGCGAGTCCGAGGCCCAGAACGTCTGGCTCAGCGCAGGTCAGTTCAATTCGTCCAGCACGGGAAAGATCAAGCTCGAAGACACCGCCGACCTCGACCTCACACTCTTCAAATCGCTGGCCACGTGGTCGGACGAGGTCGAGCTGGTGGCCAAGGGCGACGGCGTCGTCAAGGCCGAAGGTGCCAACATCCGCTTCTTCGGTCCCGATTCCACCTCACAAGAGGCGAGTTCGCCGAGCAAGCTCACGGTCGTGCAGGAGAACGCGCCCTTCAAGGAGATCACTGACAGCGGCAGCAAGAAGCCCGATTGCAGCGAAGGTTGCCTGCCCGATGCCTCCCAGCTCGGGAACTTCCCCCTGGACGTCGACTATACGATCGAGGCGACGAACAACACGATCACGCTGGACCGTTTCATCGCGGAGAAGGTCTGGGGCTCCGCCCTGACACTGCTCGCGAACGGCTCTGTCGCAGGTGAGCCCGACATCACGATCAGCGCCACCAAGGATCGTGCGCCGGGTGCCTTCGACCTGGTGCTGGACTCGCTGACACTGGGCAGCGAGACGAAGCGGGTAGACATCTTATTCGATGCCAAGGAGGGCACCGATCTGAATTTGAAGATCGCCACGACCGAGGACCAGACCTACTACGGCAAGGTCGAAATCAACGGGAGCCTAGAGACCAGCGGCGCAACGCTCCACTTTCTCGACACAGTCGAGAAGGCCGAAAAAGACTCACAAGCAGAGCCCGTCCAAGCAGAGCTCGTCGCCAATACTTCGGGCCGGGTCATCTTCGACGGAAATGTAGGCGGGTCGGTGTTAGACGGGCCGAAGAGCCTCGACCTCTTGCAGGTGAACTTCGACCCGCAGGCCACGCTCGGCGGCACGCCCGGTGTGGAATTCGGTGAGGCGACCGATTCTGTAACGGCCACCCGCATCGAGTTCGCGGCGCGTGCACTGGAGTTCCTGAACCAGAGCGGTGCGCAGGAGGGCAGCATGCTGCCGCGCACGCCGCTCGTCTCGACGCTGTACAAGAAGAGCGGCGACCTGACGTTTACAGCCGACGAATTCGTGATGGGACAGGGGGAGAAGCTCTCGGTCGTCGGCGACGTCGCGATCGTAGCCGATACGCGAGCCACCATCGGTGATATCTCGGCGTTGAACATCAGCGTGGAGGCAGGGATCATCGAAATCCAACGACGGCCGGGAGGCAGCTACCTCGAGCTCGACGGCACCGTTCGAAGAGACGGGGGCGTCGACTACGTCGCGAATACGATCGACTTCGACGGCGACGAGATCTTGCTGAGCGGCAGCGGCCACCGGCCCACCTTCGCACTCGAGGACTCGTTCCATCCTCCGAGCGCCCTCGACCGCTTCACGGTGACGGCCATCCGTGCGGACCACTCGGCGCTTCGCCCGAGTGACTTCGAGTGGGATGTTTCGCAGGCGCTGCCGGACCTCCATCCCAGCGGCCCGTCGCGCGACGACCTGTCGACGCTGGTTCCCAACGCGGACCTCGTGCCTTCGCCCGGGCCGTGGCTGCCCGACCGCTGGCTGCCGCCCGACGAGCAGCTGCTCGCCGATCTCGAAATCCTGCCCCGGCCGACGCGGCCGAGCGAGTACCGAGGCCGGCTCGATGGCGCGACGATCATCGATGACATCGGAAGCGACCGTCCGCTGCGCGGAGGCGACCGTATCGAGATCGCCCGCGAGCGCCTGATGGG
The DNA here is from genome assembly GCA_029261835.1 of Deltaproteobacteria bacterium. Taxonomy (GTDB): domain Bacteria; phylum Myxococcota_A; class UBA9160; order UBA9160; family UBA4427; genus JAJDAO01. The sequence goes on along the minus strand of JAJDAO010000003.1, from coordinate 279,392 downwards.
GAAGGACGCGGTGCAGGCCGTGGCGCTCCACGACAAGCTCTTCGGTGCCGACGGCACACGAGCCACGCACGTGAAGGCGGTTCTGCAGGCGATCCTGGATCACTATCTCCGCAATACGGGTGCGCGGCGGGTGGTGGGCTTCGAGCTACGCCGCTACATCAAGAATCGCCCGAGCTCCTGGCACGAGGCCTACCAGACTATCGAGGACCTCGACCGGCTCTTCGCGTACCACCGCCGACTGGGGCTCACGCCCGGCGAGTACAGGCCGATTCAACTCGGTTGGCTGCGCCGCATCCAGCCAGAGGGCATCAGCCTGGACGAACTCAGCGAGGCGATCCATCCCTCGCGATACGTCCGCGGCAGCGACGTGCTCGACATCTTCGGAGAATGATCAGGGCGAGAAGCCCCTCACGGCTGGACCACGACCACGTCGCCGAGGCTCTCGAACTGTGGCACCAGCGCCTCGGCCGGCCCGAGCACAATGATGCCGGCGCGGTCCGGCTGCAAGAAATCTCGCGCGACTGCCGCCACATCCTGCGCGCCCACCGCTTGAACGCGCGCCCGATAGGTGTCGAGCGAATCCTCCGGCAGGTCGTAGACAGCCAGATCGACCAGTGAACGCATCACCGCCGACGAGGTCTCGAGCCCAAGCCCGAACTGCCCGACGTTGTAGCTCTTCGACTTGGCGAGCTCGTCGGGGCTCTGGGGACGATCGCCTCGTATGGCCTCGATCTCAGCCAGCAGGATGTCGACTGCGCGTCGCGCCTCGGACACGCGCGTGAAGGTGGAGACCAGAAACGGTCCGGGCTGGCGCCGCAGCGCAAAGCCCGATCCGACGCCGTACGTCAGCCCCTCGGCGGAGCGAAGGGTCGCCATCATACGCGACGAGAAGCCGCTGCCACCCAGCGTGTCGTTCAGCAGACCGGCCGCGATGCGGCGTGGGTCGCTGCGAGCCAGGCCATCGTTTCCGATCATGATGCGCGCCTGCACGAGATCCGCCTTGTCCACGATAGTGATGCGACGAGCGGACGGTGTCGGGCTCGCGGGGGCGGGCGTGGCGGCGGGCACGGGGCCGAGCGGCCAGCTGCCAAATGCGCGCCGGGCGTGCTCGAGCCAAGCGTCGGCCTCGATATCGCCCACGGCGTAGAGAATCGTGTTGCCGGGCACGAAGTAATCCCGATGCAGTGCGCGCGCTCGGGCGGCGTCGAGCTTCGCGACTGTCTCGCGTGTCCCGGCGATCGGCAGGCCGTAGCGATGGCCGGGATAGAGCGCCGCCATGGCGTGCCGGCGCACGAGCATCCTGGGGTTGTCGTCTGCCGCCTCGAGACCGGCGAGCTGTTCGGCCCGCGTCTTGGTCGCCTCGGCATCCCCCAGCCGGGGCGAGAGAACGACGTCGCGTAGGATCTCGACCAGCGAATCCAAGTCACGCGACAGGCCCGAGAGCGAGACACTCATCGAATCCCAGCCGGCCACGATCGCCAGGGATGCGCCGATGTCGTCGACCGCCTCGGCGAGTGCCAACGCATCGCGCTCCCCGGCACCGCGGTTCATCAGCTCGGCGGTGAATTCGGCCAGCCCCGCCAGAGTCGGGTCGACGGCACCCGCGCCGCGGCGCACCGCAACGCCCAGCTTCAGCTTCGGCAGACGGTGATCCTCCAGCACGAGTACCTCGAGCCCGTTCTCGAGCTCGACCCGCGTCAGGGCACCGGGCCGAACCACGGGGGCGAGTGCGGGCGGTGGCGGCGGAAGTGTCCAGGCGGGCGCATGGCCGCCGAGCGACCCCGGGAGCTGCGCACAGGCCAGCGGCAACACGAGCAGGCTGCCGAGAAGACTCGCCAGCGCCCAGCGCAGCCCGGCAGACCGCAGTCGCTCCGGCGCGCGCCCGGCTCCGCAGACCGCCGCTCCCTCGATGGCTTCTCCCGTCTTACGCGTTTTCGCGCACGCGCGCATCAGCTTCCCCCCTGCCCTTCCCCGCCCGCGGCGGCGCTCTGGGCGGGATCGCCCCCAGGCGGGACCACATGAACCACGCTGCGCTTGTCCTCCACGAGATAGGTCGTGACGACACGTTGTACGTCGGCGGCTGTCACGGCCTGGATCGCAGCGAGCCTCTCCTGCAGCGGGCGGACTCGGCCGAAGTTCAGCATCTCACGACCGATGCGATTCGCCAACGCATGAGCGCTATCGAGCCCACGCACGAGTGACACTTCGAGCTGGCGCTTCGCCTTGGCGACCTCCCGCTCGCTCACCCCGCCATCGCGAATACGATCGATCTCAGCGAAGAACGCGCGCTCGACCGCAGCGACCGACACGCCGGGCCGTACGCCCGCCACCGCGTAGAAGAGACCGGCGTCTGCGAACTCCCAGTATCCGCCCTCGGCGTAGAGCGCCAGCTCCGCCTGGTAGACGAGCTGACGATAGAGCCGACTGGAACGCCCGCCCGACAGGATCTGGCTCGCGACGTCCAGCGCCTCGCCGTCCACATGGCCCGAAGGCGGCGCGTGCCAGGCGGCGTAGAGAAGAGGAATGCGCACGTCATCGACCACACGAGCACGGCGCTCGCCGTGCTGCGCCACGACCGCGCTGGGGTTGCGGGGGATCCGCTCGGCCGTGCGGATGCCGCCGAAGGCGCGCTCGATACGCGCCAGCGTCTCGGCCGTCTCGAAATCGCCGACCACGACCAGCGAGATGTTGTTGGCTGAGTAGTAGGTATCGAAGAAGGCACGACACGCTTCGACCGTGACCGCCTCGACGTCGGCACGCCAACCGATCACCGGCCAGCGGTATGGATGCGCCTGCCAGGCCAGGGCCGTCAACGTCTCGAAGGCCAGGCCGCCCGGGCTGTCCTCCAGCCGCAGTCGCCGCTCCTCCAGCACCACCTGGCGCTCGCTGTCCAGCGTCGGCTGGCTGATGTCGAGATGCGCCAGGCGCTCGGCCTCGAGATCGATCACCAGTGGCAGGGACTCCGATGTGACGTCCTCGTGATAGACGGTGACATCGCGGCTCGTGTAGGCATTGACACGCCCGCCGCGAGCGCCCACCAGGCGCGCGTGTTCCTCGGCAGCGATGTTCTTCGAGCCCTTGAACATCATGTGCTCGAACAGATGCGCGATCCCGGTGTAGAAGCTCTCGTCGCGAGAGCCGGCCCGCACCCACATCTGGAACGAGACGACCGGGGTGCTGTGATCTTCAAGCGTCAGCACCGTCAGACCGTTCTCGAGCACACTGCGCTCGAGCCGGTCCGCCGGGTCCTCGAGCGGCGCGGCCAGCACCACGCCGAGCGGGGCCAGGGAAGTGGCAAGCGCCAGCCAGAGCGGAGCCAAGAGCGCGGCAATACGCTGGCGGGGCGAGGATCGAATCGGGTCTCTTCGCATGGCGGAGTACCCTATCGGGTGAAGCCGCGGGTGTCGAGTTGGCCAGGGAAGCGGCGCGGGAGCCCGCCCTTCCCGAGTCTCCTCGGCCCCGCTGCGGATTCGCGCCGCCACGGCGGGACTTTCGCGAACAATCCGGGTTAATCTTATCGCTGGCGCAGCGGCGACGGGGAGCGAGAGAGAATCGGAGCGAGGCGAGCCGTGCAGAGCGACGCAGAGCTGCTGGATATTCTGTCACAAATCCGAACCTTGGCGGTGGTCGGCATCAAGGATCGCGACGGCGAGGACGCTTGCCGCATCCCGCGCTACATGCAAGAGCACGGCTACAAGATCATCCCCGTCAACCCAAAGCTCGAGAACGCGCTCGGAGAGCCCGCACACGCGAGCCTGAGCGAGCTGTGCGACCGGGGCGTGGAGGTGGATGCCGTCAACCTCTTTCGTGCCTCGAGCCGCGTCGCGGCGCACGTAGACGAGATTCTCGCCATGTCGAGACGTCCGAAGGTGGTCTGGATGCAGCTCGGAATCCACGACGGTCCTTCGGCAGCGCGGCTGCGCGCCGCGGGCATCAAGGTCGTGCAGGACCGCTGCATCATGGTCGACCACCGCCGCTTGCTCGGCGCACAGACGCACTCTTCGAGCGCGGGGCAGTAGACCGGGCGACATGGCACGACGAGAGCGGGCGACCACAGTCTACTCCTCGGAACACGGCCGCGTCTGTCGTCACTGCGGCCTCCCCGTCAGCCGGTGTGCGTGTCGCGCCAATCCCCGTGGTTCGAATCCGGAGGTTCCTGACAGCGGTGATGGCATCGTGCGAGTCGGCCGCTCGAGCAAGGGGCGCGGCGGCAAGGTCGTCACCACCGTGACGGGTCTACAGCTGACCGCGGCGGAGCTGCAGAAGCTCGCCAAGGCGCTGAAGCAACGCTGCGGATCCGGCGGCACGCTCAAGAACGACGTGATCGAGATCCAGGGCGACAAGCGCGATGTGCTCGTCGAAGAACTCGAAGGCCGTGGTTTCCGAGTCAAGCGAAGCGGCGGCTGAGCGGGGGAAGTTGGGAGACCAAGCAAGCGACCAGCGATTCCCGAGGCACACGTGTGCGGGGCGGCGAGCCGCCTCTCGAGCCTGCGGGCTGCGCACACAACTCGGCCTGCTGGCGGCGACCGGCTTGCTGCTGCTCAGCGGGCTGGGCGCGACCGACCTCTGGGCACCCGACGAGCCCCGCTACGCCCAAGTGGCCGAAGAGATGCGATCGTTTCGGCACGGCGTCGCAGGTCTGGTGCTGCTGCACCTCAACGACGAGGTTTACACACAAAAGCCCCCTCTCTACTACTGGCTGGCGGCACTGTTCGGCACGACGTCGGGACGCGTCGGAGAGATCAGTGCCCGCCTGCCCTCGGCGCTGGCGGGCATCGGCTGTGTCGCGCTCACCCTGATGTTAGGGAGACGGCTCTTCTCGACTCGCAGCGCTGGGCTCTGGGGTGCGGCCTTGCTCGTCACAACGTACCGCTTCGCTCATTGGTCACGCCGGGCACAGCTCGACGTGCTGCTGACGCTCTTCGAGCTCATTGCGCTGCTCGCCTTCTGGCAGCTGCAGAGCGACACGAGCGACGCTCGCCGCAGCCGTCGCATGCTCGCTCTGCTTCACGGGGCGACGGGACTCGCGCTGCTTACGAAGGGCCCCGTCGGTCTGCTGCCATTCCTGATCATCGTGATCTATCTCGCCTGGGAGAGACGACTTCGCGACTTGCCGAGCCTCTTTCCTCTCTGGGGTCTGTGCCTCTCGCTCGGACCGCCCTTGCTCTGGCTCGGGTCGGCCGTGGCGCTGGCGCCAAGCGGGTTCTTCAGCGATGCGGTGCTCGACAATGTGCTCGCCCGTTTTCTGTCCGGAACCGCCCACATCCGCCCCTTCTACTACTTCTTCTACCAGTTCCCGATCGATTTCCTGCCATGGACGCTCCTGTGGCCACTGGCAGCAGTGACGGCGGCCAGGCAGCTCAGGAGACCCGCAGCGGAGCAGCAGAACAAAGAAGAACAGCGGGCTTGGCGCTTCCTGCTGGTGTGGCTCGGCACGATGTTCGTCTTCTTCTCGCTCTCGAGCGGCAAGCGTGGGCTCTATCTGCTGCCGGCCTTTCCGGCGACGGCGCTGCTCTGCGGCGGCGCCTTGGCGGTCTATCTGAGCCAGCGCACTGCGGCGCGCTGGCTCGAACGGAGCCTGCTGGTGCTGTTGACCGCGCTGGGTCTCGCCGGAGCCGTCCTTGCCCTCTCCCCCGAACTCGAGCTACCCGGTGCGCCGGGTTTCGCGCTGCCCCCGCGCTTCGGCCTAGCGCTGGCGGGCATCGTCATGCTGGTCTTCGCCCTGCGTGTCGCGGCGATTCGGCGCGGGGCGGGTGCGAGTGTGCGCCAGTGCATCCTCGCGGCGGGCGTCCTGCTCGTCGAGCTGTGCACGTTCACGCTGCTCTACCCGGCACTTGATTCCGAGAAGTCGCCACGTCCGATCGCCGAGGCGGCCGCCGACATCACGCAAACACATGATCTCATAGGTGTATACCGACACCGGGCGCTGGCAGGCGGCATCGCTTACTACTCGCACAGGCCGACCATCGCTCTGGAAGCACCGGCTGAGGTGGAGCGATTCGTCGCCGAGGGTGGCCGGGCAATCATCGTGAAGGCGCGACATTTTGCCGCGCTCAGCCGCACCACGCCGCTGGCGATTCGGGCGCAGGCTCGGCACGGCCGGCGCACGATCGTACTGGCAGAGCCGAAGCCGCCTCACTCCGACGAAAGGTGAGGCAGTGTGACAGCGAGTGGTCAAGAACCTGCGGGGAATCCGAAACGGAGCTGGACCATTGCGCTACTGCGATCGCAAGGCCTCGAATGCAGGAAGGGAATCGCGTTCGAAGGGCTGTCGAATGCGACCGATTTTCGCTAGAGTTTTTCGGTCCCTGGACAAAGAATACTCAGCCGGTGCACCCCTCAGGCTGACACCCCCGCACCGGTACCCATCTGGCCGTTCCGACTGCATTCGATGCCGATGCAGAGGCGAGGTGGGCGGCAAAATCCATAAATCAAGCATGAGAGAGAAGGAGTGCCAGCATGGGCGAAGTCGCAGAAATCCGCTTGGGAGACAAGACGATCGAGCTTCCCGTTGTCGTCGGAAGCGAGGGCGAACACGCCATCGACATCAGCAAGCTCCGGGCTCAGACAGGATACATCACGCTCGACCCGGGATACGCCAACTCGGGGTCGTGCGAGAGCGCGATCACGTTCATCAACGGCGAAGAGGGAATTCTCCGCTACCGCGGCATTCCCATCGAACAGCTGGCGGACAAGGCCTCCTTTCTTGAGGTGGCCTATTTGTTGATATACGGGACGCTTCCCAAGCGGGAGGAGCTCGAGGGTTTCACGGAGTCCATTCGCCGGCACACGATGCTGCACGTGGACTTCACGAAGGTCTTCACGGCGCTTCCGAAGGACGCCCACCCGATGGCGGCCTGCTCGGCAACGGTCGGCGCCATGGCGACCTTCTACCCGGATTCGCTCGACCCGAGAGATCCGAGTCAGGTGGAGGTCTCGATTCACCGGCTGATCGCGAAGCTGCCAACGCTGGCGGCCCGCGCCTACAAACATTCGGTCGGCCAGCCGTCGATGTATCCGAAGAACGAGCTGAACTACGTCGGCAATTTCCTGCACATGATGTTCGGCAATCCGTGTGAGGAGTACGAAGTCGATGCCGTAATAAGCAAGGCGCTGGACCTGCTCTTCATTCTCCACGCCGATCACGAACAGAACTGTTCGACCAGTACCATGCGGCTCGTCGGCTCGTCGATGGTCAACCTCTTCGGTGCGGTCTCGGCCGCCATCAACGCGCTCTGGGGTCCGCTGCATGGCGGCGCCAATCAGGCGGTCATCGAGATGCTGGCTGAGATCAGAGACGAGGGGATGACGGGTCGCCAATTCGTCGAACGAGCCAAGACCAAGGATGACACATCGCGGCTGATGGGCTTCGGCCATCGGGTCTACAAGAACTTCGATCCGCGCGCGAAGATCATCAAGAAGGCCTGCTTCGACGTTCTGAACCAGCTGGGCGTTCACAGTCAGATGCTCGAGATTGCGGTGGAGCTCGAGGAGATCGCGCTCAAGGACGAGTACTTCGTGGAGCGCAAGCTCTATCCCAACGTGGACTTCTACTCGGGTGTGATCTACAACGCCATTGGCACGCCGTCGAACATGTTCACCGCGCTGTTCGCCATTGGCAGACTGCCGGGCTGGATCGCCCAGTGGCGGGAGCTCCACCAGGACCCGACCTTCAAGATCGGACGCCCGCGCCAGGTCTACACCGGACCAACGGAGACATCGTTCGTCCCGATCGACAAACGCTGACGGGCAGCGAGAGGCGCTCTGGCCGTCTTGCAGAACAACTACTGGGTCACCGGCCGACTCGTTTCGGCCGGTGACCCGGATCTCCCCGATCGGTTGCTCACACTCCCCGGGTGCTACACCACCGCCCGTGTGACGGACGGCCGCGCAATGTGGGCCCGCTATCACTGTCGTCGCCTTCGGCGTGACGCGAGGGCGCTCGGAATCGGCGAGCCTGACGACGCGGTGGTGCTACGCGCCTTCGCCGAGCTGGGGCGCGCAGAGTTCGGGACCGGCACTGGCGTGATCCGACTGCAGGCCAGTCGCGATGTCGAGGGACGACTTCAGCTCGTCGCCACTCCTCGGGCGGTCGGTCCGGAGCCGACGAGCTGGCGTGCCATCATCGCCCCCTTCCACCATCCAGGACCCGGCCCTCACAGCGGGGCGAAGCAAGCTCATCAGAGCATCTACGAAGACGCGCGGGCGCTGTCTCGCCGGGCAGACACCGATGAGACGCTGCTATTCGATGCGGAGGGGCGGCTGGTCGAAGGCGCCCGCAGCAACCTTCTGATCGTCACCCCTGGAGGCGAGCTGCTGACACCCGGCCTCGACTTGGGTGCGGTGGCCGGTGTCGCGCTGGAGGTCGTCCGAGAGCGGGTTCCCGAAATCTCGGCCGCCGAGCTGGACGAAGCGCACGTGCGTACGGCCGTGGAGATCATCGCGATCAACGCGGTTCGGGGCGCACGAGCGATTGTCACGCTCAATGGACGGAACGTGGCAAGCGGCCAGCGCGGCGCTTGGACACGGCGGCTGCGCGAGGTGCTGAACGAGGCCGTGAAATGACGTGCGTCGCTGTCTACCCGACGCAAACACCGCACTCTCAACGAAGCGATGACCGTCCCCGCCTATAGTGTCCGATGAGGGCATTGGTCGACGCATCATGGCTGAGTTCCGGTTCGGCGTCGGCTTCGAGCTGCGGAATGATCCGATCGGCGAGCTGCTTTCCGAGCTCCACACCCCACTGGTCGAAGGAGTTGATGCCCCAGATTGCTCCCTGGACGAAGACCTTGTGCTCGTAGAGCGCGATCAACTTGCCCAGCACGCCAGGTGTGAGGAGCGGGGCCAGGATCGTGTTGCTCGGACGGTTGCCTTCGAAGCTGCGATGGGGGACGAGCCGGGCGCTGACGCCTTCTTCCTCCACCTCCCGCCGCGTCCGGCCGAAGGCCAGAGCCTGCGATTGGGCGAAACAGTTCGCCATCAGCATGTGATGGTGTCGGCCGAGCGGGGCGTTGCTACGCGAGAATCCGATGAAGTCGCACGGGACCAGGCGAGTGCCCTGGTGGAGTAGCTGGTAGAAGGCGTGCTGCCCGTTGGTACCCGGTTCGCCCCAGATGATCGGCCCAGTCTGGTGGGCCACGGGATTCCCGTCCAGTCCGATGCCCTTGCCGTTGCTCTCCATGTCGAGCTGCTGCAGATAGGCGGGCAGCCGCCACAGCGATTGGCTGTACGGAAGAACGCAGTGGCTCTCGCAGCCGAAGAAGCCGTTGTACCAGACACCGAGCAGGGCCAGCAGCACCGGCAGATTGCGCTCGAAGGGCGCCGTACGGAAGTGCTCATCCAGGGCGTGAAAGCCGGCCAGCATTTCGCGGAAGCGCTCCGGGCCTATGCCGATCATGACGGACAACCCGACGGCGGAGGTGCATGAGTAACGCCCCCCCACCCAGTCCCAAAACCCGAACATATTGGCCGGATCGATTCCGAAGCGCGCCACCTCCTGGGCATTGCTCGAGACCGCAACGAAATGCTTGGCGATCGCACTCTCGTCACCCGTGGCGTCCAAGCACCAGCGACGGGCGGCATGGGCGTTGGCCAACGTCTCCTGGGTGGTGAACGTCTTGGAGCAGACGATGAACAGCGTCTCGGCCGGATCGAGTTCGCGCGTCACCGACGTGAAGTCGCTGCCGTCGATATTGGAAACGAAAGCAATCTGGAGATCCGGCTGGCCGTAGTGCCGCAGCGCTTCCCAGACCATTCTCGGACCCAGATCCGAGCCGCCGATCCCAAGGTTGACCACGTGGCGGATTGGTCGCCCGCTGTGCCCACGCCAGTCGCCACCGCGTACGCGCTCGGCGAAGGCACTCATGCGGTCGAGCACTGCATGAACTCCCGGGATGATATTCTCGCCATCGACCAGAAGGCGGCTCTGCCTGGGCGCACGCAGCGCTACGTGGAGAACGGCGCGCCCCTCGGTGACGTTGATCTTCTCGCCGCCGAACATCGCCTCGATGCGTTCCTTCAGCCCGCTGGCGCGGGCGAGATCGAGCAGCAGACGCAGTGTCTCGTCGGTAATGCGGTTCTTCGAATAGTCGAGCAGCAATCCGCCGGCCTCGACCGCAAAGCGCTCCGCCCGCTCGGCATCTGCGGCGAAGAGATCCCGCAGATGAAGCGACCTCACCGTCTCGCAGTGCTGCGCAAGGGCGAGCCACTCGGGCCGCTGCGAAAGCGTACCGCGACCTTTCGTCACGCTCGGCCTCCTCTGATGGACCCGGTCACCGGGGCAGCGTACAGAAAACCACCGCCCAGGGTAGCGCCCGCCCCGAGCATGAGAGCGTGGCGTATCGCCAACTCGAGAGCAGCGAAGCTCGCCAGCAATCCCGCTACCACCAGCGACGGCCGTAGCGATGCCAGGGATACCAGCAGTGGCGACGACTGAGCCGCCGATCGGAGTCGATGGACGGGGCTCCGTACCAACAAGCACCGCCCCAATCGGGATCGAAACGATCGTGCGCGCGGTGGCGCTCGCGGTGCGCGCGCGCGCGCTGCTCGCGCGCCTGCTGCTCGCGCTGCTCGGCCGCCTCGGCCGCCTGACGACGCTCTGCCGCCTGACGCTGCTGGCGCTGCAGATCGCGCTGCAGGCTGCCGAGCCGCGCCACGGTGCCGGGCCGATCGACGCGGGCGGCACCGGCCAGCTGCTGCGCGGCATCGAATTCTTCAATCAGTAGGCTGACGAGTTCCGGGCGTGCGATCACCTCTCGAAAGGCCCGTTGCGTCTCCGGTGGGCTGCCGGCGATCACCTGCTCGAAGGCACGCCCTGCCGCCGCCGTGTGCTCACTCAAACCGCGCAGCAGACCGTAGTGTTCGCGCCCCGCGATGACGGCCCGCTCGCGAATCGCCGGGGGGTAGCCCGCGACCCGCCGTCTCAGCTCGGGCTCGCCCGCGGGTCCGCCGGCCACGATCGCCTCGACCAGCCCCGGGTGACGCAGCAGGATCTGAAGTGTGGAGCGCTCGTCGATGTCGTAGTGGTGGATCAGCGGCTCGACGGCGAGTTCGAAGTCGGACCATAGGGTCGGGATCCGCAGCAGCAGGATCTCGTGGCTCGCCACCTCGACGATCGCGGGATGCAGCGCCAGGGGCTGCAGGGCAATGCGCTCCAGCGCCTCGCGTTGTCCGCGATCGAGCCCATCGTCGAGTGGATGACCGACCGCGCCGGACTTTTCCGAGGCCACGGCTCCCGTCGGCGACAGCGCCAGCAGCAATCCGCCCAGGCATACACACAAGAGATTCGCCTTTCTCAAGTTGACACTCCTGAGAGTCCGCGTACGAAGCTCTCGAACAGCTGTGGCCCCGGAAACCGCTCTTCGCCGACGGCGGGATGCGCTGCGCACCATTCCCGAGCCAGCACCAGAGCGAGTGAGCGGGCAGGCCCCGCCACGCGCCCCCCGTCGAAACGAAACAACGTGATAGAAGGTCTCACGGGCATGGGCACCATGTCGATTCGATCTGGCGTCGGATCCGCACAGCACGAAGCTGCGGAGGTTACCAGATACTCCCGACAGGCCAGTGGGCGCCGCTCGTGGATGCTGCACGACTCGTGCTCGAGGAAGGGACAGGCTATCCCGAGTCGGAAGTACTCCTGGGCCAGGCGCTGTCTCTGCTCCGCCTCCTCGAGCTGCGAGAGCGCCCGCAGGCGCTCGAGCAGCGAGTGTCGTTCGAGTCGCTCCAGAGCGGCGTCGAAGCGCGCCTCGATCTCGCGTCGCCTTTGCTCGGGCAACCCGGCGATCAACTCGAGCAACATGACGGCCTCACTCCCGGCGATCGGTACCGGTTGCCGACAGCAGGCGCCACAGCCGGCGCGGCAGGAAATCGCGCGCCCGCCCTCCTCGACCGGCGGCAATGCGGCGTCGACGATGGCGCTGCTCAATGGCTGCAGCAGGGGCAGGAGGTCGGCGACGCGGATCGGCCCGGTCGGAACACGCGCCTCGGCGTCAAATCGCTGCTCGCCGAGCTTCAGCCTGAAGCGCACCAGCACGCGCTCGGCTCCGGAGCCCTCGTCCATGAGCGGAGCGTAGGGTGTTCGCGGCAGGTTGCCCGTACGCTCTGCCGCTCGAGCGCGACGTGCGTCGCATGCCCACCGGCGCATCGATCCGAGCAGCACGCGGGAGCCGAAGACTTCGGGCGCCCGAGACAGAGTGCAATCAGAAGAGGCGGCTGCCAGCCAGCGATCGCAAAGCGAGAATCCGTGCTCTGTCGCTGCCCCGAATGCCGACGACCGGAATCAGCCCCATCAACGACCAGGCCTCGAGTCTGGCTTCGGTCAGCACCTCCTCGACCGGCCCCTGTGCGCGCGGCTCGCCGCCCTGCCTGTCCACATGAAGCGGGAGGTCCTCGAGCTCCAGGAAGGCCTCGAGCGCCGCCAAGTCACCCCGCCGCTCGATCGTTCTCGCCACCGCGCGCGCGAGTCCGAAGGCGGCACCACCCCAGAGATAATCGTTCGGCCGATCGGCACTCGCCCGCTCCTCGAACGCAAAGCACTCGACGGGCGCGATCTCCTCGCCGTAGGGCTGACGCAGCAGCAGACGCGGCGCACACAGGCCGAGCCAGCGTGCGCCGGGCCGCTGCTGGAGCTCATTCCACCCGGCGAGCTCCTGCTCGGAGGCATGCTGGATCGAGGTCGCGCTGCCACGAGCCCCCATGAGAATCGGGAGCCCGACGCGTTCGGCCAGCCGGGCCAGGTAGCCGAGCACCCGCTGGCTCTGCTCACTTGCATCGAAGCAGTAATCGCTCACCAGCAGGTCGAGTGCAGGCTCGCCAGGGAGATGCTGCTCGTTCTCGAGCAGCAATCGAAAGAGAGTCGAATCCTCGAGCTTCGTACCACACGTGACCTCGGCGTGAAGCGCGCCTTGGCCAAAGTCCGCAAGCGAGATCCGCAGCTCGGCTGTCGCCGAGCTGCGGACCAGATCGCGCAGAGAGTGCCACGCCGCCTCCAACCGGCGAAAATCGTCCTGCCAGAGAATCGCCCTGACGCGCTTCGAGAGCTCGCCATCGATCGCATCGCGCCAGCGATCACGCTGCGCGTAATCTGTCGCATCGCTCGACTGGGCGACGATCTCGCCGATGATCTGGTCCACAGCGCTCGCCGCACCCGCCTCGGATCGCGCCGCAGACGGCTCCTGCCCGCGCGCGCCCGTCGCTCCGAGCATGGCTTCCAAGAGCTCGTCGCCGGCCACATCCGCCGACTCATGCTCGACCACGCCGGCCGGTTCTGGCTCCGTCGCTGGTCTGGGATGTGGTGAAGACAACACGGCCACGTCGGTATCGGCCTCGGCCAGATAGCGCCGCATTCCGGCCGGGTCGTCGACCGCACCTCTAGCCTCGAGCAGCGCACGCAGGCCGGGCACCCGCTCGGCCAGGCCATCAGGGTGGAAATCCCGCCAGTTCGTGAAGTGCAGATCGGCGCAGAAGGCCAACGCCGGATGAATCTCCGGCCCGATCGCGGCCAGCACGCGCTCGAAGCTGTCCAGATCGATATCTCGCAGGGGAGCCGTATCGGATCGCTCATTCCGAGAATCGGCTCCGGAGAAGTCGCCGATTACACCTATGCGGAATGATTCGAGCGCGCCCATGCGGCCGTCTCCCAGCCCGGCGGTCGAGGGAAGGAATTCTCTTGCAGTGTGAAGGCCTTCACAGTTGCCAACGGCAGCCGCTGTAGGCTGCTGGCGTTGGTGAATTCCGTGCTATCCAGACAGTCCGCACCTACTATAGGCGTTATGTCCGACATCGAGTCCCTGCTAGACCCCATCAGTGACGATCAGCCCGCCGGTCCCGACCTGCGGCTCGATCCCGGCGATCTGACGTTCCAGACACTCAAGGAACTCAGCACCTCTGTCGACGCGGCGCTGGCCGAGACAGAGGACGAGGCCAGGGAGGCCAACTGGCCCGGCGTGGTGGGTTTGTGCGTGTCGGCGCTGCAGGAAAAGGCGAAGGATCTCGAGCTGATCGCCGCGCTTGCCGAGGCCTGGGTGCGAACAGAGGGCATTCCCGGCCTCGAGCAGGGGGTGGAGCTGCTTCACCGCAGCGTCGAGACCTATTGGGACACTCTCCACCCGGGTGTCGACCCGGACGACGGCGAGATCGCGCTCGCGCTGCGCGCCCGCTGGCTGAACTGGATGGACTCGGCAAAGGGCTTCATCCAGGCGGTCAAGCGCGGCCCAATCGTGCGTGCGCAGGGCGGAATCGAGTACAGCTGGCTCGACCACGAGAACAGCGCGCTGCTCGACGACGCCACGGTGAGCCCGGAGCGACACCAGGAGCTGGTCGACGCCGGCGTGGTCAGCAGCGGTCAGTGGCAAGCCACGCTGCGCGCCACGGACGCGGATGCGATCCGCAGCGACATCACCGCGCTGCAGCACAGCAGCGATACGCTGCGCGCGCTCGGTGAGCTGTGCCGCGAACGATTCGAGGCCGAGGATGAAGAGCCGCCCGATTTCTACAACCTGATCAACCTGCTGGACGAGATTCGCGAGTACCTGGCGCAGCAGGTCGGTACCGACGAGTCAGCGGGCGAGTTCGATCCTCAGGTCGGCGCCGGCGGCCAGACCGGCGGTGGCGCGGGAGCGGGCCAACCGCGAGGACCGATCGACAGCCGACAAGAGGCGCTGCGACAACTGCAGCAGGTCGGCGATTACTTCCGGCATTCGGAACCCCACAGCCCGATCTCATACCTCGTCGCGCGGGCGGTCAAGTGGGGCAGCATGCCCTTGGATCAGCTCTTGAAGGACGTCGTGCGCAGTGACGATGTGATCGGCCACATCTGGGAGACCCTCGGACTCGACGGTCGCGACGGTCCTGGCGGCGAAGACGACGAGGACGAGTATTGAATCCGCCGGAGTACGGCATCCAGGGAAACTTTTCTGGAACGTAACGCCACTCAATCTTGAGCGTGGCGACGAGGAGAGAAAATGGCTGAGAGTGTTTTCGAAAAGAAGAAAAGGATACGCCCGCCGCGTGTCAACATCACCTACGAGGTCGAGCTGGGTGGGGCCATGGTGATGAAGGAGCTGCCGTTTGTCTGCGGCGTACTCTCGGACCTGTCAGGCGATCCCGCCAAGCCCCTCGGAAAGTTCAAGGACAGAAAGTTCGTCGAGATCGACCGCGACAACTTCGACGACGTGCTCAAGAGCATGACGCCGCGCCTGCAGATGCGTGTCGACAACACGCTCACGGGCGAGGGCGAGCTCTCCGTGGAGATGAACTTCGAGAAGCTCTCGGACTTCGAGCCCGAGGCCATCGTCAACCAGGTTGAGCCACTGCGAAAGCTCCTGGAGGTGCGCGGCAAGCTCAAGGACCTTCAGAGCCGTGCCGAGGGCAACGATCGCCTCGAGGAAATGCTGAACGCCGTGATCGACAACGAAGCGATTAGAGACAAGCTCAAGGATGCCACGGGAGCCGATACGCCCGAAGCAACCACCAGCGACGAGGGAGGTGAGTAGACATGGCCAAAGCAAAGGTCAAGCCCGTCGCGGTGAAGGAGCTCGAAGAACTCGACTCCGCTGATGTCCTGAGCCAGATGATCGACACCGGCATCAAGCCCCGAGGTGACAAGGCCAAGGACCGAGCCGAAGAGCTGGTCAAGACGTTCGTGTCCGAGCTGCTCGATCCGTCGATGGTCGTGCAACCCGGCTTCACTCGGACCGTCAATGCGCGCATCGCCGCCATTGACGAGATGCTCTCCAGGCAGGTGAACGAGATCCTGCACCACGCGGACTTCCAGAAGCTCGAGGGCTCATGGCGCAGCCTCAACAAGCTCGTGATGGGGAGTGAGACCGGGGAGAACCTGAAGATCCGCGTGCTCAACGTGAGCAAGAAGGACCTCCTCAAGGACTTCCAGGCCGCCGCGGAGTTCACCGAGAGCAGCCTGTGGAAGAAGTGTTACGAGTACGAGTTCGGGCTCTACGGCGGTGATCCCTACGGCGCACTGGTCGGCGACTTCGAGTTCGGCAAGGGACCCCAGGACATCCAGCTTCTGTCGGAGATCTCGCAGGTGGCGGCGGCGGCACACGCGCCTTTCGTCTCGGCGGCCGCACCACAGATGTTCGCGATGGATTCGTTCACCCAGATGCCTGATCCACGAGACCTCGCCAAGATATTCGACAAGAACAACCCGGAGAACACCAAGTGGCTCTCCTTCCGCGACTCCGACGACTCGCGCTTTACCGCACTGGTGCTGCCCCACACGCTGCGTCGTCTGCCCTACTCGCCGGAAGACAACCCCGTCGAGGCCTTCAACTTCGTCGAGAACACCGACGGCCATGACGACTACCTCTGGGGCAATGCCGCCTTCGATTACGCCAACCGCCTGACGGCCGCCTTCGCCAAGCATCACTGGTGCGTGGCCATCCGAGGACCCGAAGGTGGCGGCTTGGTCGAAGATCTGCCGATCCACACATTCAAGACAGCCGACGGCGATGTTGCCGCCAAGTGCCCGACCGAGGTCCAAATTCCCGACACGCGCGAAAAGGAGCTCTCGGATCTCGGCTTCATCGGCCTGCTCAACTGCAAGAACACGGATTACGCCGCGTTCTTCGGTGCGAGCTCCGCGCAGCGCCCCAAGAAGTACGACAAGAAGGAAGCAACGGCGAATGCCAAACTATCGAGCCAGATTCCCTACCTCCTGGCATCCAGCCGGATCGCCCACTACCTGAAGGCGATCTGCAGGGACAAGGTCGGTTCCTTCATGTCCCGTTCCGAGTGCGAAACACTCCTCAATACCTGGATTGCCAACTACACCCTGGACCTGGACGACGCGACCCAAGAAGCCAAAGCAAAGAGGCCGCTCAAGGAAGCGAGAGTCGATGTGGTCGAAGACAAGGCCAATCCCGGCTCGTATCAGGCCGTCGCCTACCTCAAGCCGCACTTCCAGCTCGACGAGCTGGGTGTCTCCCTGAGGCTGGTGGCAAGCCTGCCCGACCCGGCTGGATGATGGTCATCCAGAGCGACGACTCCTCGCACGCATTCGGGGGCAACGGTTGCCCACGACATCCGATCCGCAGGTCGAAGGTGTTGACCTTCTAACAACAAGATCACTCGAAAGGAGCGTAGGAAAATGGCGACTCGAATGTTCCTGAAACTGGGAGACATCAAGGGCCCGTCGCTGGACGACAAAGATCACAAGAACTGGATCGAAGTCGAGTCGTTCGGCTACGGCATCTCGAACTCGGTGAACTCCACAGAGAAGGCCAAGGGCAACCCCGGCGGCGAGGCATGCATGCACTCGGATGTGAGCATGAACAAGGTGATCGACAAGACCTCGACCCAGCTCTATGCCTACTGCGCGTCCGGCAAGGTCTTCGACAAGGCCGTGATCGAGTGCTGCGAGGAGGAGGAGCTACTCTTCAAGATGACGCTGACCAACTCCGCGATCTCGTCGGTGAGCATCGGCGGCGGCACCGGTGGCGTCCCGACCGAGAGCCTGGTCCTCTCGTTCTCGAAGATCGCCTGGCAGTACAAGGCCGATGCGGAGCAGCATTGGGACCAGGTCACCAACAAGGGCTCGTTGAAGAAGAAGTAGGACCCCGAGCCCGGGCTCGGCTGGTCTGCGCCTCCGGATCGTGGATCGATCCGGTTCTTGCAGGCCGACGGTTGTGTGCTCGATCGAGGCCGGTGGGCCAGGGGGGGAGCCGCCCTTCTGGCCCACACGCCTGGCTGCCCGTTGACAACGCGAAACCTTCCCGGCACGAGAAGCCCGGCAGGACAGGAGGTCAGATGACGGCTGACGAACTCTTCAAGGCGGGCCACCTGACCGAAGCAATCCAGCAGCAGACATCCTGCGTCAAGAAGCAGCCGACCGACCAGGACGCTCGCTACATGCTCTTCGTGCTGCTCTGCTTCGCCGGAGAGTTCGAACGCGCGGACAAGCAGCTCAGCGCGCTGGCCGGCCAGGACGAGAGAATCCAGGCGGGCTCGGGCGTCTACCACTCGCTGCTCGCGGCGGAATGGGAACGGCGCAAGGTCTTCGAGGCGAAAGCCAAGCCCGTGCTGCCCCCGGACGCGCCAGCCTATGCGGAGCTGCGTGTGGCGGCGCTCGAGATGCTGCGTGAAGGAGACGCCGAAGCTGCGGAGAAGCAGCTCGACGAGGCCGTGGAGGCGACTCCGGCACTCACAGGCAAGCTCAACGATGAGCCCTTCTCGGCCTTCCGCGACTATGACGATCTGCTCGGCAGCATCATCGAGATCTTCGCGGGCGGACGCTACATCTGGATGCCGATCGATGAGGTGTGCAGTCTGCAGTTCGCTGAGCCCACCACCGCCCTTGATACGCTGTGGCGTCAGGCAAAGCTGAGCGACGCTCACGGCGAAGTCGCCGATGTGCACCTCCCCGTGCTCTATGCCGCTTCGTATGCCCAGGACCACGATGCACTGCGCCTCGGGCGCATGACCGATTGGATCTCACGAGGCGACCTCTACACGGGCGTCGGGCAGCACCTCTTTCTCGTGGCTCGTGGAGACGAACGCTTCGAGGAGTCGCTGCTCGATTTCCGCACCCTCGAGTTCGATCGAGCGAGCTGACACGAGATGGCCCGTGCGGATTCCGGAAAGATCCTCCGCCCGTCGCTGATCGACCGCCTGGCGAAGACGCCTGACCGGGCGGAAGGCGATTTCTTCGAGGGAATCGGCATCCGCGAGCTGAAGGCGGAGGTAGCGCGGGATCTGGAGTGGCTTCTCAACACCCGGATGTGGCTTCCACCCGAAGCCAAGGACCTCGACGGACTGGACGAAGCACGACACTCGATCGTCACCTACGGCATCCCCGATCTCTCGGTGTTCTCCTGGGCGAATCCGCAGGATTGCAAGAAGATCGCCAAGCTGGTGGAGAACGCGATTCGCACGTTCGAGCCACGACTTCTGTCCCGCTCGGTACGCTGTGAGATTCTCCCGACTGAAGACGTCTCGGACTTCAGTCTCAAGCTCCGTATCGAGGCGATCCTGCACGTCGATCCGATAACAGAGCACGTGGCCTTCGACTCCGCAGCCGACTTCGACGGCGGGGGCATCCGCATCGAGAGTTTCGAATGAGGCGCGACGAACTCCTGCTCCACTACGAACGCGAGCTGCGGTTCATCCGCAAGATGGCGTCGGATTTTGCCGGAAAGTACCCGGAGGTGGCGGGTCGGCTCCAGCTCGAGCCGACCAAGTGCGAGGATCCCCACGTCGAGCGACTGATCGAAGCTTTTGCGATGCTGACTGCCCGCGTCCAGCTCCGCCTCGACGACGACTTCTCCGAGATCACCGACGCGCTGATGGGAATCCTATACCCCCACTTCCTGCGACCGATTCCCTCGATGACCATCGCGCAGCTCACAGTCGACCCCGATGCCGGCTCGGTACAGGGCGGCTTCTCGGTCGAGGCCAACTCGCTGCTGCACTCGCGTCCGGTTGGAGGCGTGCGGTGCATCTTCCGCACCGCCTACCCACTGCGCCTCTTCCCGATCGAGGTAGCGGATGTCGAACTCGTCAGCACGACGGCGCTCCGCAAGCTGGCGCCAGAGCGAGCCCGGTCGGCCCTCCGCATCCGGCTACGAACCATCGGAGGTGTCCCGTTCTCGGAGCTGGCCGTCGACGAGCTCCGTTTCTTTCTCGACGCAACCAGCGGAGACATCCACTCGCTCTACGAGCTCTTCCTGCGCGATCCCCAGGGCATGATCGTGCGCGCCTGCGAGCAGCAGGCCGAATCGTTCTTCGTGCCGCCCGAGAAGATTCAGCCTGTGGGCTTCTCGCGCGATGAGGGACTGCTCGAGTACACGCCGGAATCCTTCCTTGGATACCGACTGCTGCAGGAATACTTCACATTCCCCGACAAGTTCCTCTTCGTGGATCTCGGGGGGCTGCTGCAGGCAAGCCAGCGATGTGAGCGCAATGAGCTCGAGATTCTGGTTCTGTTGACGCAGTCCCCCGCCCAGCTCGACGTCCGCGTCGAGCCGCAGAACCTCAGGCTGGGGTGCACGCCCGCGATCAACCTCTTCAGCCGCAGTGCGGACCCGATCCGGCTGACCCGAACCTCGGTCGAGTATCCCGTCTGTCCCGATGCGCGCTCACCCGATACCTACGAGGTCCACTCGATTGCACGGGTGGCGAGCGTCACGCCTGGCACGGGTGAAACGATCAGCTATCAGCCCTTCTACGGCGTCCAACACGCTGCCGGAGCAAAGCGAACGGGAACCTTCTGGCATGCGCAGCGCCGGCCATCGCTGCGAAAGGGCGACTCGGGAAGTGAAGTCTTCATCAGCCTGGTGGATCCCGACTTCACGTCCCTTCCCGCACCGGCAGACATTCTCCACGTCGACATACTCTGCACCAACCGTGCTCTTCCTGCGCGTCTACCGTTCGGTAGTAGTGAGGGCGATTTCCGACTCGAGGGAAGACCAGGCATCGAGAAGATCGTCGCCCTGCGCAAGCCAAGCGAGCCGATCGCCGCGCCGATGGCGGGCGCCAATCGCTGGCGCCTGATCTCTCACCTGTCGCTCAACTACCTCTCGATTCTCGATGCGGGCCGGGCAGGCCGCGATGGAGAGAACGGACGCGCGCTCGAAACGCTGCGGGAGTTGCTGCGTCTATACGACTTTGCCGACTCTCCCGTGACGCGGCAACGCATTGCGGGGTTGGTGGGAATCGAGTCTCGCCGGGTCGTACGACGCGTCGGCAAGGGCGTCTCGGCGGGCTTCGCGCGCGGTCTCGAGACCGAGCTCGAATTCGATCCGAGCCACTACACCGGCTCGGGGGTCTTCCTCTTTGCCTCGGTCCTGGAAAGTTTCCTGGGCCTCTATACCTCGGTCAACTCCTTCACACAGACGGTTGCCAAGGTACGTCGGCATCCGGGAGTCTTGAAGCGATGGGCGCCAAGAGCGGGCGAGATGACACTTCTCTGAGAGGGGCTGCTCTCGGGAAGCATCTCTACGACAAGATCTCACGCTTCGAGTTCTTCCAGGCCGTGAGGCTTCTGAGGAAGCTGCACCCCGATCGGGCCAGCGTCGGCCGCGATAGCGACCCCGGCCGCGAGGTCGTGCGTTTTCGCTCCGACTTCTCCTACGCCTTTCCCACCGGTGACATCCGGAGCCTCGAGTCAAGCGAGGATGAGTCCCCGGACGAGATGGTCGTGAACTTCCTCGGCATCGCGACACCCGCCAGCTTCGGCTCGCTGCCCGTCCCCTACGTCGAGGAGTTGCGACGGCAGGAGCGCCAGAAGAACGGCGCGATGCGGGCCTTTCTCGACCTCTTCAACCACCGGCTCGTCTCACTCTTCTATCGCGCATGGGAACGTTCGCGCCCTGACGTGCTCTGTGACCTCGGTGAAGCGAGCGCCTTCGAGGCCGCCCTTCTCGCCCTGATCGGCGCCGAGAGTGAAACGGCCCTCAAACGCCTGCCCTTCGACGGACGCGATCTACTCGCTCGAAGCGGACTGCTCGCCATGCGCCCGGCATCAGCCAGCGCTCTCTGCGGCCTGGTGCAGAGTCTCTGCGGTATTCCGGCACGCGTCGAGCAGTTTCTTCCCAGCTGGTATGAAATCGACAGGGAGGATCGCACGCGGCTCGGACAAACGAACTCCAGACTGGGTGACGACATCAACCTCGGCAATGAAGTCTGCTTGGCCCAGTCGCGCTTTCGCATACGACTCGGACCAATGGATTTCGCTACGTACCGTCATCTGCTGCCGGGTGGCCAAGCCTTCGACCTGCTGGCCAGCGTCGTGCGTCTCGCCAGCGGTCCCGAGTTCGATTTCGACTTCACTCTCGTGCTGCACAGGGATGCCGTTCCTCGCTTCCGTTTGGGCGAAGACGGAGCGGCGGGCGAGCCCAATCCCTGCCGCCTCGGATGGTCGACATGGATCAACAACGATGCTTTCGAGCGTGATGCCGATGATGCGGTGTTCACGCCTTCTCTCGCGCACGAAGAGGCGCGGGATTCCCTGGAGATGAGACCATGAGCCTGGACTTGCGTTCCCTGATCGGAAAATTGAACGAGACGAGCCGCCGCAGCCTCGAGGGCGCGGCGGGCTTGGCGGTCTCGCGCACACACTACGACGTAGAGTTCGAACACTGGCTCTTCAAGCTCGTCGAGGATGGGGACTCCGATGTGCCGCGCGTGCTGCGCCACTTCGACATCAATCCCGAGCGCTTCCTCCAGCAGCTCGACCGGGCACTCGAGCAGCTGAAGAGTGGCAATACGCGCCGCCCGGATCTCGCCGAGGCCATCGAGCAAATGGCACGTGACAGCTGGGTCTGGTGCTCGGTCAACTACGGGCTTTCTCGCGTGCGGTCGGGCGGCATCCTGCTGGCCGCACTGTCGGATGCGCGACTGCAGCGCCGTCTGCTCGCAAGTTGCCCCGAGATCGGCCAGATCAACGCCGAGTCACTGCAGAAGGACCTTCTCGACATCGTCGCGGGCTCCAAGGAGGACCGTGAGGTGAGCGCTGTCTCCGACGCCACTCGCCGGGACCTCGCAGCACCGGGTGCCGCCGGCTCGACTCAGACACCCGCGCTCGACCGCTATACCCGGGACGTCACACAGGAGGCGCGCGAAGGACGCATGGACCCCGTGCTCGCGCGTGAGGCCGAAGTTCGGCAGATGATCGACATCCTGGGGCGGCGGCGCCAGAACAATCCAATCCTCACGGGGGAGGCGGGCGTGGGCAAGACCGCCGTGGTGGAAGGCTTCGCCCAGCGCATCGAATCGGGGGACGTACCGGAGCACATTCAGGGCGTGAGCCTGCGCGAGCTCGACATGGGGCTACTGCAGGCCGGCGCCGGCGTGAAGGGGGAGTTCGAGAATCGGCTCAAGCAGGTCATCGAGGAGGTGAAGAACTCCAGCGTCCCAATCATTCTCTTCATCGACGAGATTCACACCATGGTGGGGGCTGGCGGTGCGGAGGGACAGAACGACGCCGCCAACCTGCTCAAGCCGGCGCTGGCACGCGGTGAGCTCCGAACGATCGGCGCCACCACTTGGGCTGAGTACAAGAAGTACTTCGAAAAGGATCCCGCTCTGACGCGACGCTTCCAGGTTGTGAAGGTCGAAGAGCCGAGCGAGGAGATGGCGATCCGCATGATGCGCGGTGTGGCCGATAAATTCGAGAGGCACCATGGTGTGCGGATTCTCGACGATGCACTGGTCGAGTCGGTGCGGCTCGCCCACCGCTATATCCCGGCGCGCCAGCTGCCCGACAAATCGGTCAGCGTGCTCGACACGGCTTGCGCCAAGGTGGCGACGGGGCAGGCGGCAACGCCCGCAGCGATCGAAGACCGGCGCGCCCGAGCCGCCGCGTTGGAGACCGAGCGTGACGGCCTGCAGCGCGAGCAGGCGGCGGGCTCGGACCACGCCAAGCGGCTGAGCGAAATCGACCGGGATCTCGCTCTTCTGCAGCAGGAGCTCAGCGAGCTCGAATCCCGCTGGGAGCAGGAGCGAGAGCTGGTGAGCAAGATTCACGCCACCCGAGACAAGCTCACGGGCACTCACGAAGGGCAGGAGGAGAACGCATCGGCCGCCGAGCCGAGTGATCCTCAGGCACTTCGCGCCGACCTCGACCGCACGAAGGGAGAGCTCGCGGCGCTCCAAGGGGAGGCCCCGCTGGTGTTGGCTGACGTGGACGGACAGGCGATCGCCGAGGTGATCTCGAGCTCCACCGGCATTCCCGTCGGGAAGATGATGGCGGACGAGATCCGCTCCGTGCTCGATCTCGCCAACACGCTGCGCCAACGCGTGATCGGGCAGGACCACGGTCTCGACGCGATTGCACGTCGCATCCACACAGCGCGTGCCAACCTCGACAACCCCTCCAAGCCAGTCGGGGTCTTCCTCCTGCTCGGCCCAAGCGGCGTCGGCAAGACCGAGACCGCTCTGGCGCTGGCCGAGGCCATCTTCGGCGGAGAGCACCAGACCATCAGCATCAACATGTCCGAGTACCAGGAGGCTCATACCGTCTCGAGCCTCAAGGGCTCCCCGCCAGGCTACGTCGGCTACGGTGAGGGCGGTGTGCTGACTGAGGCGGTGCGACGACGCCCCTACTCTGTGGTGCTGCTCGACGAGGTCGAGAAGGCGCACCCCGACGTCATGGAGCTCTTCTTCCAGGTCTTCGACAAGGGCGTGCTGGAGGATGGCGAAGGTCGCGAGATCGACTTCAAGAACACCGCGATCATCCTGACGTCCAATGTCGGGTCGGACACGATCATGAATCTCTGCGCCGATCCCGACACCGCCCCTGAGCCCGATGGGCTCATCGAAGCGGTGCACGCCGAGCTGCTCGGAACCTTTCCGGCCGCACTACTCGGACGGCTCGTCACGGTCCCCTACTACCCCGTCGCCGGGGACGTACTGCGCCGGATCATCGAGCTCAAGCTGGCTCATATCGTTCGGCGCGTGAGAGCCAATCACGGCGCTGATCTGGTCTTCGGCGACGATCTCGTCGCTGCAGTGCTGGAGCGCTGCACCGAGAGCGAAAGCGGAGCGCGGGCCGTCGACAACATCCTCACCAACGCCATGCTGCCTCAGATGTCCGCCGAGGTGCTGTCACGCATGGCGGCAGGTGCGACGTTCTCAAAGATCGCCGTCGAGCTGGACGACTCTGCCGGCTTCCGTTTCACCGTGTCATGAAGATGAAGTCATCGATGCACTCCGACCAACACGACAGCATCTTCTCACCCGGCCATAGGGGCGGGGAGTAAGGAGAGCGAGCCATGGACTACCAGCAGAAGGATCGCCGCTTCTCCATCACCGCTCCCAACGGCTCGGATGACCTCCTGCTGCTGCACAACATGACGCTGGAGGAATCGATCTCCGGCCTCTTTCGGATCCAGTTGGATCTCTTCTCCGAGTCCGACGATATTGCTTTCGAAGACATCATCGGGAAGCCCCTTTCGATCCGCGCAAACCACCATTCGGGTGGCGATGTCGTCAAACGCTTCTTCCACGGAATCGTCGCGCGCTTCTCACAGGGCCCGCCGGTGGACTCCTTCATCAGCTACCAAGCCGAAGTCGTGCCCTGGTTGTGGCTCCTTACACGGGCCTCCGACTGCCGCATCTTCCAGCAGATGACCCTTCCCGACATCGTCAAGGCGGTCTTCGACGACCTCCACATGGCGGACTACAAGTTCGCACTCGCCCACAGCTACCCGAAGCGCGAATACTGCGTGCAGTACCGCGAGACGCACTTCAACTTCGTCTCTCGCATACTCGAGGAAGCCGGCATCGGCTACTACTTCCAACACACCGACACTGCACACACGCTCGTTCTCTTCGATGACCCGTCTGGAAACGAAGCGGCTTCCTTCGACAAGGAGGCGAGCTACGCGAGCGCGGTCGAGGCCGGCCGGCCCAGCGGAGAGATCGAGGACTGGCATGTCCGGCAGGAGATGCCGAGTGGCAAGTACGCAACCGCGGACTTCAACTTCGAGGATCCCGGGATGGATCTGACGGCTGACGTCGCCAGCTCGATCTCACTCGGGGGCAACGATCGCTTTGAGGTCTACGACTACCCCGGCGAATACAGTGATCTCGCTGAGGGCAAGAACAAGATCACATTGCGCATGGAGGCCGAGGAGGCCGCCTCGTACAGCATCGAGGGGCGCAGCGCCCGCGGCGATTTCTCTGCCGGCTACGCGTTCGATCTCGTGGGTCACTATCGCAGCGATTTCGACAAGACCTACCTCATTACCTCGGCGACCCATCACATGAGCCAGGGCTATGGGGGAGAAAGCGATCAAGGGGCGGATTACAGCAACACCTTCGAGTGCATCCCACACAGCGTCCCATACGTACCGATTCAGCGCACGCCGAAGCCGCTGATCAGCGGCGCGCAGACCGCCCGCGTCGTCGGTGCCTCCGGAGAGGAGATCGATGTCGACGAGTATGGGCGCATCGTCGTTCAGTTCCACTGGGATCGCCAAGGCAAGAAGGACGAGAAGAGCTCCTGCCGCGTTCGTGTGGCCCAGAGCTGGGCCGGCAAGAACTGGGGGGCCGTCTTCAACCCCCGTATCGGCCAGGAGGTGATCGTCGAATTCCTCGAAGGCGATCCCGACCGACCACTCGTAACCGGCCGCCTCTACAATGGCGAGCAGACGGTCCCTTACGAGGTCCCATCGAACAAGACGCAGAGTGGCATCAAATCGCGCAGCTCGAAGGATGGCGGTAGCGACAACTTCAACGAGATCCGTTTCGAGGACAAGCTGGGCAGCGAAGTCCTCGCCATGCAGGCGGAGAAGGACCTCGAGCGGCTCATCAAGAACAACGAGGCTGACTCGGTCGGTAACGACCGCACGCGGAGCGTGGGCAACGACGAAACGATCTCGGTCGGGCACGACCGAAAGGCCGAGGTGGGGAACAACGACACGGAGACCATCGGTGCCAACCAGACGCTCACCGTGGGAGCGGACCGAACACGTGACGTCGGATCCGCTGAGACGATCACCGTGGCGAAGGATCAGACCATCTCGATCGGAAAGAGCCGCAGCCTGAACGTGGGTGAGACTCAAGAAATCACCGTGGGCAAGAATCAGACTGTCACAGTCGGCAAGAACTACGAGACCTCTGTCGGGAGCGAGTACTCGCTGGAAGCAAAGAAGATCCGAATCGTGGCCAGCGACGAGCTGACGATCAAGGTGGGCAAAGCGGAATTCGTCCTGAAGAAGAGCGGCGACGTCTCACTCAAGGGCAAGAAGATCAACCTCAAGGGAAGCGGCGACGTGATTATAAAGGGAAGCAAGGTTACGCAGAACTAGAAGCTATCTCATAGACCCCGGACCGAGCCGGGTGCGGAAGCTACGGCAAGGTTTCGCAACAAAGAGCTCGGGCCGAAGGCGCGTGCCAGGCGACGGGAGGGGTTTATGAGATAGCTTCTAGTGCCCTGTCCTGCGTGAGGAGAGCGTGATGAGTGACAAGGAAGTGAAGGTCAGCACGATTCATACGGCGCAGCACGCCGACTTCTCGACGCACCGGGTGGGCAAGATTGCCGCAATCGACGACACCGGCCAGGCGAGCGTGATCTTCCCGGGAAGCCACGGCGTGGCGGTCGCCGCTCGCTCGCTGCTCGATGCGGCAGCCCCGGCCGGCGAGCACCCCGACGCACTCGTCGGCGCGCCCGTCCTGCTCGTCTTCGAAGAGGGTGATCCGCGCCGGCCGATCGTCGTCGGCTTGCTGCGTGATGAACTCCGCCCTGCGGCGAGACGCCCCGAGCTGAGCCTCGATCTCGGGAAGGCCCACGACGTGGTCATCGACGGGGAGCGTCTCGTCTTCGACGCGAAGCAAGAGGTTCTGCTGCGCTGCGGAAAGAGCACCTTGCTGCTACGGCGCGACGGCAAGGTCCTGATCCGTGGCACCCACGTCGTGAGCCGCGCCAGTGGCCCGAATCGGATCAAGGGCGGCAGCGTCAGCCTGAACTGATCGGCCCAGGTATCGATCGGCCGTTCTCATCGTCGCCGCTGTCGAGTCCGCTCGCCCTCGTGGACTCAGGTCTCGCTGCGATCCCACGGTTGGCCGGGGAGGAGCGGAGGCACTGGGCAACCCAGCGTGTCGGCCACGGCGCGGAAGAGTTCGGCTTCGTCGTCGGCGATGCGGCGATCTGCCGCGATGATGCGAGCGCAGGCCCGCAGTAGCTGCCGCTTCTGGGCGGGAGCGAGCGCTGCCAGATCGGTCAATGCCCTGTCGAGCGGTGCGAGGCCCACCTGATCGACCGGCAGCAGCGCTACTTCTGGCACGCCGAGCGCTTCGCCGGACTGACGCACGAGTGTGTCCATCTCGCTCTCGGACGGTCCACCCACGCGTGCCAACGTCGAGAGCACCACCGCGAGCTGCCGGCCAAGTCGCTTGGCTGACACGGGGCGGCCGGGGCGATTGCGCGCTCCCTCGAAGCTCGGAGCCAGGTGGGCGAGGAGAATACGCTGGAGTGTCCACTCGAACAGGTCGATGCGTTCATCGGCCTCGACCAGCTCGCGTACTCGAAGCTGGAAGTTTCGGTACTGAGCAGCCGACAACTCGCGCAGGGCCGGCAGTGTGAGGTCCACCAGCGGCAGCCGGTGTCGTACACCGAGCGTCTCGATCGAAGTCCGAAACTCTCGCGTAAGTGCGGCCACCCCGTCGTCCGCGGCCCGATCCAGCGCCTCGAGCTGCCGCCTGCGCGATCGCGGATCGGCATCGAGCAGCAGGGCATAGATCACCGCGCGCGCGCCGTAGGGCTCGCGAGCCGCCGCGACCAGCGGCTTGGGCAGCTCCTCGACGAGCCGCGCCGCATACTCGAGATGCGCGGTCGAAACGCGGCCGATCTGCTCGACAGGGCTCTCGGCCAAACTCTGCGCAGCCCCTGCACCCGCGAAGCCGGCTGCGGTTGCCGACACGCCGGCGGCTACACCAGGGGTGCCGGAGCCGGCCTCGGATACGCCTTGCCAGCTCGGATCGAGCCTACGGACCCGTTCATCGAGCGGCGGATGTGACGCGAAGAACGCGTTCATACCCGAGCTGACGGCCCGGCCGAAGAACATGTGGCTGGCCTCAGCCGCGGCGGGGCTTTCGATGCTCGCCGCCAGATCGAAGCCTCCGATCTTCTTGAGAGCCCCTGCGATGCCCGCTGGGTTTCTCGTGTACTGCACGGCTGAGGCATCGGCGAGAAACTCCCGTTGTCGGCTGACGGAGGCCTTGATGAGATTGCCGATCAGCATGCCGAGAGCGCCAACCCCCATCAGGCCTGCTCCGATTGCCACCATCGCCATGGCCGAGTTGTCGCGACTGCTGCGTCGCGAGCCGGCGCCGACCCAGAACGAGGAGCGGAGCAGGAAGAAGCCGATCATCCCGATCACCAGGATGCCGTAGAGGACACCCATCAAGCGGATGTTGAGCCGCATGTCGCCATTGAGGATATGGCTGAACTCGTGGGCCACGACTCCCTGGAGCTCATCTCGAGACAGGCGTTCGGCACAGCCACGCGTAATGCCGATGACGGCGTCGCTCGGAGTGAAGCCCGCCGCGAAGGCGTTGATGCCCGCCTCCTGATCGAGCAGGTAGACGGGCGGCGTCGGGGTACCCGAGGCGATCGCCATCTCCTCCACCACATTCAACAGCTGGCGCTCCAGCGCGACCGCGCTGTCGGAATGCAGCAGTCTGCCGCCCAAGCCCTCCGCCACCACCCGCCCGCCCCCCGAGAGCTGAGCGATGCGATAGAGGCTTGCACCACCCACCACGAGCAGGGTCAGGAGCGCGACCTGCAACATCAGCGCCGGGTCGACCCATTGAATCGCGAAGACCGCTGAGCCGGTCACCGGATCGGTACCACGAAAACCGATCACCACTGCCGCAATTGCGTACAGCATGGCGCCGATTGCCAACACGGCGAGAGCGAACAAGCCGACCAGGCGGGTCGTGTTCCGCCTGGCCTGGTCCTGGTATTCAAAGAAGTCCGTCGCCACCTCGAGGCGTCCCCCATCCATTCGGCACGGCCACAGGGCGGGTGCGTGGGCCGGGAAGATGCGTCAGCACGAAAGGCTCAGAAGGCGACCTTCGGTGCCTCCGCGATAGCCTCGCTATCGAATTCGAGTAGCGCGGCATCCTGCGCGTGCCCGAACATGGCCGCGAAGAGAACCGCCGGAAAGCTCTGCTTGCTTGTATTGTACAGGGTGACGGCATCGTTGAATGCCTGACGCGCGAACGCGACCTTGTTCTCTGTGGAGGTGAGTTCCTCGGTGAGCTGACGCATGTTGTCGCTGGCCTTGAGGTCCGGGTAGGCCTCCGAGAGTGCGAGCAGCCGGCCCATGGCGCCCGAGAGTATCCCCTCGGCGCCGCCGAGGGCCTTCATGGCCTCCGGATCGCCCGGCTGGCCGGAGGCGCGCTCGAGTCCTCCCACCGCCTGATTGCGGGCATTGATCACGGCCTCGAGGGTCTCGCGCTCGTGGGACATGTAGCCCTTCACTGTCTCCACCAGATTCGGAATCAGGTCGTAGCGCCGCTTGAGCTGCACCTCGATCTGGGCGAAGGCGTTCTGGTAGCGGTTCTTCAGCGCAACCAGGCGATTGAAGATGCCGACGCCCATCATCGCGAAGGCAATGGCCAGAACGACGATGATCACAAGCGCCAGCGCGGCTGCGGACATGGGCTTCCTCCGTCCTTCGTTGTCGTGTGTTCGGATCGTAGCAGCAAAGCCGGCCCCGCCCGGGCGCAGCGTCCGGAGTGCCGTACAGGTCGATCGGTCAGGCGCGCCTCAACGAGCCGCAGCCCGCGTCGCGACTCGCGCCTCCAGCTCTCGATCCGCGCTGGAGCCCTGCGAGGCTGCGCGTGCGGCGAGATACAGATCCCGCCGCACCTGTAGCGCCACGCGATCGAGCACGCTCTCCGCGTCACTCACCTCCAGCCCACCCTGCCAGCGGCCGTCCGGTGTGAAGCGCTGCCCATTCGCCTGCCACCAGGCTGCGGCCTTGTCCGCCTCGGGCAGCGGTTCATCCTCTTCGAACTCTGCATCGAGCTCAGCCTCGCTCGCTGGCGGCGGGGCACCGGCCTCCGCCCAGACATCGCCAGCGCCGGTGATCCGAACGAAGGCGTGGGCGGCTTCCCGAGCGTGTTCCGAATCAGGTCGCATCAACTCGATCAAGAGAGGGATCGCCTCCGCCCGGCCCAGCGCGCCCAGCGCCGCCATGGCCAGCGGAGCGCACTCGACGTCGCGCACTGCCGCCTGCAACAGGGCGAGGTCCATCGGATTCCCGAATACACCGAGAAAGCTCAGCGCCTCCAGACTGGGCTTCTCGCCATCCATCGCCGCAGCGCGGCATCGGCTCTCCACCTCGGGCATGCCCGACATGGCCGCAGCGCACCAACCCGCCCGCTCCACTGCCGGGTCCGGATCAGCCAGGGCGCGCTCCAGCTCTTCCGAACCCAGCAAACCGCGCAGCCTGCCGAGAGCGCCCAGCGCGAGCGTGCGAACCGACGCGTCTTCGCAGACCAGCAATCTCGCCACTTCGGGCGCCGTCACGCGCTGGAACGCGAGCACGTCAGCGGCCGCAGCGGCGCAGGCCAGATTCGCACCAGCCGCCATCGCGAGAAGCCGGTCGCGTGCCGCGTCGAGGCGACAGTGTCGCAGCCCGATGCGGATGCCGTCGCGCACTTCGGCGGCCTCGGCACACTCGAACACGTCCAGAAGCTCTTCGAGCAGCTCGGGCGTGCCCAGCTCCATGAAGAGCAGCGTCGCCGCAACAGCGGCAAATACGTCGTCGCCGGCCAGCGCAGGCCGCGCGATGTCCACTGCGTGCCCTTCACCGACAGATAGGCCATCGAGGTGCGCCAGCGCGCGACTCTCGAGCTCGGCCAGGTCCTCGAGGTCCCAATCGGGGGCAAAGATCACGGCCTCGCGCTGCTGCCACAGGAAATCGAGCTCTTCGAAGTGTTCTTCGACGATGTCGACGATCACCTGCGGGTATCTGAGCTTCGTCATCTGCGCCTCGTCATGCACGGGAGACGACGGTCACGGTACGCCCGAACACGTGCCCGCGGTGCCTGGTTGCTACTTTCGATACACCATTTCCAGGTCACCAAAACGCACGCGGTCACCCGACTGCAGCTCGACAGGCACGCGAATCGGCGTGCCGTTGACGAAAGTGCCATTCCTCGAGCCGAGGTCTTCGACCTCGAGTCGGCCTCCGCGCACACGAAGCTGGGCGTGGAAGCGCGAGACGGTGGGAGAATTCAGGACGATGTCGTTCTCGTCCAACGCCCCCACCCGCAACTTGTTTCCCCTCAGCGCGTGAGACTGTCCGCTACGGGGACCGCCCTCGAAGACGAGTCGTCCCAAGCTGCGGCTCTGCAGAAACCACGCAACACCCGCGCCAGCACCGAGCAGCACGAGCACAGCGAGCAGCCAGGGCCAGACCCGCGTCTCGAGATCGGGGTAGTCGACCTCGCGAGAGTCGGAGCGATCCTCCAGTGTGATCTCGACGGTGTGGCGTTCGCCGTCCATCTCGCCCGCGTAGCGGACAACGAAGCTGTGGGTCATACGCTTCCAGATCTCATCGAAGAAGCGGGCCAGCTCGTCGGGCGAAGAGGCTTGAAACGCACTGCCCCCGGTGCCCTGCGCGAGCCCGTCCAGATCCTTGAGCCCGCCGCCGCCGAAGCGTGAGTAGCCAATCGTGAATATCGGCATACGCGCCTGATTCGGTCCACCGCGGGCTAGATCGCCGACCTCTTCGAGAGAGTGGACGCTATTGGAGTCGCGTCCGTCGGAGAACAGAATGATGAATGCCCGGCGCGGCAGGCCCGCCGGCCGGGCTCGCAGCAGCTCGACGGCTCGGTTGGCGCCGTCCCAGACCAACTTCGAGAGGCTCTTGGACTGCACTTGGAGCTCTTCGAGCCCAAAGCGCGCCTCAGTGCGGGGCGCGCCGAAGTCGCTCACGACTTCGACGTCGTCGCCGAATGAGACGATGGCTACGTGGTCGAACTCGCCCATGCGCTCCAGAAACTGGCGGGCGGCCGCTTTCGCCTGCTCGAATGGCTCTCCCCCCAAGGCTCGGCCGGTGTCGAGCACCAACACCGAGCTCGTACCCAAGCCAGACTCGGCGAGCAGCTCGAGCTGAATGCGGCTCGAGTCGATCATCTCGCCGTTGTCGCGAACCGCCAGGCTGGAGGGGCGGAGCTGGTCGAGCGGCTCGCCGATGATCGTCTCCGCGCGCAGGTAGAGTTCGACCGTGTCTTGATCCGTCGACGCCGGTACGACGTCGTCGAGATGAAGACGTCCCACCCTCATCAGGCGGAAGGCCTCGTCCGCCCCGCCCTGCCCGGCCATCGCCAGCAGAGGGATCACCACGACCAGTGCAGTCCGGAGAAGTCTCGCTCTCACAGGCCTTCGACTGTCCTGAAGCGGAAGGTGCTGCTGCCCGGATTGCCGAGCCGCAGCACGTCACCGTCGGAGAGCTCGTCGCCCTCGTCAAGCGTCTCATCGTTCAGGGAGGTGGGGTTCTTGGCCGTCAGCGGCAAGATCAGCAGGGTGCCTTCGTCGCAGACAATCATGGCGTGCTCCCGCGAGATCTTGGCGTCGAGCAGGTTCACGTCGCACGCCTCGGAGCGGCCGAGCTTGTTCTCACCATCGTAGACACGATAGATCTCACCCTTGAGAGCACCGCCGATGCCGACCAGCACTCCGACGAGTTCGTCACTTCGCAGCGCGGGCGCCTCGACATACTGCGTCGCGTCCGCACTCCCGACTCCGGGCTCGGGTGTCCGGGCCGGAGCAGCGGGCGGGGGACTCGCCGGAGGAGGCGAACTCGGTGGCACGACAGGAGCTTGCGGCGGGCTGGCGGCCGGCGCAGGCGGCTGCTGCGAAGGGGCCAGCGGCGGATGCGCTGAAGGCGGCGGCATCGGAGGCGACGGCGGTGGACTGGCGGGAGGCGACGGCGAACGGCTCGCGCCGGAGCCCGAGTTGGGGACCTGAATGGTCGCCTCGTCTCTGCTCCGCTTCCGCTCCTGCGGACCGCGCGAACCACGCTGGGAAGCCGGGCGTTTCCCCGCGATTCGCTCGACGACTTCCTTCAATCCCACTGACTATCCCTCGCCCTCGCGGTTTCTATCGCAGCTAAGGAAGCAAGACCGACGATTGTCATCGAATTCTAGCCCGGATACCCCTCGTTACGCCATCAGCCGAAACGGACTCGCGATGGGGAGAAGCGAGCAGTTCGAAGCGGCGGCGCGAGGTGAGACAGGATTCCTAGCGTCGCGCCCCGGCGGGCTTCTGGATCTTGGCTGTCGTTTCCAGCGTGATCGGCGCGGAGAGACCGCCGACCAGCCTCGCGCGGCTGCCCGCGGCGTAGACATCTACGATCTCGATCCGACCGATCACCTTGCCCTGGTCGACCAGCTCGCCTTGCAGTCCCGGCTCCATCCCATCACTCGTGCCCACTTCGAGGAGTACGGCAACGGGCTCACCGCCCTGACGCTCCACCTCGAGCAGATCGCTCTC
Source organism: Deltaproteobacteria bacterium (assembly GCA_029261835.1). Classification (GTDB taxonomy): domain Bacteria; phylum Myxococcota_A; class UBA9160; order UBA9160; family UBA4427; genus JAJDAO01. Next base: position 245,425 of record JAJDAO010000003.1, on the reverse strand, counting down.
CACAAGCTTCGCGGCAGGCGGCTTCGGCGGGGCGGGGGCGGCCTTCGGCACAGAACGGGACGGCTTCCGTGTGGCGCGGGCCGGCCGCTTGCGCGCAGAATCGCGCTTCGCGACCAGCTTGTAGCTGAGCAGATCCCCGTCGCCTTCGAGCCCCCAGATGTTCACGAAGTAGACGCCCGGCAACAGCGGCTTCGCGATCTTGCGTGGCCGTTTGCCCGGAATGCGATCCTCACCCATCGCGGCCAGATCGTGATCCTTCAGCACCAGCCCAAAGTCGGGCAGTGCGGCGTCAACCGGCGAATCGGCCTCCAACCTCACACCCGTCTGCTGGCGCACGACCAGCCGGTACCAATTGCTGCAGCGCCCCTTGTCGCAGTGCAAGAAGTCTTCCCGCACCTCACCGAGGACGAGCTCGGGGGCCGCCGCGCGCGCCTTTGCCTCGCGCCGACCAGCACAGCCGCTGGCCAGCGGCAGGGCAAAGAGCAGAACGCAGCAGAGCAACAGTATGTCCGGTCGCCGGCCGTACCGGCCTGCGAGGATCGCCATGTCGTTGGTTGTGCTCATTTCGTCAGTTCCCCATCGACTTCGGAGGACTCTCGTGCTTCATCGCCAGGAGTTCTTCGCCCTCACGAAGCCGATAGCTCATGACCACGCTCACCGCTGCCTCAGCATAACGAATGACCCAGCGCAGGTCGTTCCCGCTGCGCTTGGCTTGCTGGAGGAAGCGCGGCAGGGCCATCGGTCCCTTCCACTCCTTGACGGGCGCGAGCTCGCGCCGCCGGCCCGACTCCAGCACCGTGATGCGCAGAGTCAGCTCGTCGCAGTCTGGTGACCACTTGAAGGTGTACTGCCCCATCCCTTCCGTGTACTTGAATATCTGGATTCCGTCGTCGCAGCGCAGCCGAATTTCGCGCTCTGCCACACGCAGTCCCTTGCGCCCGTCCACGCGAGCCGGCACGCCCTGCAGGCGAGCGACCAGCTTCCCGCCGGCGGCCAGGCTGCCGGCGCCGAGCACGCGTTGCAGCCGCTCGGCCGACTTCATCCAACGCAGGAAGCCTCGGCCGAAAGGCATGCCACGATCGCCGATGATGTGTACAGCCCGACCATCCTGATAGAAGGCCGTGAGCTCGCCTGTCCTGAATCCCGCCGCCTCCCCGGTCCGGCCGTAGAGCTGCGCGATCGTGCTCGACGTGAGCCTTCCCGAATAGGGCTCGACCAGTCGCCGCCGCCATTGCCCGTCCAGCTGCTCGAAGGCTCTCCCGATCACGGCGGAGGCCGCGTCGAGAATCGGCATGGCGAGAATCGCCTCGAGCTTGGCAGCCGCCTCGGGATCACCCTCTGCCGGTACGAGTTGCCCCACACCCTTGAGCGCCTTCTCGAAGCTGGTCCCCTGCCGATTCGCCATCTGGAGGGCCAGCGCCACAGCGGCCTCGCCATCCGCCATGGCTGTCTCGGTATCGGCCGCCAGTGGAATCAGCGCCTCTTGGTAGACCCTCCACGGCGGAGGCGGGGGCTTCGGCTTCTCACCACCAGCCTGCTCCGCTTCTTCGCGCGCCTTGGGTTGCTCGGTCTCCAGGGGTTCTTCACGCCGGGCTTCGCGCAGGGCGCCGATCCACGTCGGCGGGGCCTCGCTGCGAGGCAGCTCGACCGACGTGTTGCGATGGATCTGCTCGACCAGATCGAGGTACGGTGAGCTCTTGACGTCCGCGTGGCGCTGCACGGGCGTCGGCGTGTCGATCAGGAACTGGCGCCACTGCTCGTCGTAGCGCCGCATGTACGTCTGCTGGAACAGCTTCGCCTTGCCGCTGGCCGTCCCGGTGGAATCGATGGCCTCCAGCAGCCGGACCACCAGCCCGTCCCAGGCGCGTTGCGTATAGGCACCCGACACCTGGGTCGAGCTCTGCTCCGCACCGGGCAGCCCCACGTCCGCGTAGCGCACCGGCGGATAGGCGCGGCTGCTCTCCGCCCAGGCCTCCAGACGCTTCAGCTCGAGCAAACGGGCGGCTGCACCCGCGACGGCTTCGCGCTCCTGATCGATACGACGCTGAACCTCGCTGTGCTCGCTCCAGCGAACGAAGGCGTCATAACCTCTCCCGAAAGCCTCGACATCCGTCTGGTTGCCGCTGATCGGCGCGTAGCGCGCCAGCTCGGGACGAGCCGCCAATGTCTCGTCGGCCCGCCTGGCGAGCCAGCTCACGTCGCTTGCGAGCTGGGCCAGCGCTTCGAAGGCGCCAGCGTCGAAGCCCTTCACGACCGAGGCGAGCTTTCGCTTGGTCATCACTTCGAACTCGCGACCGAAGCCCCAGGTATAGGTCTGCCGCGCGCGCGCCAGGGCCGCCTCCATGCTGCCGCCGAGACCGCCGCGACGCAGCACGCGCATGTCGCCGCTCTCCTGCTCGATCACGTCGCGCATGGCATCGAGGGCCGAGAGCGATGAGGCGCCCTGCACGACCGCGGTCGCCTCGTGCTGCAGGCGGCGAATGCCGAGGAAGTTGCTGCTGAAGGAGACGACCCACCAGAGTGCCAACAGGCCAACGGCGAAGCCCGCCGCCACATTGAGCGCCAGCCGTGCTCGTTGGCCGAAGCGGTCGATGGGGAGGGCGAGATCCCGATCGCCCACGATGATCTCATGAAAGAGATCGCCCAACATGATGCCGCCCGGCGCCGTGCTGCCCTCCACGCGATTGCGGGCCCAGTCCTGCCCGAGGCGGTGAAGCTGCGGCGAAACCGTCAGCCCCTCGCGCCGAGCGCTCGTGAAATAGACGCCCCGCAGATAGGGCGGGACATCGTATGGCGTGGCGGCGAAAGCGCGGCTGATGAAGCAACCGACAGCGCGAATCGTCTGTTCGAATTCCTGGGGAAAGGCGAAGAGGCGTCGACGATGAGCGAGGTCGGGATCGCGCAGAATCAGCTCGGGGAGGATTCCCTCCAGCCGCTCGACCGAAGCCGCCAGACACTCGACCACGCGCTCCTCGGGGTCGGCCAGCACGCGCTGATCGTTGGTCCAGCCGAGTGCTCCCTGCGGCTGCAATAGCGGTGACGCGTTCACACATTCGATGAAGCCCTCGAGGTGATCGACCTTGGTCACCGCTACATAGAGCGGAAGATCGACGCCGAGTTCGTCGGTGACTTCGTTCACGCGACGCCGCAGCGAGCGGGCCACATCGTCGAGCTCCCGCTCCGATCTGCCGAGCAAGCTGTCGACTGAAATGGTAAAGACGATTCCGTTCAGCGCGCAGCCCGGTCGCTGTCGCCGCAGCAGGCGGAGCAGCGCCCGCCACTCGGCCCGGGTCTCGTCGTCGTCACAGCCGAGATAGCGACCGGCCAGATCGAGGATGATGGCCTCGTTGGTGAGCCACCAGTCGCAGCTCTGTGTCGGTGCACCCGAAACTCGTGAGGCGTACTCAGCCGGCAGCTCGAGCCCCGACTCGCGCACGGCCGCCGTCTTGCCCTCGCCCGACTCGCCCAGCATCAGGAGCCAGGGCAGCGCATCGATCCCCCCGGCGCCGAGCCGCGAGCTGCGAATCTCCTCGACCGCTCGGCGAAAGCCCTGCTCCACGGACTCGCTGGCCGCCTGCTGAGCCGCCGTCTGCGGTCCTTCGTCGTCCAGACCGCGGCCCAGACGATCTTCCTTTTCCATCGCAAAGAATGAGCGCAGCACCACCACCATCAGCGCGATGATGGCCAGCGCGAGCGCAATAATGATGGCGTCGAGCCAGCGGCCGATGACGAAATAGCTTCCGACCGCGACGAGGACGCCCGCGAGCAGGATCACGATCGGCCAGTAGACGTGGGGCTGCTTGAGCGCCTGGCCGATGGCTTTGAACGGGGAGGCCATGACTCAGCTCTCCGGCGGCAGCGGAACGCGGCCCGCCAGCAGGCTGAGGATGCCCCAGAGCACGAAGAGCAAGGCCGCGGCAATGCCGCCCCAGCGCAGCAAGATGCGTCCGAGGCTGCCGCTGGCGGGTGGCTCGAGGTGAACTTCGAGCTGGTACGCCTCGGGCGAAAGCTGGCCGGTCGACAGGAAGTCCCGTGCCTGACCCGCCGCCCGGAGCATGTCGTAGTGCTGCTGGATCAACGCCTGGCGCTGTGCCTGCTGCTCGATCATCTGCCCCTCGAAACCAAACGCCAGGCAGAGGAAATAGATCTGTCGCGCCGCATTCTGGTCGGGTCGCAGGCGCGCGAGGCGCTCGTAGAACTCGTCTCCACCGCGGTTGGTGCGAAAGAGCTGGAGCTGAAGGAGTTCGCGTCCCCACTGTGTGCGCGCCGTCCAGCCGCTGCGCAGCAGCGTCTCATCAGCCCACGCCACCAGCGCAAAGCGTGCGTCCTCGAGCTCCTGCGGCTCGAGCGATTGTGCGACCGGGTGCCGAGCAAGGCTGTCGAGCTGGCCGACGAGCTGGGCACGCAGATTGGCGGGCTCGGTGTGCTGCCCATCCGGCGCCTCGGCGACGAGCAGCACGCTGGCGAAGTAATCGCCGGCGAGCCGGCCGAGGGTCTGCTCCGCCACCGCTCAGCGATCTCCTTCAACGACGTAGAGCCTGACGTCGGCACTCTCGACATTGGGCAGCAACAGGGCGAAGTCGTAGTCCTCCTGCACCTTCTTCCACTTGCTGTGATGGGGATCGATCGAGAAGTACTGGAAGCCCGCCCGCGCCGCGATCTCGGTGGGAGCGCCTGGGAGGTGTTCCAGCGGAACACCGGCAATGTTGGCCCGAACCGCCAGCTTCACCGTGCTGAGGGCGCCGACCTTCCCCTCTTGGCTGACGCAATCGGTCAGCACCTGTGCCTCCAGATCGGCTTTGACCGCCAAGTAGTAGTGCTTGCGTGGATCGACCAGATCCGTGTTGAGCTTCGCCGTGTAGTAGAGCTTCTTGTCGACATCGTAGGGCAGCTCGATCTCGTGAAATCGGTCGGGCACCGCCTCGCCGAGCTGCACTTCCAGAAAGTCGATGAGCTCACCGAAGCAGCCCCAGAGATCCTCGTGCCGATAGATGGGCAGCTCGGCAGGCTCCACCAAGTTGAAGGCCGCCAGAGCGCCGGCCGCATCGACCAGCCCTGTGTAGAGCTGCAGCGGGGGGGTCGCACCGGTGGAGAGCAGATGGCGCAGCAGCGGTGTGACGCGAGAGAGCGTATAGCGCATCCAGTAGCGGGGGAGGTCCGCGATGGCCAAGGTGGTCGACGTCCGGCCGGCCACCACCCGCACCTTGGCGGCGATCTGCGCCAGGATCTGATCGACGCGATCCGCGAGCGGCCCAAAGGCCTGCACGCAGAGCAGCGGTGGACAGTAGTCGCGGCACAGCGCGAAGGGCGGCTGCGCACCCGTGGCGACGACCTCGGCAAGCTTGAACCACTCGTAGAGCTCGAGCTCCTGCTCCTCTCCGCTGAAGAAGATCCGCAGATTCGGGTAGGCGAGGTCGACTGGCGCCAGCGCGCCGCTGCGGGTCAAATCCGGCAGCTCTTGCTCGACGATCCGGTAGCGGGCGTCAGCGGCCTCCCCCTGCTCCGCGGTCACACTGGCCTCGGCCTCGCTCACGTGGCGCATGCCGATGTAGACGGAGAATCGCTCCAGGGCGGGATCGAAGGGACGCGGCTTCACGACCGAGTTGACGCCACTGCGCACGATCGTTCCGCCGGGCATCACCGCCTCGAGCTGCTGAATCTCGAAGCTGTGATCCGACAGCGCGTCCTCGTTGACGCTCAACCGGCGCACACCCCAGTGAAAGGGGTTCAGCACCTGCAGGTGGTAGCGAAGCCGCTCCTCGAGGTAGATGTCGTGCTGCTGGAAATGCTGCGGACGGAGGAACATGCCCTCGGTCCATGCCACGGGGTTGAGCCGACCGCTTGCCATGCAGAATCCCTACTTGCGGTAAACGTCTTTGGGCGAGAGAACCAGCTTGGGCTTGCGCAGGCCACAGCGCGCCGCGACGACCTGGGTGCGAATGCCCTCCGGATCCCCCGGAGCGCGGTAGTAGTCCGCCAGCACGCCGAGCTGGCCGGTCTGCGCGGGGAACATCTCTTGAAACGCCTGCTTCTCCTTGGGCGAGACCGTGATCGGCACCGGAGGGGCCAACACGCCGGGCGGCATCTCACCCTCGAGCAGATCGTCCACATTGGTCTGCTCGAAGCCAGCCGAGCTCGACAGTGGATAGAGATAGACGGTGATGGGATGCGCCTCGCCGTCGTACAGATTCAGGTTGGCGCTGGCGTGGAATACCACGCAGGCGCTCCTCGGCTTGCTCGCCGACGCGCAGCCCAGCACCAGAAAGAGTGCGGCGAGCGCAAACGCCGCCGCCGATCGCCGGCTGCCGCGACCGCCCCCCCGTTTCCCCCGGCCGTGATTTGCCGCCAAGGCCCGCTTCCTCTCCAGTCGTCCCGCTGATACCACCGCCGAGATGGCTCCGCTCGGTTGTCCGCTCGATCCGGGCCCTGCCCGGGCTCTCTCGAGCAACGCAACCCCACGCGCTCACGGCCCACCCTCAGGGATGCGACCGCTCAGCCCTTTGCCGGGTGGGAGAATACCACGCACGGCCGGCGGGTCATCGCGCGCCGCCATGCATTTCCCGACTCTCCCCGGTCCGGAGCTTCCGGTTCGGGCTCTCCCGATTCATTCAACTGGGCCGGCGTGAGCTGATCGTGTTGCTTTCCCCGCGAGCGCGTGCGCGCACGCTCGGCAATCGCCGAGCTACAGTCGGCGAGAGCAAGCCCTATGGAGAACGGATCGATGCTGCTGAGGCGTTTCGCCCTGCTGCTTGCAATCGCCTCGACGAGCTGTGCCACCACGCCCTACGTCGCCCCATTTCCCGCCGCGCTCACGCGTCCCGGCGCGGGCGAAGCGGTGCTGGTGCGTGATTCGATCCTGATCTTCGATGCCTCCGGCTCGATCGACCGCAAGCTCGTCTTTCCCGCGGAGAAGGCCCTGCTGGAGTCCTTCGTGGCGGGTATGCCGCCTGGCACCTATGACTCGGCCCTCTTCGTGCTCGGGGGGCGTCCGCGCGACCAGCTCCCGATGGAGCGCTTCGACCGCTGGCATCTTCGCGAGCAGGCGAACAGGCTGCCGTTCGGCGGCCGGGAGACCCCGCTGGCGGCCGTTCTCCAGGAACTCGGCGAGAACCTGGACCGCGGCCCGGGCCGCGTCGCTCTGGTGATCTTCTCGGACGGCGTCCCGACGCGCAACGCCCGCTATGTCGGTCCGGAGCAGACGCTGACCGCGGCCCGCCGCCTCCTGGCCCGGCACGAGGGAGCGATCTGCTACCACACGATCCTCGTCGGATCGGACCCGCGCGGCCCCGCACTGCTGCAGGGAATCGCCGGCCTGAGCGAGTGCGGATCGTTCCACGCCCTGCACGAGATCGACGGACCGGAAGCGCTCCAGGCATTCCAGCGGCACATCTACATCGGCCCGGCTCCGCCGCCCAAGCCTCCGGCCGCACGCCGGATGACAGATCTCGATCGCGATGGCGTCGACGACCGATTCGATCGCTGCGCCCGCACGCCCCTGGGTGCCCGGGTGGACGAGCGCGGCTGCTGGGTCATCGAGGACTACGTCTTCGAGACCAACAGCGCCCACATCGCGGATGAGCACCGCGACGCGCTGGAGGATGTGCTCGAGGTGCTGCTCGCCAACCCGGAGCTGCGCATCCGCTTGGATGGCCATACAGACGACACGGGCGAAGCCGGCTACAACTTCGATCTCGCAGAGCGGCGCGCCAGCGCGGTCGGTGCCTACCTGCAATCCGCCGGCATCGACGCAACTCGCCTCCGGCAGCGGAGCTTCGGTCCGACGCGCCCCATCGCGAGCAATGACACCGCCGAGGGACGGCGAAAGAACCGCCGCGTCGAGCTCTCGATCATCGACTGGTAGCGACCCGACTTCAGAGGAAGCTCTGGGCGATCGTTGCACCGATCGCGGCTACGAAAGCCGCTCGTTTCTGTTTCGACAGCCCACCCCACCAATCCTTATTGGCTCTCTTGAACGCGCCAGATCCGAGGCAGGCATAGCTGATGCCGATGACGGCGACGCTACAGAGCAGGAGCTTGAGGACGGCGAGCGGTACCATGCGGGGAGACTAGCGAGCCAGCACGGCCCGGGCCTCCTCCACCATGCCATGCAGGATGGCGGCCGCCGGCCGCCGCTCGCTGACGAAGCCCACGCCCTGTCCCACCGCTTCGGTCATGAGGTCGGCTCGCCTGGCATCGTTGGCCCCCTGCAGGTAGCTCGAGGTCAGCAGCATCTGATAGGGACTGCGCAGCACGTTCGGTGCTCCGGGCGTGGCCCACTCGTCGGTCCACGGGCAGTTGAGAACACGCATCGTCTTGCCCGAGATACAGGCGGTGCGCGAGGTGTCGTCGCCGCTGGCAGCCAGGATACGCTCGATCACGAGAGGATCCTCGTCTGACTCTCGCGACGCGAGCCACACAGTCCCGGTCCAGACTCCGGCCGCGCCCAGACACAGCGCCGCGGCGAGATGGCGCCCGGTCGTAACGCCGCCGGCCGCCACGACGGGAACATCACCCGCAATCGAGGCGACGTCGGGAACGATGGAGAAGGTGCCCATCGCTCCAGTATGGCCCGCGGCATCGTAGCCCTGGGCGACGATGGCATCGGCGCCGCGCGCGATCTGCTTCACCGCCTGCTGCGTCGCGCCAACCAGACCGAATACCTTGAGCCCTCGCTCGTGTGCCGCTGCGAAGAGGAAGTCCGGGCTGCCCAGACCGGTTGCAATGACCGGCACGCGCTCATCGAGCAAGACATCGATCTGCGCACGGGCCATCTGCTTGTTCAGCCCACCCCACTGCCGCAGTGCGATGGGACCGGTCGGCTCTGGAACATCGTACTTCTGCTTGATCTCCTCTGCGAAGCTCCTGTGGCGGGCTGGAATCTCGGCGTAGAGCTCGTCCGGAGTGCCGGAAGGCGGTGCCGAGGAGGGCAGTACCAGATCGACTCCGAAGGGCTTGCCGTTCACGCGATCGCGAATCCAATGGATGTCCGATGCGATCTTCTCGGCCGCGTGCATGGCCTCGCCCAGCACCGAGAAGCCGCCGGCGTTGGTCACGGCAACCGCAACTTGCCGGCAATGCGTGAAGCAAATCACCGGAAACTCGACTTCGAGCAGGCGACAGAGCTTCGTGCGCATGGGGTCCGCGGGCATGGCCTCTCCGATTCGAATCCCGCCGACGTGAGCGGCGGAGGCAGCTATGATGCAGATCATACAACCTCGCCCGACTCCCGTGATTGAACGAGCCGAACGAGTCGCGTATGACGTTCGTCATAACTCCGATACGGCGGGCCGACCCACCTTCACGTGGCCGTGACACGGCACGCGGACGGCGGCGATGCCTCGACCCCGCGAATCGACGGGAGACCTGGCTTGACGACTCGGCCCGCCATTTTGCACGAGCACGCGGCCGGACTGACCGGCAACCCGCGCAATCACGAGCCGTCTTGCGAGCACGGGCTGCGCCGGCGATTGGCCCAACGGGCGGTGAACGTGAGCCGCCTGCTGGACTGGCTCGCGACTCAGGTCATTCTGTTTCGCGCCGGGAATCTGGTCTTCGTCACCTTTGGGCTCTTTGCTGCCCTGGGCGCGCTGGCCACGCTGATCGGCTCGGGCGTGATTCTGATCGGACAGGGGTTGGCGCCGACGCGCTTTCTGCTGCTCGGTCTGCTCGGCTGCGTGGGCGTCGTGCTGGGCTCGTGGCTCGTGGCGCAACTATTCGACTATCGCCTGTGGCTGGAGAATCCACGCGAGGCCCTTCGTCGACCCGCCTTCGTCTCCTGGGGAGGCATCCTGAGTCTGCCCGTCGTCTTTCTTGCATTCGCGAAGGCTACGGACACGAACGCACTGCTCTTGATGGACGCGGTCGCCCGCGCCAGCCTGCTCGGCCACGCGCTCGGACGCCTCGGCTGTCTCTCCTATGGCTGCTGCTTCGGGCACCCGACGCGGGGAAGGCTGGCCGTCACCTACCACAACCCTGCGGCCAAGGCAGTGCGCGTCGCGAAGCTGCGCGGCGTTCCCCTCCATCCGACGGCCCTCTACGAGGCGGTGATGGACATCGCCATCTTCGTGGTCGTCAACACGGCCGCCCTGGTCGGTGCGCCGCTCGGGGTACCCGCCGCTCTGAGCCTCCTGCTGTACGGACTCGGGCGTTTCGCCATCGAGTTTCTGAAGGACAACCACGGTCGTATCGTGGTCGGCACGATCGCCATCAACCACATCGTCTGCCTGGCGCTGGTCGCCATCGGTGCGGCCATGCTGCGCGGGATCATCGAGTCGCCCGAGATCGCGCCCGAGATCGCGTGGTGGCTGGGGCTGGGTACAGTGCGCGATCTGCTTCCGGCCTTCGTGCCGACGGCTGGTGTCGTCTTCGTCGGTTTCTCACTCCACCGCCATCGCGTCGGCAGTTGGTAGCCCGCCCCCCCTCCCCATTGAGTGCAAAGCGAGCCTGAGCATGATTCCCTGGACGTTCCTGGTCGTCACCATCGTCGGTGCTCTCTTCACCTTCAATGCCTACCTGCCCCAGCGGCGCACGGGGCCGCTCATCATCCCGAGCTTCTTCGCCGGCTGGCTGACGTCCGAGCTCTCTGCACACCACTTCGCCTGGCAGCTCCTCGCCACGCTGTTCTTCGTGTGGGCGGGCGCTCTCGACGCGTGGCCCGGCTGGCTGGGCCTGGGGATCACGGTCGCCTCCTGGGGTGGTCTGCTGGCCCTGGTGCCGATCGCGCGAAGCGCTGAGCCGGTGATGGAAGCCGCGCTCGCCGCCACCCTCGGGCCGCGCTACCGCGACGACTTCGCCGGTGCGACTGAAGACGAAACATCGAGTCTGCCGGCACCGCCGCGCCGTCCGCTCAACCCGTTCCACTTCCGACATCCGCAGGTCAAGGTCGTCCGCGACATTCCCTACCTGCCGCAGGGCGGTCCGCGCAATCGCCTCGACGTCTACGCGCCGCGAGGTGACGTGCAGCGTGCGCCCGTGCTGCTGCAGATTCATGGCGGGGGCTGGGTCATCGGGAACAAGAGGGAGCAGGCGCTGCCGCTGATGACGCACATGGCGGCGCGGGGATGGATCTGCGTGGCGGCCAACTACCGGCTCAGCCCCAAGGCGACATTTCCGGATCACTTGATCGATCTGAAGTGTGCCATTCGCTGGATCCGGGCTGAGATCGAGGCCTTCGGCGGTGATCCTGACTTCATCGCCGCCACGGGTGGCTCTGCCGGCGGACATCTCTCCTCGCTCGTCGGACTCACCGCGAACGATCCCGAGTACCAGCCCGGATTCGAACAGATCGACACCTCGGTGCGAGCGGTGGTGCCCTTCTACGGCGTCTACGACCTCAGCAACCACTACGGCCTGCAGGCGACAAGGGGAATCGACTCCTTCGTCTCGCGCTTCGTCCTCAAGAAGAGCTTCGAGAAGGAGCCCGAGTGCTTCCGTCGTGCGTCACCCATGCATCGCATGCACTCCGATGCGCCTCCGTTCTTCGTGATCCACGGCAGCCATGACAGCCTCGCCTCAGTCGAGGAGGCGCGCCATTTCGCTCAGGCGCTGAGCCAGATCTCGAAGTCGACCGTCGCCTATGCGGAGATCCCCGGCGCACAGCACGCCTTCGAGATCTTCCACTCGCTACGCACGAGCAGTGTGGTGCAGGGAGTCGACCGTTTCCTGAGCTGGGTCCACTCGGGCTATCTGCGAGGGCGCTGAGGTCGATTCAGCGTCCGGTCAGCGAACCAGGAGAACCGGACAGCCGGCCAGCAGAGACACCTTCTGGCTCGTGGTCCAGATCCCCTTGTCGGGCCGTTCCGGGTCGAGTCGCTGCGAGCCCATCACGATCAGATCGCAGCCTTCGTCCTCCGCAAAGCAGGCGATGGTCGAAGCACGCTTACCGACGACGACCACTCGATGCAGTTCGCAGCGCAGCGGTGCCAGCGACTCGATGGTCTCCTCCAGGATCTTCTCCGCACGCTGGCGCAGCCCGCTGTAGAAGCGATCTCCCTCCTCGCCGGAGAGCCCCTCGATCTCCTCGATCACGTGCAGCAGGGTGGCGAATCCAGCCCCTGACTCCACCAGCCCGGCGGCCATTTCGACCACCAGCCGCTCCCGCTCGGAGAGATTCATCGGAATCAATACGTTTCGAAACATCGCGCCCCACCCCGTCCTCGGCAGCCTGGGCGACCGCGGCAACTTCGCTGGCCGCCAGACCCGCGAAGCCGCTCCCTCTCGCCACGTGGCAGAGCCAGCCTCCCGACGGTCAGAGTAGCCCCTTCGAGCAGGCGAGCACGAGGCGCGCTCGGGGTGCCACCGAGGCAGCGGGGAGGTCAGTGCGCGGCCGGGCTCCCGGTGGTCTGCTGCGCGGCGTTCTGTGAGGGCTCGCTGCGATCGTGCGGCTCGGCTCGTGCGATGTGTCGATAGTCGATATCCAGGAAGTAGTCGCGCCGTGGCGTGGGACGAACGTAGTCGTCCAGCAGAACGTTGGCGCCCGCGGCGACCGCGCGGTCGCGATCGCGGAAACACTCCGCGTCTCGCATCGGCGCCACGCAGACCGTGGTCGAGACCAGCAGGCGTGCCCGACGCGCTCGCGGCAGCAGCGGATCGTCGGGGTCATTCAGCTTGACGACACCCGCCCAGCCCATCTCAAGCTGGTCCGCAGCCGTGTCAACGAACATGATTCGATCGCGCAGATGCTGGAAGCCCGAGGTGTAGTCGGCATGCTGCTCCCTGCTTCCAGTCAGCATGAAGAGGATCTTGCCGCGGCTCTCCGCGAGTGTGGGCCAGCCCTCTGTCAGGAGCGCTGAGCGAAGCGAATCATGGCCTCCCCGAACGCCGTCCGGTGTAATCAGGCGATCCCCCAGAATCCTGCGAATCGTGCGATCGACCGGCCGCAGGCTGTGGATCTTTCGGCCGCCGGCGAAGTCCTTGGCCTCGATCCAAACGAGCAGGGGCTCGTGGTCTCGGTGCGTGTCCGACCACGCCCGAATCTGCTGTAGGCACTGCTCGAAGGATCGGCAGTGGCTGCGCTCGTCCACGATAGCGATGTGGTAGACCTGATACTCACCCGAACCGCTCAGGTGAAGGTCGAACTCCATGGCCCGCACACCGTGGTGCTCGAGCTGGGCGTGGAGCGAATCGTGCTGGTAGCGATGGCGCGGGTGAACGGGAATCGGGGGCCACTTGTGATAGCTATTGTGGCTCCCCTTGAGCATCAGCTCGTTCAGCCGGTGGTGCTCCTGTTGCTCCTCCGCGTCGCTGCCGGGTGCCAGCCCCAGCCCGACGAGGAGCGCCAGACAGGCGAAAACGGCTGTGCGCTTCTGCATCGGACCTCCACCAGATGGTGAAACCCCGTTGTCCGCCCCCCTCCGGGCCACTCCGCACCTGCCTAGAGACTGGTGGGTGACAACACCCACACCTTACCATGAAAGTCCCTGCGGCCGAAGGGATTTCGGGCGGCGTACGCAGAAGCGCTTCGGGTGCCGGCAGCTGTTGCGCAAGCGCGACGGTGCTACGACTGCCCACCCCGCGTCCGGCGACGGCGCTGTGCCAGCCGAATCAGCGGCGGGAAGATCAGAACGAGCTCCGCACCCAGGCCACAGAGCGGCCCCGCGCTGAGGTCCTCGAGCTCGATGCTGGCCGCCTCGATGTTCTGCGAGGCCGCGGTGCACTCCGGATCGAGCACGTCGATCAGGCCGTCGCCGTCATTGTCGAAGACATCGTTGCAGAGCGGGTTCTCCGTCGTCGACTCGGCGCTAAGGCAACCTGGGTCCTGCGGGTAGTCGCCCGCGCCGTCGCCGTCGTTATCGAAGCCATCGCTGCACTCGGGATTCTCGGAGCGGATCTTGTAGACCGCACCCGCACCATCGATGACGTAGAGCTCGCCCGTACCCCCTTCGCCGAAGCCCACCACCTGGGGTGACCCGCTGACGAAGTCGACGAATTGTGCGCTGCGGTTGGTCACGACGTCCGTCTGCGGATCGAGGCTCCAGACCCGTCCGGAGCAGGCGTCGCTGAAGAAGTACTCGCCCTGCAGATCCGTCAGCACACCGCGGTAGACATAGCCTCCGATGATCGCGCAGTTCTCGAGGCTCTGGTCGTATTCGAACACGGGATCGGTGAGGGTGATACTGTCGCATGAGATCGACGTGGCGGGATCGCTGGGGTTGCACTCGCTCGCCTCCATCATGTCCCAGCCGTAGTTGCGACCACCGGTGTCGTTCCCGGCCTCGAAGTTCACCTCTTCCTTCGTCCGCTGGCCCTGGTCCGCAATCCAGAGGTCGCCCGTCTGGCGGTCGACGCTGAAGCGGTAGGGGTTCCTCAGACCGAGAGCCCAGATCTCATCGCGCACGCTGGAATCACCGACGAACGGGTTGTCGGCCGGAATCGCGTAGGCACCCGAGGTAGCGATCGAGTCGGCCGCCGCTGGGACACCCACGTCCAGGCGCAGCATCTTGCCCAACAGACTCTGGCCGTTCTGGGCGCGCTCACCCGGATCGTAGTCCGACCCGCCATCGCCGAGCCCGACGTAGAGGAAACCGTCCCGACCAAAGGCGATGGTGCCGCCATTGTTCCCCGAATAGGGCTGAGCCTGCGTGAGGATCACCTCTTCACTCTCGGGATCGGCCAGGTACGCATCGCTGCTGACCGTGAAGCGAGAGACCAGCGAGTCCCCTGAGGCATCGGTTCGGTAGACATAGAAGAAACCGTTGGTCTCGTAGTCGGGATCGAATGCCAGGCCGAGCAGGCCACCGTCGCTGTCTGCCGACACGTCATGGCTCAGATCGAGGAACGGCGTCGAACGTGCGAGGCCACCGTCGACGATGTGAATCAGTCCATCCGCGTCCAACACGAAGAGACGGGGATCACCGGCGGGCGCGGTCAGGAAGACCGCCGAGCCGAGGACGCTACCGGCCCGCTGCAGACCCGCGATACCGGCCTCACTCCCACCAGGCGGCGGCTCACCCACGGATGCCACAACGACTGTCACCGTCGCCGGTGTGGCGTCGACAGCGCCCTGGTCGTCGCGCACGGTCAAGCTCACGGTAAAGTTGCCAGCGCGATTGAAGGTGGTCGCTCCGGGGTTGCGCGATGTCGACGGAGCGACGCCCGAACTCACTGCGTCGAAGTCCCACGCGTAGCTAACCGGATCTCCATCGGGATCACTGCCGCTGCCAGAAAACGAAACCGACTCGCCGACCGCGATCGAAGTCGTCGCAGCGGGTGAATCGATGCTGCCATTCGGCGCGCCATTGTCCGTCGGAGGCGCCTGCGGGCTGCGAATCAGCTCATTCGAATAGCTGCTGTGAACACCCTGGACGTCATAGGCCGTCAGGGCGATGTGGAGGTCCACGCTCTGGAGCGCGGGATCAACGAGATCAACCGTGATGCTGTAGATTCCGTTGGCGTCGGCCCCACCAGCCAAACCGACATCGACGGACACGTTGTAGCTTCGGTAGCTCGCGCCGGCCCAGATCTTGAAGCCCGCTGCGGGCACGGGGGTCTGTGGGCTCTCCTGCCAACGAAGCGTCTCGCTTCGTGCGTGCCCTGTGGCCGCCAACGCGAGCAGGATGAGACAGAACGGGAGCAGCAGCGACGCGACACGGAACACGTTCGGCACCAAGGCGTTCCTTGTCGTGTTCATGTGATGTGACCTCCGGCGACGTTGCGAAGCCGACCGCTCGACTCAGCCGCACTACTTATCGATCTCTTCCCATCAGCCGATGTGACACGCATCACAGGCGGTTGATTTTCAATAGGAATCCCGGACTCCGGGAGCTGCTCTTCAGCTGACTGCCGGCGGGCGGGCGGGGCCGCCGCGGTCGTATAGCCGTCGCCGCGAGACGCATCCGAGCGCCCACAAGCGAGCTGAATCCTGCGATTCTTCGAGATGACCCAGGGGGATTTCCGGGCTGGCCCGCCCAGCTCGCCGGCCCCACGCTGCGCGGTGAGTGGACACGCAGGCCGCACCCAATTGTTCATGTGGGTCCGTCGGAAGACCGTGCAGATTCCCGCTCTGGCAGGAAAAATCGCAGCACAGGCGCACGTGTCGGCGGGTCGAGCAGCGGGCGGCGTTTTCTCTTGTCAGAAGGCGGATACGGGCCCTCGCGGCGGGACCTTCATGAATAATCCGGGCTAGCCTCCCCGGCATGCCGGAATCGAACACGGGCTCGTCTCGTCGCTGGCTGCTGCGTGGCGCATTGACGGCCGCACTCGTCGCGGGGCTCTTCGGGCTGCGCGCCACGCTGCTCGCCCCAGATCCCGTGCCCGTCCGCGTAGCCGCCGTTGAGCGGGGTGCGGTGGAGGCCACCGTCACGAACTCGAAGGCGGGCACCATCAGGGCGCGCAGACGCTCGCACGTCACCGCCGAGATCGGGGGGCGGGTGGTCGAAATCGCCCACCGCGAGGGCGAGCGGGTCGCTCTCGGTGCGCTGCTGGTGCGACTCGACGACGCCACTTTCCGCGCCCAGGTGGAGCTCGCACGCCAAGATATTCGTGTGGCCGAGGCAAAGCGCGAGGAGGCCTGTCTCGGGCGGGATCGAGCCGGCCGCGAGCTGGCCCGTCACCGGCGACTCGCCGAGGAGAAGATCGCCTCGGCAGACCGGCTCGACGCCCTGCAATACGCATCGGATGCCGCCAAGGTGGCGTGTACCGCGGCGGCGGCCACTCTCGCAAGGGCCGCCGCCTCGTTGACGGCAGCCCGTGCCGAGCTGCAGAAGACGCTGATCCTCGCGCCTTTCAGCGGTGTCGTGGCCGAGGTCGCCAGTGAGGTGGGCGAGTGGGTCACACCCTCGCCGCCTCTGCTCACGTCACCCGCGGTGGTCGACCTGATCGAGCTGAGTGCCCTCTACGTCAGTGCACCCATGGACGAAGTCGACTCGGACCGAGTCCGCGCGGGCCAGCGCGTCATGATCAGCGTCGACTCCCGACCGGGCGCGGACTTCCCGGGCCGGGTCGTGCGAGTGGCGCCCTACGTGCTCGACCGGGAGACGCAAAACCGCACGGTCGAGATCGAGGTGGAATTCGATGATGGCGAGCTCGGGAGCAGCTTCCTTCCCGGGACTTCGGCCGATGTCGAGGTGGTGCTCGAACGGCGCGATGACGTACTGCGGATTCCGACTTCCGCACTGCTCGAGGGCAACCGCGTGCTCGTGCTGAGCGAAGACCACCTCGAGGAACGACTCGTGGAGCTCGGTCTGCGCAACTGGCAATACGCCGAACTCACGAGCGGACT
This sequence comes from Deltaproteobacteria bacterium, assembly GCA_029261835.1. Classification (GTDB taxonomy): domain Bacteria; phylum Myxococcota_A; class UBA9160; order UBA9160; family UBA4427; genus JAJDAO01. The sequence continues at coordinate 228,207 of JAJDAO010000003.1, read as the reverse complement.
TGCCGCGGGGGACAACGTGGTGACCTCGCTCGATCGCGTGGAAACAACGGCGGGCGCCCGGGCCGTGCTGGCATCCGAGGTCGCGGACTCGGCGCCGTGATCCGCGTCGAGGACATCTGGCGAACCTACACCATGGGCGATCAGGAGCTCCACGCGCTGCGCGATGTCAGCGAAGAGATCGCCGACGGTGAGCACATCGCCATCATGGGGCCGTCGGGCTCAGGGAAGAGCACTCTGCTCAACATTCTGGGCTGCCTGGACCGCCCGAGCCGCGGCAGCTATCAGCTCGACGGACGTGAGGTGGCGACCCTCGAGCCCGATGAGCTCTCACGCATCCGGCTGCATCGCATCGGCTTCATCTTCCAGGCATTTCATCTGGTGCCCAGGCTGAACGCGCTGGCGAACGTCGCGCTGCCGATGGTCTTCGATGGCATCCCGCCGGCGGAGCGACACGAGCGCGCCGCGCGTGCGCTGGACGCGGTGGGGCTCGAGCGCTGGGCGGACCACCGACCGAGCGAGCTCTCCGGAGGTCAGAAGCAGAGGGTCGCCATCGCTCGGGCCACCATCATGGGACCGAGCGTGCTGCTCGCCGACGAGCCCACCGGAAACCTGGACACACACTCGGGCGGTCAGGTCCTGGAGCTGCTGGACGAACTTCATCAGCAGGGAATGACTCTGATCGTCGTGACGCACGACCCGAACGTCGCACGACGTGCTGGTCGCGTGCTCGTCCTGCACGACGGCGAGGTCACGCGACACGTGGTCGGAGCGTCGGTGACCGACCTCGCAACCCTTTTCGCCCAGCCGGAGCCGGGCAAGTGAGCTGGCTCGAAGTTCTCCGCTTCTCCGGGCACGCCCTCGGCCAACATCGCCGCCGCAGTCTCCTGAGCCTGTTGGGCGTGACGATCGGCATCGTCGCGGTCATCTCGCTAACCGCGTTGGGCGAGGGTGCGCGGCGTTATGTGACAGACCAGTTCAGTTCGCTGGGCAGCGGCCTGCTGATCGTGATCCCCGGCAGGAACGAGACGACTGGCGCGCTGCCCGGCATCGGTGGTGTGCCCAACGACCTGACGCTGGACGACGCCCGCGCCCTCGAGCGTCAGCTCCCGGAAGTCGTAACCATGGTGCCGATCACGGCTGGCAGTGGCAGCGTCTCGCACCTGGAACGAAGCCGGCAAGTTCTGATCATCGGCTCGACGAGCGACTTTCGGCGAGTGCGAGAGCTTCAGATCACGCGTGGGCGCTTCTTGCCCACCGGCGAGGTGTCGCGTGGAGCTCCGGTCGTCGTCTTGGGAAGGAAGATCGCCCGCGAGCTCTTCGACGAACAGAATCCCGTCGGACAGCCCGTGCGCGTGGGCGATTGGCGCATGCGTGTGATCGGTGTGCTCGCGACGCGAGGTACCCAGATGGGAGTCGACATGGACGAGGCTGTCATCGTTCCGGTCGCCACTGGCCTGCGCATGATGAACCGGAATTCCCTCATGCGCATCATCCTGCAGCTCCGCCCTCAGGTCGACATGGAGAAGGCCAAGCGTCGGGTCCTCGCCATCATGAGTGAACGGCACGATGAGGAAGACATCACGTGCCTGACGCAGGAGGCGGTCTTGAGTTCGCTCTCAGCAATCTTGCGAACTCTCACATTGGTCGTCGCGGGCATCGCGGGCGTCTCACTGACGGTCGCCGGCATCGGCATCATGAACGTCATGCTGGTCTCGGTCTCCGAGCGCACAGCCGAGGTGGGGCTCCTCAAGGCCTTGGGCGCCAGCGGGCGAGAGATCCTGGCCATCTTCCTGATCGAGGCCGTACTGCTGTCCACTGCCGGGGGCGTCTTGGGGCTCGCCATCGGTTGGCTGCTGATCGATTTGCTGGTCGCCCTCTACCCTGCCCTGCCCGCCAGCCCACCGCTCTGGGCCGTGCTGGCGGTCTTCGGCGTATCGTTCGGCACGGGCACGGTCTTCGGCGTGCTGCCCGCCTGGCGAGCGTCGCGCCTCGATCCGGTCGCTGCGCTGGCAGCCCGCTAGGCGAGACGAAGGGAATCGCGGACACGACGTGGACAGTAGTGATCTTGCGAAGCTGAGTAGCGGTGCCCTACGCGGCAACCCGCTGCGCTCGATGCTCTCCATGCTGGGGATCGCCATCGGAGTGGCCACCGTCGTTCTACTGACCTCGCTGGGCGAAGGCGCGCATCGCTATATCGTCGACGAGTTCACGCAGTTCGGCACCAACGTGCTCGCCGTCAATCCCGGCAAGGTCGAGACACTCGGGATTCCCAGCGGACTGGGGGGTACTACGCGCAAGCTCACGATCGACGATGCCGAGGCAATCGAACGGCTCTCGGATGTGCAGGGTGTGGTCGCCCTGGCAGTCGGCCAGGCTCGTGTCGAGGGGGGAGACCGCGGACGCAGCGTCTACGTCTACGGCGCAACGGCGTCGCTACCCGAAGTCTGGTCGTTCGAGATCGGCCAGGGACAGTTCCTGCCCGGCGGCGACCCCCGACGCGGCGCCAGCGTGGCCGTGCTGGGCCCGCGCCTCAAGCGTGAGCTCTTCGGCGAACAGAACGCTCTCGGAGAATTCGTTCGCGTGGCCGGGGCTCGGCTGCGCGTAGTCGGCGTGATGGCGCCGAAGGGGCGCATGCTCGGCTTCGACATCGACGACGCCGCGTACGTTCCGGTTGCCACTGCAATGCGGCTGTTCAATCTCGTCGAGCTGGTTGAGATCGACGTCGCATTCTCACATGAGCGCATGACCGATCGTGTCGTGCGCTCGGTGACGAGACTGCTCACCGATCGGCACGGCGGCAAGGAAGATTTCAGCATCACCACGCAGACGGCCATGCTCGATGTCTTCGGCCGCGTGATGGACGTCATCACTCTGTCTGTCGCGGTCATCGCGGGCATCTCGCTCTTGGTGGGAGCGATCGGCATCTTCACCATGATGTGGATCTCGGTGGGTGAGCGAGTGGCGGAGATCGGGCTCTTGCGGGCGCTGGGCGCCACCGCTGGACAAGTCCACCGCCTGTTTCTCCTCGAAGCCGTGCTCCTCACGCTGCTCGGCGGAATCGCGGGCATGGCGATCGGCCTCGGCGTGTCGGCGGTGCTGCGCGATCTGGTTCCCGGTTTGCCGCTCCACACTCCGGTGGAGTACCTGCTGGCCGCTCTCGCCATGAGCATGCTCACCGGCGTCCTCTCCGGTGTTGGCCCAGCGCGGCGAGCGGCGTCTCTCGAACCCGTGGATGCACTGCGAGCCGAGTGAGCCAACGCCGGCCGAGAACGCCGACTCACCGCATGCGCGCGGCGGCGTTCCTGTTCTTTGGCGCCTCTCGCCCGCCGAGGTATCGTGATCTGGCCTGCATTTCTCATCAGCTCGCGTAGCGAGGCGGTCGAGCGACACGGACCGAGCCGCCGATCAGGAGTCACGAGATGAACACAACTGGACTGCTCACGATCAAAGATTCATGCCGTCTCCGGCTCTGCGCTCTGGCGTTGACCGCCACTCTGTTGCTGACCCCGGCTGGCGCTTTCGCGCAGCTCAGACCGCTCGTCCCACCCATGCTCGACAACCTCTCCGCGATCGACCGCATCGGCGACTGGGTGGCGCTGGAGGAATACCATCTCGTTGAGGGCACGGCGCGAGACCTGATGAAGCGTGCCGAGGAGATGAAGAGTATCGACCTCGCGACGGTCGGCATCGACCCACAGCGCGATGCGCTGTGGGATGCCTTCTTGCAGGCTCAGCAGGCAGCGGCCGCGGGCGTACTGGCGGCCGCTCAGAAGAAGGACCCACGCGCCACCCTCGTCGCCACGCAGCAGCTCATGGGCAACGCCTGTCTCGGCTGCCACCTGAGCTTCCGCGATCCCGCGCGCCTGCTGCGCGTATCGGTACGGGTGATGACCAGCTTCCTCGCAATCTGGCGCGACGTGAACCGCGGCGTAGCGATCAACGACTACAATCTGATCGAGACCCGGGCGCGCGATCTCTCGAGTCTGACCGGGATGATCTCGTCGGACGAAATGTTGGAGGACACCTTCGGGCTCGGCGGCCCGAAGCAGCGCCGGCTCTTCCGCGGCTATCTGCGAGAAGTCACACTGAGCGCCGAGCGCATCGAAGAAGCGGCCAAGCAGGAGAATCTCGTCGCAGTGCTCGATGCCTCCCGGAACATGTGGACGGCGGGCTGTATCTCCTGCCACGAAGAGTTCCGACGCTAGAGGCTCACGTGAATGCGGCGTAGACGAGCCCCAGCCAAATCACCGTGGCGAGCATGGTCTTGCCCAGGGTCCCCGCCAGCCGACCCAACGTTGCGCCTGCCGCCGCCCTCAAGTTCGCGGACTGCTCGCGCTCGGCCGCCGATGTAGCCTCCGCAACCCACGCGCCGAAGAAGGTGCCGACCAGCGCGCCCAGCAGCGTCCCCATCAGCGGAATCGGAACCAGCACGGTGAAGAGAATCGCACCGAGGATGCCGCCGATGATGGCGCCCAGCATGCCGCGCCGTGTGCCGCCGCCGAGCTTCGTACCGGCCGCACCCGCCAGCGCCTCGAGCGCCTCCCCCACCAGGCCGAGCACCGTGCATCCGGCCAGAAGCGGCCAGCCGAAGGTGACGGGGGCCGCAGCAGAGGACACGTAGCCGTCCGAGATCTCGATCAGCGCCGCCAGGCCCAGCAGCAACCAGGTACCGGGTAGACCGACTGGAATCGTCAGGACGCAGAGGAGACCGCTGATGGAGAAGAGCGCCGCGATGAGATAGGCCTGCCATTCCATGGGTAACGCCGAGTCTAGTCTCCTGTCCGAGAAGTTCACGAACTATCTCGACGACCTTCCATCCTAGCCGGCTGGGTTGGGAATCCCTTGAAACATCTACGGATATTCCTGCGGTCGCGTCGGATCCTGTATCCTGTCGCGCTCACGCGGAGAGAGAAGACCAGATGAACGACATCAACATTGCCGATGCCCTCGACATTGTCGCCGAGATCCATGCCGATCGCGATGCCGCGATCCAGAGCGAGCGTCATCTGAGCTGGAGGCAGGTGGAGCGGCGCGCCAGGAATCTCGCCGCCTGGCTGAAGGAGAAGGGGGCCACCCATCAGGGCAAGGTCTCGATCTACACCTACAACCACCCGGCCTACGTGGAGACCGTCTACGCGGCCTTCAAGGCGGCGCTGGTACCGGTGAATGTCAACTACCGCTACCGCGAGGACGAGATCCGCTACCTCCTCGACAACTCCGACACGGAGATCGTCGTCGTCCACGAAGACTTCGTGCCGCTACTCGCTGGCGTGCTGGGCGAGCTGCCCCGAATCGCCGCGGTACTCGTGATCGAGGAGAGCGGCCAAGCAGACCTCTCGGGTTTGCCCTGTGCCGAGCGCTACGAAGAGGTCGTCGAGACCGATCGGCAGGCGGTGCAAGTCGACCGCAGCGGCGACGATCTGCTGCTCCTCTATACCGGCGGCACAACCGGCATGCCCAAGGGTGTCATGTGGCGGCAAGGCGACCTCTTCGCACGCTTTGGCGGTGGCGGGGTCGGCGCCGCAGCGACGGACCTCGCGGGCTACCGCGAGTTCGTGGTGAGCCAGCAGAGTCCGGCCCGCCTCTTGGTGGGCCCGCCACTCATGCACGGCACCGGCTGGTTCACGTCGCTGATCTGCTGGCTGAGCGGTGGGGCCGTGATCGTCCTCCCGAATCCCAAGAAATTCGACGCCGCTGAAATGCTGCGCACGATCGAGGGCGAGCGCGCCAACGGCGTGACCATCGTCGGCGATCCCTTTGCCAAGCCGATGCTGCGAGAGCTGCAACGCAGCGATCGGAGCTACGACATCTCCACGGTCGCGATGATGATGTCGTCGGGTGTCATGTGGAGCCAGGAGACGAAGCGTGGTCTGCTCGAAGCCAACCCGACGATGGTTCTGGCCGACGCGTTCAGCTCCTCGGAAGCCATCGGCATGGGAACATCGATCACGACCGCTGGCGGATCGACGAACACCGGTCGCTTCAGCATCACGAACACCACGCGCCTCTTCGACGCCGATCTCAAGATTCTGCCGAGCAAGCCGGGCGTGAAGGGCATCGTCGGCGTCGCCGGTCCCCAACCCATCGGTTACTACAAGGATCCAGAGAAGAGTGCGCGTACCTTCGTGACGACCGAGGGGCAGCGCTTCTCGATCCCCGGCGACTGGGCCGCGATCGATGAAGACGGAGTGAGTCTCACACTGCTCGGCCGAGGCTCGGTCTGCATCAACACCGGCGGTGAGAAGGTCTTCCCGGAGGAGGTTGAGGAGGTGATCAAGCGCTTCGACGGCGTGCGAGACACCGTCGTGGTGGGAATTCCGGACGAGCGGTGGGGCGAGGCGATCACCGCCGTAGTCTCCACGTTCGCCGCCGAACTCGACCAAGCGGCGCTTCGCGACTACCTCAAGGCGCACCTGGCCGACTTCAAGTGCCCCAAGTACTTCGTGCACGTCGATCAGGTCTATCGCTCGCCTGCCGGCAAGGCCGATTTCGAGCAGACGCGGCAGACCGCACTGGAAGCTCTGGGACGGGAACGCGCTTCGTCAGACTGAGCTCGTCAGAAGACGCCCATCGCCAGCTTGCGCCGCTCTGTGGAAGCGACCAGCTCGCGCCAAATGAGCGATTCGAGTTCGCGCGACTCGGGAGACGTGAGCTCTTCGACGTAGGCGTGCAGCTCGATCAAGAGGCCGCGCAGCTCGCAGTTGGTCCGCTCCAGGGCGGAGATAGCGAAATCGCGATCGTCACCACCTGCTGCCCGTACCAGACGACCGCCCAGCTCGTCGTCCTCGACCACTGCCTGCGCCTCGGCGAAGATCTCACGCAGCGCGCGGTTCTCTTCGATACGACGCGCAGCCGCACGCTCGTGCTCCTCGCGCAAACCGCTCAGCATGAGTGCCAGCACCATCAGGCTCGACTGTTCGTAGGCCGAGTCAACGGCCGGGCCAGTCTTGGTCATCAGGTGAATGGCAGCGACCTCGAGCAGGCGATCCGGATCCGGCCTCACGACAGGTACCCCAAGTGGTCGAGCACGGCTCGGTCTTGACTATTGCCCATCAGCCAGCCAGTGAGGCCGAGGATTATGTCCTGGTTCTCTCCGTCGGAGAATTCCTTGGCGCCGGAGAGCCAGATCGCCTGCCCTTTCACGCATGAGAAGATCGCCCACCAGTGAAGAGCGGCGGGATCAGCCCGCATGCCACTCGACTGCTCCCAGTAGCGGATCGCCTGATCGTTCGGCACGAGGCCGCCTGCGCGTTCGTCGCCGGCCCAGCGCCATAGCGGGTTGAGGCTCCAAGCGAGATCCTCGAGCGGATCACCCAGGTGAGCCAGCTCCCAGTCGAGAATGCCGTGAATGCGCCCGTCCTCATCGTAGAGAAAATTACCCGTGCGATAGTCGGCATGTACGACACGCACCTCGGCAGGCGGCGGCGGTGGGTTGCGACGCAGCCAGCGAATGGCCGCCCGAATCACCGGCTGCGGACACAGCTCATCCTCGTCGACCTGACTCTCCCAGTAGTCGAGCTCGCGGCGCCAGCAGTCCTGCGCAGCCACCGCCGGCATCACGCGGTCGAGGCCGAGCACCTGCGGATCCGCCTTTGAGATCACGCCGAGGATCGTCCACTTCTGTCGCGCGAACTTCTCCGCGTGCTGCGCGTAGGGGGGCGCAATGATCTGCTGTGGGTTCGACTCCAGACCCGTGAGCTGCTCCATGATGAAGAACGGATAGTCGAGCCAGTGCGCCTCCTCCTCGAGCCAGAGTGCCTCCGGGACCGGCACCTCCGTGCCGTGGAATGCCCGATAGGCCCCAAACTCCACCGCACGCTCGGTCTCGATCAGGCTGCCAGGCGGATCGCGCCGCAGAATCAACGGACGTCGAATCGCAGCCCCGTTCTCGCGATAGCACAGTACGAAGCGGTACGTCTCGCGTGAGGCACCGCCAAAGATGCGATCCAGTCCCTCCACCCGCACGTCATCCGCGCCGGGCAAGCGATGCGCGATGTATTCCGCCAGTCGCGAGTCGAGCGACGACATCGACAGACTCTCCTGCTCGCTGAGTGCCAAAGTCGTAGCACACGAGGCGCCGGCCAGCCCCACATCGAGCCGTCCGATCCGGTCGCTGCTTCCGCCTGCCGCCTCAGCCGGACAGGCGCCGCAGCCAGGCCAGCACCATCAGGCCAGCCAGTGCGAGCGCGCCTCCGCTGGGCTCAGGGACGCTGATGCTCGTCGCTGTGTAGCTCCACTCGCCGCCTCCACCAGCCAGAGCGAAGACGTGGTACTCGAAGGCTGTCTCGACACCGTTTGCCGTGGTCGGGCTCGTGCCGTTGGCCAGAACGGTGGTGGCTCCGTCTTCGAGATCGTCGGAGAGTGCAAAGGCTGGACTGATGGCCCAAGCTGCCGGAACCCGGTCCGAGGAGAACCCGATCAGCGAGCCGGAGTCGACATCGCTCTGCTCGATGGCACCCGACGCCTCGCGTACTGCGGTATCGTTCCCGTCCACGCCGCCCAAGTCGACGTCCATGCCGACGAAATGGAACCAGCGCACGTCGAGCGGAACCGTGCCGCCGTTCGTAATGCTGACGCGCGTGCTGAGATTCGAGCTGTAGCTACCGGGGACACCCCCGACGAGCTTGTACTGAATGTTCACGGCCAGCCCGACATTGCTGCTGTAGCTCAAGTCGATGACATCCGTTGCATCGTCAGCCTGGGCGTCCGTCAGCGTGAACCCGGAGCCGGTACTGGCGTCGTCTCCCAGCACCTTCTCGGCGCCGGGCGCACCGCTGCCATTCGCGCCCCAGCGAAACCAGAACCAACGGGCGTAGTCGACCTGAAAGCCGCCGTCGACCTGCCAGATATCCAGCCCGTTGCCATCACTGGGATCAACCTCGATGGTCGAGTTTTGGCTCGAAACGACGCAGAGATCGAAGCAAGAGACCGACCCAGCCAGCCTCGGAGCGAAGAGCAGCGCGGGAAGCAGCAAAGCCGGCCACAGTCGCGGTAATGCGCGCCGCATCGCGATCACCCGTCACCCGGCTCGACCAGCTTTCGCAGGCGAGCGGCGGCATCAGCATCAATCAAGCTCTCGATCCGTCTGCCATGACTGGCGTGCATACACCGTCGAGGATGCCACAACAGAGGCTGGAACGGCAGGACGAACGGACAAGATCTGTCTCGGCCCGGTGTAACACCCGTGCATGAACCCCAGATTGGCCCGGAGTTCGGCGTGCAAGAATACCGGAGAAGCCTCCCCTTCCGGGTCTCACACCCGCGACCGCTCAGAAGCGAAGCCCGGCCGTCTCGATCTTGGCTGCCCGGCCGTAGGCCTGACGCACGTAGTCCATCACCATGCGATCGGAGTTGTAGCGCCAGGCCAACGTTCTGAGTGCATGCTTCACCATCTCGAGCCAGTCGACCGGCACGCCCTGGTCGTCGCGACGGTAGTAGAGTGGAACCACCTCTTCCTCGAGCACCCGCATCAGATCCTCGGCGTCGCGCCGGTCCTGCTCTTCGGAATCAACATGAACGAGTCCACCTCCGAAGGCAAAACCATTGCGCATGTCATACCCCTCGTCCCACCATCCGTCGAGAACGGAGCAGTTCAACGTGGCGTTGAAGACGGCCTTCATACCGCTCGTACCGCAGGCTTCCAGTGGGCGCCTGGGTGCGTTCAGCCAGAGGTCACAGCCGCGTATCAAATGTCGTCCGACATTCATGTCGTGATTCTCGAGAACGAAGACGTGCCCCTCGAAGGCCGGATCACGGCTGATCTCGACGAGCTGGCGCAGCAAGTCCTTGCCGGGTTCGTCCGCCGGATGGGATTTGCCCGCGATGACGACCTGAACTGGATGATCCGGGTCCGTGAGCAGGTGTTTCGTGCGCTCCAGATCGCGGAACAACAGCAACGCTCTCTTGTAGCTGGCGAATCTGCGTGCAAAGCCGATGGTGAGTGCGTCCAGCTGCAAGGCATGCGAGGAGGCGGTCGACCCCTTTGACAATCGGGACCGCCGCACCGCCTCTCGGCGTTCGAGAAAGCCGAGAAGCCGCTTCTTGAGCTCGACCTTCACGCTCCATAGGCTCAGTGGATCGAGATTCTCGATGCCGTACCAGCGAAAGGCATCACACAAGTGCTGCCGCCAATCGCTGCCGAGGCAGCTCGCATAGAGTTGGGCCAACTCGTCTGCCAGCCAGGTGCCGACATGAACGCCGTTCGTGATGTGTCCGATTGGGACATCCACCGGCCGGCTGTCAGGCCAGAGGCTCTGCCACATACTGCGCGACACGCCGCCATGCAACGAACTCACGGCGTTCGTCCGGCCGGCCAGGGAGAGAGCCAGGACCGTCATGCAAAACAGTTCGCTCGAATCCTCCGGGTCCACCCGCCCCAAGCCAAGCAGCGCCTCGTCCGTTAGCCCGAGCCGCTTCTGAAGCGGCCGCAGCAAGTGGAGCACCAGCTCCGGCTCGAAGCGGTCATGGCCAGCCTCCACGGGCGTGTGAGTCGTGAATACGACAGTCTCCGAAACCACTGCCGCGGCCCGTTCGAAATCGACACCCGTCGCCTCCATGTGCTGCGCAATCGCCTCGAGAGGAGCAAACGCGGAGTGCCCCTCATTGAGATGGATCACGCCAGGGAGCACCCCGAGGCTCCGCAGAGCGCGGTAACCGCCTATCCCGAGAATGACCTCCTGGACCGCACGCGTGGTCAGGTCGCCACCGTATAGACGCAGCGTTTGGGGGTAGCGCTCGAGAGTCGGATCGAGCACATCGAGAAGAAGGAGCGTGCAGCGCCCCACGCGCGCTCGCCAAACCCCGATCTGGAACGGCTCATCACCAGTCTCGATCTCGATGCACAGGCTCTCGCCGTTCTGGTCCATCACCGGTTCCAGTGCGACGCCGTCCGTCTCGAGATCCCGATAGACCTCGTGCTGCCGACCGTGCTCGTCGATCTCCTGCCGGAAATAGCCCTGCCGATATAACAAACCGATCCCATGTGTCGGAACACCGAGATCCGAGCAGCTCTTGAGATGATCGCCAGCCAACACACCGAGGCCGCCCGAGTAGATGGCCAAGGATTCGTGAATGCAGAACTCGAGGCTGAAGTAGGCGACGGGCGAAGCGGCAAGACTCGGAACATTCCAGGACGCCCAGTGGTTCTGGTCTTGATGGTACCTTCTCAGGGACTCCTCGGCGTGCGTCAGCTGTGCCAAGATGCCGGCGTCTCGCCCCTTCTCGACGAGCACCGCGTCGGCGATCTCGTTGAGAAAGGCGATGGGGTTGTGATTGTTGTCGCGCCAGAGCTGCAGATCGATCGATCTGAATATTCGATCGGGCGCAGCCGCCCAGCTCCAATGGAAGTTGCGAGCCAACTCGGTCAGGCGGGATCTCAGGTCTTGCACTGTCTACTCGCTCTCTCGGTGGGGAACATCTGATGATACCTCGCATGCGGTGGTTCCGGCCGTCAAGCTTCGAGGCCGTCCGTCTTCTGTCTTCCCTGGACATGCAATGGTGACGCAGAGGCATCTCGCCCGGAACTTCGAGCCCCCTGCCCCGCCACTCGCTCGACTCAGCTTCTCGTCAATCCGGTTCAGCGCCCCAGCTTCAGCTCGACGAAGGTCGGCTCCGATCCGCGCCGGTGCTGGCGGAAGCCGAGCCGACTGCAGGCCCGAAGCATCCGGCGGTTGTCCGGGAGCACTTCCCCCACGATCCGATCGATGTGCTCGGTCTCGGCCACCTCGATCAGGCGGCGCAAGAGCTGCGAACCCAGTCCCTCTCCCTGCATTGCGTCGCTGATGACGATTGCGTACTCGGCGTCCGCGCTGCGATGCAGCCGCACCAAACGAGCGACACCTCCAATCTGGTGCTCTCCGGTCTCGGGATCTCGAGAGTCGACGACGAGCGCGATCTCCCGATCGTAATCGATGAAGCAGAGCTGCGTGAGCCGCTCGTGCTCGATGCGTCTCTCCAGCCCCAACGCGCCCAAATAGCGCGAATAGACCGTCTCGTTCGAGAGGGTCCGGTGGAACTCGACCATCAGCGGCTCGTCCTCCGGGCGAATCGGTCGCAGAACGACCGACCGGCCGCTCTTGGTCGTCCACGATCTCACCCATTCGGCCGGATACGGGCGGATCGCCAGCTCGGGCAGTGCCGCTGCTTGCATCTCGCTCGGGTGCAGCCGTATTCGAGCCGCAAAAGCCAACCAGCCTCTCCGCGTCAGATGCAGCGGATCGAGTTCGACTCGACGAATCCACGGCTGCTCGGCGACCAGATGACTGACGCGCACGAGCAGCAGCTCCAGCCCGGCGCGGCCCGCGCCGTCGCAAGCCGGGTCGTGAATACGGGTCTGCTCGAGCAGACGTCGAGCGAGCGTGGTGTTGAGGGGTGGGAGCCCCAGCGCCCGACCGGCGTGCAGCTCCCGAAACGATCCTCCCGCCTCGAGCGCCAGCACCGGACCGAATTGCGCGTCGCTGCGACTGCTGATCCGCAGCGGTGGCCCTGTCCGCGTGATGCGGCTCCGCGACTCCGCCACGCCGATCCCGTACTCAGCGAAGATCTCTCGCATCATGGCATCGGCCAGCTCAACGGTGCCATCCTCGTGAGCAGCCCACAGCAGCTGGTCGACACGAGCCCGATTCCATTCGACATCCCCGACGGCGGGATCGAGCGAGGGTGTCTCGTAGAGCCCCCGCAGGTTGTATGCGTAGCGCCACATGTAGGTAAAGACGCGTGACGCCGTATCGGGATACGGAAACGACGGAATCCCGCTGCGGGCCAGAGCCGCCGCGCCCTCGGCGACGTGTTCCCCACCCATCCAGCTCGCCAAGATGGGCTTCGCGCAGGAAGGCTTGAGTGCGGCCAGCGCTTCGGCCGTGCCTGTCGCGTCGGTCATGGCTTGTGGCGCCAGGATGACCAGGAGACCGTCGCTGTTCGGATCGCGGCCGGCCACCGCTGCCGCCGCCGCGTACCGTTCGGCGCTCGCGTCGCCGAGCAGATCGATCGGGTTGGCGTGACTCCAAGCCACTGGGAGCAATTCGTCGAGCGCGTCGAACGCCTCGTCGGATAATGGCGCGAGCTGGCCACCCCCGAGGCTCAGAGCATCGCTGGCCAATACACCGGGGCCACCGGCGTTCGTGAGAATCGTCAGCCTCGGTCCTCGTGGCGGCGGCTGCTTGCTCAGGATATCGGCCATGTAGAAGAGGCTCGATACACTTCGGACTCGCAGCACGCCGACTCGGCGCAGTGCCGCATCGAAGACTTCGTCGCTGCAGACCTCGCCACCCGTGTGCGCGGCGACCGCGCGGCTCGCGGCTTCCGTCGAGCCCGCCTTGAGCACGATGATCGGCTTGCGAAGTGCAACCTCTCGAGCGGCCGACAGGAACGAGCGCGCGTTTCCAAGCGATTCCATGTAGATCACGATGCTCTTGGTGTTCGGGTCATCGCCGAATTCTCGGATCAGATCCCCCCAACCAACGTCGAGCATGGAGCCAACCGAAACGAACGCGCTGAAGCCCACTCGCTCACCTTGGCTCCAGTCCAGAATGGCGGAGCCCAACGCACCGCTCTGGCTCAGAAAGGCGACACTGCCTTCAGCCGGCAGAGCCGGTGCGAAGCTGGCGTTGAGTCCGCGTGCGGGGTTCATGAGGCCCAGACTGTTCGGTCCGACGATCCGCAGGCCGCTGCCCTCGGCGGCCTGCAGAATCTGCTGCTCGAGCTCGACGCCCGGCGGCCCGATCTCGCGGAAGCCCGCCGACAAGATCAGCGCAGCCCGAACACCCGCCTCGACACACTGCTCGATAATCCCGGGAACGCTCGCCGCCGGCGTCGCGACCAAGGCGAGATCGACCGGCTCGGGGACCGACGCCAGATCCGCATAGGCCCTGCGCCTCAAGACACTGCGCCTGTTCGGGTTTACGGGATACACCCGGAGATCCGGCGGGCCACCGAGCAGGTTCGAGAAGACCCGGCCGCCAACGCTTCCCGCCGCACTCGATGCCCCGACGACAGCCAGGCGGGTCGGCCGCAGCAATGCTTCGAAGGTGTCGCCGTGGCTCTGCCGCTGCGGCGGCAGCCCGGCTTCGGACGCTGCCTTACGGCCGCTTCTCGAAGTCGTTTTCGCCCTTCGCCGCCTCTTCGACTTCGCCGCCGTCACGAGCGCACCCTTTCGTCAGTCGCACGCTTCCCGACCTTCAGTTGAAGCCCAGCTCCCGCGCTTCACGCCGCAGGTCGTCTCTGAAATCGGGGTGCGCGATGGCAATCAACGCCGCGGTGCGCTCGCGGATGCTCCGGCCACGGAGCTCTGCAACGCCGTACTCGGTGACGACGTGATCGACAGTGTTCTTTACCGTCGTCACGACCGCGCCCGGCGTGAGCTGCGGTCTGATTCGCGAGATCCGCCCATCCGAAGTGGTCGAGTTGAGCACGATGAAGGCACGACCACCATCCGAGTACATGCAACCGCGCGCAAAGTCCGACTGTCCACCCGAGCCGGAGTAATAGCGGCTGCCAATCGACTCGGAAGCGCACTGGCCCAGCATATCCACCTCCAGAGTCGCATTGATGGAGACAAAATCGTGCTCCCGACCGATTACCCGCGGACTGTTGACATATGAGACCGGCCAAAACTCGGCCGCGGGGTTCTCGTCGAGGAAGTCGTAGACTCGGCGCGTGCCCAGGGCGAAGGTCGTGACGATCTTCCCGGGATTCAGATGTTTTGCCGTACCGGTCGCGACGCCCTGCTCGAATAGATCCACCATACCGTCACTCAGCAGCTCGGTGTGGATACCCAGGTCTCTCCGGTCGGACAGCAACGAGAGCACGGCATTCGGAATCGAGCCGATGCCGGCCTGGATTGTCGCGCCATCGCAGATCCGCTCGGCCACGAAGGCCGCAATACGCTGGTCCTTCTCCCCGATTTCATGTGGCTGAACCTCGACGAGCGGCCTGTCCGACTCGGTGTAGCCGACGATCTGACTGATGTGAAGCTGATTGCGTCCGAATGTGCGCGGCATCGCCGGCGTCACTTCCAGGAAGAATGGCAGCTTCCCGATGAAACCCGATACGTAGTCCGCGTTCACGCCCAGAGAGAAGTACCCATGGCGATCCGGAGCCGAGGCCGCAGCAACGATCAGGGGGAAGCGAGTCGTGCGCTCCATCAGCAGCGGGACTTCGCTGAAGTGCGCTGGGATGAGGTCGACGTGGCCCTTGGCGTAGGGGTCCCGGGTGACGTGAGAGAGAAAGTAGGAGACATGGCGAAGGTGACCCGGGAAGGCCCCGTGCAGGTACGGCCGGTCATGTAGGGCGTGCATCTGATGGATGCGCACGTCGTGCAGGTCGAGTGCCGCCTTCTCGATCGCGTCCAGCAAGAGCGTGGGCTCGCCGTTCGCGATCGGCACGATGAGATCCGAGTCGCCCGCGATGTGCTGCAGGACGGCTTCGGGTGGACACCGCTTGCGCTCGAGGTCGAGGCGCCGTGTCTTGATGTCGCGATGGGGGGGTCTGGGGAACATGCGCTGCGAGCCTCCACGTTTACTCGTCGAGTAATTCGGAAGGCGCCCCCCGCTACTTGATTCATTCCTGGTCGGGCTCGCCGAGACCCGTTGAGCCCTCGGGCCTTCCGCTGATCCGTGTTTGTCCAACGGCAGCACGCCGATTTCACCGCTGTTCGAATCGGGATCAAGCCGTAGCCGGCCCCCGGCCCATTTCTGGAGTGAATACTTCCCCCCTCTTGGCCGAAGAGTCCATGGCGGTGGTCAGCGGGCGGGGGAGCTCAGCTCGAGTAGTCCTCGGGACTTGCTGACGGAGCGACAGGGAGTTCTTCATGTCTTCTCGGTTCGAAAAGGCACTCGCCATCGGGCGCCCCCCCAACATCACACGGCTCTTCCCGAATTCGAGAGCCCTGATCGTCAGCGGAAAGGTGATCGACCGGGCGCTGATCGCAAAGGGTGGTGCCATGACGATCGCCGCCAACGGGCGCAACGCCTTCGTGATCCGCGGCGTGCTCCAGGCGGCGCAGCGCGCGAACGCCGCTGTGCTCGTCGAAATCGCCAGATCCGAGGGCGGCGCGGACGCCTATTGTGCTGTCAACTATTGGAATATCGCGCGGCAGGTCGACGCGGCCTGCAACGAACTGGAGATCACGGTCCCCGTCGCGATTCATGCCGATCACTACGGAATCAAGAGCTGGGAGGACGTCGAGCGGGCCAAACAGGAGATCCCCTCGATCTTCGATGCGGGCATCACCTCGATCGCGATCGACGCCTCGCACCTGCCGGACGACGAGAACCTGCTGGCGAATCTCGCGCTCGCTCCCCACATCCCGCGCTGGGCCGGGCTCGAAACGGAGGTCGGGGAAATCAAGGGCTCTCAAGGGCTGTCCACCCCCGAGGAAGCCGCCTTCCTGATCCGTGGACTCAACGCCCACGGCATCTTCCCGGATTGGATCGCGCTCAACAACGGAACGACCCATGGTCTCGAAGCGTCGGATCACGGCATCCAGCTCGAGCTCACACGCGAGATCCACGATGCGCTGGCCCCTTACCGCGTTTCCGGGGCTCAACACGGGACATCGGGCAATCACTCCGAGCGACTGTCCAGGATCGCCTCTGAAACCCCCACGACGAAGGCGAATGTGGCGACCGCGCTCCAGATGATCTCGTGGGGTCTCGAAGTGAATGACTATGGCAATGCATTTCAGGACGAGAACGGGAACTTCCTCAAGGTCATTGGAGAGGGCGTCTCGGAAGACGTGTGGACCGAGATGGTGGCCTATGCCGAAAGCCACGGGATCAAGGGCGGAGGCTACAAGAAGCTCAATCTGCCCTTCGAGAACAAGCTCCACGGCCAGTCGCGGAAGGTGCGAGAGCGAATGGCGCGCCGCGTCGAGGACTTCGTTCACCATCTGCTGAGCGAGGTCTTCAGCGCTCGCGATAGTGCCCCCCTCGCCATCAACGCCATCCTCGAGACGGGATCCCACGATCTCGGCGCCAAGGCGATTTGCATCGAGGATCCCAAGGAGTGGGACGAGGAGAAGATTCGGCTGGCGGCGGCGCAGCTCGATTCGGACACGGGTCCCGCGGGCGACTTCGATGACTGACCGCCCGGCCCGCCACCCGCGCCGCGGCCGGACCGTCCGGGGACCGGGCAGCACTCGGGGACCCAACGGCCTCACTTCACGCTTCAGTCCGACGGCCGAAGGGCCGACGAACCGGACTGCTGTGGTGCCACCGCCACATTCGGGAATTCTCAGACCCAGGAGAGCTTTACATGTCCCATCTCATTAGCCTGCGGCGCCACGGGATCGACGTCGGCAGCATTCATCGCAACCTCTCGCCGGCGCAGCTCTATGAGCACTGCGTGGCCTACGACGCGGGGCAGATCACCTCCGCGGGAGCCCTCGCCACCTGCTCTGGCGAAAGAACCGGCCGCAGCCCAAGCGACAAGCGCATCGTCTGCGTGGCCGAGAACCGCGACCAGATCTGGTGGGGCCCGGTCAATAGCAAGCTCACACGTGATTCGTTCAGGACCAACCGGCGCCGAGCGATCGATTACCTCAACAGCCGGTCGCGACTCTACGTGGTCGATGGCTTCGCGGGCTGGGATCGGCGCCACCGGATCTCCATCCGCGTCATCTGCTCCCGTCCCTACCACGCGCTCTTCATGCACAACATGCTGATCCGGCCAACCGAGGATGAGCTTCGGGACTTTGGCAAGCCGGCCTACGTCATCTTCAACGCCGGCTGCTTCCCGGCGGATCCCGATACGCCCGACCTCTCGAGCGATACCAGCATCGCCCTTGATCTCGAGGCCGGGGAGTTCGTGATCCTCGGCACGCAGTACGCCGGCGAAATGAAGAAGGGCGTCTTCTCGATCATGCACTACTTGATGCCCGAGCGAGGTGTCCTCTCCATGCACTGCTCGGCGAACATCGGACCGTACGGTGAGGTCTCCCTCTTTTTCGGCTTGTCGGGAACCGGCAAGACCACCCTCTCTGCGGACCCGCGGCGGCGATTGATCGGAGACGACGAGCATTGCTGGAGCGATGAGGGCATCTTCAACATCGAGGGTGGCTGCTACGCCAAGTGCATCGACCTCTGTGCCGAGAACGAGCCCGAAATCTATCGAGCGATCCGTTTCGGAACCGTGCTCGAGAACACGGTTCTCGACCCCGAGAGCCGTATCGTGGACTATGCCGATTCCTCGCTCACCGAGAACACGCGTGCGTCCTATCCGATCGATTACATTCCGAACGCCCAAATACCCTGCACGGCAGGCCACCCGAGTAACATCATCTTCCTCACATGCGATGCCTTCGGTGTCCTGCCGCCCGTCAGCCGATTGACGCCGGAGCAGGCGATGTCCCACTTCGTGAACGGCTACACCGCAAAGGTGGCAGGCACGGAGATGGGTGTAACCGAACCTGAAGCGACCTTCTCGGCGTGCTTCGGTGCCGCCTTCCTGGTGCATCATCCCATGGTCTACGCCGAGATGCTGGCCAAGAAGATGCGCCAGCACGGTGCGAACGCCTGGCTCGTCAACACCGGCTGGAGCGGTGGCGCCTGCGGAACCGGGGAACGCATGAAGCTCCCGCTGACTCGGGCCATTGTCGACGCAATCAACACCGGAGAGCTACAGGACGCCGAGACCGTCGAGGAATCCGCGTTCGGACTGAGCATTCCGCGCCAATGCCCCGGCGTTCCCGACGAAATGCTCGACCCGCGCCGGACGTGGAGCGACAAGCACGCCTACGACAAGAAGGCCCGCGAGCTCGCTGACCTCTTCGCGAAGAATCTCGCGACCTACGACGACTATCGGCGCTGAGACGACAGGTGCGTTGCCATCTTCTCGATGAAGGCGAGTAGCTCCTCCTGACTGCCTGCGAGTGCGAGCAGCACCAGACGGTCGACGCCCAGGTCCTCGAAACGCGACAGCGTATCGCCATCCACTGGTCCCGACGGCGTAACGCTGATCTCCAGATGCGCCCGCTCCGGAGGACGCTCGCCCTGCGCCTCGATTTCACGCAGAGCCGCCACGCAGCCCGCCGTGGCCTCGAGCCCCAGAGCGAAGCCATACCATCCGTCGCCCTGGCGAACGGCCCGACGCAGGGCGGGCGGGCTCATGCCGCCAACGATGATCGGCGGGTGTGGACGCCGCACCGGTCGCGGCTGGGCGTCGATACCGGCGAACGAGACGAAACGCCCGCTGAAGCGAGGCTTCTGCTGTGTCCAAAGCGCCCTGATGACCTCGATGTATTCGCTCGTGCGCTCACCGCGCTCCTCGAACGGTACGCCGAGCGCCTCGAACTCGGCGGGCAGATAGCCGGCTCCGACGCCGAAGATCAGGCGTCCGCCGGAGAGCACGTCCAGACTCGCCAATTCCTTGGCGAGGACGACCGGGTTGCGCTGCGGCAGGATGATGATGCCCGTGGCGAGTTGAATCGTACTCGTGTGTGCTGCTACATGGGCGAGCGCGACCGCCGGGTCGAGAAGCGGCGTCTCGGGCGGAATCGGAGAGGGCGGTGTCTGCGGATCTGGCAGCACGACGTGCTCTGCGGTCCACAGGGAATCGAAGCCAGCGTCCTCGGCCGCGCGCGCCACCGAGGCCGCCACGTCTCCGTCCACACATGCCCCTACGTTGATGCCGTATAGGCCGAGCTTCATCGGCTATCCCTCCCTCGATTCGCGCGCTCAGGCGGTGTATGCGCTTCTCGGAACGCGGATTCGGCCCGCCGCGACAGCCCCGGCAGCTGCTTCACAATCCGGTCCGCGACCCGAAAGGCATTGGCGTAGATGGTCCAGGTATAGGGAGCGCTCCCGCCCGTGGGCATGAAGCTCCCGTCGGACACGAAGAGGTTGTCCACCTCGTGGGCACGGCAGTCGGCGTCGAGGACAGAGGTCGCGGGATCCCGGCCGAAGCGACACGTCCCCGCTTGAAGGTTCGTGGGCGGCGAGCCCGACGCAAAGGCGACGACGTCGCGCGCACCCATCTCCTGCAGCACCTCGGCGCCCTTCGAGGCGAGAAACCAGCCGATGCGCAGGTCATGAGGGTGGAGCCCCGTGCGTACGCGCGCCACCGCCAGCCCCCAGCTGTCCTTCGTCACTGGATCCAGCGTAACGAAGCAGTCGTCGTGGGGCAGCCAGTCGCAGAAGGCTTCCACCTTGACGTCGGCCGACTGCGAGAAGTGCGCCTCGAGCTTCCTCTTGAGCGGCAGCCCCCAGACGAAGCCGTCGCGACTCTGCGTCTGACGCGTGGCGCGGGAGATGGGAGCGGGAGGGCGCTGTAGGAAGTCGATCGTGCCGCCCTTGAGCGGCGCGCCGAAGACCCCCTCGTCAATCACGTACCAGTCCTGCAGTGAGCGATTGACGAAGGGACCCACGGCGCGCAGGGCGGCGCCCTGCGCGCCGTCGAATCGGTCGTAGTGAAGGCTACCCGACGCCGCCCCGCCCCCGGCGAAGAGCAGATTCCGGCCCACCTGCCCGCTGCCATTCGCCAGGCCGTGCGGATGGCGCGGACCGGTCGATCGCAGCAGCAGCCTGGCCGTCTCGATCGCCTGACAGGCAACCACGAAGATGTGCGCGTCGACCCGACGCGTCCGGCCCCGTTCATCGAAGTACTCCGCGTGAACGACGCGTCCCGAGCGATCGCTGACGAGTCGGCTCACCATGGCATGCGGTCTAACCTGGCAGCCGCCGCTCGCCACGGCGCGATCGAGCAGCGCGGACCGCGCGCTGCCCTTCGCGCCGGTCGCGCAGCCGTAGCTTCCGCAGTAACCGCTATAGCTGCAGACGGCTCGCCCCATGGCGGGCGTCGAGAGAATGGCACGCGGCAACGGGATGGCATGATGGCCGAGCGCGGCGCACGCCCGATCGATGTGCCCGGCGAGTGCGTGCTCAGCAGTCGGCGAAAAGGGAAAGTCGGGCGTGCTGCGGGGCTCCTGCTGCGGATGGGCCACGACGCGCCCGGAAACGCCCACCTCGCGCTCTACCTTCTCGTAGTAGGGCTCGAGGTCTTGGTAGTCGATCGGCCAGTCCACGACGCTCGCGCCGTCGATCGGACCGAAGCTCGAGAGCAGATGGAAGTCGACGGGCTTCATGCGATGGAAGAAGCCGCTCATGAAATTGGTGGCTCCGCCGATGCAGCAGCCGTGCCACAGGCTACTGCCCGATTCAAGTGTAGAGCGAGCCTGCCAGCCGCCGTCGGCGCGTTCCCGCTCGATGACGTGCGGCTCATCGTGAACGTCGGGTATGTACTCGCTGCGTCGGCAGCAGGCGATCTCGTCCTTGAAGAAATCACCGTCGCGCAGCCAGGGCCCCTTCTCCAAGACCACGACGGAACGGCCCGCCTGCGCCAGGCTGAAGGCGACCGGCCCGCCCCCAGCGCCGCTGCCGATCACACAGACGTCGAAATCTCTCTCGACCAAGAGGCCCCTCTACGTATAGGCGGCCGCGGAAAGCCCGGCGTGATTCCGAGCCACCGCCAGCCGATACCGTCCGGATTGCCCCCGTGGCTCGGGTCACCCAGCAGCGCCTCGAGCAGGAAGTCCAAGAGAGCGGCCAACCATCGCTCACCGCTCGGGCTCCGCTCGAGGGCGCGCAGCGCGACCTCCCGCTCGTTCTTCGTCAGAGAGATGAACTCGCTGGCAAAGCGCTCGCTCGACAGCTCAGCGAGTTCGACCAGTCCGTCGCGCAGCCACACGCGCTGCTCCTCGCCGGTGCGGGGGTCGGTCATCAGGAGCCGCAGGTAGCCGGTGGCATTGACCTCTCGAGCGCCCGGAATGCCCGGCTCGGACGGCAGCAGGTGCGCCTGCACAGCGGCGAGCATCTGCCACTGGCCAGCCGAGAGCCCCGCGCTCGCACCGGTATGTGCGCAGGACTCGAGCGCCGCCGCCGCAGCGCAGAGCGCGGAGCGAGAGGTCGCCCCAGCAGCGACCGTGCTTAGGAGCTGGGTCAGGAAGCGGCGTCGATCCAGCCGTTCGGGCGACTGCGCCGGCGGCTTCTGTAGCGCTTCTTCGCCCATTGCCCGAGATCCCTTCTGCCAGAGGCATAAGCTGGCAGAAGATGCAGCATCCCCTTAACATCTGCCCGAAGAAACGCGCATCACCAGCCCGGCAGCAGTGGTCGGACACCGCTCGTGTCGGCCAGCAGCCATTGTAGGAGCGAACGCAATGAGAACGAATCCCTTCCGCGTGGTCGCATGGATCACTCCGGTCTGTTTGGCGCTGCTCTTTGTCGCCACGGCGCAGGCAGTACCGGACCAGCCCGAGAGCTGGGAGAAATGTGCCGGCATAGCCAAGGCGGGGAAGAACGATTGTGGCGCACTCGACGGCAGCCACCGCTGCTCCGGCCAGGCGACCAAGGACAGCGACCCGAACGAGTGGGTCTACGTGCCCAAGGGCACCTGCGAGAAGATCGGCGGTGTGGTGAAGGGTGAGAAGCCGGCCAAGAAGTGACGCCGACGCGGCAACCGCGTTCGTGAAGACTTCTGGCAACGCTCCCACGCGGGTATTCTGCATCGCGCTGCTCGTCGCACTGGCCCCGCTCGCTGCACTTGCCCACGTGGAGGGTGAGGCTGCCGGTGCCGGGTTTGTCAGCGGCTTTCTTCACCCTCTGGGCGGGCTCGATCACGTTCTCGCGATGCTCGCGGTGGGGATGTGGGGAGCTCAGCTCGGCAACCCTGCCATCTGGCTGCTGCCCGTGGCCTTCCCCATGGTGATGGCATTCGGGGGTGTGGCGGGGATTCTCGCCGTCCCGCTGCCGGCCGTGGAAGTCGGGGTCACGATCTCGGTAGTGGTGCTGGGCACAATGATCGCACTCGACCGGCGCCCGCCTCTCTGGGCGTCGGCGCTCCTGGTCTCCTTCTTCGCAGTCTTCCACGGCTATGCCCACGGCGCGGAGCTGCCGGGCCGAAGCGGAGCCGTCGCCTACAGCGCCGGCTTTGTCAGCGCTACGGGCCTGATTCACCTGAGCGGAATCGGAATCGGCTTCGTCACCAGACTTCCACATGGCAGATCGCTGCTTCGCGCCGGAGGCAGTGCCATCGCAGCAACCGGTCTGCTTCTCGCGGGACAGCTCTTCCTCGAATGAGTCCGGCCCCTGGCAGCCGTGCGGCTCGTCACCGCGTGATCGCAGCGCTCCTGCTGCCCCTGGGCTCGTGCTGCCTGCTGCCCGCTTCGGCCCTGGCTCATGGCAGCGCAACGCTCGGGGACTTCTACGCGGGCATGTTTCATCCGCTGCTTCACTTCGAGCTGCTACTGCCGTTGCTGGCACTCGCGCTGTGGTCCGGCCAGCTCGGCAGCAGTCACGCCTGGCGACTGCCGCTGGTGTTCGTTGCCGCGGCGCTCCTCGGGGCGGGCCTCGGCATGTCGCAACGCGGAATCGAGCTGAGCGGCTCGCTGCTGCCGATTCCGATGCTCGTGTTGGGACTCCTTGTGGCAGCTCGCGGCAGGCTGCCGGCCTGGCTGGCACTGGGCCTCGTCGCGCTATTCGGGGTGCAGCACGGCCACGCCAACACCTACGCCGCGGAGCAGCAGATCCAGCGCCCCCTGCTCCTGCTGGCAGGCTTCGGGACCGGCATCGGGCTGGTGCTCTTTCATGTCGTGACCCGCGTGGCGCGTCACCGGGCCTTCTGGCTACAAACGGCCGTCCGCGTGCTCGGGAGCTGGATTGCAGCGACGGGACTCCTGGTTCTGGTACTCGAATGGACGGGGAATCGGTGAACGGTCGCCGCCGTCTTGGCGCAACGCTCCGAGCCTGCCTCAAGCTGTCGACTGCCGTGTTGTTGCTGCTCTCGGCGGGTCAGGCGAGCGCCCACACTCGAAGCGTCTCCTACTCGAGCTGGGTGCTCGAGCCCGACGGCGGCACCGTCACGCTTCGCCTGAGTCAACTCGAGCTTACGCGCTTGCCCTGGGGCCCCGTTTGGGGAGCGCAGCTCGACGCTGAGCTCGAGCGCTATTTGACCGAACGACTGCAGCTCTTCTCTGCGGGTGAGCCGTGCTCCCCCAGCAACGCTCCGCGCCTGCTGCCGTCGCCGGCCGATCGCATGGTGGTCGAGTGGCGGGTGTCATGCAAGCTCGACGGCCCGCTGGAAATCCGCAGTCTCCTGCTGCGAGAGGTCGCGCCGAGCCATCTACACTTTGCCCGGTTGAGCGGAGCCGGCGAGAGTCTGCTCGAGCGAGTGCTCACCGCTGCCGAGCCATCCTGGGCACTGGCACCCACGCGGCAAGAAGACGGGACAATCGAGGAGAGCGGCAGCTCCCTCGGCTCGTATCTGAGACTGGGAATCCAACACATCGGCACCGGACCGGATCACCTGGCGTTCGTGCTCGCTCTGATTCTGATTGCAGCACGATTCGGCGAGGTCGCCGCTGTCATCACCGGCTTCACCCTGGCGCACAGCTTGACGCTGGCTGTAGCGGTGTTGGGCCTGGCAAGGCCGGAATCGCAGGAGATCGCCGCTCTGGTCGGCCTCTCGATCGTGCTCGTCGCGGCGGAGAATATCTTTCTCTTGAGCCGTCGCCCGAGATCGATCCCGCTGCTGCTTGCCCTGGGACTGATGGCCATGGCGCTGCTCTCGCTGCTCGGGATTGGCAGCCTCGGCGCGGTGACGCTGAGCGGAATGGCCCTGTTCACGCTCTGCTACTTCGGGCTTCTCGCCCGCGCGCGCCGGCCCGCACGAATTCGCGTCGCCATCGCCTTCGCCTTCGGCCTGGTACATGGCTTCGGCTTTGCCGGCGTGCTCGCGGAGCTCGCGCTCCCCAGCGGCCGATTGCTCCCTGCGCTACTCGGCTTCAACCTCGGCGTTGAGGTCGGCCAGCTCGTCCTCGTCGTCGCCCTCTGGCCGATTCTGCGGGATCTGGCACGACTGCGAAGCGGTGGACCTCACCGCGCGCTGGTTGAAGTCGGCTCGGCCGGGCTGTGTAGCGTCGGAATGTTCTGGCTCCTCACGCGCGCTTTCGGCTGACCACGAGCGACTTCACCGCGCGATCGATTGCCACTGCCAGGGGAAACGGCCAGACCGCATTCCTCACCATATCGCGTGGCGAAGCGACGCAGTCGTGACCCGGTGAGAGATGCGGGCTAGCGTCTCATCCTGGAAGTTGATTGCCGACTCCGCCGCTCTCCATCGCTGCCGGCTTCGCTGCACCGCCCGACAAGCGATCGGACAGGAGGTTCCCGATGCAGGTCCTGCGTACGCCCGATGAGCGATTCGAAGGCCTTCCCGGCTACGCCTTTGCGCCACACTACCGAGACATCCCGGACGGCAGCGGCGGTGAGCTGCGCATTCACAACGTGGAAGAGGGCCCCGATCAGGCCGATGTCGTGCTCTGTATGCACGGCGAGCCGAGCTGGTCCTATCTCTATCGTAAGATGATCCCCCTCTTGGCCAATGCGGGATACCGGACGATTGCCCCTGATCTGGTCGGGTTCGGTCGCTCGGACAAGCCCGTTGGAACGGAGAGCTACACCTATCAGAGGCACGTCGACTGGATGACGGCCTGGCTCGAGGCGCTCGACCTACGACACATCACGCTCGTCTGTCAGGATTGGGGCGGTTTGATCGGCTTGCGCCTGGCCGCCGAGAACCCCGCTCGCTTCGACCGCATCGTCGCGGCCAACACGGGCCTGCCGATCGGCGAGGGCCCTGTCAGCGACGCGTTCAGGCTGTGGCGCAAGGCCAGCCAGGAGATGCCGACGATGCCGATCGGCCAGCTCGTCCAGACCGGCTGCGCGCGCGAAGTAGCGCCGGAGATCATGGCCGCGTACGACGCGCCCTTTCCCGACGAGAGCTACAAAGCGGGCGCACGCATCTTCCCGACTCTGGTCCCCATCGAGGCCGATGACCCCGCGGTCCCGGCGAACCGCAGAGCGAGGAAGGCGTTGGGGCGCTGGCAGAAGCCCTTCCTCACGGCATTCAGCGACTCCGATCCCATCACGCGTGGAGGCGATGCAATCCTTCAGCAGGAGGTGCCCGGTGCCAAAGGCCAGCCCCACACCTGCATCGAGCGGGCGGGGCACTTCCTGCAGGAGGACGCCGGCGAGGAATTCGCCCGCGTCGTGATCGACTTCATGCAGCGGAGCCCACGAGCGTCCTGACCAGCTCGACCGCCGCCCCCGCATCCTCGGCGTAGCCGTCCGCTCCGATATCATCGGCGAGCTTCTGATTGATCGGGGCGCCTCCGATGATGATCTGCACGTCCGCGCGCAAGCCGGCCTCTTCGAGCGCCTCGATCGTCTTGTGCATCATCGGCATCGTGGTGGTCAGCAGCGCCGAGATCCCGACGATGTCCGGCCGCGTGCGCTCGACCTGACGTACGAACTCCTGAGGACTGGCGTTGGTACCGATGTCGTGCACCTCGAAGCCAACGCCCTGCAGCATGATGGCGACGAGATTCTTGCCGATGTCATGCATGTCTCCGGCCACGGTTCCGATCAGCACCTTCTGTGAGGCCCCATGCGCGCCGTCGACAGACAGGCCCGGCTCGAGTAGGCGCAAGCCGGCGTTCATCGCGCGGGCGGAGAGCAGAACTTCGGGAACGAACACCTCCCCGTCCCGAAAGAGCTGCCCAAGTCGCTCCATCGCCGGCAGCATGCCCTGACCGAGAATCGCCCGTGCGGCCAGGCCTCGATCGAGAAGCGTCTGCACTTCGCGCTCCAGGCTCTTCTCATCGCCCGAGATGAGCGCCTGCTGGAGCTCACGGAGCGTGGGATCGTCGAAGCTACGCGTCGGCGATGG
This sequence comes from Deltaproteobacteria bacterium, assembly GCA_029261835.1. GTDB lineage: Bacteria > Myxococcota_A > UBA9160 > UBA9160 > UBA4427 > JAJDAO01. The sequence goes on along the minus strand of JAJDAO010000003.1, from coordinate 201,492 downwards.
GCGCTCGGCCGCGACAGCGCCGGACCTCGACCTCGAAGCGCGAGCGCCCGCCCTGAGCGGCAGGCGGCCCTCCGCCGTGACACGCTCCGCGATCCTGTCCAGGCGCGAGAAGACCGCGTCCGGCGGCGTCGAATCGGCCGTTCCCAGGATCAGGCGGTCTCCCGGCGCCACACTGGCGAAGAGGTGGTCGAGGTAGGCCTCGAAATCCTCGTCCGTCGCCGTCTCTTCCAGCAAGACGCTCTCGGGAATGCCCCCCATGATTGTGAGCTTGTCCCGCCAGCGGCGATAGTACTCATCGATACCGACCTTGGTCATCGGGGCCGGGGTCAGTGACTCCGCCACGTGGCAACCGCTGTCGCGGATCAGATCCATCAGCCCGAGATTCTCGCCGTCGGTATGCGTAGCCACGATCTTTCCCCGGGCGCCGAGCTCTTCGGAGACACGGCGCAGCCATGGAAGGATCTCCTTCTCGAAATACGGCGGGTAGGTGAGCATGTCGTCGTAGTTCGCACCCCAGAGCACGACCTCGGCGGATGATTCGGCGACGATCGCGAGCACCTTCTCGAAATACGCCTCGATGCTCTCCGCCAGGCGCTGAATGCACTTCGGATTGTCGTTGTACTCGTAGAAGAATCGCGTGTGGTCGATCAGCTCCTTTTGGATCTGATGCACAGGTGACGCCGCCAGTGTCGGCCCGCCTACAGCAACCACCCCATCCTCACCGAGCGCGTCGACGTAGGCCGCCATTCCTTCGTAGTTTGGAAACACTTCGATATTCTCGAAGATGTAGGCGGCGATTTCATAGTCGTGGGGCTGCTTGATCAGATGTTCCTCGACCCAGCCCAGCGAGACACCCGCGCGCTTCATCTCCTCGCTGAGACCGCCGATGGTGCGAGCCGTTCCGAGCGGTGTGTGGTAGTCGACGACGTGCTGACCATTCGCACTCGCGACCTCCACCTCCACCCCGCCGCCGAGCTCGAAGCGATAGGCCGACTGCTTGAAATTGAACAGACCGAGCGCGCGGTGCAGGGCATCCTCGGGGCCGCTCACGTCGGCAAAGTTCGGGACCATGTGATACACCGCCCAGCCACGCGAGCGGGCGATCTCGTCGGGTGTCATGCCCTCGAATTCATGGGGCAACGTTCCCCTGCTGAGATTCGCCAGCCACCACAGATCCAGGCGAGGCACGAAGGGGAGCACGTCGACCATTTCGCCTCGCATCGCTGCGAGGATCCTCTCTTTGTGCGTCGGCATCGGTACCTGCTCCTGCTCGAGTGTTGGCCAGACTACGTCATCCCCGTGACGTCACGCGCCGCCGCGGCAGTGAAGACCGAAGTGTCGGGGATCACGGCGAGAGGGTATGCTCGAATCGGTACCCCCGCCCGGCCGCTCGAGCCGGGAGGGACCGGAGACGCTGCGATGTCCGAATCCTCTGCACAGCCCAATCCCCCTCAGCGCAAGTCGAGAAAGGGAGAGCTCACCGCCGAGCGCATTCTGGATGCGGCCGAGGAGATCTTCGCTGAGCGCGGCTACGCCGGTACGACCCTTCGCAAAGTCGCGACGGCGGTCGGAATCCGCATTCCGAGCCTCTACAACCACTTCGAGAGCAAAGAGGCCCTCTATGCAGCCGTGCTGGAACGCAACCTCCAGCCGGTGCTTCGGGCTCTCTCGGACTACGCCGCCCCGAACAACGGCCGGGGCGAAGGCGCCCGCAAGCTGGTCGAAACGATGATGAGCGTGATGGCGGAGCACCGCAGGCTTGCGGGCCTGCTGCAACACGAGACGCTGACCGGAGGCGAGCGCCTCACCCCAATGCTCAGAAGCTGGATGGCGCCGATCTTCGCGCGGGCAGACGAGATGATGGAGGCCGGACCGGCGGGATCTCGCTGGGATCGCGACGAGCTCTCGCTGCTCGTGCTCGCCATGTATCACATCATCCTCGGATATTTCGCGATTGCCCCTCTCTACCAGCGCGTCGATGGAAGAGATCTTCTGAGCCCGGAGATGCTTCGGAAGCAGGAGCGCGTCTTTGGCGATCTGGTCGAGATGCTCTTCGAGCAGCGTCCCCTCGGGTAAAACGCAGCACCGCCCGCACCCCGCCCCCAGTCCTCGCGGGCTGCGGAAACGCCCCACCCGCTCGCTGCTTCGGCCGCGGAGATGCACCCCGCAGCCACCACTTCTCTGCGCAGATCGGTAAGAGGCAGAAGAGAAAACGGTCGACTCATAAACTAATGAACGATAGTTTATCTTCTTCAGCGAGGAGGCCTTTGCATGATCGTCGGGGGACTCGATATCGGCTCCGCCACCGGGAAGGCGGTAGTCATCAAGGACGGAAACGTGGTTGGCGCTTCCGTCCTGTGCTCGACCGCCCGGCCCGTCGAGACCGCCGATCTCGTCATGAACGAAGCCATTCGCCAAGCGGGCCTCTCATCCATCGACCATCTCGACAAGGTCGTGTGTACGGGCTACGGCCGCCTGAGCATTCCCTTCGCCGAGGAGAACCTCTCTGAGATCTCGTGCCACGCGAGGGGCGCTCACTGGCTGGTCCCCTCGATCCGAACGGTCGTAGACATCGGCGGGCAGGACTGCAAGGTCATCTCCGTCTCAGAAAAGGGAACCGTCCTCGATTTCAAGATGAATGACCGTTGTGCGGCCGGGACCGGGCGTTTCTTCGAAGCCATGGCCCGCGCACTCTGCTGCGGACTCGATGGAATCTCCTCGCTCGACAACCAGGGTGATGAGCCCTGCACGATCTCCAACCAGTGCAGCGTCTTCGCGGAGTCCGAAGTCGTCACGCTGGTCAACGAAGGGATCGACCTCGCCAATATCATCGCCGGTATCAACCTCTCCGTCGCTTCACGTCTCAGCTCCATGGCGAGGAGAGTCGGAATCGTGAACGAGGTGACGCTGACGGGTGGCTGCTCAAAGAACGAGGGCCTCGCCCAGGCCCTCGCGAAGAAGCTCGGCATCGAGCTCAGGCAGCTCCCGCAGGATCCGCAAATCGCCGGTGCCCTCGGAGCCGCGATCTTCGCCGGTGAGAGACTGGAAGCCAGCGACGACGGGACTTCCTGACGGCAGATCGACCAGCCACCCAGCCGGAGCAAGCCGGCAGCGGACAGGAGAGAGCCCCTTGGAAACCAGGATCGATTCGGAAGCGTTTGACAGGTTCCGCGAAGTCACCTCTTCGATCGGGAACTCGGAGATCGAGGCGTGGAAGCAGGCCGGTGGCAAAGTCGTCGGCTACTTCTGCTCGACAGTTCCCGAGGAGCTGTTCACCGCCGCAGGTCTCTACCCCTTTCGCATGCGTGGGACGGGAAGCACGAGCACGGAGCTCTCCGATGGGTGCTTCAGCAACATCAACTGCAGCTATCCGCGACATACGATGAATCAGGCGCTTCTGGGCGAGTACGACTTCCTCGATGGCTTGGTCTGCATCAATAGCTGTGATCACGTGCGCCGCATCTACGACAACTGGACTGTCCGCCTCGATACGCCCTTCGTGAAGGTCATGAGCCTGCCCCGAAAGATCGGACCGCCGCAAATCGACTGGTACTACGAGGAGATCAACCTGCTGCGGAGCGACATCCAGGAGCACTTCGGAGTCGAGATCACGGACGAAGATCTCTGGAAGGCGATCAAGCTCCACAACGAGGTTCGCGCGCTGCAGAAGAAGGTCTACGAATACCGCAAGCTCGACGCGCCGCCCATCAGCGGAGCTGAAGCCCTGCCCGTAATGGTGGCGGGCACCGCGATGCCCAAGGAGCGCTACAAGATTCTGCTCCAACAGTTTCTGGGCGACCTCGAGAAGCTCGAGGGCTCGAGCGACTATCGGGTGCGTCTGATGATCGTGGGTGGTGAGCTGGACGACCCGGAGTTCATGCAGGTCATCGAGGAGCAAGGCGGACTCGTGGTGACGGATTCCACCTGCTTCGGAACGCGATTGATGTGGAGGCCGATCGATGAGTCGGTGGCGGATCCGGTGCGAGCCCTCGCCAGCTACTACATCTACGATCGCCCTTCGTGTCCGCGCATGTACGGAGACCAGTCGCGGAGAATCGACTACACGAAGGAACTCGCCAAGGAGTTCCGCGTCGACGGCATCATCGGCGAGCGGCTGATCTTCTGCGATCAGTGGCTGGTCGAGCACTACATGACCAACGCGGATCTCAAGGAAGACGGCATCCCCTTCCTACAGCTCGATCGCGAGTACATCTTGAGCGGAAAGGGACAGTTGAGAACGAGGGTCCAGGCATTCATCGAGACCATCGAAGGCATGAGGAGCTGATCCATGGACGTGCAGGCAGTCAAGACACAGTCGCTGGCCCGCTACAAGGAAGAGCGTGATTGGTTCGCTCTGCTGGCCGAAGCGGCCAAGCAAATGCCGACCTCCGAGGGAGAGCTCCAGGTCAAGCTGCTCGAGATCCTGCTCGATTCGAAGCAGACCGTCGTCGACTGCGTAGAGAACGACAAGCCCTTCATCGGCGGCTACTTCTGCAACGCGCCGGAGCTCTTCCACGCGATGGATCTGCCGTGGTTCATGTTGATGGAGACGCCCTTTCTCGCCGCCTCGGCGCCCTACCTGCTCAACGACATCGAGGGCGCCGAAGAAATGGGCATGGGGACGGATCTCTGCACGGCAATCCGCCTTCCCATCTATTACATCGAGAACGGCCTCATGCCGGTCCCCACGGCCCTGCTCGGACTCCTGTATCCGTGCGACGGCGCGCCGATGCTGCACCAGGTGATCGAGCACAACAAGGTGTGGAAGGACGTCCCGATCTACGCGTGCGATCCACCCTATACCTCCGATGAGAGGGCGGTCCAGTATTTCGCCGAGGAGCTGAGTCGCATGGTCGAGTTCCTCGAGAAGCACACGGGGAAGACGCTCGACGTCGACAGGCTCAAACAGGTCTGTGAGGAATCCAACCGAACCTACTCCCTCTGGCAGGACTACAACGAGCTGCGCCGCAGCGTCCCGAGCCCCCACGGCTGGGCCATCGGAGGAGCGCAGGCATTCGCGATCAGCCAGTGCTTCGTCGCCGGAGACCCGCGTTGCTCCGCCTGGTTCGAGCAGCTCTGCAAGTGCGCCGAGGAACGCGTCGCGGCCGGCAAGGGCGCTTCGGATCAGGAGGGCTGGAAGGAGAAGATCCGGCTCTTCTGGTTCGACATCATGCCTTACGGCTGGATCTTCGAGTACATGCCTTGGCTCGAATCGGAGTGGGGCGCGACGATCGTGATGGACATGTTCGGGAACTTCCCGTACACGCTGATCGATACCAGCAGCAGGGAGACGATGCTCCACGACCTCGCCAAGCGCAATCTGCTGGACGCACCAATGATTCGGCAGGCGCGCGGTACGGCGGAGAACTTCTCGAATGACATTCGCCGTATCGTGACGGACTACAAGATCGACTGTGTGATCTGGCCTGGACACATGGGACACAAGGATGGCTCCGCGACCATCGGAATCATGCGCGATACATGCCGCGAGCTGGGAGTCCCCTTCCTGCACATCGGCCTCGACCTCTTCGACAAACGCTACACGAGCATCGACGAGGTGAAGGACAAGACCTCGGACTTCTTCCGGGGCATGGGTCTGGCGTAACCTGAGATGGCTGCATTCGATCGTCACATCCGAGACGTCCTCGAGTTCTCCGAATCTCTTCGGCGAACCGGCCGTGACTGCAAGCAGCTCGTCTACCCGGAGGCTCCCGACGTATTGCGGAGCACGCTGCCCATCTCGGTCGGCCCCGGCGCCAACCCGGGCATCATCCTGCGCGGTGATACGTTCGTCGAACTCGGCAACCCGACCGCTGGCTCCTGTTCATCGCTGCTCTGGTCGGATGATCCGTCGCTGATTCGCGATGGTCGTATCACGCTGCTCGGTCCGGATATTCCGGAGTCAGGTGGAGCGAGCCTCCCGTTCGCCCAGGTCTTGATGCTCGCCGGAGAGCGGCTTCTTCCGATGGACCACGAGCGGCTGCAGCAGGCTCACATCGTTGGAGACCAGATCGAGGGGTACATGGTGCGAAGTGCCGCCGAGAACATCTGGAGCCGGGTCGGCAAGAACGCCGCCCAACGTGGCTTCAACTTCGAGATGCTCGGCAAGGCCCTGCTCAGTCTGGTGAAGTGCGATGTCAAGGGAGTCACCGCCATGGAGATTCTCTTCGTCACGACGAGCAAGCAGGATGTGAAGGATCTCTCAGAGGTCGTCTACAGCGCCAAGGAGATCGCGAGCGAGATTCTCAAGGAGACTTGGAAGGAACGCGGCTATGACGTCGACTGCCAATTCGACTGCGCCTCCTGCCATGATGAAGAGGTCTGCGATGAAATCCGTGACGTCCTGGTGACGATCAAGCGGGAAGCTCGCACGAGTGATGCGGCGGCGGGAAGCGAGCCCTCGAATCCGATCAAGGCGGAGCTGAACTCATGAGCGAGACCCCCACCTCGGCGAAGCGCCTGATCGCGGTGTGCGGCAAGGGCGGCACCGGGAAGACCGCGTCGATCGCGATGATGGCGCAGGCCCTCGCGCAGGCCCCGTCCACTGGGAGCCTCCTCTTGATCGATGCCGACCCGGCGATGGGACTCGTCAGCGCACTCGGCGCCCAGGTGCGCCGAACGATGGGCGAGGTCCGGGAGCAGATCATTCGGACGGCCAAGGGGGGCAAGGGAGAGGCGAAGACGAAGATATCCAACATGCTCGACTACATGGTCTTCGAGGCTCTCACGGAGCTGGACCGCTTCTCGATCCTCGCGATGGGCCGGACCGAAACACTCGGCTGCTTCTGCCCGGTGAACACGCTGCTGCGAAACGGCATCGAGACGCTCTCTGAGAACTTCGACACGATCCTGATCGACGGTGAAGCCGGACTCGAGCAGATCAATCGGCAGGTGGTACGACGCCTCCACACGCTCCTGATCATCAGCGACCCGACTTCTCGTGGCATGGAGACAGCCGCCCTGATTCGCAAGATGGTGTGCGACGACAAAGTGATCCGATGCGAGAGGCTCGGGCTCGTATTCAACCGAGTCCGAGGCAACGAAGACCTCTTGCGAGATGCGTCGAGAAAGCTGGACATCGACCTCTTTGGCCTGATCCCCTTTGACGAGAACGTCGCCAGCTACGACCTCATCGGGAAGCCCATCACGGACCTGCCGCCCGATTCACCCAGCATCAGCACATGGCGAGACATCGTCACGCGCCGCGTTCTCGCACCAGACGGCGCACGTCAATAGGAGACCCACAGAAATGGCCGCGATGGACGCCTCCGCCGTGTCGTCTCCGACGCGAAGAGACTTCCTGAAGCTCTCCACCGCCGCTGCTCTCGTCTCGGGCGGACTCCCCCTCTTCCACTTCCAAAGAGAAGCGAGTGCCGCCAGTCTCACGCCCGGCGGCGGGCGACGAGCACAGAAGCTGGGGAGCTGGGAGGATCTCTACCGAGAACGCTGGACCTGGGACTCGGTGGTCAAGGGATCCCACGGCTGGGCGAACTGCAGGAGCATGTGCGCCTGGGATCTCTTCGTCAAAGACGGAGTCGTGGTCCGCGAGGAGCAGAGCGCTAGCTACGAGGCGTCCGAGCCCGGCGTCCCGGACTTCAATCCGCGCGGCTGTCAGAAGGGCGCCTGTTACACGGAGGTCATGTACGGCCCGAGCCGGCTGACGGTCCCGATGAAACGGCTGGGCGAGCGCGGTTCCGGCAAGTGGCAGCGAATCAGCTGGGACCAGGCGATCGAGGAGATCGCGCAGAAGATGGTCCTCATTGCCGAGGAACACGGCACCGACACCATCTACCAGGACCTCGGCCCCAACTTCGACCACGGCGGAACGACCGTAGGCCGCTTCAAGTTCCAGATGAAGGCCGGGGGGATCTTCGCCGACATGTGGGCCGAGATCGGCGATCTCAACATCGGTGCCAGCCTGACGCTCGGCATGGCGCACATCGGTGGATCCAGCGACGAGTGGTTCCTGTCCGATTTCCCGGTCGTGTGGATGATGAATCCCTCCGTGACGCAGATCTCGGACGCGCATTTCCTCTTCGAGGCGCAGAACAACGGTGCCGAGCTCACCGTGATCGACCCCCACTACACCGCCACGGCCATCCATGCCGACCACTGGCTACCTCTGCAAACGGGCAGTGACGCTGCGCTTGGACTGGCGGTCGCCCGGCATATCTGGGCCAGTGGCAAGCTCGAAGTCGACTATGTCCGCGAGCAGACGGATTTTCCCCTCCTGGTGCGCCTCGATACCGGTCGCTTCCTGCGCGGTGAAGACATGCTGGGCGAGACCGGCGACGACGAGAAGCGGAACGTCACCTTCCTGTGGAATCCAGACGCGAGGCGCCCGGAACAGGCACCCGGCTCCGAGGGCGCCGATAGCGGCAAGCTGGTCGTGGACGGCTTCGTGCCACCCATCGAGGGCGTCTTCGAAGTCACGCTGGCGGACGGGTCGACGGTGTCGGTGACAACCGTGGGGAGCATCCTGAAGGAACAGCTCGACCCTTGGACCTTCGACCAGGCGGCGGCGGTCACGGATCTCGCTCCCGAGCTGATCGAGCAATTTGCCGACGGCTTCGCGAAGGCGCAGCGCCCGATGATCTTCTCGAGTTGGGGGGCCAACCGCTTCTTCCACTCGGACCTCATGAACCGCGTCAAGCTCCTGTGCCTGGCCATGAAGGGCGCGATCGGAAAGAAGGGCGCCGGCTATCAGTCGACCGGCTTCATGGGCATGGCGGGATTTGGCTCAGCACTGCAGCTGAATCGGACGGGGATGCTCGGCCAGATCGAGCTGATGCTCGGCACGATGTCCGCAAGCAAGCTATTCGACATCGTCGTCGACCTCTTGAGGGGGCGAAAGAGCCAGGAAGAAATCATCTTCAACCAGGTGAGCGAGGGCGAGGACGCGCTTGTCTGCGCAACGAACGTCTCGACGATCGGCTATCACCACCAGGGGATCCGCGAGTCGCTCAATCACGAGATCGACGGACTCTATCCTCGACCACTGGACGCCTACGTCCAGGAAGCCGAGGAAAAGGGCTGGCAGAACAACCTCCCGAGAGGTGGCCAGCCGAGAATCTATATCACGGGTGGGACCAACCTTCTCCGCCGCACCAACCAGACTCAGGCAATGCTCGACAACATGTGGCCCAAGATCGACCTCGTGATCGCGGTCGAAAAGAAGATGACGTTCACAGTCATGAACGCGGACTATATCCTTCCCGCAGCTGGCTGGTACGAGAAGCCCGGAATCAAGTACACGCTGGCCTACACCCCCTACCTCCACTACTGCGGTGCCGCGGTGGAGCCCGTCGGAGAATCGAAGGACGAGTGGGAGATCTTCTGGCTGCTCTCGAAGAGCATCGAGGAGATCGCCAGGCGGCAGAACACGCCTGAATTCGAAGGTTGTGGCAAGCAAGCCGTCGATTGGAAGCGGCTTCACCAGGACTACAGCTGCCAGGGTGCCTACGGCGCGAAAGATGCCGAGAAGGTCACGCAGCACGTCATCGAGAACAGTCCCTCCTGCCAGGGCATTGAATTCGAGGACCTGCAGAAGACCGGAATCAAGAAGTTCACCAGCGCGGGACTGAACATCAGCCCCACCTTCCACTTCAACCCGGATTGGAAGGGTGACGGGGTCCTCACGACCCTCACTCACTTCACGAAGTACAAGTGGCGCTGGCCCACCATGACGGGGCGCCAGCAGTTCTATCTGGACCATCCCTGGTTTCTCGAGAGCGGAGAGGCGCTGCCGACCCACAAGGAGAGCCCGAAGGCAGGGGGGGACTACCCCTTCCAGCTCGTCTCTTGCCACAGCCGGTGGAGCATTCACAGCACATTCCGGGACACTCCCCTGCTCCTGCGCCTGCAGCGCGGCGAGCCGGTGCTCTATCTGAACGAGAGAGAGGCCCAATCGGCCGGGCTCGGAGACGGCGATTGGGGCGAGATCTACAACGATCTCGACACCATTCGAATGCGGATCAAGCTCTCGACGATGGTGCGCCCCGGTGTGGCCTACTACTTCCACGCCTGGGAGCCCACGCAGTTTCCTGACCACAAGAGCTACAAGTGGCTGATCCCGGGCCTGATGAAGCCACTCCACATGGCCGGTGGCCAGCGACACATCCATTTCGGCATCAATCACCTCCAGTCTGGATCCTTCGTGCAGGACACGCGAGTGGGAATCCGACCCTGGACGGCGGACACCACGATATGAGCGGCTCTGAAAAGACGAACGAACCCGACACAGTCGACCGACAGCTCGCGATGGTCATCGATCTCAACAAGTGTCTGGGCTGTCAGACGTGTACCGTCGCCTGTAAGAAGCTCTGGAATCGCGATGCCGGAACCGACTACGCCTACTGGAACAACGTCGAGACGCAGCCGGGCAAGGGCTACCCGGCGCTGTGGCCCGAAACGGGGGGGCGAAGCGGCGCGGGCGAGGTAAAACGTGGCGAGGTGCCCGATCTCGATTCCGGATACGGTCGCGCCTGGGACTTCAACCACCGAGCCGCCTTCGAGAGCGCGGCGAAGCCGGCTGGCGAAAAGGCCTGGCTCCAGCCCAACGAGGAGGCGCACTGGGGAGCGAATTGGGACGAGGATCGCGGTGCGGGGCACTATCCTGAAGACAACCACTACTTCTATCTGCCGCGGCTCTGCAACCACTGCACGCATCCCGCTTGCCTCAATGCGTGTCCTCGCCACGCGATCTACAAGGACAAGCGAAACGGTATCGTGCTCGTGGATCAGGACAGCTGCCACGGTTATCGCTTCTGTGTGGAGGCCTGCCCCTACAAGAAGGTCTACTTCGATCCCATGCGACAGGTCACCACCAAGTGCCTCTTTTGTCTGCCGCGAATCGAAGAGGGTGTGCCGATGGCCTGCGCGCGTCAGTGCCCGGGCCGGCTGCGCTTCGTGGGCTATCGCGACGATCCAGAGGGCCCCATCTGGAAGCTGGTAGAAAAATGGAAGGTCGCCTTGCCACTCCACCCAGAGTACGGCCTCGCGCCCAACGTCTTCTATCTGCCACCCTTGAGCCCCCCCAAGCTCGATGCCGCGGGGCGGCCCACCGCTGAACCGCGAATCCCGATGTACCATCTCGAATCGCTCTTCGGCGAAACGGTTGGCGCGGCGCTGGAGACGCTTCGTAGCGAGCGTCGCAAGCGACGACGTGGCGAGCCCAGCGAGCTCATGGACATCTTGATCGCCTACGATTGGCACAAGAGCTTCGCCCTCTCGTCCGAACACGAGGTGTCGCGATGAGGAAGACCTTCGATCTCATCGCTGCTCCCGCCGGCACGGAGCCCGGCGACTACGTGCCCCGGGTCTATGCCGCCCGGAACCTCCCCGCCACCTCGTCCGCGACGCTCGAGGTACAACACGGCGACGCGGGCTGGCGGGTCAGTCTGGGCTGGCACTGTCCCGACCCCGTGCGGGACGCCAGCGGAAACACCAACCTCTTCGTAGACGCCGCCGCCCTGCTCGCACCCACCGTGGCTGACGCACAGTGGATCACCATGGGCGCCCCCGACAAGGCGGTGGAAGGTGCACTCTGGCGAGCGGATCGCGAGGAGCTCCTACGCATTCGTGCTGAGGGCTTGGGCACGGTGAAGCGGCAGCAGCCGCCGAATCACTGGAAGGCGCACTCTGACTGGTCTGAAGCACGCTGGAGCGTCACGTTCGAGCTGGCTTCTTGGCCGGCTCTGGATGATCACAACCAGCTCGCATTCGCCATCTGGCGCGGCGCGGCAGCAGACCGTGGCGGCCTCAAGGCCATTGTCCCCCAGTGGATCGCAGTAGAGCCGTGACCGCATGCGAACTGGGCGCGGCGTCAGCCGCTCCGCTGGACAGACCGACTCGAGCGCTGTAGGTATTCCAGCCTCACCCGTCGTCAGTCCGCCGGAGACGAGTTCATCGCCAGACCCGAGCGCGCGCCTACCCGGAGGGCGTGACGTACCTGTGAGTGGCGCCGACGCGCCGCAATTGCGCTACGCCCACCAACCCGCTCAGCCGAAGAGTGAGCCGTCGCGAGCGGCCGTACCCGCCCGCAAGCCACCTGCCACGTCGGGGCCGACGACACAGTGCTGCAACGAATCCTGCTTCCCGCGATCTTCCTCTTCCTCGCCTACGGGTTCTGGCTCAGCCCCAACTTCAAGCGCGTGGCAGCCGGTGTAGCGATATTCCTCTTCGGGATGCTCTGGCTCGAGCGAGGGTTCAAAGCCTTCACCGGCGGCACTCTCGAGCGCATCCTCGCGCACACCACTGACCGACTCTGGAAGAGCCTCGGCTTCGGCGCCATCAGTGCGACCGTGATGCAGTCGAGCTCGCTGGTCTCGCTGATCACGATCTCATTCCTCAGCGCAGGGCTGATCAGTCTGGCGTCCGGAATCGGCATCGTTTTCGGAGCGAATCTGGGCACGACCACCGGCGCCTGGCTCGTTGCGGGCTTCGGGCTCAAGATCAAGCTCTCCGCCTATGCGATGCCAATGCTCGTCTTCGGCATCATCCTGGTGTTCCAGCGCAGCCACTCGATGCGAGCGCTCGGCTACGTTCTCGCCGGCCTCGGCCTCCTATTCCTCGGCACCCATCACATGAAGGAAGGCTTCGAGGCATTCCGCGATTCAATCGACCTCTCGGCCTTCACCGTGCCCGGTGTGGCAGGAGTTGCAGTCTTCGTCGTGATCGGAGCGCTCGCCACAGCGGTGACGCAATCGAGCCACGCCACGCTCATCCTGATTCTCACGGCGCTCGCGAGCGAGCAGGTCAGCTACCACGACGCTCTCGCCCTCGCGATCGGAACGAATATCGGCACGACGGTCACAGCGCTCTTGGGCTCGCTCAGCTCGAATGTCGACGGAAGACGTCTGGCCGCGGCGCACCTCCTCTTCAACGTCGCAACCGCGGTGCTCGCCGTGGCGTTCCTGCGCCAGCTCATCGTGGCTGTCTCGTGGCTCAGCCACCCGCTCGGCATTTCGCCGGACGACTTCACTCTCCAGCTCGCCGCCTTCCACAGCCTCTTCAACCTGATCGGCATCCTGGTGATGCTGCCTGCCATCCCGGGGCTCGTGAGACTGCTCGAGTGGCTCTTCCCGAGCCCGTTGCTCAGCTACAAGCAACCGAAGTACCTCAACCGAGCTTCAGTCGATCACCCCGACGCCGCGATCGAGGCTGTGCGCAAGGAAACCCTGCGGCTCTACTCGCACGCACTCACGATGATCGTCAGCGGACTCGGGCTACGAAAGTCGGAGGTTCTATCGACGTGTGACCTCGAAGCAGCCCTCGAGTCATCCAGCCGGCTGATTCAGCCGGACATCGACGGCAGCTATGAGTCGAACACAAAAGCACTCTACGGTGCAATCGTCGAATTCATCAGCCTGCAACGGGACGGGTTGAGCGGCGACCAGATCGAAGAGATCCACGCACTGCGAACCGCGGGACAAGACGTCGTCGAGTCCGTCAAGGGTGTGAAGCATCTTCAGAAGAACTTGTGCACCCACATCGCCTCACCGGATGCGACACTGCGGAGCGCCTACGACGGTATCCGCCTGCGAGTCGCACGAGTTCTCCGTGAACTCGATCGCGTTCGGGCCGCCGAGGATCCGACGGCAACCTTGGTCACGCTCGATAGAGTGAGGGTCACGCTCGCGGAAGACGATATACTCGCCAATGGCATGCTCGACCGGCTTATCCGAGGCGGTCACATAGACGCAGCTCTCGCGACGTCACTGATCAACGACAACAGCTACGCACACGATGTGTGTACCAGCCTCATCAAGATGGGCCAGACGCTATTTGGCGCCCACGACGTGACACGCAGCTCTGCCGAACGGAGCGTGATGCTCGACGATACAGAGATCCGCGAGGTTGCCGAGGCGCGAAGTGACTGAATAGTGCTCCCCACGGTTCGTATCTCCGAAGGGAATCAACTCGTGAAGACCAAGAAGCTGCTCAAGAAAGTCAGGGAATACCTCGACTCCGACCGGCGCGAGCAGATCAAGAGGTCGAAGTCGATCGGGAAAGTGCTGAAGGAGCTCAAGGAATACGAGCGGGCCCTAAAGGACGAACTGCATGCCGAGGAGAACGAGAAGGACTGCGAGCCGATTCAGAAGGAGATCGACGTGATCCGCGCCCAGCGCAAGAAGGGCCTGGCGATATTGAAGGAGATCAAGCGAACGTCGAAGGAGAACTCCGCCGGCTGAGAAGGTGTGCTCCGGCTCCGTGAGTCCGACGCGTTGTTCAGCGAACGCGTCTGCAGCTCATCCCCCGAACTCGCGCCCTCGCGAGATCACTCTTCGCGCTGCCCAGCTCGCCAGCACGAGAAGGAAGAGAGCGCCGGAGATCAGCGACGACCAGGCGCCCGCTCGATAGGCGGAAGGCGAGTACACCACGCGTAGTCGATGCTGCCCGGCAGCCAGCGGCACGGCACGCAGTACGTAGTTGGCCGGCAGTAGCTGGTAGTTGCTCTGCTCGGAGCCCTGCAGCGCGAGGGCTCGCCAGCCACGGCTGTAGGCGTCAGTCATGACGAGAATCGCCGGGGCATCGACCTGTACCTCGAGGTCGATGTGATCGCTGGACTCGTCGATCGGCCAGAGCCGGCCGCGTGTCACGTGAGACACGTCGGACGTCGGCTTCGGAAAGGGTTCGCTCTCCAGCACGACGGTGCTTCGAGGATCGAAGTCGGGCTCGAGAATGGCTGCCAGAGCCGACTTCTCGTCCGGCACCACGCGGTGGTCGCCCAACAGCAGAAAGCGCGGCAGAGGTCTCTCGTGCTCGACGGTCTTGGGCGGCTTCCAGAGCACCTGAAAGCGGCCTCTCAGCATCGAGTGGAGAGGGTGAAAACGCGTCGTTTGCAGGAGTGTCGGGTTCTTGAGACGCTCGAAGTCAACTTCCTGGGTGGCAGCCATGAAGCGGGCGTAACGGCCGAGAATGACCGGATCGTAGCCCCAGAGCGCGAAGTTCCGTCGTGCCATCGCGATATTGCTCGGTGCTGCCGTCTCCAGCACGCGAGAAGTGCCGGCGACTCGGTATACCTCGACTACCGCCGGCCGCAAATCGAGCTCGACGGTCACTGGAGTCGATCCTCGGTTGACCCGGGCAAAGACCACGAGCTCGACGAGCGCCGCCGCCAGCACCAGCCACGTGGCCCGATGCCGCCGGCGACTCAGCCACAGAAGCGTGCTGCCTCCCGCCGCGACGGCGGTGGAGATCGTGAAGCTACGCAGCATCAGCGAATGCCAGTCAGCAAGATCGCCCGCTACGACAAAGTCCCCCTGCCCTTGGAGCGACTTCAGCAGATCGATCGGCGACAGAATCTCCGGGGCGCTCGCCGAGGTGAGCCATGTCCAGACCGTGAGCGAGGCGAGAACGGTGGCGACACCCAGCGTGATAGCCGTCGTTCGCCCCAACCCCTTCGTCTCGGACAGCAGTCGGTCCACGCCACCAGCGACCAGCAACGAGCCGAATACCGTCGAGAAGAACATGAACTTCGACGGAGCCCGCACGAAGCTGAAGCCGGGAACCAAGTGGTAGAAGAGCTCATACAAGGGGGTGTAGCCGCCCATGGCGACAAGACAGAACAGCAGCGTCAGGACGAGTGCGGTCCGGCGGCCCGCGCGGTGGCGATCCATCGCACCATGTACGGCGAGCATCAGAGCGATGATGCCGATGTAGTGGGTCGCATCCCAGTAGAAGACACGGCCGAAATAGCTGAGGTTGAAACGACTCGCGTTGCCGAATGCCTCGGGCGCCAGAAGCGTCAGCAACTGCTCGGGTGGAAAAGAGTGCGAAGTCGCGAAGTCGAAGCTCATCCCCGTCCGGCGGACTCCCTCTGCTGCTGCCTGCAGGCCGGTCCAGAGCTGGACCGCCGAAAGAAAGAGCGGTGCGACGACGACGCAGATCAGACTGCGCACCAGTGGCAGCCGGTGGCGACTCGAGACGAACACGGGCACACAGTAGAGTGCCGTCGCGACACCGGACATCAGCACCGTGGGTGGGTGGCCGGCGAGGATCATCATGCTGAGCGCGAAGACGCCGCTGAGAATCCAGCCGAGCGAGGCCCTCACCGCGAGTCGGTCGACGCAGCAGAGAAGCAACGGCCACCAGGCGAATGTATCGATGACCGAGAGCTGGCCGGCCAGCACACGCAGACTGCACGTCGCGGAGAAGATCACCACGACCGCAGCGACGAAGGCCGATTGCGGGCGAAAGCGCTTGCCGCGCAGCCAGGCGAAGACGAAGATCGCCATCAGCAAGAGGTGCAGCGTCAGCTCGACGATGATTCCGCCTCGCAGTGGCAGCACGAGATAGGTCAGATTCAGCGGGTAGAAGATGGCCGACTGAAATATGCCTACGAAGGGAGTGCCCGAGAAGGTGTGGGGGTTCCAGAGCGGTAGGTTGCCGCCCCGGAGCTCCGAGTAACCGAAGAGACGTTGGTATACGAAGTAGCGAGCCCCATCGCCCTGCGCGTGCGACGGGATCATGAACTCATCGGCGATGAGCAGATCGCCGAAGACGACGGCGATCAACGCTGCAAAGCCGGCACCCGCCCAGAGCAGCAGAGCCACCTCGCCGAGCGACCGTTCTCGCCGCTGCGATCGACCGCCGTCGACGCAATCGCTCATGCTGCTGGCCCTCACTCCCCGCCCGAGTCGCTCGAGCGGCAGATTAGCCCGGATCATTCGTGAAGGTCTGTCGTCGGGGTGGCAGAGCGTGCCCCCCCCTCGGGAGCTGGCGAACCTATGTCCGCACCCCATCTTCGCCCGAGGCAGGCCGACATCAATCGAGAACCTTCTCTACCATGCTCGGCGATGCCACCCATCCAGATCCTACAATGCCGGGAACTCGCTGGGGAAGCGGATCCAGCGGCTGTCCGATGGCAAACAAGCACGATGGCACGCATTCCGATCGCGGTGACGACAGCGGCACGAGCAGCGGCGAGCGGGCTGTCTCGCGTGGGCGACAAGGAGCGGCGATGAAGCCCGGCCATCGGGCCGGGCTATTGATCGGCACCCTCTTCCTGCTCGCGGTGCTGGTGCCCTTCTGGCTCTTCCGGATTCTCGCTTCGGGCTCCGGGTATGCGCTGGATGCGGTCGAATACCACTATCCCAACTATCTCTGGCTCTACTCCCACTTGGCAGACGGCTCGCTCCCGCTCTGGAATCCGTTCCAGCTCTGCGGTATTCCGACGCTGGCGACGCTCCAGGCGGGACTCCTCTACCCGCTGCACATCGTCTACCTCGTGCTCCCGACACACCTCGGCATGGCGGCCTCCGGGCTGCTCCACCTGGCGCTGATCGCCGGCTCGACGCTCATCTTCTGCCGGCGCTTGGGGCTGGGCTTGCCCGCGGCGCTGCTGGCCGCAGTGCTCGTCGCCATGCGGGGCGCACAGCCTGGCCACATCCTCAATCCCAGCATGCAGGAGGCTGGCGCCTGGCTCGGAGTCGGCTTTCTCGGCGTGCTCGACCTCGCCCGAGGAAGCCGACCGCGCGGTATCGCGTTGCTGGCGATCGCCACGGGGCTGAGCCTGCTGGCGGGCTTTCCCCAGTTCAGCGTCTACTCGGTCTACAGCTGGGGATTCGTGCTCTGCCTGCTGCTCATCCAGGAGCGAGCCGGACGCGCACGCGCTTGGACCGCGCTCGTCGGCTGCCTGGCTGCTGTCGCGCTCGGCAGCCTGATCGCGGCGGTCGAGATCCTTCCCGGGCTCGAACTCAGCTCCGTCGGCGGACGCGAACGCGGTGTCCTACCGGTCGGGATGATGTTCCCGCTCGGCGTCGTCGGTCTCGAATCGCCCTGGAAGGCGTTGCAGAGCGCGCTCTCGAGCCGCCCCGCCCTGCCGGGCGTCGCGTTCACCTTCGGAGCGGTCGGCCTCGTGCTTCTGCCCGCGGCGCTCTTCAACCGGCGACAACGGACTGTGGCGGTCGCCTTCGGCGCCCTCGGCCTGCTGAGCCTGGCCTTTGCTCTCGGGCCCGCAACCCCGCTCTTCGATCTCTATCTCCTGCTCCCCGAGATCGGCTCGTTTCGAAATCCCTGGCGTGTCCTCTTCGTGGCAGATTTCTGCTTCGCGGTCGCGGCGGCAATCGGACTCGATGCGCTGCAGCGATCGTCGACGGCCGTCGGCGGCGACGGCGACGGCCCGACGAATCGCGGTCTGGCGATGCCGGTCGCCTGCGGGCTGTCGATCATCACAGCGGTGCTCGTGGCGCGACAGGGCGGCGCTTCGAGCATCCTCTTCGCGAGCCTGGCGGTCGGCCTGGTCCTCGTCATAGCCGCGCGACGTTCTGCGATCGGCGGTGCGGCTTCACTTGGTCTGCTGGCTCTCGCTGTACTCGAAATCCTGGTCGCCCCGCCGAATCGGCGCGAGCTCCCCTACGATGCCGAAAGCGAGTTGCTGCGTCCGTACCACCTGCAGCGCAGAATCTTGTCCTACCTCGCGACGCAGCCCGATCGCGTCTGGACCTGGTTCCTCGGCGACATGGGCAGTGTGTCGGAGAAGCTCCCCAGCATCTTCGCGGTGCGCTCCATCAGTGACAACGAGATCATGACGCTGCGGCGGCAGAGGCAGTATTTCTCCTATCTGATGTGGGGAGAGCTGGAACCGCGTGCTGTGAATGTGCGGGGGCACAGCCAGCGCATCTTCTACGGCCACTACAGCATCCTGGCGCCGGGTATCGATGTCTCCGGGGTCGTCGAGCGCAGCCGCTTGGTCGATCTCGCGGCCGCACGCTATCTCCTGGTGCCGAGGTCTGCCGTCGGGACTCCGGATGTGATGCGCTATCTGCGCGAGAGGCGGCTGAGGCTGGTCGACAGCAGCGATAGCCAGATCATGCTCTTCGAGCAGCCCAGCGCCCTGCCCCGCACCTATCTGACGCATCGCCTGAGAGAAGCGCCTCCACCGGCCCAGCTGCTCGCGGCGCTCGGTCGCTCGGACTTCGATCCCAGAGCCGAGAGCTATGTCGAAGTCGCTCACGGCGAATTGCCACAACTCGAGCCGGGAGGGACGGGTGAATGGACACGCATCGTCATGGACGGGCTCCATCGAGTCGAGGTCGAGGCTCGATTGACGGCCCCGGGACTGCTGGTGCTGGCCGACTCCTTCTACCCGGGCTGGACGGCTGAGGTGGATGGCGAGCCCGCGCCCATCTTCGCGACCAACCACCTCTTTCGCGGCGTTCCGCTGCCCGCCGGTGAGCATCGGGTCGTCTTCCACTATGCACCATCGACTGTGCTGATCGGCGGTGTGGGGAGCATTGTCGGGCTACTGACGCTCACGGGGCTCGGTCTCTGGCAGCGCCGCCGGCCTTGAGACGAGTCGGTCGTCGCTGGACTTCCAGCCGCCACTCCGCCCGTGGTAAGATGGCTCATGCTCGTGCCTGGCGACGCCCGATCGAGCCAAATGCCGGGTTGTGGCGAACCGAGCCACTGCTCGACTGAGCGATCGGCTTGCGCGCGAATCGGTCGGAAACGGAGGACACGGCGATGAAGATCCGAGGCGATGCGTGCTGTGCTCCGCGGCTGCTCACCACACTGCTGACGCTGAGCCTGCTGGCCTCTGCGCACGACGCTTTCTCGTACGCCGTGGTCGATGTCTACGAGGACACCGCTGGAGAGGCGAGGCTTTCGGTCACTGTCCGGGGTGACCCAGACTATGCCGCCGGGGCCAACGACCCCGATCTCGTGCGGGACCTGTTCACCATCGATCTGCCGTAGGCACTGCCCGGCCAGGGTTCGAAGACCGCGGGCCCACGCCCGCTGAGGGGGAGCAGCACGTGCGAGTTCTCGTGACGGGCGCAACCGGCATGATCGGCTGCCACACGACGGCGGCCCTGCTGGCCGCCGGCCATCAGGTGTGCCTGCTGGTCCGCGATCCGGCGCGCATTCCGCGCGCCCTGGAGCCACTGGGAGTCGAGAATCCGGAATTCGCGGTGGGCGACATCACCGACTCGGAATCCGTCAAGCGGGCCCTCGTCGGCTGTGACGCCGTCATTCACTCGGCAGCGTTTCTCAGCTTCGACCGCAAGGACGACGCCGCGATGCACGACGCGAATGTCGAGGGGACTCGAAACGTCTTGGGAGCCGCCGTCGCGCTACGTCTCGATCCAATCGTACACGTCTCGAGCATCGCCGCGCTCTTCCCGCCCGACGGGCGACAGATGACGGCCTACGACAGTGTGAAGATCCCGAGCGACCAGTACGGCAGCAGCAAGGCCCTGGCCGAGCGCTACGCGCGCGAACTCCAGGCCACGGGCGCGCCCGTGACAATCAGCTACCCCGGCAGCACCTTCGGCCCGAACGACCCCACCGTGAACGAGGGGGTCCGCGGTCTGTTCGATGTGCTCAAGGCGGGCTTCTTCTTGAGGCCACCCACCGGCGTCTCACTGGTGGACGTGCGCGACGTCGCGGCCGTCCATGCAGCGATCATCGAGCCGAATCGAGGCCCACGGCGCTACATGATCGGCGGCCACTTCCTGCCGCACTCCGAGCTGGCCGAGACGTACGCCCGACTCACCGGTCGGCGGGTCCTGCAGCTCCCCGCACCCGCCGGTGTCCTGCTCACGCTCGGTCGGCTCGCAGACGCGCTGCGGAGCCGGCTCGGTGTAAACTTCGGAATGCTCAGCTATGAAGCGATGCGCTTCGCGAGCATGGGCGTGCCGTGTGACAGCAGCGCGCTCACACACGATTTCGGCATCGCGTTCCGTCCCGCCGACGAGACGATCCGCGACACCCTGCTCTGGATGTACCGAAACGCTCTCCTGGCACGCGAGGATGTGGGCTCACTCGCGCAAGAGCCCGCCGGCTCGCCTTGATCCGGCATTCGGATCGGGACGAGCCCGGATTGGTCGTGGAGCTCCGACTGCCACAGGACATCTGCCGCCGAGCGGCTCACACGCGCAGCCGAGTCCGCGCGAAGGGCACGCTCTCGAGATCGATGACCGCGTCGGTCGTGCGACGCATGCCCGCCATGGCGACCTCATACGGCTGCAGGCCCTCACCCGCTGCCGCCGTGAACGCCGCGGCGAGCCAGGCATAAACCGCGAACAAGCGATGCTGCTGCCATGCAGAGTCGAAGTCCGGAGGTCTCACTCTAGCGTCCGCAAGCACTGACAGGTAGAGTGCGATCAGCTCGCGCTCCTCCCGCTGGCGCAACGGCGTGGGAAGTGAACTGCACAGGAAGTAGCTCACATCGCGCATGCCTGGAGCGTGGCCAATGAGTTGCCAG
This sequence comes from Deltaproteobacteria bacterium, assembly GCA_029261835.1. Classification (GTDB taxonomy): domain Bacteria; phylum Myxococcota_A; class UBA9160; order UBA9160; family UBA4427; genus JAJDAO01. The sequence goes on along the minus strand of JAJDAO010000003.1, from coordinate 180,284 downwards.
TCGAGGAATCCCACCGCGTCTCGCTCGAAGAACAGGTTTCCGATGTGGCAGTCGCCGTGCACGAGCGTACGATCACCTTCGGCCCACAGCGCCTCCAGCCCGTCGCGCTGCCGAACGACGAGATCGGCCACCTGCGCGAACTCCGGCGGGAGCTCCCCAGCGAAGCGTTTCACCGCGATTCGAAGCATCTGCCCAGTCACGAATCTCTCCCAGGACATGTCCCGGCGGCGGTTCTCGCGACTGGGAATCCAGGCGAGGTCAGCGCGAAAACGTGGACTCTGCCAGAAGACGGCGTGCAGGCGGGCCAGCTCCGTGACCACGGACTGCGCCTCGGCGAGAGTCGTCGGGTGACCGACGCGAGGAAGACGCGTCTCATGCGATGCGATGTCCTCGAGCAGTATGACGAAGCGTCGATCTCCAGCGCCGCTCGCGACCGCGTAGACATCTGGAGCACGCAGCGGCAGACCCGGTCGAAGCTGACGATAGAAGGCCAGCTCGTTGCGCCCGATGCCGGTGCAAATCACGAAGACCTGCTGCAATAGCCCATGCGGCGCGAACTTGACGAAGAAGCGCTCCGGCAGATTGGGATCCGCGCCGAGATCCGCATAGTCGAGTGCGATACGGGCGCGCGTCGTGGTGCCGGAGTGACGCTCCAGGAAGGTGAAACGCGCGACGCGAACACCGGGTGACAGGGGCTCGAGTGCGTGCCCAAGCCAACCCGGCGATAGATCGGCCGGACCGCGCGGTAGGCCACCCGAGCGTGCCGGCCGGATCCCGTCGAGCAGGAGACCGCTTCCCGCCGCGGCAACCCGTCCGATCGACACGAGCGCATCAAACAATACTGGAGGCCCTCCCCGCCGAGACCGGAGGATCGGCAGCGTCGGCCGACCGCACGCGAGCATAGAAGACGAGAGCGTGGGCCGCCGGGCGGGCGCTGGACGCGCTGACCGCGTCGACGCAGGTCCGTATACTCCATCAGCTCACAAGGCCAAGAGCACACACGCATGCCACCGAGCACGGCGGCGACACACGGGGAGAGCGGAAATGGTCGATTCGGCGCTGGATGGACGCAGTGCTCTGGTGACGGGTGGCGGGACGGGAATCGGCTTCGGCTGCGCTCAACGGCTGCTGCAGAGGGGCGCTGCGGTGACGATCGCGGGCCGCCGGAGCGATGTGCTGGAGAGTGCAGCAGAGCAGCTGCGTACCCAGGTGCCCGGAGCGGACATCCGCTTCTGCACGTGCGACGTCACGGACGAGGAGCAGCTCGCAGCCGCCGTGGCCACCGCTCGTGAAGCACCGGGACGCTTCGACATCGCTGTAGCGAACGCGGGCAGCGGCGTTCCCGGCCCGATTCTCGCGCTCGAGAGCAGCCACTGGCGCTTCGCCAACGACCTCAACATTCTCGGCACGGCCCTCACCATCAAGCACGCCGGGCTGGCGATGCGGGAGCACGGCGGCAGCATCGTCGCCATGTCGTCCGTGAATGCCGTCGCGCTGGCGCGCTATATGGCGCCCTACTGCGTGAGCAAAGCGGGCCTCGAGATGCTAGTGCGCTGCGCCGCACTCGAGCTGGCGCCCTTCCGCATTCGCGTCAACTGCATCGAGCCCGGCTACATCCCCACCGAGGGCACCGCGATGGCGTTCACCGAAGAGGAGGAGCAGAGCCTCGTCGCGGCGACCCCGCTGCAACGCTGTGGCCGGGCGGAGGAGATCGGCGATGCCGTCGTCTACTTTGCCGCCGAGTCGGGAGCATGGGTGACCGGGCAGGTGCTGGCAGTCGATGGCGGCCTGGCACTGCCGGTCATCGAAGACTTCGAGCGGATCTGTCGTGGCATCTACGGCGATGACCTGATGGATCAGTGTACCCGCCCCGCGCGCGACTGAGACGTGGGCGAACGGGTGCAGCATGTCGAAGAGTGGTTCGGCGTCCGCGTGAGCGTGCATCGCGATGCTTGGCCCCGACTATTCATGAAGGTCCATCGCAGTGCTCCCCACGTGCTCTCGAGGCGATGCGGAGGTGCAGAGGTGCGGATTCGCTGTGTGCGATCCCACGATTCCGCAACACGAAGCAGGCGCCTGGGTATATAATCACGCGTGCGGGGACGTGCCGGAAACGGGACTCCGGCGAAGACTCTCAGATCACAGCCAGAGCAAGAGCCAGAGCGGGAGCAGACAATGCTGAGTTCGGATGAAATGGCGACACGCGTGGGCCACCGGATTGGAAACCCCTTCAAAGCGGTCCGCTTCCGCGCCGAACGAGCGATCGTCGCCGCGCTTCTCATCACGGGCCTGACGGCGCTGCTCGCCGCAGCTCAGGCCGGGGCGGCGAGCCTCGGCGTGATGGGCGACAGCTTGAGTGACGAATACGAGGAAGAGGCCTACGGGAGCTACGCCGAGAACTGGGTCGAGCAGCTCGAAATCTACGCGGCTGTGGACCTCGGGCAGACGGCCTCCGAGGCCGCTCAGCCGGGTGGCACGTGGGCCGAACCGCGGCGAACCCAGTTCGCCTACAACTGGGCACGTTCGGGTGCCGACAGCAACTCGCTGCTCTCCGGCGGCCAACACACGGGCCTGGCGGCCAGCATCGTGAACGACAGCGTGCAGTATGCAGTGTTGGCCATCGGCGCCAACGACTTCTATCCCACCGGGTCGGCCTATCTGAACATCTACGCGGGAAACTGGTCGAGTGCACAGATCGACTCCTACGTGAACGCGATCCTGGCGAATATCAACACGGCCCTCGATACCGTGCTGCCAACCGGGGTCGAGTTGGCGCTGGTGAACGCGCCGGACTACGGCGTCACACCGGCCGTGCGTGCGGCCCTCACCGATGCGGCCGGGCGACAACGGGTCGCCGATGCGATCTCACAGCTCAACACGGGCATCGACTCGATCGCGCAGACGCGGCAGCTCCCGGTGGTCGACTTCTTCGGCGCGTCCCTGGCCATCTTCGGGACGCACCAGAGCGCCAACACGACGCTGCTGATCGGCAACGTCACCATCCACCTGGACCAGAGCGATACCAGCGGCGGTGCGAACCCCACCGCCGGCTTCGTTCACGACGGCGTTCATCCCAACACGACGCTACAGGGTATCTTCGCCAACGTGATCGCCACTGCGCTGAACGTCGGCTACAGCGCGGGACTCACGATCTTCAGCGAGGCCGAGATCTTGGCACACCGTGGGATCACCTACGGGGGCTCCGATACGCTGGTCAGCCAGCTCGGAGACTACGCCGACTATGTGACGAACTACGCAGCGCCGCCGACCGTACCCCTGCTCACGGTGCCCGCACTCGGGCTCATGGGGCTGTCGCTGACATGCACCGCCTTCGCGGTGCTGCGCCGGCGGCGCTGAGCCGAAACGAAGCAACGGCGGCGCTGCCCGGACCGGAAGCGAGGCGAGAGAGGAGCAATGTCGCGCAAGGTCGCCTTCGTCACGGGTGCGAGCCGGGGGATCGGTCGCGCCAGCGCGGTCGCCCTCGCAGGCGTCGGCTATGACGTCGTTGTCACGGCGCGTACCGTGGTCGAGGGAGAGAAGTACGATTACTCGCCCACGTTTGCCGGCTCCGGCGCTCGCGCGATGCCGGGCAGCATCGAGAAGACGGCTGCGCAGGTCCGCGCGCTCGGGCGGAGCGCGCTGCCCATTCGACTCGACCTGCTGGATCGCGAAGCCGTCGATGCGGCAATCGCTCAGACGCTGCGCGAGTGGCACCGAATCGACCTCCTCCTCAACAACGGGATCTATCAGGGACCCGGCCTGATGGAGCCCTTCCTCAGCACCGGCGACGATGCGTTGCAGCGGATCTTCGAGGGCAATGTCTTCGCCCAGACCCGCATCACCCGGCAGGTGGTTGCTCACATGCTCGAGATGGGCGGCGGGGTCGTGCTCAACATGACGTCCAGTGCCGCACAGGTCGCTCCACCGGGGCCCGTCGGCCAGGGCGGCTGGGGGTTCGCCTACGCGGCCTCCAAGGGCGCATTCCACCGCATGGTGGGCATTCTGCATGCGGAATTCGCGGGTCGGGGCATCCGGGCATACAACGTCAACCCGGGCTATATCGTGACCGAGACGATACGCGCACTCTTCGGTGAGAAGAGTGATCTCGATGCCGCTCACCAAGGCGCCCCGCCCGAGGTGCCCGCCGCCGTGATCGCCTGGCTCGCCAGCAGCCCGGATGCAGAATCGCTGGCTGGAACCACGATCGATGCACAGAGACTTTGCAAGAAGCTCGGGCTCTTCCCGGGCTGGCCGACATGACGAACCGCTCGAAAGGGGAAACAGACATGTCTTCAGCGCTGCTGCTGATCGACAAGAGTGATGCGATCGCGACGCTCACGCTGAACCGTCCGAAGTCGATGAACGCCCTCTCCGGAGCGCTACGCGCAGCGATCTCGACGGCCTTTCAAGAGATCCAGGCCGACCCGGAGATTCGCGTGGCGATCCTGACGGGCGCGGGACGCGCCTTCTGTGCAGGCCTCGACCTCAAGGAGCTGGGCGGTGGGTCTGGCGAGCAAACGGCTGATGTGGTGCAGGGCGATATCATGGATACGATGGCGGCCTTCGACGGACCCATCATCGGGGCGGTCAACGGCCACGCCATCACGGGCGGCTTCGAGCTGGCACTCGCCTGCGACATACTCATCGCCTCTGACCAGGCGAAGTTCGCAGACACGCACGCCCGAGTCGGCATCTTGCCGGGTTGGGGGCTGAGTCAGAAGCTGCCACGGCTGATCGGCGTTGCGCGCGCCAAAGAGGTTTCCTTCACAGGTAACACCGTGACAGCTGCTCAGGCCTACGAGTGGGGACTGGTGAACCGGGTCGTGGCGCCCGAAGCCCTGCTCCCCACGTGCCAGGCACTCGCCGCCGATATGACGTCTTGCGTGCCCTCCATCCTGACGGGCTACAAGAGGCTGATCGACGACGGCTACGGGATGGATCTCTCGAGTGCGATGCTAATGGAGAACGAGCGCGCCGTGGCGTCGGCAAGGCAGATCACCGCCGCAACGATCGCCGAGCGTCGCGGTGCAGTGATCGACCGCGGGCGAGAGCAGAGCGAGGGATGACCAGCGCCGGCTGGGGTCCTAGCGACGGCGCCCCTTGCGCCGCACACCGAGCGTACTCTTGCGAGGCGGCTGTGCGACGCGCTGCTTCAGCGCGGCGACAAGTGTGGTCAAGTCCTCGACGGCGCTCAGCGATTCCAACCGAGCAGCGGGAGGCTGCGGCACCAGCCGCCCCCGCTCCGCGATGACCAGAGCCGCCTTCGGATCTCGCTTCGTTTTGTTGAGAAACTCCGCGTAGTAGAGATAGTTGAGCGGCTCGTCTGGATCCAGCTCGATCGCCTGCTCGAAGTACGCCTTCGCACGTTTGTGACTGCCCCCCAAGACGCGCGGCAGCTTCTGGTCGATCAGCGCCAGCGTGCGAGCCGCAGCCCCGTTGGCGAGGCGTGGATCCAGCGCCAGACTCTGCTTCAGATGGGAGCGAATCTGCCTGACTGAGAACAGCATCTTGATCACGCCTACCGAATCACCGTATAGAGCCATGTTGATTCCGGCAAACAGGTGGCACGTCGCGCAATCTGGCGCCAATTCGATCGCCCTTCTCGCAGCGTCGCGCCCCTTCGCGTAGAAGGCCTCCTGCTCCTCCTTACCTTCGACGACGCGAACTCCCATGAAGTAGCAGGCCATCGAAAGGCGCCACGCCGCCTCCCAGTCCTCGGGGTCAGCTGCGTAGATTTCACCGTAGCGACGAGCCGCAAGACGAGCGCGCTCGTGATCGGCGCGTGCCCGAAAGGCGTCGTCCGCTTCCTTGAATCGCTCCGGCGAATCGACGTCGATCTGCGCCAGACCACTACCGGGCACAACCGCAAGCAGAGCGAGCCAGAGCGCGACAGCTCCCAGCACTGTACTCGTCGGCCGATGGCCCCGCTCGATCCGTGTCGTCACCACCGCCCTCCCCCAGTAGGTAGACCTATCATGCTGTTCGACATGCCAGGCTCAGGGTAACACGCACCGCCTCAGACACACCGCCGGCACTGACTCCACGCTTGTGGTCTCAGGGCCAGGAATGCCATGATCCCACCCATGGACGTCGGCTACCCGGACATGCGCTCGCAACCGCCGCTCGGCCGCAAGAACCTCGCCAATCTGCTGCTGCTATTCCTCGTGCCGCTTCCAAGCCTGTTTGCTACGCGCTGGCTGTTCAGCTACTTCGATGCGACGCAGATTCCGCTCGATCCGGGCTGGGCGGTCTCGCGTTCGATAGCGGAGATGGCAGCCCTTCTACTCCATCATCCGATCGCCACCGTCAATGTTCTCTTCTTTCTGAATGTATGCCTGCTGTTCTGGCTTCTGTCGCTGGCTCAGCGCAGCACCTGGCTGATCGATCCCTACTGGACGCTGATCCCTCTCTTCGTAGCCGGCTTCTATTGGGCGCATCCTCTTTCTGAGCCGACCTCCACGCGATCGCTTCTTAGCCTCTTCGTGCTCCTGGCATGGAGCGTTCGCCTCACACACAATTATCTCCGCCGCGAGCAGTGGCGATTCGGCTTCCGAGAAGACTGGCGCTTCGCGGAGAAGCGAAGGAGCAGCCGGCACTTCTGGTGGTATCAGCTCTTTCACGTCTACCTCGCCCAGCAGGTCATGTTGGTCGGGTTGACGTTGCCCTACTGGTCGATCCATTTCTCTCGAGCAGCGTTCAGCGCTTGGGATCTCCTGCTCTGCGGACTCGCCTTGCTTGGAATCGTGATCGCCCATCTGGCCGATAGCCAGCTCGATACCTTCATGCGACACAATGAAGAGCGAACCCGGCGCGGCGAGCCCAAGCGACTGCTGCTCGACACGGGTATCTGGCGCTATTCGCGGCATCCCAACTACTTCGGGGAGCAGCTCTTCTGGTGGGCGGTGGCAGGCTGGGGGCTGTTACTGGGCGAGCCGTGGGTGATGGCTGGCGCCGCCATCAACAGCTTGGTGCTCGCAGTCGTGACGGTGATGACCGAGCGACGAATGTTGGCGTTTCCCGAGAGGCGCCAACTCTACCAGGACTATCGCCTTCGCACGTCGGTCTGGATTCCATGGTTTCCGAAGGACCGCTCCACGAGCTCGTCATAGCGGTAGTTCTTCGCGTCTCTCATCGACTGAAACACGCTCGATATCGACACGCGTGTCTCGATCGCAGGTGCCGGAAGCGCCCATCGTAAACGCGGGCTGCAAGTGCGTATAGCCTCCCGCGAGCAGAAGGGGGTTGAGCGGACTCGGAACGACTACCTCGTGCGAACGATGCTGTCGGAACTGATAGGGCTCCCAGGCGTGATTCGCCATCATGATCCCCGGCCTCACGGCATCCGACACCTTTGCCTGAACGCTGAAGTCCCCAATATCGTTCCAGACGCGCACGAGCTCTCCGTCGGCAATCCCGCGAACCTCTGCATCCTCGCGACTCAAAATGACCAGGGGCTCGCCTCGCTGCAGCCGCAACAGGTCGGTCACGTCTCTCCATGATGCGTGAATCGACCAGCGCACATGTTGATTGACGAGCTGCAACGGATAGTCGCCCCCGGCCGCTGGGGGGTCCTTGTGTACCGGTAGCTGCTCCCCTAGCTCCAGATAGAAGGGGTGGTCGATGTAGAATTGCATGCGCCGGGTGAGGGTTGGCCAGGGCTTCTTCTCTGCCGTATGCCACGTATTGGCCGTAATCGTCTCGTCCGGCTTGATATCGGTGGCGTTGCCGATGTTGAGGAAGTCCATCCCCAGCTCGCTGAAGCGCTGGAAGCCCTTCTGCTTGATCGCCTCCCAGCTGATGCCTCCCAGATTCGTCACTCTTTCGAAGAGATGGCTCATCAGCTCATCCGGATTGTCTTCCGTGAAGCGTCCCTGAAAGGTGAAGTCATCGTAGACTCGATCGAGACGGCGCTGCGCCCCCGAGCGATCCGCGAATGTCTTCACACCGCGCTCTTTCGCTCGCTGCTGCAATGTCTTCAAGAAGAGACAGTGAAACTCCCAATCGCCCTTCGACTCGGCAACGGGCTCCACGACCTGTGTCGTGACATGCGCGTAGGGCGCAATGGGCGTCGCCCAGGCGAGATCGGCTTTCTCATACCAGCCCGCGGCCGGAAAGACATAGTCGCTGTAGAGTGCCGTACTGCTCATTCGTACGTCGAGAGTCGCGAGAAGATCGAGTCTCGGAAGGAACTTCTCGAGGATTTGGTGATACCCGCGCGTACGCCGCAGGATGTTTCCACCGCAGGCGAACAAGATCCGAGGCCGCGCTCTCGAGGGCTCGATCTGCCAGCCCTTCTCGTAGGCCTCGCTGAGGTACGAGCTCAGATCGCGCTTCATCGCCGGATCCCACTCGGCAGAACGTCGGTACAAGCTGTCTGAGGCCAGGTGCGAATCGAAGTAGAGATGTGCCGAGACGTTGCCGCCCTTCTTGTACTCTTCCCGCACGAGCTCGTACAGGAACATTTCGTCAGTCTTGCCCTCGAGCGAAGCCTTGACGAAAGACGGGGCCGTTCTGGCCATCATCAACAGATGTCCAACCTCGGGTGAGCGGTTTCCCGGGGTCACGATCAGCTCCGACGCACCCGCGGCATGCAGCGCGGGGAAACCCGTGATGCCGCTCCCCTTCTTGCCGATTTGGCCACACAGCGTGAAGACAAGAATCTGAGCCCGTTCCATCTCCAGCCCGTGATAGTTCTTTCCGAAGCTCGATGCCGCGATCATCGTCGCCGCTCTGGCCCCTGCGAGTCGTCGTGCCAGGCTTCGGATCAGCCCGGCACGCGTTCCGGTCACGCGTTCGACCGCTTCCGGCCGATAGTCGGAGAGCTGCTTTCGCAGCAGCTCGAAGACCGTCGTGACCGCGGCCTCACCATCGAGGGTCTTGACCACGTACTCGCCTTCCAGCGCGGGATCGAGGTCGCCTAGCCCCAGGTTCTTCTTCGGCGCCTGCCTGATCTCATTCCGTGTGCGGTCGAATACGTAGAAGGTGTCGTCGTCACCACCTCTCTCGAGCTCGCTCCGGCGTAGGAATCGTCCGCTCTCAACGCGCACGAGCAGGGGCATGTCCGATTGCTCGGTGATGAAGCGAACATCGTGAAGCCCCTCTTCGACGATCACCTGGGCCATGGAGAGCCCGAGTGCCGCATCCGTACCCGCCCTGACGGGGATCCACTGATCGGCATGAATCGCGGAAGCGCTGTAGTCCGGCGCTATGGTGACGACCTCGGCTCCGTGATAGCGCGCCTCGTTGATGAAGTGGACGTTGGGAATCTGCGTGTAGGTCGGATTGCCACCCCAGACCAGGATGAGATCGGAGTAGAAGACATCGTCGCCCGAGCTGGCGAACGAGATCTTGCCGCATGTCGCCAGGGCACCCGGGTGGTGGTCTCCGACTTCGGTGTTGACATCCATCACCGGGGTATCGAGCACGAATCCCGTTCGATGTATGCCAATGCCATTGCAGCCATTGGCATTCCCGCTACCCGGATCCCACGTCACTGAACCCGACCCATCTGCGTGAAGGGCATCGATCGTGAGGTCTGCGATCTCCCGAAGCCCATCGTCCCAGGAGATGCGCTTCCACCTGCCTTCGCCGCGAGCGCCGACGCGCTTCAATGGATGGCGGAGGCGGCCTGCGCCATACATGCGCTCTGTGTAGCAGGCGCCCTTCTGACAGCCGCGGGGGTTGAAGTCCGGGACTTCCGAATTGATCTGCTCGTAGGTCGCCGCCTGCTCTTCGCGAAGCGCGATGCCGCCCTTGACGTACACGTTCCAGTTGCAGTTCTTCTGGTACCAGCAATTGACCAGGTGCGTGCCCTTGGCGACACGATCCCAGGTCCATGTCTGGCGGTAGAGCCCCTTGAAGTCGTCGTAATCCGGAATCGCCCGACGCGCCGTGGCGGTGGGCGCGGCGCCCCCATCCCGGGCTGGAGACTCCTCCCGCAGGCGGAGCAGGGAGAGACCCAGGGCGGTTGCACCCAGGCCACCGCCCGCAGCCAGAAGAAAACCTCGACGCGTGACGCCATGCATGAGCTTGCTCCAGAGACGGAGAGAGCGTACTGTGTACGCTACAACGTACCCAAGGTCAAGCCGCCCCTTCGAGAGGGGCGAGGGGGACGAGGGGGAGCCGTTTCGCAATGGCTGGCCGGAAACGCAGCGGTGGACGTGTCACGGGACGAAGAGCGGGCCGGGGGCATCTCGGCCGCGCGATCCAGCGCGGGACGCTGTCCCGCGAGGTCATCCTGCGCGCCGCGCTCCGAGTCGCCGATCGCGATGGTCTGAACGGCCTCACGATGCGCAAGCTGGCGGCGGGGCTCGGCGCCTCCCCCATGGCGCTCTACCGACACTTCCGCAACAAGGAAGAGATCGTGGATGGGCTGGTCGACGTCGTCGTGGGCGACTACGACGTCACGAACCACGATGAGACGGACTGCTGCGACTGGCTCCGCGAGACGTTTCGGCTGATGCACGAGGGCCTCTGCGAGCACCCCGGAATCATCCCGCTGCTGGGCGGAGCCGCCTTCTCCGGCAGGAACGCGACGGGCGTGGCCGAGCAGGTCTTGGCAGTCTTGCGAAAGACCGGCCTCGACGAGCGCAATGCCGCGCTGCTCTTCTATTCGCTCATGAGCTACACCATCGGCGCGGTCGGCTTCGCGAATGCTCGCGGTGGCGAGACCGCCGCCGATTCTCCGGGCAGGCTCGAAGAGCAGCTACGCCACGCGCGTCTAGCCTTCGAGATGGCATCGCGCACCACGTACCCGACGATCGTCGCCCTCGCCCCGTACCTGGCCCTGTTTTCGACGGAGCAGCAATTCATCGCGGGTCTCGATCGAATCCTGTTCGCAGCACTCGATCCCCGCGACTGAGGCCAACGCCGCAGGCCGAGCAGGCGCTGTCCACCTATGGCGAACCGCGAGCGCGAGGAGACGCGCTTCAGACTCCAATCAGTGTCGGTCGTTCAGAGGGCACGATCCCGGGTCTTCCGAGTCGGCCCGCTTCAGCCCTTCTACCGGAATGCGCGCTCTCGTCCGCTCCAGTATCAAGGGCCTGATCCATCGTTCCGATATGGATCGAAGACCGCCGGGGAGGAATCGCTTGCCCGGTGTAACGCGCCGACGGAGGGTTGGCGAATCCGTGCGTCCGACGGGCGTCGCACTACTCGATAATGTGCTGGGCGGCCTTGCTCCCGGCTTTCCCCTGGTACTGGTCGGTCCGACCGGATCAGGTCGTACGGTCCTGTGTCTGCAGCTCGCCGAAGCAGCCTGCCAGCGCGGCGAGTCGGTCGCGATCCTGACCGGCGAGCCAGGCCGGCTGCTGCTGCGTCAGGCGAGCTCCATGAACCTGGATCTGGGCCGGCCGCTTCGCAGCGGACAGCTCGCCCTTCTCGAACTCGATCATCAGGTCGCCCTGACTACGCGTGTGCATGGTGGGAGTGCGCTGGTGGACGCCATCCATCAGTCGGTCTCCGAGTGCCGCACGCTGCTCATCGATCCACTGACCTCGCTGACGGCCGAGGTCCTGGACGAGGTGGGTGTGCGTACGCTCGTGCGGGGCATCTTTGACCGCACGGCCGAGCTGGACCAAGCGGTGGTGGTCACGATCGCACGAGAGCGGCTGGCCGAGAACACGGTGCTCGACAGTGTTCTCACCGAAGCCTGCGGCGCATTCGTCGAGCTCGATACCTGGCAGGACGGTCGCCGCGCGCTCCAGGTGCGCAAGTCGCGAGTGGCGGGCTACGAGAGCGGACCGGTCGATTTCCGCATCTCGCTGGGTGGCGCCATCGGCACGTCGGATGCCGGGAGCGAGAAGGTCGCGGTGGCGGCGACTCAGACGGTTGTCACACCGTCCGCCGCGCTCCAGCGGGCGCGCGTGCGATGGAGTGATGTGTCGGACGAGGTTCGGGCCTCCGGACCGACCGATCTCGCCGACCGTTCGCCCGAGGCGGCGCCGATGGGCGGCTCAGCGGACACCGCCGCAACGGTTTCCTCGGTCCCATCCGTCGCTCCGCTACTTCCGGGCGTCGGCCTGACTCTCGACGAGCGCCGGGAGAAATACGTGGAGCCGGGAGATCGAGCACGCATCCTGGTCGTCGACGACAGTCAACTAGCACGCGAACGACTCATGAGCTGGCTATCCGAGGAGTACGATGTCTTCGAAGCGGGGGATGGATTCGCGGCGATGTCGGCGGTGCTCGCTCACCAACCAGACTTGATTCTGTTGGACCTCGTGTTGTCACGCGCCGATGGCTTCGAAGTGCTGGCGGCGCTGCGCAAGTCGGTCGTGGCGACGCCCGTGCTGGTCGTTTCCGAGGGCCTGCTCCGCGCCGTCAATCGCGTGCGGGCTCTTGTGCACGGCGCGGCCGACACACTCCCCAAGCCGGCTCAGCGATATGAGCTGATGCACAAGGTCGAGGGTCTGCTGAGGGTTCCCAGCCCGCCGGACAGTGGTCTCGATCCCGCCATGGTCGAGACCCTCTTTGGCGGCACAGCGTCCGCGCAGCGTCTGGAGGAGTCCGCCTTCCGCGAACGGCTGGAGAACGCCTGCCGCTTCGCGGACGAGTTCGGCATGCACTCCGCCCTGGTGGGGATCGAGACGCCCGATGCCGCTGCACTCGAAGAGCTGGTCGAGGTTTGCGGCCGGGTTCTGTGGGCCGAGGACGCTGCCTGTACCATCGGGATTCGCCGCTCCCTGTTGCTATTGCTGGCCACCGACCTGGAGATGATTCCGCACATCCTGAGCCGATTCCAAGGCGCGCTTGGCGAGTCCCACGGCTCGCAGATGAAGGGCTACCGCTGGCACGCCGAACTCGCGCAACCAGTCAACGGAGATCGGAAGCCGTGGGACCACCTATTCAAGCGGATGACGCGCTGGCCCACCGGAGGCTAGCTGTTCGCAGCCACTGGAGACTGCGTTAGCATTTCCGCATGAGCTTCTCCGAGCCGCTGGCCACGCGCGTGCGCACGACACTCGGCTTCGTGGTGATTCCGACGGCCATCGCACTCCACAGCGCCGTGGCTATCGTGCTGGCGCTCCTGGGCGTGCCAGCCACCAGGATACACTGGGTCTACATCTCCTTCGCCCGGCTGTGCACTCGCTTTGCCGGCACACGGCTCCAGGTCCGCGGAGCCGACGCCATCCGGCCCGACCAGGGCTACGTGATCGTGTCCAATCACACGAGCTCCTGGGACGTTCCCTGTATCGTGGCCGGGCTACCGGCGCTCGTCGTGCGTTTTGTCGCCAAGGAGGCGATCATGCGGATCCCGCTCTTCGGCCATGCGATGCGACTCACGGGAAACGTGATGGTGATGCGCTCCAAGAGCGCTGAAGACGTGGAGCGAATTCGAAAGCAGATGGATCAGCGGGATTCGAACACTTCGCTGCTCTTCTTCGCGGAGGGGACCCGCTCGAGCGATGGATCTCTCGAGAGCTTCAGGCGGGGTGCCTTCTCCACCGCGATCGGCTACGGCCTGCCGATCCTTCCGATCGCCCTGGCAGGCCCCTTCAGCATGTGGCCCAAAGGCAACCTGAAGCTGCGACCAACGGATGTGGCGATCGAGGTCGGGAAGCCGATCTCGGTCGAGGGCCTCGAGTTCGACGACCGCATTGCTCTGTGCGAGCAGGCGCATGAAGAAGTCGCCAGGCTGCGTATGCGCGCCCGGCAGAGACTGCGCGACCAAGGCTGCGATCCCGGCGGCGTCGACTGAGCCGGCTGGACGAGGACAGCCGAGACACCCGCCCGTACTTGCAGAGATCGAGGCCGAACGCGCACTCGGCTTCCTCGATGATCACATCGGAACTCCCTTCCCGAACGAGCTTCGCAATCCCGTAGACATCCCGCGCGTTCGTCCGACGTCTGGTTGCGGCCCAGTGACAGGCCCGGGGGTTGCCTAGAAATCCGTTCCCACTGGAACTCGGGCTTCCGCCATCGACAGCCTCCCGCTTCGGCCCTGGAGTTGAGAGGCGGGCCCGGCCAGCCTCGGCGGGAAGGTGCCGCTTGGGATTCATGTTTTGCCGGCGGGCGATCGATGATCTGCGCAGCGAACGGAGGGTGCCGTTGAAGCTCGTGGCGATCGTCAGCATGCTGTTTCTCAGCGTCGTGACTCTCGTCGTCGGCCTGCGATTGCTGCGAGTGGCACAGCGCACACGGCAGCACCCGGAGCTGCTCTTCGGCGTCGCCTTCGTGACCGGCTCACTCGGCACCGCCCTCGGACAGTTCGGGCAGCGGGCTCTTTGGACCGAACCCGGACCGCTTGCCACAACCGCCAACACGCTGTGCTTCCTATTGATGGCACTCGGAAGCATGGCCCTCTACGTGGCGGTGTGGCGGATCTATCGACCGAACTTGGCATGGGCGAAGGCAGTCATGCTGCTGGGAATCGCCACAACACTGTCGGCGGTGGTCATCCGTCTGGCGAGTGGAGAGTTGGCCGCACCCGTTCCCGGTACGATCGGCCTGCTCGTCTACCTGCTCTCCCGCCTCGCGCTCTTCCTGTGGGCTGCCTTCGAGGCCCTGCGATACTACAGCCTGCTGCGCCGCCGACTGGCCCTTGGGCTGGCGGATCCGGTGGCGGCAGGGCAGATCCTCCTGTGGGGCGTCTCGGCGAGCGCCATGGTCTTGACGATGGCACTCGCCGTCTTCTGCATGGGTGTCCTGCAGCGACATCCGATCGACATGCCACTCAGCCTCGCGGTGATCGTATGCGCAGTGCTGGTCGCCGCCGCGAGCATGTGGTGTGCGTTCTTCCCGCCGGCACGGCTTCGCAACCGCATCCTCGCTCACACGACGCCCGTCTAATCGAGCGGCGATCGCAGCCACGCGCTGATAGTCTCCTCCCAATGCCTGTCCGCGCGATCTTCTTCGACCTCGGTGAGGTGCTGATCGGCCACGATCCCGGCCACACTCTTCGCGAGATTGCCAAGCGCTCTCCGCTCGCGCCCGAACGACTGGCGGCGCCCTTTCTCGGACCCCGGCCGTGCTTTCTCGACTTCGAGCTGGGACACGTGACGACGCGGGAGTTCTTCGCAGAGCTGAAGGTCCTGACACAGTTCGAGGGCACGGCGACGGAGCTGCTCGAGATCTTTACGCAGAGCTTCGCTCCGCTGGACGACAACGTGGCGGTATTGCGTGAGCTCGCCGGCCGGCACCGTCTGGCGGTGCTGTCCAATACCAGTCCCGCACAAATCGATTCCCTGCGCGAACGCTACGACTTCCTCGACCTCTTCGAGGCGGAGATCTACTCCTACGCCGTTTCGGCTCGCAAGCCCGATCACGCCATCTATCGGCATGCTGTCCAGGCTATGCAGGTGGCACCCGGCGAAGCGCTGTTGATCGACGACCGACGCGAGAATATCGACGCGGCTGCCGAGCTCGGCTGGCGAGTGATTCACCTGGGACGCGGTGATGACCTACGCGAAGAACTCGACCACCTCGGAATCGGCGGCTGAATCGGCGGGCCCGACCTCGAGAATCAGTCGCCTCTGACTTCGGCCGGCGGCAGCCGCGTGAAGTCGGGCTCCCGGCGCTCGCTGAAGGCCGCCAGCGCCTCACGGTTTGCGGGGCCACCCACCAGTCGCGCAAAGCAGCCGTTCTCGCGTTCGCGGGCCTGCCGGACCGCGTCGAGCCGCGCTTCGACCAGCAGTGTCTTCGTCGCGATGAGCGATTCCACCGGCATCACGGCGATCTCTCGCGCCACTGCCATCGCCTCGTCGAGCAGCTCTTCCGGCTCGCAGGCCCGCCACGCCAGCCCGGCCGCCACCGCCTCTTCGGCATCCAGCCAGCTCGCCGTGTAGAAGAGATGAGCGGTGTTCTGCCAGCCCATACGAGCGGGCAGGAGGAAGCTGCTCCCCGCCTCGGCTGTCACGCCGAGGCTCACGAAAGGAGCCCGCAGGCGAGCACCGCGGGCGATCAGGACCAGATCACAGTGGGGCAGCAGCGTAAGACCGATTCCGACACCGATGCCGTTCACCGCTGCAATGAGCGGCTTGGGAAACGCTTCGACGACCTCGATGAAGGGGATGAAGCCGTGCGGCTCTCCGTCCCCATGACGGACCGGCTTGGCCATCTCGCCCAGGTCCTGGCCAGCGCTGAATGCGCGGCCCGTTCCGGTGATCACCACGGTGGCGATATCCGGATCGCGAGTCGCCTCCTCGAGCGCACGACGAACACCATCGTAGAGTCCATCGTTGAACGCGTTGAGGGCACTCGGACGATCCAGTGTGAGCAAGCGAACGCGCCCGCCGTCCTCGACCCGCAGCTCGCCGCTGCTGCCGTGCGACTCGCTCATGCGCTGCCCTCCACGCGCTCCGGGTGACCCGACCATGTCCATGCAAAGCCACGGCGCGAAAGCCCGAGCATCATGCCGCCGAGGGCTGCCGGATGCAGAAACAGCGTATGCGGAGCACCTCCTGCCCCCGGCTCACCCGGCGGCACGAGGGTATGACCGAGACCCGCCTCGGCGACCCGTTCCGCCACCGCGGACAGCTCACCGCTCTCGGCGAAAGCCATGTAGAGGCTCTCGCCGAAGCGCGCCAAGAAGCGGCCCATTGTGTTCTCCGCGACGCGCGGCGTGATGAGCTCGAAGCGATCGAGGCGATCCGGGTCGAACAGGGTGAGGGTGCCATCGTAGCCGTAGTGCGAGGACTCGATGGCGACGAAGGCCTCGGGGTCGAGACCCATGAGCGCCGCGCAGACATCCACCGCCGCCTTCGAGTCCCTCACCAGATTCGTCACCTCGTAGAGACAGTCGATGGCACCGACGCTCGGCAATGGAACGTCGGCACTCAGCACGAGCCGCAGCCCGTGTCCGCCCGCCGCGCTCGCGTCCAGGTGGAGCTGCCCGCCCTCCGCCAGGGGCTCGACGCCACGCCCCCGCAGCCGAGCGTGCAGTGCGTCCAGGTCTGCCGTGGCGGCGCCAGCGGCAAAGAGATGGGCACCGCGCTTCTTCACCACGTCTGCCAGCGGTCCGGCGCCGTCGGGCTCGAGCAGCTCGACAAAGCCGTCGCCGAGTCGGTAGCGGCTGCGCTGAGCCGCGAGACCGGTCAAGCGGTCTTCTCCGGCGTGCTCGGCGCCCAGGAGCGACACCCAGCCGCGAGCCGCCAGTGAGCGGTCCGGCACCGCCATCTGCAGCCGATCGATACGAGTCAACATCGCAAGCTTCCCTCTCGCGCCGAGAGTCGCCTCGAATGAGCCCTGGCGCAACAGCCTGCCGACGAACGCCCCGGTTCCCCGTCTGCTGCCTCGCGATGGAGCGGATCTGCTCAGCGGGCCGAAAGCACGCGCCAGGCGACGGGAGAGATTTATGAGATAGGTTCTAGTCTTCTGGGGAAACGGAGGAGCAGCGCGAATGATCGATCTCTACACCGCGACGACGCCGAACGGCTGGAAGGCCTCAGTCGCGCTCGAGGAACTCGAGCTCCCGTATGAGGTGCGCGCCATCAATCTGGGGGAGAATCAGCAGAAAGAGGAAACGTACCTCGAGCTCAATCCCAACGGCCGCATCCCGACCATCGTCGACCGTGACGCCGACGACTTCGCCGTCTTCGAATCGGGCGCCATCCTCATCTACTTGGCGGAGAAGACCGGGCGGCTGATGCCCACCGATACCAAGGGGCGCTCGCGTGTGATCCAGTGGCTGATGTTTCAGATGGGGGGCGTCGGTCCAATGATGGGCCAAGCCAACGTCTTCTTCCGCTACTTCCCCGAGAAGATCCAGCCGGCGATCGACCGCTATCAGAACGAGTCTCGGCGACTCTTCGAGGTACTCGAGCGAAGACTCAGCGACCACGAGTGGCTGGCAGGCGATTTCTCGATCGCGGACATCGCCAACTGGTGCTGGGTGCGCTCGCACGGCTGGTCGGGTGTATCGGTGGAGGGCCTCGAGGGCGTGCAGCGGTGGCTGGACGCAATCGCGCAGCGGCCGGCCTGCCAACGCGGTGTCGAGGTGCCGACCCGGCCCGTGCGGGCCGATGACGAGAAGGCTACCGAGGAGTTCATCCGCAAGGCCCGGTCGATGATCCAGAAGTGAGCGAGGCTCCCGCGGCGTCTCCTCTTGCGCTCCTTCGCTGGGCAACACACACTTCTACGCCGTGCCTGTGAGGAAGACCCCGTTGGCGAAGCGGCCGTTCTACAAGTGGTTCTACGATCATGTTCACAGCCACGACTACGACATCGTCATGCGCTGGGTTCTGTGGCCCTTCGGCGGCGAGGAGCACTTCCGCCGGGAAATGATGACCTCGGTCGACCTCACCGGTGCCAGGCGTGTGCTCGATCTATGCTGCGGAACCGGAAGCTCGTCGCGAGCGATTCGGAGCCGGGCGGACGCCTCGGCGCAAGTCCTCGGGGCGGACCTCTCACTCGGCCAACTTCGCCAAGCGAAGCGAAAGCGAGATCTCGCAGACGTGCCGCTCGTCGAAGCCGACGCGACGCAGATTCCCTTCGCCGCCGGCTGCTTCGACGCCGTCGTGATCCCCCACGCGCTGCACGAGATGCCGCGGGCCACGCGCATCGCGGCTCTGCGCGATGCGCGGCGAGTGCTGCGCCGCGCTGGGCGGGTCTTCGTGCTGGACCTCGACGATCCGCCCAGCCTCCTGCTGCGTTTGCTGCTCGGGCTCTGGCTCGGCTACTGGCTCCCCTACCCGCTCAACTTCGAGAACCCCACCCGCCGCGACATGGTGCGACACGGGCTGCTGAACGAGCTCACGCAGGCGGGCTTCGGGGATGCCGAGAAGATCTCGAAATTCCGTGGGACAATGCAGGTCGTCACCGCCCGACCATGAGCGCCTCCTCGAGCCATCGCTCCGGCCTCTCTCGCCACACTGCAGGGCTCGTGCTTCAACACCTTTGCGCGCTCGCCGCCGTGGGGGGGCTGCTGCTGGGAGCCGCTTCAGCCGCGGGGCAAGAGGCGTCGGCCGGCGGCGTGGACGCGGCTCGCATTCGCGCGGCCGATCGGGAGCCGGGCGCCTGGCTGGCCCACGGCCGCACGTACGACGAACAGCGCTTCAGCCCACTCGCACGAATTCGACGCGGCAACGTCGCCCATCTCGCACTCGCGTGGTCGTACATGACCGGCACCCGCCGCGGCCTGGAGGCGACGCCGCTGGTGGTCGACGGCGTGCTCTACGCAACCGGTAGCTGGAGCGTGGTCTACGCCCTCGACGCCGCCAGCGGCCGCGAGCTCTGGCGCTTCGATCCCGCCGTACCCCGCTGGAAGGGACGCCACGCCTGCTGCGATGTCGTGAACCGGGGAGTGGCGGTCTTCGGCGGGCGGGTCTACGTCGGAACCATCGGCGGGCGGCTGATCGCGCTGGACGCGGCGACGGGTGAGCCGGTCTGGAGCGTGATGACCGTCGACCCGCGACAACCCTATACGATCACGGGCGCTCCGCGCGTGATCAAGGGGCGGGTCATCATCGGCAATGGTGGCGCCGACCTGGGCGTACGCGGCTACTTCAGCGCGTACGATGCAGAAAGCGGCCAGCTACTCTGGCGCTTCTACACGGTACCCCGCTCGCGCGAAGGCCCGCACGAACACCCGGAGCTCGAGCTTGCGGCCCGCACCTGGTCCCCCGACTCGCTCTGGGAGTCGGGACTCGGTGGGACGGTCTGGGATTCCTTCGCGTACGACCCCGAACTCGACCTCCTATACGCGGGGGTCGGCAACGCCGCAGTCTATGACCGCGAGCGGCGCAGCCCGGGCGGCGGTGACAACCTCTTCCTGTCCTCGATCCTTGCCGTGCGTCCCGATAGCGGGCAGCTGGTCTGGCACTATCAGACCACGCCCGGCGAATCTTGGGACTACACGGCGACTCAGCACATGATTCTGGCCGATATCGAGATCGCCGGACGCCCGCGCAAGGTTCTCATGCAGGCGCCCAAGAACGGCTTCTTCTACGTGCTCGACCGAGCGACGGGTGAGCTGATCTCGGCCGAGCACTTCGTCGAGGTGAGCTGGGCCAGCCGCGTCGACCTCACGACCGGCCGCCCCGTGGAACGCCCAGAAGCCCTTTGGTCGCGCAAGCGGGCGATGGTGACGCCGGGACCGATGGGCGCTCACAACTGGCATCCCATGAGCTACAGCCCTCGCACCGGGCTGGTCTACATCCCGAGCCTGAGCTCCGCCTACCCCTATACCCCGGATCCCGGCTTCGAGTTCCTGCCCGGCAGCTGGAACACCGCGGAGGACCTGGGCGAGGTGCAGGCCAGCATGGAGAACTACGCGGCCGCTCTTCGATTCTGCGCACCGAGCCACATCACGGCCTGGGATCCCGTGCGGCAGCGGCAGGTCTGGCGTGTGGAACACACCAGCAGCGTGCCCGGCGGGCTGCTCACCACGGCCGGCGACCTCGTCTTTCAAGGCACGGGCAGTGGCGCGTTCTCCGCCTACGACGCACGTACGGGAGAGCGCCTTTGGACCTCCGAGGTGGGAATCGGAATCATGGCGCCACCCATCAGCTATGCCATCGACGGCGAGCAGTACGTGGCCGTGCTGGCGGGGATGGGCGGCTCTCACGGCGCGCACTACGCACAATTCGACTACGTGAACGAGGGGCGCCTGCTGGTCTACAAGCTGGGTGGCCGCGCTCAGATGCCAAAGATCGAGAAGCGTCCGCCGCAACGTGTCGAGGTGCCACCGCTGCGCGCCTCCGCCGAGCAGGTCTCGCGCGGACGCCAGCTATACGCACGTCACTGTCTCTTCTGCCACGGCATGGGTGTGCGCTCGAGTGGCCTGCACCCCGACCTGCGCTTCGCCGCGCGTCCGGTCCACGACGACTGGAACAACATCGTGCTGGGTGGCGTGCGCATGAGCGGGGGCATGCCGAGCTTCGCGGACCGCCTGAACGCGGAAGATACAGAGGCGATCCACACCTACGTGATCTCCCGTGCGCTGCACGAGCCCGATCTCTTCGAACGTCTCGCCAGCTGGCTGGGAAGCCACGCCTGCGTACCCGCAAGCTGGATGGCCGACTGAATCGGGTCGGGCGCAGAGGCCCCGAAACAAACCTGTGCTCACGGCGGGTGACCGTTCTGCCGCTGTTGACTTGGAGCGCATCAGCGAGGACAGCCCGTGACTACAGCCGCGCATTCGCCGATTCTGAGCCTGTTGGGCATCGCCGTGGCGATGACCAGCGCATGCGCCTCGCCCGGCCCGCCCTCGAGGGCAGGCGTCTCCGGGCACCTCGATCGAACGATGCTGGTGCGTACCGCGCTCGCGCAGGTCGGCGTGCCGTACCGCCGCGGCGGCAGCTCGCCCGACGGGTTCGATTGCAGTGGCCTCGTCTTGTACAGCTACCGGAAAGCCGGGATTCGCGGGCTGCCCCATTCCGCCGCCGCCCTCGATGCCCTGTCGCAGCAGATCTCACTGCGCGACCTACGACCCGGAGACCTTCTCTTCTTCCGCCTGACGGGGCGCAAGACGAGTCATGTCGGCATCTACCTGGGCAATCGCACGTTCGTCCACGCGCCCTCGGGCGGCAAGCGCGTCGAGAAGGTGAGCTTCGATCATGTGTACTGGGGCAAGAAGCTCGGGCGCGCCGGGCGCATCCCCGAATGAGAAAGGCCCGACCCTGTGACGACGCAGGGCTCGCATCGACCGACAGGCCGGCTTCACGCTGAGCGAGCCAGACGGGGTCGAATGTCTCGTGGGCGAATCCCGCACGTGAGGAATCGTACTATCATCGATCCTCCTCACGTCGCCAGCCGGCACCATGCGGACTGTCGTGAGAGCCATCTCGCCGAAGACGGCGGGGCCCATCCATGCGTCGAGCGGAGGGACCATGCTCACCGGATTCCTGACTCTCATCACACTGCTTGCGAGTGCTGCATCCCCCGCAGCGGTGCACGCTGCAGACATCTCTACCGCGCCGTCGCGACCCTATGCGGTCAGTGAAGAACGAGAGCCCTGCGCGGACTACGACCCACTGCGCCGGCCGTTCTTCGGCGACACGCATGTCCACACCGCCTACTCGTTCGACGCCAGCACCCAGGACACCCGCAACACGCCGCGGGATGCCTATCGCTTCGCCCGGGGCGAGACGATGGGAATCCAGCCGTACGATGCGGACGGCAACCCGCTTCGCACGGTGCGCCTGGAAAGACCGCTGGACTTCGTGTCCGTGACCGATCATGCAGAGCTGATGGGCGAAGTGAATCTCTGTACGACGCCGGGTTCGCCGGGCTACAGCTCGATCATCTGCTGGATCCACCGAAACTGGCCGAACCTCGCGTTTCGGCTCTTCGGCTGGCGAACTCTCGTGGCGAAGTCTCACTGGGGGCTCTGCGGCGAGGACTGGAAGCACTGTATCGCCGCGACGGGCGAGCTCTGGCGCGCGTCGCAGGCTGCCGGCGAGGAAGCCTATGACCGCAGCGCGAGCTGCAGCTTCACGAGCTTCGTCGGCTATGAGTGGACCGCCACTGTCGACGACGGCAACAACCTTCACCGCAACGTGATCTTCCGGAACCACCGCGTGCCCGATCTGCCGGTGAGCTGGGTCGACACACCGAGCGCATCCGATCTCTGGGATCACCTCCAGAGGAAGTGCGTGGACGGGATTCCGGGCTGCGACGTGCTGACGATTCCGCACAACTCGAACATCAGTGCCGGGCTCATGTTCGCAACCGCGAAGCTGGCGGTGTCGAAGGATGTCGCCAAGCCCGTCGACGCAGACGAAGCTCGGCGCCGCCAGCGCTGGGAGCCGCTGGTTGAGATCATGCAGCACAAGGGCGACTCGGAGTGCCAGCTCGATGTCGGTGTCACCGACGAGGCATGCGGCTTCGAGAAGCTCCGCTACGACCGCTTTGGCGCCAAGTTCTCGACGTTCGCCACCAAGCAGCCGGCCACACCGCAGAACTTCGTGCGCTGGGCACTCAAGCAGGGGCTCCGCCAGCAGCTGACGCTTGGCAGCAACGGACTCAAGTACGGCATCATCGCCAGCACCGACACCCACATTGCCGCCCCTGGGCTCACCGAGGAGAAGAACCATCCGGGCCACGGCGGAGCCGGCCTCGCCTCGGGAGAGGGCGTGCCCAAAGGCTTCCCGGACGATCTCGAATTCAACCCGGGCGGGCTGGCGGTGCTCTGGGCCGAGGAGAACACACGCGACGCGCTCTTCTCCGCCATGCGGCGGCGCGAGGCCTACGGCACCAGCGGCACACGCCCGATCGTCCGCTTCTTCGGCGGCTGGGACTACCCGGAGAACCTCTGCCAAGACGGCCGTTTCGTCGAGCGCGGCTACGCCGGAGGCGTCCCGATGGGCGGTGACCTGCCGGCCGCATCCGGTCTGGGCGCAGCTCGGGCACCGCACTTCGCACTCTGGGCCATGCAGGACCCCGGCAGCGCGACGTCACCCGGCACACCGCTGCAACGCGTGCAGATCGTCAAGGGCTGGGTCGAAGACGGAGAACTCGCAGAGCGGGTCATCGACGTGGCCGGTGGCCCGAACGACGCCCATGTCGACACCGCCACGTGCGAGCGCCGGGGCCACGGAGCGAAGACGCTCTGCAGCGTCTGGAGCGACCCGGACTTCAATCCGGCGGAGCCGGCCTTCTACTATGCGCGCGTGCTCGAGAACCCGAGCTGTCGCTGGAGTCAATACATCTGCAACGCCGCGCGCGTCGATTGCAACGAGCCAAGTTCGGTACCCGACGCACTGGCGGGCTGCTGCGCTGAAGACCACCGACCGGTCATTCAGGAACGCGCGTGGACATCGCCGATCTGGTACACGCCCTAGCGCGGTCTATACCTGAAGCGCCGCCGGAGGCCGCTCTTCAGACGTGTCCCGTCTCAGGATTCGGCCGTGCGCTGCCCCTGATCTTCGGCCGGGCCTCGCCCGCCGGTGCCGCCTCGACCGTGACCACGCGAACCGCGACGTCGCCCCCGCTTCGCCGCTCGCTTCTTGCCTGCCTTCTTGGCCTTCCTGGCCTTGCTCGCCTTACGCGACTTGCGGGCCTTCTTCGCCTTGCGCTTTCGCAGCGGTTCGAAGAAGCTCCCCGGTCGCTCTCCAGCCTCGCGGCAGACATCGCAGACGCCACACACACCCCCCGGCTCCACGCCGAAGTATTCGCGAAGTAGCTGGGCTCGACAGCGTTCCTCTTCGGCGTAGTCCTGGATTGCGTCGAGGCGTTCGGCGTCCGACTTGCGAAGACGCTGAAACTGTTCTGTGAGCCTGCGAGCCCGATCGACCAACTCGTCCGGCTTGACCAGCGAACGAATGCGGCGATCGGCCGTCTGCTCAACCAGGCCCGCGGACTCGAGCACCGCCACCACCGCCGCCGTCGGGCGCTGGGCGATCTGAGCCGACGCCGCCAGGTCGACGATATCGGGCAATCGCTCCTCCTCGACCCAGGCGACCAGCGCCTTCACGAGCTGGAAGAGCTGGGCGGGGCGCACGCGGCTCTGGCCCAGCAGGAATTCGTGAATGTCGCGGTCTTCGGTGTGGTGCAGAAGGATGCAGTGCGAAGGACGACCGTCGCGCCCGGCGCGTCCCGCCTCCTGCACGTACTGCTCGAGCGATGCGGGTGTCTGGAAGTGGACCACGTAGCGAATGTCCGGTTTGTCGATGCCGAGGCCAAAGGCGCTGGTCGCCACCATCACCAGGCGGCGACCCCGCTTCATGAAGAGATCCTGCTCTTCCTTGCGCTCGCTCCCCTTCATGCCACCGTGGTAGCGATGCGCGGGCACGCCCAACGCCCTGAGGGCGCCCTTCACCGCATCCACGTCCTTGGTGGTCGAGCAGTAGACGATGCCGGGGCGACGCAGACGAAGCACGAGCCGCGTCAGCGCCCGTAGGCGCGCCGTGCTGCCGCACTCGATCACCTCGAACCCGAGATTGGCGCGATGCGGCGAGGCGACGATCACGAGCGGATCGTCCAGCTTCAGAATGCGGATCAGATCTTCCCGAACGGACTCGGTCGCCGTGGCGGTCAGCGCCAGCACCGGCGGCCTGCCGTAGCGCTCGAGCATCTCGTTCAGCCGAAGATAGGCGGGACGGAAGTCGTGCCCCCACTCCGAGGCACAGTGGGCCTCGTCCACCGCGAAGAGCGAGATCCCGGTCTCGCGCAAGACCGACAGCAATTCCTCACCCGCCAGCGTCTCGGGTGTCGTCATCACCAGCAGCGGGCCACCCGCCGCCACGCGCTCCATTGCCTCACGCCGAGCCTTGCCACGCACGGTCCCGTCGACGCGCACGACCGGTACGTTGCGCTTGTCGAGGTTTCGCGTCTGATCTTCGAGCAGCGCGAGCAATGGAGAGACCACCACGACGGGCTTGGGCAGCAGAAGTGACGGAATCTGGAAACAGGCCGACTTGCCGTAGCCGGTGGGCAACACCACCAGAGCATCCCGGCCCTGGAGGCTGTGAAGAATGGCCCGCGTCTGCTCGGGATACAGATTCTGAATCCCCAGACGGGCCGCCGCCGCCTCGATCTGCTCTCCGCTGATGCCCCCCGGCGCACCCGCGTCATCTCCCAACGTGACGGCAAAGGCCGCGGCATCCATGGCCGGCTCGGTGATGGCAACGCCCTCCGCGGTCGGCTCGACCACGGGGCGCGTGTCGCGTCTCGCGCCGCTCTGCGCACGAGAACGCCCTCTGCCACCGCTACGCCGGCGCCGCACGGGGCGGCTCTTGGCCGCTGTCTTGGCGGCGGCCTGCACCTTCGGCTGCCCGTCCTCTTCGGCCTTCTTGCCCGAAGCACGCCGCTTGGCGGCACTCCGCTTCGGCGAGCCCTTTCGCGCGGCCGATTTTCTCGCCACGCCGCGCTCGACTTCGGCTTCTGCGCCAGTGTGCTCGCTGCTGCTCTTCTTGGTTGTCACAGCCACTCCGGACCGTTGGTGTGGCGGATCTCGTCGCCGACGATCGTTTCCGATCACGTCGAGCGCGGATCAGCCACACAGCCACCGCTGCTCGGCACCTGCGCGACGAACACCGCAGACGAACTCGGCCCGCCACGTGGCACCGTCGATCTGCCAGCACGGGCCGCTCGTGCCTCGTGCTGACGCCACGGGTAGATACGCGGAGCCAATCGGGAACTCCGTGCGCCCTGATCGTGGCTGGACGGGCGACGCTCCGCTCTTGAATCGGCCAAACGACCAGTCGACTGTTCAGCTACTCGACTAATCGACCAGTCGGCGTTCGACCAACTGGCCAGCCAGCGGACCGCGCCCCAGGATGCTCACCCGGCCACCCCCCCTGGCGCATCGACATCATACCCCCATTTGTCACCCCCGCGCACCTGCTCGTCGAAAGGGACTGCCACACGGCGGAATCGGGAAAAACCTCGAACGCAGAGTCACCTGGCGAGCCGGAGGGCAGCGGCTCCGAGACACCGCCCGCCACTGCCCCCCCTCGGGCCCGCGATTCCTCGCCGACGCAGAGTCAGGCGGCTAGACTGCTCCGACTCTCGAACTCGAGGTCCACCGGAGACCCCGCCCATGCACACCGAGCTCTGTGATCTGTTCGAAATCGACGTCCCGATCTTCGCGTTCACGCACTGTCGCGACGTCGTCGTCGAGGTGAGCCGAGCCGGCGGGATGGGCGTACTCGGCGCGGTGGGATTCTCTCCGGAACAACTCGAGAGGGAGCTGACGTGGATCGACGATCACATCGGCAACAAGCCGTATGCCGTGGACACGGTCATCCCGGGCAAGTACGAGGGCATGGGGGAGCTCGACCCGCAGCAGCTGGAGGACCGGCTCCGCGAGTCGATTCCGCCGGAGCACCGCGACTTTGCCGACCGGCTGCTGGCCGACCACGGCGTTCCCCAGCTCCCCGAAGAGCAGAGAAGCGACCGGCTGCTCGGCTGGACCATCGCGACCGCCCTACCCCAGATCGAGGCGGCGCTGTCACACGACAAGGTCAGGCTCATCGCCAATGCCCTCGGCACGCCGCCACCCGACGTCATCCAGTCGATACACGGCACGGGCCGAAAGGTGGCGGCGCTCTGCGGCAGCGCCTACCAGGCGCTGAAGCACCGGGATGCGGGCGTCGACATCGTCATCGCCCAGGGCTACGAGGGCGGCGGACACACGGGCGAGATCGGCAGCATGGTGCTGTGGCCGGAGGTGATCGACGCCGTGGCGCCAACGCCAGTGCTGGCAGCGGGCGGTATTGGCAGCGGACGCCAGGTCGCCGCCGCCATGGCGCTCGGTGCAGTCGGGGTCTGGACCGGCTCGATCTGGCTCACGGTGAAGGAGGCGATGGGCCACATGGCGCAGAAGGAGTCCTACCTGGCCGCGACCAGCCGCGACACCATTCGCTCCCGGTCGGTCACAGGCAAGCCGGCCCGCATGCTGCGCAACGAGTGGACCGAGGCCTGGCAGCGAGAAGACACGCCCGATCCCCTGCCCATGCCGCTACAAGGCATGGTGACGATCGACATGATCATGCGAACACATATCTACGCCGACAAGGCGCAGCCAGTGGCCTTCAACCCGGTTGGTCAGATCGTTGGCAGCATGAATCAAGTGCGTCCGGCCAAGACGGTCGTCGCCGAGCTGATCGACGGCTACTACGACGCGCTCGAGCGGCTGGAGAGCCTGACGCCGAGCGAGGACTGATCGCGGGAATCCCGCGCGCTGCCTGCTACACGATTCGCTCACGCAGCGGTCGCAGGCACGTCAACGCCGCAGCGAGGTCTGCCGGAACGATCTCACCGGGTGTTGCCTCACGTGCCGCACGCCACCAGACAGGAGTGGCGCCGTCCCGCTCGGCGGCATCGGCGAAGAGCAGGCGCTTGGCGGCGGAGGCGAACTGCGCCGCGTAGCCGGCCGGACGAATATCGTGTTCGCAGGCAGAGGCCATCGGATCGGTTCCCGGTGCGTAGCGTCGAGCATCCTCGTCGACGCGCCGCCACCACTCTTCGGCGCTCTCGTAGGGCGCAGGATCCGGCGCGGGCTCGGCCCCGCCCCCGGACAGCCCCCGTCCGGGCAGCAGAAGCGCCGCCGACACGCGGTCGGCTCTCGCCCCGGCGAGCAGCAGTGCCACGTAGGCCCCAATGCCACTGCCGGCGATGACCACCCGATCTCCGATACGTTCCAGTGCCAGGTCGGCATCCGCCAGAAAATACTCGGGGTAGTACCCGCCGCCGCGCACTTGGCCCGAGGCGCCGTGCCCGGCGAAGTCGAGCGCGTAGACCGATCCCGGCCAACCGCTCCAGCCGTCTGACCAATCACCGGAGTCGCCGCCCAGTTCGTGGAGCAGCAGCAACGACTCTCCGTCGGCGGTCTGACGTTCGTGCAGCTCGAGGGAAACGCGCCCATGTTGAATCTTCATCAGTCGCCCAGGTAGTCCAAGAGCAGGTCGGCCATCTCGCGCGGGTGCTCCATGTGAACGAAGTGTCCCGATCCTCTCACGACTGCGCGCTCGAACTGCGCTACGTACTCGAGTCGCCGTGAGAGCACCTCCTCGGGCAGAGGCCCCCAGGTGTCGGGTACCGAGCCCGTCACCGCGAGCATCGGAACGCGCAGTCGCTTCCAGCTCGGGCCGATCCACTGCGGATTCCACGGGCCGAAGCCACCCGCAACGGTCTGGGGATCGGCCCGCCAGCGCCAGCCATCAGCCGACTCGCGCGCACCGTGATAGACGAAGTAGCGCAGCCATTCGCGAGTCAGCCGCGGATTCTGGCTACTGCGCCGCGCGACGAGCTCCTCGAGGCTCTCGTAGGGGCGCCATTCGAGACGCCGAGAAGCCCCCCGCCGGCGATCCAGGAAGAGCCGACAGCGCTCGGCCGTTGTGAGATGCTCCACAGCCGGCGCGCCCGGGTGATTGAAATCGCCCTCATCCGGGGGGCCGAAACCATCGATGTTCACGAGCTTGCATACACGATCGGGTGCGAGAACTGCCGCATCGGTAGACTGCCCGCCCCCCTTGCTATGGCCGACCAGGCGGACTGGACGTCCGATCTCGCCCAGAACGCGCACGATGTCCAGCACGTCCATGAACCAGACATAGCTATCAACCCAGTCCGACTCTCCGTGCCCGCGAGCGTCGAGCGCGAGCACGCGGTAGCGCGACGCCAGCCTCGGGGCCAGCAGGTCGAAACCTCGCGCGTGGTCGAACATGCCGTGACAGAGCAGAAGCGGGGCCGCAGCGGGATCTCCCCACTCGTGAACGCGCAGCCGCACGCCACTGGAATCGACCCAGCGACTGCGCTCGGGAGCAACGGCGTCGGGGTAGCGGGGCTCGATCATGCGTCGATGCGGCGATACTGGGTCGGATGCGGCATTCGGATCAGGGCCAGAGCTGATGGACCATTGCGGGCTCGGCATGGATCCCGTTCGCCCTGGGTTCTCCGTGTCTTGACTGGGGGACACGGTAGCGAAGTCAGCGGGGATATCGTCAAAGGCTCCGGCACGAAGCCGTCCGCGAGCAGGGTGCGGAGATCGCGCGCTTCTTAGAGCGCGAGCTTCGCGCCTACCCCGAGTGCGGTGTGCTCGCGCATGGAGTCCTGCGCGTACAGTGCGACGGCTGTGGTCACGATCGTCTGGTCTCTTTTCGCGTGAAGGCCGAGGATGTGTCCCGCGCCATGGCTGACACGGCGCGACGCGTGATGCGCCTGCTCGACAGGTGGCCGCAGCGAGATCGCGGAAGATCCGGCAGGCCGGGCTGAAGGTCGTGCCCGCTCGCGAACCGCATCCCCGAAAGTGGTGTCCATCTCACGACATGCCGAGGGCCGGATCAGTCCCGGCTCGAAGAGGTGCCCGAGAAGCAGGGAGACCGGAGACGTGCGGAGCCAGCGGAGTCGAGAGTCACAGGGCAAGAGGGTGGGAAAGAAGGAAGCTCGAAGAGAGCCCGAAGAGCGAGGCGAAGGAGCCGGGAGTTCCTGGCGGCTGACCCTCCTCCCGATCGTCGTCACCGTTTGTGTCATCGTGCCGCTCCGATCGGCCGTCGCGGACTGGAACGACGTCCCGACGAGCTCGATGCGACCTACGATCGTCGAAGGCGATCGCATCTACATCGACAAGCTCGCGTACGGGCTCCGGTTCCCCTTCACCTTCACATGGCTCGCACGCTGGGCCGCGCCCCAACGCGGTGACATCGTCACGATTGCCTCGCCCGAAGATGGCATCCGCCTGGTCAAGCGTATCGTGGGCCTGCCGGGCGATCGCGTCGCCATGAAGAACAAGCGCTTGATCATCAACGGCGTCCGCGTTGACTACGATCCCGTCGGTGAACCGTTCCAGGTCCGCCTGCCACATGGCTACGAGACCTTCGCGGTGACGGCGACCGAACATCTTCCCGGTCGAGATCACATGGTGACCCTCACCGCGGGCGTTCACGGCGTCGGTGACTTCGAAGAAGTGGTCGTGCCCCAGGGCCACTACTTCTTCCTGGGCGACAATCGGGACGTAAGCAAGGACGCCCGCATCATTGGCCCCGTCGCACTCGACCAGATCTACGGTCGAGCAAGCCATGTCGTCGTTTCGGTCGATCCCGAGAATTGCTACCGCCCCCGCTTCGAGCGCTGGTTCACACGGCTCTAGAAGACGAAGGCAGGCGGCTCCCAGAAACGGGGGCCGGCTACGCCATCCCCCGCTCGACCCAGGTCGAGTGGGGGGATGAGATGCTCTAGACTGCAACCGAGCAAAGGCATTGGGCCCCATGCGGCGAGCGCATGGGATCCGGGCAGTCCCGATCCGAATGTCCGATCAAGGGCAACATCCGGCATCGAGCGCGGGATCCGCGCGCCAACAGTGAGCGTGTTTCGAAGATGAAGACCCTCTCGCACGTCGAGGCGCGGCAGGCCTATGACCGGGTAGGCGAGAAGCTGGACGCGCTTCCCTATTACGAGGATCGCGCGACCGACGAGCTTGCCCAATGCGGAGATTTTGCTGCGGCCCGATCCGTCTTCGAGTTTGGCTGTGGGACCGGTCGCTTCGCAGCTCGTCTGCTGCGGGATCATCTTCCCGAGACGGCTCGCTACCGGGCCGTCGACCAGAGCACCACGATGGTTCGCGTCGCACGGGCGGCCCTCGCTCCATTCGGGGAGCGCGTTGAGATCGCACAAAGCGATGGCGAGCCCCCCTCCGATCAGCCTTCGGAGTCGTTCGAGCGATTCGTCTCCACCTTCGTCTTCGACCTGCTCTCGGAAGAGGACATCGCGTTGGTGCTGGAGCAAGCCCACCGGATGCTTCGCCCGTCGGGCCTGCTGTGTCTCGCCGGTCTGTCGACGGGATCGACTCCCTTGTCGCGCCTCTCAGCAAGGGTGTGGGCAAGTGTGCATCGCCTGCGTCCCACGCTGGTTCTGGGTTGCCGCCCAATCGAGTTGATTCCGCTTCTCCCTGTCTGCGACTGGCACATCACGCATCACGTTCAGTTGACGCCCCTCGGCCTCCCCGCAGAGGTGGTCGTCGCTGAGCGGCGCTGACCCGGATGGCGCTTTGAGATCACTCCGGGGCCTTCCGCTTCTCCTGCTCATCGCCGCGTCTGTCTCGCTGGCCGCGTCCTCGGACGCCCCTGAGACTCACCTCTTGCAGAGCCGGGCCGTCTCCGCCGGCGAGCAGGAGATCCTGATCGATGGAAAGCGCGTGGGATCGATCGTCTTCGCCGGGAGCCGACGGATCCTCGAGACCGGCTCGGCACGGATCGTCATCGACGAATCCCAGGAGCCCGTGTCTCCCGATCAGTCCTATCCGCGTCGGGTAGTCGTCGTTGGACGGATCGAGCCGGAGGGTCCGGAAATCCGGCAGGAGTACACTCTGCTGGCCCCAGCCGCGCCCCTCCATGTCGAGGGATTGGGGCTCCAGCTGTCGACTGATGAAGCTGGATTCAACGAGCAGGAGCACGCGGAGCTGAGGGCGTGGCTCGGAGCGCAGGGACTGGTCGCCGAGACGGCGAGCTTCGAGGATCTGCACTGCGCCGAAGCCGGCAGGAACCTCACCGTCTGGTACGAGATCTCCGGCAGACGCGTGAACGGGAGCCTGATGCGGGGGAACGCGACGCAGGCCCAGGCGCGATTCGACTCCCTCTTCCACGCCGAGGCACAGGGGTGGAAGATCCACCACCAGCGACTCGGCGAGAAGGCGAGCCTCTCGTACCACCGCAAGAGCCTGGAACTCGTCGACACCTTGCGCGATGTGACGGAAGGTGAGGACGAGCGAGAGCTGAGGTCGTACCACTGCGGTTGCTACGGGTACGGCATCGCGTCGGACTGGGCCACGCTCGGGAAGAGCCGGCTGTATCACGTAGAAGCCGAGTGGGTCGACCACTGGGTGGCGATGGGCCTCTTCGTCGGCTGGCAATCGCGTGACGCCTTTCCCTGGGTCGGCATCGGCGACCGGGGGCGGGCGAAGAGCCTGGCCCGCCGCGTGAAGGGCTACCGGCTGACGGATGCTCGCGGGGATCTCTTCGCCGAGGTAGCGATCCAGCTCTCCTCCAACCCACCCGTGGGAACGCTGGGCCCGGCTACCTATGCGGTGCGCCGGTCCGGACGCGAGGGCGAGATGGAGCTGCTCGCGCAGATCGAGCACACACCAGCGGGAATCGTCGTGCAGCTGCTCTCTCCTCGAGGCGCTGCCGCCAAGCCGGGGGAGGATCCGAGGCGCTGGCTCACCTCCCTGGAGCAACTCGACCGCCTGCTCGCGGCGATGCCCACGCAGGTCCTACGCGGTGACGGAATTCGCGACAGCCATCTGGGTGAGATCGAGACTACGCTCGACTGGATTCGCCTGATCCTCGAGCCGAACGAGGACCGCCTGGCCGATGTCGTGAGCGAGATCGACGGCCTCACGGCCATCTCGAAGGTCGAAGCCCTGCTCGGATCGGACGGTGCACGCTTCCTGGCGGACCCTTCCGTGCTACCACTACCGCCCGGAAGGCTCTCGGGATCGCCCGAGCCCTCCGCCTGTAACGCCCGGCCGGAGTGATCCCGCCACAAGAGCCCGACGTTCGGATCGCCGGAGCCCCCGACATAGCCCCAGAAACGGGGCCACTTCCCCCCCGGGCGGCATACTTGCCAACATGATCCACGATCCGACGCGACCCGAAGACCCAGCCTCTTCTTCCCACACTCACCGAGGACCGAACATGCCGACATCAAGGATCATCTGGACTCAGATCGACGAAGCACCCGCGCTGGCAACGTACTGCCTGCTCCCCATCGTTCAGAAGTACACCAAGGGTTCCGGCATCGAGGTCGAGACGCGGGACATCTCCCTTCCGGGGCGAATCATCGCCAACTTCCCCGACAACCTCACCGACGATCAGAGGATTCCGGACTACCTCACGCAGCTCGGTGATCTCGCGCAGACTCCCGAGGCCAATATCATCAAGCTTCCGAACATCAGCGCCTCGATTCCCCAGCTGCAGGCCGCGATCAAGGAGCTACAGGAGAAGGGGTACGACATCCCCGACTACCCGGAAGAGCCCAAGGACGACGCCGAGAAGGCCCTGCAGGCGAGGTTTGCCGCAGTTCTCGGTTCGGCCGTCAATCCGGTACTGCGCGAAGGAAACTCCGATCGGAGAGCTGCCGCATCGGTCAAGAAGTTTGCCCAGAAGCATCCTCACAAGATGATGCAGCCGTGGCCGGAATCGGGATCGAAGGCGCGGGTGGTCCACATGTCGGGCGGAGACTTCTTCGAGAGCGAGAAGTCCACCACGGTGAAGAAGGCGGGAGACGTGAAGATCGAGTTCATCGCCGGCGACGGCAAGGTGACGACTCTCAAAGAGGGGCTGTCGCTGTTGGCGGATGAGGTCATCGACGCATCGGTGATGAACGTCGTCTCCCTGCGCAAGTTCTATGCGGCACAAATCGAGGCAGCCAAGAAGGACGACGTGCTGCTCTCGCTGCACCTCAAGGCGACCATGATGAAGATCTCTGATCCCATCATGTTCGGTCACTGTGTCTCGGTCTACTACGCGGACGCGCTCGACAAGCACGCTGACGCCCTCGCCGAGATCGGAGCCAACGTCAACAACGGCCTCGCCGATGTTCTCGATAAGCTTGACCGGCTTCCCGCCGACAAGAAGGCCGAGATCGAAGCGGACATCGCCGCTGTGTACGAAACGCGTCCCGCGCTGGCCATGGTCGACTCGAGAAAGGGCATAACGAACCTGCACGTGCCCAACAACATCATCGTCGACGCATCGATGCCCAACGTCGTTCGCGACGGCGGCAGGATGTGGAACAACGACGACGAGCTGCAGGACTGTATCGCCATGGTGCCCGATCGTTCTTACGCGACGATCTACGAGGAGATACTCGAGAATGCCAAGAAGCACGGCCAGTTCGATCCGTCGACGATGGGAAGCGTTGCCAACGTCGGCCTGATGGCCAAGAAGGCGGAGGAGTACGGCTCCCATGACAAGACCTTCGAGGCGCCTGCCGACGGCACGATTCGCGTGGTTGACGCTTCAGGAGCCACGCTGCTCGAGCAGACCGTGCAGGTCGGCGACATATTCAGAATGTGCCAGGTGAAAGACGCGCCGATCCGCGACTGGATCAAGCTGGCCGTAACCAGAGCGAAGGCCTCCGGAGAGCCCGCCATCTTCTGGCTGGACGAGCGCAGGGCCCACGACACCGAGATCATCAAGAAGATAGAGAGGTATCTACCGGATCACGACACCACCGGCCTCGAGATTCGCATCATGAGGCCGGCGGATGCGATGAAGTTCTCGCTGGAGAGGATCCGCAAGGGAGAGAACACGATTTCCGTCACAGGCAACGTTCTTCGTGATTACCTGACGGACCTCTTCCCAATTCTCGAGCTGGGCACCAGCGCCAGGATGCTGTCGATCGTGCCTCTGATGAAGGGCGGCGGGCTGTTCGAGACGGGCGCCGGCGGCTCGGCCCCCAAGCACGTTCAGCAGCTCCTGAAAGAGGGGCACACCCGATGGGACTCCCTCGGAGAGTACTGCGCGCTCGTTCCCTCCCTCGAGTTGATCGCCGAGAACGCCAAGAACGAACGGGCGGCGCTGCTGGCGGAGACGCTCGACCAGGCGATCGGCAAGTACCTGGAAGCCGCACGATATCCTTCCCGCAAGGTGAACGAAATCGACAACAGGGGAAGCACCTTCTACCTCGCCCTGTACTGGGCGCAGGCACTGGCCGCGCAGGACAAGGATGCGGAGCTGAAGGAGCGCTTCACCAAGGTGGCGAAGGAAATCGAGGAGAACGAGGCCAAGATCATCGAGGAGCTTCTCGCAGCCCAGGGAAGCCCCGTCGATCTTGGCGGGTACTACCTCCCCGATCCCGAGAAGACGGCGAGGGAAATGCGCCCCAGCCCGACCTTCAATGCGATCATCGACGCCTTGTAGACCGACTGCGACAGAATGGAAGCCTGCAATTGCGCCGTCGCCGTCGAGAGCGGTGACGGCGCAGTTCATTCAGCCGGAAGCAGCTGGCGTTGGACTCGACTCACCTGCACTCTCGGAGATGCGTACAGGTAATGAATCAAACGAGTGGGAAGAGGTATCGCTCCACCGTTACGAAGGTCGATCTTCCGAGGGGTACGCTCGTCGAGCACGACTTCCCGAGAATCGACTATGCAGACGCATACCAGGCCAGACTACCCGTCGGTCTAGCTGTCGATGTCGACTCGATTGCACGAAGCATCTTCCTGTCGGTACCCCGATGGATTCACACGCTCATGGCATTGCGCAATCGAATCGTCGCGCCCATCGGACTCAAGACCCCTGACTGGGATGCCATCGAAAGCGAGGAACCCCGCTTCCAGCCCGGCTCGTCGATCCGTGGCTTTCGAGTCATCGAGCGTACCGAGGACGAGATTGTGTTCGGCGAAGAAGACAGTCACCTGGATTTCCGTCTTTCTATTCTGAGACAGACCGCGGGGGATGATATCCAGGTCATCCTCTCGACCGTCGTTCGGTTCAACAACTGGATCGGACGCGCCTATTTTCTGCCCGTCAAGCCACTGCACGAGATCATCGTACCGGCGATGATTCGCGAGGCGATTCAGACGCTGGTTTCAAGCGAGACGCGATAGGCAAGCGGTGTCCGGCGAAGCGCGGCCACGAATCAGCAGCCGGTCGTGTACGGCCGTGGCCAGCTCCGCCGGCCTGCGAATCTCGAGCGGGGCGCAGGCCCCCGGGCTGCGCACGCTGCGGCGGCTTTCGGAGATGTGCATTCCGGCTGGCCAAGTGTCGGTACTGGCGACAACTTCTCCGTTGTCCGCCCGGGCCCTCGACCGCACGCCCGCGCTCAAGGCCGGCATTCGACGCACCGATGAGTCGGTCATGACACGTAGACTCCTCTCTCTGGTGCTGTTGATTCTCTTCCTGTCTCCGGCCCTGCTACCGGCCGACGCCTCGGCGGGCCGGCTGGGCATCAACCGCAAGGCGAAGTCGGCCGGACAGAACAGGGAATACAAGAAGAGACGATCGGAGTACGACGACACGAAGAAGCGAGAAGCCAAGCGAGAGGCGCGGCAGAAGAAGTACGACAAGCGGAGAGCGAAAGACGAGGAGCGCCGGAAGAAGCGGCGTCGGGCCTCAGGCGAAGATGAAGAAGAAGAGTCGGACTACGACAGCCGCACCCTGGGTCGTTCCTGCATGTACGGTCCCGGCGGCAAGGTCATATACCGTCCTCGCGGTGCCCGCTGCAAGGGTGACTCGCCCCGCGATAGCGAGGCCGACGGCCGTCGACCGCCGCTCCAGCAGCTGGAGAGCGCCCCCGCGGCCGCACCCCAGCCTCGCGCGCCGGCCAGACCAAGAAAGAAGAAGATCAGAGCCACGGGCCGCTGCACCTACGGAGCCGGAGGCAAGCTCGTCTACGCCCCGCCCGGTGTCGACTGCCGCAAGTGAATGCCTGGTGGTCTGTTGAAGAGTTGAGCTACTCCCCTGTCCTCTCGACCCTCACCTTCGCGACGACCTCGCCCCAGCCACC
This sequence comes from Deltaproteobacteria bacterium, assembly GCA_029261835.1. Lineage (GTDB taxonomy): Bacteria > Myxococcota_A > UBA9160 > UBA9160 > UBA4427 > JAJDAO01. The sequence goes on along the minus strand of JAJDAO010000003.1, from coordinate 143,456 downwards.
GTGGTCCACGCCCACATCCAGGCAGTGGACGGCGTTGAAAGCCATCTGCGTCGGATCCTCCCCGAGGCAGATCTTGTCAAGCGTCCCCCCCACGATGGGATTGATCGGAGCGAGCAGCCCGAAACAGATCTGGTCGGGGCTCTCCTTGCATAGCAGGGTCCCGTTCCCGCTGAAGACGATCCGATCACCGACCTTGTGGCCCGCCGCACAGCCGTAGCAGCTGGTCACTTCGGCCACGATCTTGTACCGACCGACCTCAGCGGCGTTCTCGGCTATCTTGAGATTGCGCGGGTTTGCCTTCCAGCTCTCCCATTGGGCATCGCTGTAGCCCAGTGTCTCCTTGATCAATTCCAGCGTCGTCTCGTCCGCCATGTCGATACTCCTTTTCTGAGTTATGAAGGATGGGAACGCGGAGTCCCGCAAACAGCGAGAGCGCGTCCGGCAGGTCAGTCGCCGTACTTCAGCTCTTCGATCAGCCGGTAGTACATGTGATCCATCTTGACGGCGTTGCGCCACGTGAAGGTGATCAGAGGCGCGTAGACCATCAGGAATCCAGAGAAGAAGAACCAGTGCTCTCGATTGTCGAAATCCATGAATATCAGCAGGGCAACGAAGAGCGAGGCCTCGAAGAACCCACCCAGCACCCAGAGCGCTGTGGCGAACCGTTCCTTCTTGATCATGAATGTATGGACGTTCTCTCGAGCGGCGGCGAGTCGCGCCGCATCGGGCTGGGCTTCGTCTCGCATGGCTTCATCCTCCTGTCATGTGGCCGTGTCTCAAATGGGTCAGCCCCGCGGCCAGCCGGGACTTGACGGTACCGATCGAGAGCTCGAGCGCCGCCGCAACTTGTCTGAGTGTGAGCCCCTCGAAGAAGTGCAGGAGGATCACGGCGCGCAGGCGCGGCGATAGAACGAGAATGTGGTCGATGAGTGCTTCCATCTCCTCCCTGGCGGACGCCAGTGAGTCCGGGAGGGGCATGGGATCCATTGGCTCTGTCGAGAGCTCGGCGTGCTCGTGCCGATAGCGCTTGGAGAGCGCCTTGAGGCATATTCGGGTCGCCACGCCGTAGGCCCACGGCCGAAAGCTGGCACGCGAGCGCAGCTTTCGAATGCTCCGAAGGATGGCGATGTAGGTGTCCTGCAGCGCGTCGTAGCTCGCCGCCTCGTCCCCTGTGAGGCGGTAGATGTGCCGGAAGAGCGGGCGCTCGTAGCGCTGAAAGAGTTCGTCGAAAGCGAGCGGATCACCGGCCTGTGCTCTCAGCACCAGCCTCTCCTCGCCCCAGCTTCGCGCGCTCCGATCGTCCGGGTGCATACTCGAGTCCCTTTGATGATGAGTGCTCTCCGCCGGCGAAATGGTTCGCTTTCTTTTCGTTCTGCAACGGTGGTGCACGCTGTGCTCGGGAGTGCGGCACGCGCCGGTCGAGATATTCTTGGAAACGGTACTGCGGGATGGGGGGTGCGGGAGGCCTCTCAGCCCCCGGCCACCGGGGGGAAGATCGAGATCTTCTGGTGGGCTTTGAGGACGGTGTCCTCCCCCTGTAGCCATCGAACGTTGCGGCCGTCGACGTAGATCGCGACCTGGCGTGACAATCCCCCGGTCTCGTCGTAGATGTGCTCACGGAGATCTGGCCAGCGGCTGACGATCGCAATCATCAAGTCTCGCACGAGGCCGCCCGCTTCCGCGGGCTCGAAGGGAACGTCGGCGGTCTTGCCGCCGACGATCGGTCGCAGCGTCGCGTAGAAGTTCACCTGCATTGCGAAGTCTCACTGACCACTGATCGGGGCCTCCGCCCGCCGGGTTCGCTCACGTCGCCTGCGGTGTCGCTGACCACGACCTCGCTGCTTCGCCTCAGAGGATCCCGAGTTCTCGCAGCTTGTCTTCCGGCACGACGCCGTCCTTCCAACCCCTCGCGGCGTAGTATTCGGCGAGCATGTCGTCCAGCTCGGAGACATGGCCCTTCGAGCCGCCCATCGTCGAAGGCTCGTCGAGGTAGCGCTGCGGCAGGATGTCCGAACCTTCGCGGAACCCGGCGAGGTTGTTGTAGTAGCGCTCGAGGTTGTAGATGCGTTCTCCCGCGCGCACGACATCCTCGGCGCTGATCTCCACGCCCATCGCGGTCGCGTACTGCTTCGCATAGAGCTCGGCGTCCTCGGCGAATGCGCTGAACTTGCAGAGGTCGAGCGAATCAGAGAACGCGTGCAGGTCTTGGAACGCCTTCACGAGTTCGCCCTTGCCCTTCCAGTCGAGCGGATTCGCGTCGATCGGGACGACTCCGAGTTCGGCCGCGGCGACATAGGCACGCAGATGGCAGGCGCCCCGGTTGCTCGTCGCATAGCCGAGGCCCATCCCCTTCAGACCGCGCGGGTCGTAGGCGGGGAGCGCCTGCCCCTTCACGTGCATTGCGATCTCACCGTGGCCGATCTTCTCGGCAGCACGGGCGGGGCCCTCCGCGAGGATCGCCCCGTCGCCCTCACGCGAGGCGATGGCTTCGATGGCGGCAACCATCGCGGCGGTGTCGCCCCACGCGAGACCGCCGCCGTCCAGCCAGCCACGATCCGTCGCCTCCATCCACATCGAGAGCGCGTTGCCCAGCTCGATCGGATCCATGCCGAGGTCGTTGCATTGGTCGATCATCTTCGCGATCGAAGCCACGTCGTCGTTGTCGCAATTCGAACCGAGCGCCCACGCCGGTTCGTACTCGACGCTTTCCATCTGGAGGCCCTTGTACGGACCCTCCTTGATCTCGACTTCCTTCTTGCAGGCAACGGGGCACGCATGGCACGTGGGGTCCCCGACGAGGATGTTCTGCTCCACGAATTCGCCCGAGACGGCTTCGGCCCGCTCACCGAACGAAGTGACCTGACTGTTCCTCGTACCGAGTGCGCCGATCTCGTTCGTGATGTTCATCAGCACGTTCGTGCCATAGACCGAAAGGCCGCCCTTCTTCGGGGACGTCAGGTTCTTCTCGTCCCGGATTGCATCGAGCGCTTCGCGGCGAACGGTCTTCCAGGCAACGGGGTCGTCAATCTGGCTCTTGGCGCGACTCGCCCGGATGACGATCGCCTTCAGCTTCTTGCTTCCACCGACGGCACCCGTACCGCCGCGTCCGAATGCGCGGTCGTCCTCGTTTACCCAGGCGGCAAAGCGCACCTCGTTCTCGCCGGCGATGCCGATGGCGTTCACAGACAGATTCTTCTTTCCGTACTTGTCCCGGAAGTGCTCGACGGTGGCGTGGATGTTCAAGCCCCAGCAGTCGGACGCATCGCGGATCGAGACGTCGCCGTTCTCGTCGACGAAGCAGTAGACGGGCGTGTCCGACGCGCCTTCGAAGATAAGTCCGTCGAGTCCGGCCCATCGCAGGCGCGCGCCGGCCCAGCCGCCCTGGTGCGAGTCCGTAACGGTCCCCGTCAGTGGCGACTTCGTCACACATGCCCAACGGCCGCTCATGCTGGTCTCCGAGCCGGAGAGGGGACCGTTGAGGAAGCACAGGACGTTGTCCGGAGAGAGGGCCTCGACCTCGGGACCGGCTTCGAGCACGTAGCGGACGCCGAGACCGCGGGCACCGATGTACTTCTGCGTCCAGTCGCTGGGCGTCGGCCTCGTCTCGATGTCGCCCGTAGAGAGGTTGATGTGGACTATCGCATCGCCGAATCGCTTGAGTTCCATCGCGGCAAGTCTCCCCATGCTGGCGGCGGAGCGAGCGGCCACCGTAGCGGAAGTCTACACCGTCTGAGGGAGCGGTTGGGGGGCTTCCTCCCTCTGCGCCACGAGAGCGCTCGGCCCACCGACCGCGAACGGACCTCGCTCGGGTGGGTCGGCCCGCATCCCCAATCGGGCTGGTACACTGACTCCTCGGCTCGACGGCGTGGCGTCCATCGAGCCCCTCCCAATGCCTCTGCCCCCTCTCTTCGTACCTCTGAACGGAGCGTCCATGCCCACTCGTATCGTCCTGATCGGCGCCGGTAGCGCCCAATTCGGCTTCGACATGCTCGGAGATTTCTTCCAGAGCGAGCTCCTCGAAGGGAGTCATGTCGTTCTCCATGACATCAATCCCGACGCGCTCGAGCGGGTTCGCAAGGCGGGAGAAGCCTTCATAGAGGAGCACGGCATTGCGTTCTCGCTCTCGGCGACCACCGACCGCAAGTCGGCGCTCCTCGGCGCCGACTACTGTGTGATCGCGATCGAAGTCGGCGATCGCTTCGAGCTCTGGGAGCAGGACAGGGCGATTCCGCTGCAATACGGCATGAGGCAGGTCTTCGGCGAGAACGGCGGGCCGGGGGGCCTCTTCCATTCGCTGCGCGTGACCCCACCGATCCTGGCGATCTGCGAGGACGTCCGGCGCATCTGCCCCGACGCGATCGTCTTCAACTACAGCAACCCGATGAGCCGGATCTGCACGACGGTCCACCGCGCCCATCCCGACGTCCGCTTCGTTGGGCTCTGTCACGAGATCGCGTCGCTCCAGCAGCATCTTCCGGCGATTCTCGACCAGCCGATGAGCAACATCGAGTTCCGCGCTGGCGGCCTCAACCACTTCAGCGTGCTAACGGAATGTCGGCTCAAGGACTCGGGCGAGGACGTGTACCCCTTGGTGCGGGAGAAGGCCGCCGACTACTTCCACGATCTGCCCGACCTCGGCACCCTGATGAAGACGCTGCTCGATGGCCAGGCGGGTTCGACACCGGGCAGTGAGCCGGCGCTCCGCGCCGGCGCGGGGGCCTGGGCGGAGCGGGGTCTGTTCCGGGTGCTGCTCGAGAAGTTCGGCGTGTTGCCGATCACGACCGACAGCCACCTTGGTGAATACGTCCAGTGGGCCCACGATGTCGCCGATCATCGCGGGATCCTCGACTTCTATACCTACTACAAGAAGTGGACGAATCGCGCGGATCCGGCGATCAAGTTGCAGCAGTCCGAGCGCCTCGTGTCGATCATCGAAGGGATCGAAACGAACGAGGGCTACGAGGAAACGGCGGTCAACGTGCCGAATCGTGGGCTTATTCCGCAGCTGCCCGATTGGATCGTCGTCGAGGTCCCGGGGATCATCGATGCGAGTGGCGTGCGGGGACGTTCACCGGGGCCGATCCCGACCGGCTTCGCCGGGCTGCTGATGAACCAGGCCGCCGTCCACGATCTAACCGCCGAGGCGATCATCTCTGGCTCGAAGGATCTCGTCCTTCAAGCGCTGCTCGTCGACCCGGTCGTCGACAAGCTCGAAGAGGCCGAAGAGATGCTCGACACGATGCTTTCGCTTCAACCGGACTATCTCGGGTATCTGTCGTAGTCGGGATCGCAGCGCGAGTCGGTGGACGCGCGAGGTGAAGAGGCAGAGAACGCAGCCACCATTACCCCGCGAAGGGGCTGCCCGTGCTGATCAGAACACCCATATAGACGTAGTAGAGGAGCAGTATTGCCACCATCAGAACGAAGAGATTCCCTTTGCCCCTGGGCGTGGTCTTGTCGAAGCCCGCGCCCATCCGAATCAAGACGAGAGAATCGGAGACGGTCAGAATGATTGCGGCGACCCCAAGACGGGAGACGGGGCCAGACAGAGCAGCCACCGCCCCGGCTGCCAGCACCACGAGCCCAGGCGCGTAGAGGAGCATCTGAGTTCGCACGGTCTTCTCCGGCGCGAAGAGCTTGAACACGAGCATCAGCATGGTCGTGACCACTGCAGCAGCGGCGCCGAACCCGATGGCGATGGGGAGCGCCGCGCTGATTCGGATGAGCAGAACCGTCCCAAGAAAGACGTTCACCAGCAGAAACAGCAGCCCCGCAGCGGTGACGGACCATCTTTCCAGGGCGGTCGGAGGTCTGCCCTGGGACGTCACAACCTGAGATCCCTCTATTCCAATCTCGCCAACGCCCATCGCCAGCAAGATGATCGAAGCGACTGAGAAAGCCGTGCCCGAGTGATACCAGAGAATCAGGAATGCGCTGAAGAGCAGCAGGGGCGTGGTGACCTTCTTCGCCCAGAAGAGAGGCCTGCTCTGGTCGCGAAAGAAGCACAGGATCTGGACAACCAGATTGGCGACGGCCAGGACGATCCACAGCATGTGCGACATCGGCATGCGCTCCTCCTCCTGCGCCGCGCACAGCCTATCACAGTGGCCGTTACCTGATCCCCGGAAGCTGGCCGAATCAGAATCGGAGTTCTCCGATCCTGATTATCTCAATACGGTGTATGCCTGAGAGTCCCCGGCGTGATTCGTCGAGGCGCTCGGATCGGGGCTGAGACAGGCCTGGCGAGCGAGAACGGCGGCGCCGATGACAACTTGCTCCGGATGCTCATTCCGATTGACTTCCGCGCCTTATCGGATCCCTTCGCTCTCGAGCGGACGTTGGAACTCCTCGAACTCCCTGGCAACTGCCTCGATGGGTCGCAGCCACCATTTCTCTTCCAGCAGTTCCTCGATCAGCTCCTTGGAGAAGCGATAGCGAACGACTCGGCAGGGGTTCCCGACCACGACCGAATAGGGCGGAACATTCTTGTTCACGACAGCTCCCGCTGCGACCACCGCCCCGTCGCTGATCTTGCGCACAGACGGGAGGATGATCGCACCGTGCCCAATCCAGACGTCGTTCCCGATGATCAGCTGAGTAGTGGGGGCCAGGTACTCTTTCGCGATCCCCAGTGACGGATTGAAGAAGAAGGCATGCGAGGACTTGAGATTCATCGGATGGTTTGCCCGAAGGGCCTGGGCGGTTGTCGCAATCGAGCAATAGCGCCCCACCTTAGTTCCGACCGGGAATCTGCCCGGAACGAAGCAGCCGCCGTGGGAATACATGCCCACTTCGACTCCATAGTACCTGCGAAAGATCGTGCGCAGCGCCTGGGAATAGAACTGATAGTGCGCGCCCTCCAAGCGATAGAGGAGTCGCATGACCAGGGTGCGGATCCTGCGGCTCTTGAAGCGGCATAGGAAGATGCAGCAGTGGCTCATCAGCGTCGGCGCCCACCCCTCCTGATCCGCAGGCTGCGTCGCCTCCGCTTCGGTCACTTCGTTCGCCGAGGGCGGGGGGCGCCGCACCGCCCGACTCTGTGTTCATGCCGATGGCGGTGAGCTCGGCGCAGGAGGCGGGCATTGTGCGCGCCCAGAAGGAGCGCAATTGGGAGCAGAGCGAGAAGGGCAGGCGAGCCTCGCATCGGAGGGTCCCTCCTGCGGACAGTCTATACCAGCTACGCGAGAGAGTGTGTGCGAAAAACCCACAACCGGCCTGGTGGCCGGGCGCGTCAGAGGCCCGGATTCTGCGATAGACCCTGGCTCGCTCTCAGAGGAGCGGGGCAGCCAAGATGTAGACGACGAACTGGGGCGCACCCGTTCTCGCGTCTGTTCGGCGACGGCCAGGACGCTCCACAGCATGTGCGAAACCGGCGTGCGCTCCTCCTCCCGGACCATCGCGGCTGCAACGCCTCCGCTCCAGAGTGTCTTGAAACGGAGCTGGGCTATTGCGCGTCGCCCTGGAGATGCGCGTACCCGCCCATCGCAGTGAAGTCTGCGAGCGTGAAGATCCGCCCCATCACCGCGTAGTGCCCCTCGGGCACGTCCGAGATGACGCAGGACGTGAGCACGGGCCGCGCGTCACCCGACGGCACCGCTTGCTTCACGGCCTTCTCGAAGGCGGCTGCGAATTCCTGCCGCTTCGCCAGGTCGAGCACGCCCTGCGGCGGATGCATCGTGGCCACCGCGGGGATGAACTTGGAGGCGGCCTCGGCAGATCCGGCGGCGAACCAGCTGCCCGATCTCACTTCGTCGATCAGCACCCATGTGGACATCCGGTGATTCGCGTCGTCGGGAATCCGCTCTGCGTCGGCGGCCGCCTTGGTCACGCCCTCCCCTAGTCGCCGCTTGGCGTCGGCGTCGAAAACCCCTTCCGGAACCCGCACGTGGACGATCGGCATCTCATCTCCTCTCAGTACGATCGATCGTACTATTCTCTATGCGCGCGTTGCGGCTTGCGGGCCCGCTCGATCAGCTCTTCGAAGCTCGTCTGGGCCCAGCGCTCCGCGCGTTGCTCATCGAGCAGCTGGCGGTACAGATGGTGGGTGAGATAGATCCCGTACAGCTCGAAGGCGAAGCGCTCGGGGTCCAGGTCGCGCGGGAAGTCGTCGCCGAGGGACTGCTCGACGGCTTGCACAAGAACCGCGACCCACTGGCGCTGGGTGGACGCGACGACATCTCGGACGGGGCCCGACTGGCTGTCGAACTCGGCCGATGCCCCCACGAAGGGACAGCCGCCCGGGAGGTCCGGCGCTCGGGACCAGCTGAGCCAGTTCTGGAAGAGCGCGCGAACGCGGCGTTCTCCGGGAGCGCACGACTGGGCGGGCTCCACGACGGCGTGAACGAACTGCTCCATCGTCTTGCGAAGCACTTCCTGCTGGAGCGCCTCCTTCGAGCCGAAGTGAGCGAACAGCCCGCTCTTGGACATGCCCAGATCGGCCGCGAGCCCCCCGATGGTGAGACCACCGAGCCCGACCTCACTGGCGAGCCCCACCGCGCGCGCCAGGATGGTCTCTCGCGTCTGCTGGCCTTTGCTCATGTGAGGTATGATACGAACGTTCATGCTTTTTACAAGGCCGGCATCAGATGGTCATCCTCGAGCGCTCGGCGAAGCGCTACTCGATCTCGTCCACCGACAGCGGGTACCTCGACAACGGCTCGCACCCATCCCTCCCGATAAGAATCGGATTCTCGTACCGGAACCCGATCTTCTCATCCGGGCACGCGTACTGGAGCGCGCAGATCAGCAGCTCGTTCTCCTGGTATACGTGGTCGGGGTTGGTCCAGTAGGGGACGGGTCCGTCGTTGAGACCAATGCGCCATTCGTCACCGAGCATCCCGATGCCGTGTTCGAAGCCGGGGAGCACGTAATCGGCAAAGCCGCCGTCGGCGGAGAAGGCGAGCATGTCGGCGGCCAGGCCGCCCGGGGTTACGCCGGCACGGTAGGTGTCGAGCGTGCGCTCCGTCAGCTTGACGAAGTTGTCGGCGTGCCAGCGCTGGCGGTCGCTTACGGGGGCGATCAGGTAGTTGTGGGAGTGGTCGCCGAGGCCGAGCTTGAACATGGAGTGGATGTCCACCATGAGCGGCTCGCCGGCGCGGATCTCTCGGTTCGTCGCCGGTGTGCAGGCGCCCATGGCGTAGCCGGTGCGGTGGCCGCTGGCGATCTCGTTGCCGCCGGTGAACGACCATTCCCATTCGCTTCCAGCCCTTCGCATGGCGAGCGCGGCGATGCCGGCGACCTCGGTCTCGGTCATGCCGCGGTGGCCGCCGTCCTTCAGGGCCTCGGCCACGGCCTCGTGGCCGACGTCTACTATGCGCGATGCTTCGCGGAAGCGATTGATGGTGCCCTTGTCCTTGATGGTGGCGAGGCGGTCGATGAGCGTATGCGAGTTCACGAGCTCGCTGCCGGGCAGGGCGTCGGAAAGCCGCTGGTATTCGTAGTGCGTCAGGTTGCCCTCGGGCAGGTAGTTAGACATGCCGTCTTCGATGCCGACTCGGCCCTTGCCGCCGGGGAGCAGCCCTTGGATGACGCCGGCCAGCTGCTGGATCTGGTCTTGGCCCAACTGCGGCGCGAAGCCCTGGACTCTCTCGTCGGGCAGCCAGGAGTCGTCGCCCACCCGCGCGGCGTCTATCGCGAAGGTGAAGGCCGTGGGCAGGCCGTCCGGGGGGATCACCACGAAGCTGCGCCATGGGCAGAACGCGTCGAGCGTCCACGTGAGCGTTCTAAGCCGTGAGCCCAGGTAGACGTCGAGACCTTCGTCTTTCATTGCGGCCTGGATTGCGCCGATGCGTCCCGGAAAGTCGATGAAGTAGGGATCCCTGGTTGCGTCTGTCGTCGTCATGTCGTCACTCCAATCGCCTTCGCTCGTGCACGCTATTCAGGATGTCAACTGCCGGTAGGCTTCTTCGTACTTCTCGCACGTGGCACTGAAGATGGCGGAGAAGTTAGCGGCTCGGAGGCGCGCAGCCGTTCCGGCCGCCGGGCCGCAGCCGCGCGCCGTGTCAGCCCTCCACCGCCCCCGTCTCGCGCCAGAGGTGGTGGGCTCATACAACAGAATGGATCGCCTCGCAAAGAAGACGGAGGAATATCTCATCGCCCCGGTCGAGCAACCTGATACGGCAACCGTGCACTCGGCCCGATTCTCGAGGTTGTTGATTCCTTGCGGGTCATGCGGCTAAATCGCTGCCAGGTACGAATGAGACGCCTCAGTGCGTCGCCAGCGCTCCCTTCCCAGCCCAGCATCGTGGCTGAGAATTCGATTGAATTTCATACCGGATATCGCACACAATCCGTGTATGCGGCCCTCGGCTCCTGTATATCGATTCGACCGCTTCGTCGTCGACGTCGCGAACTCCGAACTCACGAGCAACGGCCAGGTCATCCCGGTGCAGGCCAAGGTGTTCGAGTTGATCCGATTCCTCGCTCGCGCGCAGGGTCGCATCTGTTCGAGCACCGAGCTACTGAACGAGCTCTGGTCCGATCAGGTGATCGGACGAACGGCTCTTCCCCAGGCGATTCGTTCGGCGCGTCAAGCCCTGGGCGACGACGGCAAGAGCCAGCGCTTGATCAAGACGGTGCGAGACCGTGGTTATCGGCTCTGCAACGTCGAGCCCGAGGGCCCGGCTGCGTCGGTGACACGGCCCGAGTACGCGCAGTCCGCAGAGAAGATCGGCGCGGTGGCCGCGATGGTGGGGCGCTCTCGCGAGCTCGCTCTCCTGTGCCGGGCGGCCGACGAGTCGATGGAGGATTCCGGACGTGTCGTGCTCATCGCCGGCGAGCCGGGCATCGGCAAGACCCGCCTCGCCGAGGCCGTGGCGGAATACTCACGAGAGAAGGGAGTCCGGGTCTACGTCGGACGCTGCTTGGAATCCGAGGGGGCACCGGCCTTCTGGCCCTGGGCTGAGCTCGCCCGCACCCACATCGCGCAATCGCATCGTGAATCCCTGATTCAAGGATTCGGCTCGGACGAGCGCGACATCGCCTCTGTCATGGACGATTTCCGCGCATACCTGCTCGACCTCGATGACGCGCCGACGCTCGAGCCCGACCAGGCTCGGCTGCGCTTCCTCGACAGCGCCGCGAACCTGCTCCGACGCGCCGCCAAGCGTGAACCCCTGGTCTTGATCCTCGAGGATCTGCACGGGGCTGACCTCCCATCGCTGGAGCTCCTGCGCCTCGTAGCCCGAGATCTGCGTCGGATTCCGATACTGATCGTGGCGACCTACCGCGACGCAGCAATCGACTCGACCCACCCCTTCAGGCGGGCTCGCAGCGAGATCCGGCGGGAGCCCTGCACTACCGAGGTCCAGCTCCGAGGGCTCGACGTTGCCACGATCTCGGAATTGGTCCTCGAAAGAACGGGAGTAACCGCTCCCGCAAGCTTCGTCAGACGACTGACCCTGGAGACCGGAGGTAACCCCTTCTTCGTAGGCGAGATCCTGCAATACCTGATCGAAGAGGGATGGGTGGTGCCATCCGAGGGCAGGTGGTCACGCGGCGGGAAGCTCGGAGAGTTCCCCCTGCCGGACGGCGTGTGCGCCGTAATCGAGCAGCGGCTCAGGCGACTGGGAGGGGAGACGGGCGAGATCCTCGGCGATGCATCGGTGATCGGGAACTCCTTCTCCCTCGTCAGCCTGGCGAGCATGCGTCAGACGGATCCCGAATCCGTGCAGCGCGCTCTCGATCAAGCGCTCGACGCATGCCTCCTGATTCCGGCGAAGTCCGGGCTCGGGCACTACGAGTTCGCCCACGCGTTGATTCGAGAGACGCTCTATCAGAACCTGAGCGCCTCGGATCGGCGCGAGCGACATCTGCGGGTGGGCGAGTTCCTGCTCGCGCGTCCGATCGATGGTCTGGGGAGTGGCAGTGAGGAGGTCGCACATCATCTTCTGGCCGCCGCGCCCTTCGGCGACCTCGCACGCACGATTGCGTTGGCAGTCGAATCAGCGGAGAAGGCGCGCGCGCGATTCGCCCCCGAAGTGAGCTGCAGCTTCTACGAGAAGGCCATCGACGTTCTCGACCTGCTGGAAGCCGAACCGGGCCCGAAACACTGTGAGCTCCAGTTGGCCCTGGGTGAAGCGCGTCTCGAAGCGGGTGAGCTCGAGGCGTCGATGCGGACGATCGACGCCGCCGGCAACCTCGCGCTCTCTCTGGGGAATCGCGACCTGCTCCTGCGCGCTGCGTTGTGCGGCGGCCTGCGGCCCGCACGTCCCCTCGAGTTCGGTGGCTTGAGCCGCGAACGAATCGAGCTGATCAAGAGAGCACTCGAGGTCCTCGACGACCAGGAGCTGGAAGTTCGCGCCCAGCTTACGGGCCGGCTTGCGCTCGCGGCCCACTGGGCGGGCTCGCCGGCGCGCGCAGAGAGCCTCGCCAAGCAGGCCATCGAGATCGCCCGTCGCAGAGACGACCCCTACACCCTCGTGTATGTGCTGCGCGCCGAATACGCGATCGCGATGAACACCGAATCCAGCGAGGATCGCTTGCTGCGCTCGGCCCAGCTGGTCGAAACGGCCAGTCGCTGCGGGGACGACGAACTCGACCTCCTCTGTCGCACGCTCTACCTCTCCGACCTGTCGGAAGGCATGACCTCCATCGTCGAATTTCAGGCGGAGATCGAGCGCTACCGTCACTTGAATTCAAGATTGCGGCAACCCGCTGCACGCTGGTGGTGGTCGGTCTATGAGAGCATGATCGCTCTCATGGTGGGCAACTTCTCGGAGGCGGAGCGCAGGATCGAGGCGTCCCTCGCGCTGGGACGCGATACCCACATGCCCGCTGCGGATCTCCTCTGTCGGAATCAACGTTGGCAGCTGCGAAGGTATCAGGGCCGCGTCTCGGAAGAGCTCGCCTCAATGCGGGAGCTGGCCCGGGATCACGTCGAGTTTCCGGCCATGACCGCGGCTCACGCCCTGGCTCTGCTGGAGGCGGGGTACCGCGAGGAGGCGCGCACGATCTATCGGAGACTTCTTCTCTATCCCGGAGTCAAGCCCCACGACGATCACGCCTGGCAGCAGACGTTGGCACTACTCGCCGAGCTGGCCTCTCGTCTCGACGAAACCGAAGCGGCCGATGAACTCGAAGCTTCGTTCGAACACTGCGACAGTGAACACATCGTCGTTGGCTTCGCCGGAGCATACTACGGACCGGTCTCCTACTTTCGAGGCCTGCTCTCCGCTCTCCAGGGCGACTGGCTCAGAGCCGAAGAACGGCTCGAACTCAGCATTCATCAGTGCGAGAGACTCGGTGCGCGACCGTGGATGGCCCGAGCCCAGCTCGATCTTGCTCGCGTCCTCGCCAAGCACCCGAGCTCCGGCAAGGCCGCGCACGCGCGCGCGCTCATGCGCCGGGCCCAGCAGACGAGCCGCGCACTTGGCTTCAGCCTGAGCGTGTTTGGCGGCTGCTGAGCTGAGATTCGAGAAGTCTCGCTTCGATCTGCGCCTCTCCACCGGTGCAAGACTGCGCGCAATCCGCAGGGTGATGAGTCCTTGATGAGCCCAAGATGAGCTGATGATGATCCACTGCTGAGGTGCTTCAGCGAGCGGAAGCGAGCATCTGAGCGCAGCTTGAAATCGTCTCTCAGGACCGAAGAACGTGTTCCCTCTGCGACACCCACGTGCTCCAATGGCCTCGCCGAAACTGCAGGCATGGGAATCGTGGTCTGGCCCGCCCGGCGGTGATCGACGGGAATGAGGTCCGGGGTGGCGACGATTCAGGGGGGAGGCGCAGCAATCAAGTTCGGGGCATTGAGTGTATCGCTCTCGTTCTTGTCCTCGCGGCATCGATCGCCCAAGCGCAGCGCAATAGCAGCGCGGTCGGCGACGGCCTGACGGATGAACACCTAGATACCCATCCGGCTGGCTCGAGTACGCAATCTCGAAGCGCCCACGAGGCGTCCGGTATCGACAAACAGGGGAGCAATAGAGCTCCCCGACAAGGAGGCGGGTCATGAAGGTCGTGCTTAGATCCTGGTTTGATCGAATGGAGAGGCCTGGCATGCTAAGGGTGAGAGAGGGACTCCGGTTGCGATCATCAACTGGTTTCACGTTCGCTGGGGCGGTGGCCTGTGGCCTCGCCTTCGCGGTCGCAATGGCTCCGCCCACGGCGGCGGCCATGAACATCGCCGTGGTTGGAGACAGCCTCTCCGCCGAGTACCGCGCCGACGCAGACACTGGAGGGCTACTCGACCTGGACATCGCGGGCCAGCTCGACACGGATATGATCAGCTTCGGAAACAAACAATGCGGCTCGCAGACGATCGGCGAGGTGCTGGGCTTCGGAGGCGGGGGGCTCCTCGGCTTCGGCGGGATTGGCGTGTTGTTGGACATCATCATGCCGATCTTCCCCATGTACACGGACTTCCCGGCACGAAACTGGGTGCAGATGTTGGCTCTCGATCGCTCGGGTGACTTCAACTTCGGGAGCCTCACGGACAATCCGAATCTCTACGGTGAGCCAAGGCTGAGAGGTTACGAGTACAACTTCGCCCGCGTCTCCGGCACCATCACGTCGCCCGGCCTCGGCGATCACAACATGGCACAACAGGTGGGGCAGCTCATTCCGTACATCCAGACGGGCGCGATCGATGTGGTGGTCGTCAATATCGGGAGCAACGATTTTGCCGCTTGGGAAATGAAGATGGAGAACCTCTGTGAAGGTGGCCCCTTCTACGATCCCGGAGGATTCCAGGATCAGCTGATCGCGGAGCTGTTCGCCCAGGTGGACGCGTTGACGGCCGCAGGTGCGAACAAGATCCTCATCGCCGAACTGCCGATGGGAACCGCAATGGGCACGAACGAGAGCGTCGTCGCCGCAATCGTGAACACGAACGCTCGAATTCAGCTGGAAGCCGCCGCTCGCAGCATTCCCACCTTCGACGCCTGGGGCTTCAACCAGGACCCGACCAAGGTGAATCCGGCGAACGGTGACCTCTTGATCGGCGGCTACGCCATTCCCGTCGATACGGCGGCGTCGGTCGACGATGCGACCTCCGCGGGAAGCTCCGGACAGGGCGTGCTCGGTGCTTGCGATTCCGACGGGAACTGCGGAACCCTGGCTACCACACTCAAGTACCTCGCCACCGACGGCCTGCACCCGAACACTCCGCCCCAGGGCTTCATCGCCAACGAGGTCATCAAGGCCCTCAACGCCAACTTTGGCTACAGCGTGACCGAGCTCACCGATCAGGAGATACTGGAGGCCGGCGGGACGTTCGAACCCGGTTATAGCGGGGGTCCGGTCGATCCGAACAACTGGGTTCAGATTCGCCAGAAGGGTCCGAACAAGTGTCTCACGATCCACAGCAACAACACGAACATGAAGGTGTCGAGTTGCAGTACGAGCAACTCGAAGCAGAAGTGGCACGTGCTCGGCTACGACGATGGATACGTGCTCATGTCCAAGCATGACGGACGCTGCATTCAGGACGATGGGTGGCGCTACTCCCTGGCTACCTGTAATGAGTCGTCGAGCCAAGTCATGGACATCTACGGCGGCGGCTCGGACCGAAACTGGTTCATCAACCCGGACTCGCGGAACACCTGCATGTATCGCTACTGGCTGTACGAGGGCGGCAAGGTCTACGGATCCACAGGGAACTGCGGGCTCACCTGGGGCTGGAACTACATGCGCTGGGGCTTCTATTCGCAGGGATCCTCGGCCCAGCCGGTGCAGAACGTGGCCCAATGACCTGACGTCGATCGAAGTGGGTGCACATCTCGCCCAATCCTCGTCGTCGGGGAGGCCTCGACCTGATTCAGGAGACCACCCTGGATCGTCGAGCGTCGCGCGAGAGTGACCTGTCGAGAAGCCGCAAACGGGGTGGGGGGCGAGAGCCCCCCACCATCTCTCAGTTGTCATATCACCGGACTACCGGTGGCGATTCCGAAGACGCGGCTGTCGAGAAGCCCGGGGCAGTCACCCACCTGGCCATCAGGCTGCTTCCCTCTCCTGCTCTTCCCGTTGTTCGAAGAACTTGGAGGACATGTCGTAGTGCGTAGATGCACCGCTGGGCTTCTCCTGATCGTCGTGGCAGTGTGGGCGGGAGGTGTCTCGGCCAAGGACGAGCTGCCGCCCGGCTCGGTCCAGACCGAGGAGTCTTGGCCGGGTATCGACATCCGTGACTCCGATGAGAAAGACATCGAAGTGTTGATCAGAGAGATCGAGGAGATGGTCGTCACCGCCCAGAAGCGCAGGTCCACGCTCAAGGACACGGCCATCTCCATGTCTGTCTTCGGCGAGCAGACCATCGACATGCTGGGAATCAGCAGCGCGCTCGATCTCAACAACTTCGCGCCCAACGTCAACATCAGAACCGCTGACAGGGGGAGCAACCTCTTCGTCTACTCCCGGGGTCTCGGCTTGGCGGATGCGGGGAATCTCTCTCGCGACCCTTACACAGCGGTCTATGTCGACGGTGTCTACCTTGGCATGACGATCGGCAACAACATCGACGTAACGGATCTCGAACGAATCGAGGTGCTGCGCGGTCCCCAGGGCGATCTCTACGGTCGCAACGCCAGTGGCGGGGCCATCAATTTCCTCACCCGCAAGCCCTCTGGCACGTGGGGCTCGAAGGCGAGCCTACAAGGAGGCAATGAGGGCCGCATCGATTTCCGTGGCACCATTGAGTTTCCGGTCTTCGGCGACGAGGGCTTCGTGCTGGACGAGAAGTTCGGCGCCCTCTCCGGCATGGTCAGCTTCGCCACCCTCAACCAGACGAGTGCCTTCTACGAGAACTCGGCGGGGCCCGACATCCAGGACGAGAGTCGCCTAGTGGGTCGCCTGGTCATCCGCTACCTGAACGAGCACTTTGAGGCCAACTATTCCTACGATCGAAACTATATCGATGAGCAGGGGCCGGAGATGCAACTGACGAAGCTCTACACGGGCAAGAACAGTCTCGTGGACGGGAGCTTTGCCGCCCCCGGCGTCGGCGTCAACATGCGGCCCTACCAATCGCATATCCGAAACAACCGCCTCGATCTGAACGGCGTGCCCGAGAACGATACCGTCGACCTCCAAACTCATTCGCTGACCATGGCCTACGAGTTCGAGGATCTCGGCTGTCTTGGCAGCGCAAGCCTCAAGTCCATCACCGCCTATCGCAGCAACAATGCGATCGCCTACAACGACCGAGATGGGACTCCATTCGCTGTCTTCGAGAACAGCACCGACACAGAGCAGGAACAGGTCACCCAGGAGCTCAACTTCATCGGCGGCAATCGTTACGACTGGGGACAGCTGGACTACACCATCGGCTACTTCTACTTCTTCGAACAGGCGGAGTCTCTGGAGCTCCAGCTCGCCTTCTTTGACAGCGCCTTCGATGCAATCCCTACGCTCGGCGACATTGGGCAGCGGCAGGACTCTCGGCCCGAGATCGACAACCAGGCACACGCCATCTACGGCCATTCAGCCTACACGCCGCCGATCCTGGACGATCGCATCACGCTCGAGTTCGGCATCCGCTACACCTACGAGAAACGTGGCATCGCCAAGAGCATAACGAACACACCGGGCACCGACCTGCCACGAACGACGGCGAGCAAGACCTTCGATGCCGTGACTCCGAAGGGAGCCATACGGGGCCGCCTGACCGATGACCTCAACGCCTACTTCACCATCTCGCGCGGCTTCACCTCGGGTGGTTTCAACGCCCGGGCCAGCAGCGCCGATCCCGACGATCTCGCATACGTGGGCAAGTCGTACAAGCCCCAGTTCGTGACAAACTTCGAGGGCGGTCTGAAGTTTCGTGGCCTGGACGGCATGCTCCGTTTCAACGTGGCAGCCTTCTTCATGGACTACAAAGACATGCAGCGATCGTTCCTCAAGATCGATTCGGGCCCCCCCCAGACCATCAGCACCGGCATCAACAACGCAGGCGAGGCAGAGATTGCGGGAATGGAGATCGAGCTGCAGGCCATCTTGATCGACAACCTCATGATCGACGCAACCTACGGCCTGACATCCGCTGAGTACATCGAGTACATCGACTTCATCCCCAGCAGCGCTGGCGCGCAAAGGGACTTTGCCGACGAGCGAGGCTTCTCCAACACGCCCAAGCACAACTTCAGCGTGGGGGTGCAGTACTGGTTCACACAGCTTGAGCACGTCACGATCATTCCGCGCATCGATTACTACTGGCAGGATGCGACCTGCCTCCAGAACTGCGACAACCCCGACGCAGGCCAGAACGCCTACGGGCTCCTCAGTGCACGTCTGTCCTTCCATGAATACGAGCTGTCCAGGGACATGGGGACGCTGAGCGCCATTGTCTGGGGCAAGAACCTGCTCGACCGCAGCTACACGACCTTCGGGATCGACTTCGACACCAACTCGGGGGGCTCGCTCCCCTGGATCGTGAAGCAGTTCGGTACGCCACGGACCTTCGGCGGGACTCTCACCTGGAGGTTCGGCAGCTTCCTCTGATTCAACCGCGAGCCGAGACGGAAGCCGAGAACTGTCTCGTAGCAGAAGCCACCTCGAGTCCGGAATCCTTCGACGACGCACACAGTGCAAAGAGTGCCTGTG
Organism: Deltaproteobacteria bacterium; assembly: GCA_029261835.1. GTDB lineage: Bacteria > Myxococcota_A > UBA9160 > UBA9160 > UBA4427 > JAJDAO01. Next base: position 124,928 of record JAJDAO010000003.1, on the reverse strand, counting down.
CCGAGGCGCTGAGTACTACCAGATCACCAGAATCATCATGCGTCGATGCGCCGGTACTTGATTCGATGCGGCTGGTCCGCTTGTGCGCCCATGCGCTTCTTGCGGTCCTTCTCGTAGTCCTGGTAGTTGCCCTCGAACCACTCGACGTGGCTGTCGCCCTCGAAGGCGAGGATGTGGGTCGCGATGCGGTCGAGGAACCAGCGGTCGTGGGAGATCACGACGACGCAGCCGGCGAATGCCACGAGTGCATCCTCCAGCGCCCGCAGCGTGTCGACATCGAGGTCGTTGGTGGGCTCGTCGAGCAGTAGCACGTTGCCGCCGCTCTTCAGGAGTGAAGCGAGATGAACTCGATTGCGCTCACCGCCGGAGAGGCTCCCCAACAGCTTCTGCTGGTCGGGCCCTTTGAAGTTGAACGAGGAGACGTAGGCACGCGACGGGACTTCCCGCCTTCCGACCTGGATCATCTGCTCGCCGCCGCTGATGACCTCCCAAACGGTCTTGCCGGGATCGAGGTCGTCTCGGCTCTGATCCACGTAGGCGAGCTTGACCGTCTCGCCCAGGCGGAGCTCGCCGGCGTCGGGCTTCTCCTCGCCCGTGATCATCCTGAAGAGCGTCGTCTTCCCGGCGCCATTGGCTCCGATCACGCCGACGATGCCACCGGGGGGAAGCTTGAAGCTCAGGTCCTCGATCAACAGCTTGTCGCCGAATGCCTTGCTCAGATGATCCGCCTGGATCACGACGTCGCCCAGACGGTCTGGTACCGGGATCGCGATCTCCACGCGCTCCGAAGCACGCTGCTGCCCGTCGGCGAGCAGCTTCTCGTACGCGTTGACGCGCGCCTTGCCCTTGGCCTGCCGGGCTCGCGCACTCATGTGAATCCACTCGAGCTCGCGCTGTAGTGTGCGGGCCCGCGCACCCGCCTGCTTCTCCTCCACCTCGAGTCTCTTCTGCTTCTGTTCGAGCCAGGAGGAGTAATTGCCCTTCCAGGGGATGCCTCGCCCGCGGTCGAGCTCGAGGATCCAGCCCGCGACATTGTCGAGGAAGTAGCGATCGTGTGTCACCGCGACGACGGTTCCCGGATACTCCGCCAGGAAACGCTCCAGCCAGGCCACCGATTCGGTGTCCAGGTGATTCGTCGGCTCGTCGAGCAGCAGCATGTCGGGCTTCGAGAGCAGCAGCCGGCAGAGCGCCACCCGGCGCCGCTCACCGCCCGAGAGGCTCGCGACGTCGGCATCGCCCGGTGGGCAGCGCAGCGCGTCCATCGCCACTTCCAGAGTACGCTCGAGTTCCCAGCCGTCGCCGACGTCAATCTTGTCCTGCAGCTCCGCCTGCTTCTCCAGCAGCGCATTCATCTCGTCGTCGGTCATCGGCTCGGCGAAGCGGGCGCTGATCTCGTTGAAGGCGTCGAGCAGCTCTCGCAGCTCCCGAACGCCGTCTTCGACGTTTCCGAGCACGTCCTTGCTCGCGTCGAGCTCCGGCTCCTGCTGGAGATAGCCCCGCTTGAGCCCCTTGAGGGGCCGCGCCTCACCCATGATGTCGCGGTCGACGCCCGCCATGATGCGCAGCAGCGAGCTCTTGCCGGCTCCGTTGTGTCCCAGCACGCCTATCTTGGCCCCGGGAAAGAACGAGAGGCTGATTCCGTCGAGAATCACCTGCCCCTCACCCACCACCTTCCGCAGGTCATCCATCACGAAAACGAACTCGTTCGCCACCCTCTAACCTCCCCTAGTTCCCGGCGCCCTCGCTCGACACGCCCGGTGCCCTACTCCCCCAGCGCCGCGTCGCCACCGCCTGGGGGAACCGAGTTTATCGATCCGCAGCACGAGTGCGAGTCGACGAGAGGCGCCGCTCTCCGAAAACGCCCGCGCGCGTGATACCCTCCCCCGCTCACAATCCAGCCCCAGGCTCACTCTTGTCCGCTCGCGCACTCACCCGGCTGCTGCTCTCTGCGCTGCTCCTCCACACCGCCTGCTCGGCTGAGCGGCATCCCGAGGTGCTGGTGGTGGTCAATGGCGAGAGCCCACGATCGCTCGCCATCGGCAAGTACTACATGAACCGACGGGGCATCCCGGTCTCCAATCTGGTCCGGCTCTCGATCGCGCTCGCGGACCCACAGCTCGGCGATGCCCGCCACGAGTCGATCTCCCGCGAAGGCTTCGACGAGCGGGTGCGCGGCCCCATCGCGGAGTTCCTGCGCCGACGAGATCTCGTCGATACGATCGAGATCATCGTAACGACCAAGGGAGTCCCGCTCAGAATCGAGGGCCCCGAGGTGCCGGCGAAGACCCTGCTGCGCGACAGCACCCGAGCCTCGGTCGACGCGGAGCTCAGCATCCTCTTCTCCGGACTGATCGGAAGCCCCGGAGTGGCGGACAGCGTCAATCCCTACTACGACTCCGATCTCTCCCTGCGCGACTTCCGCCGCGCGCATCCCGGCGCGCCGCTGCGCTACCTGGTGGCGCGCCTGACCGGCTATCAGGACCGCATCGATCAAGAGACACAGCTACCACTCGATGTGCGCCGGCTGATCGACGCCGCCCTCGAGCCCGTACAGCCGGAGTCCGTGTGGCTGATCGACCTGGACCCCACGCTCGAGCCGGCAATGGATGCGGGCAATCGCGTGCTGCTCGAGCCCGCAGCAGCCGGCCTGGCCGCGCTCTCGCTTGCGCTGGAGCAGAACGACGCACCGCTCTTCGCGAGCGACGTGAACGATATTCAGGGCTATGCCTCATGGGGAAGCAACGACGGCCACGATGCGGGCTCCGGTACTTACGGAGAGATCGCCGGCCGGCGCTACCCCGGCCGCTTCGCCTCACGCGCGTTGGCAATCGATTTCGTCAGCACCAACGCCCGCTCGTTCACGCACCCGCCACGTTACGGCCAATCGCTGGTGGCCGATCTGATCGCGGGCGGCGTCGCGGGCACTTCCGGCCACGTCTTCGAGCCGACGTTGCCCGCAGTGGCACGCCCGCACATCGTGCTGCGCCGCTATGCCGAGGGTGTGCCCGCCGCAGAGGCGTTCTACCGCGGCATCCCCTACCTCGGCTGGGTGAACGTCTACATCGGCGACCCCCTGATGCGGCTGGATCCCGCGCCAGCACGCGAAGATGCCGCAGATCGCGATGGAGACGGCATCCCCGACGCGCGCGACAATTGCTCGGCGCTCGCCAACCCCGGGCAACGCGATAGCGATGCGGACGGATACGGCAACCTGTGCGACGCCGACGTGAACGGCGACGGTCGAGTCACGACGTCCTGGGGTGAATCCTTTCCACGCGGCGCACGGGGTGATATCGAGTGGATTGCCCTGACCGCAAGCAACGGCCCCTACGATCCGAACTACGACCTGGATGGGGATGGCAGCGTGGACGCTCGTGATGTCTCGATTGCCCAGCTGAGTCTGTTCAGGGCACCGGGGCCGAGCCGGCGCTAGCCCGGATTATTCATGAAGCTCCTACTGCAGCCGCACATCTGCTCGTTCCGGAACGTCATCTGCACGGCCTCGCTACGGACCCTCATGAATGATCCGGGCTAGCGGGCAGCCGCATGACGAACTCGCTCCCCGCGCCCGGGCTCGAGTCCAGATCGAGCGTGCCGCCATGCTCTCGAACGATGCCGAACGCGATGGCAAGACCCAGGCCGGTCCCCTCTCCCGGACTCTTCGTAGTGTAGAAGGGATCGAAGATCCGCTGCTGGATCGCTTCGGAAATCCCCGGCCCGTTGTCGCTCACCAGCAGCTCGGCACCGTCGCGCGTGCGCCTCGTCGCAATCTGCAGCAGACCATCGCCGTGCCCCGCTAGCGCCTGCTGACCGTTGACCAGCAGTGTCAGGACCGCCTGCACCAGATGCTCGGCCGAGCCTCGAATCGTCGGCAGCGACGCGGCGAGATCCGTCTTCACGCTGAGATCCGGCGCCAGACGCAGACGGGCGATTCGCACTGCGTCGATCGCAACTTCATTCAGGTCGACGTCGCCTACCTCATCATCCTGCAGCCGCGAAAACCGCCGCATGCGATCGATCGTTCGACTGATGCGGTCGACGCCATCGATGCCCTCCTCCGCCACTTGGGCGAGCTCTTCGAGCTCCTCGAGCTTGCCCTGCGACGCCGCCCCGAGATCGTCGGCCAACAAGCTGCTGATGCGCTGGACGTGACCGAGGTTCGAACGTACGAAGGCCAGCGGACTGTTGACCTCGTGGGCGATTCCGGCACTGAGCGAGGCGATGCTCTCGAGCCGATGGCTCTGGCGCAGAAGCCTCTCGTAGCGTCTCTCTTGGGTGCGGTCGCGGAGCAGAGCGTAGAAGCCCGCTGCCTCGCCGTCCCCGCCGCGCACACACGCAGCGTTGATCTCGAGCACAGACTCGTCGCCGGTCTCGAAGTCCAGCGACACGGGCGTCCCGTTCTCCACCAGCCAGCCGAGCGCCTCCTCGACTCGAGCCGCGTCGCTCTCGCACGCGAGATCGCCGAGCAGCAATGCCAGCGGGCGCCTGCGAAGCTCGTCGACCGGGGCGTTGAGCACGTCCTCCCCCGCCGGATTGACGTCGAGCACGAAACCGGAGCGATCGGTCAGCATGACCCCGTCCGGCAGGTGTTCGATCACGTCACGTCGAGCGATGGGGAGCGTCTCGAGAATGCGGTGACGCCAGTTGACCGCGAAGAGCAGGAGGGTCATGAGGCCGAGCGAACTCGGTGTCGCGTCTCGTCGCGTGCTGACGCCGATCACGAGCCCAAGCAACAGCGGGAGCGTGACCGTACAACCCAGGATCAGAGCGCGTATACGCTGGCCGCTGGTGTACATGCGCACGGCCGCATTCAGATAGAGCGCCGCACCGAGCAGCAACAACAGAATGCCGAAGCCGATCCCGACCCAGAACACAGGCCCCGCCCACTCGTGGATCGGCCCCGCCAGCGAAGCGCGATCGAAGTCGCGCACGAAGAGCCGATGGCCCGAGTTCGTCACGACGGCCAACGCGCTCATCGCCGGCAACACGAGCATCGAGATGAGCCAGCCCGGACGCTGATCGAAGACGCGCAGATGCGTATGTCGCGCGGCGAGCAGGAGCCAGCACGGGGGCACTGCAAAGACGCCGAGGAAGGCGATGACCAGCGCGAAGCTCGCGACCTCGCCGCTCTCGAAGTAGTAGAAGACGCTGAGTCCGCCGGTCCAGGCCAGCATCGCGGAGAGCAGCGTCAGCAGCAGCCAATGAACGGCACTCCGCTCACGGCGAAGCGCCACGTAGAGCGCAAGCGCCAACAGCGCAACGAATGTGATGACCGATTCCGGAAGTGCCGAGTGCATGCGATCCCTGGCGTCTGCGAGCCGCTTCTAAGGATCGGTCCATGTCTCCCGATGATTGAGGGACTCGACGCGAGCCGCCGATCTCGGCCTCGCCCGGCGGGGCAGGGAGACGGCCTGGGGTGTTGATTCTAGTGACCGCTCGGAACCCTGTTCGCGCAGTTGCCTGTCACTCTGGCTCGGGCAGCGGCTCGAGGGTCAGGCTGATCTGTCCAGTGCTTCCCTCGGCGTCCCAGACCAGAATCTGTCGCTCGGCGTCGAGCTCAGCCTTTCCCGCGCTCGTTTCGACACCCACACCCCAGGGATAGTGAAGACGGGGCACGTACAACTCGCTGCGCTCGGCCAGGCTTGGATCGGCTTCGATCACCAGCTCGAAGCGGCGCGTCTCGCAATCGAAACCCATGCGCACGGGACGCCCTGCCGCGTGGCGCAGCACCGGCCGGCAGAAGGCGGCGATCGCGCGTCCACCGGAGTCGATATCGCTCTCGTCCTCCTGATCGTCGAGGCTGAAGATCGAGAGATCCTCCTCGTTCCAGCGATCGCCACGCGCGTGCGTGTTGTCGGCGGTGTAGTTCCAGAGCGCTGAATCGAGCAGAGTCGCCTCCATGGCGCGGTAGTTCGCATCCAGGGCGGCCGTCTGCGCCCGATAGTCCCGGCTCTCATACGCCGCCCCGTCGTTCATCTCGAAGGGGATGCCGAACTCGCCGATCAGCATCGGGGGGTTGCCCATGTGCTGGCGGTTGATCTCCTGCAGACCGGCGAGCTGCTTCGTATGGATCGCCGCGATCTCCGCCGCTCCGCATGCCCTCTCGCCGAAGGCCACGTAAGCATCGGGATCGAACCGGCGCGATGACAGCGTCACCACGTCGTACCAATGGCGCGCGTTGCAGATCAACGGGTCCGAATCGTTCCAGTGCGTCAAGATATCCGTCGGCGGCCCCTCGATGAAGATGAAGCAGTCGGGGTGGATCCGCCGTACGGCCTCACGAAAGCGCTGAATGAAGGGCACCGCAAAGTCGCGCCAGGGTGAGACCTCGCGTCCCTCGAAGCGGGTGAAGTAGCCGGCGTCGGTCAACCGCGGGCGGCCGTCGTCGTCGAGGTCCCAGACGCCAGCCCGCCGCCAGGGACAGCCGCCGCGCCAGACCGAGAGACCGTGCGGATCGAGCACCTCTGCGGTCTCGGTTTCCACCCGCACGCCGTCCGCCACGGCCAGGTGATCCAGCATCGAGAAGGGATCCGGGCGAAAGCCCCAGCCCTGACGCCGGACCAGATCGGCGCCCTGGCCCAGGTAGCCATAGCTGGGCTCGTTCAGCGTGTCGTAGCCCAGCACATTGTCGAGATCCGTCAGCCGCTCCGCCAGCGCGCAGACCGCCGCGATATAGTGATCCTGCAGGCGCTGCTGCACACCGGTCAGCTCGGGGCAATAGATGTCGCCGGCGAAGAAGAGGGTCCACATGCTGGCGACGGGCGAGCGGCGGGAGCTGCTCGGCCAGTTGAAATCATTCAGCGCCACCGCGCCAGCCCGTACGAAGTGCTCGGGCAAGAGCCCCGCCCAGTCGAAGCACCAATAGGGTGCACCGTCCCCCCCCGTCCAGCGGCTCCAGACATCTTGGTGGGGATCGATGAAGACCAGGATGCCGCGGGCCCGTGCCCTGACGACGACCTCGCGGAAGAAGTCGAGGTACTCTTCGTCGTACTCGCCCGGCCCACGGTGCTCGATCGCCTCCCAGGTCGTGAGCAGGCGCACGGCATTGAAGCCCCAGTGGACGAGGCGATCGAGATGGCGATCCGCCTCCTCGAGCGCGAAAGGCCGCCCGACGAAGCTCACGTCCGCCCATCCCTCGAAGTCGACACCAAGATGGGTCGAGCCGTCGGGACTGGCGGGCAACTTGCTACTGCCTCCGAGGTTCACGCCCTTCAAGAGCGTATGGCGGCCGCGCGGGTCGATGAACCAGCCATCGCGCGCGCTGTAGGACTGGCTCGTGCTCGAAGAGTTGGGCTGCATCGGTAGACCGCTCCAGGTGCATCGGCGGGCGATTGCGTCATCGAGACCACCCGCCCCTTGGCTATCGTCCCGACCGACCAGCAGCAGCAAGCCGGCCTCGACGACCGAGGGATCACTGTAGCAACCCGAAAGCCGCTGAGTGAAGATGGGTCATGATCTCGGGGGGAGGTGGCGGGTTGGAGATTGTTCTGGTCAGGCATGCGCAGCCCGAATGGGAGCCGGGGGGGCTCGCAGTGGACGACCCCGGGCTGACCCCACTCGGCCGCGAGCAGGCGCGCCGTGCGGCCGAGTGCTTGGCTGCCGAGCGTTTCGATGCCGTCTACATGAGCCCATTGGCGCGCGTGGTCGAAACGGCGGGGCCCATCACGCGCCGCCTCTCTCTCGAAGGCCGCGTCGAGCCCTGGCTGCGTGAGCTCGGCCTTCCCTCGCTGGCAGGTCGCACCAGCGAGCAGGTGCAGCAGTACTTCGCGGACGCCCACGCCCGCGAGCTGTCGCACTGGTGGGACGGGCTGCCGGGAGGCGAGTCGTTTCGCCACTTCTACGAGCGCATCACGGCGGGTCTCGAAGGCTTGCTGGCCGGCGAGCATCGCATTGCCATCCATCAGGACGCCGGACATCGCCTGTGGAGGATCCCCGAGGAGCTGGAGCGAATCCTCATCATTGCGCACGAGGGCAGCAACGCCGTGCTGCTCTCACATCTGCTGGGCGTCGATCCCGTGCCGTGGGCCTGGATGCGCTTCTCGAGCGCTTGGACGGGACTCAGCCGCGTTCACTCCGTCGAGACGGCGGGTGGTGCCGTCTGGGCGCTGGAGTCCTTCAACCGCTTGGACCATCTGAGGGATCTCAAGGAGACACCGAACGGAGGTGGACGATCGTTCGCACCACGAGACCGTCCGCCGGAAGGCTGATACGAGCGGATTATGAAGCGTCCATGGGGTCGGGCGGTTTCTCGGCGTAGGGTGCGAGAAAGACGCAATTCTTCCCCTGGGCCTTCGCGACGTAGAGCGCTTCGTCAGCACCGCGAACCAGATCGTCGGCCCCGTCTCCGTGCCCGGGATAGGTGCTGACTCCGAGGCTGACGGTGATCTTTCGGCCGTGGACCTCGCTGTCGGCGACGTTTCTCCGGATGCGCTCGGCCGTTACGACAGCCGCCTCGGCGACCAGCAGACCGCGTAGACGCTCCGCGACGCCCAGCGCGACCTCACCCTCGGTTTCGGGCAGGATGATCACGAACTCTTCGCCGCCATAGCGGCAGGGGATATCCAGCTCGTAGGTCGGCGGCGCATCACTGCGCCGAATACTCGAGGCCAAGATCCGACCCACCGACTTCAGCGCCTCGTCGCCTTCCAGGTGACCGTACTTGTCGTTGAATTTCTTGAAGTCGTCGACATCGATCATCAGCAGGGAGAGGTGGCGGCCATAGCGCCGGCAGCGCTCGATCTCACCACGCAGGCGGTGAAAGAAGTAGCGGCGATTGTAGAGTCCGGTCAGGCCATCCCGAACGCCGAGCTCCTCGAGCTGCTCTTGCCGCAGGCGAACGATACTCATCAGATGCGTACCGATCAGAGCGACGGCCGCGTTCATCAGTGAGACCCAGCCCCAAGTCGTCATCTCGTATGCGAACTGGTGCTGCGAGCGAGCACCCTTGAGCGGCATCGAGATTGCTGGAATGACGTCGTGATACTCGGCCGTCAGCAGAGCGCCGTAGAGCAGCGCCCCGCAGGCCCCGACGGCCCAGACCGCGCGCTTGTCTTCCAGCAGGAAGGCGGCCTCCAGCGTCAGAAGCACATACACGGACCAGAACCAGCTCTGAACTCCGCCAGAGAAATGCACGAGGTAGGTGATCACGAACAGGTCGAAGAGAAGCTGGAGGCTATTCGCGACGCGGACCCGGGCCCACCAGCGGTGTGTCAGGTGATACCACGTGTTGTAGGCGACCACGAAGGCAAGAGCTGCCCCGGCCATGACTTCCTGCTCGAAGGGAACCTCGACATCGGACTGTGAGGCGTAGACAACGCGCAAAAAGAGGCCGTAGAACGCCAGCAGCCCCAAGGCCGCCCAACGCGCCTGGATGACGAGCAGAATGCGCTTGCGGTTCTCCTCGGCGGCCTCCAGCTCTCCCCAGGCCGGAGTTTCGCCGGTGTAATAGAAGATGCGTTTCATGAAGTTGCCCACCGCTCGTCCAACCAAGAGCCCGGGACATGCGCGGGCCACGTCTGCTCGGGCATTTCACTGACGTTCTAGTGACTTCTCGGCTTGGCGAAGTCGAGTCTTGACCGCAGTCGCCACATCCGGACGATCCAGTAGCGATGACCGCCGGCAAGCCGCCGGCAAGACTGGCCTGGGCACGGTCCTCGAGCAGTAGCGGCGGCGGCGGCTGGCGGGACTCTCAGCGCTCGGGGCAGAGGAGGTGGAAACCGTCTCCCTCTTCCAGCCGGACCTGCTCAAAGAAGTCACACGCGAAGCAGCTGGCTCTCTTCTTGGCTGAGGACCCCTGAACCTCACCACCGCAGAGCGTGCCCGCGACGGCCCAGCAGACGCGGCCGGACATCCTGCCTCGATTCACGCCCTCATTCGCGGCATCGGTCGCCGCCGGACACGTACCCAGCTCGGCCACTCGCGACCCGCCGGGCTCCCTGCCGCACGATTTGAATTCCCAGCAGTTGACCGGCATGCGCTGTCTCCCTCTGCCCATGACTCTTCGCGGGGTGTCCTCTCAACACATCGGAGATCTACGCCGTGGCTGTAACTCATCTGGCCCATGCCCCGCCGGGCCCGTTCTGGTGGCGTACGAAACAGCACTATCGTGGCGGCTCGACGACAATGACCGGAAGCTCCCATGAGTGGAAACCCGCACCCCGGTCTACGATCTACTCGGCGGCGAGGGCTCGTGCCCCGAGCCCGACCCTTCAGTACACCCACTGCCAGCTGGCGGTGAAAGTCACCTGATCTGCCAGCTGTAGCCCGTCGAGGCGCTGGTACACGGGCCAGGTCGCTTCGAGGGCAAGATGCTGGCCGCCGAATATGGGCACCAGCAGATTCAGCCCGGGCCCGATATCGATCCGCGTGCCCCCCTGGAACAGACCGTCGTTCAGCGGGTTCACGGCCTTGCTGCTCTCGAGTTGGGAGTCGGCTGCGTGCACGTTTCCGGTACGAGTCCAGCCGAGGCGTAATGAAGCGCTGAGCCATTTCGACGGGCTGCCGGCGAACCACGCAGAAGCCTGATAGATCGTTCCTTTGCGATAGCCCAAATCGTTGCTCGCGAGCCGGTAGAGCCCCTCGAATTGGCTACCCCAGGAGAACCAGCGGTAGCGTCCGATGTAGGTGATGCCCCAATGCGCATCCCACGAGCCCGAGCCGAGCTGCATCGAATAGGGGAGCCGCAAGCCCGCAGCGTCGCGCTCCCGAATGCTGCCCGTCGGAAAGCTGATCCCGACGTTGATGTGAGTCTTCTCGCTCCCCTTCTGAATGAAGGGCACCAGAAAGACGAGCCTCGCGTCACCGATACCGTCGCTGTAGATCGTCTCTCGCGCTCCGTTGCGGTCGATTTCCATCCTACGCTCGATGAAGGGGAGGAGAATCGCGAACGTGAGCCGATCACGCGGAGCGTACATCACGCCGAAGGTGTGTAGGTTGGCCTGCTGAGAGCGTGGCACCACCTGGTAGCCTGTGGCTTGAATCTCCGCCGCAGTCGGCGTGCGTTTCCCGCTGAGCAAACCGTCTCTCTGCCTGCGGACGTAGCGGTACGAGAACGTCCACTCGCCGCGCTCGTGCGTGTGGTCCAGAATCACGCCGGCCGGGGCAAACTCGGCAACCCGTCTGAGCGGCCGGCGCTGGCTCTGTTGCTCGGCTACGTCCGCATCCGTCTCGCCCGGTGTCTGCGCCGCATCTGGAGCGGCGGCGCTACCCGAAGTCACGATGGACGAGCACAGGAGGACGATGCCGACGAGTCTAGTGAGTCGAGTCACGGGCGCAGGCTAGCCCCGATACGTCACTGTGAGCAATCCCGCGCGCATCGCGGTGGAGCCCTGATCCGTATCTCGCATCAGGGCGGCAGAGCACTCCGCCCGATCAACGCCGCCGGCCGGCACCCAGCTCGGCCAGGTAACGAGCCTCCAGATCGGCGAGATTCCGGCGGAAGGTGCGCCGGATGGCGCGATCGAGATCGCCACCTCGCAGCTGGTGCTGAATCAGCTCGCGCAGCGAACGCTCGCCATACGATCGCGCCAGGTATTCGATGAAGGCATACGACTGCAGGTAGGCGAGGCGCGCGCCTTGCGGCCCAAGAGCTGAGAAGCTCGGCTGCATCATGTCGCGAAGTGAGAACAGCCGACCCCGCTCGGCGACCTGCTCGAGATAGGCCCGCTCGGCGGGGAACAGTCGACGTTTGCCCGCGCTGCGCGACTGAAACCACTCGGCGATTCCCTCGTTGAGCCAAGCCGGCAGCACGAGCGAGGGGGCCTCGCGGTCGAACGCCGCGTGGACGAGTTCGTGATGAAGCACGCGCACGAGCGGTTCGCTCACGACCGTATCGCCGCGAATGTGCACCCGGCTGCCATAGAAGCCGGCTGCGGGAAAACGAAAGAGGCCCGCGAAACGCGCGTCGAAGACCCCGGGGTCGTAGACCACCACGACGATCCGACGCCCGGGCCGGAGCCCGAGCTGATCAGCCATGTCGTCATAGGCGGACTCGAGCACAGTGAGCAGCCGCTGTTCGAAGCGACGCGAGCCGTGGAACCCGGACGTCTGGTCGATGTCGACATCCTGATAGAGAACGAAGTGTGAAGACGTGCGCTCTTCGAACTCGCCGTCGGCACCCCTGTCGCGCCCGATGGCGGGGCCCGCCGAGGCGATCGTCAGCAGCAGAGCCAACGATGGTGCCGCACGCCACGCGACCGCTCTGCAGATTCGAGCGAACGAACCGCGGCAACCGACGATCTCTGGCGTCGCTCCGGCAGGCATGCTTGCAACCACCACTTCGCCAGATGAAATAGCGAATCCGCCGGCCCGCCACCGCAACTCGGCAGCAACTTGCGGTGGTGTCTCTCGAGCGCCGTCACAGCAGCGACCCGATGAGATCGCTCTCAGAGGCCGCTGAAATAGCTGGCCGCGGCCTTGGCCGCCCGCTTCAGCACTCTCTTGGCCTTGTCGGCCTGCTCCTTGGCCTTGGCGAGTGTGCTGCGCTGCTTGCCCCACTCGGGGCACCGATCGGCGCGTCGGTTCTTCATTCGATTGATGTGATCGAGCGTCGCATCGGCCCATTGATCGTTGCCGCGATCCTCTGCCTGCTTGAGCACGACGTTCTCGAAGTGGCCGATCTGCTTGGTCATACGCCGGCAGAGCTGCTTGTTGGTGTATCGCCGCTCCGCCTTGGCCACGGCGAGGGCCGGGGCGAGCAGCGCCAGAACGGCGATCAAGGCGATGAAGGCGCGCATGGGTCGTCTCTCCCTCCGAACCCGTGGGTCCCCCTTGCATCGGCCGCCTTCCGTCTGGAGTGAAGCCCACTTTGCGCCCGAGTTGCCGCCAGCGCTCACTCTGGCGCGGGTCGGCGTGCTGCGGCGGCGCGTCAGAGCGCCTTCAGCGTCGTATAGGCAAAAGCCAGCAGTGGCCCCTCGGGGTCGATGAAGTGTGTCTCGACCCAACACGTCGAACCCCGGCGATTCACGATGCGGCTGTCCATCTCGAAGTGGTCGCCGGCGATGGGGGCGTAGTAGTCCAGGCGCATGTTGAGCGTGACGAGCCAGGGATGCCCCGGCTGCGGGTCCCGGCCCGCCCAGAAGGTGTGGAGGGCCATGAAATCCGCGTAGGTGGCAGTGAAGCCTCCGAAGAGCTTCCCTCGGGGATTGCGAACCTGGGCCGGCAGATGGGCCGCGACGCGCAGATGCCCTTCGGTGTTCTCGAGCACCTGCCAGTCGTAGGCCTCGAGAAAATCACCCACTGGGTGCCCTCGGCCCACCAACTTGCCCGGCTCCGCACTCCGCCAGACCCGCGCGAGCTCGTCGGCAATCGGATCGCCGCCGTCGGGCACGGCTAGATCCGATCCGCGATAGCGAGCGCCTGGCGTCGCGCCAGAGCCATCACGGTGAACATCGGGTTGACCGACGGACAGCGCGGGAAGATGCCCGTGTCCGCGATGTAGAGGTTCTCGAAGTCGTGGCACTTTCCGATCTCGTCCACGACGCCCTTGTCGGCATCGCCGTGCATGCGGGTCGTGCAGAAGACATGAGAGCTGGCGATCACCAGATCCGTCGGGCGAACCGGATGCTGCAGCAACCGCTCGGCCTCCTCGGATGAACTCATCTCATCGGGCAGGCCGTGCACGCCGGGCAGGATCTTTTCCGCACCCGCGGCAAAGAAGATCTGCGCCAGGGCGTGGATCGAACGGGCCATCAGCTTGGCGTCCTCGGGGTGCAGTCGCCAGCTCATGGCGGGATCCATCGAGTCGAAGCGAGCTCTCACGCTGCCGACCGACTGGTGCGTGCTCGAGATGGCATCCCAGACCGCCATACGGCCGAACTGGGAGAAGCGGTCCAGCAGCTCGTGACCGAGGCCCGGCAGGCGAACCGCGAGCGCAGCGGGCGCCGCCCACATCGTCTCCATCTTGAATCCCTCACGCAGGAAGTGCAGGGAGTGGTAGCTCTGCGTTGCGCCGAAGCGCGGATTCACCGGCTCCGGGAAGACGCCGGCGACGGCACAGCCGGGATGAAACTGCAGATTGCGTCCGACCTGGCGAGAGCTATTGGCGAGATCGCCGCTCTTGAGCAGCAGCACGGGCGTCGCCGTGCAGCCAGCCGCGAGCACGACCAGCCGGGCGTTCACCTTGAAGCGGTGACTGGTGCGCCCGCTCAAGGGCTCCACGACCTGCCCTTCGACACCCCAAGCTCGCCGGCCGATGCTCATGACGCGCTGAACCTGCAGCGACGTCAACACGCGCGCGCCGAGACGAATCGCTTCCGGGATGTAGCTGATGTCCATGCTCTGCTTGGCGCGTGCTCTGCAGCCGGTGAAGCACTCGCCACTCCCGCGACATCCCCGCACGTTGCGCTCGACCGGCTCACTCGAGTAGCCCATCGCGTCACAGCCGCGCTTGAAGAGCAGGTTGCGTCGTCCCTGAACGTTCTGCGGCGTCGGGGCGACTCCCAGGAACTCGCCGACGGCATCGAAATGGGGATCGAGATCGGCCCGGCTGCTCTCTTCCAGATCGAATCGCGAGGACCACTCATCGAATACGAAATCGGGCGGACGCACACAGATGGCGGAGTTGATGAGCGACGCGCCTCCCAGGCAGTTGGCCTGCATCACCGGCATGAACGTCCCGGTGGTGGCGCGCAGGCCACCCTCGCGCATGGTGCGCGCCATCGAGATGTTCCCGTCGCGCCTGAAATCGCGCGGCGTGAAGGGAGGGCCCTCTTCGACCAGGACGACGCTCTTGCCGGCGCGAGCAAGCTCGTAGCTGACGACCGCGCCAGCGGGACCCGAGCCGACCACGACCACGTCCGCCTCCTCACTGAAGTCCCGGTCGTACTGGGCGAAGACGCGCACCTCGCCGTCTTGCTGGCTCGCCGCGCTCACCGAATTCCCTCCGCCATGTTGACCGGCGTGCCATCGCTCGGGGGCGTGAGATCCGCCTCAGCGTACTGGATGCTCTCCAGAGCCTGGCCGATCGGGGGGTAGAGAAGATCCGCGCGGGCAATCGGCGTCTCGATCTCGAACGACTCGACCTCCAGAAACTGCAGGCATTCGGGGCGCCCGAAATAGCCCATGATGAGCACCGCCTTGAGCGCGGTGAAGGCAAATCTGCGCAGATAGAAACGGCTCTCGGCCCAGCCGCGCAGCACCACCTTTCGCTGCTCGGGCGTCATGGAAGAGAAGCGGCGGAAGGCGCCCAGTCCGCGGGCGGGAAGAACGATCGTCGACTGTTCGAAAAGCATGAAGAGGGCGCGGATCAAGAGGCGTTGACGCGACGGAAGGCTCGCCAGATAGCGGTCGGCATAGCCGGGCAGATCCGCTTCCAGGCCGGACAGCGGCACGGACCCACCGGCGGGAAAGAACGTGCTGGCGGCGGCGTCCAGGAAGGCGGCGTCCCAGACACCGATCACCACGTAGCGCTCACGCGGCTGTGGGTAGCCGCGCACCAGGCGATGCAGCAAGAAGAGACCCGCGATGATGAGCGCCACCAGGAAGAACACGACGCCAGCATAACCGCTGTTGGCCCTCACTGCTGCGGCGCCGTGACAGTGCGACCTGCTCGACACCGGGACGCCCACGACCCGCCGACCGCATCCGGCGAGCTGGGCAACCTCACGCTGCAACAGTATCCTGAGCGCCTGACGGAGGCGTGGCCGCCGAAAGGCCTCGAGCGCCGCCTTCCCCTCACACGCGAGGCAGGAAGCACAACAGTCGGGGGCCGATGCCCAAGAGAGCGACCTACGCCATCGCTACGGCCCTGATCGGAGCCGCTGCCTTCGGCGCCGTCACGTGGCTGGCGCTCGAGTCGCAGGAGGTCGCCGTCTTGAGCACGCGGCAGGCGGGCGGCACGACGCGCGCTACTC
Source organism: Deltaproteobacteria bacterium (assembly GCA_029261835.1). Lineage (GTDB taxonomy): Bacteria > Myxococcota_A > UBA9160 > UBA9160 > UBA4427 > JAJDAO01. The sequence goes on along the minus strand of JAJDAO010000003.1, from coordinate 109,077 downwards.
GTGTCTGGGTCGCACGCGAGCGGCAGTCGCTGTGGCTGGAGTCGGCGACACCGGAGCGTCCCTGGTATCACGATGTCCTCGCAGATCCGCGGGTCGAGATGCAGCTCGGCGGTGAACTCCTGCAACTGCGCGCACACCCCGTCCAGGGGGAACGGGGGCACCGCAAGATCCGCGATCTCCTGAGTCGGAAATATGGCTGGGCCGATGCCTGGGTCGGCCTCGTGCAAGACACCTCACGATCAATCGCGGTACGCCTGGATCCGGTGGTCGCGAGAGAGCCGGGCGACTCGAGATGAACGAGCGGCACCTCGTGCTGTGGGACGGCGAGTGCGGATTCTGCCGTCGCTGCGTCACCTGGCTCCAACGAACGTCAGCCGCAGACCGGCTGGAGTGCGTGCCCTATCAGCAGGCTGCGGCGACACTCCCCGATGACCTCGCAGCGGCTTGCGAGCGCGCCGTACACGTCGTGTCGCGCGACGGAGATGTCCTGCGGGCCGGAAGAGCAATCCTGTTCATCGCAGGCGAAATCGGTTGGCAACGCTCGAGTCGTGTGCTCGCCCGAGCGCCCTTCATCTGGATCGTCGATTGGCTGTACGCCGTCGTGGCTCGACATCGATCTATCTTCAGCCGGCTCCTGTCTTTGCGGGCGCCGAGGGAGTAGCACGTCTCATGGACTTCAGATTGCTCGCAACGGTCTTCTCGACGGTCTTCATCGCTGAGCTCGGTGACAAGACTCAGCTCGCCACGCTCCTCTACGCGTCGGACGCGAGCCATCCGAAGCTCACGGTATTCATCGGTGCGGCCTCTGCCCTCGTCCTCACGACCGCCATCGGCGTCATCGGCGGCGCCGCCATCTCGGAGATCGTGAGCCCGCGCGTCCTGCGCTGGGTCGCGGGCCTGGGCTTCGTGGGCGTCGGGGTCTGGGTGCTGATGAGTGCGGAGTAGGTTGGCGAGCGAGCCACGCCGGCTCGACGACGTGGTAGGCTTGCCGCGCACACCAGAGGGCTCTTGCTGCAGACGCGAAGGTTGAAGATGCGAACGGGCGCAGTCGCAGATACCCACAACAACTTGTCGAGCGTAGAGCACACATCGGCCATCCGGGGCAACGGGACAAACGCATGAGCTGGCGACGCGAAGTCGAGGGCATCGAGCGACGCAAGGCGCTCGCCAAGGCGTTGGGCGGACCCGAGGCGATCGCACGCCAGCACGAACGTGGCCGACTGACGGTGCGCGAGCGCATCGAGACGCTGGCGGATACGGGCAGCTTCAGCGAGCAGGGGCCGATCGCTGGACACGCCGAGACCGCTGAAGACGGCGAGCTGCTTTCCTTCACGCCGGCCAACTACGTGCTCGGCATCGCGCGGGTCGACGGGCGCGCCTGCGTGATCGGTGGAGAGGACTTCACACAGCGGGGCGGCTCTCCCACGCCGGCTGGGCTGCGCAAGAGCATCTACGCCGAGGAGCTGGCGCTCCGCTATCGACTCCCGCTCGTCCGCTTCCTGGAGGGAGCCGGTGGCAGCGTCACCGGGGCGAGGGGTAAGAGCGGCGGCGCGCCGCGGCCGATGGGCGAGCCCGCCAATGCCGCACCACGCTTCGCATCCATCGCCGAGATCCTCACCACCGCTCCGGTGGTCTCCGCTGCACTCGGAGCCGTCGCCGGCTTTCCCGCGGCACGGCTCGCGGCGTCACACTATTCCGTCATGACACGGACGACCTCCCAGGTACTCATCGGTGGACCGGCTCTGGTCGAGCGGGCGTTGGGAGAGCGCAAGACGAAGGAAGAGCTCGGAGGCGCTCAGGTTCACCTGCGAAGCGGCGTGGTCGACGACGTGGCGGAGGACGAGGCCGGCGCGATGCAAATGATCCGTCGCTTCCTCTCCTACCTCCCCAGCAATGTGTCGGCGCTTCCACCGCGAGCCCCCGTCGACGACCCCGCAGCCGATTCCCCGGAGCGTTGCGACGAGAGTCTGCTCGAGATCGTGCCTCGCGATCGCCGCAAGGTCTACAAGATGCGCAGCCTGATCGACACGGTTGTGGACCGAGAGTCCTTCTTCGAACTGACCCCTCACTATGGCCGCTCGCAGATCACGGGACTAGCGCGAATGCACGGCTTCGCGGTCGGCATCTTCGCCAACGACTGCCGTTTCTACGGCGGTGCAATGACGGCGCACGGCGCGCAGAAGGTGCGACGCTTCATCGACTTCTGCGACACCTTCCACCTGCCGATCGTGAGCTTCGTGGACGAGCCCGGCTTCATGATCGGCTCGGCCGCGGAGGCGGAGGGCACGATCCGCTACGGCGTCGACGCGATCATCGCCACGGTGCGCTCGAGTGTCCCCTGGGCTTCGGTGATCGTGCGCAAGGCCTACGGCGTGGCGGCCGCCGCCCATTTCGGACCGAGCGGCACGGTCTTCTCCTGGCCCTCGGCCGAGACCGGGGCGCTGCCCGTCGAAGGGGGCGTGGCGGTGGCCTTTCGCAGGGAGCTGGAGGCCGCCGATGATCCGGAGGCGTTGCGCGCAGAGCTCGAAGAACGCCTCGCGCGCGGCCGCAACCCCTTTCTGCCCGCCGAGTCATTCTCGGTTCACGATCTGATCGATCCGCGGCGCACACGGCCACTTCTGTGCGAATGGCTCAGCTGGGTCCAGCCCCTGCTGGAGGCACGCCTCCCGCAGCGATCTCAGGGCTGAGCGCGACCCACGACGCGTGGGCACAGCACGCGCCGTGGCCCACGAGTCGTGCAGACCTCGCTCCGATAGGCCCGCACCTGCTCCGCCTGACGGGCCAACACTTCGACATAGGACGCGTGGCTCACGCGATGCTGGCCCGTGGCAACCGCCTCGATGATCCAGTCGCTGATCTCGAGGCTGTAGTGCTCGAGGTCCTTGTAGTTACGAAGGTCGTGGGTAACGCGTTTCACTGCCTGAAAATCGAAGACGCGAACGTTGGGAGAGCCGGCCACCGATGACACCAGGAACGCCTTGTAGGCCTGCCGCTCGGCGAAGGCCCCGGACCAGCTGCGAAAGTCGGCCAGGTAGGAGAGGATCGAATAGGGGGGGAAGATCAGCTCGAAACGGATCTCGGGATGGTCGCGCACGAGTTCCATCAGATTCGCGCGAATGCTCCGTCGACTCATACGGTCAGTCGGACCGAAGTTGCGATCGGGATCGAGATTGATGCGATCGAGGAGGACACCGCGACGATACCAGTCCGCCATCACCCGCCCCTCGCCGAACTCCCAATCCGCGTACCAGGCGTTCAGCGTGTCGAGATTGCGGTGTCCTCGCCCGAGCAACGCGTCGAGCGAAAGGTCGAGTGAGTCGAGTGAGAGCAAATAGAGCCCGAGCGTTCGCAGCCCCTCGTGATAGAGGTGAAAGGGAAAGTCGCCTTCGCGCGTGCTCACCGCCCGAACGGGCTTCGTGAACGCGATGTGATCGAGCACCCAGATCACGCGTCGCACGCGGCCAGTCTCGATGGCCTTCTCCAGAATCAAGCGCTGCTCGTAGGCGGTGGAGCCGGAGATCGCCAGCTTGACCGCCCTCTCTCCAAGAGCGCGCTCGACGTGGCTGGGCAGGAAGTTCTCGGCATGCGACGTGCCGATGATCACGGTCTCATACTCGTAGTTCTTCGCCAACCCCGGATTCTGATAGCGCTGGTTCTCGCTGAAGACCGGCTGGTAGGCGGCTCGACGGTAGAGCTGAAGCGGATCGACGGACCAGTTGAAGAGGCCGAGTGCCAGAGTCAGCAACACGGCCAAAGCGACATACCAGTGCAGATAGCTCACACTCTCGCGCGTCAATGCCGAAGGCCGGCCCGGCCCGTGATCAGAACTGGAAGTAGAGAAACTCACTGTACTTATTGATCCCCAATATTCCCCATACCGTGACGAGTGCCATCACGAATGCCCAGCCTCGCGTGGGCCGCCAGCGGAGCCATGCCGGCCCGCGATCCCGCTCTCGAGACGGCGTCAGTGACGTTTCGAAGCGCGACATGAAGGTCTGCGTGTTGGGGGCCCACCAAACGACACCGAGCAGCAAGCTCAGGTAGCCGAGCTGCTCGAGCCCCCCAGCGGGCCACGCGGCGCCATTTCGGCCCGCCATGGCGCCGTAGATCGTGAGCGCGGCATCCATGCTCTCGGCGCGAAAAACAACCCAGCCGAGCACAACCGCCAGGAAGGTGATCAACCTTGCAGCGCCGCTGGCGAGAGGTCCGCCCGTCGTCGAGCCCCAACCCCACCGCTCGCCGAGTGCGCGCCAGGCGTGATTGAGAAGCAGATAGACGCCGTGCAGTGCCCCCCAGACGACGAACGTCCAGCCGGCTCCGTGCCAGAGCCCGCCGAGCAACATGGTGATCATCAGGTTCAGATAGCGGCGGACGCGGCCGCGACGGTTTCCGCCCAGCGGCAGGTAGAGGTAATCGCGCAGGAAGCGCGAGAGAGTCATATGCCAGCACCGCCAGAAGTCGATGATGCTCTTTGCCCGGTAGGGCGAGTCGAAGTTGAGCGGCAGGCCCAGGCCGAACATTCGCCCCAGACCGATGGCCATGTCCGAATAGCCCGAGAAATCGAAGTAGAGCTGAAAAGTGTAGGCCAGTGCGGCTCCCCAGGCCTCGAAGAAACCCGGCGCCCCGCCCAATGCAGCCGCCTGAAAGACAGGCGTCGCATAGAGCGCGACACCGTCCGCCAACACGACCTTCTTGAACAGCCCGATAAAGAAGACTGTCAGCCCCACCTCGAGGTTGCTCCTCTGATATCGGTAGGTCTCTTCGCGGGCGAACTGAGGCAGCATTTCGCGGTGGTGGACGATAGGACCCGCGATCAGCTGCGGGAAGAAGGTGACGAAGATCGCATAGTCCAGAAGACTGCGTTCACCCCGTCCCGAACGATAGGCATCGACCAGATAGGCAATCTGCTGGAACGTGAAGAAGGAAATAGCGAGCGGCAGCACGATCGGAGCGAGTTCGAATCCACCGCCTGCGACCTCGCTCAGATTGCCGGCGAAGAAGTTCGCGTACTTGAAATACGCCAGTGCTGCGAGATTCCCTGCAACGCCCAGGAAGAGCAAGCCATTGCGGCGACTCGGCCCATGCCCCGAGCGTGAGAGGCCGCGACCCACGCTGTAGTTGAAGAGGACCGATGTCAGGATGAGGGGCAGATAGGCCGGATTCCACCAGCCATAGAAGAAGAGCGAGGCGAACACCAGCCAGGCGCGCGCTGGACGACCCCGCCCGGCACGCCCCAGCAGGTAGAAGAGCAGCAGCGTCAGTGGCAGGAAGCCGAAGATGAAGACATGCGAATTGAACAGCATCCAGCCGTCACCCCATCCGGCCCGCATCCACGGGCAGCAGACGACCGATTCGCGTGCCCATACGCACGGCGGAGCCGGGCGGGCGCGTGTCGAGCGCCGCTGTACCCGGAGCGCTCAGAAGCACGATGGTCGAACCGAATTCGAAATGACCCCACTCGGCACCCTTGGGCAGCTCGATACCGCGCGCGGCGTAGTCTCGCAGGATCGGCTCGGCACCGCGGACATTCGTCGTCAGATCATCGAAGGTCAGCCGGATCTTGCCCACCATCGTCGCTCCCACCGCCACCAGACAAAGCCCGCGATCGCTCGTGCCGCCACTTGACGGCATCCCGGCCGAGACCTCCATGAACGCACAGATCCGCTCGTTCTGCGTGAACAGGCCGTCGACACCTTCCACGCCCAGGCGATTCACGGGCCACAGAGTGCCCGGCAGATAGCGGGCGGCGAGCACGCGCACATCGCAACACGTGTGAAAGCGATGATAGTCTCGCGGCGACAGATAGAATGTCGCAAACTGCCCGCCCTCGAAGCGTCTCGCCGTCTCGGCATCGCCCAGCAGGGCCGCGAGCGAGTACGGGCGACCCTTGATCTGAAGGAGCAGACCGTCGCGCACCACGCCCGACTCCCCCCACGCTCCATCGCAGGGAGCGACGAAGGCGTCTGTGGCGCTGTCGATCGGGCGGGCCCCCGGCCGAAGCGGCCGCGTGAAGAAGGCCTGAAGTGATTCGAAGGAGCCGATGGAATCCGGCAGCTCATCGAAGTTCACGCCGACCACTCGGCCGAATAGCCCGAGCAGTGGCGCACGCGCGCGGAGCGGCAGTGGCAGGGCGGCAAGCCGGCCGGCCCAGCGCGAGACGAGGGCCTTGGGGAAGAACCCAAGCAGCGCAATCGCCGCTCGCCGCCAATCGACGGTCGACCTGTTCTCCACTCGCTCCCTCCCCATCCGCGAGGAGATGTTCGTGCTTCACTCGCAGCGTGACAAGCAGAGAGGCGGGAAATCACTTCCCCTCACGGTGCGTCGGCGGCTAAGCTCCAGGGAGCCCGATCTCGATCGGGCTCGCGCGCCATTCGAGTGGCGGGCAGGCGGGAGTGAATCGGTGCGGATGGGCACGAACAGGAGCCCCACGGTGTGAGCGAGAATCAATCACCCAGTCCGGCACCCATCGGCGACGTCCTCCAGCAACGCTATCGGGTCGACTCGGAACTCGGGCGGGGCGGGATGGGCGCGGTCTACCTCGCTCGGGATATCCGCCTCGATCGATGGGTGGTCGTGAAGATCCCCAAGACAGAACTGATGGGAGACCCCAAGCTTCGTCAGCGCTTCCTCGCGGAGGTACGAGACCTCTCGGCCCACGAACATCCGCATATCCTGGCAATCCAGGACTTCGGCGAGCACGAGGGCGCCCCGTTTGCGGTGCTGCAGTACCTCGGCGGGGGTGACCTCAGCGACAGACTGAAACAGGCGGGCGGCAGAATGACGGCCGGCGAGATCCTGGCCTGGCTGCGCCCCATCGCGCTCGCCCTGGACTTCATCCACAGCAAGGGATGCCTGCACAGAGACGTCAAGCCCGCCAACATCATCTTCGACGAGCAGGGCCATCCCTTTCTATCGGACTTCGGCATTGCAACCGCCATCGAGACGATCGATTCGGAGGCGCCCACCCGGGCACCGCACGAGCAGCTCACGGCAATGGGAAGCTTCATCGGCTCGCCGGCCTACGCTCCACCTGAAGCGATCGACCGAGTGCTCACCCCCGCCTACGACCAGTATGGGCTCGCCACCGTGGTCTACCTCGCGCTGTGTGGCAAGCTCCCTTTCAGCGGAAAGACATCCGAGGCGATTCTGATCGCCAAGTCGAATACGCCACCAAGCCCCCTGCCCGGTGAAACCCTGCGCGAGCCTCTGCCCACGAGTTGCAGCGGCGTCCTCTTGAAGGCGCTCTCTCGCGACGCGGCGGACCGCTTCGATTCGTGCCTGGACTTCGCACAGGCCTTCGAGCGTGAGTCACGCGCCGAGCCGGACAGACCCCGGCTCAAGCACGTACTGCTCGCTGTGAGCGTCGCCTCGGTCCTGCTCTGCGGCTTTCTCGCCTGGCGATGGTGGCCCGCCCTGCCCTTCCGACACTCGGCACCGTCCAGCACCGAGACAGTCGAGCTCGGGAGCACGGCAGAGGAGATCGCCGCCGCGCTCCAGCTCTGTCGCGAACACATGACGTCGTGCGATCCCGCCGAGTTCAGCGACGAAGTGCTGCACGGCCATGCTGTCACGGCCATCGCGATGGATCGTTTCGAGGTGACAAACCGGGAGTTCGCCGGCTTCGTGGACGAAACCGGGCTGCGGACGGCGGCGGAGCAGCGCGGGACCAGCTGGGACGGACCGAGCCGACGCAGCGGCCTGAGCTGGCGGGTGCCGGCCGAAGACATCGCGGCTTCCGAACAGCCGGACTATCCGGTGGTCCACGTGAGCTTCGAGGAGGCTCAGCGCTACTGCGAGACACAGGACGGGCGGCTGCCGAGCGCCGACGAATGGGAGTTTCAGGCGAGAGGGCGCGAGCGCAGGGTCTTTCCGTGGGGCGATGAGTGGAGCAGCGCCCGGCTGCGCTGGGTCAAGAGTTCGGCGGTGGGGCTCGAGCCCGTGGGCAGCCATGCCGGCGGTGCCACACCCGAAGGCATCGAGGATCTGGCGGGCAGTGTCTGGGAGTGGACGACCAGCACAGTCGAGGGGCTGCGGGTGATCAAGGGCGCCTCCTGGGACGACCGGAACCCGGCGCACTTCCGCGCCGCCGCCTTCGCCGCGGTCGAGCCGGACACCACCAGCTCGGATCTCGGCTTCCGCTGCGTGCGCGAGCGCTGAACGAAGCGATGGCGTCAAGTCGTCATCAGGTCATCGTAGGAGCTCGAACTCGACGCGGCGGTTGAGCTTGCGGGCCTCGCGTGTCGTGTCCGCTACGAGCGGCCGAGTCTCGCCGTGGTGTTCGGTCGCGAACCGCTGGGGATCGATCCCCTGCTCGCCCGTCAGATAGCGAACGACGCTGCGAGCCCGCTGCAGCGAGAGGCCGTCATTGTACGATTCGTCCCCGACGTCGTCGGTGTGGCCACTGACGGTGAAGCGCATCTCGCGCATGCGCCCGTCCTGCAGTGCCTCCGCGACGCGATCGAGATCTCGCCGAGCCCGCGCGTCCAGCTCGTGCGCTCCGCTGGCGAAGTGCACGTGCAGATCGAGCCTGGGGCGCCGGATGGAACGCGTGCGAGTCGTGAAATAGGCGATGATGTCCGACGCTTCGTATTCCGCTCGGTCCGAACGCCCCAGAATGAGCTGCTCGAAGCTCGCCATGGCCCTCGCTGAGCGATCCAGCGCCAGCACTTGCTCGCGCAATCGTCGGGCCAGAGCCGGCGCGTCCGCCGCCTCGAACACGGCCAGAGGTCCACGAGCGAACGACAGACCCAGCGCCTCCGGAGGAATCGGGACGGCTGTCGCCACGGCGAATACGTACTCCCGGCCCACCGGCGGTTGCGCACGCACGACGAATCCATCTTGCGATGCCGGGAAGGTCCGCTCGACACCGGCGTCCAGCAGATTGCCGGAGTCGAGGCCGTTCGGATACAGGACAGTCGCGACGCCGTGGCTATCGACGTGAAGCACGGTCAGGTGGGCCACCTGATCGGAACGAAAGTGGTACTCGATGCGAGCGCCGATGGGGATGCCGCCCGCCTCACCTTCGTTCACCCAGGCCCCCAGCGCCAAGTCGGCGGGTGCCGACGTCACGGACTCGAGCACCGCGATGGTCTGGTCTCTCGGGGCGGTGTACTGCTCGGCCGAGGAGAGACCTGCCCCCATCGCGCTCGAAAACGCCCCTGTGAGTAAAACGGCCGTCACTGCACGACGCACCATCCGGCTGATTGTCTCTCTCCTCACGACAAGACCTCCGTCTCCCGGAGCGACGCCCCGTCTCCGATTCCTTCCCGGCGCCCGCCCGCCCGCAGGACCGGTGGGTCGCACAGTTGTGTGCCGTCCGGCGGCCGAAGGGTTCCGGTCCGAGAGCAGCACCGCATCACGCGCTGACGCGCAGGAGTACGAGACCCAGCATTAGCAGGAGCAGCAAACCGGTCGCAACCAGCACGGCACGACGCGAGACCGCAACGCCGGAGGTGCTCCTCAGCGCCTCCGTTTCCGCCTCCGACTCCGACTGCGGCCTGCCGCAGCGCAAGCGATCCTCACCCAGTACGAGATTCAGTCCTTCGCAGAGTTCGCATTCGCCCTCGACCGGCTCCCCATCGGCGAGTACGAGCTTGCCCGCCACCGGGGTCAGCCACCAGACGCCCTCTGCGTCACGCCGTAGCTCGGCGTGCTGTCGCGAGGCAGTCGCGGTAAAGAGCCGGACATCACAGCGCTGCGATCGCCCGACGAGATAGCAGCGGCGATGCGGCCGCAAGGGGACCGTCCCGCCCCGGTGCGCCGGGGGGCTCAGCCGCTCGAGTTCCCAATCGATGCGGTCCAGCGAGAACCTCCTCTGCCCCTCACCGGGGTGTAGCGCGCTGCGAGCAGCGGGCCGACCCGGCAGTGAAATGCCCGGGGGGACAGGGAGCTGGCCCATTTCACCTGAATCGACCCGGTGGACACCTAAAGAGGGCCCGGACTTCCGCCGATGGCCGCACGAAGGGCGAGGATTCCGAGAACGGAGGCGATACGTGGCCAGATCCGGCCCCCGACAACGCCGCTCCCCACCGGGCTATCAGCGGCTCCGCAGGATCGACGGCCGACACCCGCTGAAGCGGGCCTCGCCCGACTGCTACGTCGCCTATCGCGCGCGTCGGCGGCACGACAGCGATGTGGCTTACTTCAACTTTGCACTCGCACGGGAGATGGGCCTGATCCCCGCTCGTCACCCCGACCGACTGACGGCCGACCTGCGTCGCAGCCTGCTCGATACGTTCAGCCTGGTCATCATCAACGAGTATGACTTCCTGAATGGAACACGTGTCCCGGCGCGCGACCTGCTCCCCCACAGCTACATGGCGACGCGCTATCTCCAGCTACAGCACCCCGACAAGCGAGGCGAGAATTCGGGGGATGGCCGAAGCATCTGGAATGGCTGCTTGACACTGGGTGGCGTCACCTGGGACATCTCGAGCTGCGGAACGGGTGTCACCCGCCTGTGCCCGGCCACTTCGGAGCAGAAGACCTTCTTCAAGACCGGCAACTACGTGGCCTCCTACGGCTGTGGCACGGCTGCGCTCGCAGAGGGCATCAACGCCGCGCTGATGAGCGAGGTCTTCCACCGCAATGGCATCGCGACGGAGCGCGTGCTCGCGGTGCTGGTTCTTCCCTCGGGTCTGGCGATCAATGTGCGAGCCGCCAAGAACCTGCTTCGCCCCTCGCACATGTTCGTCCATCTGCGACAGGGCAAGCTGGAGTCGCTGCGCGCAACGGCCGACTTCTTCATCGATCGCCAAGTGGCCAACGGAGAGTGGCCCGCGCTATCGGACACCGGCGATCGGCGCCGTGCGGTCCGCCGTTACCACTACATGGCGGAGGATGCCGCGCGCACGTTCGCCCGGGTGACCGCGACTTTCGAGAGCGAATACATCTTCTGCTGGATCGACTGGGACGGAGACAACATTCTGGCGGACGGCAGCGTCATCGACTACGGCTCGGTCCGGCAGTTTGGCCTCTACCATCGCGAGTACCGCTTCGAGGATCTCGACCGGATGTCGACGTCGATCCCGGAGCAGCGCCGCAAAGCTCGACATCTGGTCCAGAAGTACGCCCAGATGCGAAACTTCCTCGTCAGCGGCGAGAAGGCTCCCCTCTCGTCCTTTGCTCGTGACGCGACCCTGACACTCTTCGATGACGAGTTCGACCGCGTGAAACGGCTGTTGCTGCTGCGCAAGATCGGCTTCGAGGAGGCGACCGCCGAGCGGCTGCTGCGTGAGGCCGAAGACGAGCTGCGGCGCTTCGCGACGCTCTTCACGTCTTTCGAACACGCGCGCTCCTCACGAGGTCCCGGCAAGGTGCCCGACGGCCTTTCCTGGAACGCGATCTATTGCATGCGCGACCTGCTGCGAGTGCTCCCCCGCCACTTCGCCGAGCGTCTCGCAGAACGAGGCGAGCAGACGAAGAGCGGCCCAGTTGATGCGGGGCTCCTGATGTCGACGCGCGAGTTCCTCGACATCGCGCTCTCCAGCTATGCCACGCCCGCCGATCGCAAGCCGAGCGACTATCGGAAGCGTATGACGCGCAAGTTCCAGCGCAGCTACCTCGCCCTGATGAGGGTGGCCGCCAAGGCTCACGGGAATCCGCTCGAAAGCGTGCTCCGGGACGTGGCCGAGCGCGCCAAGGTGATCAATCACCACGCCCGCATCACCGGCGACAGCATCGACCACGCGGCCAACGGACTGATCCGCCGGCTCGGGCAACTCTCCGCCGAGTCCCTCTATCGTCTCGTCCAGAGCTTCACCGACTATCAAGACCTGAACTCAGAGCGCGTGGCCGGGCGCACGGCTGGCGGCGAGAACTCGCTCTCGCCACTGGAGGAGCGCGTGCTCGCCAGTCTGATCAAGCTGACCCACGACTTCCGCGAAGGTCTCTGACCGGGCGATTCGCGGGCATTTGCCCACAAGGCGTAGTGCTGCTTCCCGCTGTCGGACCGACCAGAACTGCGAGCGGCCCTCCGCGTGGCCTCGTCGCGTGCACGAGGTGATCCAGGTCACGGAAGGAAAAGCGCGGAAAGCGGATATATGAGCAGCGACGCATGGCATTCGCGAGGGGGCGCCGTGAACGATCCCGTCAACATCATCGGCCTCATTCTCCTGGGACTGACCTGGCTCGCGCTGCGCCGTATGGACGGCGGCAGGCCGCGCAGCCGTCCCGGCCGCTAGCGGGGTACCGAGAGATCCGCGCCCCCTTCGGGCGCGGTCGAAGGCGTGCGGCCTTGGCGCGAGGCGGCATGCGGTACCCATCGCGCTGACATATCGTTGTCGGCCCGGCGCCCCCCCCTGATGGCACAGCCACGAGTGATGAAGAGGCAGATCGACGCAGCTCTGGCCAGCGCGCTCTCACTGTGGGTGGACGCCGTCCGTCACCGTGCAAGAGTGGTTGTCGTCGCGATTCTCATCACGACCGTCGTGGCTGCGATCTACACGCTGCTCAATCTTGGGATCAACTCGGACAACTTGAGCCTGGTCTCCGAGCAACTCCCCTCGCGTCGGGCACACCAGGAATTCATCCGCCAGTTCCCGAACCTCGAGGAGGCGCTCTTCATCGTGGTGGATGCGGAGACCCCCGAGTTGGCGCGCAGCGCCGCCTCGTTGTTGACCGAGCAGCTGCAGCTGGAATCCGATCAATTCTCGGAGGTCTATCTGCCCGGTGGCGGTGACTTCTTCGAGCGCCATGGCCTGCTCTACAGAAGCCCCGAGGAACTCGATGACTTCGCCGACCAGATGGCCCGCGTTCAGCCCCTGATCGCGGAGCTCGAGCTCGACCCAAGCATCGCCCACATGGCCGAGATCGTCAGACTGGGACTGGACGATCTCGATGCGGAGGGTCGAGACGTAGCCCAGTGGTCCATGGTGCTCGACCGCCTGAGCCACGCCACAGTGGCAATCTACGACGAGTTCCCGCTGGCGATCTCCTGGGAAGAACTGCTGCTCGAGGGCTCCTCGCTCGAGATATCGACCCGCCGGGCGATCGTGGCACATCCGATTCTCGACTACAGCGACGTCTTGCTGGGACGCACGGCGATCGCCCGCGTGCACGAAGTCGCGCGACGGCTCGGCTTGGTGCCGGAGAGGGGCGTGCGGGTACGGGTCACCGGAAATCCGGCGCTCAGCTATGAAGAAATGATCGGGTTCGCCTGGGACATCGGCGGCGCGGGCAGCTTCTGCCTCGTGCTGGTGACGCTGATTCTGCAGCGGGCGCTACGCTCGCTGCGCCTGGTCGCCGCGGCGTTCGCGACACTGGTCGTAGGGCTGATCTGGACCGCGGCCTTTGCCACCGTGGCGATCGGTGAATTGAACCTGCTCTCCATCTCGTTCGCGATCCTCTACATTGGCCTCGGCGTGGACTTCGGTATTCACCTGGGAACGGGATACGCCGACCTGCTGCGACGGGGCCTCCCACATGGAGAGGCCCTGCGACAGGCGGCCGGGCACGTGGGCACGGCGCTCGCCTTCTGCACGCTGACCACCGCCATCGGGTTCTACGTCTTCATCCCGACCGACTATCGCGGCATGGCAGAGCTGGGCGCGATCGCGGGCACGGGCATGTTCATCATCTTCTTTCTGACCCTCACCCTCTTTCCGGCGCTGGTGAGCGGCCCGCTGCGCATCGACCCCGCGCGTCATCTGCGAGCGGAGTTGCGCTTCACGCAGGGAGGCTGGAGCGGACTTCGGCGGCATCCGGCGGCCGTGCGCTGGCTGGCCCTGGCCGCCGGCCTGGCCAGCCTCGCGGTCTTGCCGCGGGCACACTTCAATGTGAACCCGGTGGATATGCGCGATCCCTCCACCGAGTCGGTTCAGGCATTTCGCGATCTGCTGTCGCACAGCGATACGTCGCCCTGGTACCTCAACGTGCTGGCCCCCGACCTGCAGAGCGCGGCCGAGCTCGCCGAGCGGATAGGCGAGCTTGAAAGCGTGGCCCGCTCGATCTCGTTGGCGAGCTACGTGCCCGAGCGACAGGAGGAGAAGCTCGAGATCCTGGCTGACATCGCCTTTCTCTTCGACAGCCCTGGTGGCGCGCCCGCCGAGCACACCGAACCTACCGACGAGGAGCAGGTGGGAGCGCTGCGGGAGCTTCACGACTATCTCGCCACACTCGCCGGCAGCAGCAGCGAAACCGCGCTGGCGAAGAGCATGCAGCGGCTGCGCGACCACCTGGGCACCTTCCTCGAGCGGGTCGGGCGGGAGGACAGTCCCGAAGAGGCACTGGAAGAACTCGACGACCTGCTTCTCGCCTCACTGCCGCAGCAGCTCGCCCGTCTACGCCGGGCCCTCGAGGCCGAGGAAATCCAGATGGCCGATCTCCCCGACAGGCTGCGCAAGCGCATGCTGGCCTCCGACGGCACGGCGCGGGTTCAAGTGTTTCCGGCCGGTGATCTGAGCGATCTGCGTGACTTCGAGAGCTTCGTGCTGGAGGTCAAGGCCTTCGCTCCCGACGCGAGCGGTGTACCGGTCAACCTGCTCGAGTTCGGCACGGCCATCTCGGCCTCCTTCCGCCAGGCGCTGATCTACGCGGTCGTTCTGATCTCACTGCTGCTCTGGCTGCTCTGGCGCAGCGTCGGGGACGTCGCGCTGGTGATGGCGCCGCTGTTCTTGGGCGCGAGCCTGACTGGAGCAACAATCGTCGCTCTGGGGCTCGGCTTCAACTTCACCAACGTGGTCGTGATTCCGCTGCTATTCGGCATTGGCGTCGACAGCGCCATCCACCTGGTCCAGCGCGCCAACGAGGGGCTGAACGAAGGCGAAGGGCTGCTGGACACAGCCAGCGCCAGGGCCGTCTACTACAGCGCGCTGACCACGGTCGTGAGCTTCGGCAGCCTGTCCTTCGCCGGTCACCGGGGCATCAAGGGCCTCGGGATCATGCTGACTGCGGGCCTGATCTACACCGTGGTGAGCGTGCTCCTCGTGCTGCCCGCCCTGATCGATCTGCGGCGACCCGGCCGCCGCGGCACTCCGTGAGGCACTCCTGGGACAGGACACCAGGGTCCGCGACGTCAGCGCTTCTTCACGGAGAGTCTCACCTTGGGCGGGCTGATGGCCAGAGGACGCACGCGCTCGGGATGCTGGACCTGCTCGAGCGAGAGTTCGAACGTGCGGCGACCCAGCTGGACGAGCAGCGCGTCGATGCGCACGGCCAGATCGTTCGCGCCGGCGAGGTAGAGGTCGCGGCGGCGGCCCTCGAAGCGCACCTCGACCTCGGGCGGCTCGACCCCCACCAGCTCGTACCCCTCCGGTAGGTTCTCGACCACCACGGGCACCGAGCGACCCGCGGCCTCCAGCGCCGCCCCGGGCACCGCCACGTACCACAGACCGGTCGCCAGCCCCACCGCCACGACGCCTTCGCGCCATCTCGTCCCGACACGAGCCAGGCGCGAACGCCAGCCGGCCGCACGCGGCCGCCGTGCGGCCGGCGCCACGAAGCGACGCAGGGCGGTCATCAGCTCCTCGGGTCCGGCCATCACTTGCAGTTGGCCGTCCAACGCGATCGAGACTTCGCCCCTTTCCTCGGACACGACCAGGCAGAGCGCGTCGCTGCGCTCCGACAGGCCGAGCGCGGCGGCGTGTCGAGTTCCGCCGTGTCCGAGCCGATCCCAGTCGGTCGAGAGCGGCAGGTGCACACCGAAGCGCACGAGTCTATTGGCCCCGACCACAGCGGCACCGTCATGTCCGGCTGAGCGAGGATCGAATAGACTGAGGAGCAGCGGCTCGCTCAGCCGGCCGTCGAGATACACACCACCCTCGAGATGCCGCTCGAGCGGCTCGCGCCCGGGCAACACAACGAGAGCACCCATCCCAGCCCGGGCCAGTGCAAAGCAGACGCGCACCAAGACCCGCTCCACATCCGGCGGCGGACGCGGCACGCCGCGGCGCAGGCCCCAGACCGCGATGCCCTCGAACAGTCGGCGCAGGTCGTCCTGAAAGACGACGACCAACACCAGCGCCAAGACGGCGGTAAAGCCCTGGAGCAACCACGTGGTGAGCTGCAGGTCGAGGGCGCGCGCCAGCAAGAAGAGCACGGCCACGGCGGAGAACCCGAGCAGTGCCATGCGGGCCTGCGCCGTGCGAAACCAGACGATCGCGAGCCAGACGAGCGAGGCCACGATCGCGATATCGACCAGATCGCTCAGGCGCAGCTCGGCAAACATCGGCAACGAGCCCCCCCGTGCCCCATGCCCGAATAGCCCGCTGGTGTAACGCCATCCGCGGGCGATGGGGGGAAAATACAGAACTCCGGCAGAATCAGAAGGCACCGAGGGCGAACGAGTCGCTGGGCCGGGGCAGTATTCCTACACTGTCACGACGATCGGGCGGAACCCAAAGCGCGCCCGATGGCCCCAACCTGGAGAGTCCCGGCGGTGGAGCGATCGCCCATGCTGGGCGGCTCACGGAGATGACGCGAGATAGACTCTCCGCACGTGCCACGACGACCGGTGCCTGGAGACGATCACGACATGCTCCCCCACATCCGCCCCCTGCTCGTTGTCACCGCGGCCCTATTGCTCAGCGCCTGCGCGGGTACCACACCCATCCACCGGGCAGCGGAGCAGGGCGATCTGGCGGATCTCGATCGGCTCCTGACGCAGGGCGAGAGCCCAAACAAGACCGGCTCGGGCGGGCGAACACCCCTGCATGAGGCCGCCAGGCAGGGCCACGTGGCGGCGCTCGAACGGCTCGTGGAGCGCGGCGCGCGTATCGACGCTCGCAGCGGAGACGGCCGAACACCACTGATGCTCGCGGCGGACAAGGGCCGCAGCGAGATCGTGGCGCGACTGCTCGAACTCGGCGCCAATCCCGATGCCAGCAACGAACGCGGCCGCACCGCGCTCATGCTCGTCGCCAAGCGCGGCCACTACGAAGTGGCCAAGCTGCTACTCGCAGCGGGGGCGGATGTCGCGGCGCGTGACCGCGATCGCGACACGGCGATCCTGCTCGCCGCTGAGGACCGGCACCTCGAGATCGTGGACCTGCTGCTCGAGCACGGGGCGCCTCCCGGTGCGCCGGACCGCAATGGCCGAACACCGCTCCTGCTGGCCGTCGACCGGCGTGACCGCGAGATCACCAGACAGCTTCTCGAGCACGGCGCCGATCCCAACACCGCGGCACACAGCGGCCAGTCTCCTCTCATCAAGGCGCTCGAGAACCAGGACGACGAGCTGGTTGAGCTGCTGCTCGAACACCAAGCGAACCCGGACACGACCAACAACAACGGCGACCCGGCGCTGCTGATCGCGACCCGGCGGCGCGACCGCCGGTCCGTCGAGCTACTGCTGGAGGCCAAGGCGAAGCCCGACGTCCCGGACCGAAACGGCAGCACGGCACTGGTTGACGCCGTCGCCCAGCGCGACACCGCCATCGCCGAGCTCCTGCTCGAGGCGCAAGCCAACCCCAACGTGCGCAACCAGAACGGAGAGTCGCCGCTCTATACGGCGGTCCAGAACCGACACTTGGAGATGGCTGAAACGCTGCTCGAGCACGGCGCCAAGCCCGATCTGCCGAACAGAAACGGGGCGCGACCGCTGGTGGTCGCACTCAACAACCGCGATCAAGCGATGGCTGAGCTGCTGCTCGAGTCCGGCGCGGCTCCGGCAGCGGCCGGCGACGCTTTCAAGGATCCGGCGGGCTTCATCGCCAAGTATGGCTACAAGGGGCTGGTCGGCGCGGCGCTCGCGAACGCTTCCGAGGCAGCGCGCCAGGCCGCCAATACGCCGACCGACGTCCCGACGACCCCGGCCCCCAGCCCGCCGCGACCCGGGACGAAGATCGCACCGACAACGCTGCACCAGAAGATCGAGAGCGGCGCACGCACGCAGTCCGCGCCCGAACAGCCGCGGCGCGCTGCGGCCCGCTCCCCCTACAGCCGGCGGGTGGCGGTGGTCGTCGGCATCGACGACTACGCGAGCTGGCCCAGCCTCGAAGGAGCGCGTCGCGACGCGGGCCAGGTGTCGGAGGCGTTTCGGGGCATGGGCTTCGATGAGGTCATCGAGCTCTACGACCGCGAGGCAACTCGTCGGCGAATCCTCACTGTGCTCGGCAACGAGCTGGCTCAGAGGACCGACTCGGATTCGATGGCGGTGATCTACTTCGCTGGGCATGGCCAAACGGAGTCGCTCGCCGACGGCGGCAAGCGCGGCTACATCGTGCCGGCGGATTCAGATCCGAATCAAGTCTTCGCGACCGCAATCTCGATGGATACGCTGCGCAGCATTTCGAGTCGGCTGCCGGCTCGGCAGGTCTACTACGCGATGGACTCGTGCTACTCCGGCCTGGGACTCGCCCGAGGCATCGCGATCGCGAAATCCGGTGGAGACGGTTACATCGAGAAGATCACGTCACTGCCAACGGTACAGATGATCACTGCTGGCGCCGAGGGTGAGCAGGCGATCGAGAGTGGCGGCCAGGGCATCTTCACGCGCTTCTTCCTGCGGGCCCTCGCGGGCGAGGCCGACTTCGATCGGAATGGCTGGGTCACCGCAAGCGAGATCGGAACCTACGTGCGCCCCAACGTCACGAGCGCCTCCCATCGCCGCCAGACGCCGCGCTTCGGCACGCTCGAGGGTTCGGGAGAGGTCGCCTTCTCGGTCCTCTCGCGGCGGACATTCGATCGCGAGACGAATGGCCGATGAAGTACCTCCACACCATGGTTCGTGTCTGCGATTTGGAGCGATCTCTGGACTTCTACTGTGCCAAGCTCGGGCTCGAAGAGCTGCGGCGCGTCGACGTGGAAGCCGGTCGTTTCACGCTGGTCTTCCTGGCGGCGCCGGGAGACGAAGAAGCCCAGCTCGAGCTCACCTACAACTGGGATCCGGAGCCGTACGCGAGCGGTCGCAACTTCGGGCACTTGGCGTACCAGGTGGAGAATATCTACGAGATCTGCCAGCGACTGCTGGATGCCGACGTCACGATCAACCGACCACCCCGTGACGGCTACATGGCCTTCGTGCGCTCGCCGGACGGCATCTCGATCGAACTGCTGCAGCGCGGCGGCGCGCTGGAGCCCACGGAGCCCTGGACCTCGATGAAGAACGTCGGAGAGTGGTGAGACGGACCCCGGACCGAGCCGGGTTCTATGAGATAGTCTCTGGCGATGGAAGCTGCGACGAGCACTGTAGACATCTCTTCTCTGAGCCCCTGGCTTGCCGCACCACCGCGGAGCCAGACGCCACTACGGGGCGAACTCGAGGCTGACGTCGCCGTCGTCGGCGCCGGTTTCAGTGGCCTCTCCAGCGCGCTCTCGCTGCGCCGAGAGGGGCTGCGCGTGGCGGTGCTCGATTCGCAGATTGCGGGCTACGGCGCCAGCGGGCGAAACGCCGGCCACCTGACGCCCACGATCGGCAAGGATCTCCCGAGCCTCAGCCGTATGTACGGCCGCGCGCGGGTGAGAGGTCTGCTCGAGCTGGCCGAGGTGGCGATCTCACACGTCGAGGGCGCGATCGAGAAGCATGCGATCGACTGCGACTACGAGCCGGTGGGCAACCTGATCGCCGCTGTCCACCCCAAGCAGCACGACGTAATCGACCGCACCGCGCAGGTGGCGACGGAATTCGGCATCCCGGGTGAGCTGCTCGATCGATCGGCGCTGGTGGCACGCGGCATCCCGGCGACCTTCACGCGGGGCTACCTCGAGCCGCACGGTGGCATCCTCGACCCCGGCAAGTATCTACGCGGGCTTCGCCGGGCCGCTCTCGAAGCCGGCGCACAGCTCTTCGAGAACTCACCGGTGACCGGCATCAGCGACGGCCCGCCAGCGGTCGTCGAGACAGCCGGTGGTCGTGTTCGCTGCCAACACGTCGTGATCGCCACGAACGCCTACACACCTCAACTCTCGCGTCTCGACTCGGTCGCTGTGCGCATCCAGGTGCAGCTCTTCCGCACGGCACCGCTGCGACCCGAACAGCTCGAACGTATCGACTGGCGCGGACGCGAGGGAATCTATACCGCCCACGAGCTCCTCGAGAGTTTTCGCTTGACCTCCGACCAGCGAATCCTGGGCGGCTCCAAGTTCATTCGCGCCGGCTTTGGGAAAGGCATTCTTGCGGATACCGATCCTCGCGTGTGCCGACGGCTCGAAACTGTCTTTCGCCAGCGATTCCCGGAGCTGGCAGACGTGCCGGTCGAGCAGCACTGGGGCGGTCCGATCTACATGAGCCTCGACTTTCTGCCGCGAGTCGGCCGGAGCGGTGCGCGTGGCAATATCCTCCACGCCATCGCCTACGCGGGGCATGGCATCGCCCAGGCGAGCTATGCGGGCGAAATGGTGACCGATCTGCTGCTCGAACGAGACGGACCGGGCTCCGCGCTGCAATCGCGATGGAGAATCCCGGTGCCGCCCGAGCCGCTGCGCTGGCTCGCCTTCCAGGGCCTCACCCGCTACTTCGAAGCTGTGGACCGCCGTGTCGATCGTGCGTTGACGGCGCGGGGCGATCGCTGAATCCGTCGAGCGCAGTGCAGATTCAAGCCCCCGCCCCGTCGCCCATGGCGTGACGCCCGGCGATGAAACCGAAAGTCGTGGCGGGGCCGAGCGTCGCGCCGGGCCCGGGGTAGGTACGGCCCATCACCGAGGCCGAGCAGTTGCCCGTCGCGTACAGCCCCGCGATCGGATCGCCCTCTTCGGTCAGCACGCGGGCCTGTGCGTCGGTCAAGAGCCCTCCCTTGGTGCCCAGCTCACCGGGAAACGCCTCCATGCCGTAGAAGGGTGGCGTCTCGATAGGCGCAAGGCATGCGTTGGGTCGCACGTTCTCGTCTCCGTAGTAGCGATCGAAGACGCTCTCGCCGCGCTGGAAGTCGAGGTCCTTTCCCGTACGTGCGTATTGATTCAGCTTGGCCACGCTGGCCTCGAGGCCGGCGGCGTCGATGCCGAGCAGCTTCGCCAGCTCTGACACCGTACCGGCCTTCTTCAGGTAGCCGCGCTTGAGTGCCCGAGACAGCGCCCAATCCGGCTGCTGGCCACCAGGCAGAAACGGCCCACAGGGGTACTTCTTGCGGAATTGTGCATCGAAGATCAGATGGCAGGGGGCCGACGGCGCGTCCGGCTCGTTCTTCTCGTACATCGCGTTCACGACATCCACGTACGGCAGCGCTTCGTTGACGAAGCGCTGACCCTGGCCATTGACGAGAATGCTGCCCGGCAGCGACTTCTCGATTACGAGCATGCGCGCGCGGTCCTCGCCGGGAACGACGGTCGTCGGTCCCCACCAGGCATCGTCCATCAGGTCGATCGCCGCACCCAGAGACAGGCCCAGGTTGATCGCATCACCCGTGTTGTTCGGGTTGGCACAGGTCCACTCGACACGCGTCGGCGAAGGCAGGTACTTCTCCCTCATCGCCTGATTGGACTCGAAGCCACCCGCCGCCAATACCACACCTCTCGTGGCGCCGATGCGAACCGCCCGTCCCCCCTTCTCCGCCCGGACGCCCACGACGCGCCCCCCTTCGACCAGTAGCTCACGAGCCGGCACATCCAGCCAGAGCGGAATGTCGCGATCCATCAGCGAGCGACGCAGCATGCCGACGAGTGCGTTGCCCATCGCCAGGTGGCGGTCGCGCCTTGACTTGAAGCGCCATGGAAGGTCGAGTGCGTATTTCCCGAAGAGTCTCAGCGTGAGCTTGACCCAGCCCTCGCTCCGACAGAGCAAGGTTCGCGCCTCCACGATGGTCATGAAGATGCGGCCCACGATGAGAGACTGGACGGCGGCCTCGCGCATACGCAGGAACTCGTCGCCGAGCTCCCGTGCATCAAGATTGGTCGGCTCCAGCGATCGCCCGCCGGGGCAATAGCCCGGCAAGTTCGGGTAGTAGTCTGGGTATTCCGGCATCGCGACCAGTTCGACGCGCGTCTTCTCGCACAGGAATCTCGCCATTCGGGGCGCCATGTCGAGATAGGCTCGCAGGCGGTCCTCAGCGACGAAGCCGCTACTGGTCGCCTCCAGGTATGCCAGAGCATCTTCCGGCGTGTCCGGCACGCCCACGCCGGGCATGAGATGGTTGTTCGGCACCCACAGTCCACCACCCGACATGGCAGATGAACCACCGTATTGGGCGCCCTTCTCGATCAGCAAGACGCGGCCGCCGCGGTCGTGGGCCGCAAGCGCACTCACCATGGCCCCCGCCCCCGAGCCGACCACGAGAACGTCGACTTCGCGGTCCCAATCGCTCCCGATCGAATCCGTCATATTCGAGCTCCCTATCCGCGCCGCCCGGGCTCAGCGTCCGGTAAAGCGAGGGTGACGCTTCTCCATGTATGCGCGGGGTCCCTCCTGCGCATCCTCGGACTCTCGCACGCGCTGAAACAGCGCGTTCTCCAATACGAAGGCGAGTTCTTCGTTCCGCGACCGCAGCGCGATCTCCTTGGCGGTACGCACCGCCAGCGGTCCGTTCCTGCAGACCTGCTCGGCCAGCTTCATGGCGGTCGGAAGCACCTCGTCCACACTTGGAACGAGCCGGTTCACCAGCCCGACCTCGTAGGCTCGTTGTGCACTCAGCGGTCTGCCCAGCAGCAGCACCTCCATGGCGACGTTCCAGGGCAGGTAGTGCGGTAGACGCACGTGAGAGCCGCCGGCAGGAATCATGCCCCAGCGCACCTCACCCAGTGCGAAGCTCGCGTTCTCCGATGCGACACAGAGGTCTGCGCCGACCACCAGCTCGAGCGTGGCGAAACCATTTACTGCACAGATGATCGGCTTGAAGATATCGGAGTAGCAACGCTTGGTCGGATCCTCGTTGATCTTGAATTCACCAGAGGTGATGGCAGGAATCATGGCATCGAGGTCGCCGCCGGAACACCAGGCCTGGTCCCCGGTACTCGCCAAGATCGCCACCCAGAGATCCGAGTCGTCGTTGAAATCCGTGAAGGCGGCATAGAAGTCGTCGATCATCTGCGGCGTGAAAGAGTTTCGCTTCTCGGGACGATTCCATGTCATGACGGCGATATGGCCCTGCTTCTCGTACAGGAAGTCGGCGCTCTCGGTCACTGATCGCTCCTCTCTGGCTTCGCGATGAGGCTCTCGAAACGGATAATCGGCTGTGTCGAACCCAACTCAGCGAACTCGCGCCGGGTCAATCTCGCGCGTCCGCCAGGCGAAACTTCGGAAGCGTGACCTCGGACGTGGCCGACTCGAAGAAGACCTCGACCGGCAGGCCCCGCCGGAGCGCCTCCGGCGCGCAATCCACCACCCAGCTCACGAGACGCACGCCCTCTTCCATCTCAACGACAACAGGCGCATATGGAACGGCCTCGACAAAATCGGGGTGCATCGGTCGGCGTACTACGGTCCAGGTGAAGACCCGCGCCCGCCCACTGGAGCGAGCCCACTCCCAGTCCCAGGAGCCGCATTCCGCGCAACTGTGGCGCGGAACATGGCGCCACTTGCCACAGCCGGTGCACCGTTGAAAGCGAAGCTCACCCCGACCACAGTGCTCGTAGAACTGCTTGGCGAACCCCGCCATCAGCGGGAGCGGCCTATCGTATTCGAACTCGCTCACTTGCTTCCCCCTGCTCCGCGACGTGCGATCTCCCCTCGCTTGCCCGAGCCACTCGTCTCTCTCGCTAGCCCCTGAGTATCGCGACGGCCCCGTCACCGAAATCGCCGAAGCCGGTCACGATACCGATCGCTGCATTCTCAACCTGCCGCGCTCCAGCATCCCCTCGAAGCTGTCGCACCGCCTCGAGGAAATGATTCATTCCGAGCACGTGCGCCTCCGAGAGCAGTCCTCCCGACGTATTCACCGGCAGCTCGCCGTCGAGTTCGATTCGCCCACCCTCGACGAAGGCACCCCCTTCGCCGCGCTTGCAGAAACCCAGCTCTTCGATCTGCTGGATCACCTGGAACGTGAAGGGGTCGTAGATCTGGGCGAAGTCGACGTCGCGATGGCCGATGCCCGCCATCGCGAAGGCCCGCGGCGCCGCGCTCGTGAGGCCCAGCTCGAAGACGTCGTCGCGCGTTGCGATGTCATCCGCCGGGAAAGGCTGCCCCTGTGCGATTCCCATGACGTGGACCGGCTTGCTCTTGAGATCGCGCGCCCGCTCAGCGGTTGTGACGACAAACGCCACTGCGCCGTCCGCTTCGAGCGAGCAGTCGAATAGACGATAGGGGTCGGCGATCATGGGTGAGTCGAGGTAATCATCCATGCTCATCGGACGCCCACGCATCAACGCGCCGGGGTTGAGCTGCGCGTGCTTTCGCATGGCGACCGCGACCGCCCCAAGCTGCTCGGTGCTGGTTCCGAACTCCTCCATGTGACAGCGCGCCATCATCGAGAACCACTGCACCGGCACCGTGAGTCCATAGGGGAAGTAGTAGTCGCGTGCCGTCATACCGCCCGACATCACCGAGACATCGGCAACCACGACCTCGCGAACCTTCCTGCCCGAATAGCCGTACCAACCGCCGGGCATCAAGACGTAGTTGGCAAGTCCCGCACTCACGGCCATTGCGGCGTTCGCCAGCGATGCGCCCGGACAGGCCCCTCCAACATGGGAAGTGGCCTGATAGCGCAGGTCGCGGATGCCCAGGTGAACGGCGAAGTCCTCGGCGATGCCGAGGCTCACGTAGGGGCACACGCCGTCGATCTGGCCGCTCTCGAGACCCGCGTCCTCGATGGCGGCCTCCGCTGCCCGGAGCTGCAGCCTGAAATCATTCGGCTCTTCATCGGTTCCGCGGGTAAACGGCGTCTGGCCGATTCCGACGATGCAGGCCTGCTCCTTGATCGAAGACATCGTACCGACTCCTGATTCTTCACCGACAGCGGGAGAGCACCGAGTATCCGCGTCACGGTTGCGCCAGCGACCCGACCTGGCCCGAGTTGCCCAGGCTTGCCGGAATCATTCATGAATAGGATTGGCTAGTAGATCACCCGCTCGTCCACCAAACGCCGGTAGTCTTCCTCGCTGACTCCCAGCAGCTCCTTGAAGACATGTTCGTTGTCCTGCCCCATGACGGGACCCGGTCGGACGACCGGCTCGACGCCGCTGGTCTTGACATAGGCCCCGTAGATCCTCTCCTTGAAACCGAGCGGATGAATCACCTCCGGGAACGTACCGCGCTCGATGAAGTGCGGGTCGTTCAGGAGATCCGCGACATCGAGCACCGGTGTCGCGGCAACGCCTCGACGCTGCAGCATCTCAGCGAGTTCGTAGTCGTCCCGCGCACTCGTCCACGTCTCGATGCGCTCGTGCAGTGCGTCGAGATTCTCGACGCGAGCAGCGGTGCTCGCGAACTCGTGCTCCCGCGTCCATGCCGGATCGCCCATCGCCGCCGCCAGCTCCCGCCACTCGTTCTCGCTCGTGACGGCGATGGCGATCCAGCGATCCTCTCCGGCAGAGCGAAAGACGCCGTGCGGCGCGGCAGCCGCCAGAGGATGTCGGTTCCCGAGCGGACCGGCGACACGGCCGTTCATCACGTAGTCCATGAATGCCGGTGCGATCATCTGCACGACACCTTCCTGCTGCGAAAAGTCGACGTGCTGCCCCTCGCCGCTGCGTGCGCGGTGGGCGAGCGCGACCAGGGCCCCAAGCGCGCCGATCACGCCTCCGAGTGGATCCGCGAAGGCATTCTCCATCGGTACGGGCGGCCCCGCGTGATAGCCGGTCAAACTGTCGAGCCCCGTAATGCTGGCCAGGCTCATACCGTAGGTCCGGATGTCCTTGAGCGGGCCGAAGAGCCCGGCGGCGGGCATCGAGACCACGACGATGTCCGGCCTGGCCGCTCGCAGCGTGTCGTAGTCGAGATTGAGCCGCGTCATCACGCCGGGCCCGAAGTTCTCGAGCACCACGTCGCAGCGAGCAACGAGGCTGTGCGCCAGTGCCTGCGCCTCCGGCTGCTTGAGATCGAGCGTCACGCTGCCGTTGCCGGCCCACCCCGCGTGATTCTGTAGGCTGCGATCGGGGTCGCGCACACCGCCGCCGAACGGCGGAAGCGTGCGATTGATATCGATCCGCGCTCGAGATTCGATCTTGTAGACCTCGGCGCCGAGGAACGCGAGCGTCTGCCCCGCCACCGGCCCGAGCCAACCCCAGCCGAAGTTCGCCACGCGCAGGCCTTCGAGCGGCAGTGCGCGGGCCGTCTTCGCGGGTCGGCGCTCTCGCGCTTTTCGCGGCTCGAGTGCCGCCAGTACATCGCGGCTGTGCTCACCGAGCAGGGGCGCCGGTCGGCGCGGCCCGCCCGGACTCGCCGGCAGGCGCACGGGTGCGCCGAGAGTGCGCACACGCCCCAGTACGGGATGCTCCAGCTCGACGATGAACTCGCGCTCTGCCAGGTGTGGATGTTCAGCCACCTCGGCCACCGTGAAGAGCGCCGTCGTCGGGCAACCGTTGGCCTGGCACAGCTCCATGATCTCCTGTTTTCCGAGTCCGGCGGTCCACTGCTCGATCAGCGGATAGATGACATCGGCGTTCTGCGCCCGCGTGAACATGTCCTGGAACATGTCGATGCACGCCCATTCCGGATCGCCCATCGCACGACACAGACCGTCCCACTGCCCCGACTCGAGCGCCATCATCCACACGTAGCCGTCCTTGCAGGGCAGGATGGTGGCGGGTGCACCGAGCGGCATCCCGATGCCGGTCCTCTTCTCGTAGACACCATCCTGCGCCATGCCGCCGATGTTCTGGGCACCGACGAAGAGCGCCGCGATCGCTTCGGCGCACGAGACATCGATGTGCTGGCCGGCCCCAGTGCGCTCGCGACCGAGTACGGCGGCAACGCCCCAGGCCGCGGCCACATAGGCGCCGAAGAAGCTCGCGGAGAACGTGCCGTGCTGGAGCGGCGGCTCGCCGGGCCGACCGCAATAGCGGCTGCCGGTGCCCGAGAGATGAAAGGCGTTGAGATCTTCGCCTCGCCAGTTCGAATAGGGCCCGGTCTGGCCAAAGGGCGTGATGGAGATCATGACCAGATCCGGGTTCACACCCGAAAGTGTCTCCCAGTCGAGTCCCCACTCTCGCATCTGGCGGGGCGCATTGTCTTCGATCAGCACGTCGGCTTTCGCCAGCAGGTCGAGCAGACGCTCGCGGTCCTCGGCCACACTGGCATCGAGCACAACGCCGCGCTTGTTGGAATTGAGCGCGGTGAACAGCCCCCCCTTCTCCGGATGGGGCTCATCCTGCGGGAATGGCCCCCAGCCGCGGATGCGATCGCCCTCGGGCGGCTCGAGCTTGATCACGTCGGCGCCGTAGTCAGCGAAGATCTTGGCGCAGAAGGGTGCGGCGACGCCGCTATTCAGCTCCACTGCAATAATGTTCGCCAAGGCGCCATCGGACATGGGACCGCCTCTCGCGTTCAGCTGCCCCTCGCGGCGCAGCATACCAGCCATCGCCGACGCATAGCACAATGCGGTGGCAGTCCGAACGGCGCCTTGCAGCCCTGCGTCGGCTTCGAATGGATGCCGCCCCGCATATCCAGTAGCTTCCGCTCCCCCAAGCAATTGTGGCCGAATCCAGGAGAAGAGCGTTGGCGAAGAACCCCCTACAGACAAAACTCTGCGACTCGCTGGGCATCGAGTACCCCATCGTCGCCTTCACGCACTGCAAAGACGTCGTTGCGGCTGTTACAAATGCCGGCGGATTCGCCGTCATGGGGGAGACGCATCACACGCCCGATGAGATCGAGGCCGACATCCGATGGATCCGCGAGAAGGTTGGCGACAAGCCCTTCGGAATCGACCTGGTCTTCCCGGCATCCGTTCCCGCCATGGGGTCGATCGACGAGCTCAAAGCCCAGATCCCGCAGGCACAACGCGACTACGCCGAGGACATCAAGAAGCGCCACAACATCCCGCCGCCCAAGAACACGCCGGAGCTCTACGAGCTGGGCTGGATGACCCAGGAGGTACCGCGCAAGCAGCTCGAAGTCGTGCTGGACGAGAAGGTCGCGGTCCTTGCCTCCGGTCTTGGCAGCCCGGTCTTCATCCTCGAGGCGGCACACGAGCGTGGCATGCAGGTGTGGGGCCTGGTGGGCAAGCCCCGCCAGGCCAAGCGTGAGCTCGAGGCCGGCGTCGATGCGATCATCGCGCAGGGCTTCGACGCCGCTGGGCACACCGGTGCGATCGGGACGTTTTCGATCGTTTCCCAGGTCGCGGCCATCGCGGGCGACACGCCGGTCATTGCCGCGGGTGGCATCACCACTGGCACTCATCTGGCCGCTGCCATCACGCTCGGTGCGGCGGGCGTCTGGACGGGCACGCTCTGGCTGGCCTGCCGCGAGTCCGACAAAGAGATGGTGATCAAGGAGAAGGTGCTGCGCGCCACCGCCGAAGACACTTCGCACTCGGCCTGCGTCTCGGGCTTCACCATGCGAACGCTCAAGAGCAAGTGGCACGAGGAATGGGCAAAGCCCGAAGCGCCCAAGCCGGCACCCGCACCCTATCAGCTGCTGCTCTTCGCCGAGATGAAGCAGTCCGCCATGGACTGGAACCTCGAAGACTTCATGACGGAGGCCGCGGGCCAGGGTGTGGGCTTCATCAACGAGATGAAGCCGGCACGCGAGATCGTCTTCGACATGGCAGAGGAAGCACTCAGTGTCTTCGAAGACGTGACTGGGGTCGCGGCAGAGGCTGAGGAATAGCGCCGGGCTCGAACTCGCCGATAATCGGTGACTCCAAGGGCCAGCAAGGAGAGCCGGATGAGTCAATCCATCGTTGTCGAGCGAGACCTGCGAGTTGCGATGCGGGACGGCGTCCAGCTCGCGACCGATATCTACCGACCCGACGACGATCGTCCCCACCCGGTGCTGGTGCACCGCACGCCCTATGGAAAGGACGACGCCTGGGTCGTCGGCGGTCTGATGTTCAACCCGTTCGCGGCCGTCGAGCGGGGCTACGTCGTCGTCGTGCAGGATACGCGGGGACGCTTCAAGTCCGAAGGCGATTGGATCCCCTTTGTCGTCGAGGGGCCAGACGGCTACGACACGGTCGAGTGGGCCGCAGTGCAGCCCTGGAGCGACGGCAAGGTCGGGATCTACGGCTCTTCCTACAACGGCATCACGGTCCTGCAGGCGGCGGTGGCCGCACCGCCGCACCTCGAGGCCTGCGTGGCCTACATGACCGGCGCCAACTGCCACGATTCGTGGACCTATAGCGGGGGTGCCTTCGAGCTCGGCTTCAACCTGTGGTGGGCGGTTCACCAGGCCTGGGACCAGATGGGGCGACTCGGCCTCGACGCGTCGGGAATCGCCGAGGCGAGCGAGGGGCTCGCGCAGGTGATGACCGATCCCTGGAGTGTCGTCGGCCATCTCCCGCTGAGCGATGCGCCGGCGCTTCGCGGTGGCCTGGCGCCCTACTGGGCTGAGTGGCTCGAGCATCCGAGCTACGACGAGTACTGGAGAGAGCTCGACGCGGCCGCGCGCGCCGCCGAGATCAGCGCGCCCGTGCTGCATATTTCCGGCTGGTACGATGGGTTCCTGCGCGGACACCTCGATCTGAATGACGCGCTCACACGCCACCCGGATGAGCGCCTACGCGAGAGCCACGAGTTCGTGATCGGCCCCTGGGACCACATGGCCTACCTGGGCCTTCGCAAGACCGCTTCCGGAGAGCGCGACTTCGGTCCGATCGCGGCGAGCGGACCATCCGTCATCACAGACCTGTCCCTCGACTGGTTCGATCGCTGGCTGGGCGAGAAGCGCGAACCGCTCACCGGTCCGCGCGTACGGTATTTCCAGATGGGGGAGAATGCGTGGCGACAGGCGGACCACTGGCCGCCGCCGCACACGGAGCAGCGCCTCTACCTCCACAGCGGTGGACGTGCCAACACCCGCTTCGGCGACGGCGTGCTCGCCGGCGAGCCGGCGGCGGCTGAGCCTCCCGACAGCTACATCTACGACCCCGATGATCCCGTGCCGACGCTGGGCGGCCGCAGCATGGCGCCGAGCTGGAGCGATGCGGGCGTGCAGGATCAGGCCGAGCTGGAAACGCGAACCGACGTGCTCGTCTACACCTCGGCCCACCTCGGCGCCCCGCTGCGCATCGCGGGCCCCGTGTCACTGTCGCTCTTCGCGAGCAGCAACGCCCGCGACACCGACTTCACGGCCAAGCTCGTCGATGTCGAACCCAGCGGCTACTGCGCGCCGATAGCCGAGGGAATCCTGCGCGCCCGCTACCGAAACGGCCGTGAACACGAGGAACTCCTGGTGCCGGGTGAAGTAGTCGAGCTGAACATCGACCTGCTGGCCGTGGCGCACACCTTCGACACCGGCCACCGTCTACGACTCGAGGTGAGCAGCAGCAACTTCCCCAAGTACGACCGCAATCCAAATAGCGAGGTCAACCCGGTGCGCGCGCGTCCCGAAGACCTGCGAGCGGCCGTACAGCACGTGCTGCACGACGCCGAACACGCCTCGTACCTGAGCCTGCCCGTCGTGAAGGAAGCCTGAGAACGATCGCGAGGGACAGTCGCTCCCCGGGTCTGCGCAGCCTGCTAGACATTCAGATCGGCGCTAGAGCGCTCCGTCCTCCCTCATCTCGAGCAGCGATGTCTCGAACGCGCCAATGACTCTGTCGGCATCCTCGTCGCTGTGTACGGCTGACATGAAGACGGTGTGGAGATCCGGCATGTACACGCCGTGATAACGCATGTAGGCGCCGAGGATCTCCCCCCTCAGCAGGTTGTCGAGGCCGCGCAGATCACGGGCGTGCTTCGGCTCGCCGTCGACGAAATGGGGCAGGAACCATGAGCCGAGCCCGATGAGCCGGAAGGCGATGCCATTCTTATCGCAGAACGCATGTACTTCCCGCTTGATGCGCTCGGCGAGCCCGTCGATGTGCGGGTAGACCTCCGGGTGGTCACGCAGGTATTCGAGCGTGGCAGCGCCCGCGCTGGTCGTCACCGGATTGCCACTGAAGGTGCCGATGATCAGGACCTTCTCCTGCATGTCCCGCAGCGGATCACCGCTCGTGATGAGCGGCTCGAGCGCGTCCGCGCTTCCTGCGATGGCACCGGCGGCGAAGCCCCCGCCCATGATCTTGCCGTAGGTGGCGATGTCCGGTGTGATGTCGAAGCGCTGCTGGGCGCCGCCGTAGCCCAGGCGGAAGCCACTGATCACCTCGTCGAAGATCAGCAGAACACCGCATTCTTTCGTCACGCGGCGCAGCTCCCGAAGATAGTCGCTCATATCGACCGGGTAGGAGCTGGGCACCGGCTCCACGATGACCGCAGCCAGCTCGTGACTGTGCTTGCGAATCTTCTCCAGCCCCTCGGGCATCTGGTAGCTCAGCGTCATGACCTGCCCGACTGATGCCTGCGGAATACCCGGTGTGTCGGGCACGCTCTCCGGATCCTCCGCGGGACCCATCTGGGTAGCGAGGATGCTGCTCACCTGGGCGTAGTCGTGAACGCCGTGATAGCCGCCCTCGAACTTGGCGATCTGGTCCTTGCCGGTTCGTGCCCGTGCCACCTTGATGGCGTGCATCGTCGCCTCGGTACCGGAGTTCGTGAACGCCACCCGCTCGGCACAGGGAATCGCATCGACCATGACCTCGGCCAACCGCACTTCCCCTTCGTGCGCGATGGCGTAGACCGTGCCGTTGCGAACCGCCTCCTCCGCCGCCGCCACGACGACCGGATGAGAGTGGCCCAAGATCAGCGGCCCGTAGGCCATGGTGACATCGACGTATTCATTGCCATCGAAATCGACGATTCGGGACCCCTTCGCCTGCTTGACGAAGGCGACGGAGCTGGGCGCGCGAAACGGCCCGGTCACCTGCGGTGAGAGCAGCACCTTCCTGGCCCTGGCCAGGATCTTGCTCGACTCCGGCAACTTCTCTGCGCTCAGCTTCTCGATATCTCGTGCCACGCTTGAATCCTCCGCGGTGGGGGCTCCCGTGCCTCCCGGCCTGCACCCATCCAGGCTCGCCCGCGAATGTAGCCCGTCCGAGTGGCTTCTGTCCCGGCCCCCCCTCGAAGATCGCTCGGCCAGTTGATGTGATCGGCTTTCGCTGCCATGTTTGGCGGGTCCTGTCATCGACGGCCGTGACAGTGGCTCGCCGCCCTGCGGCGACTCGCCTGGGCGCATCCTCTCGCCCTCCAGGTGCTGCGGCCGGGAGGCGATCCCATGCACCCGGGTGCACATGCCAGGAACTTCCCCAGCAAGGCGGCCCACATCATGGCGGGCAGCGGAGAAATCATCACCTATGCCGAGCTCGACGAGCGCACCAATCGGCTCGCACAGCTCATGTGGGGCGCCGGGCTGAGACGAGGCGATCACGTCGCGCTCTTCATGGAGAACCACCCGCGTTACTTCGAAGTGTATTGGGCTGCAATCTCCTCCGGCCTCTACATCACCACCGTGAACCGGTACTCGAGCGCCGAGGAGGCGGCCTTCATCGTCAACGACAGTCAGGCGCAGCTGCTCATCTGCTCGGCAGCCCTTGCGGACGTTGCGACCGAGATGCTTCCGAACATTCCCGCCTGCCAGCTACGTTTCATGGTGGACGGGATACGCGACGGCTTCGAGAGCTACGAAGAGTCCGTGGCAGGCTTTCCCGCATCCGCACTGGCTGAGCGACCGCGCGGCGAAACGATGCTCTACAGCTCGGGCACGACCGGCCGGCCCAAGGGCATCTTGCGACCGCTGCCCACGACCAGCATCGACGACCCCTATCTACTGCCCGAGCTCTTCAAGAATCTGTTCGCAATGACTGAAGACACCGTCTACCTGTCGCCGGCACCTCTCTACCACTCGGCGCCGCTCGCCTTCTCGACCACAGTCCAGAGCCTGGGTGGCACACTCGTCGTGATGGAAAAGTTCGATGCGCATGAGGCGCTGCGAAGTATCGACAAGCATCAGGTTACGCACAGCCAGTGGGTGCCAACCATGTTCACCCGCATGTTGAAACTGCCCGAGGAAGACAGGTCGCGCCATTCCCTGGCGAGCCACCGAGTCGCCATCCACGCCGCCGCGCCGTGCCCGCCGAAGGTCAAGCGAGCGATGATCGATTGGTGGGGGCCCATCCTCCTCGAGTACTACGGCGGAAGCGAGCTGAACGGCCTCACGTTCATCGATTCGGCGGAATGGCTCAACCACGAGGGCTCCGTCGGCAAGTCCGTGCTCGGCTCCATTCACATCTGCGACGATGAGGGCAAGGAGCTCGCAGTCGGGGAAGACGGGCTGATCTACTTCGAGCTCCCGAAGCTGCCGTTCGAATACTTCAACGACGAGGCCAAGACCAAGTCGGCGCAGCACCCCCAGCACGCGAACTGGTCGGCACTCGGCGATGTTGGGCATCTGGACGATGAAGGGTTCCTCTACCTCACGGATCGCAAGAGCTTCATGATCATCTCGGGTGGCATGAACATCTATCCGGCCGAGGTTGAACACACACTCGTGATGCACGAGACGGTGCTCGACGTCGCCGTGATCGGCGTGCCCAATGATGAGTTCGGCGAGGAGGTGAAGGGCGTGGTCCAGCTCGTCGAAGGGGCCGAGGGCAATGAAGCTCTCGAACAGGAGCTGCTCGAGTTCTGCCGGGCTCACCACGCCCACTACAAGTGTCCGCGCTCGATCGACTTCGAGGCCGAGCTGCCGCGCCTCCCCACCGGCAAGCTCTACAAGCGAAGACTGCGGGATCGCTACTGGGCCGAGCACAACTCCAAGCTCTTGTAGCAGGTCGAGGCGGGCCGCACGCTAGTCGGCTGCCGCGCTGCCGCTCTCCCGGCGGAGCGGTTGCCCATTCTCGTAGAGGTGTAGTCGAGCGGTGGCGAGGACAACGTCGTCCGGCCGGTGCGACTCGCGCGCCATCTCGATCGCTCGGCGGGTGAAGTCCGCGGCAATCTGGAAGCCGTCCTCCGACTCCGGAACAGCCGCCCAGGCCCTCTCGGCGTGGGCCGCCGCCAGGGCGTGAAGAACGCGTAAATGCTGCTCCACGTCGAGCTCGCGATCTCCACTTCGGGCACGCTCGGCGTAGACGAGCGCCTGCTTACCGTTGCGA
Source organism: Deltaproteobacteria bacterium (assembly GCA_029261835.1). Classification (GTDB taxonomy): domain Bacteria; phylum Myxococcota_A; class UBA9160; order UBA9160; family UBA4427; genus JAJDAO01. Next base: position 75,145 of record JAJDAO010000003.1, on the reverse strand, counting down.
ATCGATTCGTTCTGGGCCGACGCCAAGAGCAGCGCCAGCGAGACCTGCGCATCGAAGTGGTGCCGCTGCTGAGAGAGAACGCGCATATACGACGAACGCGCACCGCGTTCGTCGCCCAGGCGCTCCAGAACGCCGCCCAGCTCCAAGTAGAGACGCCAGGCGGTCGGCATCAGATTGATGGCGAGTCGATACTGGTCTTGCGCGAGATCCAATCGGCCGAGCCGGCTGGCGGCCAGCGCGACCTCACGGCGATAGCGACCCGCCTGCAGTAGCGACGGTCCGTCTGCTTTACGAGTCGCGATCTCGATGCCGTGAAGCCAAGCCTCGATGGCTTCAGCATCCCGACCCACTCTGCCAAGAGCGGTGCCGAGCCGGTAGTGCGCCCGTTCGTAACCAGGCTGGACCTTCACCGCCCGTTGCAGGTGTGCCAGCGCACTCGAGTACCGTCGCTCGCTCTCCGGACCCGGCTCGAGCCGATCGGCCTCCACGATGAGCGAGCTGCCGAGATTGTACTGAGCCATCCACGCGTCTGGATTGACGGCAACATTGTGGCTCCACAAGGCGATGTGGTTCTTGAAGTGGAAAGCGCGCTGCCAGGTCATGCAGGCGAACACGAGGACGAGCCCGACCGCAGCCGCTCTCCAGGCCCACACGGCCGGCGGCCGCGAGGCGCAGGCGGCCCGAGTTCCGCCAATCACGAGGGCCAGCAGTGGAAGCATCGATATGTAGTTGAAGTGGTCGGATACGGGCGAGTGCATCATGAACGTCATTTCGAAGAAGCCGAGGACTGGAAAGAGCAGAGCGACGAACGAACCCACTGCGAAGAGGACCGACGTGCCCCAACTCGCCCGCCATCGCCAGGCACAGGCGAGGATCGCCAGGAGGGCGAGTCCCGGCAGATAGGCGAGCGCGCTGCGCCAGACAATCTCGAAGCGCGGATAGATCATCATCAGGTCCGATGGGAAGAGGGTCCTCCAGCCATAGAACCACGGAATCCAACCCGCGCCAGCCAGGCGGTGCAGGAAGTTCTCCGGCGGCACGACCAGCTCGGAAAGACCTCCGCTGCCCTGAACGAACCAGAGCGTCGACAGACCCATCAGGAATGCGACGACAAAGAACGGGGCCGCCCGAAGCAAATCGCGTCGTGCAATGCGGCCACGGCGCCACCAAGCGCAGCCCAGCAGCACGAACGGAAACGCGACGCCCGATGTCTTGGCGCAGAGGGAGAGGAAGAACGCCAGCAGAGACGAAGCGAGGAGCCAGCGTCGGGGCCGTTCGTCGTGACGCAGAAAGAGCAAGAGCGACACGAGCAGAAGCGGAAGGGAGAGAGTGTTCTTGAGTTCGCTCACCCAGGCGACCGACGGCACATGGACGGGGTGCAGAGCGAAGACGAGCCCCGCCAGCCAGGCGCCCTGCAAGCCGAGCCTGGCCAGCACCAGCCAGGCGAGAATCGCAGCCAGCGCGTGGAATAGGACGTTTGGGATGTGAAAGCGATACGCGATCGCCTCCACCGCCGCGATCTTCTCGACTCGCGAAGCGCCCTGCTCCCAGCGATCGTCGGCGTTCCACAACCGCCACTCCAGCCAGAAGACGGTCGGGGTCAGGGGCCAGAATCCCAACCCGGGCTGCGGCTGCCATTCCCAGATGCGATGCCAGCCCGCTTCGGGCCTCTGAACCGGGAACCACGCCTTGAGTAGACCGTCCGTGTCCTGTACCAGGTGCCCGCGATGGCCCCAGAGCTCGGAATCGTCATCCCACAGGAAGCGCGTGTCCGGCTGCAGGACGGGAGCGTAGACAACGAGCGAAGCAGCCGCGATCAGCGCCCCGAGGACGAGACCGGCCAGACGACCCGCACGCACCTGTCCGCTCGTGCGCGCTCGCGCTGAGCCCATGTCCCGCCCTCCGTCGCGCCCGGCAGGAAACGACATCCCGGCGTCTCCCGCTACTCGTGCAGCCGATCGACAACCGCGCCCAGGTGCCGATCGTGGGCGGGATCCGCGGGCAGCGGAAACGTCAGCCGCGACGAAACCTCGCCGTAGCGCTCGCGCAGCACGTCGGCGATCTCCTCGTAGGTTCCGCTGGGCAGCATCTCCGCGAGCATCTCCTCACTGATCAGAGCCGGCATCTCGGCCCACTTCCCCTCCCGAGTGAGATCCCGCAGACGCCTGCCCCGATCGCCCCATCCGAATAGCTCCAGCGACGGCCAGTAGGCGGGGGTGGAGTAGAGAAAGCCAAGCAGCTGACGCTGACGCTCGCGATCGGCCCGGAGCTGCTCGGCAGTCGCGCCCGTCGCGATGAGCGGCGCCAGCAGCAGAGCGGTGCCGGTGCTAGCGCGATCGGTCCTCGCGGCGCCCTGCTCCAGCCTCGGGAGCGTAACCTCTCGGACGTAGCGCGGGTGCGTGTTCGTCGGGTGTGTGATGAGGCCGTCGGCGACTTCGCCCGCCAGCGCCGTCATCTTCGGACCGACGGCGCCCAGCAAAATCGGAATATCCGGCTTTTCGATCGGACCGGGGTTGAAGAAGGGCTGAAGGCGCGTGAAGCAGTACTGCTCGCCTTCATAGCGAAGCGGCACACCGTCTTGAAAGCTCTCGAAGATTGCTCGCAGCGACTGTACATACTCACGCATACGGGGCGCCGGAGCGCTCCACGGTGTGCCGTAACGAGCAACGATGTTTCCGCGCACCTGCGGCCCGAGCCCCAGCTCGAAGCGCCCGCCCGACAACGCCTGCAGATCCCAGGCCGCGTGCGCCACCGTCATCGGACTGCGTGGAAACGCGACCAGCACGCCGATCCCCACGACCAGCCGCTGCGTGACCTGCAACGCCATGGCGGCGCTCAGCAGTCCATCGTGCAGGCCGTCGGCGACCAGCAACCCGTCGAAGCCGAGGGCCTCGGCCCGCTGCGCCAGGCTCGCGACCTCGGCCGGGCCGCTTCGCTCATCGACCGTCGCATACACGCGAAACATCACGAACTCCTCTAGTGCGCTCTTCTCGGCACCCTGCCCCGGCGCCACCAACCAACGAAGCCACCTCCGGCGCGAGGAAGGGTAGACGATGAGAGGCGCCACGGGCTCACGGTGCGAGCACGAGCCACTCCGTCGTGCGGCGCGGGGTGGCGATTTCTCTTTCCAGCGTGCGGAGATGCACCATCGCGGCCCGGCCCTCGTGAATCATCCGGGCTAACGTCGGGGCCATGAAGATCGGACTCGTCGGACTGCCCGGCTGTGGCAAGAGCACGGTATTCGGTGCCTTGACGGGACTTGCCGTTGAGACCGGCTACGCGTCGCGCGGCGGCAAGGCCAATATCGGTGTCGTCAAGGTGCCGGATCCAAGAGTCGATGCGCTGGCTGCGATCTTCAGGCCGAAGAAGACCATTTACGCGGAGACCACCTTCAGCGACCTCGGCGGCGGAGGCGACGCCGGCCTCGATCGGACCGCACTGAACGCCATGCGCAACGTCGATGCGCTCTGCCAGGTATTGCGGGGTTTCGATGACGACTCGGGCAGCCCCCCGAATCCCCTCGCTGAAATCGAGGCGCTGGCGACCGAAACCATCCTTGCCGATCTGGAGATTGTCGAGCAGCGCGTGGCGCGGCTCGCCAAGGACCACAGCAATCCAGCGGAGCTGGAGCTACTCCACCGCATCCAGGAACAGCTGGAGGCCGAGCAATCGATTCGGTCGATGGATCTCGGGGGCGAGGAGCGCAAGATGACCTCGCCGTACGCCTTCCTGACCGCCAAGCCTCTGCTCCTGGTCCTCAATCTCGCCGAGCAGGATGTCGCCGCTGATCCACCAGCCAACGTCGCGAAGGAGGCCGAGCGACGCGGCCTGGGTCTGATCGCGCTCTCGGCCCAGGTCGAGATGGACATCGCGCAGATGTCGCCGGAAGAGCAGCAGGAGTTCCTCGAATCGATGGGGCTGACGGAGCCAGCACGCGATCGCTTCATCCGAGCCGCCTACTCCCTGCTCGACCTGATCTCGATGTTGACAGCCGGCGAAGACGAGTGTCGGTCCTGGCCGGTTCCGCATGGCTCGCGCGCACCGCAGGCCGCCGGCAAGATCCACTCCGATATCGAGCGGGGCTTCATCCGCGCGGAGGTCGTCCGCTGGCAGGATCTGGTGGAACTCGGGAGCGAGGCGAAGTGCCGAGAGGCGGGCAAGCTCCGGGTCGAGGGCAAGAGCTACGTCATTCAGGATGGCGACGTGGTGAACTTCCGCTTCAACGTCTGAACCGGGCGATCTCGTCGTCTCGCAAGCCGACCTCGCGCAGCACTTCCTCCGTGTGCTGCCCCGGCGTCGGCGCCGCCGTACGCACGCGTCCGGGCGTAAGCGAGAACTTCGGTGCCACGCCGATCTGCGCAATCTCTCCCTGCTCCGGGTGCTCGACCTCCACGATCATGCCGCGCGCCCGGTTGTGCGCATCCTCGAGAGCCTCTTCCAAGTCATAGACAGGCGTCACGCAGACCTCTCGCCCCTTGAATTGAGCAAGCCACTCGTCCCGCGCCTGCTCGCGGAACTTCGCCCGGAGGAAGACGAAGATCTCTGGGAACTTCTGCGCGTCGAACTGCTCCTCGGCATACGCCTCGCAGTCCAACAGCTGACAGAGATTCCGCCAGAACCACGGCTCCATGCAGGCCACGCTCAGCCACTTGTCGTCCGACGCGGCGTAGACGCTGTAGCAGGGATAGGCGCCGTTCAGGTAGTACTCGCCGGGCCGCGGCGGCACTCCACTGGCGAGGTAGTCGCTCGCCGCCAGGCAGGCCAGCGACAGCACACCGTCGCTCATCGCCATGTCGATGTACTGCCCGAGGCCGGTCCGACGGCGCGAGATCAATGCGGCCAAGATCGAGAACGCCGCGAAGAGCCCGCCTCCAGCGAAGTCGGCCAAGATGTTCAGGGGGATGCTCGGCGGCTGGCCCGGCCACCCGATGGCGCCGAGCACGCCGGCCTGACTGATGTAGTTGAGGTCGTGACCCGGCAGGTCGACATTCGGACCCGTCTGACCGTAGCCGCTGATGGAGCAGTACACGAGGCCCGGATTGCGGCGCTTGACCGCGTCGTAGTCGATCCCCAGCCGACCGACGACGCCCGGTCTGAAGCCCTCGACAACCACGTCTGCACCGTCGACGAGGCGGAAGAACGCCTCCCGCATGGCCGCATCCTTGAGGTCGAGTGCCACCGAGCGCTTGTTTCGACCCATCGGCAGAAACGCCTTGCTGCGCTCGCTGACGCCCATCTCCTCGTCGACCTGCCGCGCGACACCGAGCGGTGCCTCCACCACGATGACGTCGGCCCCAAGGTCGGCCATCAGCATCGTGCAATAGGGACCGGGCGCATGCCGCGAGAGGTCGACCACCCGGATTCCTGTGAGCGGCATCGAAGCTTCGTCTCCTCGGGGCTATTCCAGGCCGAACTCCTGGATCTTGCGGCGCAGCGTCGAGCGATCGATGTCGAGTAGCTTGGCCGCTCGGGTGCGGTTGCCCTCGCATTCGGACAGCGCCTGGGCGATCGCTTGCCGCTCGACCTCGCGCAGCGTCGCGCCACGGGGAACCCCGCCGGCTGCTTCCAACGCCGCGTCGTCGCCCCCCCGCTGCTGGCTGGCTGCCAAGTCCATACTCTCGAGCGACAGATGGCGAAGGCCGATGCGCGCGCCACCGGCCGCCGCCGATGCGCCCTGCACAATATTGCGTAATTGTCGAACGTTGCCCGGCCAGGGTGCCCGCACCAACGCCTCCATGGCCTCTGCATCGAAGCCCGCGCAATCCTCGCCCGCGAAGTGCGCCACCAGCAACGGAATGTCCTCACTGCGATCCCGGAGCGTCGGAAGCTGGATCTCGATGCCGCGAAGTCGGTAGTAGAGATCCTCGCGCAACGCGTCCTCGGCGATCATGGCTCGCGGATCCCGGTTGGTGGCAGCCAGGAAACGAAGGCTGACTCGCTCGCTCTTCTCCGCACCCACGGGCCGTACTTCGCCGTCATCGATCACGCGCAGAAGCTTGGCCTGGTGGATCGGAGGCAGAGTTTCGAGCTCGTCGAGGAAGAGCACACCGCCGTTCGCCTGCTGCAGCAGCCCCACGTGATCGCGGTCGGCGCCGGTGAAGGATCCCCTGCGATGGCCGAAGAACTCGCTCTCGAAGAGATCGCGCGGCGCCAACGCACAGTTGTGGGCGACGAAGGGTCCCGACGCGAGACTCGAGTGCCTGTGGATGGCATGGGACACCAGCTCCTTGCCGGTTCCGGTGTTGCCGGTGATGAGTACGTGAACATCACTTCTTGCGGCGAGCACGACGCGATGTCGAACCTCGACGATCGCCTGGCTCCGCCCCACGAGCTCGGAAACCGAGCGTGACGGCGCCACGCTCGGCCGCCTGCAGGCAAGCGCCTTCTCCACCGCGCCCGCAACCAGGGCGGGTGCAGCCGGCTTCACGAGGTAGTTCACAGCCCCGAGCTGAACCGCCTCCACGACGTCCGACACGCCGCTATTGGCCGTCAACACGATGACCGGCAGCTCGGACCAACGCTGCCTCAGATGGGAGAGCAGCTCGAAGCCGTCCATCTTCGGCATGCGAAGATCGGAGATCACGAGGTCGTAAGGCTTCGCCTCGAGCGCGATCAGCGCCTCGATCCCATTGCACGTCGTGCGCACGTCGAAGCCCTGTTCCTCGAGTAGAACAGAGAGATACTCGGCGGCGGCGCGCTCATCTTCGACGATCAGAATGGAAGTCGACATGGAGACAGAGGCTAGCCTAGAAGCTATCTCATAAACCCCTCCCGTCGCCTGGCGCTTGTAATGCCAGCAGCAGTGCAAGTAATCGAACCGCTGCGAGTGGCTCCGAGCAACTCGACGTCGGCCGTCGGGGCTGCGTAGGGGTATTCGCGCGAGTGCTCGCAGTGCTGAGGCGGCTAGCCCGGAGTTGCGGACTCGGGCGGAGCCAGCACCGGCAGGCTCACCTCGACCATCACACCGCGCTCCGGACGTGCCTGAGCGGTGATCGAGCCCCCGTGTTCCTCGATGATGCGCCGGGCCAGGAAGAGCCCGTAGCCGCTTCCCTGAGGCTTGCTCGTGTAACCGGCGTCGAAGATCCGCGCAGCGTCGACGCGAGCGAAGCCGACGCCCTCGTCGCAGATCATCACATGGAACTCACGGTCGGTGACCCAGGTCTCCGCCGAAGCGCGGCCGTCGCCGTCCATGGCCTCCACGGCGTTGCGCATCAGAATCACCAGCATCTCTGCCAGCGAAGACTCGGAGAGCGAAAGCCGCGGGCAAACCCCGTCGCTCTTGGTTTCCCAGCACACGCCGGGGCTCGAGGCCGCGACCTCGCCGATGGCGCGCTCGATCGCGGGAGGAATCGCGCCCGGCGCCATCTTCGTCGGTTCCGCCGTCCGCGCGCGCGCAGACGCTCCCGGTCCTTCGCCGGCCGACCCTCGCGGCCTCGATCCCAGTGTGTCGAGAGCCAGGGACTCGAGGTCGTCGATGGCCGACCGCAACCCCTGCAGCGCAGCTGGACTTCCCACCTGATCGACCAGCTTCGGCTCGATCAGGCTGACGAAGCCGCGCAGGCTGTGAACCGTGTTCTTCAACCCGTGTGCTAGCCGGGCCACGTTCTCCCCCAGCGAGGCGACGACACGTTCGTCTTCGAGCTGTCTGGTCAGGACGTCGAGACGCTCCGAAAGCTCGAGGCTCTCTTGCGAGAGCGCCGCCTGCCGATGCGACCAACGCCGGGTCACGAGATACGTCGCCAGCGTCATTCCGATCAGAAAGCCCGACTGCAGCGACATCGCAACCCAACGGCCCGCCATTCCGAGCCAGAGCTGCTGCGCCCAGAGAGCGAGCACGGACCCCAGACCGACGAGCACGATGCCGCGCAGCTTCAGCGCCATGGCGGACAAGACGACCTCGAGCCACAGCCCCGCAATGAAGGGTGAGGAGACGCCGGCCGTCACTGCGATCAGGGCGCTCCAGCCACCGACGCCAATCAGCGGCGAAGCGATCATGCAGAGATTGGCCATGCCGTGGCGGGTCCGAAACACATAGGCGAGGAAGTTGAGCGTCGCACTGGCGCCGACGATCCAGAGCGCCACATAGCCGATCCTGAGCTCGCCCCGAAAGACATACGCGGCGACCGCGCCCAACGAGAGGGCGAAGTGCCTCGCCAGGAGAACGCGATCGAAGACCCGATCCATCTTCAGTGCCCGAGACGGACTCAACCCGCCGAATCCGCGCCAAATGGGTTGTGGCAGTATCACTGCCGGTGGGGGGGGGCTGTCAAGAGAAAGCCCCTTCTCAGCCGAAGCCCCTCGCTTGACTGAAGCAGCAGAGACGGCGGAGCCCCAAAGGGGCTACTCCTTCCGGCCGGCTGCCTTCTTCTTGCTCGCCGCCTTCTTGACGGTTCTCCTTGCCCTGGCGGCCTTCTTCTTTGCAGCTCTCTTTCGTGCTGTCTTCTTCCGGACGGCACCACCCCGCTTGGCCGACGCCGACTCGGGATGTTCCTCGACCCAGCGACCGTCGCGGAAGTAGGCCCGCCAGCCAGTCGCCTTCCCCGACACCTCGGTCATGACGTACTGCTCTCGCGTCCTGCGCAGGAAGCGGATGACCGCCTTGTTGCCATCCGGATCGCAGACCGGCGCGTCGGCCAGGAATTTGTACTTGTCGTCCAACTTGTCCCGTAACGGAACGATCTCCTCAACCAGCGGCGCACGCGTCTCACGATGCTTCGGAAACTGGCTTGCTGCCAGAAAGATTCCGGCGGCTCCGTCGCGCAACAGGTAGAAGTCGTCGCATTTCTCGCACTCGAGATGAGGCATCGGGATCGGATCTGCCTTGGGCGGTGCCGGCTCGCCGCTTCGGAGCAACTTGCGCGTGTTCTTGCAGTCCTCCGAAGTGCAACCGAAGTACTTGCCGAAGCGGCCGGACTTGAGCTGCATCTCGGCCCCGCACTTGTCACACTCGAGACTGGGGCCGTCGTAGCCCTTGATGACGAACTGCCCCTCTTCGACATGAAAACCATCGCAGTCGGGGTTGTCTCCGCAGACATGAAGCTTGCGCTTCTCGTCGATCAGGTAGCTGTCCATCGCGGTCTTGCACGTCGGACAGCGGTGTTTCTTCATCAGCAGTAGGGACTCGCCCTCTTCCTGGTCCTCGGTATCGGCGCTCACCGCCTCGTCACCGGGAATCAGATTGATGGTCGACTTGCAGCGCTCCTTGGGCGGTAGGGCGTAGCCGGAGCAGCCGAGGAATACACCGGTCGAGGCCGTGCGAACCTGCATCGTCAGGCCGCACTGCGGGCAGGGGATGTTCGTCTGGGTGGGTGTGTTCTGGCGCATTCCGCCGACCTTGCTCTGTGCGGCCTCGATCTTCTTCCGGAAGTCCTTGTAGAAATCGCCGAGAACCTTCTTCCACTCTCGCTTGCCGAGGGCGACCTCGTCGAGGGCCTCTTCCAGCTCGGCGGTGAAGCCGAAGTCCATCAGCCCCTCGAAGTTCTCGACCAATCGCTCAGTAACGATGTCCCCCATCTTCTCGGCGTGGAACCGGCGGTTCTCCAGCCTGGCGTATCCGCGATCCTGGATCGTGGAGATGATCGAGGCGTAGGTCGAGGGACGTCCGATGCCCCTCTTCTCCAGCTCTCTCACGAGGCTGGCCTCGCCGTAGCGCGGCGGCGGCTTCGTGAAGTGCTGAATGGGGTCGAGCTTCACGAGCTGAAGCACGTCGCCAACCTGAACGTCGGGCAAGGCTCCGTTCTTGTCCCCCTTCGCGGTGACCGGCTGCACCTTGGTGAAGCCGTCGAAGAGAAGGATCCGGCCTCGCGTGCGCAGCTCGAAATCACCCGCCCGCACTACGATACTGGTGCTGAGATACTCCGCCGGCGGCATCTGACACGCGACGAAACGATTCCAGATCATCTCATAGAGCCGCTGCTGATCGCGCTCCAGACCATGAATCTCAGCGGGCGTCGCAGCTACGTCAGATGGGCGAATGGCTTCATGGGCCTCCTGTGCGCCGTCGCGGCTGGCGTAGCTCACAGCCTCCGCCGGCAAGTAGCGTTCTCCAAAGTTGGCCTGAATGTGATCGCGACACGCCTGCACGGCCTCCGCACTGAGATTCGTCGAATCCGTGCGCATATAGGTGATATGGCCGGCCTCGTACAGGCGCTGGGCCAGAGTCATGGTCTTCTTGACGCTGAAGCCGAGCCGCGTGCTCGCCGCCTGCTGCAGCGTGGACGTGATATAAGGGGCACTCGGCTTGGTCTTGGTCGGCTTATCGCTGCGCTCCGCAACCTCGAGGGTCAGCCCTTCGAGCTCCGTGACGGCGGCATCGGTCTGCTCGCGGCTCCGGGGTCGAAAGTCCTCGCCGCGCCATCGGGTGACCTGGAGGCGAATCTCCTCGGAATCTCGCGTCTTGCCGTCGGCGTAGATCTCCCAGAACTCCTCGGGCGTGAAGGCACGGATCTCCCGCTCTCGCTCCACGATCAGCCGTACGGCCACTGACTGCACACGGCCCGCCGAAAGCCCACGCGCCACCTTGGACCAGAGCAGCGGAGAGAGCATGTAGCCTACGACGCGATCGAGAAAGCGACGGGCCTGCTGCGCGTTGACCCGCGAGAGGTCGAGCTCGCCCGGATCCCTGAAAGACTCCTCGATGGCCGACCGGGTGATCTCATTGAAGACGACCCGCTTGAAGCGCTTGCGGTCGCCCCCGATCACCTCACGCAGGTGCCATGCGATGGCCTCTCCCTCGCGGTCGAGGTCGGTCGCGAGATAGACCGCGCTGGCTTGCTTGGCCAGGCGACGCAGCTCGGTGACAACCTTCTCCTTGCCGGGGAGGATCTCGTAGTTGGCTTTCCAGCCCTTCTCCGGATCGATGCCCATGCGCGCGATCAGCGCTTCTCGCGCCTTCTTCTTCACGTGGGCTGCACGCTTCGCCGCCGGGAGCTTGCGGGTGATGGCCGCCGCTTTGGCTCGCGCGACCGGGTCGACCTTCCTGCCCGATCCCGAGACGGGCAGGTCGCGGATGTGGCCCACGCTGGACTTCACAACGAAGTCCCGACCGAGATACTTGTTGATGGTTCGCGCCTTGGCAGGCGACTCGACTATAACGAGTGACTTACCCATGCTCCCTCTGCGCCGACAGAGCGGGGAATCGGAAACGGAACGGACTTTCTTGAGGACCCGTTGCAGCGCGGGCGCCGCAACCCGGGATCTCAAGCGCGACCCGTTTAGCACAAGAGGCATGCCGGGGCGGTATCACCTGCGGGGCACCGCTTTCCCGGTGAAGGGCGCTGCTAAGCATCTCCCCCCAAGGCGACGGCCGTGAGGGCTATGCGAAGTCCGATCCATCGGCGAAGGCGGAGTAGGTCGTGGTGAATTAGACCCTGTGATTTTTCTTCGCTCTCCGGTCTCCGAGTGTGCCCCAGCGGACTCAGGCGGCGCGCATCTCGGCGGACAAGAAAACTCACGCATCCGGGCGGGACTGCGGCTCGGGACTCTCGTCCGGGCGGGGGGACCCGGGGCGGGTGGATCTCGATGTCGGCTACCCTGCCGAAGCGGTCTGGCCGCTGCGCGTCGCCGCGATCGGCGAACGCGCCAGCGCGGCTCTGACATCCAACCCGGGCCGAGACCGGCCCAGCGGAGACCCGCCATGATCGAAATCCTCGGCAACATCGTCCCCGAGGACGACTACACGCATCCCCTTGGCAGCGAGTCCAACTTCAACGAGAGCATGTACTTCAACTTCTTCGACCCCGGACGATCGGTCGGTGGCTTCGTCCGTCTCGGCAACCGGGCCAACGAGGGCCGGGCCGAGATGACCGTCTGCATCTACTTGCAGGACGGTCGGGTCTTGTTCGAGTTCAAGCGCGCACCCATCGACCACAACGACGCCTTCGATGCCGGCGGCATGCGCTTCGATGTACTCGAACCCGGTGAGAAGCTGCGCACGGCCTACACCGGCTCCGTAGCCGATCTGAAGGATCCGACAGCGATGGCGGACCCGGCAAAGGCATTCAGACAGAGCCCGAGGCGCCGGATTGCGCTCGACCTGCTCCACTGCGCCGCCGGCCCGATGTATGGCGGAACGAAGAATCAGCAGGAGAACGACGCCGAGGCGGAGAATCAATTCGCGAAAGCCCACTACGAACAACACATGTCAGTGTCCGGAAGTCTCGAGATAGACGGTGACACCGTTCAGCTCGACGGCTACGGCCTGAGAGACCACTCCTGGGGACCCCGACACTGGCAGGCGATTCACAGCTACGAGTGGCTGACGATGAACTTCGGTCCCGACTTCGGCGCCATGGTCTCCATCATCCGGCGAACCGCCGAGAGCGAGCGGGCGGGCGGCGTAGTCGTGCGAAACGGCAAGTTGGAACTCATCAGCGAGGTCGCGATCGAGGCAGCGTACGAGGAGAACGGACTCTACCACCGGGCGCTGGACGTCGAGATCAAGACCCACGATGGCGAGGAGCTGCAGATCAGCGGTCAGGTCAAGGGCTTCATACCGCTGCGCAATCGGCGAGCCGGAATGACGACACACATCGGCGAAGGAATGACCGAGTGGCGCTGCGGCGACCAGATCGGGTACGGACTCTCGGAGTTCCTGAGACAGGTGGAATAGACCGACTCAGCCGGACTGGTCGGGCTCGTCCGGGGAGACCGCGGGCTGCCGCAGCACCGCGCGAAAGCCCAGCTCGATGACACGACGAGCACGCTCGGGCGAGAAGCCCATGTGCTTGCGCATGTTCTCCCAGCTGCTCCAGGCAGCGATCACCGCAAGAGCCTCCAGGATTTCTCGCTGCTCGTGGCCCGACCACTGAGCCAGCTCGCACCCAAAGACGCGCTCGATCCCGCGGCGCAGCGTATCGCGTAGCTGTGCGAGCGAACGATCGATCACCGGTGAGAAAGGCTCATGAAGCCTCGAAGCCCTACGCACGGGCGTCATCGCCTCATGGAGATAGAGCAGCTCGTTCATGTAGACCTGGAGACGCTCCTCGAAGGGACCCTCGGCCGAGATATGGCTGAGATTCTGCAGGATGCGGTCACCGACGCGACTGGCCGCAACACCGAAGAGATTCTCAAGATCGTCGAAGTGTTGGAAGATCGTCCGCTCGGAGACACCCGCTCGCTCGGCGATGCTCCTCGAAGTGGGGCGCAGATCGCCCTCTTCGATCAGGTGGAGGAGCGCGTCGGCCACCGCCCTACGGGTTCGCAGAGCGCGCGCGGCGCGCCCGTCTCGAGGCGGCCGATCCTCCTCGCCGCTCACCCAGGAGTGCGGCTTGTGCTTCTTTTCGTCGTCTTCCGCAGCCATCTAATGATCATGCGGCATGTCGCGCCGTCTGTGCAACCACTTTGCCGGAAGATGCAGGAGATTCCGCCACGGCTCCAGGCAGCTCCCCGGCGCGGGCCGCGCGACCAGCCTCAGGCCTCGACTTCCGCCCTCACGGCATTCAGCACGTTCGTAGCCAGATTGTCGACGTCCACGATCGCGTCCTGGGGCAGGATCTCGTAGTGCTTCATCTGCAGGAAGACCCGAGCCATGATGACCGAGAACCGGAATGCGGCGAAGTATTCGTAGTACTGGAAGTGCTCGGCAGGCCTCCCGACACACTCCTCCCATCGGGCGACCGTGGCCGCGCGATCGGGTACGCCCTCGAGACGCGGTACGCTGATCCCCTCGGTGAAGCAACGATCGAGGTTGATGAACCAGGCCAGGTCGGCGACCGGGTTCCCGAGAAACACCATCTCCCAGTCGATCACGGCGATGGCCTGGCAGTTGTTGAAGATCTGGTTGGAAATGCGTGCATCGCCCCAGCAAATGGCCGTCGGCTCGTTGGCCGGCTGATGGGCATGCAGCCACTCGAGTGAATCGACGAGCAGTGGATAGCGCGCGCGCTCCATGCCCCAGCTGATGTAGTCGTCCCAATACTGCAGCTGAGCCGCCAGCGGCGTCATCCCCGGAGCCGGCCGTTTCAGAAAGGAGAACTCCGCGCTCTGCCAGTCGAGCTTGTGTACCTCGGCCATGGCCTCGAGACCGCTATACCAGAGCGCCGCACGACTCTCGGGCGCGAGATCCACTATCCAGCCCTCGGTGTGGTACGGCGGGCTGTCGTTGGGCACCTGACCGTCGAGCCGCTCCATCACGTAGAAGGGCGCGCCAAGCGGCCCACGATCCTCCTCGAGCCAGAGCATGCGGGGCACCGGCACGGCGGTATCGGCCAGCGCACTCATCATATTGTATTGCAGCGCCACATCGTACTCTGGGAAGACGCCGAAGTCGCTGGCCGGCTCGAGACGAACGACCAGGTCCTCACGAACCGCGGCGGCATCCCGCTGATAGTGCAGCTCGAACATCAACGTGTCGCTCGAGAAGCCCGTGTCTTTGGGCCCCCGCAGACCTTCGATGTGAATGTCCTGGACCTCGGGCAGCTTCTTCGCCAGCCAGTCGGCAAGCTTCGTGCGAGTCTCCTCCAGGTCACGTCCGATCGGCAGGGGCATCGTCTCTGAACTCTCCTTGAGCGAGCCCGGCCGTCGAGAGGACCGGGCTTTCCGCTGGTTGAATCGAAGGGGCCGAAGACGCGCGCTCACGGCGCCCACAACCGGACTGGATGACGTTAACTCGGATCATTCCTGAACGCGCCACGAAGGATGTACGTCCGCGCACGACCAACACGTCTTCATGAATCAGTCCGGGTCACCGCATCCTCGCGGGCGCTTCTCCTATTATCTCCTTCGGCCGCACCCGAGAAGTCCGCGCCTTCTCATGCGACAGGGGCACGCGCGCGAATTGGGCCCACGATCTCGGCGGGGCTCGCACGCAGCCGGGCCTTGGGGAATAATCCGGGCTAGACTGGCGCGCCTCGATGACGAAGCCCTCGACGCCCCCAGGGGCCCAGAATCCAAGCCGACAGGGATCGCCTTCCTCGAGCAGATCCGAGATCTCGAGCTTGCTGAATAAGTGCAGCGCAACAATCGCCGCGGAAGCCGGGCCCGGGATAGTGCCGTGGCCCGGATGCGCTCGGCAGATGGAAAGCCGATAAAACGACATGGCCGCCGCCCAATTCTCACTGACCAATCCGCTCTCGACCGAAGCCACCGTGAAGCGCCCGTCGGATTCCGTGGGCGAGGGCATCTACCACGACGCGCTGGTGATGGGCGAAGAGCTGATCGAGCGGCCGCTGCACGGCGGCGGTCCGGATCGGGTACGTATCCAGCACGCCAAGGGCCGTATGACGGTCTGGGAGCGGATCAAGGTCCTTACCGATCGCGAACCCAACATCCTGTGGCGAAACTGGGGCCCGGGTCTCGACGGTGCCGCCATTGTAACCGGCATCCTGGATATCGACGGGCGCGACGTCGCCGTCTACGGACACGACTTCACCCTGCGCGCCGGCTCGATGGACGCCACCAACGGTGCCAAGCTCGCCCGGCTGATCTACATGGCGGGGGAGCACGGCATCCCGCTGATCGGCATGAACGATTCGGCTGGCGCCTTCGTGCCGGCCGGCGTCGGCGGTCTCGATGGCTACAGCGAGGCATTCACCGCACTGCGAAAGATCAGCGGTGTGGTTCCCAGCATCAACCTGATGTTCGGCTACAACGCCGGTGGCGGGGCCTACCTGCCGCGCCAGGGCTCGTTCATGATCCAGTGCGAGGATACCTTCATCGGCCTGACGGGACCGGGTGTCGTCAAGTCGGTGTTGGGCGAGGACGTCACGGCCGATGCGCTCGGCGGTCCTGGTGTGCACGGACTCAACGGCGTGTGTGATCTCACGACCCGCGACGAGCTCAGCTCGCTGCGCATGACCATCCGCCTGCTCTCCTATCTGCCCGACAACAATCACAGCTTCGCACCCTTTGCCGAGATTTCAGATCCGGTCAACCGACACACCGTCGAGGAGGATCTGCTCTTCCGGCGCAGCTTCAGCACGCCAGCGGGTATGAACGCCCCGATGGACATCACGCTCTACCTGCAACAGGTCTGCGACTTCGGCGAGTACTTCGAGTTGCAGCCGCAGCGGGCGCGCAATCTCATCACCGCCTTTGGTCGCCTGGCGGGCCACGTCGCGGGCTTCGTCGCCAACAACTCGGCCGTGGCTTCCGGCCAGATCGACTTCGATGCGGCCATCAAGGCCACCCGATTCATCCGCTTCTGCAATCTCTACAACATCCCGCTGATCTTCATCGAAGACACGACCGGCTTTCTGCCGGGAAGTGAGCAGGAGCGCCGCGGAATCATCCTGGCTGGCCGCAAGCTGCTCGACTCCATCATCGACATTCGCACGCCGCGCATCACGATGATCATCCGCAACGCCTTCGGCGGCGCCTACGCGAGCTGGAACTCCTACTTCACCGGCGCCGATCGCGTTCTCACACTGCCCATGGCCCGCATCGCGGTGATGGGCCCGGCCGGCAAGGACTTCGTCTACAAGCGGGAAGTCCGCGAACTGGCAACGGCCTACCAGGCGGCCATCGCGCGCGGTGAGACCGAAGCCGAGGCGCGGCGTGCACGAGACGAAGCACTGGCCGAGCTCTCGGGTCGCTACGAGCGCGAGCTGATGAATCCCAAGGAGGCGCTCTCTCTGGGCTCCGTCTCCAGCGTGGTCATGCCGGGCGACAGCCGGCGGGTGCTGGCGGAGAACCTCTGCTTCCTGATGCGGAAGTACAACCCATCCCCGATGAGCGGCGTCCAGAGGGAGCACGAGTAATGCTGACGCGAGACCTCACCCCCGGCCGCTTCCATGAGGCGAATTCGGAGTGGCTGCGATCCTTTTCGCTGCAGCACGTCAAGTGCCTGGTCGTCTGCCGCGGCCCGGTCCGAAGGGAGGCCTTTCAGATCTTCGAAGAGGCCGGTATTCGAGAGTACGGCATGCTGCTGTCCGAGAAGGACTCGATCGTCTATCCCCGCTGCGTGGCGCCGGAGATCCGCTCGATCCGGTTTCCCAGCAACGTCCACCGCGTCCCCGACTATATGGGCGCGGGCCAGGAAGAGAAGATCCAGCGCATCGAACTCATCGTCGACATCGCCCTATCCCATGGCTACACGCACATCTTCGCCGGCTACGGGTTCATGGCGGAAGATGCGGATTTCATCCAGGCGATCGAGGACGCTGGGCTGGGCTTCTTCGGTCCGTCGGCCGCGGTGATCCGCCGTGCGGGCGCCAAAGACGAAGCGAAGAAGCTGGCGCGCAGCCTGAACAACGCCGTCATCCCGGGTGTCGACAACATCTCGGCGCTCGCGTTGCTCGCCCGCGTCGAGAAACGGGCGGAGCTGGAGAAGCTCGCCAGCCAGCACGCCTTGGATTGGGAATTCGACCGAGAGCAGACGCTGGAAGAGAACGCCGAGCTGCTGCTGCAGGCGGGCTATGCGGCCGCCGTCGAGCTGGTCACGATCGAAGAACTCCAGCGAGCCGCTGAGGTCGAGTCGAAGAAGATCTGGCAGCAGTACCCGGACAAGCGCATCCGCTACAAGTGCATCGGCGGCGGCGGCGGCAAGGGCCAGCGCGTGGCGTCCGAGCCGAAGCGGGTTGCGGGGGCCGTGATGGAGATCCTGGCCGAGCAGAAGGTCATCGAGCCGGGCTCCAACCGGAACTTCTTGATCGAGCTGAACCTGGAGAGCACACGCCACAACGAGATCCAGGTGATCGGAAACGGCGACTGGGCGCTGGCGCTGGGCGGGCGCGATTGCTCGATCCAGATGCACGAGCAGAAACAGCTCGAGTTCTCACTGACGCAAGAGCTGCTTGATGGCGCCATCGCAGAGTACGAGGGCGCCTTCCGAGAGACACTCGAGCGCGATCGGAAGACTCTGGCCACGATGGAGAGCGATGCCGAGAGGTTCGCAGCCGGTGTCGGGCTCGACAGCGTCTCTACCTTCGAGTGCATCGTCGAGGGTTTCGACCACTTCTTCATGGAGATGAATACGCGCATCCAGGTCGAACACGGCGTGACCGAGCTCGTCTATCGGCTTCGCTTCAGAAACCCGGACGACGCGGACGAGTTCTTCTACGTCGAGCGGCTGATCGAGGTGATGATGCTCCTCGAGCTCCACGGCAGGCACCTGCCGCGGCCCGAGCGCGTACCCCTCCACGTTTCGGGTGCCGAGATCCGGCTCAACGCCAGCAACTCGGCGCTCCAGCCGCATGCCGGGGGCCTGATCCGCCAGTGGTCCGAGCCGCTCGCCTATGAGATCCGCGACGATCAGGGGATCGGCACGCGCAGCCCCGACACCGGAGCCTTCATCTACTACAACCTGGCCGGCGCCTACGACTCGAACATCGCCCTCATCTTGAGCCATGGAGAGAACCGCAGGCACAACCTCGAACGTCTGTCGGAGATCCTTCGGTGCACAGAGATGCGCGGCGACGATCTCGAGACCAACATGCCAGTGCAGTACGGACTCATCAACTGGACGCTCGGCGTCGAGCCCATGATGAAGCCCAGCACCGATTTCCTCAGCCACTACCTGGCGGCCGTGGGCTCGCTCCAGCTGATTGCTCGCGACGTCGACTTGCCGTTGGCCGCGAGCGAGCTGATGAAGCGTCTGCCCAGCGATGAGGCGCGGAAGACGCTAAGCGGCAAGGAGACGCTGCTCCTGCGCCCCATCGGACGCCTGCTCGCCGATCCGCACGCCCTGGCCGGCTTCATCGGACGCTACGACGGTCAGCTCTGGCGCCTGGACGGACAGCGGGTGGAGTTCGCCGAGAACCCCATCTTCTTCCTGCGAGAAATCTACCACTACCTCCACATGGACTACGCCGCGCACAAGCCCGCGTCCGAGATGATCTGGCGGCACGATGACGAGATCCTGAGCAACGCCCTCGCCTTCTACGCCCACATCGCGGAACTCGTCGCCAACGATCACTGGGAAGAGACACAAGCGCTGCTGGAGGCCCCCGCCAACGATGCCGTCGCTCCGAACGATCCCGAGCTGTGGAGACGCTGCCAGGCCGCTCATCGCGGCTTCCAGCTCGGCAACGAACTGCTGTTGTTGATCCCGCGCATCGGCCTGCAGTCTGGCTTCAGCGAGATCACGGTGAACGAAAGGCTCGAGCCCGTCGTACCGGAGCAGTACCGGGACACCAAGATCACCCGCGATCTGATACGAAGCCTCGCGCCGCCGCCCCGCCAGAGCTCCGACGAGATCGTCACACCGATGGGCGGCGCCTTCTACGCCCGCGAGGCGCCGCACCTGCCGCCGCTCGTCGACGAGGGCGCGCACTTCGTGGAAGGTCAGCCCCTCTTCATCATCGAGGTGATGAAGATGTTCAACAAGATCCTGGCCCCCTTCGCGGGAACGATCAAGAAGAATCTGATGGTCGACAGCGATGGAGCCGTCGTCTGCAAAGGACAGAAGATCTTCCAGATCGAGCCCGACGAACTCGTCGTCGAGGAGTCCGACGCCGAGATCAAGGAACGCAGGAACGCGGTCACGTTGGGGCTCCTCGAGAACATGCCCGGCAATGCCCACCGAGAGCAGTAGCGGCAGAGGGCGCAAATATGTGCTCGTGATGGTGGGGCTGCCGGCTCGCGGCAAGACCCACACCGCACAGAAGCTCTGTCGCTATCTCTCCTGGCTCGGCTACGAGAGCCGCGTCTTCAACGTCGGCGAACGGCGGCGCGCTTCCCTCGGTGCCGGGCAGAGCCACGAGTTCTTCGATCCGAACAACCCGGACGGGCTACTCGCCCGCCGAAAGCTCGCTCTGTCTGTACTCGATGAGCTGCTCGACTGGCTTCACGGCGAGGGCCGCCGGGTCGGAATCTACGACGCTACGAACAGCACAAGCTACCGTCGCCAACTCGTGCGGCGGCGCTGCGAAGCCGCTCACTGCGAGGTGCAGTTCGTCGAGATCGTGGTCAGTGACGAGGCGGTGGTCGAGGCCAACGTGCGCGAGACCAAGCTGAGCTCGCCCGACTACGTCGGTGTTGATGCCGACCACGCAGCACACGACTTTCGCGCGCGAATCGCCCACTACGAGAGCGTCTACGAGAGTCTCAGAGAAGAGGACGGCAGCTTCGTCCGACTGATCGACCGCGGGCGCAGCGTCGAGATGAACGGCATCTACGGCTATCTACCCGCGCGCATCGTCTTCTTCCTGATCAACGCTCAGACCACGACGCGGCAGATCTGGCTGACGCGACACGGCGAGAGCGAGTTCAATCTGGCGGGCCTGATCGGAGGCGATTCGTCCCTTTCGCCAAGGGGATTGCAGTACGCCAGCAGTCTGGCCAGCCACGTGCGCAGGCGCTTCGCAGACGACAGCTCTCTAGAGATCTGGACCAGTACGCTGCGGCGCACCGTCGAGACCGCTGCGCCGCTCAATCGTGCCACCCTGCGGTGGCGCGTGCTCGACGAGATCGATGCGGGAATCTGCGACTCCCTGAGCTACCAGCAGATCGCCGAGACGATGCCCCGCGAGTTCGAGGCTCGGGCGCAGGACAAGCTGCGCTACCGATATCCGCGCGGTGAGTCGTATCGCGACGTCATCCAGCGGCTCGATCGAGTGATTGTCGAGCTCGAACGCTACCGCACGCCCGTGCTGGTCATCGCCCACCAGGCCGTCCTGCGTGCGCTCTACTCGTACTTCATGGACATGCCGCGCGACGATTGCCCCCACGTCTCGATTCCGCTGCACACAGTGATCGAGCTCACGCCGAAGGCCTACGGCTGCGTCGAAGAACGCGTCGCCCTGGAGCCCCTCGTGAGCAGCGGGTCGAGTAGCTGACCTACCTACACCAGATCGCGTGAAGGCAGATCCGCGCGGCAGCGGGCGACGCGACCTGGGCGACCGGCCGCGCCCTTACGACCCCACGGGGTGACGGTGACTCACGCGATCGCCGCGTTGGTGCCGTCGGACGCGAGCGATAGAATGGGGCTCGCCCCGTTCCTGTCCCTGAACCTTAGCGGGTTCGCAAGAGGAGTCTGATGCTCCATCTGCGCGGCGCTTCTGCCTTTTCTCCCGCCCGTCTCACCAAGCTGCTGCAGAACATCCAGACCCGGGTTCCCGCCCTCGCCGGGTTGAGCGCCGACTTCGCCCACTTCGCCGACCTGCGGGAGGAGCTGACGGGCCCGGAGCGCGAGGTGCTCGAGCGACTGCTCGACTACGGCCCACGCAGCGCTCGGAGCGAGTCGCTCGAGGGATGCCTGCTGCTCGTGGTGCCGCGGCTCGGCACCATCTCGCCCTGGTCCTCGAAGGCGACCGACATCGCGCACATCTGCGGCCTGGACAAAGTCGAGCGACTCGAGCGCGGCATCGCCTATCGCCTGCAAGGTCCTGTCGATGAGGCCGACGCGGCGAGGATTCGCCCACTGCTGCACGACCGCATGACGCAGGCGGTGGTCAAGCGCTTCGAAGACGTCCATCAGCTGTTCACCCACGCGCAGCCTGCGCCACTCATCCCCATCGACGTGCTCGCGGGCGGCCGCGAGGCGCTGGTCCAGGCGGACAAGGAGCTCGGCCTGGCGCTGGCCCCGGACGAGATCGAGTACTTGGTGGAGAGCTTCCGCGCGCTCGATCGCAACCCGAGCGACGTCGAGCTGATGATGTTCGCACAGGCCAACTCGGAACATTGCCGGCACAAGATCTTCAACGCGGATTGGACCATCGACGGCGAGCTCATGGACGATTCGCTCTTCCAGATGATCCGCAACACGACCCGCTGTTCTCCGAGCGGCGTACTGTCCGCGTACGCCGACAATGCGGCCGTGATGGCGGGAGGCGAGGCGGCGCGCTTCTTTCCCGATGCCGACAGCGCCATCTACCAGACACACAGCGAGCCCGTCCACATCTTGATGAAGGTGGAGACACACAACCACCCCACGGCGATCTCCCCCTACCCAGGCGCGGCGACCGGCTCGGGGGGTGAGATTCGGGACGAGGGGGCGACCGGTCGCGGCGCCAGACCCAAGGCGGGGCTCACCGGCTTCTCCGTTTCGAATCTCCGCATCCCGGGCGCCGCGCAGCCCTGGGAGATCGACTTCGGCAAGCCGGAGCGCATCGTGTCCGCGCTCGACATCATGCTCGAGGGGCCCATCGGCGGTGCCGCCTTCAACAACGAGTTCGGCCGTCCGAACCTGGCCGGCTACTTCCGCAGCTTCGAGGCGAAGGTGCCGGGGCCGGGCGGGGAAGAAGTGCGGGGCTACCACAAGCCGATCATGCTGGCGGGCGGGTTCGGGAGCATTCGCCCGGAGCATGTCGCGAAGGGAACGATCCCGCCCGGTGCGGCCATCGTGGTCCTCGGCGGCCCCGCCATGCTGATCGGGCTGGGGGGCGGTGCGGCCTCTTCCATGGCATCGGGCTCGAGCCATGCGGACCTCGACTTCGCATCGGTACAGCGCGAGAACGCGGAGATGGAGCGCCGCTGCCAAGAGGTAATCGACCGCTGCTGCGCCCAGGGCGAGAACAGCCCGATCATCGCGATCCACGACGTCGGCGCCGGAGGGCTCTCGAACGCGCTGCCCGAGCTGGTGGACGACAGCGACCGGGGCGCGCGATTCGAGCTGCGCGAGATTCCCAATGACGAGCCGGGCATGACCCCGCTGGAGCTCTGGTGCAACGAATCGCAAGAGCGCTATGTGCTCGCGGTCGCGGCGACTCGCATATCCGAATTCGAAGCGCTTTGTCGGCGCGAGCGCTGCCCCTTCGCGGTCTTGGGAGAGGCTACGGACGACAGCCGCCTGGTCGTGAGCGATGCCTACTTCGGCAACACCCCGATCGACCTGCCGCTGGCGACGCTGTTCGGTAAGCCACCTCGCATGCAGCGAGACGTGAGGCGCGTGCCGTTCACGCCCACCCCGCTCGACACCGCTTCGATCGAGCTGCACGAGGCGACCGAGCGCGTGCTCGCGCTGCCGACGGTCGGAGACAAGACCTTTCTCGTCACGATCGGCGATCGCACCGTCGGCGGCCTGGTGGCGCGCGATCAGATGGTGGGACGGTGGCAGGTTCCCGTGGCCGACGCGGCAGTTACCACCAGCGGCTTCGACGACTACGCGGGCGAGGCGATGGCGATCGGCGAGCGCACGCCCGTCGCACTGCTCGACGCCGCCGCCTCCGCCCGCCTGGCGGTCGGCGAGGCCGTGACGAATATCGCCTCGGCGGCGATCGCCGGCACACATGAACTCAAGCTTTCCGCCAACTGGATGGCGCCGGCCGGCCACCCGGGTGAGGACGCCGGTCTCTACGATGCGGTGCGCGCCGTGGGGCTGGAGCTGTGTCCCGCCCTGGGGATCGCGATTCCGGTGGGCAAGGATTCGATGTCGATGCGCAGCGTCTGGGAGGACGCGGATGGAGAGCGCAGCGTCACGGCTCCGATCTCGCTCATCGTGAGTGCTTTCGCGCCCGTGCGAGACGTCCGCACCTCGCTCACACCGCAGCTGCGCGGCGCGTCGGGCGAGACGACACTCCTGCTGATCGATCTCGGCGCCGGCCAGAACCGGCTCGGCGGCTCGGCACTCGCGCAGGTCTACGGAGGCGTCGGAAGCGTGCCGCCGGATGTCGACGACCCCGCCGCTCTGCGCGCCTTCTTCGCGGCGATCCAGCAGCTGAGCCAAGATGGAATGCTGCTGGCCTACCACGACCGATCGGACGGCGGGCTCTTGACCACCCTGTGCGAAATGGCCTTCGCCGGAGCGAGGGGCCTGCGTGTCGAGATCGATGCCCTCGGCCCCGACCCGCTGGCCGCACTCTTCAGCGAGGAGCTCGGCGCGGTGCTCGAAGTTCGCTCCCGCGAGCTCACCGCCATACGCGACGTGCTGGCCCACCATCGGCTGAGCGGAGTCTGTCACGAAATCGGCAACCCGACCGACGACGACCAGATCCGCATTCACCACCAGAGCCGAGAGCTGCTCTCGCGTTCGCGCTACGAGCTGCGCCGACTCTGGTCCGAGACCACGCACCGCATGCAGTCCCTGCGGGACGACAGCCGCTCTGCCGCAGAAGAGAACGAGAGCCGTTGCGACCCCGGCAACCCCGGCCTCACGGTTCACGTACCCTTCGACATCGAAGTGGACGTGGCCGCGCCGCTGATCGCCCGCGGCGTACGACCTCGCATGGCGATCCTGCGCGAGCAGGGGGTAAACGGCCAGATCGAGATGGCGGCGGCGTTTCACCGTGCCGGCTTCGAGTGCGTCGACGTTCACATGAGCGACCTACTCGCGAAACGCGTCCGTCTAACGGAATTCAAGGGTCTCGCGGCATGTGGTGGCTTTTCCTACGGCGATGTACTCGGCGCCGGTGAGGGCTGGGCCAAGTCCATCTTGTTCAATCCAGACGCTCGTGACGAGTTCGCCGCCTTCTTCGAGCGAAGTGACAGCTTCGCGCTCGGGGTCTGTAATGGCTGCCAGATGCTGTCGAACCTGCGCGAACTGATCCCCGGCGCGAAGCACTGGCCCCGCTTCGTGCGCAATCGCTGCGAGCAATTCGAAGCCCGGCTCTCACTGGTGGAGGTGCTCGATAGCCCGTCCGCCCTGCTGGCCGGCATGTCGGGCGCGAGACTTCCGATCGCCGTGGCGCACGGCGAGGGGCGAGCCGAGTTCGCCGAGCAGCGCGACCTGGTCGAGCTGAAGCGGGGCGGCCTGCTGGCGGCGCGCTTCGTCGACGGACGCGGAGACCCGAGCGAGCGATATCCCGAGAACCCGAATGGCTCGCCCGAGGGCATCACCGCGCTCACCACCCCGGACGGTCGGGTCACGATCATGATGCCCCACCCAGAGCGGGTCTTTCGAGCGGTGCAACACTCGTGGTGCCCGGATGAATGGGAGGAGGACGCACCGTGGCTGCGTCTGTTCCGAAACGCCCGCCTGTGGGTGGGCTAGTGTCACGAAATGGGGGACGTGAAGTGGAGCTCTCGTCACTGACTGCGATTTCGCCCGTCGACGGCCGCTACGCCGACAAGCTGGTCGAGCTGCGATCGATCTTCAGCGAGCTGGGGCTGATCCGTTACCGGGTGCAGGTGGAAGTGCGCTGGCTGCAGAAGCTGGCTGCGCACAGCGGCATCCAGGAAGTACCGGCGCTCTCGCAGGCGGCCGAAGAGTTCCTCGACGAACTCGTCAGCCGCTTCGACGAGGCGGCCGGCTCGCGCGTGAGGGAGATCGAGCGCACCACGAACCACGACGTGAAGGCCGTGGAGTACTTCCTCAAGGAGCGCGTCGCCGATCACGCCGAGCTGGCTCCTTTGTCCGAATTCATCCACTTCGCGTGCACCTCGGAGGACATCAACAACCTCGCGCACGGCCTCATGTTGCGCGAAGCGAGAGAGCGCTGCTTGCTGCCGCGCATGGACGACGTGATCGCCGCAATTCGCGATCTGGCGGTGCAGCAAGCCGAGCGTCCCATGCTCTCGCGCACGCACGGCCAGCCAGCCTCTCCCACCACGCTCGGCAAGGAGATGGCAAACGTGGTGGCCCGCCTCGCCCGCCAGCGCGAGCAGCTGGCCGCGGTCGCGCTGCTGGGAAAGATCAACGGCGCCGTCGGCAACTACAACGCCCACATGGCGGCCTATCCGGATGTCGACTGGCCCGCCAACGCCCGTGAGTTCGTCGAGTCGTTGGGACTCGAGCTGAATCCCTACAGCACCCAGATCGAGCCACACGATTACATCGCCGAGCTCTTCCACGCGCTGGCGCGCTTCAATGCGATTCTGATCGACTTCGACCGCGACATCTGGGGCTACATCTCTCTCGGCTACTTCAAACAGCACGCGGTGGCGGGTGAGGTGGGCTCTTCGACCATGCCTCACAAGGTGAACCCCATCGACTTCGAGAACAGCGAGGGGAACCTCGGTCTCGCGAACGCATTGTTCGACCATCTGGCGGGCAAGCTGCCGATCTCACGCTGGCAGCGCGATCTCAGTGACTCCACTGTCCTGCGCAACCTGGGCGTCGGCGTCGCCCACTCTCTCGTAGCCTACCAGTCGACGCTCAAGGGAGTCGGCAAGCTCGAAGTGGACGGGAAGCGCATGGACGAGGACCTGGATGCCAACTGGGCGGTGCTGGCCGAGCCGATCCAGACGGTGATGCGTCGTTATGGCGTCGAGAAGCCGTACGAAAGGCTGAAGGAGCTGACCCGCGGCAGGCAGATCAACGCCGAGAAGCTGGCATCCTTCGTCGACAGCCTCGACATCCCGAGAGAGGCCAAGCAGGCCCTCAAGGCGCTGTCGCCCTCGCGCTACCTCGGCAATGCGGCCGAGCAGGCGAAGAAGATCTCGCCGAAGGAGACGAGCTGACCGTCAGGGTGCGCCCTCTGCTGCCGGCGGAAACAGCGCCTCGAGAGCCGCGCGCGATATCAGGGGCACCATTCCGCCACCGCTCAGGATGTTGACGATCGGTGTCGCGGAGTAGCGAGAGGCGGCACCGCGCGGCTGCGCCGCCACGCCGAGGTTGCTGTACGCGCCGATGTCGCTGAAGACGTCGCGCCAGTGCGTCGAGATCGCGCCCGATCCGTCTCGCTCGAGCAGACACTGCCGTCGTCGCGGCGGCTCGACGTAGGCCTGGACGACCCAGGCGTCGACATCGCGGCTGGCATGCGCCACAACCTCCGACCACGATGCGACACCCAGCACCCGCTGCGCCCGGCGGCGCGTCTCGGACGCCGCGTGGCTCGGTCCGAGGATCACGCTGCGCCCGCCGTAGTCCCAGTTTCGCTTGAGAACCACCCTCTCGGGATGCTGCGCCACCCACGCGGACAGATCGGGCACGACCGTGCCATCGGCGAGACGGGACGGGCCGTCATCGAGCAGCCGGGTCCAGGGCAGCAGCCGGGTCACGGCGTCGCGCTCTCCTTCATCCAGAACCAAGTCGGTCACCGGAGCCGAACCCTCTACGGCGGTATCGAGCACCGCGAGCAGTCCCTTGGCCTCGAGTGGGCTGAGGATCGGATTCAACACGGCGGTCGGCCCGGGCTCGAGCAGCAGGCGCGCCAGCGGTGATGCGGGGTCGATCCGTCGCGCGAAGATATGGCGATAGACGAGGTCGAAGCGTTCTCCCCGCGCGCGCACCCGGCCCGCGGCATCGAGCTCGATTTCGTCGGCATAGACGTGCAGCGCGCGATAGCCCGAATCGCTGAAGACCCGCTCGTAGTGGCGGAGCTCTGCGATCTGCGCGTCGCCACGGCGCGAAACGATGGCGATGGCCGGGCGAGCCACGAGACCACCCAGCTGCCTGTAGTGGGCCAGCAGGGAGTCGAGTAGCTCTCTCGTATTCGACGTCTCCCGCTCAATCAGAGCGGCGATTTCATCGGCCGCCCAGCCCCGCCGCAACGCCACCTGCTCGAGCCAGCTGCGGCTGAGAATGTCCGAGTAGCCCTGCATGGCCGGGATCGTGGCGTTGATCTCGAGGGCCACGGGCCCGCCCTCCGGCCCTTCGAAGAAGTCGACCCGGGCGGTGGCCACGCGAGCGAGAGCGTCGGCGTGACGGCGGAGAAAAGCCATCTCCAGCGGCGTGAAGCGGGCGAAGAGCCGGTGGCCGGCAGCGTCACCCGTCCCCGCTGAAAGTACGTGTCGCGCGGCTTTCACGGCGGCGGAGAGCAGGCTGCGCGAATCGTCCGAGAGGTACGCGATCCGCTCGGAATCCGCCGTCTCGGGCGTGAGAAGGCAGGGAATCGGCCGGATCACCCCCGCGTCCGCGTCGTTGACGGTGAGGCCGCGCTGCATCAGATCGCCGGAGAGCCGAAGCGCGAGATCCTCGAGCTGCGCCGGAGCCAACGAGGCGAGCCAGCGCGAGACGCGCTCCCCTGCCGGCTCGTCGGCGAGACGCCGACTCCGTCCGCCAGCTCTCTGACGCGCTGAGCCCGCTCCACGGAGATATTGATGCATGTCGATATGTGTAAGCAACTAATCGATTGATGTCAATGGGTTGCCGAAACCGAAATCGCTCAGCAACCGCTTCTGGGATGCTATATAGATCGCACCTCATCGCCGGGGCGACAGGTGCGTCATTGTTGCCTCCCCCCGAAGGACCACACAGCAAGCCGGGATTCGACATCATGATGCAACGACCGCTCCTCGCCCTCAGCCTCGCGACGCTCCTCGTCGGCTGCAATCTCGTACCGATCACGCCCGAGGGCGAAGCGGTACGGGTCATCACAGCGGACGAGGCGAAGCAGTGTGAGCGACTGGGCAAGACTACGGTGAGAGTCCTCGCGAAGGTCCTCTTCGTATCTCGCCGCGAGACCACGATGTCCGAGGAGCTCCTGACGCTGGCGCGCAACGCGGCCGTCGGCATGGATGGAAACAGCGTGGCGCCCGAGAGCCCGATCGCCGAGGGCAGCCAGAGCTTCGGCGTCCACCGCTGTCCCTAGTGTGATGTCGACTCCGCCTACCCCGAAAGGGGGTCGGGTTGGGCGAATCGTGCGTGCCCCGCTGCTCCATTTCGCGCTGATCGGTGGCCTGCTCTTCCTGGCCGAGAGCTCGGGGCGGGAGCCGACGCCCAAGCGCGTGATTCACATCTCCGCCAGTGAGATCTCCAACATCCGCAGCGAATGGCGGCTGCAGACAGGGCGCTCGCCGACTCAGCGCGAACTCGCTCTGCTGATCGAAGGACGTGTCGATGACGCGCTACTGCTGCAACAGGCCTTCGCTCTTGGCTGGCACCGCAACGATGCCATCGTGCAGCGGCGTCTGATCAAGAACCAGCGCTTCCTGTCGTCCAACGATGAGGCGAGCCCGGAGGATCTCCTGCGCAGAGCATACGAGCAGGGCATGGATCGCAGCGACATCGTGGTGCGCCGACGCCTGCTCGAGCGGATGAAGCTCGCCATCGCGAGTGCAGCTCACGAGCCGGGACCCAGCGAAGCGGAGCTCTCCGACTACCTGACACGCCACGCAGATCAGTTCCGCCGCGCGGCACGCGTCCGTCTGACACACGTCTATCTGAGCCAGGACCTACGCGGCGAACGCCTGCGAAGCGACGCTGAAGAGCTGGGCTCGCGACTCGGGCGAGAACACATCGCGCCCGACGATGCCCGCCGGTTGAGCGATCCGTTCCTGCTCTCGAACGAGCTGCCGCTGTGGACCGAGGCCGCCCTGGCGCAAAGACTCGGCCCCGAGTTCGCGCGAGCGGCTGTAAGGGCGGAGCGGGGTCGCTGGCAGGGTCCCGTCCACTCGAGCTACGGGCTGCACTTCATCTGGCCGCACGAGAAACGGGAGCAGCGGCTTCCGCCCCTCGACATCATCCGGGCCGAGGTGAGCGCAGCCCTCCTGCGTGAGCGCGAGCAGCGCGCCCTGCGCCAGCATCTGCAGGCTCTGCGTTCGGAAGCCCGCATCGACATCGACTCTCTAGCCCGAACTATTCGCGAAGGTTCGTAGCGAGACGCTGCAAACCCGCACTCGGCGGCTCAGTATCGTTCCGCCTTGGCGATGATCTCGTTCATGATCTCGCGGGTACCGCCGCCGATCGGGTAGAGGCGGGCGTCACGGTAGAGCCGTTCGACGACGGTCTCGCGCATGTAGCCCTGGCCCCCGTGGATCTGAACGGCCTGGTCGCAGACCCATGAGCACATATCGGTGGCGCAGTTCTTCGCCATGGCGGCCACCGCCATGACGTCCTCGCCGGCCAGATGGCGGCTGAGACACTCACCGGTCAGCGCCCGCCCGGCCGCCAGCCGGGTGGCCATATCGGCGAGCTTGTGGCGGATGACCTGAAAGCCGGTGAGCGGCTTGCCGAAGGCCTGGCGCTCCCGGGCCCAGCTCTTGCTCTCGCGATAGGCCAGCTCGGCGATCGCGACGCACTGGGCCGCGATCATCAGCCGCTCCGCCACGAAGTTGATCATGATCGCGCGAAAGCCGGCATGTTCTTCGCCGATGAGATTGGCGACGGGCACTCTGCAATCCTCGAAGGCCAGCTCGGCGGTGTCGCTTGCCCACCAGCCGGTCTTGTGGAGCTTCTTCGAAACGCTGAAGCCAGGCGTGTCCCGCTCGATCACGAGCAGGGAGATGCCGCCGTGGCGCTCGCCCCCCGTTCGCACCGCCGTGACGACGAAATCCGCTCGACAGCCGGAGGTAATGAAAGTCTTCGCGCCATTCACGACGTAGTGCTGCCCGCCCCGAACCGCCCGCGTACTGATCCCGGCGACATCGCTGCCCGCACCGGGCTCGGTAATGGCCAGGGCGGAGATCTTCTCGCCCGCCACCGCGGGCACGACGAAGCGACGCTTCTGCTCTTCGGTCCCCAGCTTGACGATTGGCGGCAACGCGATGCTGTGGCCCCCGAGCCCGACGCAGGTTCCGACCGACTTGCCGGCGAGCACGATCTCCTCGGCGGCCACGTAGCCGTGGCCGAGGTCGCCGCCGCCCCCTCCGAGCTCCTCCGGATACCCGAGTCCCAAGAGGCCGACCTCGGCGAAGCGCTGGTAGAGCTCGCGCGGAAACTCCTCCTCCTCGTCCCATTGATGCGCATGGGGCGCAATCTCGGCGGCTGCAAAGCGGCGGGCCTGCTCGCGCAGCTCACGGTGCACATCGGTCTCGAAGCAGTACTCGGACAGCATTCGCGTTTCCCTCCGAATGGAAAGTGAGTATGGCTCACCTGAAGCCAGCGGTCCCCCACGCCCAGGCGCGTCCCCAGGTTCAGAAGAAGACGAGCGTCACGAGCAGGAAGACCGGAACCAGCACCACCACTGACCAGATCATGTAGCCGAAGAACGACGGCATCGGAATCTTGTTCTCCTCGGCGATCGACTTGACCATGAAGTTGGGCGCATTCCCGATATAGGTATTGGCGCCCATGAAGACCGCCCCGCACGAAATCGCCAGCAGCGTCTGGCTCCACTCGCCCATCAGCTTTGCCGCGTCACCGCCGGCAGTGTTGAAGAAGACGACGTAGGTGGGCGCGTTGTCGAGGAAGCTCGAGAGTATGCCGGTGCACCAGAAGTACATCGAGTTCACCGGATTCCCGTTGTCCGAGACCAACGAGACGATCGGCTCGAGCGCACCCGCAGTCCCCGCGCGCAGGATCGCGATGGCGGGAACCATCGTGATGAAGATCGTCGCGAAGAGCTTGGCCACCTCGAGAATCGGCTCCCAGGTGAAGCCGTTCTCTTCGCGCGTTTCCTTCTTCGTGATCAGCACGGAAATGAGCGCGATGAGCAGCAGGGCAGTCACCTGAACCAGGGTGCCCTTCGTGAGCATCGGCGCGCCGAAGGCGCTGATCGCGACGTCCTCGGGCTTGCTGATGTCCGGGTGCCAAACCCCGGAGAAGACGACCGCGGCCACGATCAACGGCAGCAGGAGCAGGTTCGCCTTGCCCTCGAGGCTCAGCGGTGTCTTCTCCCCGTCTTCGGGCGGCTCCCCCTCCTTCCTGTACATCACGCTATCGAACAGGAAGAAGACCACGAGCACGATCGAAGCCACGAAGCACATCGGAGCGAACATGTACTGGGTGGTCCAGAAGAAGGAGACGCCCTTCAAGAAACCGAGGAAGAGGGGCGGATCGCCCAACGGCGTCAACGACCCGCCGATGTTGGCGACCAGGAAGATGAAGAAGATGACGACGTGAGCCTGATGCTTTCGCCATCGGTTGGCGCGAATCAGCGGGCGGATAAGCAGCATCGCGGCGCCGGTCGTTCCCATCCAGGACGCCAGGACCGTGCCAATCAGCAGGATCAGGCTGTTGACGCCGGGACTGCCTCGCAGAGATCCCTTGAGCAGCACCCCGCCCGATACCGCGAATAGCGAGAGCAGCAGCACGATGAAGGGGATGAACTCGCCGAGGTAGACTTCGGCGAGATAGAAGAGACCCATCTCGATACCATTGGCGAGGGAGAACGCCAGAAGGAAGCCGGCACCCCAGAAAAGAGACACCTTGCCGTAGTGGAACTCCCAGAGACGCGGTGCAGCCAGCGGCAGGATGGCGATGCTCAGCAGGATCCCGGCAAAGGGGATGCACCAGAGAATCCCCACCTTCGAGCCGTCCAGGTGGAGACTGTGGTGCCCGCCGCCATCCTCCGCGTGCCCCGCGTCCGCGGCGTGCGGGTCAGCGGCAGCGTGCGGCTCGTGCGAGGGGCCGGGCGCGCCGGCCTCGACGCTCTCCGCGTGGAGCGTATCCGCTGCCGGACTCGAGGCGTGAGCCGCCGCTGCCAGACAGCCCGCACAGAGAATGCCTGCGAGAATGAAGAGGATCCAACTGCGAAGCGAACTCGCTCCCCTCGACGTCAGCATGACTTTCCTTTCGTTCCGCGCTTTCGGCAGGCGATCGGGATTCCCCCGAATCGATCTGGACAAGCCCGCGCGGCGGGCATGGGATGTCTCGGCTCCCGGCTCTCGCTTCAGGACTCGAGTAGCTCTAGGAGCCGCTTGGGCATGACGAGCACCGGGACATCCACCGACTCGATGATCTCTTCATCACGGGTGTCCAGAAGGCTCGTGTACAGACGACTGTGGCGTTCATGGCTGGTGATCAGCAGATCGATCTCGTTCTCGCGGCAATAGCGGTGGGTCTCGTCCCCCAGATCCCCACGCGTGACGGAGTATTGGACACGCATGTCGGCGAGGCTCCCCGCAACGGGCTGCGCCTCGATACGTTCCTTCAGCTCCTCCACCGAGAGGGATGGATGACGATATCCAGCGTGCGGGTTGTTCACGAAGAAGAAGTGCAGCGCGGCATCGAATTGCTTGGCGAAGGCGACGGCGAAGGAAAGCGCTTCGAACCCGTCCGTATCGAGATCGATGGGGAGCAGGATCGCGCGGGGCTGGAACATCTCGTCACCTCCTGGGTTGCACCCGGCACGGCCGGCCGGGAATGTCCGGAGAATCGCTGGAATACTGAGCTGGGGGTGGCGGCTTGTCTGTCTCTCATTCCGCTTCCCACTGCCAGTCGGGAAGCGGATTCCGCCAATGGCGGCAAGCGCCGGGCGGAAGAATCGCACGTTCTCGCCGATTGATCACCTCCTGATCGGGCGGGAGTGCGATTTCGGGTCGGCGCGTGTTGCCGTCGCGACGCCGGCTACGAATCCGCCCCATCCAGCAGCTGGCCGGTCTCCGCCAGCAGCGCCGATAGCGCCTTCAGCTCGTCGACGAGCCGTGAGCGGCCGCGCTCGGCGTCCGGCAACCATGCGCTCGGCGAGAGCGCCGCACGAAGCCTTCGCTCGGCCTGCGCGATCCCCGCTGCGGCGCGCAGCGCCGCGTCGTCGGCGACTACATCGCGCAGCACAGCCTTGCCCAGCACGGCGGGCGCTGCGCCGAGCTGCAGCGCGCCTCGGCGCAGACTGGCGCGAGCCGTCTGCGGGCGACCCGCCTCGAGCTCATCAGCGGCCCGCGCCACCAAGAGCGCCAGCCACTCGAGCCCGTCGCGCCAGAGAGCGGAGTGAGATTGCGGCTCCAGCAGCAGCAGCCCGGCCCGCGGCTCGTGCGGCACCTTGAAACGCGCGGGCAGAATCGGATTGAGCATGTGATAGAAGATCGAACCGATCGCCCCGGACAGCGTGACGAAGGTGTTTCCATCCGCCGTCGGCACGACGAAGCCCTCGCTCGTCTCCGGAATCACCAGCGGCTCGCCCAGCGGCTCGCCACTTTCGAGATCGATCGCCACGATCACCGAACGCAGCGGAATCGGCACGAGCGTGCGACTGCTGCGCGAGGGCATGATGCGAATGTGGTAGCCGCAGACGATATTGAGCCAGCCCTCGCGCTCGCCCACGGTAAACAGGCTGTCGATGAAGGCCACGGGCTGCGAGAAGATCAGCCCCCAGAACCACCCCAGCGGCGGAACCTGTCGCGCCGCCAGGTCGTTGTACGATCGCTGCCAGGCGAGTGAGCCATCGGGCCCGAAGGCGAGCATGTGGTCCTGGAAGGCCGTGTAGATCGTTCCGTCCGGTCCGACACTGGGAGAGGCCGAACCGCCACCTCCCTGTTCGGTCTGCCACAGCCTCTCGCCGCTGACGGCGTCGACCGCCACCATGTGCCCGGCCTCGTCCAGCGCGTAGACTTGCCTTCCGTCATGTGAAATGGCCGGGCTCGTGCCGCTGCCGCCGCCCATCGCGGCCTCGAACGCGATCTCCAGCCGATCATCTCGCACGTCGATCCCGTAGAGCACACCGGTCCCGGCCTCGATCCCCGCAGCGGTGATGTAGATCCGGCCGGTCTCGGGATGCAGGGCCGGTGTGTTGGCTACCTCCATCTCCCAGCCCTGAATGAGATTGAACATGAAGGGCTTGATGGCGGGGTCCATCAGATCCTTCCACAGATCACCGGGTGGCGTGTCCTGCGCGGGCGGTCCGTGGCCGCCGGGCAGATCGAGCACAGGCACCGCCAGACTCCCGTCCTCCGGCTTCAGGAATACCAGCTTGCCGTTGGACGAGATACCGCCGACCCAGCCCTGCTTGCTGAGCACGACGCTCATGAAGCCGTGATCGACGCCATACTGGGTCAGATCGGTCGTCCACAGAATGGCGCCGTCCGCCTCGAAGGCCCAGAGCTGGTTGACGTCACCCACGTAGACACGGCCGGCGGCATCCACCACTGGCGCGTTGATGATCGCGTACGAGTCGAGGTCTTCGACGCTCTGCTGCGGCGGTGCCTGCCAGAGCAGGTTGCCGTCGCTGTCGAAAGCGTGCAGGTTGCTGTATCCGGGGCCCTTGCCACTGCTCACGTAGTAGCGGCCGTGTAGGCCCGCGCTCGGCGGCCAGAAGATCGGGTGCCCCTCGAGCAGGCGCTTGCGAATGCGGTTCGCTCGCGACATCACGAGCGGCACGTAGTCGCTATTCGCCGAGTCCCGATGACCGGCGGGCCAGCTCGTCTGAGCGTAGCGGTCACTCAAGTTGAAGACGGTGCGATCTGCCCGAGCCAGACCGGCGGGGGCAAGGAATGATATCGACAGCGCCGATGCGAGCAGCAGGTGCATCGGTATCACGAATCGCAAGGCATTCCCCCCTCCGTGGCTCGATTGCCGAGCAGCGTGGTAAGACTCACTCTCAATCGTGGCGCAGGGCCTCCACCGGGTCGAGCCGCGCGCCGTGCCGGCTCGGCAGCAGCGTGGCGCCGAGCGAGAGTATCAGCGCGATGCTCACCACACCCGTCACCTGGAGCGGATCGACCTCGGACGGCAGCGTCGAAATCTGATAGATACTGGCGGGCAGCGTGTCGACGC
The DNA here is from genome assembly GCA_029261835.1 of Deltaproteobacteria bacterium. Classification (GTDB taxonomy): domain Bacteria; phylum Myxococcota_A; class UBA9160; order UBA9160; family UBA4427; genus JAJDAO01. The sequence goes on along the minus strand of JAJDAO010000003.1, from coordinate 40,080 downwards.
CCGTGATCTCTTCGATTCGCTCCTGGATCCACGCCAGTCGTGTCGTCACCGCGACCCCCGCCAGGACCCCCAACGTCACACCAGCGAGACCGATCAGCGTGCCCTCAATGGCAAAGATACGCTCGATGCTCTCGTCAGAGGCGCCCATGGTCTTGAGGATCGCGATATCGGCCGACTTGGCCATGATCATCATCATGAGCGTAACGACGATCACGAAGGCCGCGACCACCATGATCATGACCAGCAGCATGAACATCAGTGAGCGATTGTCCCGCAGCGCATGGAAGAACTGTGGAAACAGATCCTTCCAGTCACGCGAGTAGAACGGGTAACCGAGCTGTCGCGCCACCTCGGCCGCTACGCGCCGAGAGCGGTAGAAGTCGACGCTGCGAACCTCAAAGCCGTCTACCACGTCAGCGACACCCAGAAACGCCTGCACCGCGTACAGATTCGCGTAGGCATAGAGCTCGTCGTATTGGAGGAAGCTCGACGCGAACAGCCCGGTGACGCGAAAGCGCACCAGCCTGGGCGCCGTGCCCATTGGTGTAGGCGCGCCGCCGAAGGGGGCGATCAGCACGATCGTGTCGCCGACATCGACCCCGATCCGGGTGGCCATCACCCGCCCGAGCAGCAACCCCGGTGGGCCGTCCGCGGCCGGTTCACCAGCGCGGGTGTGCACGTTCAGCGAGTCGAGTGAGCCAGCGACCACCTTGTCCGCGAGCTTCGTCACACGGGAGACGGCCATCGGATCGATGCCGCGCAGACGCACCGGGACGATGCGACCGCTGGCGACTCGCACCATGCCCTCCGCCTGCAGGTACGGGCTCGCGGCCACCACCCCGTGCGAGGCACGTATGCGCTCGAGTGGTGCCTCGTGGCCAGCGATCTGGCCGAACTCACTGCCTACGATGAAGTGGGCGTAGTTGCCGACGATCTCATCTCGCCAGGTTCGCTCGAAGCCGTTCATCACCGAGAGGACAACGATGATGAGCCAAACGCCCGCCGCAACGCCACCAACGCATATCAGCGTAATCGCCGAAATGAACACCTGCCGCCGCTGGGCCACCAGATAGCGCACAGCGATGAACCACTCCACGCCTGCGCGAAGCTCCAGCAGTCCGCCGACCGCGAGTGGCACCAGCCCCAGCGCCAACCCGGCCACGAGGAGCTGGAGCAGCCCTCCCCCGATCACATCGGAGCCCCCCGGCCACCCGACCAGAGCAAGAGCGATCGCGACGCCCCCGAGTAGGAGCCCCACGAGCCAGCCGGAGGACACGCGCGAGAGCAGCAGGCGGCAAGCACCCATCGCCAGGGCACAGAGCGGGAGCAGCCCGACCAGCCGCAGTCCCCACGCCCGGCCCCACTCGCCCCAGGGAGCCAATGAGGCCTCGGGGAGCTGGACCCGAACCAGGATTGCCGCCAGCGAGGCGCTCGCCAGCAGGCCGCTCAACAAGACCCAGCGCGGCCGCCGAACCGCCTGCGCGAAACGCCCGAGCACCACAATCGCGGCGCCGAGGTAGACGAATGCCAACGCGACCATGGTGCCGGTGATCGCCACGATGAGGACCAGGGAGAGGCCGCCGCCCGCCGCCTCGAAGGACTGTGCCAGGGCGCTCACGGCTCACGCCTACTGCTCACGACTCACGCCTATCGCTCACGGCGTACACCTACTCCTCACGGCGTACCCTTACTGATAGAAGAGCTTGGCGATCTCACCCATGTAGTGCAGCGTCTTCTCGGGCGTCACCGCGTAGGCCGGCGGGACGAGGACCAGAGAATCAGCCACCGTCCAGGCGCGTTCGACCCGCTCACGTACGACATCCGGTTTGCCGCAGATCACGAAGGCGCGAACCATGTCGTCGGGAACGAGGTCACCGTGATCCAGAACATCCCGCGTACGCACGTATTGCTGAAGACGGCGCGCCTCGTCGCCAAAACCATGCGCGGCAAAGAACGACTCGTACTGCGCGACGCCCGCGTAGAAGGCGACGGTCGGGCGCGCGTCCTCGATGGCGGTGGCCTCGTCGACCCCGGGCGCGCACCACAGCCAGAGGTTGAGCTCCACGTCCTCCCGCTTGCGCCCGGATCGCTCGAGCCCCTTCTTCATGAAGGGCCGAATGCCCTCCACCGCCCAATCGAGCGACCACATCGGATGCCCCATGATGCCGTCCGCCACCTCCGCGGCGAGCTGAACCGCGGCGCCCCGTAACGCGGCCAGCCAGATGGGAATCTCTTCGCGAACCGGCGGCTGCGCGGGCTGGAGTTCGGCAAAGTCTGCCCGGTAGTACTCACCCTCGAATGGCGTGAGTCCTCGGTGGGCCCCTCGAATGATGTGGCGCACCGCGGCCACCGTCTCGCGCAGGTGGGCGAGCGGCTTGTGGGGCGGGGCACCGTAGACGCCACACGTCCAGCTGTGCACACTGGCCCCCAGGCCGAGCGTGAAGCGACCGTCGCTCAGCCTGTCCAGATCGATCGCCGCGATGGCGGTTTCGTAGGGGCTGCGCGCTGCGGCGATGGCGATTCCACTCGCGATCCCGATGTGCTCGGTCGCGGCGGCTGCCGCCGCCAGCGGCACCCAGGGCACCGAATTGACCTGCGCGGCGAAGATACCCTCGAGCCCCTGCGATTCGGCCTGCTTCGCCAGCCCCGAGACGAGCGCGGCGGGACCCGGTATCACGAATCCCCAGTAGCGCCTGCGCGAGCCGTCGTTCGCGGTGACCATGTGCGACTCCCCCTTCTGCTGTGACGCTACCCGCTCCGCATCGCGGTCGATAGCCGGGCGGCAGCGTCTCGATCGATGGCAGCGCGATTACGCCGGCCCGTCACCAGGCAATGAGAGCCCAGCAGACCGAACTGCGGCGTCTACGCGTTGCACACCTCGAAGACACGATACTCCACCGCGCTGGGCAACACCCTGCCCTGCCCCAAAGCGACCACGGCGTTGAGCCAGGCATAGTCGGCATGACCCGTCTCGAAGCGCTGCGACGCCATGAAGTAGGTGTCGCCGTACTGCGTCTCGACCCCCTCCGAGAGGGCTCTGGTCACGTGGTCGTTGAAGATCAGGATGCCGTGATACTGCAGGTAGATGTGCGCGCCGTCGTCGGTCTCGAAGGTCGCCCGCACGTCGAGGCGACCCACCCCACCGTCGCCGACCAGCAGCCAGTCACCGCCGCTCGCAAGCACCTTGCCCCGGAGCCGCGGCCCCTCGAAGTGCCCTCCCGTTACGTCGAAGATCTGCCGCCAGCCCGACGGCCCGACGCCGACATCGACCGGCTGCGCCAACTCGGCGCGATATGTCATGAGATGCTTCAGCTCGATCACTGCCCCCTCCACGACGCCCTCTCCACGACGCCCCATCCACGACGCCCGATCCGCGAGCCGCTCCAGCGGCCACCGGCCGCGGCACCCACCCGCCGCTCTCGCGAGTGGACTCCGCCTGGTTGAGATCGTCATCATACCAAGCGTCGACTCGCGCGCGAAACGGCAAGCAATTGAACGCCCGCCCCGTCGCCGCGCACGGCCCTGGGAGCTATCGTCCCCTGCTTCGGAGGAGTTCGGGCGCAAGAGCGACGAAGCGCTGCGAGTCCACCGAGCTCAGTCGAGGAGCCGTCGCCATGTATCGAGCGACCCAAGCAGAGCTGCAGCAGTACGAAGAGCTGGGCTTCTTCTGCCGAGAGGGCGTCTTCTCGCCGGATGAACTCGTCGAGCTTCGGTCGGCGACCGAGAATGTTCACAAGCAGGTTCTAGAAGCGGCCGACTGCGACGACGCCGCTCCGATCGATCTGATCGACAATCAGAAGTTTCAGATGGTGCTCGGATCGACGATCAAGTGGGAGTGGCGCGACGATCTGCGCGCCATCCGCTCGATGGAGCCAACGGCCCACCTCGACGCGCGCTTCGAAGCCCTGGTCGATGACCCCCGTCTGTGGCAGCCCAGCGCCGACATCATCGGAAGTGACGAGCTCAGTCTGTTCAGCGACAAGCTCAACGTGAAACGACCGGGCGGAGCACCCTTCCCGTGGCACCAGGAGGGTCCCTACTGGGCCTACGGCGCCGAGGATCTCGAGCACATCGTCAGTGCGCTCACCTATATCGACGAGGGCACTGAGGAGAACGGCTGTCTCTGGATCATCCCCGGCAGTCACAGACATGGCGCCCTGCAGAACCTCAAGAACCGGGGCGTACTCGGCGCTCTCTACACCGACGTCGAGCTGGTCGATGAAGAGGCCATGGCCGTGGCGGTTCCCGCCGGCTCGGTGCTGTGGTTCCACCGCGACATCGTGCACGGCTCTCAATCGAATCGCGCCGACACGAACCGCCGCGTATTCGTCACCGCCTACCAACCGGCCGGCCTGCACCGCTGGCGGCTGGACGAGAAGCGCGACATCAAGCGCGCCTGAGAGCCGGCGAGTTATACTCGTTCCCGGCACGAATCGAGCACAAATCGAGCACGAAGGAGGGGAAATGGCACGCATCGCCGTAGTGTTGTCGGGCTGTGGATATCTCGATGGCGCCGAGATCCACGAGAGTGTGATCACGCTGCTGGCCCTGGATCAGGCCGGCGCAGAGGTCGCCTGCTTCGCGCCGGACAAGCCGCAACTCGACGTGGTCGACCACCGCACCGGCACTGCCGTGTCGGGCGAGGGGCGCAATGTGCTGGCGGAGGCGGCGCGCATCGCGCGCGGTGAGATCCGGGATGTCGCTCTCGCGAAGGCCGATGACTACGACGGCGTCATCCTGCCGGGCGGCTTCGGCGCGGCCAAGAACCTCTCCTCCTTCGCCACCCAGGGAGCCGACTGTGCGGTCGACGCAGGCGTCGAGAAGCTGCTGCGAGACATCCATGAGGCGGGCAAGCCCGTCGGGCTGATCTGTATCGCACCCGCCATCGGCGCCCGGCTCTTCCCCGACGTCGAGCTGACCATCGGATCGGACCCCGACACCGCGGGCGCACTGGAGCAGATGGGTGCCCATCACAAGAACTGCCCGGTGGAGGGCTACGTCTGCGACGAGAAGGCGAAGGTCGTGTCCTGCCCAGCCTACATGCTGGGCCCGGGGATCAAGGACGTCGCGGTGGGAATCGAGGGCCTGGTGCAAGAGGTTCTGCGCTTGGCCTGACGGCCGCCGGGCAGTGCCAGGCTGAAGCCAGTCAGCTCGCCAGCTCCTTCACCTGCAGACCGCCGGTCGGGCAAAAGTCCGAGGCCTCCACACAGGCCTCGATCTCGTCGTCGCCATTGGGCTGCCGGACCACCTGTGCCGAGGGCCCACCGTCCGGAATCTCGATGTTTTCCGGTGCGCAGTCCTGGCAGAGCCCGCAGGCGCTGCACTGGTCCTCATCGACACTGACGTGAATCCGCTCCATCGGCTTCCTTCTCGCGCTCTTCCCCGAACCCGCTCTGCTTCCCAATCGGCGATGGAGGCCAGGTCATGACGACAAACCGGAACCGTACCAAATCCGCCAGCTCGGGACGTTCTCCGACAGGCTGAAACCCACCTGAGTCAAGTCTCAGCCTGTCAAAGGCTCCATCGCCTGTAGTAATTAAGGTCGGTGGTTTCTTTTAGCGGATCGTCCTAGGCTTGCGAAAACTAGCGCTCGTTAGTCCGGCGCGGCGGGACGGATCAATCCGCCATTCCCGGCGTCTCCAGCACACGAAGCGCATCAACCTCACCCGCGCCCGCGACAGGAGCAGTTTCAAGCATGGACGTGAATATCGGATTCCTCGCCTCGAGCAATTGGGACGAGAGCATCTGGGAGAAGCTGCGGTGGCTCCAGCGCAATGACCCGGTGCATTGGTCCGCAAAGGACCAGGCCTGGATCATCACGCGTTTCGAGGACGTCGCCGCGGTCTCGAAGGATCAGCTGACTTTTACTTCCGAACACGGCGTGCGTCCGGGCAACCCGGCTCGGCTGGGCCTGATCGACGAAGCCGAGCCGCGCCACGGCCAGCTGAGGGCCATGATCAACAAGGGCTTCACACCCCGCATGGTCAAGAAGCTCGAGAGCGTGTTTCGCGAGATCACAAGCGACGCCATCGATGCCGTGGCGAAGCGTGGCGAGTGTGACTTCGTGCGCGAGATCGCCGTCCCCCTGCCGCTGCTGCTGATCGCCGACATGCTCGGCATCCGCAAGCAGGACCGCGAACGCTTTCACCACTGGTCCGACACCATGATCGCCGCGGACGGCAACATGGACAACCCAGAGATCGTCGCCGCGGCGGGCCAGGCCTTCTGCGAGTACTCGAGCTACGTGACCGAGATCATCGAGGATCGGCGCAGACAGCCGCAGGACGATCTGGTCAGCATCCTCGCCGGCGCCAAGGATCAGGGGCTACTGATCAGCTTCGAGGGGAGTCAGGATCTCAAGGGGATCGGCGAGGAGCACACCAACATGGCGAACGATGAGCTCGTCATGTTGCTGACAGTCCTGCTGGTGGCGGGCAACGAGACCACGCGAAACGCCATCTCCGGCGGCATGCAGCTTCTGATCGAGAACCCGGAGACGCGACAGCGACTGATCGACGACCCCTCGCTGATCCCGGCCGCGGCCGAGGAGATGGTCCGCGTCGTCTCGCCGGTCAGGACATTCGGGCGCACCGTCACGCGGGACACAGAGCTGCGGGGCGTCGCGCTCGAGGCGGGGCAGATCGTCTTGCTCGTCTACCCGACCGCGAATCGCGATCCCGATCAGTTCGAGGATCCCGATCGCTTCGACATCGACCGCAACCCCCACCACCTCGGGTTCGGCCTCGGCAGCCATTTCTGCCTCGGCGCCAATCTGGCGCGCATGGAGATGCGGGTAGCCTTCGAAGAGCTGCTGCGGCGCCTGCCCGATATGGCGTACGCCGGCGGCGGCCCCGTGCTCAAGCCCTCCGCCCTGGTGCGTAACTGCATCGAGATGAGAGTGAAGTACACGCCAGAGGCCTGACCGGGACCCGGCAGCCGGGATGAGGCACTATCTCCGCGCGGGCAGCGCGGCGGCATGAGCCGTCACGCTACCCGCGGCTGGAGGCCGCGACCACCCCGTGAGTGGCGAGAGCGCGGACAACTCGGAGAGCCGCACGCGGGCCGCGCTGCAAGCGGTGCTCAGCCACATCCGCCAGGGCGTCGCGGTGGGGGGCTCGCAGCCGATGCGCGGCTCGCGCCCGTTGCGCACCACACTGCGAACCGCGCATCTACTGGCCTTCGGTGCACTCTACGGTGGCCATGTCTTCGGCGTATCGGCCGAGCGCCTGCTGCCGGCTCTGCTGGCGGTGCTCGCCACGGGTGGCGCCTTCATGCTATTCGAAATCTGGCGTGCACCGATCTGGCTGGTGCAGGTGCGGGGTGCCGCCACCTACTGCAAGATCGCCCTGCTGCTGACAATCAACCCGCTCTGGGAGTATCGCCTGGTGATTCTCACGCTGGTCGTGGTGATCGGTGCGGTCGTCTCCCACATGCCGGGACAATATCGCTATTACTCACTGCGCCACGGCCGTGTCATGCGCGGGGGCGACAACGGATAGCGGCCGTGTGTGCCCGAAGTCCTGGCGGCCTGCCCGCTCGGCCGATGCGGCAACTCGCTCTATCTTCCGCGCTCACCACACAGGGGTCGAACGATGAGCTGGAAGCCGGAGATCGAGGAACTGCGCAGACGGGAGGCGATGGCTCATGAGATGGGCGGGACCGAAAAGGTCGCCCGGCAGCGAGAGCGCGGAAAGCTGACCGTACGCGAACGCATCGATCGCCTGCTCGACCCGGGCTCGCTGCACGAAATCGGCACCATCGCGGGGCTCGCGAGCTATCACGAGGACGGCACGCTCCAGCAATTGCGCGCCTCGAACTATATCTTCGGCCGCGGGCGCATCGACGGGCGGCCCATCGTCATCACCGGCGACGACTTCACGGTGCGCGGCGGCGCAGCCGACGCCGCCATCATCACCAAGCAAATCGCCGCCGAGCAGATGGCCAACGAGCTGCGCCTGCCGATGCTGCGGCTGATCGACGGCACGGGCGGCGGCGGCTCGGTGAAGTCGCTCGAGAGCAAGGGCGGCATGGGGCGCACCTACGTTCCCGCCAATCCCGGCTGGGAGTGGGTGGTGAGCAATCTGGCCAGCGTACCGGTCGTCGGGCTCGCGCTCGGACCCGTGGCCGGGCTCGGCGCCGCACGCGTGGTGAGCAGCCACTACTCGCTGATGGTCAAGGGACTCTCCCAGATCTTCGTCGCGGGCCCGCCCGTGGTGGCGCGTGTCGGCGAAGACGTGGACCGCGAGGCGCTCGGCGGCAGCGCGATCCACACGCGCAACGGTGTGATCGACGATGAAGTTCGGGACGAGGACGAGGCCTTCGAGCGGGCGCGCCGCTTTCTCTCCTATCTGCCCTCCTCGGTCTTCGAGCTGCCGCCGCGCGGGCCGCGCGAGGACGACGCGAAACGTCGCGAAGAGTGGCTGATCGACGCCATCCCGCGCGACGCGCGCAAGGTCTACAAGATGCGGCCGATTCTCGAAGCGCTGCTCGACCGGGACTCCTTCTTCGAGATCGGGCGCCTCCACGGTCGCTCGATCATCACCGGCCTGGCGCGGCTGGACGGCTGGCCGGTGGCGGTGCTGGCCTCGGACCCCTACTTCTACGGCGGCGGCTGGACGGCCAACACCGCTCACAAGGTGACCCGCTTCGTCGAGCTCGCAGAGACGTTTCATCTGCCGGTGGTCCACTTCGTCGACAACCCCGGCTTCGTGATCGGACAGGCGGCGGAGAAGGCCGGCACCATCCGCCACGGTGCGCGCGCGCTCGCCACGATCTACCAGGCCACGGTGCCGTGGTGCTCGATCCTGGTGCGCAAGGTCTTCGGCGTAGCGGGTGCGGCGCACATGAATCACACACGCTTTCACTACCGCTACGCCTGGCCCTCGGGCGACTGGGGCTCTCTGCCGATCGCGGGCGGCCTCGAGGCAGCCTACAAGGCCGAGCTCGAAGCGTCGGACGATCCCGAGCGTCTCAGAACAGAGATCGAGGGGCGGCTGAATGCCGTACGCTCGCCCTTCCGTACGGCAGAGGTCTTCTGGGTCGAGGAGCTGATCGATCCCAGAGATACGCGGCCCCTGCTGTGCGAGTTCGCCGAGCTCGCCGCCCCGCTGCGCGAGCCCGGCCGAGCGCACTTCGGCACGCGGCCGTAGCCGGCTATCGACCAGCGAAGTGGGCGATCACATGCCCGGCACAACCGCCACAACACGCAAGATCGTCTCCAATAGCTCGACGAACGATCTACTCTACAGCGACTTGATTTTGCTCTGGGTGGCGAGTGACCTCCACCCGTTCCAAGAGCAACCGGGGCTCGCGCTCGGCTCCCCATGAGATTCATGAACTCCTCACTCCCACTCGATGAAGCATCGATGAGCACGAAGCGGGTTCCCTCACCGTTGGCTATCGTTCGGCCGCATCGGCGGCTTCGGAGAAGTCTCGACATGGAGTCAGCGCAATGGATCGGACTTCTCCAGTTCTCCTGGATCGCAAGGTGAACCTCCAGTCCGTCTGGCGAGAGGGAATCGCTCTGCTCGTGTGCGTGGGCCTGGGCACCGCATACTACGGCTACTGCTTTTCCTCGCTCTTTCCGCTGTCGGAATTTCACGACTGGGTGACGTGGCCCGCAAACTGGGACACGGCGGCAGACACGCTGCTCAATCTCCTGACACGGGCGGATCCTGCCTTCTCCCGGGAGGCGGGCATGCTCTACGTAAGAGCGGTGGGCGACCACTGTGGTCCGCAGATCGGCTGCCTCAACCTCTGGATGCTCCTGCCACCGACCCTCTCGGCAGTGCTCCTCTACGTACTGGCGCGACGGTTGCGACTGACACGTGGCTTCGCTGCGGCTGCCGTGCTGTACTGGTGGTTCTCGTTGCCTGTAGCCGATGCTTTCGGATGGCAGGCGACCATACATGACCGGCTGGCACTTCTGTTCGCATTGGCAGCTCTCTTGCTCGCGTTCGTCGTCATCGACGCACAGCGGAATCTCCGTAGCCTCACGATCGGGAATATTGCAGTTTCGATTCCGTGGATTCTCGCTTACAACAGCAAGGAAGCCGCGTGGTTCCTCGCGCCCAGCCTTCTGCTTGGGCTGTGGCTGCTTCGCTCTGGAGATGGATACCGGAAGCTCGAGGGGACGTTCCTCTTCCTTGTCCCGCTTGGTTACGCGGCTTACAACAATCTGCGCTACTTCTTGCTCGGCTTTCACGTGAATCCAGATTGGGAACCGCATGTCTTCGGAGGGTCGGTCGTGTCGAACCTCCCGCGGTTTTCGATGGGCCTGGCCGGCTTTCGCGCATCCTGGCTCCCCTGGTTCCTCGCGGCACTCTTGGGCGTCATGGTGGTCGTCGCGACTTCACCCCGATGCCGTGCCTATTTGCGCAAATGCGCACGCGCGATCCCCGTGCCGATGGCTACGATTCTCTGGTGCTTCGGAACGCTTGCTCTCGCACTGACCATCCCGATCAGGACGAGACACACCCCGTTCTACTACCTCTACTTGCCCGAAGTATTCTTCGCACTCGGGGTAATGGGTCTGCTGCAATTCCTGTTCGCTGGCGCCCGGGGCCGGCGGCGGGAGGCGATGATCGTGATGGGACTGTTCGCGGTACTCGCGGTCGCACATCTTGTGCACTTCCAGCACAAGCTGTCGAGGCATCCGCGGCAAATGGTGACTTACTCGGCGAACTTCCTCGAAACGCTCGATACCCTGGTCACCGAGTTTGGCCCGGCGAGACTGCCCAATCTCGTCTTCGTACGCCCCATTGCGTCGGGGGACGCCTTCATGTTCTGCGAGACCCCCACGCGGCGAAGCATATTTCGTTACGCCGTTGACGAGATGAAACTCAGTGCTATTCCCGACGGGCCCAGCAGGCTCGTCGAGCACACGTATTGCGAGACAGACCATCCTCGAACCGAGGGGGGGAGTATTCCGATTTGTGTATTCCTGACTGATGAAATGCGAATCGAGACCATACGCCGGCCGGGCAAGGTTTTCTAGATACGTCAAGGGGGACCAGCCATGCAGATCGCAACTCCGCTCTTCGAACAGCTCACCGCACTCGACGGTATCGGCCCTCACGAGGTCTTGCAGCGCCTGCCCGATGCGACTGTTGTATTCGTTGGTGACAAGAAGGGCGAGATAAGAACTGACAATGGCTTTCTCGGGCTCACAGTCGACGCTGGCTACGACGAGGTTCCCACACCTGACGTGATCGTGGTGCCCGGCGGAATCGGGACTCGGGCATTTGTCGATGGAGAACAGCACGATCTGCTCGACTGGCCATCCTGCCCCCGCTGCCTATCCTGGCCCCCCTGCCTATCCTGGCCCTCCTGCCTATCCTGGCCCCCCCGCCTATCCTGGCCCCTTCAGCGAAACACGACTTAGGAGCAACCAGCATGCGAGAAGACGTTGAATTCGAAGGCTTCGGGGGAACCCGGCTGCGGGGCTGGCTCTACCTGCCGCAAAGGGCGAGCGGCGCGTGCCCGGGGGTCGTGATGGCCCACGGTTTTTCTGCCGTGAAGGAGATGGCGCTCGATCGCTATGCGGAGGTGTTCTGCGAAGCCGGCCTGGCGGCACTCGTCTACGACCACCGCAACCTGGGTGCCAGCGACGGCGAGCCTCGCCAGCAGATCAACCCGTGGGCCCAGGCGCGCGACTACCGTCGCGCCATCGGCTGGCTCGGCGAACACGCACAGGTCGATGCGAACCGCCTCGGAATCTGGGGCAGCAGCTACAGCGGCGGCGAAGTCATCGTAGTGGGCGCCTGCGACGAACGCGTCAAGGCCGTCGTGGCCAACGTCCCCTTCACCGGCTACCCCAGAATCGACTACACGCAGACACGCGAGCGCTTCGCCGAGGTACGCCACTCGCTGCTGGACGAGAGCGGGCAGGGTCTCGCCGACCAGCAGAAGAACGTGTTCGGCCCGCTGCCGGTGGTGCGCGAGGGGCCCGGTGACACTCCGGTCGTGCTGGACCAGGCGGAATCGAGCGAGTGGTTCATGAAGCTGGGGGACCGAGCGCCGAGCTGGATCAATTCGATCACACTCGTGAACGGCGTCGGCACCGGACCCGCCTGGGACCCCGGTGTCTGCATCGATCAGATCGCCCCCACCCCGCTGATGCTGGTGGTGAGCAGCGAAGATCGCCTGGCCGACACCGCCGTCAGCCGCGCGGCCTTCGAAAGGGCGGGGGAGCCGAAGGAGTTGGTGATGATCGAAGGACACCATTTCGTGCCCTACGACGGGCGGGGTCTGGCCGAGGCATCGGAGGCGGCCCGGGGCTTCTTCGTGCGACATCTGCGGGGCTAGCCCGGATTATTCATGAAGCTCCTACTGCGGCCGCACATCTGCTCGTTCTGGAACGAGAAATCGGAGTTTGACTACTCGACGTACTGCAAGTACGCCTCCGTGGCCAAACCCCGATTTCTCGCCCCAGAACGTCATCTGCACGGCCTCGCTACGAACCTTCATGAATAATCCGGGCTAGCGTCCTGTCTCAGGGCACTAGAAGCCATCCGTGCATGAGTGATCTCCTGCTCTCCGGCCGAGGGCGGAGATGCGACCGGGGGGAGCGAGATTGAGTTCGAATAGCGGAGCCTCGCAATCCGGATTCGGCGACGCCCCGGAATCGCTCCGCTCCCGCATGGCACACACGGCGCCCTACCTGGCGTCGCTGGCGCTGTACCTGGTGCTCTTCGCCGGAGCCTTCAATCCGGAGACCGGCTTCACGGGCCTGATCAAGTTCGGCGAACAATTCGAGGAGCAACGGCTGCCCGCCGTCCTCGCCATCCCCCACAAGCAGAGTGAGGGCGCCAGTGGCTACGACGGGCAGTTCTACGCGCAGCTCGCCGTCCAGCCCGACATCCGGGATCCGGAACTCCAGCGCGCGCTCGACAGCTCGGCCTATCGTGCGCGGCGGGTCCTGTTCTCGTGGAGCGCACACCTGCTCGGCCTCGGACGCCCGGCCTGGATCCTCCAGGCCTACGCCCTCCAGAACGCGCTCTGCTGGCTCGCCATGGCCTGGCTGCTACTGCGCCTCTTCCCACTCCAAGGCGGCCTTCGCTGCTTTGCCCTGTGGTTCGCCTGCCTGTTCAATGAGGGTCTGATCTGGTCCAGCGCACGGGCCCTGTTGGACGGGCCCAGCATGCTTCTGCTTCTGCTGGCGATGGACGCCCTCGAGCGGAACCGCCGCTGGCTCGCCTCGGCGATTCTCGCGCTGGCGGGCCTGGCGCGCGAAACGAACGTCTTCGGCGCGTCGATCGTCGCCTGGCCCGCCCGCCTCAACGCGCGGGAAATCGGGAAGTGTGCGGGAAGCGCCCTCCTCATCATCCTCCCACTGGGGCTCTGGCTCGCAGTGATCGCCGCGGTCTTCGACGACCCCGCCAACGCAGGCCACCGCAACTTCGCGCTGCCCTTCGCCTCCTACATCTGGAAGTGGGGGTGGAGCATCCGCGAGGTGATCGCGTTGCGCGGCGACACCAATGCCGTATTCAGCCTGCTGGCGCTCGTCAGCTTCACGGTGCAGTGGCTCTACCTCGCTCTGCGCTTCGACCTCTCGAATCCCTGGTGGCGGCTCGGCGCGTGCTACGCGCTGCTGATGGCGATTGTTGGGCAGGCGGTCTGGGAGGGGAACTCTGGGGCCGTGATCCGCGTCGTACTGCCTATGGCCTTCGCCTACAACGTGCTCATCAAGGACTCCCGGCATTTCTGGCCGCTGCTGGTGGCAGGCAACCTCTCGGTAATCCGGGGCGTCTCCCTGCTCTTCTAGCGAGCCCCGCCCCGCTCCCTCCTCGCGCGCAGCCTCAGCTGCATTCCAGCAGGACGTTGCACGCGCGTGGGGATCAGCGGCCGTTCTCCCTCATCAGCACAGTGCTTTGGGCATCTCGCAGATAGCGCGGGGGGAGATCCTTGAAGGCGGCCTCCAGCGGCACGACCAGATTGAAGCGGATCAGGTAGTAAAGAGCGGCCACGCCGTCGCGCCAGTTGATCTTCTTGCCCTGCAGTCGCGTCCGCGGGTAGTAGTGGATGGGCAGCTCGAAGATCCGCGCGCGGGTCTTCGCGAGGTAGGCCGTCACCTCCACCTCGATCTCGAAGCGCTGCGAGGTCAAGTTCATGGCCTTGAGGAGGTCCGCGCGGAAGAGCTTGTAGCAGGTCTCCATGTCGGTCAGGTAGATGCCCGAAAGCAAGTTGCTCACGATCGTGAGGAAGTGGTTCACGAAGTAGTGGTACGTGCGATGGATCTGCCGTACATCCTTCTTGAAACGGCTGCCGTAGACCACGTCTGCCTCGTCCTCGAGCAGGGGCTCGAGCAGACCCGGAATGTCGCGTGGGTCGTATTCGAAATCCGCGTCGTGAATCATGATGAAGTCGCCCGTGGCCTGGGCGAGCCCGCGGATCACAGCAGCTCCCTTGCCCGAGTTCTTCTCCAGCGTAACCACCGTGATCGGATACGACTTGGCGAGTTCGCGGATGATCCCGGGGCTTCGATCCGTGGAAGCATCGTCCACGATGATCCACTCTCGAGCCACGCTGCAAGGCGACTCGAAGACGCGCAACAGAGCGTCCCGAAGCAGATCCTCCTCATTGTAGATCGGGATGATCAGCGTCAGCGTCGGCGACTCTTCGGCCGTCATACTCTCCTCTGGCGCGCCCGCTCCCACGCGGGCACCCCCGGCTCCACATCATGCTGCATGCCGCGATCGTAGAAGCAAAGCTGACCACAGTCGAGCTGAAAGCGCAGAAGCACGCCGCAACGAGCCTCCCACGTGCCTTGGAAGCTCACTCCCCGTCTTCCCAGCGATAGTGCCAGTCAAGTATGGGGAGCAACTCGACATGCGCGTTCGGATCCCGCCAACAATGCTCGGGTGTCCAATCGCGGTACACAATCGGTTCGCGCTGCCAGGACTTTCGCATGATTGCACCCATCTGTGTTGGCTTTATGATACCCCGGCTTATCAGGAGGTCGTCGAGCGCGTGGACGTGATCGATGAACCGGCAGTGGGCTTCACTCTCGGCACTGTAGTTGTGCCCAAAACCCCGGCCTCCGAAGATATCGATCATGTTCCCGTAGGCCAGGAAACGTTCGAATGCGAACCGCTCCATCGCTAAGCCCAAGATGTCCTGCGCTCGAATTCCCTCGAAGCCCTCAGCGGAACAATCCCAGTTGTCGAAGACCAGCTCGAGCCGCTTCAGCTGATGGTTGTACTTGTACTGGTCTGGCATGGTGCTCCAAACATGCTGAACCGCATTCAGAGCCTCGGGCCATCGCATGTGCCCGTTCCGCCCAATCATGTCACAGGTGATGAACACCCCATTCGGCGTGAGTGATCGAGCGATTCCGTCGAAGAGGCTCTCGAGCTCGACGACGTGGTGGAGCGAATGATGGGCCATGACGGCCGCGTAGGTCTGCGAAGGTTTCCACGAATTGATGTCACACTCGACGAGGCTGAACCGCTCACCGAGACCCGCAGCATCAATGGCCTCTTGCGAACGCTCGAGCAAGATCGGAGATAGCTCCAGGCAGACGAACTCGAAGTCCCGAGCGCCCATGGCGATCAACTTCCGAGCAATCTCGATCTCGTTCGACGCGTCGCCCGAGCCCACGCTCAGGATCCTGCTACTGCCCTCCTTCCGCCCGAGCGCGGCGTCGATCGCGTTTCCGTAGAAAGAGTACAGGTCGTTCGCCCCCAGGACCGACTCGAACCTGGGGCGAAGGTACTTGTTGGACCAGTAGTGGAAGATGTCCGGTAGCTCATGGATGTTGACCTCTCGAGCGTATTGCTTGATCTGCTCTTTGATCCGGTCTCTGTACGAGGACACTCCAGAACCTCCGGCATCTCGGCGCAGTGCTCACCGCCACGGTCGCACCCAGTTCGACGAACTCGACCCGCCCGTCTGGCCAGTCTGAGCGTAGGAGGAAAAGCGCCCATCTGCACTGACAAGTCGCGGGATCACGGTGGGGAGGCGCAGGTACGACGTGGGCGCGGCGCCTCAGAAGCGGCCCCAACGAGGCACTCGATCGTCCAGCAACCCGAAGAGAGTCCGGCGTGGCGGCCGTGGACTGCTCCTTCCCGACGTCTCCATCGGGGCTTGACGAACGGCGCTCAGGAGACCGCCTGGCTCACTCTAGCCCTGAGCGACTTCCCCGTCGCCACTTGACTGCGCCCAGTCGAGCAGCTCGCGCAACGCGACAGAGCACATGGCAAAGTCGGGCGACTCATCGCCGCGCAGATCATTCAGCATGGCGCTCCAGCGCTGGGCGGAGCTCTCGTGCTTGGCCCGCCAGCGCTCGATCGCGCTGACAACGGGCTCACCCTGGTGCGCCAGTCGAAGCACACTCACCGTGAGGGCGCGCTGCTGCCAGTCCAGATCATCGAGAGCCGATTCGCGAGCCAGCGCCTGCCAGTGGTTGTCGATCCGCAGATCCACGATGCGCTTCGCGACCCAGTGCAGATCGAGTATCTCGCCCAGTCGGAAGTAGACCTCGATGACCCGCTCCAGGCTGGCACGCGTCGATTCGGCAGCCTCTGCCAGCGCAAAGCAGACGTAGAGATTCGGCGCGCCGGCGACGAAGCTGGCCAACTCTTCGCATCCACCCGCTGCCAGCACACGCCGCTGCCGCTCCGCCCACTCCTCTCGCGGGCGACCCTGAAGCGTTGCGGAGAGCAGCCGACTGATCTCCTGCACGGCCGGCGCGAAGCGCTCGATCTCCTCGCATGTCTCGAAGTGACCTCGCCGATTGCGCAGGAACCAGCGAGCTCCGCGGCGCACAAGCCACATGAGCTCGGACATCAGCCACATCTGCGTTTCGACAGACACCCTGCCATTGAGGGCGTCGATCTGCTCCCAGACGTGCTCCAGCCCGAAGACCTCGCGGGCCGTGTAGTAGGCCTGAGCAACGTCGGCGATCGCCGCACCCGTTGATTCCTGCAGTCGATGGGTGAAGGTGAAGCCCATACGGTTCACGATGTCGTTCGCGATCTGTGTCGCGACGATCTCCCGTCTCAGCCGATGACGATCGATGCGATCTCGATACAGCTCGCGCAGCTTGCGGGGGAAGGCCGTCTCCACGGCTCGACTCATGCGCTCGTCGTCCGGCACGCGCGACGCCGCGATTTCCTCTTTGAGAATCGCCTTCGTGTAGGAGACGAGGATCGAGAGTTCGGGACGCGTCAGCGCCCTTCCCTGAGCCATGCGTTCGAGCAGCGTCTCGTCGTCGGGGATGAACTCGAGCTGGCGGTCCAGCCTACCAGCAGACTCGAGCGCCCGGATGTATCTCCTGTACTCGCCCATCCGCCGCCCGACCTCCGCCTCGGTGAAGCTGATGGCCTGGGCCTGGCGGTAGTTGTTGGCGAGGACGAGCTCTGCCACGTCTCCCGTCATTTCCTCGAGCAGCAGACGGCGCTGTTTCTCGGTGATGTCCTGATCGGCCATCACCTCATTGAGGAGGATTTTGATGTTCACCTCGTGGTCCGAACAATCCACCCCACCGACGTTGTCGATGAAATCCGTGTTCGCCGCACCGCCTTGCAGACAGAACGCCACCCGACCCCGCTGCGTGACGCCGAGGTTGCCGCCCTCGCCGATGACGCGGCAACGCAGGTCCTCGGCATCCACTCGCACGGCGTCGTTCGCCTTGTCGCCGACATCGGCGTGGGATTCGTCGCGTGCCTTGATCCAGGTCCCGATGCCTCCGTTCCAGATCAGATCGACACGCGCCTTCAGGATGGCGGAGATCAGCTCGTTGGGCGTCAGTCTCTCGTCGCGGATGTCGAAGCGCTCGCGCATCTCGGGCGAGATGTCGACCGACTTCGCCAAACGCGAGAAGACGCCGCCCCCCGCGGAGATCAGCCCCCTGTCGTAGTCGTCCCAGCCCGAGCGGGGCAGCTCGAACAGTCGCCTGCGCTCGCGGAAGCTCTCCTGCGAGTTCGGATTCGGGTCGACCAGGATGTGCAGGTGATTGAACGCCGCGACCAGCCGCGCTCGCTTGGACAGCAGCATGCCGTTGCCGAACACGTCGCCCGACATATCGCCGATCCCGACCACCGTGAAGTCCTGCTTCTCGATCTCGATGCCACACTCGCGGAAGTGGCGCTGCACCGACACCCATGCACCGCGTGCGGTGATCCCCATCTTCTTGTGGTCGTAACCCACACTGCCGCCGGAGGCGAAGGCATCGCCCAGCCAGAACTCGTATTCACTGGAGATCTCGTTGGCGATGTCGGAGAAGGTCGCGGTCCCCTTGTCGGCCGCCACGACCAGGTACGGATCGTCGCCGTCTTTGCAGACCACGCGAGGCGGGTGAACGACGACGCCCAACAGCAGATTGTCGGTCAAGTCGAGTAGGCCGCGAACAAAGGTCTGATAACAGGCCACACCTTCGGCGTGCAGCTCCTCACGCGATCCGTTCACGCGGGCGCGCCTGGCGACAAAGCCTCCCTTGGCCCCAACCGGCACGATGACAGCGTTCTTGACCTGCTGTGCCTTCAATAGCCCGAGGATCTCGGTGCGGAAGTCCTCGAGTCGGTCGGACCAGCGGAGTCCACCGCGCGCCACGCGACCCGCACGCAGATGGACACCTTCCACGCGCGGCGAGTAGACGAAGATCTCGTACATCGGCCGGGGCGGTGGCACGTCTGCAATGGCATGCGGATCGAGCTTGAAGGAGAAGTACGGCTTGGGCTCGCCCTCGGCATCGAGCTGATAGAAGTTGGTTCGCAGCGTGGCGCGGATCAGACCGATGTAGTGGCGGACGATGCGGTCTTCGTCCAGGCTGTCCACGGCCTCGAGCGCGGCGAGGATTCGGCTCTCGACGTCCCGCTGTGCGCGCTCGGCGACCGCGGGCTCGTGGTTCAGATCCGGGTCGAAGTGTGCCTCGAAGAGAGCAACGATGTCCTGCGCAATCGCGAGATGGCGCGCCAGCGTCTCGGCGATGTACTGCAGGCTGAAGTGAAAAGTGATCTGCTTCATGTAGCGGGCGTACGCACGAAGCACCGCCACCTGCCGCCACTGAAGCCTCGTCCCGAGGACCAGCCGGTTGAAGCCGTCGTTCTCCGCCTTTCCGTGCCAGATCGCGGCAAAGGCATCACGGAAGTTCTCCTTTACCTGCGCCAGATCGATGGCATCCGCGAAGACGTAATCGAGCCGGAAGTCATGGATCCAGATCGTGCGACCGCCCTGTCTCCGAATGGCGTAGGGGTGCTCGCCCGCCACACGCAGGCCGAGGTTTTCGAGGATCGGAATCAGGTCTGAGAGCGCCACCTCCTCGTCCAGGTGGAAGAGCTTGAAGCGAATCCGATTTTCGGGCTCCTCGATCGAGCGGAAGAAGTGCATCGCGATGTCGCTCTTGGAGTCGAGGCAGCTGATCGCCTGAAGATCGGCTATCGCGACGCGGGGCTCGAAATCGTCCATATACGCCGCTGGGAATGCATCCTCGTACTCGCGGGCGACCGCCGCCCCCTTCTCCTCACCGAATGCTTCGCTCAGGACTTCCGCCAGCTTCTGCTGCCAGGTCTTCGCGATTTCGACGAGCCTCGCCTCGATCCGGTCGAGGTCGTATTCCACCGGAAGATCGGGATCGACCTTGAGCACGAAGTGCGTGCGGGCGAGGACCGACTCGCAGAAGGTGGTCGTGAACTCCAACTCGCTGGCGCCGAAGACCTCCGCGAGGACCTCCTCGACGCGGCGGCGCAGATCCGTGGTGTAGAGATCGCGCGGAATGTAGACCAGGCACGAGACGAAGCGACCGTAGGCCCCTCTGCGCACGAAGAGTCGCACTCTCTTGCGCTCTTGCATGCGCATGACACCCAGCGCGGTCCGGTAGAGCTCGGGGGCCGTACTCTGGAAGAGCTCATCTCGCGGGAAGCCCTCGAGCACGTGCTCCAGATAGCGTCCCTGGAAGATGGCCTGCTCCGCCCCGGCATGCTCCATGGCGTATCGGAGCTTCGTGCGAACAACCGGGATGTCGAACGGGCTCTGCGTGTAGACACACGACGTGTAGAGCCCCATGAAGCGCAGCTCCCCCACCACGTCGCCATGCTCGTCGAAGCGCTTGATCGTCACGTAGTCCGAATGGGCGCTGCGATGGACGGTCGATCTCACCGACGACTTCGAGAACTCGAGCAGACGCGGCTCCGCCAGCGTACTCACGAGCAGCGGATTCATCTCGTGCAGGTACCCGATCTGGCTGCCTCTCTCTCGCTTCTTGTGCAGCCCCAATCTTGAATCGGCAATCTCGCGAACAGCCATCGCGCCGCCGTGAACGACGAACTCGACCTCCGCGAAGCCAAGGAAGGTGAAGTGATCGTCGAGCATCCAGGAGAGGAAATCCGTCGCCTCGCTGAGCTCGGCGTCGGGAATCGAGATCGCCTGGCTCTTCTCGAGCTCGCCGATCAGCGCGCGCACGCGATCTCGCATCGCCTGGAAGTCGCCGACGGCCAGCTCTACATCCCGCAGCACCTCGGCGATCTCATCGGCGATCGCCTGGTGATCAGCCTGCGACGAGTGGCGGTCGATCTCGAGGTAGATCAGCGCCTCTCGCCGAGTGGCGCCGAATTGCGCATCGCAATCTCGCGGTCCACCCGTCGTCTCGTCCGACTCGCGTTCGTCTTCCTCGACGAACACGGTAGGCCCCAGACCGACCAGCTCGTGCTCGTGGTCCCTACACGTTTCGAGCACACAGCCGTGGACCGTGCGGATCGTGACCTTGCTGCGATTGAGTGCGATCCTGATCGAGTCGACCAGGAAGGGCATCGCGCGCGTCAGAATCGTGACGACGGTACCAGCAGCGATCCAGCCGTCTGCGTCGACCGAGGGGTTGAAGACGTCGATCTTTGCGCGCGAGGGCTCGAAGCGCTGAATGAAGTGCCACCAGCCGAGCGTACAGCCATAGACGTCGCTAAGAGGCCGTCCTTCCAGCTCCTCCAGCGGAAACTGTTCGTAGTAGCGACGCGCAAACTCGGCGACCCGCGCGCCCCGCTCGAGCCCCAGGCGGCGAGCGACCTCCTCCCGGAGCTGCTCGTAGAACGCCTCATAGCTCCCGCACGAGAGGACTTCCATCCGGGTCTCCCGCCGCGCCTGCTCCGGCGCGGATGCTCGCGATGTAATGAATCATTATCGGAGCCGCGGCGAGACGAGTTGAGAGCCCGCGCGAGCCACCCTTCCGGGTCGCATGAACAGCCGCCGCCGAATCCGCTCCGGCGTCCGCGGTCGACCGGCAGCTCCGGGCCCAGCTGCCTGAGGAATCAGCTCGATTCGCTGCGGGCGTGGTACTGCAGGACCTGCACCCGCTCGAGGGTCACGAGACCGCCCTGCACCATCTCGTCGAGGTGGGGAAGGATCTCGTCGAGCTTCTCGCGGCTCTCGATGATCTCCACCACGACGGGCAGGTCCTCCGAGAGCCGGAGCAGCTTCGCGGTGTGGATGCGACTGGCCGCGCCAAAGCCCATGGAGCCCCGCAGCACCGTGGCGCCCGCCAGATGCAGCTCGCGCGCCTTCCGTACGATCGCCTCATAGAGCGGCAAGCCGTGCCAACGATCATTCTCGCCGCAGTGGACTCGCAGTAGATAGGCCTGCTCGGGAAGCCTCATCCACTCACCCCCCCTGCCATTGCACCGCCAGCCGATAGCCCAGCCAGACGGCCAAGAGCCCGAAGACGTTGCTCGCCAGCATGTTGACAGCAGCCTGCCACCACTCGCGGTCGGCCAAGAGCGCGAGAGTCTCATAGCCGAAGGTGGAGAAGGTGGTGAAGCCACCGATGAAGCCCACCAGTAGAGCGAAACGGTACTCCTCCCGCACGATCACCGGCCCGGCAAAGAGGCTTCCGAAGAAGCCCACCAGCAGGCAGCCGAGCAGGTTGACGAGCAAGGTGCCAATGGGAAAAGTGCCGTCGCTGAGCCGCTGACCCCAGCCGGAAGCCAGATAGCGCAGCACGGCCCCGGCCCCACCTCCGCACGCGATCAGAAGAATCTTCGTCATCGGCGTCTAGCGCCCGGATGCGGGCAGACGCGCTGCCAGGGCCTCGATGAACTTCGGATTGGTGCCGCAGCAGCCACCCACGAAACGTGCGCCGGCCTCGACCAGCGCGTCGAGATGACCGGCGAAGCTCTGCGGCGTCGTGCGATACACCACCTCGCCGTCCTCAATCTGGGGTATGCCAGCGTTGGCCTTGATCCATATGGGTAGCCAGGTGGCCGACGACAGGCTCCGGCAGATCGGAATGTAGTCCTCGACGCCGGTGCCGCAGTTCGCCCCGACCACATCGACACCATATCGAGTCATCTCCTCAGCGGCCTGTTCCGGCGTGACGCCCATCATCGTGTGATCGCGCTTCTTGCCGGAATCGAAGACCATGCAGCCGACGACCGGCAGACCCGTCGCCTTGGCGGCCTCCACTGCGATCCTCGCCTCCACGAGGTCGGCCATGGTCTCGACGACGATCGCGTCCGCACCCCCCTCGGCCAGAGCCCTGGCTTGCTCGTCGAAGGTGGCTCGCAGCGTGTCTTCGTCCACCTGGCCGGTCATCAACAGCTTGCCCGACGGACCCATGGAGGCGAAGACCTTGGCCCGGTCACCCGCGGCGCGGCGTGAGATCTCGGCGCCCGCCCGGTTCACATCGGCTACGCGGCTCGCGATGGCGTGTTCGCCCAGTGCGATTCGATTCGCGCGGAAGGTATTGGTCAGGATCACGCGGCTGCCCGCCTCGACGTAGGCCCGCGCTACCGCCTCCACGCGATCGGGTTGGGACAGATTCCAGGCGTCGGGCATTTCGCCGATGGCAAGCCCCTGCCCCTGCAGCTCGGTTCCCCATGCCCCGTCCGTGAGCACCGTGCCGTCGGCAAGCAGCTCTGCGATCAGCGGCGCCACGTGCGACATGCCTCAGCCCCCCACCAGTGCCTGGGCCACGCGAACGGCCGCGCTGGCATTGTCCGCATAGGCGTCCGCGTGGATCTCCTGCGCGTAGCTGTCGGAGAGTGGCGCACCGCCGACGAAGACCTTGACGCGATCGCGCAGCCCTGCCTTTTCGAAGGCATCGATGGTGGCCTTCATGGCGGGCATGGTCGCGGTCAGCAGTGCGGAGAGGCCGATCAGGTCGGCACTCTGTTCTCGCGCAGCCTCAACGAACTGCTCCGGTGCCACGTCCGTGCCGAGATCCACGACATCGAACCCCGCCCCCTCGAGCATGGCCGCCACCAGATTCTTGCCGATGTCGTGCAGATCCCCCTTCACGGTGCCGAGAACGACGCATCGTTTCATCTCCGTCTGATGCGCCGACAGCATCGGGCGAATCAGTTCGAGAGCCGCCTTCATGGCCCGAGCCGCAAGCAAGAGCTCGGGCACGAAGTACTCCGCCTCCTCGAAGCGTCGCCCCGCCTCGGCCATGGCCGGGATCATCCCCTCGTCGATGAGTTGTTGCGGGTCGGCTCCTTGCTCGAGCGCGTCGCGTGTGGTCGCCGCCGCCGAGCCGTTGTCACCGCTGAGGACCGCTTCGTAGAGTTCTTCGAACCTGCTCATGATCTTCCGTCCGCTTCCGTTGATTCCGCTCGCAGCACGACGACATGCAGCCGCACGCTCGGCCTGCGGCTGGACATGACACTACCATCGAATGGTCCCACCGGGGCAAGCTTCACAGCGATTCGAGAGGCGGTCAATCGCGGCGGCCAGCGCCCAAACGAGCGCACAGGGAGACCGATCGGGCCGCGTGCGTTCGGGCTGGAGCGGCGCGCCCAGGTGCTGCTTCCCACGGGGCGAGCGAGCGCAAGGCCACGGCGAGGCGGTAGACTCGGCAGATCAAAGAAGGAACGTGGCCGTTGCTCCAAAGCCTGCGCCTGCTCATCGACATTCAGTCCATCGACGCCGACCTGTCACGTATCGGTGACGATTTCGGTCGACTTCCGGAGGAGCGGGAAGCGCTCGGGCAGCAAGTTGCAGCAGCTCGACAGGACGTCGCCGCAGCCGAGGCGCTGCTACGCGCTGAAGAGCAGGAAGAGCGACAGCTCGAAGCGCAGATGCGCGATCAGGAGGCACTGATCGTTCATCTCAACGGCCAGACCGGACAGATCACGTCGACGCACGCCTACGAAGCGCTGCAGCATGAGATCGAGCATGCTGGCCAGGAGAGTTCTCGGTTCGAAACGAAGGCTCTCGAACTCATGGAGGCGATCGACGAGGCGAAGACGCGGCTGGAGCAGGCGCAGAACACGTCGAGCGAGCTCGAAGAAACACTGCCGGCGCGTCTCGCGGAAATCGACGAGCGCGCGCAGCATCTCCAGGCGCAGATGGCGGACCTGCGCGAACGCCGGCAGAAGGAGTGCGAGCAGCTCGAACCAGGCTTACTCGAGCGCTACGAGCGGATCGCGCAGAGGCATCGGCCGGCCGTCGCCGTTCTGAGTGGCAAGGCCTGCCCGGAGTGCAGACTCGCCCTGCCGCCCCAGCTCGTGCTCGATGTTCGGCGCGCCGATGCCGTGCACTGCTGCGGGCACTGCCAGCGCCTGCTCGTGCCGGCAAGCGCACTCGCGGAGAGCTGAACAACCCGCGCCGTCGGCAGGCGTGCGCCCGAGCCCGCCAGTCGACTCAGGGAGTGACGAGCTTTCGCACGATCTCCTCGAAGGCCGCCTCAGCGATAGCAATCATCTCATCATCGGTACGATCTTGAATGGGATGCGGCACGTAGACAGCGGCCGGCTCGACACCCAGGCTGCGGGCCTGGACATCCGCGCCGTCGGCAAACTCACGACTCGCGACGAAGACCCCCGGCACGCCCTGAGCCTCGAGATTCACCATGTCGTGCACACTGCACGACGTGCAGCTCCCTCAATCGGCGAGGGCCTCGACGACGGCGCCGCACTCCTGGGCAATCTGCTGCCGCACGTCGATGGGAGCCGGTTTGGTGAACGTCGGCTTGCGGTAGCGCTTGACCACCGCACCACGCTCGGCGAGTAGCTCCGCCAGACGGTCGAGGAAGATGTCGCCGCGCGCCTTCGCGATGTCGAGCAGCCCCACCGTCAACCCCTCGAGCCGCGCCGGCCGCGCCAGCCGCTCGCGAATCGGTTTTCGTCGCTCGCCCGTCGGATCGAGCAGCACGCGCCCGGCCTCGTGTTCGCTCATGGTCGGATCTCCCTCAGCACCGGCTGGCTCCCCATCTCCCCGTTGAGCCAGCCGCCGATCAGGGTAGAGAAGAGCCCCGCCTCCCCACCACAGTGAACGATCAGAATTCCGCCCGGGCGAAACTTCGGCAGGCTGCCCGCCGATGCGAGCGCATCCGGCATCCCCTCGGCCATCCCCCCCGCCCCGCGCGCCAGCTCGTCAAAGGGAATCTGCAGCAGCGCCTGCAGCCGGTCACTGAGCTGCTGCTTGCTCCAGCCCGCCTCGGCGAAGACCCGCGCGTGTTCGGGTCCGATTGCCAGGATGCAGTCGAAGCCGAGTACGAGCTTCGGATGATGCAGCGTGCGCAGACTCGCGGCATAGCTGCGCGCGAGCGACTCCGGCTCGCGAGAGGCCTGATCGATGATGCTGCGCGGTCCCTCACCGGGGAAGAGCGTCACCGTGCTGACGCCCGGCTCGGCACCGAGGTCGACCGAGAGCGGCGACCAGGGCGATCCCTCTTCGTCCTCGGCAAAGCAGAAGGAGAGCTTGCCCGGATTGCCGAAGGTGGCGCGATCGACCTCGCCGGGTCGCCCGCCCCCCACATTGCGAACCACGAGCTGAAGTGCGCGGCCAATGCTGGCGTTGGCCCGGTTGCCCTGCCCGAAGACGTTGCGACCCGAGTTCATGCCGACGGCCCGGCGAATCGGCCCGTTGACGATGATGACGGGACCCGTCCCCAGCGTGGTCGCAAGCAATCCGTGCATGTTGAACTCGTCGCTGCACGCCGCCTCGACGGCCGCCAGCACGACGGGCAGGTATTCGGGTC
This sequence comes from Deltaproteobacteria bacterium, assembly GCA_029261835.1. Taxonomy (GTDB): domain Bacteria; phylum Myxococcota_A; class UBA9160; order UBA9160; family UBA4427; genus JAJDAO01. Next base: position 14,174 of record JAJDAO010000003.1, on the reverse strand, counting down.
GGCAGCCTGCCATCACGGCGTTGATCGCCACCTTCTCAACCGTGCACTCGACGAGGTCGGGTGGGACCAGCGCCACGCACTCGTCCGGCGAGCGCGGCGTCCCCTCGAGCATGGCAAGCACGCGCTTCTCGGTGGGCGGCACCACCGGCAGACCGTCCGTCCAGCCGCGCTCGAAGAGCGCCTCCATCTCATCTTCCCGGCCACCGAGCTCAATCCGCCGCGAGCGCAACCTCGAAGCGCCGAAACGAACCGCCAGCTCCGGCGCGCGATCGGGATCGACGGATAGCGAGCCGCAACCGGGGCGCAGCTCGGGCAGTCCGGGCCCCAGGTTCGACACGCCTGTGAGCGCCTCCCACTCCTCTCGCTGCCAGCCGAGCACGCGCTCCTGCTCGCTACCGCCGGTCACTCGCAGCAATGTCGGGACGGCCTCGATGCGGTGATGCCAGGACACTTCGAGCTCGCGGTCGTCACGCCTCTCCACACCATCGGGAAAACCGGGGTCGTCCTGTGCGTAGACCGTCAGTGCAACCTTCCCAGCGAGATCTCGCAACACCGGCGCAACCAGCTCGCAGGTGGGGCAATCGCGCTTCACGAAGGCGACGATGCCCTCGGGCAGCTTCGGCACAGACGACTGGCTCATGACGGCGAGTTCATCCGGCGCTCTTGTCCGATCCCGCCATCACCCATGCCACCCCCCAGGCTGCAACGACAGGCAGCACACCGTAGGCAAAGAAGGAGACAGGGTCCCTCACCCAGGGCTCGAGCACCAGGGCCGCGATCGCGACGAAGATGAACGAGGCGACGATGGCGAGCCGCATCGGCGCGCGAACCCCGGCCTTCGTGCGAGTCTCGGGTGGGGAGCCGGCCGGACGCGAGTCCTCGGACAGCTGCAGCTGAATCACCCTGCGCAGCACGAAGGCGCCGACGGCGACGAGCAGCAATAGCGCCAGCTCCTGCGGACCGGGGATCCCCATCTTCACCTCGCTTCGCCGGGGGAAGGCTAGAGAAGAACGAAAGGCGACAGCATAGGCCGCAGCCGTCCCGCTTGGGAGGGGTCGGGAACCGGCGCCAGCGGGCGCGGCTCAGGGATCCGCGGGCAGTAGACTGCAGGGGATTTCCACGACCTTCGCGCGCAGATACTCCCCGAGGCTCTTGGCCTGCGGATCACTGCGCAGCGAGGCCGCGACGCCGTCGCCAAGCAGCCCCTTGATCACGAAGTTCATCGCGAGCAGCTTCGGGAAGACGTAGCGCTCGACTTCGAGCTCGCGCGTCTCGACCAGCAGCTCTCGAAGCTTCTCGACGGTGAGAAAAGCCTCGAGCCAGCGATAGGCATCGACATTCATCAGCCAGACGCCCAGGTTCGCGTTGCCACCCTTGTCGCCCGAACGCGCGCCGCAGATACGGCCCAGCGGCAGATCGCGGCCCCTGCCGGCGGGGACCGGGCCCTCTGGTCCAGCCGGGCCAGACGGCTTCTCGAAGTCGCTCGGAGGCACCGTCGGGGCCACCTCGATCTCGCGGCCGTCATCGAGCACCACGCGGTGTGTCACGGCCGAGGCAGAGACGAGCGCCGGCCAGTAGACACCGAACTGTTGCTCGCCACTCGGCGGGGCGGTCGTGGTGAAGCCGGGATAGCTGGCCAGCGCCATCTCGACGACTTTGCCCGAAAAGGCGCGCCCCACCTTCGCGCCGTCGGAATCCTTCACCGATACGGTGAGGAACGCGAAAGCTTCCTCGTTGCTAGTCGGATCGCGCGTCTCGGAGCGACGCAGCGAGACGTGCGTCTCGGCGAACTGCTCGCGCCCACCGACGAGCTGCCACAGCGTCCGCTCGGCCAGCTCGGCCTTCTGCTCGATGTCGAGGCCCGTCAGCACAAACGTCATGCTGTTCTTGTAACCGCCGAGGTGGTTGATGCAGACCTTCGTCGTCGCGGGGGCCGGCTCGCCCTTCACACCACTGACTCGCACCCTGTCCGGGCCCTCCTGCTCGATCTCGATCGAGTCGAAGCGGGCCGTGACGTCGGGGTTGGGATACTCGGGACCGGCGATCTCATACAGAAGCTGGGCCGTCACCGTACCCAGCGAGACCAGACCTCCAGCCTCGGGGTGCTTGGTGATGACGAAGCTGCCGTCTTCGCTCATCTCGGCAATCGGAAAGCCGGGATACTCGAGACGCGGAACTTCCTGGAAGAACGCGTAATTGCCGCCGGTGCACTGGGAGCCGCACTCGATGATGTGGCCCGCCACCACGCCCGCCGCCAGGCGATCCCAGTCATCCCGCGCCCAGCCGAACTTCCAGGCGGCCGGACCGAGCGTGAGCGCGGCATCGGTAACACGCGGGCAGATCACGAGGTCCGCTCCCTGCTCGAGCGCCGCGGCGATCCCCCAGCCACCGAGATAGGCATTGGCGCTCAGCACAGGCGCTTCGAGCGAAGAGAGTGGTACACCCTTGTCGAGATGATCGAGGGTCTCCCCGGCCGCTTGCAGCTCCTGCAGCTGCGGCATCAGGTCGTCACCCTCGATGTGTGCGACGCTCGCCTCGATGCCGAGCTTCTCGTAGATCGCCCGAGCGGCCTCTGCGCAGCCCCTGGGATTGAGGCCGCCCGCGTTGACCACGATGCGGATGCCGCGCTCTTTGCACGACACCGCAACCTCTTCGAGCTGTCGCAAGAAGGTGCGCGCGTAGCCGAGCTTGGGGTCCTTGAGGCGCCCCTTGAAGAGGATCATCATCGTCAGCTCGGCCAGGTAGTCGCCAGTCAATACGTCGATCGGACCACCTTCGACCATCTCGCGTGCGGCGCTCAGTCGATCTCCGTAGAAGCCGCTGCAATTGGCGATACGAAGCACGTCGCCCATGGCTCACTCCCCTCCTTCGGGCACGACCCAGCGCGGCGGGCGCTTCTGCGCAAACGCGGCCATGCCCTCCGCCGCCTCCTCGGAGGCGAAGAGCTCGGCGATCTTCTTCCCCGCGTAGGCAAAGGCCTCCTCCTCGGGAAGCCGCGCCACCAGGCGCACGAGCCGCTTGGCTTCGCGGATCGCGATGGGGCCACCCTTGCAGATGGCGTCGACCTCCTCCTGCACGGCCGTCTCGAGCTGGTCCGCCGAGACCACGCGATGGAGCAAACCGTACTCGAGCGCGCGTTCTGCGGTGAAGCGCTCGCCGGTGAGAAAGAGCCGCATCGTGAGATGCTCGCCGAGCTTGGGCAGCACGGCCACTGAGATCATGGCGGGGATCAGCCCGATGCGGACCTCGCTGAAGCTGAACTTGGCCCCCGCCACGCCGATCGCGATGTCGCCGGTCGCCACCAGGCCGAGCCCGCCGCCGAAAGCCGCCCCGTTGACGGCGCAGATCAACGGCTTGGGACCGTCTCGCATGAGCGTCATCACGTCGATGAAGGGATTGCCGCTACGCTGACCGGGCCCACCCATATCGCCGCGGTTCTTCAGATCGGCACCGGCGCAGAAGGCCGACCCCGCCCCGGTGAGCACGATGACGCGAACCGCGTCGTCGGCGTGGGCTGCCTGCAGATGCGCGGTGAACTCCTCGACCAGCGCCGCCGACAGTGCATTGCGCGTGGCGGGAGAATCGAGGGTGATCCAGGCTGCTTGCCCGCGCCGCTCGTACTTCGTCACCTCTTCACTCGGCACCACGCATCCCCCTCCGCAAGCCCGCCCACTCTCACGGGGCTTCGCTCTCGTCGTCAACCGCCTCGACGACCACCAGGACGTCATCGGGATCGACCATCTGCCCTTCTTCGACACGCAATTCTGCCACCACGCCAGCGGCGTGTGCGACGAGCTGGTGCTCCATCTTCATGGCCTCGAGCACGAGCAGCAGCGCCCCCTCCTCCACAGCGTCCCCCACTGCGACACAAACCTTGCGAATCACGCCGGTCATCGGCGCCGCGCAGCCCCCCGCAATCTGCTCGCCAGTCGGCGGCGGAAAACGGGGTACACACTCGAATTCGGAGGTGGCATCCGCGCCCTGGACAACGATGCGATCCCCGTCTTCCGCGAGCTGGAAGCGGCGACGTACGCCATCAATCTCGGCGATCAGCACGTCCCCGTGCCGCTCGACCTCGCACACGTCCGACGATACGCGCTCACCGCTCTCGCCGGGCTCGCCCGCCTCGACCTCGAAGTGGCCCGAAGCATGCGCGATGTAACGTACCTCGAGCGACTCCTCGCCCAGCCGGAAAACCTGCTCATGCGAACGCCAGCGGTTGTTGCGCCAGCCGGAGGGAATGCTGGGGGGCAGCGGTCCGGGCTGCTGACGGCGCGCGAGATACAGGGCAAGCGTCGCCCCGATGGCGTGCAGGCGGCGCACGCATGCGTCGACCGGCGTGCTGCGCGTTTCGGGCGGCAGATGACGTTCGATGAAGTGGGTGTCGAGCTCGGCCTCGCAAAAGGCCGGATGTTCGAGCACGGCCAGCAGGAAGTCGCGATTGGTCACCACGCCGCCCAGGCCGAGCTGGCGCAGGCCGCGAACCAGGCGCCGGCGTGCCTGTTCGCGCGTGGCACCGTGTGCAATCACCTTGGCGAGCATGGGGTCGTAGTGGACGCCGATCTCGCTGCCCGCCTCGACACCGCTGTCGACGCGCAGCCCGGGTAGCTCAGGCACCGACCAGAGCGCCACGCGGCCCGTGGCGGGGAGGAAGTCCTTGCTGGGATCCTCCGCGTAGAGCCGCACCTCGATGGCGTGGCCCGAGATCGCTAGATCCTCCTGCTCCACGAGCAGCGGACGACCCTGCGCCACGTCGATCTGCATGCGCACCAGATCGAGACCCGTCGTCGCCTCGGTCACCGGGTGCTCGACCTGCAGCCGCGTGTTGACCTCGAGGAAGTAGAAGTCGCCGCTGCGGTCCAGAATGAACTCGACCGTGCCGGCACCCAGGTAGCCGATCGCCTTGCCCGCCGCCACGGCCGCCGCCCCCATGCGACGGCGTAGCGCTTCGTCGAGAGCGGGCGATGGCGCCTCCTCGATCACCTTCTGGTGTCGACGCTGGATCGAGCACTCCCGCTCGAAACAGTGGATCACCTGACCGTGCTCATCTCCGAAGATCTGCAGCTCGACATGCCGCGTCGCCTCGAAGTACCGCTCGATCAGCAGCGTGTCGTCGCCAAAGGCGCCTTTCGCCTCGCGCCGAGCCGCCGCCAGCGCGTCGGGCAACGCCTCCGGCGCCGACACGATGCGCATCCCCTTGCCGCCGCCACCCGCCGAGGCTTTGACGAGAATCGGGTAGCCGACCTCACGCGCCTGCTCGGCGATCTCGCGATCGGAGAGCCCAACCGCCGAGAAGCCGGGAATCACCGGCACGCCGGCCTCCAGCATGATGGTCTTCGCCTCTATCTTGCTTCCCATGCGGCGAATCGCATCCACGCCCGGCCCGATGAAGACGAGCCCGGCCTCGGCACAGCGAGCGGCGAACTCCGCATTCTCGGCCAGGAAGCCGTAGCCGGGGTGCACGGCATCCGCTCCCACTCTGCCAGCCGCCTCGAGAATACGATCGATCGAGAGGTAGGACTCGGCGCTGGCGGCCGCCCCGATGCGAACCCCCTCGTCGGCATCGCGCACATGGGGCGCAGCGACATCGGCGTCCGAATACACCGCCACGCTGGCGATCCCCATCTCGCGAAGGGTTCGCATCACGCGGCGCGCGATCTCGCCGCGATTCGCCACCAGAACCTTTTCGAAGCTCCGTACGCGCATCGTCTCGGACATCAGCTCGCTCCCATCTCCATTCTCAACCGGCTACATGCGAAAGACGCCGAAGCCGGAAGCCCCTGCGATCGGACCCGAGTGCGCGGCCGAGAGCGTGAGGCCGAGCACGGTGCGCGTGTCGCGAGGATCAATGATGCCGTCATCCCACACACGAGCCGTGGCAAAAAAAGCGTATGACTCTTTTTCGATCTGACCCTCTACCGCGCCGCGCAGCTTGGCGTCCGCTTCCTCGTCGAAAGGCTGGCCGGCGCGTTCTGCTGCCTGGCGACGCACGATCGACAGTACGCCAGCGAGCTGCTGCGGCCCCATCACCGCGATCTTGTGATTGGGCCAGGTGAAGAGGAAGCGCGGATCGTAGGCCCGCCCCGCCATGCCGTAGTTCCCCGCTCCGTACGAGGCCCCCACCATGATGGTGATATGCGGTACCCCGCTATTGGAGACCGTATTGATGAGCTTGGCCCCGTCCTTGATGATGCCCCCCGCCTCGTAGCGAGTGCCGACCATGAAGCCGGTGATATTCTGCAGGAAGAGGATCGGCGTGTTCGTCTGGTTGCAGAGCTGGATGAACTGCGCGCCCTTCTCCGAAGATTCGGAGAACAGGATGCCATTGTTGGCCAGGATTCCGACCGGGTAGCCGTGGACGTGCGCGTAACCGGTGACCAGGGTGGTGCCGTAAGTAGGTTTGAATTCGTGGAAGCGCGAGCCGTCGACGATGCGGGCGATCACCTCCTTCACGTCGAAGGGCTGACGTACGTCGAAGCTCGTCAGGCCGAGGAGCTCGTCGGGATCATAGAGCGGCTCTTCCGCAGCGACGCGCTTGCTCCAGCCCTGCTTCTTCCAATTGAGCTGCGCCATGATCTCGCGTCCGATTCGAATGGCGTCGAGCTCGTCCTGCGCCAAGTAGTCCGAGACACCCGAGACGCGACTGTGCATATCAGCGCCCCCGAGATCCTCTTCATTGGCGTCCTCGTGAATCGCCATCTTGACCAGGGGCGGCCCGCCCAGGAAGACCTTGGCCTGCTGCTTGACCATCACCACGTAGTCCGACATGCCCGGTGTGTAGGCGCCGCCAGCGGTACACGAGCCGAAGACCAGGCAGAGGGTCGGAACGCGCTCGGCCGAACGGCGCGTGATCTCGTAGAAGCCGCGACCGCCGGCCACGAAGATGTCCGATTGATACGGGAGATCCGCGCCACCCGACTCGGTGCAGTTGATCATGGGCAGGCGATTGTGGGCCGCGATCTCCATCGCCCGTGAGGTCTTCATTCGGCCATACGGGTTGACCGAGCCACCCTTGATCGTGGGCTCGCTCGCAATGATCATGCACTCGACGCCCGAGACGACACCCACGCCCGCGATCACGCTGGCCCCCAGCGCGAACTCGGTCCCCCATGCCGCGAGAGCCGCGACTTCGAGGAAGGGAGAGTCGCGGTCGAGCAGCAGCTCGACCCTCTCGCGCGCCATCAGCTTGCCCCGCTTCTTGTGACGGCTGACGTACTTCTCACCACCGGCCTGATTGACGATGGCCAGCTGCTCTCCCAGGTAGCTGAGCTGCTCCAGGAAGGCGGCGCGATTGGTCTGGTAAGTCTCAGAACGGGTGTCGACGTGGGTGGGCAGGACCTGCAACGGAACCCCCTCTCTCAGAATCCGAGCTGCTTGGCCAAGTAGTGGATCATGGTTTCGTCGGAGCCGCCGCCGATCGAAATCAGCCGGCTGTCGACGAAGGCGCGGCCGGCGGCGCTCTCCTTCATGTACCCGTAGCCACCGTGGAGCTGGATGCACTCGTCGGCAACGTACCGGGAGACCCGACCGCACATCAGCTTCGCCATGGTGATCTCGCGTGTCGCGTCCACGCCCTCGCAGCGTTTGCGCACACAGGCGTGGGCCAGCTCACGCGCCGCAGTCATCTGCGTCAGCATCTCGACGAACTTGAACTGAGTCACCTGCATCTTCGCCAGCGGCCGGCCGAACAGGACGCGCTCCTCGCAGTACTTCTTGGTCTCTTCCCAGAGCAGGTAGGAGCCCGCCAAGCTGCTGATGCAGCCGACGAGTCGCTCGTCCTGGAACTGCATCATCTGCTGCTGAAAGCCGCGCCCAATGTCGCCGATCGTGTACGCCACGGGCACTCGAACATCGTCAAAGAAGAGCTGTCCGGTATCCGAGCCCCAGTTACCGATCTTGTCCAACAGGTCATACCGGAATCCGGGGGTATCGGTGGGCACGACGATCTGCGAGAAGCCGCCATAACCCGCATCCGGATTCGTCACGGCCAGCACACAGAGCCAATCGGCCACGGCAGCGTTCGTGATGTAGATCTTGCTGCCGTTGATTACCCAGTCGTCACCGTCGCGCACCGCTCGGGTCTTGATGCCCGCCACGTCGGATCCGGCATCGGGCTCGGTGACCGCAATGGCGGCGACCATCTCGCCCCGCACCGCCGGCACCAAGAACTCCGCTCGCAGCTCATCACTGCCGAACTCGTGCAGCGAGGGCGTCGCCATGTCGGTCTGGACACTGATCCCCATCGAGATGCCGGCGTTGTCACAACGCACGATCTCCTCGAACAACACCGCTGTGAAGGACCAGTCGAGCTCCGAGCCGCCCCACTTGTCGTCGTAGCGAAGCCCGAGCATGCCGAGGTCGCCCATCTTCTTGAAGAGTGACTTGTCGATGTGTCCGAGCTCGTCGAACTCGCGAGCGCGCGGACGCAGCTCTTCTTCGACGAAGCGGCGAACCGTCGCGCGGAAAGCCTCGTGCTCGGGAGTGGCGTAGAGGTCGTTGACCATTGTCTTTGCTCTCCTTGATCTCTTGATTCCCGCCTGGGCCGACGATACCGGCTACCAGCCGTCTGCGAATGCTTCGAATTGACTCGGAATTCGTTTCAGGTCCTGGATCAGCTCGCGCGCGCGCTCGGGCGGCGTGTTCTCCCCGAGCTCCAGCGCCACGCTGTCGACCAGGCCGCCAAAGCGTTGCTCCGCCAGTGAGGCGATCTCGTCGTGCGTGCCGATGGCGGCGAAGGTGCGCACCACCTCGTCCGGCACCTCGGCCGCCATCTCCTTCCAGCGGCCCTGCTTCGACATCTGGTGGAGCTTCATGCCCAGCTCCTCCCAGCCGTGAACGGCGAGCACCGGGTGGTAGCTGCGCGTCGAGCCGTAGAAGCCCACGCGGTAGCGTACCCACTCGATCTGCTGCTGGAGCGCCTCCTCCGTCTCGGCTGTGATGAGGAAGCCTCCACCCCAGATCTCGAAATTCGAGCGGGCGCGACCCGATTGCTCGAGACCGTCCAGCACCCGGGGAAGCGCCACCTCCTCGAGATACTTGCGCGTCGCGAAGCCGTGCAGCCGCACCCCGTCACAGACGCGTCCCGCCATCCGAATCATCGCCGGTCCCACTGCGGCGATACTGACGGGGACACGGGGCAAACCGGTCGGCGGCGGCGAGAATTCCGGCGTCATCAACGTGAAGCGGTAGTGCTCGCCCTCGTACTCGAGCTTCTCCCGCTTCTCCCAGCACCGCCAGATGGCGCGCAGCGCCTCGACGTACTCGCGCAGCCGCGGTACCGGCGGGCTCCACGCGACGCCGAAGCGGCGCTCGTTATGCCCCTTGACCTGTGCGCCCAGACCCAGGGTAAAGCGCCCGCCGGACTGGGTTTGCAGATCCCAGGCGGTGTTCGCCACGACCATCGGGCTGCGGGGAAAACACACGGCGATCGCGGTGCCAAGGCGTACGCGTTCGGTGGCCAGGGCCGCGAATGCCAGCGGCGCGAAGGGGTCGTTCGCGACCTCCAGACTCAGCACACCATCAAAGCCCTGCTCTTCCGCTCGGCGCGCGGCGGGAGCCACCTGGCGCCAGTCGTTCAGCGGTATCGTCGTCTCGATTCTCATGCTGCCTCTCTCGCCTCCTCGCGCCCCGTACGCTCGTGAAGAAATCGATCGGATCGGCTCACGCGGACGCCAGCCCCTGTAGCCCATCGAGCAATAGCTGCAATCGGTCCACCTGGGCGCGAAGTCGCACGAGCTCCTGCTGGGCCTCGTCTCCCTGCGTCGTGCGCGACCCAACACCGCACAGGATCAGATCGGTGAGTTCGTCCGCCACGCGCTCGACATCCATCGAGGCGCGGCCGGCCAGCGCCTTCCAGGCAACGTGCTCGATACCCCCGTAGATGACATCCCGTACGGTCGCGGATGGAATGTCGCTCTGGATCTCTCCGCTCGCTATGCCGTCTTCGAGGATGCCGAGAACCATTGACGTCGACTCGCGGTTCAGCTCACGCACGACCGACTCGTAGTAGTCGTCGTAGGGCCGGATCTCGTGGATGACGAGCCGGCAGAAGCCCGGCTCCTCGACAAAGCTCTGGAGCTGACGCCAGATCACGAAGCGCAAGCGATTGCGCGTGCCCCTGACGCCGGCGAGCTGCTCACGCGCACTGGCGATCACGGGCGCGTAGAAGGCGCGCGTCGCCTCGAAGAGCAGCTCGCGCTTGTTCGCGAAGTGCTTGTAGATCGTCCCCTCGACGACGCCCACCCGACCGGCAATCTCCGCCATCGAGCTGCGCTCGTAGCCCTTGGCGGAGAAGATCTCACGCGCCGCCTCGAGGATCTCTCTGCGTCGATCTTCGCCGCGCCGTGTTCGGGTGCTCGTGTGAGCCTCATCAAGCGCCATCGCGCCCTCGTTTGGTGAGTGAGACTTACCTTACTCTCGGGCTGCCCTGAGCACAAGGCCGAGCAAATAATCATCGATTTTACAGATACTTAACTGCATATATGCGAAAGATTTTGGATCCGTTCAGGAAATGGACCAGCGATCTTCCGTCGAAAGTAAGGATGATTTCCAAACCTGGCTAGAGCGATTCGGGATCCCAGAGATCGGTCCACTGGGCGAGATACTGAGCCCCATCGGCGATCAGCGAGGCGCCGTTGATATAGCGAGCTGCGGGTGAGCACAGAAAGACCGTCATGGCCGCCACCTCGTCTGCAGTGCCCAGCCGATGGGCGGGGATCTCGCGCCGCTGCACGGCCTCGACCTCGTCGATCTCCGCCTTGGCGTACTCCTCCTCGCGCAGACCTTGGGTCGCGATGCTGCCCGGCGCCAGCGCGTTGATGTTGACGCCATGGCGCGCGTAGTAGTAGGCAAGTGTTCGAGTCAGGTTCACCACGCCGGCCCGTGCCGCACCCGAGTGGGCGAAGGCGGGCGCACCGCGTTCGTATGAGAATATGTGAACGATATTGACGATGGCACCGCTGCCGTGATCCATCATGCGTTTCCCGATCCGGCTGCACATATTCCAGGTGCCGTTCAGATTGAGATCCACCACCGCCCGCCAGCCACGATCGCTGATCTGCCAGGGGCGCGAGGGAAACTGACCGCCGGCGTTGTTCACCAGACAGTCGATTTCACCGAATCGCTCCGTGGCGGCGGCCACCAGGGCATCCACCTCGTCCGGCTCGCGAATATTGGTGGTCTGGCACAGGCACTCGACACCCAGCCGCTCGATCTCGACTGCGGCGGACTCCAGGTTCTCCGGCTTGCGGCTGGCGATCACCAGATTCGCGCCGAGACGCGCGAAGGCCAGCGCCGTGGCGCGGCCGATGCCGCGACCGCCGCCCGTCACCAGAACGGTCTTGTCCCGAAAGAGCCCCTCCGCAAAGGTCGCCAGAGGTGCCAGCTCGCTCTCGTCCGCCATCAGCTCACCACCTTTCTCTCTCGCAGCGCTGCGATCTCGTCCTGTGTGAAGCCCCATTCCGCCAACACTTCGTCGGTGTGCTCACCCACTCGCGCCGGCGGCCGCTCGATGCTGGGTGTCGTCCGGCTGAAGCGGGGAGCCGGTCTCGGCTGCGCGACACCGTCCAGCTCGACGAACGTCCCCCGCGCACGATTGTGCGGGTGCTCGCGTGCCTCCCGAGGGCTTAGCACAGGTGCAAAGCAGACATCGCTGCCCTCGAGCGCCTCGCACCACTCGTCGCGAGTGCGGGTCTTGAATACAGCCGCCACTCGTTTCTTCAGAACGGGCCAGCGATCGCTCTCCATCTGGGGGAATTCGTCGGCTGGGAGACCGAGCGCGTCGAGCAGCTGCGCGTAGAACTGGGGCTCGAACGCGCCGACTGAAACCCACTTGCCGTCTCGCGTCTCATAGCAGTCGTAGAAGTGTGCGCCTGAATCGAGCAGGTTCGTGCCGCGCTCGTCACTGCCAAAGCCCGCCTGCTCGATGGCGTGGAAGACGGTCATCAGCGCCGCAGCCCCGTCGACCATGGCCGCGTCCACCACCTGACCGCTGCCCGAGCGCTGGCACTCGAGCAGCGCGCACACCATGCCATACGCCAGCATCAGACCGCCGCCGCCGAAGTCACCCACGAGATTGAGCGGCACGGTCGGCGGCGCCCCGCGACGGCCAATCGGCTGCAGGGCTCCGGCCAAGGCGATGTAGTTGATGTCGTGACCCGCTGCCGGGGCCAGCGGTCCGTCCTGCCCCCAGCCCGTCATACGGCCGTAAACGAGGCGCGGATTGCGCTCCAGACAGACGTCGGGCCCGAGACCGAGCCTTTCCATCACACCTGGCCGAAAGCCCTCCAGCAACCCGTCCGCTGCGTCCAACAGTCGCAGCACCGCCTGCGCTCCCGTCGGCTGCTTGAGATCGACGGCGATGCAGCGGCGGCCGCGGCTCAGCAGGTCGAGGCTCGGATCCGGCCAGAGCCCTCCCCCACCCGGGCGCTCGACGCGCACGACCTCGGCCCCCATATCGGCCAGCATCATGGCGCAGAACGGACCGGGCCCGATGCCGGCGATCTCGATGATCCTGATGCCCTCGAGCGGTCCCATCTCTCCCCCCACCGGCGAGCCGGACTGCCCAGCACCGGCACCCACACCCGCACTGTTGATGAACGATCCGGGCTAGGAGCTGTTCTCGAGCACCGGTGTCTGCTCCAGCGGGACGCGCGCGCTCTCGAGCACGCGGCTCAGCATGTTGAAGTAGGCGCAGCAGAGAATGAGTTCCATCGCCTGGCGCTCGCCATAGCGCTCGACGATGGCCGCCAGCGCGACGTCGCTCAGACGCACGTCGCGGCTGATCTCGTCTGCCACGCGGCACAGCAGGCATCCCTCCTCGTCGAGCTCGACCACCGGCCCATCGACCGCGATGGCATCGATCTCGGGCTGCGTCAGTCCGACGCCCCGGGCAACCACCACATGCTGCACCCACTCGTAACGGGCGCGCGTCACATGCGCCACGCGCAGCACTGCGATCTCGCGCTTGCGCGCGTCGAACTCGCTCTTGAGCAGGATCGAGAAGGCGAAGTCGATGAAGGGCTGGAAGCTCGCGGGCGCCCGGCCCATGATGCGAAATACGTTGAGCGGCGGCAGCGCGTCGAGCGTCTGCCGGATCTCGGGCGACAGCTCGTCGTCCGAAGGCAGCGATATGCACGGGGAGGTCCCGCCCGCGTCCATACTCATCCCTTCTCCTTCGCGCGGGCAACCGATCCGCCCGGACGCCCACAGTCAGCGGCAGCCTTCAGCCGGAGAGGCGCGAGGCCAAAAACGCCAGCGTCCGCTCCATCGTCTCGTCGTCGACCGGCACGATGGCCGCCGCCAAATCGCTCACACCGCTGGCTGCCAGCTCGTCGATCGCGGCAGCCGCCTGCGCCTCGCTGCCGATGAGCGCCAAGTCCGCCGGCCCCGCCACACCTTCGCGATCGAGCATGGCGCGGTAGGACGGGAGCATGCCATACATCGCCAGCAGCTCTGCCGTTCGCGCACGGCCCTTCTCGACATTGTCCGTAATGGCGATCGGCATGCCAGCCACCACGCGCGGCTCGGGTCGCTCCGCCTTGCTCGCCGCCTCACGCAGCGTGGGGACGACATGGCTCGCCAGGGTCTTGGGGCCCGTCATCCAGGTGATGGTTCCCTGGGCCAGACGTCCCGCCACGCCCAGCATGACGGGTCCGAGGGCGGCCACCAAGAGCGGCACCTCGTGCGCTCCCTCGATCTGCAGCGCCGCGTTCACGCGGTAATCCTCGCCCTGATAGCTCGCCGGCTCACCCCGCAGCAGCGGTCCCAATACCTCGACATACTCTTTCATGTGTCTGGCGGGTTTCGCGTACGAAAGGCCCAGCATGTTCTCAATGACGATTTGGTGCGAGAGCCCGATCCCCAGCGTGAAGCGGCCACCCGAGGCCACACCCGCTGTCAGCGCCTGCTGGGCCAGAGCGGTCGGGTGACGCGGGAAGCTCGGCACAACGGCGGTCCCCAGCTCGATGCGGCGGGTCTCATGCCCCACCAGCGCAAGCGCGGTCACCGCGTCGAGGGAAAAGATGTGGGCCAGCCAGACTGAGTCGAAGCCCATCTCCTCCACCCGCTTTGCGACGTCGATCAGACCGTCCAGCCGATTGTCGGGTCCGGGCGTGGCACCAAACATGATTCCAATTCGCATCGTATGCTCCTCGTGTCCTGTCCCAGGACACTAG
>JAJDAO010000002.1 GCA_029261835.1 Deltaproteobacteria bacterium | reverse complement strand
CCGAGCTCTGCCAGAGCGTCGAGGATCCCCTCGCGATCGCCGCGTGCGCTCATGCGGTCGACCATCCTCGAGAGGTGGCGCTCCACGGTCTCCAGCGCGTCCAGCCCCGTCGGTGTGAGCTCGACACGAACCCCGCGCCCGTCCTGTTCGTCCGCCACTCGCCGCAGGCGGCCCTCTCGCTCGAGACCGGTCACCAACGCCGTCAGCGTCGGTCGTTTGATTGCCACCTTTGCGGCCAGCTCGCCGGCACGCTTGGTGCCATCTCGCAAGAAGAGCATCAGGCGGAATTGCGGGAGGCTCACGCCGGCGCTGCGACCGATGCGCTCGAACTCGCGGCTGATGCAGACGACCGATCGCACCGCCCACGGCAATCGCCCGTCGGCCTGGAGGCTCTGCAGCATCGATTCCTGAGGACTCGCGGTCGCCATGGGGATCAAGCTATCAGAAGCGATCCGCACCGAGTGACTAATAGTCAGACTAAAGTGCCGTGAGGGTCCAATAATCGAACAGCGTTGTTCCGCTGTGACGCGGTCCTCTATCGCGTCCCCGTGGGCAAGGCAGCGGCCTCGGCCCGGTCACTTGACTCGTCGCTGCTCGCCCTGCCAGAACTGCTCGCGCAGACGAAACTTCTTCAGCTTGCCGGTCGCCGTACGCGGCAGCTCCCTCACGAAGGCCACGCGTGTCGGGCACTTGAAGTGGGCCAGCCGCTCGCGACAGAAATCGATGATGTCCTGCTCGCTCGGCAGGCGGCCGGAGCGCAGCACGATCAGCGCCATAGGCGTCTCACCCCATTTCTCGTCCGGTACGCCGATCACCGCGCACTCCAGCACGGCGGCGTGCCGGTAGAGCATGTCTTCGATCTCCGGTGAGCTGATGTTCTCGCCGCCCGAAATGATGACGTCCTTCTTTCGGTCGACGATGTCGATGCATCGGGTCTCGTCCCAGACGGCCAGGTCCCCGGTGTGGAACCAGCCGTCGACGATCGCGGCCTCGGTCTGATCTGGCTGCTCGTAGTAGCCCTTGAAGACCACGTTGGAGCGGGCGCAGATCTCACCGACGCTCTGGCCGTCCATCGCCACCGGCTGCCCCTCGTCATCGAGCACCGCCAGCTCGACGCCGATGCCGGGCACGCCAGCGCGCGAGCGGCGTGCGTAGTCTTTGGCCTCGGTATTGTGGTCGGGGTGGGCGACGGTCAGCAGCGGTGCCGTCTCGGTCAGGCCGTAGATCTGCACGAAGCGCCAGCCGAGTTCTTGCTCGAGGCGTTCGATGAATGCAGCGGGCGGCGGAGCGCCTGCGACCGCGAAGCGCGGTCGCGAGGTGATTACGTGCTCGTCCCTCCCGTTGTAGTCGAGAATCGTGCGCAGGACTGCCGGCGCCATGCAGGCGAATGTCACGCTCTCGCGTTCGATCAGTCCGAAGATCTGCCCTGCTTCGACGTTGCGGAGCACCACGTGCGTGCCCCCCATGCCCGTCAGCGCGTAGACGCCGCCCCAGCCATTGCAGTGGAACATCGGCAGTGTCCAGAGCTCCACGTCCTCGTGTCGGATGCCGAGGTGGGCGATCATGTTGTAGGCGTTGAGGTAGCAGTTGCGGTGCGTGAGCATCACGCCCTTGGGTCGTGCCGTGGTGCCCGACGTGTAGTTGATGGAGACCACGTCGTTCTCGCAGACTCCGGGATCGGGCGGCGGGCTGCAGGCGGTCTCGGCCAGCAGGGCGTTCCAGTCACACCAGCCCTCGTGGGCCTCGCCGGTCTCGCTGGCGATGATCCAGTGCTCGACACTCGCCAGGTTCGAGCGGATCTCGTCGACCACGCCCGTGTACTCCCAGTCGACCAACACCGCCCGGACACCCGCGTGGTTCAGGATGTACTCGTGCTCGGATGGGCCGAGGCGGTAATTCAGAGGGACGAGAACAACACCGATCTGGCTCGTTGCGTAGAAGCTCTCCAGGAAGAAGTGCGAGTTTGGGCTGAGGATGCAAACGCGGTCTCCCGCCACCAGACCGAGGCCGAGCAGGGCATTGGAGAGCTGGTTCACCCGTCTCTGGAGATCGCGATAGCTGAGCCGGAGATCACCGTCCACCACCGCTGTCTTGTCGGGGTACACCTGGACGGCCCTGCGCAGGAAATCGTCGACGAGCAGCGGTACTTCCATGAGGTCTCCCGTTGTCAGCCGGATGCAGCCCCAGTGTAACCGCGTCGGCGGCGGGCCGACCAGCTCGCAGCAGGCTCGTCCGCGTAGCGGCGCTGGAAGGTGCGTGATCGCGTACCCTGGGGAGCGCCGGCGGCGTCGGCCTCGGCGAGAAGATCCCGTGGAGAAGGCAGGAGGGGAGATGAGCACTGTTCTCTTTGAAATCAAGGACCAGACCGCGATCGTGACGATCGACCGCCCGGCAGTGCGAAACTGTGTCGACGGGCCGACCGCGCAGGAGCTGGCCGAGGCCTTTCGGCGCTTCGAGGCCGACGATGCTCTCGCGATCGCGGTTCTGACCGGTGCCGGCGGCTGCTTCTGTGCGGGCGCCGACCTGAAGGCGACGGCGAGCGAACGAGGCAATCGGGTGGACGAGCAGGGCGACGGCCCGATGGGACCGAGCCGGCTGCTGCTCTCGAAGCCGGTGATCGCGGCCGTGGAGGGCCATGCCGTGGCGGGCGGTCTCGAGCTGGCGATCTGGTGCGACATGCGGGTGGTGGCTCGGGACGCGGTCTTCGGCGTCTACTGCCGCCGTTGGGGCGTGCCGCTGATCGACGGTGGCACCGTTCGGCTCCCGCGCCTGGTCGGCCACAGCGTCGCCATGGACATGATCCTCACGGGTCGCGGGGTTTCGGGCGATGAGGCCGAACGCGTGGGACTCGCCAACCGGCTGGTGGCGCCCGGTGCGGCGCTCGAAGAGGCGCTGCGACTGGCCGACGAGCTGGCTCGCTTTCCGCAGCGTTGTCTGCGTGCCGATCGCCTCTCGGCCATTCGTCAGTGGTCGCTCGATCTCGACGAGGCACTACTCAGTGAGACCCGCCTTGGCATGGCGGTTATCCGCTCCGGTGAAACCTTGGCGGGTGCGCGCCGTTTTGCGGCGGGGGCCGGGCGTCACGGACACTTCGGCGATTGAGCCCGCGCAGGTGGAATCGGCTAACGTCGCCCGAATCACGGCACACAGGGAGGCGGGGGCGGCGTGAACGAATACGAAGAAGACGAAGCACAGGGCGCCGCGAAGGACCACGGCCTGATCGGCCGCATGCTCGAGACGAGGACGATCCTCGTGTCCGGCGAGGTCGACGAGAAGCTCGCGGACCGAGTCATGTCGCAGCTCCTGATCCTGAACGCCGCGGGCTCGCAGCCCATCCGCCTCGTCATCTCGACGCAGGGCGGCCACGTCGATTCGGGCTTCGCCATTCACGACATGATGAAATACGTGGAGGCGCGCGTGATCACCATCGGCGCGGGCTGGGTGGCGAGCATCGGCGTGCCGATCATGCTGGCCGCCGCCAAATGCGACCGCTATTCGCTGCCCAACACGCGCTTCCTGCTCCACCAGCCGCACGGCGGCGCAGGCGGGCAGGCGACCGACATTCGCATTGCGGCCGAGGAGATCCTCAAGCTGCGCGAGCGCATCAACAAGCTGGTCGCCCACGAGACGGGACAGGACGTCGAAAAGGTGGCCTCCGACAGCGATCGCAACTTCTGGATGAACGCCGAGGAGGCCAGGCAATACGGTCTGGTGAGCCAGATCATCGAGCGCTCGAGCGAGGTCGAAGCAGCCGAATAGCAGCGGGTCGGGGGAGCGGGTGACGGAGTGGATCGACGCGGTCAACGCACTCCCCCTGGCCGGGCCCATGTTGATGTTGCTCATCACGCGCGGCTACTCGCTCGCCGCATGGCCGATCGCGGGATCAGTCCCGGGCCGGCGCGTGGCACGCTGCTCGTTGCGTTGCTGCCGGGCCGTCTCGGTCTCGAGGCCGGTCTGCATGTCGTGTTGCTGACTTGTTGAGGTGCCGGAGATGAACCGAATCCGAGTCACGGAGCCTCGGGCCGGTGGCGGCGATCCCGCCTCAGCGTGTCGCGATCCCGATGTGATCGCCGGCTATCTCTGCGATGCCAGCGGCCGGCGAGGCGAGGCGAGCGCGCTCTTTCGCCCGGCGGATGAGGCCGCGGTCTCTCGCGTGCTGGCAGATGCCTCGGCCGCTGGCGAGCCCATCACCGTAGTGGCTGGCCAGACCAGCACCACGGCGGCCTCCGTTCCGGCTGGCGGCAGCTTGCTCTCAACGGAGAAGCTCACCGGTGTGCTCGACATCGACGTGTCGGCACGCCGCGCCCGGGCGCAGGCCGGCGTGCGACTCGGCGACTTCCAGCGTGTCATCGAGCAGCGCAGCTTCTTCTACCCGCCCGATCCCACCAGCCGAGACGACTGCACGCTCGGCGGCTCGCTGGCGTGCAATGCCTCCGGTGCTCGGAGCTTCCTCTACGGGGCGACTCGGCGCTGGGTCGAGGGGCTGCGAGTAGTGCTGGCCAGTGGCGAGGTGCTGGATCTCGCTCGCGGCCAGGTCCGGGCGCGGGCGGGGCAGCACTTCGAGATCGAGCGCCGCGATGCCAGCGTCACGCGTATTCCGGTTCCGCACCACCGTCTTCCCCTCACATCGAAACACGCGGGCGGCTATGCGGCCGGGACGCCGGAACTCGACCTGGTCGATCTCTTCATCGGCAGCGAGGGGACGCTCGGCGTCGTAAGCGAGGTCGAAGTGGCGATGCTGCCGCTGCCCGAGCAAGTGGTCGCTCTGTTTGCCTTCTTTGACGATGAGGGGGCGGGGCTCTCGTTGGTGGAGCGGGCACGCGACGAGGGGCGAGGGCAGGGCGGCGTGCGGCCCCGCTGCCTCGAATGGCTCGACTGTGCCGCATTGGATTTGATTCGAACTCACATGCCCGATTTCGCACTGCCCGGCGGCGCGATCTGTGGCGTCTACTGCGAGCAGGAGTGCGCGGCAGCCGAAGAGGCTGCGCTGCTCGAACGCTGGCACACGTTGCTCGGCGAGTGCGGCGCGTTGCTGGACGAGCCGAGTGGCGTGTTGGTCGCCCGCGAAGCCAGCGCCTGCGAGCGCATGCGGGCCGCACGTCACGCCGTCCCGGTCGGCGTAAACGAGCGCGCGGCCCGGGCCGGCATGCCGAAGCTCGGCACCGATCTGGTCGTGCCCGATGCAGCCCTTCACGAGATGCTGGCTCTGTATCGGCGTGCCGCGGACGATCCGTTGGGCTTGCTGTCGGCCGAGGAGCGGCGGGCGCTGCTCAGCGAGCTCGGCGTCGACAGCGACTCGCGAGCAGCACTGCCCAAGCGGCTCGCCGCTGTCACCTTCGGCCACATCGGGGACAACCACCTGCACGTGAACTTCCTGCCCGAGAGCGCGGCCGGCCTGGCATTGGCGCGCGCCGTCTACCGCCACCTCACCCGCCGTGCCGTGGCGCTGGGCGGCAGCCCCTCGGCCGAGCACGGGATCGGAAAGATCAAGCGCGAGGCGCTGGGCGAATGGCTGGGTGAGGCCGGTATCGCGGGCATGCGAGCGGTCAAGCTCGCGCTAGACCCCGCGGGCTGTCTGGGGCGTGGCAACTTGTTTACCCTGTGACGGCCGGCGCGCTAACCTGATTTGCCGGCACGGGTTTCCATAACGCCGTTTTGCCTGCAGCCGATCGCAAAGCCCGCAGGAGCCTTTCGAATGAGCGTTGCCCGAACGAGTGCCGAGAGCGCCGCGCGCTCCGAGCCCAGCCGCGACGCGCGCGAACGCCCGCTGCGCGATCTGCGCATCTCGGTCACCGACCGGTGCAACTTCCGCTGCGGCTACTGCATGCCGGCCGAGATCTTCGGTGAGAGCTACTCGTTCTTGCCGCGCCGCGAGATCCTGTCGTTCGAAGAGATCGAGCGCCTCACCCGCATCATGGTTGGGCTGGGTGTGCGCAAGGTCCGGATCACCGGCGGAGAGCCGCTGCTGCGTCACGATCTAGCGGATCTCATCGCAAGGCTGCGCGCCGTGGCGGGGATCGAGGACATCGGCCTTACCACCAACGCCACACTGCTGAAGCGCATGGCCGGTACACTGCGGCGTGCCGGACTCGGCCGCATGACGGTGAGTCTCGACAGTCTCGACGAGGCGGTCTTTCGACGCATGAACGGCGGCAAGCTGACTGTGGGTGCGGTGCTCGAGGGGATCGAGACCGCGCAGGCGGTGGGCTTCGGTGCACTCAAGCTGAACTGCGTCGTACAGAAGGGCGTCAACGATCACACGTTGGTGGCGCTGGCCCGTCACTTCAAGGGCAGCGGGCACATCGTGCGCTTCATCGAGTTCATGGACGTCGGAACGAAGAACGGCTGGGATGTCACGCAGGTGCTGCCCGCCAGCGAGATCGTGGCACGCATCGACGCCGAGCTCCCCATCCAGCCCATCGACCCCAACTATGCTGGCGAGGTCGCCAAGCGCTGGCGCTACCGCGACGGCGACGGTGAGATCGGCATCATCACCTCCGTCTCCGAGCCCTTCTGCAGTGGCTGCACGCGGGCTCGTCTCACCACGGACGGCCGACTCGTCACCTGTCTCTTCGCCAGCGGTGGCACAGACCTGCGCGCGCCACTACGCGATGGCGCGAGTGACGAGGAGCTGACAGAGCTGATCCGAGGCATCTGGCAGCGACGCAGTGATCAATACTCGGAAGAGAGAACGGCCATCATGCGCGGCGAGCAGCCCGATGGCGCCGAACAGGACACGACACGGCGGGTGGAGATGTACGAGATAGGGGGTTAGCATGAATTCCCCTGTATTTTCGATAGCTTAGCATTCTTGGTGCCCGTAGGTGCCTTCTTGGTGCCCGCCCATCCGTCGAGTGCTGAGAACAGGTCGGGGGGGAGCTGCCCCTCCGACACCATCCACGGGTTTCGGTATCCATCCACCGCCATGTAGCTAGCGTAGTGCCGTTCCGTGACGGCGAGGCTCGCATGCCCAAGCTGGATGCTGATCCACTTCAGCACAATGCCGTGGGTCACCAGCGTGGAAGCGTAGGTGTCCCTGAAATCCTTCGGCCTATGAGGGGCGATCCCCGCTCGCTTGCAGACTCGAGTCATCCGCTCCCGGATGTTCTTCGTCCAGTGTTGCTCGACAATCCACGTGCCCGCTGCAGGCCGCCCGATGGCCATGTACCGCTCAAGGAGAAGACTTCGAAGGCGACGACTGAGCGAGACCTTGCGCCGTCGACCTGACTTCGTGCCCCCCTCGTCACTGTTCGAGCGGGTGCGCTGGATATGGAGGTGGCGGCTGGTATCGGAGTCATCCTTACCCCACCACACGTCGCCCCACTGGAGTCCCAGAGCCTCGGCGATCCGCAGGCCGCCCTCGTACATGAGAAGTACGGTCAACAACAGATCCTCGTTGCCATACCGCTCCAGCTCCGGGAGGAGCTTCGCCATCTCCTCGGGTGCAACGGGATTGCAGTTCTCTTGGTCTCGGGCTCGATAGGCGGCTGTGTTCTGGATCTCGCCAATGATCCGCTCTCGAGCCTCCGAGACGGGATTCGCTAGTCCCTTGTGGGTTCTTGCCGCGTGCTTGAAGATCATCGAGAGCACGTTCAGATAGGATCTACCGGTGCGAACGTCCCGGGCACCTTCCTCGACGAACTCGTCCCACCACGTGGCGATGGCATCGGCATCGATCTGATCGATCGCTGTTGTGCCGAAGTGATTCTTCAAGACACCCGCCTGATACTCCCGTCCTCTGACTGTCTTCGGCGCTCTCTTCCGTAGCCCCCGCTTCAGGTAGGTGTCGGCCGCCTCCGAGAACGAGACGGCTATCATTCCCGCCTCGCCCATCGACCTTCGTTCGAGGATGAATCTCCACTCGGCGGCCTTTTGCTCTGCGACCTTTCGGTTCTCTTCCGTTGGCGGACCGATTCTCTTTCGCTTCTTCTTCCCGCCCACCTGGGCAACCAACCAGAGGTCGTCGGCCTTGTCGGGATATTTCGCGGCCCACGCCCCGCCGCGTAGCTTCCGCGCGTCTGTGATGTAGATGCTCATGCGGCGAATCATGCCAGCAAGTCCTCCATCTCGGCCAGTGATTCCGCGGAAACCTGCAACTTCTCGCCGTCGCTCGGAAATCCGAACGTTCGCTCCACGTCCCCAGGATGGAGATACACGCCCCGCCCGTAGCGATTCACCCGGACCCGCCCTTCGCGGATCGCCCGGTCGATCGCGTGAAGACTCGCCCCAAACAAGTCGCGAACGTCGGTTCGCCTGTAGGCGTGGCGAGTGGGGAAGTCTGTGCCCGCCGCACTCACGCCGCGCCCACCTTCCGCATCCGGTCGCCGGCGAACCAGCGCCACGGCACGTTCTCAGCCGGCGAGCGCTCCGACCGCGCAAAGCCGCTTGCCTCAATCGCCAGCAAGTACCGGTGACACGCGCGCGTGCTCATCGCCACTCGCTCTGCGACCTGGTGGCAGGTGATGCCGCGCCGCGTATCAGCGAGCAGCTCCAATATCTCGCACACCACACCGACGCGCTGTCCGGTCGAGGCGTTGCTCACGCCGCGCCCCCCGGCATCTGCTGCACGCGCAAGCCTGCTCCAGGTTTGAATCTTCCGAGATCGTCGCGACTTCGCTGCTTGTCGTGACACTTCGCATGCTCGGATCTGGACAGGATCTCCAGGTTCTCCCAACGGTTGTCGGTCTTATCGCCACTGCGATGATGCACGAGTTCGTCTTCGGCTAGGGGGCGACCGAGATACCCAACAGCCACGATGATGTGCTCGTATGCGTATTTGTGGCGGGATCCCGGCGGTCCCCATGCATGAGGATGTTCGTGCGCCACCCGAACGGCAACGTAGCCCTGGCTCGTGATGATTCGACCTCCGTTCCACCGCGCATTCTTGGGACCAGAGCAGTTTCCGTGACGTCCCCGCATATCTTTCCCTGCTGCCTCGGGACCGTACTTCGCAATCTTCTTCCGCTCGCGGTAGCGTCGCGATCTGGCACGTGCCTTTTCAGGGTCTCGCGGCATCTGGCATCTCCTGTATCCAGAGATCATCAGGAATCCGCCCTCGCTCACCGGCACGAAGTCCGGAGTCCTGCTTCACGAAACACGCGACCTTCGCTTCCCGACACTGCTGGACGATGCTCCGAATCCACCTGACATCGCACGGCCTTGCACCGGGCCCAGACTCTCCGCCGACGATCACTTGGTCGAGCTTTGGCGGCGCCTGGAAACAGGTATCTGTCGGTGCCCACTTGCGCGGGTCGAGATCGAGGGGCCCCAGCAGCGGCTCGCACGACAGGAACCGCACGGCGGCCGGCGTCTGGAGTAGCAGCGGGATTCGCTCGTTCGCTGCCTCCTGGTCTTCGACGCTCACGCCCGACCAGACGTTGGGGAGGGGCCAAGTGGATTCGCTGTCCTCTTGTGGCTCGCGGTCGATGAGCTCTTCCGCCTTCTCTAGGCACTCCCATCTCGGCTCACGGACATCTGTTTCCACCCACCGGAACCACTGCGCCATTCGCTCCGGGCGTTTCGTGAGCACTTGGAACGTGTGTTGGCGAGCGCCTGCCATCACGCCGAACACGGCGGCGATGAACTCGCTTGGCACGTCCTCGTGGAAGAGGTCGCTCATGCTGTTGACGAAGATGCGTCGTGGCTTCCGCCACCGAAGCGGCTGATCCAACACCTCCGGCACTAGGCGGATCTTGCCAGTCCACTTCGGGCCGCTCGCAGTCATGCGCGTCAGTCCATCGTATGCCTTGCCCGGGCCGCTGAACCGACGTGCCTGTCGTGCCGCGTAGCAATTGGTACAGCCGGCGCTGACCGGCGTGCAGCCGCGAATCGGATTCCAGGTCTCATCCGTCCAGGAGATGCCTGTGCTCACTTGCTCTCCTCTCCCCGCTCCTCGAACTCGCCGCACCAATTCCCGGGTGTAGTAATTGGATGCTCTGCAAATCTCATTGCTGTCTTAATCTGTGGTGGCATCCGTCTGCAATAACCGAACCCTATTGAATCACTGGTGCTTGGCCTGCCGTTCCACCACAGACACTTCTCGCACGCGCGCTCGGGCTGGTCAGGCATAGATTGCCTCCACCATCTCCCACCACTCGCGGTCTGACTCAATCTCCCAGCAGTCCTGACAGAGGTGTCCGTCTCCCTTGCCGGGCCAAGTGATGTCGCCCGGATCAAGCTGCTCGTGGCAGGTGGTGCAGGCGCGCTCGGGCTGGGCGGTCATCGCCAGCCCACCGGGCCATCGATAATTGTTGCGCCGATGAGCACTAGCCCTGCACCAATCAGAAGAAGCTCTGCCGGTCCCCACACCCCAAAGAGCATGCAAAGGCCACCACCGACCAGCACTCCTGCACCCGTGTCTACGCGAGTCTTCTGACCCATCACTCCTCCGGCCGCGCTACCTCACAAGCCGAGGGGAGAGTTCGACCCGCGTCCGCTCCCCTCGGCCTGCTTCACGCTGCTCATCACGGGCGCAAGTGCCACGGGCGCGCCCTCTCGTGTGTATGCGTTCACCATTTAATCAAGACTCCCTCGAAGGGCAGGCCGTACATCCTGTCGAATAACTGCACCATCTCAGCGGCGTCACGGAGTCCGTCCGCGTGCGCAAGGGCATGCACATCCTTTAGTGGTAGCCAGCGTTCCTCGACAACAACGGTCGCGACCATCGCTTCGGTGTCGATCTCAAGTGCCTCCACGCTCGTGCACTGCGCCTCTCCCAGCTTCCGATACTGCTTAGTCCGCGCGCCGGTGACGATCTGGAGAGTCTGCCCCGGGCGGATGGGATACTTCCACACGAGCCGAATGGTCTGGCGCTTGGGCCTGACACCCGGATGCGGCAGTGGCCGGCCTTCGAGTTCAGCGAGGCCGTTCTCTAAGGCGGGGACGAATCGCTTCATGAATGACAGTTGCGGCATCACTCCTCCGGCGGTGGCACGTCGGTCGGGGCTGAGCCGTGTGCTGCGCCATCAATTGGCCCGACCCACTCCCGCGATAGAATCTCCGCGATGCCTTGCAGTCGTCTGAACGGCACTGGCACTCGAATCTGCAGGAATGGCTGCCAGCGTTCTAGCGTCGGTTGTTCGCATGTCGGGCAGTCCGACACAGATTCCACGTACTGGATTCCTTGATTGGCACCGAACCGATCCTGGTACGCTCGAAATCGCCTAGCCATTCTCCTCCCCTCCCAGCCTTCGAGCGCGGCGACGATTCGTGCCAGCCAGCGCGAGGAAGAACACTACGCCGGCGAAGTAGATGCTGACCGTGATGAGTGCGGTCATGCTGCGCCCTCCATCTCGCGAACGTCGACATTCGCCGCGACGAGCTGCTGCGCGACGAGCGGGACGACGCTGTTACCACAGAGCCGGAGCTGCGCGGTCTTCGTGATCGGCTTGCCGTTCAGCCGCGGCGCGATCTCGGTCGATTCGGGGAACGCCTGCGCGCGGTACAGCTCGCGCGGCGCGAGCATCCGCATCCCGATGTCGGTGATCCGATACTTGAGGCCGGCGACGACCACCAGGCCGAAGCGGTCACGGCTGGTGATGGTGTGCAGCGGTTCCCGGAGATCGGATCCAACGGCCGTGCCGTAGTATTTCGTCAGGAACGCGGCGACCTCCGGGCTCCGATCCTTGCCCGGGTGAAGCGCCGCCTCGACCACTGCGTGATGATCTTGGGCCGTGATCGTGCCGATCGGCCGGGCGAATCCGTGGCCGACCACGCCGGAGTAATGCTTCGCCATCCATGCAGCGACCAGCGGCGCCGGCGTGCTCGAGGTCTCGCCCTCACGCTGCAGGTGAGGCAACACGAGGTTCTTGTCGTTCGTCGCGCAGACCGTCGCCAGAGGCTCCTCGAGGCGCTGTCCACGCCAGGTCCCCGCACCGCAGCCAGGGCGAAGGCCGGCGCCGGTCCGCTTGCTGTAGTGCCCGTGGCGAATGATGAACGGCGCTTCGGTCTCGACCACGAAGCGACGAAGGCCCTCGGCTATCCGGCGCTGCGTGGCCTCGGCCAACGGCCGTCGCCGCGTGAAGATGCTCGGACACTCGAGCGACCAGTCGATGCACTCGGCGGCCGTGCGATAGCTCTCGGCTCGATCGGGGCCGTGCGTGGGCTCCGGCCATGCGATCGGCTCACCATCGCAGCGGGCGATCAGGTAGAGCCGGCGCCGCGTTGTCGGGGCGCCGTAGTCGCAGGCCGCCAACGCACGCCACTCGACCACGTAGCCGAGATCCTCGAGCTGTGAGACCCAGGTGCGGAACGTCTCCCCGCGTCGATCAGGGCAGGGCCGCCCATCGCGCAGCGGCCCCCAGGTCGCGAACTCCTCGACGTTCTCGAGCATGATCACGCGCGGCCGGACCTTCGCCGCCCAGCGGATCACCACCCAGGCCAGCCCGCGGATCCGCTTCTGCCGCGGCTGCGTGCCCTTGGCTCGCGAGAAGTGCGTGCAGTCCGGGGAGAACCACGCCAGGCCAACGGGCCTGCCTGCGGTGGCCTCGACCGGGTCAACGTCCCAGATGTTCTCGCAGTGGTGTTGTGTGTGCGGATGGTTCGCCGCGTGCATCGCGACGGCCTCGGGGTCGTGGTTGATCGCGATGTCCACGGGCCGACCGATCGCCGCCTCGATGCCCGTACTCGCCCCGCCGCCGCCGGCGAAGTTGTCGACCACGAGCTCGTCGAAGAGGCCGCCCTGGATCATCGCGGGGCCCCGCTGGCCGCGGACATCGTCTCGTGTCGACTGGCCTCGTCGTACTCGGCCAGCGGCGCCAGGCCACGCCGGATCGCGCGCTCCGCAGCTGCCAGCCGGGAGGACAAGCGCTCGACGGCATCATTCGCCGGCTTGATCGTTGCGTACCGGTCGGCCGGCAGTTCGGCCTCCGCGATCTCAAGGGCGACGCGGATGGCCTGCAGGTCGGGGTCGGGAAGGGCCATCACGCAGCGTCCACCGCAGGCCGCTCGGCCCCCACCACCTCGCCGGCCTCGATGATGATGGCGCCCTGATCCGCGTTGCCGACGCGCTCGATGAAGCACTGGTACCCGTGCTCGGCTGCCATCTCCGCGAGCAAGCCCATCGAGTCCGCGTCGAGCAGTGAGCCGTCGCGGATCAGCATGACGTGGAGCTTCGGGTTGAGCGCGATCCCCATGGCGACCGAGGCCCGGAGCTGCTCGGCGCTGCTGATCTGCGCGAACGGGATTCCGTTGAGGGTCACGCCGTCGTCACCGAACGAGAGTCCGTCGAGCGGGAGGCTCGCGCTGGCGATCCGCGCGGCCTTCTGCGAGTCGATCGCCTGGAGCTGCCCCGTCATCTGCTCGCTGCGGTCCTTCACCGCTCGGAGTTCGGCGGCCCGCTTCACTCGCGCCGCGTTGTCGCGAACGAGCTGGTTCGTCGTGCTGGCCGTCTTGATCTGCTCCTCGATCGGAGCAGGGTCTGGGTCGACCAGGTCGTTCAGTGTGGCCTGGAGTGCGTCAGCATCGTCCGTCGCCTGGCGCTCGGCCTCCACTGCAGCCGATAGCCTCTCGCGCGCTTCCTCAAGCTGGCGCTCCATGTTCTCGACCGCGTCTCGCCACTCGACGCGCTCGCGCATGCGCTCTGCAACGATGGAGCGCGCGTCGTCCATTGCGGCCCGCTTCGTGTCGTTCGCTCCGATCTCTCCGCGCAGCTCGTCGAGGTGCTGGAGCAGCGCGTTGACCGACACTTCCTCGTCCGGGACGCCCTCGTGCCGCGGCATCCCCTCGAGCTGGCCGGCGAGCACCTTCGCCTCGTGGTTGACTCCGGTGCGCTCCTCGTAGAGCGCGGCGCGCTGCTTGTCGAGATCGGACACGTCGACACCGGCGAGCTTGCGAACGAGTTCGAGCCGCGCCTTCGGCTCCATCCTCGAGAACTCCAGCGGGTCGAACGCGATCGCGCCGGCCAGTGCGTCGAGCATCTCCTGCGGCTTACGCGGCACCATGCCGTCCGCGGTCTCGACGTGAAACGTCCCAGAGCCGTCGGGCTTGAAACGGCGCCGGATCTTCAGCTCGCCGAGGTCGAGTGTCACGTCGCTCTTCTCGGCGCCGTCGCGCACAGGCCGGTCGGGGTGGAACTTCTTCCCGCGGATCGCGCACTCGAACGAGTCGAGGAGCGATGTCTTGCCGGCGCCGTTGCGTCCGCCGATGATCACCAGGCCATCGGGACCGGGTCGCAGCTCGGCCAGTTTGATCCCCATGAAATTCTCAGTTCGAAGCTCGACCACGCGCAGTCCGTTCTCGCTCATCCGTTGCTCCTCTCGCAGATGGCCTTCGCCAGCTGCACGGTCATCCGCACGTCGGCCAGCGCATCGTGCGCGCCGTCCGTCGCGATCCCGAGCGCTGTCGCCAGCGTCCCGAGCTTGTAGTTCTCCGGCTCATCCTCTCGCCCGGCGAAGTGCCAGAGCGCGAGCTGCAGCGTGTCCAGCGGGCGGAAGGCGTCGGCCGCGAGGAAGGCGCCGTGCCGCTTGAACATGGCGAGCAACCGCGGCGCATCGAACCGGGCGACGTTGTGGCCGGCGAGCCGGGCCACGCTGTATGGGTTGCCACGCTTCGAGACCTTGTGGATCACCGCGTGGCGACGCATCCATTGAGCGAACTGCGCCACCACGCGGGCCTCGGGCAACGCCTCGCGCTCCCACACCGCCGGGTCGTAGGAGTTGATCTCCAGCGCCTCCGGGTCGCACGAGTCGACCGAGAACTGAAGCTTGCGCTCGAAGGTGTCGATCTCCTCCCAGCCGCGCACGGCCACGGCCGCGAGCTGGATGTCCGGATGTTTGGCCTCGACACCACCGGTCTCGAGGTCGAAGACCACTGTCGTGTTGCGGTTCATGCGCCCTCCGGCTTGCCGCTCTCCTTGCTCCCATTCGAGATGGCGTCGCCGGCCGCGGCCGCTGATTCCTTCGCCTGCTTCGGATCCGGGCCCTTCGGTGCGGGGAACGCGTCGTCGACGCTGACCCCGTCCTCCTTGATCGTCTTCACCTTGAGGCGCAGGGCGATCAAGTCGTCGGCGTCGAGATCCTTCACCTTCTTGTCGCCGAGGTAGTGGAGGATTCGCTCCTCGGTCGCGCCCATGTCCTTGAGGTAGGCGAGGGCGGCGTCCCGGCGATCGCCGAACGTCTTCGCGTCACCGACTGCCACCTGGCGGGCCTTCTGGTAGATCTGCCACCAGAGCGCCTTGGGGACGACCTTGAAGATCGCGTTTCGGCCGGCGATGGCGCTCGCCGCGTTGATCGTCTGCTCGATCATATGCGTGGCGAACCGCTTCCCGGCCTTCGTGAGGATCGGCCGGCGCACCTGGTCGCGTCTCGCCGTGTTGCGCTCGACGTCGCGACACGTCGCCTCCACGATGACGTGGCCATCCTCCTCGCCGATCACCCGGGACTCGACCATCAGGTTCCCGTAGGCCGACTGGATCAGCTCCGCGAAACGCACGCTCGGGCCGATGATCGTCTGCCCGCCCTGCGGCTTCGCGTAGAAGCACTCGTCGGCGATCTCCTCATTGAGCGTCGCCCACGACTCGAGGTCGCTCTGGAACCTTTGGATCGAGCGCGGGTATGCCTTCGCCGTCGACACCTGGACGTCGAGTGCGGCCGACTCCTGCGCTCGAACGACGCTCATCCCACCGGCAACGGGAATCTCGGTCACCTCGCCGGTCTCCACATCTATCTGCTTTGCTGTGTCCATTTCAAGACGCCTCCTCTTCCTGGTAGTAGGCCCAGTGCGGCACGCCGACCGTCTGGACGGTCGTGTCGTAGCCGGGCCAGTTGCCGGTCCTCTTGCACTCGGCGTACAGGTCGAGCAGCAGCCGGACCTCTCGCCGCCCCATCTCTGTCGCTGCCGGGTCGAGGTCGTAGACGGCGACCTCGTAGGGCGGCGTATTCTCGACGACGAGGAACACGTGGTGCTCCCACTTCCGCGGCTCCAGCGTCTCCATGCAGTCCATGTAGAACGCCTTCGAGCGGTGGTACCCGAGCGAATAGATCTGACGCCCGAACGCGCTCTTCGCGCCGGCCCGCGTTGTCTTCAGGTCGCCGACGATCCCGGCGCTCTCGGCCAGGAGGTCGGGCCGCACCTTGCACCGAAGCCCCGTCGCCGGGTCGTCCGCCACGTAGGAGACCTCTGTCGCGGTCATCGCCTCCAGCAGGTCCCGTGCGGCGCTCGGCTCGCCGTAGATGCTCTCGCGGATCAGCTTGCAGCCCTCGAGCTGATCCGAGGTCAGCAGCTCGAAGCCGGCGAGTCGGAGGTCCGCGGCCTGTGACTTGTAGTCGTTCGTGTTCTTCCACCCGGACGGCTTGCGCTCGGGAGGGCAGGGCGGGTCGTGGCGGTACCGCTTCTCGAACTCCTCCGGTTCCAGCACCGCACAGTGAACGGCGGTGCCGAACACCATGGCGGGAGTTTGCTCCGTGCTGGGGTGGACCATGCGCCAGAGGCAGTGGGCCGGCGAGCGCGTGAGGTCCGAGAGTCGGCTCGCGTTCACGGCCTCCCACCTGTGGTGATAGACCTCGTTCGGGATGCCCTCGTGGATGCCGACCTCGGGAACGACCTTCTCGGGCTGCTCGAGTTGAAACGCCTCGCTCATGTCACCTCCGTGTGTGGGGAGCCGGCGCCCCGTCGCGCCGACCCCCCATCCCGGTCCCGCGAGGTCCGTTCGCGGACCAGGCCGACGCCGCGGTCACTCGCCGCGGACGTCAAAGTGAGCACCACGCCGCGCTGAGCAGACCCACCGCGAGCGCGAGCGCCATCACCGCGACGCACTCGCCGAGCGGTGTGAGCTTCGGCTGTAGCCACCACCGGCGGTCGATAAGTGCTCGTCTCATAGCGAGTCTCCCGGCATCGGCGGTGTGCAGATTGCGATCGATGCCTTCACGGAGCCGAGATACGACTGCTCAACCGTGTGATACTGGTCATCGCTGCGCGGATGCGTGATCAGCCAGTGATGCACGAGCCGGCCGGCCGGTAGTTCGTGCGGCTGATGGCCGTCGATGACTGCGCGCCGGAGGTGTTCGAGCTGGTCGAGGATGTTCACGACGCCCTCCGGTGCCGCGGCGGTTGCGTCTCATCCCTTGCGCACAGAGTTGCGTCAGGCATATTCATGTGGGAGCAGCCCGCCGACACGGACTGCCCCCGAAACCCCCTGCAGCGGCTAAGACCGCAGGAGGAACAAATGGGGAGTGAGACATGGGAGATGAGCAAGTCGGGCGCGACCGAGAAGAGGGGGCAGCCACAGGCACCGAAGCCGCCGCCGAAACCGACATCTCCACCCAGGACGCCGAGGGACGTGGGGGGCGGGCTCCCGCAGGCCCCGAAGCCACCACCGAAGCCGCCGAAGCGGTAGACGATGTCGTCTTCCACGGAATGCGGTGCGCGATTGTGCACCAGGCCCGTGAGGGCTTCCTCGACGCATGTCACCGGCTCGGCATGTTCCTCGTGCTGGTGAGCGGCAGTGGGGCGGTCTACGCGCTGACACACAACAAGGACTACGCCCTGCTGGTAGCGATGGTGCCGGCCGTGGTTGGTGCCCTCGACATGGCGCTGAACTTCTCCACACGTGCCCGGCAACATGCCGAGTTGCATCGTCGGTATCTCGAGCTGGTGGCGGAGGCGCAGCGCTCGGGTGCAGAGAGCCACGCAGCCGACCTGAACGCGCGCCTCACACTGCTCTATGCGCAGGAGCCGCCGGACTACAAAGCGCTCGACGCGCTGGCCCACAACCAAGTCTGTGAGGGCCGAGGTCGGGGGGAGTGCGGGCTGCGCGTCGCGCCGCCCTACCGGCTGCTCCGGCATGTCTTCCGGTTCCAGGGGAAGACGTTCCTGCCCAAGGAAGAGCCCGAGAGCGGCGAAGGCTGAGGCGGGCGGGGTGTCGGGGCTCGGGGTGGGTGCTGTGGGCGGCATCGTTTAGACTCCCTCGTAGTTGAGGGAACATAAACAACGAATCTCACAGGTGCAAGCAAATCAGTTCAGGGTACATAAACCGCTGGGCGGCCTGTAGCAGACTGCCCGCCGTGCCGTGTCCCCGGGGAGCCCGAAGGCGCCATTCAGATGAGGTTGTGGTCACGAGGGTGCTACTTGGTGCAATAACTATCTGTAATCCCGCCCGTTTCTTACATCTAGCCATAAATGGCTTGCCCCTCAGACGGTTGATACCGAATACTCTCTATGCGGGTTTTGGCCGCGGGCCAGTCATCTGGATCTGAGTTGAGGTCCGCTACGACAAACAAGAGCTGATGGCAAACTCACTCGACACAGCGCTGCTCCTCTACATGCTGGACGAATCGGCTCCGATCCACGGACGCCTGAAGGTCCAGAAGACCCCGTTCTTTGTCGGGCTCGGGCTCGCGGAAGAGGGGTTGGTCGGACCGACGTTCGACTTCATCCGATATAAGAATGGCCCGTTTAGCCAAGCGGTCTGGAATGGCCTCGACCACCTCGTCGCCTATCAGTTCTTGAGAAAGCACGACTACGGCCTGACAGAGCGCGGTCTATTTCTTCGAGATCTGGTCGGGATGCTCAGAAAGGGGAATGAGAAATCGTTTGACCTGATGGACACCGCTCTTCGCTACTGCAGAGTAAGATCGGGTCAAGTCCTCATGCATGAAGCCTACGAAGTCGAACTTGAGCCCGTAGGTATTCCGGGACGTAGGATTGCAGTCAGGGACATCCCGATGGGGGTCAGCATATTGTCGCCGACGGAAACGACCCTGGAAGTTCCGGAGGATCTCGCAAGAATCATCGGAACTGAGCTGAGCACAACTCCAGACGAGCTTGAAGCGGCGGCAGCTTCAGCTGCGATGACTGAGAGAGAGGCCACTGGACGGCTTCTCGCTGCTATCCCCGAGAACCGGCCTTTCTGACAAACTCCGCGCGACTCATCCCAAGCGCGTCTGCAAAGCGTTCTGCTCTTTGACGCACCTCGGCATAGGTATCACCACGGGTGAGTAGGTCGATGATCTGCTGGTCCGAGAGACCCCCGTCGCGTGCCCTTCGGATGAGTTCATCAACATCGTCACTGTACCGCAGTCGATCATCGCTCATGGCTCACGCGAGAACCCCGCAGTCATCCAGTCCCACCCGATTGCGGGAGAAGCTTACTCCGCCGGGCTAGCGCGCTTCAGGTACTCCCTCAACGCGAGCGCAACCTCGTGGGTCTCGAGGTGCTTCGCCATCTCGACCAACTCCTCTCCACCGTCCACCAGAACCTCCAGTAGCCAGCGCTCAAGGTCGCCCTGATCCTCAGTGAGCTGCTTGCCCATCAGCCAATCCACCGTTACGCCCAGGACTTCAGCCAAGACCGGGTAGCGGTCAGCGCCAGGCTCACCCTCACCCTTCTTCCATTGCGTCACCCGGCCCGGCGTGACTCCAACCAACCTGGCCAGGTCGGCTTGCTTTAGTCCTTTGCGCAGCATCGCGAGTTCAATGCGTATCCAGAGGTGGGGATCAGCCGGTTCTGTAAGCGAGTGGCTTGCCATGTGGTCACCGTATAGCGAGCCTAAATTCGCCTGCAACTTCACAGAGTTGCGGGACCCTAAACATGTCTCCTTGCCAGAGAGCGTTTCGGAGTATATGTTCCATAAACATGGACCGTCCTCTCAAGATACTGCGAATCTCTCTGGGCCTAACCCAAGAGCAACTCGGCAAGACACTCGGCATTTCGCGTGGCCGAGTCTGCCAGATTGAACTCGGGCAGGGAAACCTTGGGAACGAGAACCTCCTGAAGCTCGCCGAGAGCTTCCGCATCGACATCGCGCGTCTCGGGTTCACCCTCGAAGACTTTCTCCGCGGTGAAACTCCGAAGTCCGCAGCATGATGGACACCGGAGGTGACAGCGGCGGTCACAGGCGTCACGGAATTCGCACAAGCTTTATCAAGACGCTCTTCAATAATACAAGAACAGCCATTCTTGTGGCGTTCTGCGGGCCCGCACAGTGAATTCATGGGCGATTCAAGGCGGGGGGATTCGGGGGCGTGGCAGGGCGAAAGCATCACTCAGCCTGCAGGGCGCGGTAGGCGTCGATCTGCTCACGCGCGCAATGCTCGGCCATCTCCCAGTTGACCCCGGTGTTGCGATCGGCGGTCCACTTCGCCACGCAGTCGACCAGAATGCGGCGCTCGCGAGTTCCGAGCTTGAATTGCTTCTCGGCCTCTCGCAACGACTCCCAGCCGGCGCGCTGGCTCTCGAGGCAATCCTTCTGCATCACGAAGTCCGTGCGCCACTCCTTCTCGCAGTACGCCTTCGCGTTCCGCTTCGCCCCGTCCGGTTCACCGAGGAGATCTTTCAGGACGTTTCGCAGCTTGCCGGCCGCGACCATGGCCTCCTTGCTAGAGCCGACCTGCGAGGCGAGGACCCAAGCGTCGCGCGGAGCCCATCCGTCGCCAGTTCGATCGATCACGTGGGTCTGGAGCCAATCAGACTCGGGGTCAGCCGGGGTCACGAGGACGCCGTCGCCACGCTCCCGCTCAGCCAAGATGTCGGCATCGGCGCGCGGAGCACTGCGCAGAACGGCGGTCGCGCTGATGACGAACATAGGGATAGGGTCTTCAGGGTCGCCGGGCGTCAGCTCTGTTGTTTCAGGGGCCGGATAGGCCGGCGTCGATTGCGCGACAGGTGCACCGGCCTCATCGGGCTCGTCCTTGGGACCGAACTCGGCCAGGAGCACGCAGGTGCCCATCAATGCGACCACGCCCAGCAAGTAGACCTGGCAGCCCAACTTGCCCTTCCGCAGTTTCTCGCTCTCGACCCTAGCCTTCTCTTCCTCGGCCTTGGCCTTCTCCTCGTCTCGCTCCGCCAGCGCCTTCGATACGCCTTCAGCGATAGCTTCCTGCAGCTCCTGGTCCTGGTCTTCGTTCGGCAACGCATCGCTCCTTTCAGCCCCGCCGCCCCAGCAGCAGCAGGAGTTCGGTGATGTCGATCCTTATCTGGGTCACGGCCGCCGCCTGCATCGCGAACCTGTTCGTCTGGCTGGCGATCGCCGACAGGAACTGCTTACTGCCGCCGTGGCTGGAGTGGATTGTTGAATTCGTGGGTGATGTCGCGGACACCTCCATCCCCAACTGGATCCAGTTCCCGAGTTCCGAACGCTGGCGCTGCAACGAGCCGACTCCGCCGTGGTCGACGCTGCCGACGCGCTGTGCTCGTCACAAGTTTCACATTGGAAACCATCACAGTTCGCCGGATGCCGAGGGGGTTGTGGCGTGGTGATGATCGGAGAGCTCTCGCCCGAGTTCCATGGGGACCTTGACGCGTTCCCGGTATCGCTTGGGCGATCCTCGCTGCACCTCCAGCACGAAGGTCAGGGCCAGCATCGCTCCCTTCCAGTCCTCGGGTTGCTTTCGGGATGGAAGCTGAACACACGCCCATCCAGCGAAGCCGCTGGAATGGAGTTTGCGGTCCAAGACGGCTCGCCGGAAGAAGGTTCCCCGCTTGGTCTTGTCAGTAGTCTCTGTCTGAGCGCGGAGCTTGTTCGAGACCTTGGTTCCCCACGGTCTGCGCGCCTGCACTGTGACGATTCTTCCCCAGAGCCCCTTTGGGCAGCCCGCGAGAAGCGAGACCGACACGGAGCCGTCCGGAAGGATAGTTGCCGTTCGGACCTGCACCCCGGGGCGGGCGGGGCGGGTCGTGTGCCGGTACACGAGGATTCCTGCCACCGCCGAGACGACTGCGGCGGCTGCGCCAAGCCAAATGCCGAGGGAGTCGGCAAAGGGTTGAAGAGTGGGCTCCAGTTGTTTTCTCCTGCCGGCTCTCAGCCGACGGCAGGGGACGCGGAGGCGGCCTCGCGAGGGCCGTCTCCGCATCTGTTCCCCTTGATTCTCGCGGAGTCTTCGCGGCTGGGCCATCACGATTTTCATTGTGCCCGAAGGACAGAGGGCAACAGAGGTTCGGGTCTGACTGCGATTGTGCCCTCTGTTGCGTTTTCCCGGCGAAAGTCCGCCGGTCACAGGAGGCCACTCCCCCCATGGCCATTGAAACCGTCTCGCAGGCGCTGCGGCGCGCGGCGGTGGAGGCGGGCTGCATGAGCCGACTCGCCGACCATCTGCGCCGAAAGCACAGATCAAGAATGACGCTGCGCCAGTACCAGGCCCGGCTCCACCACGAACTCGGGGATTACGACCCGCACCGATTCGATCCTGACGACATGCCGGACCTGATCGAGATGACCGGCGGGCTCGACTACGTAACACCGATCCTTGGCGAGGCTCGAGAGCGAGGCGAGAACGCGGCACTGCGCCTGCGGATTCGCGAACTCGAAGACCAGCTCGGACCCGAACCCGAGCGCCCCGGGATCAAGAGCGTTCGACGCATCACTCCGGAGGCGCAGAGCCGCCGGCTAGCAGGCCGCCGGTAGGCGGCAGGGGAGGGAAGAACGTGGGATTCAGAGACAACGGAGGGCCGGCGCCTGCAGCGGCAGTCGGCACAGGTACGACACTGGCAGAGCTGCGCAAGCAGCTTCCGCCCGGACAGCGCAGCGTCGTCAAGCAGGTGATGGCGCACATGGAGCGGGAGGTCATCGAGTCGTTCCCCGAACTCAATGACGGCGTGCAGACGTCGGCTGCAGAGGGGTCGATCAGCCTCACGCTGCAGGTCAAGGCGGCGAAGAACGGTAACTTCAAGGGCACGGTCTCCACTCGTGTTCGCAGCCCACGCGAGCCGCTCCAGATCGACATGCACATGGGCGATGACAACCAGCTCGCGCTCGGCCTGCCCGATCCCGACCCCGATCAAGGCGAAGGCGAAGCGGGTAGCGCCACCGAGTAGCTGGCAAGCACTCTGGTGGGGGGGGTGGGGCGGTGCCCAGCCGGGTTATCCGTGGGGAAATCAACGATAGCGAGTCTCTGTCTCTGGTGAGCATGGAGGCGGATCTCACGTTCCGCGCGCTGCTCGTGGCGGTCGACGACTACGGCCGGCTCGACGCGCGACCGGCGAAGTTGAAGGCGGCGCTCTACCCCGTTCGCGCAGCGGTGACCGCCGAGGTGGTCATCGCATGGGTCGAGGAGCTTGCGGCTATTGAGGACCCGCCACTCGTTCTCTACGAGGTGGCCGGCCGGCCCTACCTGCAACTCACAGGGTGGGAGACGCATCGGGGTAAAGGGCGTCGGGCGAAAGAGTCACGGTATCCACCCCACACCCCGCGGCCTGAGAACGACGGAGGGGCGTCCGCTGATATCCGCGGAAGTTCCAGGACATCCGCGGAAACGCCCGGAGATCCGCCCGTGGGTAGTGGGTCGGGGGACGAGGGACGAGGGACGAGGGACGAGGGACGTAAACCTCCGCCTTCGGCGGCGGGCAGTGACTTGGCCAAGCTCTTCGAAGCCGAACTATCCGAGC
Organism: Deltaproteobacteria bacterium; assembly: GCA_029261835.1. Taxonomy (GTDB): domain Bacteria; phylum Myxococcota_A; class UBA9160; order UBA9160; family UBA4427; genus JAJDAO01. Next base: position 47,299 of record JAJDAO010000002.1, on the reverse strand, counting down.
ACGTCGCCCACGTGCGGCGTGCATCCTCGATCGACAAGTGGGCGAGGGTCTTCGACCTCATGCTCCGGGGGACGAAGAACGTCGACCCGATCCCAGAAGCGGACATCCGGTGCGTGATCCGCTGGGTCGTCCGCGACAGCTTCGAGCGCAAGAACGTCCAGTCGCCGACGAAGCTACGCGACCGCTTCGCCGCGCTCTTCGACAAGGCCACCAGCCAACGCGCCACCGGAGGTCAACATGAGAAGCCAGGCGGCATCACCCAGGCCATGCGAAGCATCGGTGCAGACATCGACCGACGAGAAGGTCCGCTCTTCGGAGACCCGCCAGAGGATGAGCCTGATCTCGAGGCTATGCGCGTCGTTTCCGAGCGGCGGTGACCTCGAGCCGACCATCCGGGTGTACCTCGACGACACGGCTGACATCCCGCTGCCGTGGCTGACCGAGGGGCTCAGGGCGTTCAAGAACGAGTCGGAGCGGAGGTTCCTCCCGTCGATCGCGGAGATCCGCACCGCCTGCGCCAAGGCGGTGAGGCGGGCCCGGCGCGACGCGCGCGGCGAGGAAGACCGAGGGGGTCCGCTGGATGTTCCGCAGCTCCTACGGTGGGCGACGAACTGCGCGCCGCTGGGCCATGCGCAGGTGCACCGCATCGAGGGGCCGCGGAAGCGCCGCGACGCTCTGGCCGCCGCGAACGTGGAGAACGCAGCGCGCATCCCACAAGGCAAGCGAGGGAAGTCGGTCGGCATGGCGCTGTCGGAGGTGCTCGGCGGAGTCACCGTCGTCGATGGTGACGGCCATCCGGTTCCGATCGCGAAGATTGCTCACGAGATCTGGTGTGCCGGGACACTCGTTCCGCCCAAGAATCACGAGAACGCAGAGCACGCCATCCAGGGCCTGCAACTCGCGACGATGATTGCCGCGATGCGCCTCGGCCATGAAGCCGTGCCGGTGAACTTCTACCCGATCGACTGGGAGAGGCTCAGCCAGCACATGGAGCGATTCCGAAAGGAGTGGCCGGACAAGGCCGACACCACCTGGTGGGACGAGGTCCGCGAGCAGTGGTGGACCATGGCGAAGCGGAATGAGCAGCAGATGCTGCAGCAGCCGAGGATGCTGTGAGAGTCTTGGCCATCGATCCGGGCTATGAGCAGAGTGCTCTGGTCGAGTACGAGGACGGCAAGGTCCTCGAGCGAATGATTCTCCCCAACAAGGAGATCCTCGCGATTCTCAAGGCGCAGCACGTGGCCCCTATCGGCGATGTGCTCGTGATCGAGGGGATCGCATCGTATGGGATGGCCGTCGGGAAGACCATCTTCGAGACGGTCTTCTGGAGCGGCCGCTTCGCACAGGCGTGGCCCGGCGAGTTCGCCCGCGTCTATCGCCGCGATGTCAAGATGCACCTCTGCGGCTCGATGCGCGCCAAGGACACGAACATCAGGCAGGCGCTGATAGATCGCTACGGCCCGAGCAAGCAGCAGGCGATCGGCCTGAAGGCGTCGCCGGGACCGCTCTACGGATTCAAGTCCGATATGTGGGCCGCGCTCGCAGTGGCTGTCACGTACGCGGACGCGAATCGATGAGCCGCATCATGTACGACGACGAGCACGAGATCATCAATCGCTACGCGGGCCTCACTGAGCTGCTGTCGGGGGCCAAGGCGCAGGATCCTGTTGCCATGCGCGGGGCGGTGTGTCGCGGCTGCGCGGCGCTCGCGGCTACGCGACTCCGCGCGCTCTCCGCGGCTGAGCGTGCAGAGTTGGGGGCCGAGGAACAACTGCGCCGGCTTCGCAGCGGTACGAGCTCGCTCGGCGAAGCGGATCTGGCTCGCGAGATCCGCACGGCGGAGAAGGCTCTTGAGCGGGCGACGAACCGGCTGGCCGTAGCTCAACTCGACCAGGTCCGGCCTGGCACACGGACCGAGGTGAAGACGAAGGACCACGAGACGACGGGCCGGCAGCGCTACCGCGCCATCTGCTCGCGGTGTGGGGACGACTGGGAGGGCTCGGAGGTGCCGGTCTTCAAGGGCGAGATCGACACGGGCCGGCGGATCGGCGCCACATCCGAATGGATCGCTCGGATGGTCGACGAGTACCGACGCATCGAGCCAATCATGGAGCACCGGCCGAGCGCGTGGGAGCTGCGCCGCTGGCGATTCGCGCGGCTGGCGACCCTGGCGCGGCATCACGGCGGGATCGGGAGCTTCGGGGTGATCGTCGAGGCCGGTCAGGCGGTGGCGCCGGAGTTCGGGGCCTGGTGGCGGTACGAGATCGTGCGCTATTGGGTGCGCCGGTTCGAAGAGAAGATCCGTGCCCGCGGTGAGCGCGATGGCTTGCTGCGACGGAGGGGGGTGGTGTGAGCGAAGACAGACTGGTCGGCAGCGTCGAGGCTGCACAGTATTTCGGGTACGCGGATCCGGCGGGCAGTGGTCGACGCATGGTCGAGCGCCAGGCGAAGAGCGAGAACTGTAGTTTGCATGGAGAGCGCTACGGCTCCAGGACCAGAAGGCGGTGGAAGTTCCGCGTCGGCGAGCTGAGGCGATTCAAAGCGGAGTCGATGGGAGAAATCGGGTCACTCGGGAAAGCCGAGAAAAACGAGATTGACGGACGGTAAGGACACTAAGGACAGCAAGGACACGTCTTCGACGTTCCACGTGGAAGAAATACGGACGGTAAGGACACTAAGGACAGTGCGGACACGGAAATCAAGTGATCAGGCTTGACGCTTCCCCGCAAATCCGCTGTTTTTCCTCAAGATGGACGCACCTCATGCAGGAGCGCACCATGTAACGCGAGCAGCCAGAAAGAACGAACCCTCAAGACCCCGGGCGCACGTCGCTCCCGGGGTCTTCCCTTTCTGCGGCGTGGAGGAGCTCGGCCACCTCGCTGGCCTCATAAGCCGGAGATCGCGGGTTCAAATCCCGCCGCCGCTACCAGAATCACCGAGGGATGTGGTGCCGAATCAAGGCGTAGACATCCACGTCGACTCGAAGGCCGTGCTCAAGGATTTCGACCGGATCGGTCGCAGCCTGCGCGAGAAGGTGATCAGGAACAGCGTCAACGAGGCGCTGCGATTCACCAGAGTGCTGGCCACCAGGAAGGTCCGGGAGGAACTCACTCTCCCGGCCCGTGACGTTCGAGCGGCGCTGAGCGCCCGCCGAGCATATCGCGGCGGCTTCAGTGCGGCGCTGATAGTCCACGCCAGGCGCGTGCCGCTCATCAAGTACAAGGCGCGGATGACCAGGCGCGGGGTAACGCTCAAGGTCAAGAAGCGTGGGCCGCGCAAGCGCATCGGATACGCATTCATCGCCACGATGGACAGCGGCCACACTGGCGTGTTCGCTCGTGACCTGGACAAGCCGCAAAGGCGCGGTGCGAAGCGGACGTCAGTGCAGAGCCGCAAGAGCTATCGGCCTGGCCTGCCCATCAAGGAGCTGTCGGGGAGCGAGGTCATCGATGTCCTCGATGATCCGCGTGTGCTGAACGATCTCGTGAGTCGTGGGGGCAGGCGACTGCAGGAAGAGCTGCGGCGCAGGCTCGATGCAGAGACGCAGTAGCCCTGCGGCAAGCCATAGGAGACCACATGGGACGGAAGAACTCCGAGCGAGAGAAGCAAGCTGCGGTCGAAGAAGGTGCGGCCGAAGAGTCCGCATCGCAGGAGCAGCAGGCTGCGGCCGAGCTGCCCGCACGCGAGGACGTCGAGCGCGCCTGCCAGGTTGTCGCCGACGCTCTCGAGCGCGAGTCCGTTATCGGTGGGCCGCAGGGGCAAGCGTATTTCAACGCTTCACGGATCGTGCGTGGGCTCGTGCCGACCACGAGGTCGGTGGGGGAGTAGGCTTCCAGGTTCTTTCTCTCGTTTCAGGACAGCGGGTGACGCAGAGCCGCGGGAAAGCGCCAGGTTTTCACCACGCCTAGGGGGTTCCGGTTCCGGGCGGAGAGGGCAGCTTACTCGGAGTCGTCGCTTCGCTCGCCAGTCTCAAGGAGTTCCGGCTCTGATATGTGAGCGGCTTGCAGTTCTGTGATGGGCTTGGCTCCGGCGAAGAAGCCCTTGAAGGATCTGTAGATTCGAGTGGAGAGTGCCAGGTCCTCGAATCTCGTCCTGGGTCGGCCTGCTGCAACGAGTGCCTTCTCGGATGCGAGCGCAAGCGTTCCTCCGATTACGGGGAACGCCTTTGTCAGCTCGATTGCGAACTCCTCGGCGTCGGAGAATCGCGGGTGATCTTCTTCGTAGAGGCGGGCCAGACGGCGCAGGAGTTCCAAGAGTTCGGCGTCTCGTACTTCTTCCGAGCGGCCTTCCCTCGGCTCGGCGCGCAGCCGCACTACCTCACCCGGCGAGACGGCTTCCAACCCAGTTAAGACTGACAACACAGCGTTGAGCGCGTCTTGGAATTGCTCAGATGAGTCAAGGACAATGACAATCCGATCCTTGTCCTTCTTCACGGCGTAGTGCTTCCCGAGAGTCGCGGTCAATGCCTGCTCGATCGGGAAGAGCGGGCCCCAGACCGACCGCCTGAATTCGATCTCGATCAGATCGCCTGGTTCTACCGCCTTAAGCACGTGATCGGGCAGATCGGAAGCTTGGAGCATCGCTACAGGAAGAGCCCTCTTCGATCGCAATACAGTGTCGGCGTCGATATCGACGTCTGACCAGTTCGCTACTTCACGGAGGCCCAGGCAAGCACTGAGATCCATGTCGTGGAACTGGGTCCCGACGCAGGAGGCTCGCTTGAGCTGCGCACCATCGCAGATGCTCGCGTCGAATTGAGCTCCATCGAGTTTGGCCTGCAGTAGGTTCGCCCCGGTGAGATCAGCCCCGGTGAGATCAGCTCCGGTGAGGTTTGCCCGGGTGAGGTTTGTCCCGGCGAGATCGGCCCTGAAGAGGGAGCCCCGGCTGAGATTGGCCCCGATCAGGTTGGCCCCGCCGAGGTGCGCTCCGCCGAGCTTGGCCCCGCCGAGGTCGGCGCCGTTGAGCTTGGCCCAGCTGAGCTTGGCCCCGCCGAGATCGGCCCCATGGAGATTGGCTCCACTGAGGTCGGCCCCGCTGAGGTTGGCTCCATTGAGGTTTGCCCCGGTGAGGCTGGCCTCGAAGAGGATGGCCCCGGTGAGGTTGGCTCCATTGAAGTCGGCCCCGGTGAAATTGGCCCGGATGAGGAAGGCCCTGGCGAGGTCAGGTGAAACGTTGAGATTCTTCTCCCGCCACGTGTTCCAAACGTGGACACCTTCATTCAGCTTTGCCAGATGCTCGTCGTTCGCCATGCCACCTCCGCCGAACCGAGCTTACACCCCGAAGGGGCACTGAGCGAGTGGCCACCCAGCTTGAAATCGCGGAGCACCTAGATCTGAGTGACCGGCGTGTCCGCGAGCTTGCGAAGCAGGGCGTCCTGCCGAAGCCGAAGGGGCGTGGCGGCTGGAGCATCGACGCTTGCCGGCTGGCTTACATCGCCTACTTGCGCGGCGTCGCGTCGGGTCACCAGTCCGACGACGGCGAACTCGACCTCACGGCCGAGCGCGCGAAGTTGGCGCGCGCCCAGACCGAAACCGCGGAGCTGAAGAACGCGGTCGCACGCGGCGAGCTGATCCCGTCCGCCGCCGTCCTCGACCACTGGGGCCGGCAGGTCGTGGCGACAAAGGCCCACCTGCGCGGAGTCCCGCACCAGTTCAAAACCGAGGTGCCCCATCTCACGCCCGAGGAGATCGCAGCGCTCCGCCGCCTTATCGATCGGGCGCTGACCGAGCTTGCGGATGGACTACCTACCGGCCCTCGGAGCGACGGACAGGACGACGAGGGGGCTATGGCGGCCTCCGCCTGACATATCGATCTCGGAGTGGGCGGACGCGCATTTCTACCTGAGCCCGGAGTCTTCGAGCACGCCCGGCAAGTGGACCACGCTCCCCTACCAGCGGGAGCCGATGAACCTGATCAAGGACCCGACGGTCCGCAGGATCACGTTCAAGAAGTCCAGTCGAGTCGGCTTCACGAAGGCATGCGTGAACATCCCGATGGGATACTTCATGCACTGCGACCCGCGGTCCATGCTGGTGCTGCTGCCGACCGAGAAGAGCGCGGAGAAGTTCTCCAAGGTCGAGCTGGCGCCGATGCTCCGCGACGTGCCGGTGCTCCGCGGCCTGGTCGTCGATAAGACGCGGGACAGCAACAGCACGATCCTGGAGAAGCACTACCCGGGTGGCATCGCTCACATCGGCGGTGCGAACTCCTCGAGAGTCTTTCGCCAACTCACGGTGAGCATCGGGTTCTGCGATGAGACATCCGACTACCCGCCCTCGGCCGGCGGCGAGGGCAACCAGCTCAAGCTGACCGAGCGGCGCATGGGCGACGCCTGGAACCGGCTGCTCATCGAAGGCTCTTCGCCGAAGCTGAAGGGCGCTTGCAGCATCACGGACAGTTACGAGCAGTCGGACAAGCGCCGCTATCTGGTGCCGTGTCCGCATTGCGATCACGGCCAGTTCCTCGAGTTCGGCGGCAAGGAGTTCGACCACGGGATCAAGTGGCCGAGCGGCCGACCGGAAGAGGCGCACTACCTCTGCGAACACTGCCACTGCGTGATCGAAGAGCGGTCGAAGCGGTGGATGGTCACTGAAGGCCACTACACCGCGACAAACCAGAAAGGCAAGTGGCCCGGGTTTCACATCTGGGCGGCCTACAGCTTCCTGCCCGATGCCGCGTGGGGCGTGATCGCCTCGGAGTTTCTTGAGGCCGGGCACGATCCGATGAAGCTTCAGGTCTTCGAGAACACGGTCAAGGGCGAGGCGTTCGAGGAGATCGGCCGGGCGCCGAGCGAGGAGAAGCTCGCAGATCGACGGGAGCCATACGCGCTACGTGAGACGGGCCGGATTCTCCCGGACGGCAACCCGGAGACGATGGCGATGGTTCCGAAGGGCGTGGGCGTCATCGGTTCAGGCACAGACGTCCATCCCAACCGGCTCGAGACACAGGTCGTCGGATTCGGGCTCGGCGAAGAGGCATGGGTCCTCGAGTACCACGTGCTCTACGGCGACCCGACTGCCCTCCTGGTGTGGGAGGAGTATTGGAAGTTGCTGCTGCGCCCGCGCTACATGGAGCGGGGCGGCGTCGACTACATCCGCTCGAGTTGTATTGACTCGCAGTATGCAGCTCAGGCTGTGGCCGCGTTCGTTGCGGAGAAGCCCGTCTATCGCACGCCCGATGGACTGCGCTCCTTCCTGTGGGCCGTGCGTGGCGACTCTGGCAAGGGCGAGGTCTGGCCCCGGAAGCCCGGGAAGTTCAAAGGGCCGGTCAAGGCGCCGGTCTACACGATCAAGGTCGACGCGGCAAAGGACGCGCTCTACGGGCGCGCGGATAGCGTAGAGGAGCACGGGCCCGGCTACTTCCACGTTCCAGACATTCTCGACGAAGAGTATTTCAGGCAGTTCACCTCAGAACACGCTGTCACGACCTACGACAGCCGCGGCTTCGAGGTGCGCGCCTATGAGATGAAAAAGGGCCGGAAACGCAACGAGGCCCTTGATACAGCGGTCTACGCATACGCCTCGCTCTGTGCGCTCTACACGATGGGACTTGACCTCGCGGCGGAGTGCAGCAAGGCGACGGTCTTTTGGCCACCAGACATCGAGCCGCCGCAGCGATCACAACCGAATCAATCTGCGCCGCCTCCGGGCGGCGTGCCTCGTCCTGGTCGCCGCCGCCCTCGGCAGAAGGGGACCAGCTCGTACCTGGGAGGCTGACACATGCGGACCCAGACGGAAGTCGAGGCGGATCTCGATCGCCTGCGCGCCGCCCTCGGCACTGGTGAGCGAAAAGTTGAGTACAACGGGAACATGCGCGAGTTCCGAAGCGCACGCGAACTCATCGCTGCCATCGCGCGCCTTGAGCAGGAGCTCGAAGGCGTGACGGGGACGCCGAAGCGGGTGCTCAGCCGACGCTTCCGAACTCGGGCGGGGTGGTGACGATGGCTGGGCGCGTGCTCGTCTACGGACCGAACGGAAAGCCGGTCATCACGGCCGGCGGCGCATGGGACAGCGCTGGGCGTGGACGCCGAGCATACGGCTGGTATCCGACCACGAGTCACGTCAACGCCATGCTCGCCGGTGACGTCGACACGATTCGCCGGCGCAGCCGGGATGCCGTCCGACGGAACCCTTGGGCGAAGTCGGCGAGTGAAGCGTGGGTCTCGAGCGCGATCGGGAAGGGCATCCGCCCGAAGCCCGATACGGCCGACGAAGAGTTCCGCGAGGAGATCATCGATGCGTGGGAGGACTTCGTCGAGCAGTGCGACGCCGACGGGACACTCGATTTCTACGGCCAGCAAGCGCTGATCGCACGCGGCGCGTACGAGGCCGGTGACGGACTGCTCCGCTTCCGGCCACGTCGACCGTCCGACGGGCTTGCCATTCCGCTGCAGCTCCAGGCGCTTGAGGCCGAGATGCTGGACGCCGGGAAGACCGAGCCGCTGCCGAACGGCGGCATGATCAAGGCCGGCGTCGAGTTCGGCCCCTACGGCAAGCGCGTCGCGTACTGGCTTTTCAAGACGCACCCGGGCGAGTTCATGGGGTTCCGAGGCGGTGGCGCTTCTGTGCGCGTTCCGGCCGATCAGATCATCCACGTGTTCCATCCGCTGCGCGCCGGTCAGGTGCGTGGTGTGCCGGGGCTGGCGACCGTGCTTGGGATCCTGAAGGAGATCCTCGAGGTCCAAGACGCCTACGTGATGCGCGTCAAGATTCAGAACCTCTTCACGAGCTTCGAGACCTCACCAGATCAGACGAGTGTATTTGGCGACGGTCAGGTCGAGGGCGTGCCGACAACTGACGACGATGACGTTCCGATGTCGACTCTCGAGCCCGGCGCGCACCAGGTGCTGCCGCCCGGACACGAAGTGCAGTTTTCGGACCCGCCGTCCGGCGCGAGTGACTATGCGGACTTCATGCGTGCCGGTCTTCACGCTGTGGCGGTGGGCGCCGGAGTCACGTACGAGCAGGCGACCGGAGACCTCAAGGGCGTCAACTTCACATCGATTCGAGCCGGTCTCATAGAGCTTCGCCGTCGGGTCGAGCAGTACCAGAACAATGTCGTGATCTTCCAGATGTGTCGACCGGTCTGGCGGCGCTTCTTTGAGACAGCGGTGCTCGTTGGCCGAATCGTGATCCCGGAGCTGGAGCGAGCGCGCATGGGCCGCCTGCTGCGCGCACGGTGGCAGCCGCCGGGCTTCGAGTACGTGCAGCCGGAGGCCGACGTCAAAGCGGCCGTGCGCAAGATCCGCGCTGGTCTCAGCAGCAGAACGCGCGAAGTCGCGAAGCTCGGGGTCGACGTCGAGCTGCTCGATCGTGAGATCGAGGCGGACAATGCACGGGCCGAGGCACGCGGACTCATCCTGGAGAGCAATGCTCGTTATGTGAGTCAGTCCGGCGTTGGCCACGCGCAAGACCCATACCGCTTCGACGAGCCTGAGGAGCGCGGCGAACGGGAGGAAGGAGACGAAGGTGGCGAAGAGCAAGAAGCAGACGCTGCATAGCGACCTGATCAGCCACTTCTTCGGCCGCCCGCTGGCGATTGATCCCGAATGGCTCCGCCAGATGATTGGCGAGCTTCAAGATCCTCGAGATCTGAGCGCGCTGCTCTTTGGCTATGGGAGCGCGGTTGAGAGCGTCGAGGTGAACGACGGGATCGGCGTGCTGTCGATTCGCGGCCCGCTGTTGCAGAACTCGTACTGGCACGACTACACGGACATTCGCGAGGCGTTCGACCACCTGCTGCAGGACGGGAGCGCTCGGGCGATCGTGCTCGACATCGATAGCCCAGGCGGCGACGTCCACAGCGAGCTCAATCAGCTTGCCGCCGCGATTCTGGCAGCTCGGAGCGAGAAGCCGATCCACGCGATCGCGAACGAGTCGGCTACCTCCGCCGCCTACTTCCTGGCATCCGCAGCGGAGAAGGTCCACGTGACGGGCTCGCTGTCGGCCGTGGGCAGTATTGGCGTGATCGCGATGCATCGAGACCGGTCGGAGATGCTGAAGCAGCAGGGCATCGCGATCACCGAGATCGTGTCCGGCCGGCATAAGAACGAGCTGAGCCCGAACAAGCCGCTGAGCCGCTCCGGTCGTGAGGCGATCGAGCGCGTGGTGGAACTCGCGTTCGTGGACTTCGCGCAGGCCGTGTCCGACAGCCGTGGCCTCGCAGTCGACGAGATCCGCTCCCAGGAGGCCGCTGTGTTCGTCGGCCAGGACGCGATCAACGCTGGGCTGGCGGATGGACTTTCCACTCTCGACGAGCTCGTTGAACGGCTCGCCGAGGAAGCGCGCGCCGGTAGCGGTGCGTTCTCTACCGCATCGGCGACGAGCGCCGACGCCGAACATCAAGATCGAGAGGAGAGCCAAATGGCCGAATCGACCGACACGTCCGCCGAGAGCACCGGTGCGCAGGCGGGAACCGAAGGGGCTGATGTCGTGAACATCGAGGATGCCCGCACTCAGGCTCGCCGCGACCAGCAGGAAGAGGATGGTGCCCGTGCCGAGGCGATCGAGCAGGTCTGCCAGCTATCAGGCTGCCCGGAACGCGCGATGAGCTTCTATCGCGAGGGCCTCAGCGAGTCCGCGGTCCGGGCCCGAATTCTCGAGGATCGGGCCAACTCCGGAGGCGATGAGGTCGACGGTCACCAGTCGACCCAGGCTCAGGTCCCGTCGATCAACCTGGACGCCGTGTATCGCCGCTGGAACGGGGCCGAGGCGAGCTGAGGCCAGTCAATCAACAAGCGGCCTCGCCTGTGACGGCGCGTCCGTGAGGAATAGGCGAGCGGCGGTGTAGTGCCGTCGCAGCAATAAGGAGGTGCCTCGCATGGCCCTGCAGACCGAAGCGCAGCATTCCAGCGCGTTCATGATTTCCGAAGCCAATGGCACGTTGTCCCGGGAGAACATCACGATCCTCGCCGGCTCGGGAGCGGTTCGTGCGCTGACCGCCGGCATGGTGCTCGGCAAAGTGAGCGCCAGCCAGAAGTACGTGCAGTTCGACCAGGACGCCGTCGATGGGTCGCAGAACGCGGCTGGCATTCTGCTGACGGATGTGACCGCGCCGGACGGTACCGATGCCAAGGGGGCGGCTATCGTTCGCTCCGCCGAGGTGAACAGCGCGGAGATTGTGTGGCCGAGCGACATCACCGGCCCCGAACAGACGGCGGCCGAAGCGCAGCTTGACGCGCTTTGGATCAGAGGCCGCTAGACCACCCGCCGCACCAACCAAGTCACCACCACAACGTCACCGGAGCGCGGCGAACGTCGCGTGAACGGGGGACGTGTGCGCAAAAGGAGGCATGAATCATGCCGACCATGGATGCCTTCGATGGCAATGCGTTCTCCATGCAGACCCTCACCGCGGCCCTGCTCGATCGGCCACACGTGCCTTCGCGGCTCGGCGAGCTTGGGATCTTCCAGGCCGAGGGTGTGCCCACGATCAAGGTCTCGATCGAGCGCCAGGGAAATACTCTGGTCCTCATCCCGGTGACGGCGCGGAATGGCCCGGCCACGCAGAACACCAAGGACCAGCGCACGATCGTCGACATCCCGATCCCGCGTCTCGCCGTCGAGGACACCATCACGGCGGACGAGGTTCAGGGGATCCGGGCCTTCGGCTCCGAGTCTCAGCTCGACACGCTCTTCGCCGAGGTGAATCGGCGCGCCGAGAGGATGTCGCGCTCGCTCGTGGCGACCGAGGAGTTCCACCGGGTGGGTGCGATGAAGGGGCTGGTGCTCGATGCCGATTCCACCACGCTGCTCGATCTGTTCAGCACCTTCGGCGTCGCCGCGCCGACAGAGGTCGCGTTCGACTTCGCGGGCACGGCGGAGGGGGGACTGCGGCCGAAGTGCTCGGCGTTGATCCGGCAGATCGAAGATCAGCTCGGCGGGCTGCCCTACACGCACGTGCATGCGGAGTGCTCGAGTCAGTTCTTCGACGACCTGACTTCGCACGTCGAGTACCGGGCGAACAAGAAGGGCTTCGAGGATGCTCGGGAACTCAATGCGCGCATCGCGCGTCGAGCGACCGAGTTCGGCGGAATCACGTGGGAGGAGTACCGGGGAGCCGTCGGCGGCACCAAGTACGTGGCCGACGACAAGGTCCACTTCTTCCCGGTCGGCGTCCCCGATCTCTTCATCAGCCGCTACGGCCCCGCGGAGTATTGGGACACGGTCAACACGATCGGGCTCCCGCGCTACGTGCGGATGAACCCGGACGGGACCGATCCCGACCACAAGCGCACGATCCGCGTCCAGACGCACCCGCTGCACATCTGCACGCGGCCCGGCGTCCTGATCCCCGGCCGGCGCGGCGTCTAGGCCGGAAAGCCATGAGACGGTGCGGCGAGTGGCCGCACCGTCTAGTCGGGAACTTGTGTGAGTAACTGGGGCGCGATCACTGACGGCATCCACGAGGCCGGAATTCGTCACTTCGGGCAGACGGCGACGTACACGCCGGCGGCTGGCGGCGGCCCATTCACGATCGAGGTCGAGTTCAAGCTGGACGCTGAGCGGACCTCGTTCGACTCCGGCTTCGAGGTGGTTGAGCGCCAGCCGAGAGCGACGGTGCGAATAGCGGACCTACCTGCGGAGCCGGCGGTGGATGACACGCTCGTGATCGGTGGCGTCAGCTATCGCGTGATGGTGACGGAGCCTGACGGCGGTGGCGGCACCGACCTCTTCCTGCATCGGAGCGTGTAGTGCCGGCCAAGGCAATCCGGAATGCCGTCAAGGCGGCCTTGCAAGCCGACGCCGGCATCACGGCACCGATCGATCTCGGGCGCACAACGGCAATCAATAATGGCGCGCGCCCGAGAATCACGGTCTCACTGCTGAGCGAAGACGTGGAAAGTCTCTACGCGGATAGTCCACGAATCGAGAATCGCGTGGCCTCTCTGGCTGTGGCGCTGCACGAGGTGAATGTCAACGGTGCAGCGCTCGAGGATGCGCTTGAGGACGGCGCTGAAGCGATCCGGGTGGCCATCATGGCCGACGAGACGCTGGGCGCCACTGCGAGCGAGACGTTCTACCAGGGCTTCAGCAAGGATCTCTCGGGAGAGGGAGAGAGGCCAAGCGGTTCGATCGCGGTCAGTTTCGATGTCCACTACCAGTGCGAGACGTTCGACTTCATTCCGCCCGACAACCTCGACGACATCACAGGCGGCATCGACGTCGACGACGACGGCCTGTCCGAGGCCGATCTCACCGCGACCTATACGGGAGTCTGAGCAATGACCCTTTTCATTCGGCCCACGAGCAAGGACATCCAGGTACCGATCCCGCCTCCCGGCGAAGGCGTCTTGCCGGAAGAGGGTGCAGAGGTCGAGAAGAGCACCTATTGGCTGCGCCGCCTGCGTGACGGCGACGTGGTCAAGGCGACACCGAAGAAGCAGGCGAAGCCGGTGACGGCGGACGCCAGCGAGAGAAAGGAGTAGGCCGTGTCGATCGCGTTCAATCAGCTCCAGGCGACACTGGTTCCCGGCGTTCGCGTCGAGATCGATCCCAGCCGCTCAGTCCGCGGCCTCCCAGGACAGCCGTTCAAGATCCTCGTGATAGGACAGCGGCTCGCAGTAGGCACCGTGGCTGCCGCAACGCTGAAGCTCGTGACGCGCGACGATCAGGCGCCGCAGTATTGGGGAGCCCACTCGCAGATCACCCGCCTGATCGCGGCGCTACGCGAGGTGAACCGAGAGACGGAAGTCTGGGGCGTGGCCCTCGACGACGATGGTGCGGCCGTTGCCGCGGCGGGGACGATCACTCTCTCTGGGACGCCGTCGGGCGGCGTGCTCGGTCTCTACATCGCCGGGGTGCGTCTCCAGATCTCGATCACGAGCGACCTGGTCGCCTCGGCTGCCGCCCTGGCTGCGGCAATCAATGCGCACGCTTCGCTGCCCGTGCAGGCCGCGGTCAATCCCGGCCAGCAAGAGCAGGTGATCGTGACGGCGCTCAACGGTGGCGAGGCCGGCAACGACATCGACATGCGCGACTCGTACAATCCCGGCGAGATCCGCCCCGATGGGCTGACCGTCACCTACGTCGCCATGGCGAGCGGTGCTGGGGATCCGGATATCTCCACCGCGATCACCGTGCTGCCGGGGGAGACGTACAACCTCATCGTTCTGCCGTGGACTGGTACGGCGAACCTCGCTGCTCTCGAGGCTGAGCTGGAAGCGCGCTGGGACGGCAACACCATGACCGACGGCGTCGCCATCGCGGCGAAGGCCGGCTCGGTTGCCGCTCTGACGACCTTCGCCGGAACGAGTCTGGATTCTGCCTACCAGGTCGTCCTCGGAATCAACAAGAGCCCGACGCCCCCGGCCGAGCTCGCGGCGCGCGCCGCCGGTTTGGTAGCGTCATCCGCGCAGTCGGATCCGGCTCGAGGCTTCACCGGAATGGAGCTGACCGGGGCCCTGGCTCCGGCGGCCGAGGACCGGTTCACGCGTCAGGAGCGAGACCTGCTGCTCACCGCTGGGATCGCGACGATGGTGACCTCGGCATCGGGCGAGGTGGCGCTCGAGCGGATGGTCACGAACTACGTGATCGACGCCGGCCTGCGTGATCTCACCACCATGCTGACGCTCAGCTATGTGCGCTGGTCGTGGGTCGAGCGGATCTCGCGCAAGTTCCTGACGCAGCGCTTCAAGCTGAAGGACGACGACGGAATCCCGGTGGCCGGCGGTCAGCGAGTTCTTACGCCGCTGCGGCTCAAGGACGAGGGGATCGCCTGGTTCAAGGATCTGGCCGACGCCGCCCTGGTCGAGAACCTCGCTCAGTTCAAGGCGGACTCGATCTTTCAGCGGCAGGGACCAAACGCCCTCCAGACGCTGCTGGCCGTCGACATCATTAACCCGCTCTACAACGTGGACGCGCTCCTTCAGCATCGCCTGTAGGACGCCGCTCTTCCAGAGGAGGGAATCTCCGTGGCAAATCAAGTTCGCGCGGGCAGGATCTTCCTGCTGCTCGATGGCGTCCAGTACGACGCGAAAGGGTCATTCAAGGTCAAGATCGGCGGGACAAAGCGCTCTCCGATCGATGGCGGCCCGAACGGTTGGCAGGGAGCCTCTGAATCGATCGACAACTCAAAGATCGAAGGGTCGATCACTGACCGCGGCGATCTCGCGCTGAAGGACCTGCAGAGCTACGAGGGTACGGTGACCGTCGAACTTGCCAACGGCAAGCGCTATGTGCAGGCCGGCGGAGTGCAGACCGGAGAGATCGAGCTGGACACGCAGGAAGGCGAGATCGGCGTGGTGTTCGAAGGCCCGCCCATCGATGAGAATCTGTCGGCATGAGTGAAACAACTGTGGAGAAGGAACCCTTCGGCAACGGCTGCTTCAAGTTCATCGACGAGGACGGCGAGGATGTGATCGAGGTCCCGCTGCAGCGCCCGATCAAGGCGCACGGCGAAGAGCGGTCCGTGCTGCTGTTTCACGACCCCACCCTCAAGCAGATGCAGCGGTCCGATAGTGTGACGGGAGGCGTGGCGACGGTCACTGCCTATATTTCGATCTCCGCGGGCATTCCAATGTCCAGCGCAGGCGAGCTGAAGATGCGCGACGTGAAACGCTGCCAGCAGGCTCTGGTCTATTTTTTAGGAGACCTGGTCTCAGGGACGGAGGCCTAGGGCATCCGTGGCGGCATGCGCCAGAAGATCTGACCCCCGAAGAGCAGCTGGATTCCCTGAGTGCAGTTGAGCGCGAGTATCTCGAGAAGATCAGTCGAGTGCCACCGCTGTTCAGGCCACTTGTCCATCCAAACTGGCGACGATGGGCTGTAGACCTGGCCTTCTTCTTCCGCTGGCCACCGTCGGAGATCGATCGCCTGACGTGGTCACAATTCATCTATTACTGCGACCAAGCGGAGCGGATCAACTATGCGCGCGAAGAAGCTCACCGTAACGCTCTTCGGGGTCAATAGGCTCTCTGCGACCCTGATGCAGGGCCAGAAGGACATCAAGAAGTTCGGCGCGAGCGCGACGAGCGTTGGCAGCAGCATAACGCGCGGACTGTCGGCTCCCATCGCTGCACTCGGTGTGCTGACGCTCAAGACTGCCTCCGACTTTGAGGCCGCGATGAAGAACACGATGACCATGGCCAGTGGGACCGAAGAGGCCATGGCTCAAATGGAAAGCGGGATGAGCGAGAGCGCTCTGGCACTATCGCAGAAGCTAGGCATTTCCGCGACGGCGGTGGCCGATTCGTTCTATCAGGTTCTCTCGACTGGTGCGCAAGCGCTGACGCCTGAGTTCGACGCGCTCGCAGAGACGTCGTTGAAGATGGCAAAGACCGTCGGGCTAGAGCCGGCGGAGGCGATCGAAAACCTCTCGGATACGCTCAGCGCACTCAAGATGGATGTGGCGGAGGCGGATCGCGTGGCCGACATCTTCTTCAAGACGTCTGGCTTGGTGGCTACGACAGTGCCGCAGCTTACCGAGGCCATGCGGGAGGCCGGTCCGACTGCAGCTACTATGGGTATTTCGCTAGAGGAGACGTCGGCGATCTTGGCTGGTTTCGCGAAGGGAGGCAACAAGGGGGCCAGGGCCGGGACCGCGTTTCGGACCGTAATGACTCGGCTTACCGCACCGACAGGGGAAGCGGTCAAGGCTCTGAAGTTCCTTGGCGTCTCGGCTTTTGATGAGGCGGGCGCGATGCGCCCGATGATCGGCGTCCTCAAGGATCTCCAGGCGGGTATGGCCGGCTTGACTGACGAGCAGAAAGCGGCCGCCCTCAAGGCGCTTGCTGGCGATGAGGCGTTCGCGAAGCTGAGCAGCTTGCTCCAGTTGAACATGGATACCGTGGAGGGCTGGAAGAAGGGGCTGGAAGAGAGTGGTGGCGCACTCGATGAGGCCTTCGGAAAGAAGATGGCGGGAGCTAAGGCTCAGATGGAGCTGTTTAGGGCGTCTGCAGAAGCGGCGCAGATCACGTTCGGCGAGAAGTCGGGCCTGCTTGAGACTTTCGCATCCATGACCAAGTGGCTCACGATGCTGTCGCAGAAGTTCGCGGCACTTTCGCCCGCAACGATGCAGTGGGTAGCTATCGGCGGCGGAATCTTTACGGTGTTGGGTCCCGGCGTGATCGCAGTTGGACTCCTCGCGAAGGGCGTTGCGGCGCTCGTGCCGATCTTCCTGTTCGGGTCTGCGAAGATCGCGACGGCACTTACTTTCGCTTTCGGCCCCGTTGGCCTGGCAATCGCGGCTGTCGCGTTGCTGGGCTACGGCGCCTACAAGCTGATCAAGAACTGGGATGCGGTTGGCGACTTCTTCTCCGGCCTCTGGTCTGACCTCACTGGTGGGTTCCTTGAGTTCGCTGACGTCCTTCCGGACTTCCTGAAGACCCGCCTTGGCTTCGACGGTGCGATCGCCTCGGCGCCGGCTGTTGCGGCGGCCGGAGCCGCGTCCGGACAGCAGAATGTTGGCGTGGGCGGCTTGCTCAGAGTGGAGCTCGCCGAGGGACTCCGGACGAAGAGCGTGCGGAGCGACAACCCAGACGTCCCGTTCGACGTGACGATGGGCCCGATGATGGCCTACTGAGGAGGGGGCAGTGTCTTGGCGGGACCGGTTCTCTGACGTCGCGTCGTTCCGGGGTGTGGTGTTCAGAGTCCAGAGCCATCGCCTCCCGCTCGGGCGCAGCGTCCAGGTGCACACGTATCCGGGCCGTGATGACGCCTACCCGGAAGACCTTGGCGGGATCCCGCTGGAGTTCACGATCGAGGCCCTGGTCATCGGGCTCGACTATGACCTGCAGCGCGATCGACTGATCGAGGCGTGCAATCGCTCGGGCCACGGCACTCTCGTGCACCCGTACTACGGGACGCTCGAGGCCGTATGCCAGCCCGGCTCGATGACCGAGTCGACCCGAGAGGGCGGGCTGGCGAGATTCAGCCTCAAGTTTGTGCGGTGGTCGCCGCCGTCGAGCCCGCGCGCATCGGCCGCTACATCGCCGGCCGTCATGCTCGCTGCGGACGGTGCAATCGCGTCGGCAACCGAGGACTTCCTGCGCGTCTGGTCGGTCTCCGGGCTACCGGGGTTCGTCGAGGCCTCGGCCGTCAAGCTGGTTAAGGACGCGACCTCGGTGATCGAGAGTCAGGTCAAGAGCGTGACCGGCTACTCGCTGACCGTCTCTACGACGCTGCGGTCTCTCCAGTCGCTGGCCGATGCTGCAGCCGCAGTCAGGGACCCGGAGCGCCTGGTGGCGGAGATGACGGCGCGTATCCGCGATGCGAGCGGGATGGGCGACGTCAATTCGGCGATCCGCTTCGCGCGCAGGATGAGCAACTGGGGCGACGACCACATGGCGGTGCCCGGCACGACGCGGAGCCGGCAGGCCGAGGCGCGGAACCAGGCGGCGCTGCAGGGGATCGTGCGGCGAACGTCGCTGGCCGAGATGGCGCGACTCACGCAGCGGGCCGAGCTCGGCAGCCGAGACGAAGCGCTCGCACTGCGCGGACGCATGTTCGACGAGTTCGAGGCCGAGATCACGGCGGCCGGCGACATCCGCGACGACGCGGCGTACCTGGCGCTGCGAGATCTGCAGAGCGCGCTCGTCCGAGATCTCGACGCTCGCGGTGCTCGCTTGCCCAGCGTTGCGACGGTGACGCCGGCCGGGCCTGTGCCCAGCCTCGTGGCTGCGCACCGCTACTACGGCGACGTGTCGCGCGAGGCGGAGCTCGTGGCTCACAACGGGATCCGCCATCCGGGATTCATTCCCGGCGGCAGCCCGCTCGAGATCCTGGTCAGTGCCTAGCGATCTGGCCCTGGTCGTGGACGGGGTGAGCTACGTAGGGTGGAAGAGCATCCGGGTCACGACCTCGATCGAGTCCGGCGCTGGGAAGTTCTCGCTCGGCGTGAGTGAGAACCGCCCTGGTGACGCGATGGGCCGAGAACTCCACCCGGGTCTCTCGTGCCAGGTGCAGATCGCCGGCGAGCCGGTAATCACCGGATACATCGACGAGATCGGCGGCAGTCACGACGGCCGCACTCACGAGATCACGGCGAGCGGCCGTGACCGCGTCGGCCAGCTGGTCGACTGCTCAGCGGTGCACACTTCCGGCGAATGGAAGGATCGGACGCTGCTGCAGCTCGCGACTGAGCTGTGCAAGCCGTTCGGCGTCAAGGTCTTGGCGGAGGCACCGATCGGGGCGCCGTTCCCCAAGTGGAAGCTCCAGCAGGGCGAGACGGTATACGAGACGATCGAGCGAGCCGGACGGCACCGAGGGCTCCTAGCCGTGTCGAACGGTCTCGGCGATCTCGTCCTGACACGGGCGGGCACCGGCCGCGCCAGCGACTCACTGCTCCTCGGCGAGAACGTTCTGCACGCCTCGTGGTCGTGGTCTGACGCTGATCGCTACTCGGACTACATCGGCAAGGGCCAGCAGGCGGGCACTTCACTTCTCTCTGTCTTCGAGGCGGCATCCCCAAAGGCCGAGGCCAAGGATCCGCTGATCAAGCTCAATCGCCCGTTCATTGTGATTGCGGAGGAGCCGGGTGACTCGGGGACCTTGCTCGAGCGGGTGAGATGGGAGGCGGCTGTCCGCGCCGGCCGCTCGCGTCAGCTGGGCGTGACGGTGCAGGGGTGGCGCCAGTCGACCGGCGAACTCTGGCGCCCGAACCATCTGGTGCAGGTCGATGACGAGTTAGCGGGGCTTCGCCGCGAGATGCTCATCGCTTCGGCGTCCTACTCAGTGGATCAGTCAGGGGGCAGCGTGACGTCTCTCTCGTTGGCGCTACCGGAAGCCTATGTCCCGGAGCCGCTCAAGGAGCCGGAGCAAGGTTCCGAGCTGTTTGGCTGAGGCAGCCGTGGACCTGGCACGAATCTTGAGGCCACTGCGCCGGGCGATCTCTTCGATCGTCGCTCGAGGCGTGGTCCTGCTGGTCGATGACAGTGGCTCAAGGCAGATCGTTCAGCTGCAGCTGCTGGCCGACGAGATCCACAGCGGCGTCGAACACTTCCAGCCTCTGGGGCTCTCCTCCGTGCCGATGCCGCCCGACGCTTCGGGCGCTGCGGAAGCGGCGGCGCTCTTCGCCGGCGGCGCACGGTCGCATGGCATTGTCGCTGTGATCGACGACCGCCGGTACCGGCCGAAGGGCGAAGCGCCCGGCACGACGACGATCTACACGCCGGCCGGCGTCGCGATTCGCTGCAAGGCAGACGGCAGCGTGGAGATCATGGGGACAGACGTCTCGATCACTGCCAGCGGTTCACTGTCCCTGGCTGGAGATGACGTCTCGATCGATGCGTCTGGCGAGCTCAGCCTCAGCGGGGCGAGTGGCGTTTCGATCGATGGGCCCCCGACGACGATCGACGGAAAGCCGTTCTTGCCTCACACGCATGGCGGCGTGACTTCGGGCGGCAGCCAGACGTCCGGGGTGACCTGATGGCCGACGCGCAGCTCGTATGGGACTCAGGGTCCGAGGCCGGAGATCTCTTGCTGGCCGGGACACAGCTGGCCACGGGAGAGGATCTGGAGACGTCGCTCGTGCTCTCGCTCTTCCTCGAGCGCGGCACCTGGTGGGCTGATCCGGAACTCGGCTCCCGTCTCCACGAGCTCAAGGGGCGAAAGGTCACCGACCAGCTCCTGGCTGACGCCGAGGCCTACGTGCGCGAGGCCCTGGCTCATTTCATCACCGATCGAGTAGCGGAGAGCGTCGAGGTGACGGTGGAGCGGACGGGCCTGAATTCGATCGGGATCCTAGGCGCGCTCGTGCGCGGAGCCGAGCGCCTGCCGTTCGATTTCGCGTGGAGCGCTGATCGTGCCGCTTGATCGCCCGACCCTCACCGAGCTTCGCGAGCGGGTGCTGGCCGACATCGCGCAACGGAACCCAGGTGCCGATCCGCTTCTCCGCGCCTCCGTGCTCAACGTCCTCGGCGAGGTGTTGGCCGGTGCTGCGCACGAGATCTATGGGAGCCTCGATACAGCGGTCCGCGATCTGTTCCCGGACACCGCTGACGCGGAGGCGCTGCTGCGCTGGGGCCGGCTCCAGGGTGTCGACGAACTCGGCGCGGTGGCGTCTACCGGAACCGCGACCGTGCTCGGCACGAACGGCAAGGTGATCCCGGGCGGAACGGTCCTGCAGAGCGGGGAGGGCGTTGAATACTACGTAACGGTCCAGGCTGTCGTGGCCGCCGGTCAGGCGACGCTGATCCTCGAGGCAACAGACGCGGGGGCAGCCGGCGACGCTGCTGCACTGGACGTGCTCTCGTTCGTCTCGCCGATCGCCGGCGTCGCGTCCACGGCAACAGTCGACGCCGGCGGGCTGACGGGTGGCGTCGATCCGGAGGGCACCGAGAGCTATCGCGAGCGCGTTCTCGAGGCGATGTCCAAGCCGGCGCAGGGCGGCAACGCCGACGACTGGGACCGGTGGGTACGCGACCACCCGACGCTCGACGTGACGCGCTGGTGGGTGACGCCTCCGCCGTCCGGGATGGACGTGGTCTCGGTGGCCTTCGTCCTCGACAACCTGGTCCCGATCACGCCGGACGCTGCCGCGCTCACGAGCATGCAGTCTCACCTGGACGCGCTCCGCCCTGTCGGGAGCACCGTCGCGGTCGGGGCGCCGGCGCTCGAGACGCTGGACCTGTCGATCACGATCTCGCCGAGCACGGCGGAGGTGCAGGCCGCGGTCACCGCCGAGCTCGAGGACCTACTCCGCCGGGAGGCCGCGCCGGGCACGACGCTGCTGATCTCGCACATCCGCGAGGCGATCTCGGTCGCTGCCGGCGAAACCGATCACGATGTGACCTCGCCTGTCGGCGACGTTACGCCGGCCGCCGCTGGCAATCTGTTTGTCTTGGGCACGATCACATGGAGCTGAGACGATGCCCCTGCAGGTCTCTTCTGATCAGTATCTCCAGCAACTGATCAGCCTGCAGCCGCCGGGACAGGCGCTGCCGGTCGAGACGGGGCGCCAGTGGACGAAGGTTCTGCTCGGACTCTCTGACGAACTCGCCCGCGTCTTCAACAGCGTGGCCGCGATCATGGATGCGGTCGATCCGTTCACGACCCACGAGCTTCTCATCGACTGGGAACGAGTACTCGGCCTCCCCGTGTCCGAGGATCTCGCGGGTACCCAGGAGCTTCGCCGGCAGGCGGTTCTCCATCGGCTGAGGCGTCGCGGCGATCTGACGGCTCAGTTCATTATCGACACGGCTGCCGCTTTCGGTTTCGCGATCACGATCACCGAGTTCTCGCCGAGCTGCGTTGGAGCGGCTGTCTGCGGCGACGAGATGATCGGGGCCGATGCCTCGTACTACTTCGAAGTCCACTCGCCCCAGTTCGTCATCAACGAGGCCTACGTGGGCGCCGCCGTCTGCGGTGATCCGATGGGCACGATCGGCGGCGACGGCCTGCAGTTCCTGATCAACCTGCTCAAGCCAATCCACAAGACGCCTGTCTTCATCTACGGAGCGTGACCAATGCAACTGGACGAAAACGATCCTGGTTCGGTAGCAGCTCGTCCTGCCGCCCGCGCCGACGGCGTCGCGCTGCGATGGTTCGCAAACAGGGACACCGGCGGCGGAGTCGCCGGCACCGTCATCGACCAGGACCACAAGAACGACCTACTGGGCAATATCAGGTTCCTGCTCACGAAGGCCGCGGTCACACGCCAGAAGGGCGCCGCGAACGACTCCGACCTTGCAGATGCCATCGCGAAGATCGCCCAGATGGAGAGCGCGTCGGCCGGTCATATCCACGGCTTCCGTCACCAGAACGCGGTCGCCGACTCAGCGCATGACATCACGGTCGAGGCCGGCGGAGCCGTCTCGAAGTGTCGCGACTCCACGGATTCGGTGACGCTCACCTTCACCGGCCCACGCACGAAGCAGATCGACGCGGCGTGGGCGGCTGGCGACAACGCCGGCGGATTCCCCTCGGCGCTCTCTCTCGCCGCCGACACCTGGTATCGCTTCTTTCTGATCGCGATGCCGGACGGGACTGTCGACTTCGGCTGGGACACCAGCTCGAGCGCGGCCAACCTGCTGAGTGATGCCACCGGCTACACGCTCTATCGGCAGATCGGCTGGCACCTCACCGACGCGACTTCGAACCTCGAGCAGTACATCCAGGACGCCGACAACTCGGAGCGCATCTACTGGCTGGCGGCCGTGGGCGATGCGGTTTCGGTCGTGCCGACGACCACGGCGACGAACTACACGCTGAGCGCGCCGCCAGACGCGATCGCGATGTTCTGCGCTTCGTGGGATTCCGGCTTGGAGACGCTGGTCGGTGTGTATGCGCTCTTCACAGCAACGTCGCAAACAGACGTCGCGCCGAGCGTCTCCCAGTTCAATGTCACTGGGTTTCGCCAGCCAGCGTCAGCGCGCACCGGGCAGAACCTGCAAATCAAGGTCAACGGGTCGAGCCAGCTGCGAACACGGTTCAGCCAGGCTGGTGCGAGCCTCTCGATCTCCACCTACGGCTACATCTACACGCGAGGTGCGCTCTGATGCCCTATTGCTTCTTGAAGACCGGCGTGGTGACTGGCACGACGCGCTTTCGTCAGAGCCAGGCGCAGGTGTTCCACGCCGATGGCTCCGCCGAGATGATGGCCTTCCGTCAGCGCCAGCAAGAGCCGGTGATCACGGAAGTCGATCGCCTCGCGGCCGTGGTGCTCAGGCTCGCCGACGGCGGAGCGATGACGGCCGCGGAGACGGCGGACCTCGAGAAGATCCGCACCGGCGTGCAGGCGCGTCCGAGGCCGCGCGTCCGAACGCAGCCGGTGGTCTGAACAATGGGAGGTGCCACCATGAATCGCCACATCTTGCGGTCGATCGCGATGGCGGTGTTCGCACTGATCCTCTTCCTGTCAGCGTCGGCCTCGGCCGTCGGTGTCTACACGTTTGACACCTTGCCCGGATCGCCGGGTCCCGGCGCGATGGGCTGGATCACGGACGGTTCCGGCGTCGAGACCTACGGATCGCCGGCAGCCGGAAGCGGCCCGGGACGCCACCTCGTGGCGTGGACCGGCTCGCAGTGGGTCTTCGTGCTCAAGGGCAATGCGTCGAGCGGGCCGGCTCCCGGGCCTGAGACGCTGATCAGGGCCGACCAGATCTCCTTCGATCCGAGCACGAACCCGCTCGTGGCCGACGACATGCAACAGGCTATCGAAGAAATGATCATGTTCGACCTGACGAACAACACTATTCACCAGGTCGACGGTTCGCAGGACTTCTCGCTCGGGCAGGACATCGGCGGCGGGACGAGGTCGCTCCATTTCGACGAAGACCCCGGTGTTCTGTCGCTCAACCGCCCAGGCTCCAGGATCACTACCGCGCCATCCGCGACGATCGGGCAGTGGCACAAGATGTGCGAGGGCACCGACAACGGCAGCGACTGCTTCACGCAGAGCGTAGCTGACGCGATGAGCGCGCCGTCGGACTGCGTGTGGGACGGTGCTGCATGGTCCGGCACCAACTGCCCGTATACGACCGCCGGCGGCTCGAGCCCAATCTCCACAACCGACCCCGGCGCCGACCTCTACTGGGACGGCCTCAATCTGAAGAACAACGTCCCCGGCGGCGGCAACCAGACAACCCGCCATCCGAATAACGGGCAGTGCGCGACCCTAATGGAGGGCGCGGACGACACCGGCAATCACGACTTCAACCTCTGCGTTGACAGCGACGTCGGCATTGATTCCCACCTCCGCTGCGACGTGAGCGCGGACGGGACGTGGACTGGCGATTGTCCTGGCATCGACATCTATGCGAGTACGTACTGCGGCGCGGTTACTGTTTGGAAGAACGGCGCATCGCAGATCGGCCAGCAACTGCAATGGACGACCGACGTCGACAACCTTGCGAACGCCGGCGCGACGTCGACGGGAATGTCGGCCGTTGTCGCACTCGCAGCGCTCGACGATGTCGAATTCTACACTGGGCTATGCATCGCTGGCACGATATTCCCGACTGATTTTCAGGTCCGCGGCAATACGAGTGGCTGGTCGCTGCAACGGCTCGACGTCGCCGGCAGTGCGGCGTCGGGTGGGCTCCAATATCAGCCCACCGCGGGTACGTCGGCGGTTGACGAACTGATTCCGCTCAGTCTTCTCTCGTCGGTTGGTTCGGATATCACGGCGCCGACGGGCACCCGGCTCGAGATCAGTGCGGGTGCGGGAGGGACTTACCTTCTAAGGGTCAACGTCGGGATCGCGTTCGACCAGGGGCAGTGATGCATTTCTGGCCGGTTGTAGCTGCGGCGTTCTTCTTCGCCTCGCAGGCGTGCGCGCAGTCTGGGTCCGGTTCGATAGGGGCGCCGCTACCGATCGAGCCGAAGAACATAGTCGTGATCCTCTGCGACGATTGCGGCGTCCCTGCGTTCAGCGTGTACAACGATCTGGGCATTGGTGATGCAGTGCAGCCGGCGATGCCGGAGATCGACGCGCTCGCCGCGGCGGGCGTGCGGTATCAGCGCGGCTACGCGACGCCGGTCTGTTCGGCTACTCGAGCCGGCTTCTTGACTGGCCAACACATGACCTCGCACTGGCTAGACTCGCCCGTGCCTCCGCCGGCCATCAACGCCGGCGCCGGGCCCGGCAACTCCGCCGAGTTCACTTTCGCCACGGCGATCGAGCGCGTGCGTCCAGGCGTCTTCAAGTTCGCGTGGCTCGGAAAGTCCGGCATCGGCACGTCTGTCTATCATTGCGCCGGCGGCTCTGACGAAGGCGATGCGTGCTACGCAGACAGCGATTGCACTGGCGGGACGTGCCCGGTCGCTCCGTGGGGCGACGACATGGCGTGGCTGGGCTTCAACCGCTTCTATGGGCACTCGACCCCGTCACCTGAGCCGAGCCACTGGAGCTGGTCGAAGACCGAGATGAACGCGCCATCACTCGGTGCGATCTCGAGCACGGTCGTGACCGTAACGGACACGTACGCCTCCACCTACGCATTTCAGCAGGCGTGGGCCTACATCCAGGAACTCGAGGCAGCCGATCCGAATCAGCGATGGATCATCGTCATCAGCACGTCACTGATCCACAGCCTGATCCACGATCCGGCGCAGCCCAGCTTCCCGACGACGTGTCCGCTGGCGACCGCCGCGGATTGTCGTCGAGCGATGTACGAGCAGCTCAACGCCGATATCGCCTGGTTCAGGACGCAGATGCAGACCGGTCGAGATCGGTTCGCCGAGGACATGATCATCTTCGTCAGCGACAACGGTGGCGAGCCGGGCTCGGAGGATGGCGGCGAGGTCGGCGGGAAGGGCGGCGTATTCGAGGGCGGCGTGCATGTGCCGTTTATCATCTCGGGCGCCGGGGTCGCGAATCCTGGTCGGGTGGAGGTCGCACCGGTTCACATCGTGGATCTGTGGGCCACGATTCTCGACTACGCGGGCGTCTCGCAGAGCGACCTGCCGACGACGACGCTCAACGACCCAAACGATCGCCGGTACAACGGGCAGGCGCGGCCCGTCGATAGCCGCAGCTTGCGTGGGAACCTCGCTGGCTGGTGCCAGCGTTCTGCCTGCTGGCCGAATGTGAAGCGCGACTACGTCTACTCGATGTCGAACTCCGGCTCGCAGCGCATGACGACCGATGCGAGCGGCTACAAATACATGATCGTCGCCGACGGATCGGAAGCGCTATACGCGATTAGCGATGAGACGGTCGACCTCACGGTCGGCGGCATGAATCAGGCCGAGCAGGCGGCATTTGACAAGCTCAAAGCGGATCTCGAGGCGCAAGAGGCGCAGGCGCAATACGTCTCGCTCGCTGATGCAACGCAGGTAAACGGCCCGCCGGCAACGGGCGGGGTGACGGGCGTCGCCTATATCGGCAATGCCGAGCGCGCCGACGGGTTCCCCCGCCCGATGCAATGCCAGTTCGACTGCGGCGCGGGCGCCGGCTGGCAAACCGCGTCGCCCATCATCCTGTGCAACTACGCCACGCCCAACACGTACCAGTGGGCCGGCCGGTGCAGCGAGGACCGCGGCGTGACCTGGGAAACCGTCACCGGGCAGTCGGTGATCTCGTCGCCGTGATGGGAGAGAGGAGAGAGCGGTGATGGTGAGGGCTTCGGACGGCAAAGAGGTGACGGTCGGTCTGCACACCTGGCAGATCCTCACTCTGATCGGCCTCGCCGCCGGGGTTGTGCTGAGCAACTACATCGGCCAGGCCGAGGTCACGTCGCAGGTGGCGCAGATGGGAACGAAGTTTGAGCACTTCGCCGCGGTCCTCAAGAAGGTCGACCGCCGTTCGGACATCAACCGCGTCAACATCGGCCACTTCCACCCGAGCAGTGCCGGCGCCTACGAACCGGAGGTGCCGTGAGACTCGGAGAGAAGCAAGAACTCTTCGCGAAGCTGGTGGCGCTCCTCATACTCAAGGCCCAGCAGCTTGGCTACGACGTACGCCTCGGGGAACTCTACCGCACGAAGTACCAGGCGCTTGAGAATGTGCGCCGCGGTGTCGGCACTTGGCCAACGTGTCACCACTGGAAGATCGCGCAGGATCTCTTGCTCTTCCGCGCCGGCAAGTACCTGACGGCGACCGAAGACTACCGCGAACTCGGGGAGTGGTGGGAACAGCAGCACGAGCTGTGCCGCTGGGGTGGACGATTCAAGCGACCGGACGGGGGGCACTTCAGCCTTCAGCATGGGCGCACTGCATAGGGGTGAGCGATGAACGACTCGGAGGGAAACCTCGTCGGCAAGGGCGTCGGGCCCGATCAGAAGTGGATCATACGGAGCCGCGCCTTTGCGGCGATGTGGCTGCCGGCGCTGGCTCTCGTTCTGCGCAACGCCGGCTTGGGCGAAGACGTCTTCGGACAGCTCGAGATGGTGGTCGAGGCGCTGCTTGTCGCGTCCGGCGGTGTCATGTGGCTGTGGCATCACTTCCGGCCGGACGGCGCCCGCAAGACACTTGCCCCGGTGAAATTCGAGCTGAGTGGCATCGCCTCGGCTCTGATCTTGTCGCTGGCGCTGGCGAGTTCTCCGACCTTGACGGGCTGCACCACCATGCGCTCGCTCGTCACCGGCGCCGAGGCGACGCCCGCGGAGTCGCCGGCGTCGAAGTGGGTACTCGCAGTCGCGGGCTTCGAGACGGCTCAAGTCGCGGCCAAGGAGTACCTCAAGAGCGGTAGAGCGAGCCCGGAGACGGCAAAGGCCCTCGCCGCCGCGAGCGCCATCGGGACCGAGCTTATCCGGTCCAGCGGTGGCGTGATCATGTCGCCCACCGCCGCAACGATCGCGCTCGAGATCATCGGCGCACTGAAAGAGATCACGGCCGAGATCTTGGATCTGGTCGGAGAAGGGAGAGGCAATGTCCCCGGCACTCGTTGAACTCGGACTGCTCGCGGTCAAGCTTGTCGGCGCTCTGGCGGATCGCCTCACCCAGGCCGAAACGCGCATCAAGACGATCGAGGAAGCCGGCGGGGAGATCACGGCCGAGCAAGTCCGCGAGATCGTGGCCGGGGTAGAGGCCAACGATGCGGTGATCGCGGCGCTCGCGCGGGAGATCGAGGCCAGCGGATGAGACGCGCAACGCTGCTAGCCCTCCTGGCCGTGGTCTTCTTGGGTCACGGCCAGGAGGCGATCGCCGCGACGTCGATGACGACGAACGGGATCACGTTCGAATTCAATGGCGACTATACCACCGGCCGCTTCGTTGATGGCGAGCCCTGGGTGGTCGACCCAGGTAGCGGCGTTACGGTGATCTCCATGACGCCGACCGCAGTTGCGGGCCACCACGGATGGCAGGTCAACGCGACCACCGGCGCGCCGCAGTATCTCGATGACCGGCTGTCGGTCTCGCACACGGAGCCGGCCACATTGCCGGCTGTATTCGTCGCTGGCGATTCTGTCGTGAAGGTCCTGTCGTACGATATAGGCACGCCGGGCTGCGACGGCAGCACAGCATACAAGACGTGCCTCGAACAGGCGTCCGTCCTGACGGTTGTCGGATCGGCCCCCGCGGCCAACTCGTTCCGGCCGCCGTACTACGGCACGACCAAGACGATCTTCTCAGCCGACCCTGCGAATGGCTTTGACATTGGCCGCCTGCCATCGGTCGCAGACGTGACCGGACAGGTTTCGATCGCCGCCGCGGAGGCTGTCTTCGGCGGTGTCTGGCTGGATCACATGCAAAGCTCAACGTCCGAGCGATACGTGCATCCGGGTGCCGCGATCATGAACGTCGGTGGTGGCGGGGCGGCGGACTACGGTGCCGAGCTGGCCATTTCGATCAACGTCGCGATGCTGCGCTCGATGCAGTCCGGTACCGACGCGGAGAAGCAAACGCTCGTATACCGCGCCGTGCAGTTTGGCATTGACACGTATTTCCTCTTGCTAGGCGGGAAGACTTGGGAGGCCAACGGCGGGAAATACATGGGCCGAAAGGCTCCGGTCCTCTATGCGGGATTCATGCTGTCGCACGCCGGGATGCTTGCGATCGGCACCAGCCACGGCGGAGACAAGTTTCAAGAGGACAACATCGTGTACCACAGCACCGCGGTCGGCGAGGCTCTCTGGGGCTCGCCTAACTGCTCGGCTGGAAAGTACGCGGACTGGATCAACAACACCGGCAACGGCAAAGACTGCAAAGACCCAGCTGAGTTGGTGGACGGTAGCCGGTGTCAAGAGGGAACATGGTGTACCGCTAACGGCGGCCCCTACATCGCGCAGCCGTCGCTCGCCACCCAGCGTAGCGCCGGCCAGTATGCGCTCGGCAACTACCAGCGCATGTCGGCAATGTACTACGGCGCCGCGGCTGTTGGTCGGCTGCTCTGGCTTGAAACTGAGTGGAACCACGCCCCGTACTTCGAGTATGTGGACAGACTCGGCTCCGCCCCCTGGAACTACGCGTGCGGGGATCACTGCAACACTTATCTAGTCGAGATGCACCGTGCCTACGGCGGCCCAGGTGAAGCTCCTGCACTGCCGGGCGGCGCGCCGGTCTTGGTGCCGATGGCTCCGGTGATCTCCGCACCATGAAGGCACTGACCGCGCTGCTCCTGGTGCTGGTCGCGTCCACTGTCGCCGCCGACTCGCTGTGCTGGATTCAGCCGGGCGGGAACACTACCTCGTGGCAGGTCGAGACGAACACGCAAGATCTGAGCGGGACTGAGGAGCAGCGGGCAGACGGTGCGTGGTGCGCCGAGTTCCAACGGCCGCCGGTGCCCTTCGCCTGGGACGTGTGGGCGTTGCAGCCTCCGTGGGCTCCGGTGAAGAGCGCGAACGGCCCGAAGTTTCGACTACCCGAGGCGTGCCGGCTTGACCTGTCGTCGAACGGTGTGATTGACATGCCCGACGTGGGCCGCGCATTGCTCACGCTCTCGCTGCTCGACGTCGGCCGGATCCTCACAGCCCTGGGCACCGCGTGCCAGTGACCGAGGTCCTCTCCGAGCACGTAGTGGAAGAGGTCCGCCAGATCGTGCGGGTCGGCGGCACCTGGACCCCGCACGCGGAGCGCCGACTGCGCGAGGCACTCCGCCTCCTGCAGCGTGAGGCGGTGACCGACTACAGACGCCGCACGAGGCAGCTCGTCCTGCGGTGGGTCGAAGCGCACGAGGGCGAGCGAGTGAGGCACCGCGAGATCGCCGACGAGCTGCATCTAGCCCGGGAGACTGTGACCAGAGCGCTCGGCATACTGCGCCGGGAAGGCGTGGTCGAGGGAGACCGCGAGGCCGGCTACCGCATCACGCAGCACCAGGGCGCGGCGTAGCCGAGCGGCCTTCACTAATGCAGGCCGCGGAGAGAGGGGCGACGCGACCCATCGCGGTCGCCCCTTGGCAGGCCATTGTGCATCCAACGAAGCCCACCACTCCGCCGCGCCCGAAGGCGGCTACCTGGGCGAGAGGTGAACCGCGAGGAGCGTCGCTCGAACCCCTAGCCCAGGTTACGAGGATCGTCTCACGATCCCGGGTAGACGGTCAATCAAGAAACGCGGGATACGAAAGCGGGTGGTTGTGGAAGGGGGGCTGGCGTGAGCGCACGGCTGATGGGGTCGCCGGAAAGGGCGAGCGGATGAGAACGGGGCGCGACGAGGCTTACGAAAGCACGCGTCAGCGATCTAAGGTGCGCCGTGGATCTCGCGGCGGTATACTCGTTGCCTGATCGGCCGCCTCAGTCGGTCGTGCACCCCCCCAAAGACAGAGCGCCCCGCACGAAATCTCAAAGTCGCATAACGCGACGGGGGTGTTGTTCCGTGCCGATCCAATTCGAAATCCTCGAGGATCTTCGTCTTCGGCTCGCGACTGCCTCTGGCGCACTCGAAGACGAAGGGTTCGTAAAGACCTTCGAGAGCTACTGGCGATCCCCCCAGTACGACAAGACGCTCAACGTGCTTTACGACTTCCGAAGATTGTCGAAGTTCGAGGTCTACACCTCCACGGTGCAGGACCTTGCTGAACTGAGTCTGACGGTGCATCGCGATCCGACCGGCGTGAAGACTGCTGTCGTCGCACCCGTCGATGTTGTCTACGGAGTCATCCGCATGTACCAGGCCTTCGTGGACAGATCACCGAACTCCTTTGCGGTCTTCCGCGAGATGGCCGATGCGTTGGAGTGGCTCGAAGTTCCCGAGGATCGGTGGGTGGACTTTGCGGGGCAGAACTCTGTCGAGGTGCCGCCGCAGCGACGGTCTCCTACTCCATCACTTGCCGGCGCAGATACACACGCAGAGCAGCGCGGCGCCGACGAGCATGGCGAGGTAGGGGTCGAGGGGCATGGCCCCAGGCTACTTGCGGCCGGGCGGTGGGGACAGTGTCTGATGGCGGGCGATGGTGTTCGGGGGTGGGGGGGCGGGGTGGGCACAGATGAGATCAAGGGCGACAAAGTCGCCGATCAAAGGGAAGGAAGCTCACCATCTCATCCGGGAGCTTGAGACCGTCGCGTGGTGCGATGCGTGCTACGTTTTCGAGTGCGGGTTCACTCGTGAGGGTCGACGCTCAGGACGACCCCCTTCATCTTGGCCAAGGTCGAGATGACCAGCCATATATGGGCACCAATATTCCTTCGCAGCCTTGTCCTCGTTGAGTGCTTCCTCCGGTGGTGCACCACACCGATACGATCCTTGTTGATTCTTGCAATGGTCCGACCAATTTGGGCATCGACCGCGTTCTGATTCTGGATATAGCCCAAGTTCGTCCTGAGATCGCCGAGTGTCATCCTGTTGATGGCGGTCGCCGAGGGTGACCACGGGCCGGTTCTCTTGCCCCGAATCAGTGTTATACGTCCCCGCCTCAGGCCGTCTTTCAGGTAAGTTCGGACCGTGGTCTCCAACGCAAGGGCCGCTGCTTCAAAGCAATCCTCCCAATCGCCGCGCTCGTACTCGTCGTACACGTCGGAGAGAATTCGGCGTAAGGCAGGTGGGAGCGTATTTCGGGATGGCAGTTCGAGATTGAGCCCCACGTCGCGAGCA
Organism: Deltaproteobacteria bacterium; assembly: GCA_029261835.1. GTDB lineage: Bacteria > Myxococcota_A > UBA9160 > UBA9160 > UBA4427 > JAJDAO01. The sequence continues at coordinate 14,953 of JAJDAO010000002.1, read as the reverse complement.
GCGACAAGTTCATCCACCCTCTCGTCGCGAATCCAGTACACGCCGACCCCGAGATCCGACATCTCCGTTTGCTTGGCTGCAGCAAGTCCCTCTGGAGCATTGAGACCAATTGCTACACGAACGTCGCTCGCGCACGAGCACGCATAGTTGACCCAGTCCTGGATCGCTCGATCGAAGATCCGCGACACTACGACAACAACAACGGTAGTTCCTGTTCGTTTCGCGTGCATCGTCGGAACGGTCGGATAGGCGTCGACCTCGGGCTCCACGATGACTCTATATCCGCGCTCCCGCAGGTCGGCGGACAGCCGCTTTGCGGCAGGCACCAGTTTATCGGGCGTCAGTGAAAACTTGGCCAACGTTCAGTTCCGAAGAACACGCTTGATCAAGACCACCAGTTGTTTGAGTTCCTCGGCTAGTTCGCCGGATACCTCGTACTCTCTTTCGCTCTGCTCCCTCAGTCGCGCAGTCAGTCGCGCGGTTAGCTGCGTACTTGCGTGGAGATAGTCATGTTGTTCGACGGAGTCCGAGAAAGCATCGTCTATGGAATAGTCAGGCTGAGTGATTAGCTTGCCCGTGACTTTCCGGGCAAGCGACATGCTCACTTCCTCGCGCTCAACCGCGCGAGCTAGGCGTGCCAGCTTTCGGGGATCGACTGTGTTCTTGATTATCTTATTCCGAAACTTCCGGACCACGGCGCGCCTGAGCCGATCAGCGTCACGCTGATTCACGATGTCTCTCTTGTGCAGCTGCACTGCTGCTTTGCTCGCCTCAAGTACCTGGTCGGCCGTGAGAGTTCGCTGCTCTCTAGGCTTATCCAGCTCGCGCATAAGATCGGCCCGTTCGGCGTCCGGCAGAGAGAGCAGAGATCGGAGCCTCCGGACTTCACCGCGAGTCATCGATGCCAACTGGGCGAGTTCCGACTCCGGCGGAGCGGAGCCATGCTGTTTCTCGAATTCGGCAGAGAGCTTCTGGAGGCTATAAGCAGTAGGTAGCGGGTCCCAGTCGCGCCGCGTGTGATGAATTGCAAACATCATCATGAGATTCTCGAGCGGGGCAGGCTTCGGCTGAATGATCACGGGGACGCCCGTAAGCTTCAGTCGTTTGGCGCAGCGCCACCTTCGTTCGCCGTCGAGAATTCGGAAGCCAGTTCGATCTTCGTATACAGTGAGCGGTACGAGGATCCCCTGTTTGGCGATGCTCGCTTCTAGCTCGCTGATCTCTTTCTCCCGAAAGATCAGGCGTGGATTGTCTTTGTTGGGCTTGAGGTGTCTTGGATTGACGAGGCGAACTCGTTCTGCCATTTGGGCGATCCCTATCGTGGGCGAGAAGAGAAGATCATCTCGCGAACCATCCCGCGCTTGCGAGTGTCGGCTGCCAACGTGGAGCGGCGATCGAACGGATACTTGTCGAAGTTGCGGTACAGCTTGAGCACATCTTTGTGCGCTGCATTCGTGGCTAAGACGTGAACACCATTGTTGCGGAGACGCTGTGCAGTGGCTGCCAGCCGCCTCTGGTCGGCCCAAGAGAAAAGCCTCTCGTTGTAGTCAATGAAGCCGTTGTTGTTGTGGCGGGTGACATAGGGAGGGTCGAGAAAGACGAAATCTCCTTCGGTCGCGGATTCCAGCACGTGTTCGAAATCCGCGTTCGCGATCGTCACTGCCCTTCGTGCGAGCTTTGACGCACACTCTCGGAGATTCGGATAGTCCTCTGATTGATTCTTCTTCGGCCGACCGTACGGAACGTTGAATTCACCTGACGCGTTGACCCTGTACAGACCGTTCCAGCAGGCCTTGTTGAGATAGATGAACTCGGCTGCACGCTTGTAAGGTCCGCGGCTTCGATTCCCACGAACCGCATAGTATGTCTCCTTGTTCACGCGAAGACCTCGCAGGTGCCGAATCACGAGCCCTGGGTTCTGACTAAGTGCTTCGTACGTGGCAGTCAGCTCGGAGCACGCATCGCCAAGCGATGCCCTGGTAGGCTCGAGCAGGAAGAAGAGCGCACCGGACCCAAGAAAGGGCTCGAAATAGCGGCCGTAACGACTCGGGATTAGATCAACCAGGTGGTGAAGATGCGCCCTCTTCGAGCCGGCCCATCGAAGAAAGGGCCTCGGCGTCGCGGATCCGATCCGCCGAGCCCGATCGAGCAGCTCATTCCGGTTCTCTTGCACGTCAGATTGCGGAGGCGTCGCGCCGCAGGAGTTGTTCCCTCGAGACAAGTCCCTTCACTCCTCGTTCGTGTCACAGTCCCTATGCGGCAAGCGCCGAAGGGTTGTTCAGCGTCGAAGATCGTAGCCCAGCTGATAGGCTGGGGCGGTAACTTCCGTCGCGGATCCCTGCCTCTTCAGCCCGTAGCGTTCTCCCTCACCACTTCTCGAGCTGCCCCGCGATCAGCTCTCCTCCCCAAGAAACAGCACCGGCCGAGCCACGACGCAGCCGGGCGGGGAGTAGTCCACCAGCTCCCACGAGTTCCGAAGCGAGCCGAGGTTGTTCGCGTACCCGCTCGACGTCGGCGACTGCTCGGCCCGGCCGGCGAGCTCGTCGCGCGTGAGGCTCTCCGGGTAGGCGTCGATCAGCGCGCGGAGGATCCGCTGCTGCGGTGCCGAGAGGTGCGAGAGCACGTTGGCCTGGAGATCCTCGGCCGTGGGTGCGTGAGCGGGTGCCTGCGCGATGGCGTGCCCATCGTCGGTGATCGCAAGGCGCCCGCCGGCCGGGTAGTCGAGCAGCCCCTGCGCGCGCAGCGCTCCAAGGTTGTTCGCGTAGCCCGAGCTGCGCGGGCTCTGGTCGGCAAGGAATGCCACGACCGCGCGTAGCGGGTTCTTGATGCCGGCGGCTTCGAGCCATGCGAGGGCGTCGAGGATCCGCTGCCTTGGCCGGCTGACGCCCTCTATCAGCTCACACTTTGGGCTGGGCTGGCTGGCAGGTCGAGCCGTTGGCGCCGGCGGTGGCCGCTGGAGTTGCCGCGCCGCCGGCGGCGGTAGCTCGGCCACATTGATATCGAGCGGCTGCGTGATCGCGTCGCGCGCCTTCTCCACGTCCACCAGTGCGCGATCGAGAGCGCCGACCGCTGCCTCGGTGCAGTCCTGGTGCTGCCGGGCGACCTTGGCCACCTGGCGCTGCCCCTCCACGAATCCCTCCTGACGAGCGCGCTCGAGATCCTCGGGGCTCGGCGCTCCGCTCTGCGACTTCAGCCGCCGGATCTCCGTGCGGGCCTCCCGGAGATCGTGCTGCAGCGTCTCCATCGTGCGCGCCTGCTTCTCGACCTCTGCCGGCAGATCAGCGAGCTGCGACAGCACCGCCTTGACCTTCGCTCGCGGCGGGGCAGGGGGCGCCGCCTGCGCGCCGGCCTTGGGGTGCGATGTCGCCACGCCGCCGATCTTGATCTGCGTCACCTCATCCGCGAGCGCCGGCCCGAACGCGAAGAACTCGCCCGGCCTCAGCCGGCGCAGCCTATGCTGCTCGTCGCGCCCGGAGAATCCCAGCTCGTCGGCGGCCCGCTTCATGTCGACGTCGAGCGCGGCCCGGCCGATCAGGTAGTTGTTCGCCTCTGCGGCCGCGTCTTTGTGGAGCTTCGAGATGCGCTGGGTCGCGAGGATCCCGCAGAAGCCTCGCTTCCTCCCGCGGCTCATGAGATCGATCACCGCCGCCGCGCTCTCAGCGTTGCCCTTCTGTGGCGCGAAGACGTGAGCCTCGTCCACCACCACCAGGGCGGGGTGCCAGAGCTTGCGCGGGGCGTCGACCAGGGCCTCGAGAAAGCGCCGCACGAAGACCACGCGCTGGTGTGCCTTGAGTTCGTAGATGTCGATGACGGCCGAGGTCCCCAGCTCGAGCAGCCGGCGTGCCAGTAGATGGGCCGAGCGGGGCTCGGCGGGGCAGTCGCCCCCACGGCCGGCCAGCACGTAGTCGTATCGCTCGCGCAGGGTGTAGAACTCGCCCTCCGGATCGATCACGAGCTGCTGAATCTGGCCGTGCGTGCGCTCGAGCAGCCGGCGCAGCGCCCAGCTCTTCCCGCCTCCGCTGTTCGCCTGCAGCAACATGCGCGACCCCACCAGGTGCTCAAGGTCCAGGTAGACGCGCTTGCCGCCGGCGGTCTCGCCGAGCACGGTTCGTCTCGTGGTCATCGGCTCTCGTCTCCTCCGTCCCGTGGCGGTGGGGAGGATGCTCCGCACGGCACATCCAGACGGGCCAGCTGCGGGCACCAAACGGTCGTAAGTGCCCGTTGTCCTTGAATAGTGCGAAGATGTACGAGATCGGGGGGTAGGCGCGATTTCGCTTTGCTTGCGGCCCGCCCATCCGGCATCGTGCGTCACGATCATGACAGGGTGTCCGGCTGGATCTGTCATCTCACACCTTGACCAGCACGCGCGAGAGTCGAGCTGCTCGAGGTTTGCTGTGGACGGGCGCGGCGAACCACGTGTCGGATTGCGCGCCACCTCCTGGGGCGACCGTGGCACTTACCCCTTGTCGCGGCGCAACGAGCGTGTCGGGCACTGCCGATCGGGCTGTGCATCGGCCCGTGAAGGGTGTGGCGCATGGAAACCGGCCTGTGGCTGCTCTAGAACTGATACTCTTGCTGTGTCTCGACCGCGCCACGGGAACCGTCGACCGCCAACCAAGAGGGAGCCACGAACCTGTATCCAACACAGCCAAGCTCTTCAGAGCGGAGGATCGGGAGACGGCGCGGCCGCCAGAGCGCCGGCCGCGTGTCTTCTCGGCCAGAAGACCGTGGCTGTTCGTCCAGCACCCCCAGTAGAGCAATGCTGGGCAAGAGGACGGGGAGGCCAAGAACATGACCAGCACAACGAGATCCCGACTGCAGCGAGTGGCTGCTTGTGTGGCGATCGCTCTCTTGATTCAATCGAGTGCTTCAATAGCTCACGCTGCTGCTGAAGAGACGCTCAGTATGGCGCTGCTCTACGATTCAGTGGGCGAGACCGAGACAGGTGCCGCGGAGAACGCGCTGATCCGTGCCTTCGAGGAGCAGGGCTATCAGGTCTACGACCGCAATGCCGTGCGGGGGATCATCGCGCAGGAAAAGGGGCTGATCGATCTCTACGATATCGAGGCTGCCAAGCATCTGGGTCTGCGTCTGGGTGTCGATGTCGTGGTCAGCGGAAGCGTCAAGGCGAAGGAGAGAGAGAGGACCTTCGACACCCTGGGTGGCCGAACAATGGTAATCCACGAGCTCCAGTTGGGTGGCAAGGTAATCCTCGCCCGCACCGGAGAGGTCCTGGCGGCCGAGTCGGATGGAGCAAAGAGTGCCAGTGCTCTCAAGGCCAGTGATGAGGCGGCAGCAAAGCTCTCCGCCAAGCTCATCGCCGAGATCGAGCGCTATCGCCAGCGCACCACCAACGACTATCGGGTCGTCCTTTTCGATGTGGACGGCGACCAGGCCTCCGCCTTTCGTCGCGCGCTCGGCAAGGACGTACCCGGTGTTGTCGGCGTCGTGGACAAGGGCTTCGTGGAGGGGGCACAGACTCTCGATGTCAGCGTCAAGAAGCCCCGGGACGTCGAGTTCAAGCGCCGGATCTTCAGCGATCAATCGGCCATCGGAGAGGTGCGCTACGAAGTCATTGCCCGCGAGGGGAAGGCCATCTATCTGCGCAATCGAGCGCTTCCCTCGGGCCTGAGTGGTACGCCCTCGGTCTCCGCCAGACCGCCGGTAGGCAGCTCGGACGTAAAACTTCGTGGGTATCGGGCCGGCTACTCGAAGAGCCGCGCCGTCGTGATCGGCATCAACGACTACCAGCACTGGCCGAAGCTCAGCTACGCGGTCAGCGACGCCACGGCCATTGAGCGTCTGCTGCGGCAGCGCGGCTTCGACGACGTCACGCTCCTGCTCGACGGCGACGCCACGAGGGAGAACATCCTGCGTGCGCTCGGAGAGGACCTGGCGGCGAGAGCGAGAGAGAACGACCAGGTCGTCATCTTCTTCGCTGGTCACGGACAGACGGAGGATACGCGAAACGGCGAGGAGATCGGGTACTTGATTCCATCCGACGGTCGCATGGGAGACTACTATTCGACGGCGGTCTCCATGCGAACACTGAGGGAGTACTCCGAGCAGATCAGAGCCAAGCACATCTTCTACGTCATGGACTCCTGCTTCTCGGGGATGCTCCTGCGGTTCCGCGGTACCCGCATCGTAGCGCGCGACACCGCCGAGAACGAGAAGAAGGCTGCCGCTCCGATGGAGACTACTCTGAAGGCCCGCCAGGTACTGACCGCTGGAAGCGAAGGCGAGCTGGTGGCCGAGACCGGTGGACACGGCCTCTTCACCGGGGCCCTGCTGAAGGGGCTGGAAGGCGCTGCAGACGCCAACTCGGACGGCTTGGTCTTCGCAAGTGAGCTAGCCCAGTATGTCTCAGTCGAGATGGCCGAGAAGGCGGAAAATGTGCAGAACCCGGTATTTGGACGACTCACAATGGAGCAGGGGGACTTCGTCTTCCTTCCCAGGAATCAGTAGTGACATCCGGAACAATGCAGACCTCAGATACGACGGCCATCAATCCAAGGAAGGGCCAAACGAGGCCTCTCTCGCTCTTGGCGACCCTCTGCGCTCTGGCAACCGGGATTGCCTGCGCGGCCGCGAATGGTCCAGATGTCTCTGCTCCCCCGCCCGCCTCGCTGCAGACGGGTCAGAGTGTCGCGGTGATCGGAGTGCGAACCAGCGGTGACGCCGGGGGTGATCTCGGGGATGCCAAGGTGGGCTTCGGGCTCAATCAGCTTCTCGCCGAGGAGCTCTATGACTCGGGACACTTTCGCTTGCTCGAGGGCAAAGCTGCGGGGAAGACGGAGGTCGTGAAGGATCTCGTCGAGAGCTATTGGGTGGGAGCACGTGAGGATTACACGATGGATGACCTTGATCGTGTCCTCACGGAACTCGACGTCGGTCTTCTGTCCTACGCCGTGTTGTCGTACTCACGCGTTTCACGGCAGAGCATGAATATTGGAGTATTCAACAAGGTTCAACAGACCCTCAAGATCGATGTCACGGCATGCCTGTATGGGGCCGAGATTCGAATTCCCTTCTGCCGAGCTGGTCGGGGAGAGGCCGAGGCGGGGGGGCAAGGTGCCATATATGAGTTCGCCGGCACTCTGGTGGACTTTCAGACCAATGCCGCCGGCCAGGCCACGAAGAAGGCGCTCTCCCGGGCGGTGACAGAACTCGTTGGGGAACTCACCTTCAGCGAGTAGAAGAGCGAGACGTGAACGGATCGGAGGCTACAATGACTACGGAAACGGCAATCAACGCACAGCACATGGCGTCACGCGCCTGTATCCTCGGGCTCTTGCTCGCAGGCCTGTGCCTGCTGGGCTGTGCCTCGAGCGAAGGGCCCGTGATCGCAGCGGTCTCCTCCCCTCCTCCGCCCTCATTCGCACCCTACGAGGGTCCGCAGCGCAGGGTCCAGGTTGTGGAGATCAGCGTTCGGAAGTCAGATCTCGAGCACTATCCCGAGCTCGCGGACAAGCGCGTCGGCTTCGGTATGAGCAAGCTTCTCGTGGAGTCACTCTTCGATTCCGGACGCTTCAAGCTGCTGGAAGAGAAAGCCGAGATCTTGAGACGCCTGGTCGAGCAGTGGGAGCTCAAGGAGGGAGGGATCCTGGTCGGTGATCCCGTGGGCGATCTGCCTGAGCTCGAGGCGCCGGAGTTCCTCGTGTACGCGGAGCTCTTCGACTTCGTGGCCTGCTCTCCCAGCGAGAGATTGATCGGCACGACACGACACAAGTCGTGTGTGACAAGCGTAGGCGTACAGGTCCGGGTCAACAATGCAAGGACGGGCGAGTACATTCCAGGCTCGACGGACCCACTGATGCCCGAAGGGCAGTACATTCACAATGTCGATATGTCGCTGTTTGGCAAGGAGCAGCAGTTCGACCAGAGCGCAGTGGGGAAGGCCACGGCCCGGGCCATCCAGGTTGCTCTCGTAGAGGCCTTGGGGCGCTTTGACAAAGCAGGCTGGTAGTGCGATCGGGAGAGGCGGGAAGGGACAGCGGCGAGACGAAAGAAGGCGGGGGAATGAGGAGTGAAGGTGTGAGGCGAATCCTGTCGCGACTGATCCTGGGCGGACTGTTCGTACTCCTGAGCAGCAGCGGAGTATTGGCCCAGGTGACAGTGAACTACGTCGGCATCGTAACGCGAGACGATCTCATCGATCGGTTCGACACGGATCCGAACATCCCGGACAAATCCGCCGTCAGATCGATCCAAGGAACAATCAACGGCCATGCGATCCGCTTCGACCTGGACGCTGGAGACAACGCCACTGTCACGGTCGACCAGGCGCAGTATCTGCGGACTGTGCTCGCCGATATCCGTGCGCTGCCGGCGCAGGACCGCTTCGAGGCGCTGCTCAAGGTGGCATTCTCCGGCCGCGGCGACGTGGTCCTTTTCTACCAGGCACTAGGCATCAGCATCGCCGCCGCGGTCTTTGTGCCGGGTTCTCCGATCTATGGTCCCAATGCTCTGGCTTCCCGCATCTTCACTGATGTTGTGAGTCCCTCTGCCGAGAGCAGGGCGGCGGCAGAGGAGAGGCGCAGGGCAGGGGGCGGCGCGGTCAACCTTCGCTCGTGGATCAGCAACTTGTCGTATGAGCGGGCCTCAATGGACGGGAGTCAGGGCAACTTCACCGACTCCGATTCCGGCAATATCGCTGCGCTCAGCATGGGCTTTGCCTGGGACATCTCGGACTTCTCCGTGGGGTTCCTGGTTCCCTACGACCATCTCGATTTCGACTCGTTTCAATCGGATCGTCTCGGGCTCACGCCCTACGTCCAATACAATCGGCCCATCGTCGGCGACCTCAGGGCGACGTTCAGCGCCAACGCGGGCTATCTCGCTACCATTCTCTATGCCTCTCAGGACGATATCTATCAGGCATTCGGAAACTACGGTGGTGGAGCCGGAGCCGCGCTTAGCTTCGATCACGGCTGGCTCCTCTCGTCGGCGGCATTCTCCTATCAATACGCCAAAGAGCACTACATTCGGGCGACCTTCGGCACTGGCGGCTTCGACGACGATCAGACACACCTGCTCAAGCTGGGGGGTAGTGTGGGCGCGCGCTTCCTCGAGGGAGCAAGGATCGCTGTCTTTGCCATCGGTTCACTCGATGTGACGGGAAGCCGCGCCTTTGAGACAGACACCGAGTGGGCAGACATTGGTGTACGGCTCTCCTGGACACTCGGCTCATGGGCTCTGCGCGGGGGCTACAAGAGCGTCGTAGGCCTGGACGGCTTCGAGTCACACCTGATCTTCGTGGGATCTCTCTTGAGGTTCTAGCGGACGGAAGGCTGATTGATGACGAACACGCTGCTTCTGGGCGCCTGGGGGCTAAGTGAATCGAGGTCCCTTTTCAGCAATGGTACGCGGTATCGCGGCGGCGAAGAACAGGGACGATTGAGTGTACGTCGGCGAAACATTTCGGACAAGAAACGGCTCTAGCTGAGAGACGGTTTTCGGTTTCTGCCTGGGCGGCCTTGCTGGCCAAGTAGTCCTTCTTCCATCCATGGGCTCGGAGCGCAAAAAGCTCGGGAAGTAGGGCGGCGATTGCTACTTGCCAGAACGACTCTTACGAATCCGGGCTCGTAGCGCCTCCGCCTCGGGATAATTCGGGCGAAGCTCGAGAGCGGTCTTAACGTCGCGGAGCGCCGAGGTGAAATCTCCGATCTCGACGAAGGTCTGAGAACGCATGAAGCGCACTTCCGGCTGTCTTCCCTTGATCTCGAGGGAGCGCGCAAAGTCCTTTAGCGATTCCTGCACATGCCCCAACTGCCTCCATAGGAGGGCGCGGTTGTTTAGGGCTCGACAATTCCGCGAATCGCACTGGACACTGCTTTCGAAGTCCTTCAACGCCTTTCGCTCATCCTGCAACATGAAGTGCGCCATACCGCGATGGTTATATATGACGGAGCGAAGCTTCAAGTCGGGCTTCATCTTGAGCGTACGGGAATAGAGCCGGATCGCGGTTGGATAGTCCTTCTCGTCATGTGCCTTCAATCCGAGATGGAGAGTAGACTCCAGTTGACTGCCTTCGCTCTTCGCGCCTGTGCGCGCGCGGGCTCTCGATACCCCCTTTTGCTTCTTCATCGTCCTGGGGAGGGAAGACGCCTCAGGGAGCGCGGCTTTCCTGCGCAGCTCGTGGAAGCGATCCCTTCCCCACTGACCGAGTTCCCTTTGATAGTCGCGGATTTCCTGGAAGATCGTGTCGGAGAGCGTCAGGCTCGCGTTCAGAGCGGCTAGCTTCTTCCGAACGGATTCGTCAGGGAAGTCCACGGTGCTCTTGTAGATGAGGTCGTGTTCTATCTCGGCCCATGCATCCTGCAGAATAGTTCGAACCTGAACCTCGCACGCTTTCAAACACCCGGGCGGAAACTCGAAGCGCTTCGAGTTAGGGATGCCAATGATCACGTGCACTGAGTCATAGGCAAACTCGCGGAAGGTGAGATCCTCGGCCTTACGTTCGATCTCCAAGACCTCGAAGCGACTCTCCACCACCTCGAGCACTTTCTCCACATCTTCCTGAAATGGAACGACCACACGTACGCCCAGCAGATCTTTGACCTTCTCCTTCCGGCGCTTCGCATCGGATCGCGATTGAAACTGCTTCTCCCGAAGGCTCTCACCGTGCTTGACGCGATGTCTCACAGAAAACTTCAAGCCTTCTCGATCGAGGTGTCTACTTAGCTTGCGCGCAATGGACGCGAGGCCATTCTTCCAGTCCTTCATCTGGACGTCGTAGAGGTCTCGAGTCTTGCTGTCATTCGGAGACATGGTTCGCCTTGTGCGCCGTCGAAGGATTCTGGGCTCGACGTGGTTTTGGCTAGGAGACGGTTCTTGGCTTCAGGCTAGGCCGCCGTTGCGGCCTGATGCCTCTCTTACTCTTTCGCATTGTACGCTGCTTGATCTCCCTTCGCTCCGAGACGACCTCGTACTTGCGACTGAAGTAGGCGCCGGAGAGCGTCACGTTGTCGAGTGCCCCGTGGCAGCGCTCGTTGCCATATCGCTCGAGCTCCGGGAGGAGCTTCGCCATTGCCTCAGGCGGGACGGGATTGCAGCTCTCCTGATCGCGGGCTCAACAGGCGGCGGTGTTCCGGATCTCAGCAATGATCCGGTGTCGGGCCTCCGGGGCGGGATTCACGGGACAGCGTGCGGCTGGATTCCTAATATCAGAGGCCCCGAGCCCCTCTTCAGCAATGGGTCCGGGCATCGAGTCGGGGACGTCCGGAGATCCGACGACCAATTGCTGGGAAGATGCCCCCGGTTAGATCGCTGCCTCTCCACGTTCCCCGGTGCGGATGCGGATCACGTCCGCGACCGGATGAACGAAGATCTTGCCGTCGCCGATCTTGCCCGTACTGGCTGCGTCTTGGATGGCGCCGATGAGCTCTTCCACGTCAGCGTCTCGTACCAGCACCTCGAGCTTGATCTTCGGCAGTAAGTCGACCACATACTCGGCGCCGCGGTACATCTCCGTGTGGCCCTTCTGTCGACCGAAGCCCTTGACCTCACTGACCGTGAGCCCCTCGACCCCCTTTGCGGTCAGGGCTCGCCTCACCTCGTCCAGCTTGAAGGGCTTGATGATTGCCTCGATGAGTTTCATCTGCCCACCTCCTCTGGTGGCCTCGTAGCTTGTCGAGAGGCACCCCCGTGGATCAGCCCGCCGCCGCGCCAGGCGCTCCCGTGTAGGCGCTCTCGCTGTGCTCCGAAATATCTAGACCCACGTGCTCACCCTCTTCGTCGACGGTGAGGTTTCCGAAGACCAACTTGAGGACGGTTAGGATGATGAAGGTTAGTAGAGGCGCTACGACGGCGACGTAGGCAACGCTGGCCAGCTGAATACCGATCTGCCCACCCCAGCCCGCGTCGGTCGTCTCGGAGATGAAGAGCGCTGTTGCGATCGCGCCCCAGGCACCGCCGACGCCGTGGACGCCGAAGACGTCGAGGGAGTCGTCGTAGCCCGCTGCGGGCTTCAGCATGGTGACGGCCACGTAACAGACGATTGAGGCTCCGATTCCCACGGCAATGGAGCCCATCGGTGTGACGGAGGCGCAGGCCGGTGTGATGGACACGAGGCCGGCCACCGCGGCGGTTGCAGCGCCGAGCACGGTCGGCTTGCCGTGGTGCATCCACTCGATCCCGACCCAGCCGAGGACCGCCGCGGCGGTGGCGGTGTTGGTGTTGAGAAACGCGAGGCCCGCGGTGCCGTCTGCGGCGAGCTGGCTGCCCGCGTTGAATCCGAACCAGCCGACCCAGAGCAGCGAGGCGCCGATTACGGTGAGGGGGACGCTGTGAGGAGGCATGGGCTCCTTGCCATAGCCACGCCGCTTGCCGAGCATGATCGCCGCCACCAGGGCCGAGAAGCCACTGGACATGTGGACGACGAGCCCCCCCGCGAAGTCGATCGCGCCGAAGTCAGCGAGCCAGCCTCCGCCCCAGACCTGATGGGCCAGCGGGCAGTACACGACGATGATCCAAATGCCGATGAAGGCCAGGTAGGGGCCGAAGCGCATGCGCTCCGCGAAGGCGCCGAGCATCAGGGCCGGCGTGATGATTGCGAACATGCCCTGGAACATGACAAAGACGTATTCGGGGATCGTCCCGCTCAGGGTGTCGACCGTGATTCCCGCGAGTCCGACCTTGCTGAGGTCGCCGATGATCGAATTGCCGTCGCCGAACGCCAGGCTGTAGCCGACCAGGATCCAGAACACGCCGATGAGCCCGGCGGAGATCAGACACTGCATCAGGATCGAGAGCACGTTCTTAGTGCGCACCAGGCCCCCATAGAAGAGGGCGAGTCCGGGCAGAGTCATCAGCAGCACCAGGGCCGTGCTGGTCATGATCCAGGCGGTGTCCCCGGCACTCAGCTGATCTTCCTGGGCCAGGGCGGTGCCAGCGCTGAGCGATACGGCGGACCAGACGAGCGCGGCGAGCAGGGCTCGACGTCGGGTGAACATGGAAACTCCCTCCTGCGATTCCGCGCTGGGGCGCGAAGCACCTTGTCGGCGGTCTGAGCTGTTCTCTCGGCTCTCCCCCGATAGCAAGGGTCATGCCAGGGACAGATCGACCTCGGGACGCGCTGACGCGGCAGACACGGAGCGGGTCACGTCCGATCGCCCAAGAAGGAGGCAGTGCTGTTCAAGAAGGCTGCAGCCGCGGCACGAATCTCATGGGGCAGGGCTGCGGGGCGCGCAGTGTGCCGGGAGCGGCATCTATGAGCCGAGATCGCCACAGCGTATTCGAGCCGCTCCTCCAGCAAGAAGGGGGGCGGGCTTCATGCCCGCCCCCCTATTCGTTGCGATCTGCCGGAGATCAAGGCCCAGGCGAGAGCGACTGGACGTTGGAGGCGATCGGTTGTGACGTGGTTGCCGGCTTGACTACTGCCGGCTCCAGGGCGCCTTCCGCCTTCAGCTCGTCGTACCACAAGGCGTGCTCTTCGCGCAGACGCTCGACACTCATCTTTCCGGTGAAGATCGAGGTATCGAGAGGGAAGACCTCGGGTCGCAAGGTCACGCCCCAGACGTGCCATACCAGCACGACCAGCACCGCCAACGTAGCCTCGTAGCCGTGCGCTACGCGCGCGGCGGCGAGGATGATGCCCGGCAGGTAGGTGGTGGCGAACTCGGGAAAGACCAGCAGGAAGCCGGTCCCGGCGATCAGAATGCCACCGAGGAAGAGTCCCATGTACTCGAACTTCTCGCCGTAGTCGAATTTGCCCAGGCGGGGTGCCGGCCCCTTGCCGAGGAGATGTCGCAGACTCTCGAAGATGTCGAGGAAGTCCTTGGGCGTGGGCAGGATGTCCGGCTGCCGGTGGCTTCGAACTGTTCCGATGATGCCGCTCACGACGTGGATCACCATCAGCCCGGCAAAGGTGAAGCCACAGATGCGATGGAGCAGACGGGCCGAGGCAATGCCGCCCCAGAAGTCGATGATGCCTCCGGCCAGGCCGGATTCTGGATAGCTCTGGGGAAGGCCCGTCATGACCAGCATGAGGAACAACAGGGCACAGAGCGCGTGTTCCGCTCGCACGAAGGGCGAGAAGCGGATCACGGGGGCGATCGGCCCGTCCGCACTCTCTTCGTCCTGATCTCCGGCCTGCGAACGATGCCGGAAGTGGTGGTTGAGCTGGATGAAGATGTTCAGGAACAAGCCGAGCAACATGAACGGGATCAGAGCGCGATAGCCCATACGAACGATCCATACGAGTATCCCGTGCCCCGGCCCGATCTCGCCGTGGCCCAGCCAAGCACCGGCGAAGAAGGTGGATGCGCCATCGTGGCAGCGCGCACAGACCTCGGCGAGCTCAGCCTCTTCCAGCGGCCCCACCTTGTGCGGGCCGTGGCAGGTGGAGCAGGTCATGATCTCCTCTTGCTCGGATTCCTGCAGGTCGGCCAGCTGGTGCTGGAACGTGAGACCGTGGAAGTCCTCCATGTAGGACGCGACCACCGTTCCGGTCTGCTCGTACTTGAGGACCAGTCGACTGCTCGAGTGACAGTCGATGCAGAGCGTCGTTACCCGCGTGGTCAGACCCAGCCCCGATCCCTCGGGCTCCTCGTGGGCCGGGTGGCAGGTGTTGCACTGCGGCATGTCCGGGTTCGGCGAGCTGGGCGAGGCCGATTCCGCGTGGCCGCCCAGCTGGAAATCATCAAGCTCCGAATCGTGGCAGGCGCCGCAGCGCTGGATGAGGCTCGCAGGAGATTCCTCGAAGGGGCGATCCTTGTGCGCGGAGTGGCAATCCGCGCACTGGGGTGCTTCGTCTCCCTCGGCAGAGTGCAGCGGCGCGACGTCTTCATGGCAGGACTGGCAGAGCTCAGATCTCCGCTGCGCGTACTCCTTCTGGGTGGGGAAGTCGAACTCGGGGTGGTCGTCGTCGTAGCTCTCGTGGCATGACATGCAGGCGAGGATCTGGCCGTGCGCCGATGCTTTGTGGTCCTCGGGATCCACCTGGAACTGG
>JAJDAO010000001.1 GCA_029261835.1 Deltaproteobacteria bacterium | reverse complement strand
CCCGGCGTAAGTGTCGGTGCGTCGTTTGCCGCGGTGACCGTGATGGACGCCGTATCGGTCGCGACCGAGAAGGCGGTGGTGCCGCCGTTCAGCGAAGCGTCGGCGAGGGTGCCGGCAGTGCCCGTGGTCTGGTCCCAGGCGACGAAGTCGAAGGACGCCGAGTCCGCGTTCTGGCCGTCGGGGACGAAGCGCACAAGGTCGGTGTCGCGCAGCAGCAGGGCACTGGTACTCGAGACGGCGCCCACGGCGGTCCAGATCGTTCCACCGTCGGTGGAGAACTCCCAGCTGCCGTTGCTGCTCGTGAGGGATGTGATCGCGATGCCCTCGAGTGCGCTTGCATCCACGTCGGCGACGCCCGCCAACAAGCTCCAGATGAGGTCTCCCGAGTTGGCGAGGTCGTCTTCGGTGATGCCCGTCAGGGACGGCGCACTGGGCGTGAGCGTCGGCGCGTCGTTGATGGCAGTGACCGTGATCGTCGCCGTGTCCATCGCGACCGAGAAGGCAGTCGTGCCTCCGTACAGCGAGGTGTCGGCCAGGGTGCCGGCCGACCCCGTCGTTTGATCCCAGGCGACGAAGTCGAAGGACGCTGTATCGGCGTTCAGTCCATCCGGGACGAAGCGCACAAGGTCGGTGTCGCGCAGCAGCAAGGCACTGGTCTCCGAGACAGCGCCCACCGCGTTCCAGATCGTTCCGCCGTCCAGGGAGTACTCCCAGGTGCCATTGCCGCTCCAGGGATCCATCACGGCGATGCCCTGAAGTGCGCTTCCATCCACGTCGGCGACGCCCGCCAACAGGCTCGAGATGAGGTCTCCCGAGTTGCTGAGGTCGTCTTCGGTGATGCTCGTCAGCGATGGCGCACTCGGCGTGAGTGTCGGCGCGTCGTTCACGGCGGTGACCGTGATGGACGCCGTGTCCGTCGCGACCGAGAAGGCAGTGGTGCCTCCACCCGTGGACGCATCCAGCAGCGTGCCGACAGTGCCCGTGGTCTGGTCCCAGGCGACAAAGTCGAAGGACGCTGTGTCGGCGTTCTCGCCGTCCGGCACGAAGCGCACAAGGTCGGTGTCGCGCAGCAGCAGGGCACTTGAATTGGATACGGCGCCCACGGCGGTCCAGATCGTTCCACCGTCGGTCGAGAACTCCCAGCTGCCGTTGCTGCTCGTGAGGGATGTGATCGCGATGCCCTCGAGTGCGCCGAGATCCAGATCGCTGATCGAGCTGCCGACGATCGTGGAGACGAGGTCGCCGCCACTAGCGGCTTCGTCTTCCGTGATGGAGGAGAGCGACGGCCCACTCGGGGTGAGAACGGGAGCATCGTTCACGTCCTGCTCCCAGAGGAACAGGAAGGGCTGTGCTTTGTTCGTGCCCGCGTCGGACTCCAGTATGTTCGGCGCACCCCAGGACGAACCGTCCCAGGCAAGGAAGTTGACGTCCTTCGCCGGATCCAGCAGCGACAGCATGATGGTGTCCGAGTTCGGGTCGGCGTCGAGCGTGAGCACTTCGCCGTGTGATCCGAGGTCCGGGCCAATCAGCTCGCCCGACCAGCCGGCAGCCAGCGTCCAGACCTGATACCGGACTTCGTTGTCACCTGTCGCGTAGACTGCAAGCGCCCTACCGGCGGTGCTCTCGAAGGCGACGGCGACCGCCTGGCGATCGTTGTGAGCCGCGTCGGCACTTGCCAGGACGGATGGCTGCCAGGTCGACCCGTCCCACACCGACAGCCAGACGTCCTTGGATTGGGTTCCGACGGCGAGTGCGATTCGGTCGCTGTTCGGGTCTGAGGCGACGGACGTCCAGCATGCCTGGTTAATCCCCAGGGTGGGAGCCGCGACTTGTCCGCTCGTCCAGGTAGAGCCGTCGTAGATCGTGTAGTTGACGACCGAGGACGAGTCGCCGTAGATCAGCATCGCGTCGCCGCTCTGACCTTCGTAGACGACGTCGATGTCCGTGACCTGGGGCGAGGTGGCCCCCAACGGGAGGACCTGGCCAGCGACGAAACTCGTGCCGTCCCAGACCATCGCGAAGTCGCCGAGGCCGCTGATGCTCCCCACGAGCATGATCTCGTCGGAGTTCGGGTCGGCGGCCAGTTTGAGGTGCGTGGGCTCACCAGCGGTGGGCGCCGCGAAGCCGGTGGGTCCCGAGAGCGACGTACCGTCCCACGTCGCAAACTTGATCCCACCCCCGACTCCGTCCCCCCACACGATCAGGGCGTCGCCGCTCTGTGACGAGTAGGCGACGTCGAAGGCCCACTCTTCCTTGTTGAGTCCCTCTGTTACGTCGGGGAACAAGACCCAGCTCGTTCCGTCCCAGAGCTGCCCGCTCAGGTTCCCCGACTTGTCGATGCCGAGGACGATCTTCTCGTCTCGCGTCGGCGCCTCGGCGCCGACGATCACCTCCCACTGGCTGACCGCGGCGGTATCGGCCTCGGTTCCGAAGTTCGTACCATCGAACTCGCTGATCTGGACTGCGGGGGTCCCGTTGTCAGCCCAGATCGCGGTGCCGCCGAGGACCGAGCCGAATCCCCGCTGCGCCTTGGCGGTGAAGATCACGAAGGACTCGACGGAGCCGGTGGTGTGCTCGAACTCCCAATTAGCGCCAAGCGCGGCCGCGCCCGTGAGGTCGACGCTCGCGGCGACATCGGCGCCAGTGAGTGCAGCGAGTTGTTCGACGAGCCCCTTGCCTTCCGCGTTCGCGGCGAGGTT
Organism: Deltaproteobacteria bacterium; assembly: GCA_029261835.1. Lineage (GTDB taxonomy): Bacteria > Myxococcota_A > UBA9160 > UBA9160 > UBA4427 > JAJDAO01. The sequence continues at coordinate 50,509 of JAJDAO010000001.1, read as the reverse complement.
GCAGCCGTAGAGAAGAACGTCTGCATCTTGCGAGAGCGCGGCGCGCCAGCCCGCGACGACATCGGCCTGACTTTCAAGTTTGGCCTGATCGAGCCATGTTCCGCCGAGCTGGATGCCCAAGTCGCTGCCGTGCGACACGATGTGCACGGCATCCAGATCGTACTCGTAGCCCGAGAGCGCCTCCGCGATCTGCGAAACGCCGTCGCGCTCAGAATCGAGCAGCACCACGTCGACGGTTCGCGCGCTGGCGCTTCGACCGCGCAGGTCATCGACGAGCGTCTCCCAGTTTTCGATCCCGGCGTCGATGAAGACCAACTCGTGCAGGGTTCGGTGTTGCTCCGCAGAGGCAACGGACTCGACGATCTCGTGTGGCTCGTCGTCCGACTCGTAGGCGGGCGGAAGCGCGAGCACCCCAGCGAGATCGCCGGAGAGCAGCACCCGAGGCTCGAGTTCCTCGACGCGGGCTCGGCGCTTCAACATTGCGAGCTTCCTCCGACCCTCCGCGGAGATGTCGATCTCCGTGTCATCGGGTCCCCGGCTCGGGTTCTTGATGCTCGGGAACCCGGAACTCTTTGGGATTTCGACGTTTTTGGAGCACATCTGCCGCGGTCCCCGGCGTTCCGGCCCCGCTCTGGCGGGTCAAGCAGGAGCTGGGGAGGGCCGAAACGGCAGGGGGGCAACTCGGGTGAGCAGCTCGCCGTTTCCCGACGAGAAATCCGAAGCGAGGACAGGTGAAGTCGCTGCTACAAGATTGGCTGGCCCTTCAAGGCGAGATGATCGGTGGATCCGAGGCCGCCTACGTCGTCCTGGGTACGTCCGAGCACGCACCTGGAACGGTCTGCGAGCACTGGCCGGCGCGCACTCAGCCGACTCCCCAGCTCTCGGCCACCGTGCAGGCCGCGCTCGAGCGTGGGCAGCTCTCCTTGCAGGAACCGCAAGGCGGGACTGACTCCTGGGAGGCCATTACGCACGTCGCGTTGCCGCTCACGCGTGACGGGGCACTGTGCGGCGCGGTCGGTATCAGTGTCCGGGCCGCGATGCCTGGGGAATCCAAGGCGATCGCCGAACGTCTAACGGTCGGGGTCGCGTTGCTGATGGGACTGCTCGACGCGCGCGACGAGTTCGAGCGGACGGGCGAGATGCTCGGCCTCGCCACGACCCTGCTCGAGCACGAGCGCCTGGCTCCAGCGGCCCACGAGCTGGCGGCGGCGCTCGCGGGCCGCCTGGGCTGCGAACGCGTGGCCATCGGGATGCGACGCGCCCGACGGATGCGGATCGTCGCGCTCTCGAACACCGTCCGGTTCAGCACTCAGAGCCATGGGATTCGCGACCTGCGGGCGGCGATGGAGGAGGCCCTCGACCAAGACGCCTGGATCGAGCTGCCGTCGCCAGAGGACGCCGCGCCCACTGTGACCGAGAGCCACCGGGCTCTCTTGCTCGGCTCCGGAGCGCGAACCGCCTGCACCATTCCGCTGGCCGCCCGCGGTCTGCCCGTCGGTGCCATCACGTTCGAGTGGCAGACCGAGTTCGGCGTCGACGCGGAGCTTCGTGCGCGCATTCGCGAGCTGGGACTTCTGGGCGGACCGATCCTCGAGCTGCTAGTCCGCGCCGAGGCCGGTGCCTTCGAGCGGGGAAGGGCGTGGCTCGCACGGTGGAGCGACCGGCACTTCGGGAGCGAAAGGCTCGCCAAGCTAGCGATGGGGATCGTGGCCACGCTCATCGCGATCGTCGCCTTCACGCCAGGCCCCTACCGCATCGCGGCCCGGGCGAGCCTCGAAGGCCGCGTCCAGAGAGCGCTCGTCGCCGCGGTCCCCGGCTACCTGTCCGAGGCACACGCGCGGGCTGGTGATCTCGTCCGGAAGGGCGAGGTACTCGCGCGGCTCGACGATCGGGACCTGCGCCTCGAGGTGCGCAAGTGGCAGAGCCAGCGCGCCCAGCTCGAGCGCGAGTATCGCGAAGCGCTGGCGCTGCAGGACCGGACCCAGATCAGCATCGTTCGCGCACAGATCGACCAGGCGGCCGCGCAGCTGGGCCTCGCCGAAGAGGCCCTCGGGCGCACCCACGTCATCGCTCCCTTCGATGGCATCGTGCTCGAAGGCGACCTCGGCCGATCCCTCGGCTCGCCGGTCGAGCAGGGGAGCGTGCTCTTCGAGGTCGCTCCCCTCGACGGCTACCGGATCATCGTCGAGGTGGACGGACGCGACATTGCCGATGTGGCGGTCGGTCAGAAGGGACGGCTGACGCTCTCGGCGCTCCCCGATGAGCCTATGTCCCTCGTCGTCGAGCGCATCACGCCGATCTCTACGCCGCGCGATGGACGCAACTACTTCCGGGTGGAGGCGGCGCTCGAGCGGCCCATCGCGAAGCTGCGCCCGGGCATGGAAGGCGTCGCGAAGATCGACGCCGGACGCAGACGATTGCTCTGGATATGGACCCACGAGCTGCTCGACTGGCTGCGGCTGCAGCTGTGGTCGTTGCTGCCTTAGGAGTCGCCGTGGAGTCCCTCTACAGTCCCTCCTGGTATCACGTCGCGACGCTGCGGCCTCGTCTCAGTGCGCAGGTGCGATTCCATCGCCACGTCTACCGCGGCGAGGTCTGGTACGTCATCCAGAACCCGACCACCGGGCGGGTCCATCGGCTCACGCCGACCGCCTACGCCCTGGTTGTCGCCATGGACGGCGAGCGGACCACCCAGGAAATCTGGCACGCCGCCCTGACGGAGCTCGGCGACGACGCCCCGACCCAGGAGGAGACGATCTGGCTGATGGGCCTGCTCTACATGGCCGACGTGCTTCGTTGCGACGTCCCGCCGGATACCGCCGAGCTGTTTCGCCGGGCCCAGGAGCGCGATGAGAAGGAGCGTCGGAGCAAGCTGAATCCGATCTCCTTCCGCGTGCCATTGCTGGATCCCGACGCGTTCCTGACGCGTTGGCAGTCGTGGGCCGCGCCCTTCTTCTCGCGCGGGGGCGCGATCCTGTGGTGCGTCGTGGTCGTGGTTGCTGGCCTGTTGGCGCTGAAGCACGGGCCAGAGCTCGCGGCGGGCGCCCGCTTGTTGCTCGAGCCCCGAAGCCTGGTCGCAGTCTGGTTCGCCTATCCCCTCGTGAAGGCGCTCCACGAGCTGGGTCACGCCTTCGCGGTGAAGCGATGGGGCGGCGAGGTGCACGAAGTCGGCGTCCTGTTCCTCGTCTTCATGCCCGTTCCCTACGTCGACGCCTCCGCGTCCTCGGTGTTCGCCGGCAAGCGGCGGCGCATGGCCGTGGGCGCGGCCGGGATCGCCGTCGAGCTCTTCTTGGCTGCGATCGCGTTCTTCGTGTGGCTCGCCGTCGAGCCGGGATGGGTTCGCCACGCCGCCTACGCGGTGATGCTCGTCGGCGGTGTATCTACGCTCCTCTTCAATGGCAACCCGCTCCTGCGCTTCGACGGCTACTACGTATTGGCAGACTGGATCGAGATTCCGAATCTCTCTTCGAAGGCGAGCCAGTACCTGGCTGCGGTTTCGAAGCGCGTCCTGCTTGGGCTGCGTCAGGTGCAGCTGCCCGACACGTCGCCGAGAGAGGCGCCGTGGCTCCTCGGCTACGCGGTGGCGTCGTTCGGCTATCGGATAGGAGTTCTCTTCGGGATCGCCCTGTACCTCGCGTCGGACTTCTTCATCGTCGGGGTGGTGTTGGCGGTTGCGACTCTGAGCCTGAGGATCGTCTTTCCGCTCCTGCGTCAGATCTCCTTCGTCCTCACCGATCCGACGGTCGGGGAGCGCCGGGGACGCGCACTCGTCGGGAGCCTGGGATTGGCGGTCGTCGTTGGCGTGCTCCTGCTCGCGCTGCCGATTCCCCTCCGAACCCAGGCCGAAGGGGTCATCTGGCTGCCCGAGCAGTCCCACGTGAGGGCCGGCGCGGACGGGTTCGTCGAAGCGGTCCTCGTCATCCCCCACTCCCGAGTGGAGGCGGGTGAGCCCCTGATCCAGACCCGTGATCCCTCGATCGAGGCGCGCGTGCTCTCCCTGGAGGCGCGCGCGCGTGAATTGCGTCTGCGGTTGCTGGCCCTCGACCCGCTCGATCGCGTGGCGTCCGACGGTGCCCGCGCGCAACTCGAGGATGCGGAGGCCGAGCTGACACGCGCCCGGGAGCGGGCGGGCAACGTACTGATGCGGAGCCCGACCGACGGCGTCTTCGTCGTGGCGCAGGGCAGGGACCTGCAGGGTCGCTACGTCCGGCAGGGGGAGGTCGTCGCCTACGTGGTCGATCTCGCCACCGCGACCGCCCGGGTCGTCGTGCGTCAAGAGGACGCAGCGGTCCTCCGGGAGAGCACGAGGGCGGCCTGGGTGCGGCTCGATCACGATCTCGGCACGGTGCTGCCCGCCGAGATCGCCCGGCGCGTGCCGGCCGCGACCGATCGACTTCCCACGCCGGCCCTCGGCACCGCGGGAGGTGGCCCGTTCGCGGTCGATCCGATGGATCCGGAGGGGCTCACGACGCTAGATCGCGTCTTCCAGTTCGATCTCGCGCTTCCCTCCGGCACGCTGATTCCGGCTGCCGGCGAGCGGGTTCACGTCCGCTTCGACCACGCCCCAGAGCCGCTCGCCCAACGCGCCTACCGCTCGCTCCGGCGTCTCTTCCTGGGTCAGCTCGGTGTCTAGCGTTCCCTACGTCGACGCCTTCGTTCGGCCGGCACGACGTCCCGGAGTCGTGCGGGGAGAACGGCCCGAGAGTGCAGACCTCGAGGAGCCGTTCGTCGCACGTGCGATTCGTCAGGCGGCCGGACACCTCAGCCCGCCGCGCCGCGCCAGTCGCCGACAGCTGGCCGCCTGGGCGGCTCGGGTCGATCGCGAGGCCCAGGGACTCTCTGAGCTCAGCGAGGCCAGCTTCGATCGAGCCGTTGCCGAGCTGCGCGCGAAGCTGCTGCGCGCGGGACTCGAGGAGCAGCTACTGCCGCGGGGCTTCGCCCTGGTACGCGAGGCCGCCCGCCGAGCCCTCGGCACGCCCCATTACGACGTGCAGCTCTTCGGGGGTTGGGTCATGGCGCGCTCGGGCCTGAGCGAGCTCGAGACGGGGGAGGGCAAGACGCTCATGGCGACGCTCCCGGCATCGCTGGCCGCAATGGCCGGCATCCCGGTCCACGTCATCACTGCGAACGACTACCTGGTCGAGCGGGACGCGGAGGCGATGTCGCCGATCTACGAACGCCTCGGCGTGCGCGTTGGCGTCATCGCCGAGAGTCAGCCGGATCGCATCGCCCGTCGCGAGGCCTACGGATGCGACGTGACGTACGCGACCAACAAACAGATCGCCTTCGACTATCTGCGAGACCTGATCGCGGGCGGCGGAAACCGCCACCTGGCGAGCCGTCTCGGACTCGACGGCACACGGGCGCACACACCACAGACGGCCCCCGTGATGCGAGGTCTCTGCTTCGCAATCGTCGACGAGGCGGACAGCGTGTTGATCGACGACGCGCGCACTCCCCTGATCCTCTCGGGGGAAGGCGCTCCGGCCGACGAGGACACCGTTCGCAAAGCGCTGAGCATGGCGGGCCAGCTGGACGAGGGAGCCCACTTCGCGGTCGAGCGTCTTCGCGGCGAGATCGAGCTCACGCTCCAGGGCCGAAGCCGGCTCGATGAACTCGGGCACTTCGTCGGGGGACCGCTAGCAGGAGAGCGGCGGCGAGAAGAGTGGGTGCACCGGGCACTCTGCGCCGAGCACTTGTACGAGCGTGATCGGCACTACGTCGTGCGCGACGGTGCCATCGAAATCATCGATCTGCCGACCGGACGTCGGGCGCCCGATCGTTCTTTCGAGGGCGGCGTCCAATCCCTGATCGAGGCCCGCGAAGGTCTGGCCCTCACGCCTCAGAGCGAGACACTCGCGCGGATCAGCTACCAGCGTTTCTTCCGGCGCTACCTGCGACTGGCCGGGATGACGGGGACCGCCCGGGAAGTCTCCCGCGAGCTGTGGAACGTCTACGGTCTGCGTACAGTGATCGTCCCGACGCGACTCCCCAGCCAGCGTGTCGCCCTCGGTCAGACGGTGCTTCCCACGGCCGCTGCCAAGTGGAACACCGCAGTGGCCCGGATCGGTGACCTCCACCGCAGAGGACGTCCCGTGCTCGTCGGGACCTCGACGGTGGCGACGTCCGAGCACCTGAGCGCGCTACTCGACCGGGCGGCACTGCCCCACGAAGTATTGAGCGCGAGTCAGGATCAGGAAGAAGCGGCCGTGATCGCGCGGGCCGGCGAGCAGGGCCGGATCACGGTCGCCACGCGCATGGCCGGCCGCGGCACCGACGTGAAGCTCGGCGAAGGTGTCGCGGAGAACGGAGGCCTTGCGGTCGTCTCGACCGAGTTGGGGGAAGCGCGCCGCATCGACCGACAGCTCTTCGGCCGATGCGGTCGGCAGGGAGCCCCAGGCAGCTACGAGCAGATCGTGTCTCTGGAGGATCGCCTTCTCGAAGCGCATCGAAAGGGATGGCTCGGTTTCGTCGCCGGCAACCCGCCCATATCGCGACTGCTGGGAGGCCTTCTGCCGCCTGCCGCTCAGTGCGCGGAAGAGCGGCGCGCGGCCCTGGCCCGACGACGACTCTTCGAGTCGGAGCGCATTCTGAGGCAGCTCCTGGCCTTCTCGGGCGGTGCCACGTAGCGACCGAACGGGTCCATTCTCAAGCTGCAATGGGGTCTCGCCGATCTGGAGCGGGGGCGTTGGCGTCCCACGGTCGTTCAGCCCACCGGGAGATTGCTCTTGAAGGTAGCCATTATCGACGATGACACGATCGTTCTCGAGGTGCTGCGGGGCGTCCTGCAGGACATGGGGCACGAGGCGACCACGCGATCGTCCGCGATTGGCGCATCCGCCTGGATCCTGAACGAACTTCCCGATCTCGTGCTCGTCGACCTCAACATGCCCGCGCTTTCTGGCGACGAGTGGCTGGGGCTGGTCACGGAGGAGAGCCTGCTGGGCCGAGATGGCTACGAGCCGGTCTTCGTCGTGTTCTCCAGCCGGAGCGTCGAGGAGCTCGAGCAGGTCGTCCGCGAGTCGTGTGCGGTGGGGTATATCCGCAAGCAGGACGGACTGGAGGCGTTCGAAGTCGCCTTCGAGAAGATTGTGCAGGGGCTCGCGTTGTGAACATCCCGAGAGTCGCCGAGAAGAGCACGCAGTGGTGGGCCGCGATCGCCGGCTCCATCGGCTTCTGCGCAGTCGGTCTGCTGTTCGCGCCCGGTCTACTCAGCAGGCAGCCGACGCCGGTGCCTGAGGCGGTGGCCGAGGAGGCGCCGGTCGCCGCGCTCATCCACGAGCCGACACCGGCCGCAGCGTTCGATCAACCGGTTCGCAAGGATTCGCCGTCGCAGGGCGCGTCCACCATGGTGCCGGCGGCCCACGCCTTCGATTGCATGATCTCCGCAAACGAAATGATCCAGATCGGCAGCCCCATGCTGGGCGTCATCGAGTCGATCCGCGTCGAGCGCAGCGACTACGTCGAGGCGAGGCAAGTGCTCGCGACGCTGGAGTCGAGCGTCGAGGAGGCGGCGGTGCGGGTCGCCCAGGCGCGCGCCGACCGGACCGTGGAGCTTGAATCGACCCGGGTGAGCCAGAAGCTCGGGAGGAAGCGGCGCTCCCGTGCTGTAGACCTCTACGAGGGGAAGTCCATGTCGCTCGACCTTCGCGAAGAGATCGAGACGGAGGCCCAGCTCGCCGAGCTCGGCGTCGCGCAGGCGAAGGAGAACCATCGCCTTGCTGCGCTGCAGCTCCAGCAGGCCCAGGCCACCCTGGCCCGACGGACCATCCGCAGTCCGATTTCGGGATTCGTCGTCGAGCGCCTGATGTCGCCTGGCGAAGTGGTGGACGAAGAGACGATACTGACGATCGCCCAGATCGATCCCCTACGCGTCGAGGTGATTCTGCCGACTCATCTGTTCGGATCCGTGGCACCGGGCGACTCCGTCGAGATCGTTCCGGAGGCGCCGCTCGACCAGCCGCGCATCGCCCAAGTGGCCATTGTCGATCGGGTTCTCGACGCTGCCAGCGGGACCTTCGGCGTGCGGCTGCTGCTGCCTAACCCGGAGCGCGATCTGCCCGGCGGACTGCGCTGCTTGGCGCGTCTGCTCCCGGGTGACACCGGGCCCTCCGCCGAGGATCAGGCTGTCGCCGAATCGCACGTCGCACGCTGAGCGCGAATCCACCCGGCCTTCCTACGGTCAGTACTGTCTTGGATGGGTGTCGATCTCACACGTGAGGACTCCCCCAGTCCCGTCGGCACCCAGAGGCCGCGATTCCGCGAATCCCAGGCAGTATCGCAGACCGAGAAGGTGCTGCTGGATCACAACCTCCTGGCAACTCACGCGGCGACGTGCTGCCGCTGGAGACTGCTGTAGCTGTGCTGCTGTGCGGCCTGAGTCTTGAGCGAAGCGCGAGCCGTCGGACTGAAGGCGTAGGCCACAGCGCAGCTCGCCACTGCCACGGCTCCTCCGATCACCAGGACGAATCGCAGGGTGAGGAAGAGCAGCAAGACAATCGGGAGGGCCATTACGAGGAGCAGAAGCGTGCCTCCAATCATGAATCCATCCTTGAGCGACTGACTGATGCGTGTCATGGCGATCTCCTTCTTCTAGAGCCGGAGTCTTCTCTCCGTTCTACTTATTCCTGTGTCATCAGCAGCTGGGCTGCGACTTCGGGCCAGCGATCGCCGCCGAGCTGACGGGCGAAGCCTTGCATCGGAATGCCTCCATCCTGGAGCACCGGACCCAGCTCGCCTTGCATCAGCCCGCCGAGCTGCCCGATGGTTTTATCCATCCAGACCTGTGCGAGCTCCTTTGGGAGAAGATTCTTGAGGGCTGTCTTCGGCCGTCCGGCCCGGACCTTCATCAGCCAGCCTTGCCCGTAGGGATCCTGGCAGACGAGCTCGGGATCGCGGATCGCGTCCTGATTGACGGCGACGACCTCACCGTTGAGCGGAGACAGCAAATCCACCTCGTGACCGTCTACCCGCAGCCCCCAGCCCTTCTCTCCCTGGGCGACGTAGTCGCCGACTTTGGGCAAGAGCAGGGCAGAGGGTTCACCGAGCAGCTTCTGGGCGAAGTCGTCCATCCCAACGCGAAGCACCTCCCCTTCGTCGGGGCGAGCCCAGGTATGGCCGCGATGGAAGTGAAATCCCTCCGGCACTTCGAACCACGGCTTACGCGTGGCCGCCCTCGAAGCCGATGTCGCCAGCGCGACCTCCGGTTGCTGCCGCCGCGCAACCCAGCTCAGATACAGCCAGAAGGGAACGAGGAGCGACAGATAGCCAAAGACCAGGAGGTACTCGATGCCTTTTGTTGCAAAGGGGTCCACGTTCAATCTCCTCTCTTGCTCATGCAGCTACTTCTTTGACATTCGGACGCTCGCGCTCGACGTCTGCCTGTCTCCTCGCCCACGCAGGACTCGCGCTGAGAACCGGCATGCGAAGTACGATCCAACGGAACACCCAGATCTCGGCGCAGATGACACCTGCCGTGACCACGACCTCCATGACATTGGGGATGTAGTGGACCGGCGCGTACCACTTGAAGGCGATAATCGAGATGTTCAGTCGATTCAAGGCGATGCCCAGCAGGCTCAGGACAGCGGCGGTGCGGATCATGCCCTTGTGGTTCTTCGCGCTACCGACGACGAAGAGCACCATGGGCATGGCCACGAGACCGATCACTTCTGCCAGATACCAGAGACCCCACCCGCTGACGATGTGCTGCCAGAGTCGGCCGTGCAGGAAGTTCAGCGCTGAGAGGAAGAGATAGACGAACATCACTCCGCCCGCGATGCGCGCGAGACCGGTCATGATGCGGTCGTGCGACTGCTTGATCTCAGGTGTCAGCCGGTCGTGGAAGACCCGGTGCGAGATGCCGCCCTCGAAGAGGACCATGGAGATGCCGGCGAAAATGCTCGATACAAAGAACAGCAGGGGAATGAACTCCGAGTACCAGAGCGGGTGGATCTTGGGCTTCGCCATCATGAAGAGAGCACCCAGCCCGGACTGGTGAAGCGTCGACAGCGTGATTCCGAAGATCACCGTCGCGATCGTGAGGCCCGTCAGCACGCGATGGATGCGTTTCAAGCCGAGCCACTCGGCGATCGCCGGTGAGAATTCGATTGCCTCGGCGGTGATGTAAAGCAGGAAGTGCCACGCCACCAGGAAGAGCACCGAGCTCAATCCAAAGGAGTTGCCGATGATCGGGTTGATCACGTTCCACGGCCGGCCCAGATCCAGAAGCAGCGCTATGGAATAGAAGATGTAGGCCAGGAAGCCGTTCAGAATCGTCGCCCGGATGATGGGGCGGTACTGCTCCATCCGGAGGATATAGACCATGAAGGTCAGCACGTAGGCGCCTCCCGCGAAGGCCACGCCGGTGATGACGTCGAAGCCGACCCACAAGCCCCATGGAAACTCCTGGTTGAGATTGGTAACGGAGCCGAGGCCCTGGCTGAAGCGGAAGAAGAGTATTACAGCCGTAGCCGCCATGATGGGGATCGAGATCATGTTGAAGGTGGTGAGGAGCTTCCCCTTCGGGCGCAGCTCCTGGCGGAGGAAGCTCAGGACGCTGCCTCTCTCAGGGGAGATTCTTGAAATCGATGCCGGCGCTCCCATCTCATACCTCCATTTGCTGCGTGTGGTCCGCGTCGACAGTTTCTTCTGCCACCGGTCCGGTGGCCTGCCGCAGGGCAAGCAGGAAAGCTGGCCACATGATCAGGACGACTGGTACGGTGGTGAGGAACGGACGCACATACTCCGGGTAGGCCTTCTCTCCCAGGTCGGTGCGAAACCCGAGCTCTTCGAAGGGCACCGGTGAGATGTAGAGCCAACCGGTGCCACCCGCTTCGTGCTCGCCGTAGATATGGGAGACGTAGTCACCCGGATTCTGGTGGATGCGCTCGCGGGCGATCTCCAGGAGCTCGCTCCGCTTGCCGAAGACCATCGCATCGCTTGGGCACTCCTCCACGCAGGCCGGCATCTCTCCTTCGATTTGACGCTCCCAGCACATGCGACACTTCTGAATGCGCGGATTGGCGCTGTCGTACTCGAACTTGGGTACGTCGAAGGGGCAGGAGAGCATGCAGAACCTGCACCCCATGCACTTGTCTTCCCGCCAGATCACCGGGCCTTCCTCCGTCTTGAGGAGGGCCTTGGTGAGGCAGGCGGAAGCACATGCGGGTGTGCTGCAGTGCATGCACTGCTTCTTGACGTAGACGTCGCCGGCGCTGGTGTCGAAGCAGTTGACCACGGACCACTGCGTCTCCGAGGTCGGCCGCACGATCTCGTCCAGAGTGTCCTCGTCGTACTCCGGCTCTGGCAGCCCGTTGGTCTCTGCGCAGGCGAGCTCACAGGTACGACAACCATCGCACTGGCTCACATCCAGCAGAACGCCGTAGCTGTCCTCCAACTCGGTTGCACTCGCCTCGGCGCGCTCCGGTCCTGCAACGGCAGTGGCTCCCAGCGCACCCACCAGCTTGAGAAATTCCCGTCGCTCCATGACTTCTGTCCTTCCATCCTTAGAGACCGACAGTTTTGGGCGACCTGCTGCTAGGGCCGGTCTACCCGCTTCGGTGTATCCACCTCGAGAGAGGTCTCTCTCAGCTTCTTCCAGGCCTCGTCATCGATCTGGAGGTACAGCGCGTTTACCAGCGCTCCACCATCGGGCAGGCTGGGCATGAGTGCGTCCTCGGAGAGCGAGGTCCCGATCAGCCGATCGATCTCCTCGCGGAACCAGCTTCGGGCTCGCTTCCCACGCAGCAGAAGTCTCCGATCCTCGCGCACGTTGTCGCCTTGCAGCCGCACGGCCCAGCCTGCTGCGAAGGGCTCTTCGTTGACCAGCTGCGGCCGGTCCAGCAGCTTCTCATTGCAGGCGACCACTGTTCCCGAGATCGGCGCGCGAACGTCCACCTTGCGGTTACCGCGCCGTAGGCTGAAGGCACGGCCGCCCTGGTCCATCCGGCTTCCCAACGGAGGCAGCTCCACCGCCTCGACGGGGCCCAGCGTGGCCTGCACGAAGTCGTCGGCCCCAACAACCACATCTTCCGGCTCGATCCGTGCCCAGCTGTGGCTCGGGTGGACGGCGATATTCGTGGCCAGCCGGAGACCGTTGTAGCTGAACTGCTGCTCGCCCTGGATCTTGAGCCAGTCGCGAACCGCCGGACTGAAGGCGTATGCCAGAGCGGCGCCCATCAGCGCTACACCGCCTCCAATCACCAGGACGAATCGCATCGTGAAGAACAGCAGGAAGATCAGCGGAAAGGCGACGACCAAGAGCCCGACGGCCCCCGCGATCATGAATCCCTCCTTCAGCGGCATCGGAATGCGTCTCATGGCTATCTCCTTTCCTATTGCCCGGATCAGGGATCAATCACCCGACCCGAAGAGATGGATTGCAAACCGCGCACCATCTGCATGCGCATATTTCGTCATGCTGTAACTGGTTGAAAACATGAGGTTGTTCTCTCCAGAGCCAAGGTTCGAGCTGTATTTGGTGATTCCATGTGTCGAGATGTTCGACAGGACAGTCGAAGTATTCGACAGATCGGCGCTTCAGTGGACCAGATCCCGGAGCAGCTCCAGGTAGCTCTGGCCACCCAGCATCTGGCGAAGGTCGGTGAGCAGCTCGCCCCCGTCCGCCAGGCTTGGGCCCACGGCGCTCGTGGCCGCGAAGAGCTGCAGGGCAACGCGGCGTCGAAACCTGCGCAGATCGAGCCCGGCCTGCTCCCGGGCTGCTTCGGCCGACAGCATCTCCTCGAGGTCGGGTGTGCCGTCCACCGCGAGGTCCAGGATCCAGCCCTCTCCATACGGTGCCGTGATGAGTAGGCTCGGATCGAGCAGAAGCGCTTGATTACCTTCTACCACCCGCCCGCAGACGGGCGTGCGCAGCGGCAGGAGACCCAGCCCGAGATCGATCTCGCAAACGGTCTCTCGTGCCTGTAGCCGGCGATTAGAGGCCCCCCAGCTGATTCCACTGCATTGGCCGATGGCGGCGGCCGCAAAGGTGTCGACGCCGAGCCGCAGGGCCCGCTTGCCATTGCTCTCGAGCTCCTGGATCCAGATGTGGCCGCTGGAATAGAGGCGATTGTCGGGAAAGACGCAGCTGAGACTGGGTCCCAACAGGGCTCGGCGGCTGGGACTCTCCAGCGACTCACCCCGCAGTGCGGCATCGAGCGGGCAGCGCTCACAGTCGAAGTCGCGGTCGCATAGCTTGTAGTCGATCAGGCCCGCGCTCATCCAGACGCAGGGTTCGGCGTTTTCGTGGGCAGTCGGGTTGGGCATGATGTGTCTCGCTTGGCTACTCGACTCGGTCGGTGTCGCGGACGACATGGCCAAGGGGTTCGCAGCATTACCGCAACATGTGTCGTTCAAGCGACGGCGCTGCTGCATTCGCTCTGCTTCTCCTCCACTTCTTTCCTCCCACCCACTTCTTTGCAAATTGGGAACCAGGCGCAAAGATCGTCGCTAATGCCCGGTACAAGCAGGCACTTGGAGCTTGCCGGGCAGATGACGGCGTGAGCTGGACTTGTTGAGATTCGCGACGGACCGTTGAATTATCCGGCAACGGCGTGCTACTCTCGTATCCATACGCGCCACCTCCGCTTCGTCACATTCGTCACGATGGAGGTGACCATGGGTGCAAAGCTCCGCACCGTTCTCCAGTCTCTGGGCTTCCGACTCGTTCTCCCCCTCTTTCTCACCGTGGGTATCGTCCTCGCGATTCACACGGCGCTCAGCTTCCGCTCGACCAAAGAGCACTTTGTGGGTTTTGTCCGCGCTGACGTCAGCCGCTGTAGCGGTCTGATCAAGCGCGCGACCCACGATGGCATGCTGCTCAACTTGAAGGAGGAGGTGCAGGCCACCATCGAGCGGCTCGCCGAGGACCCGGAGGTTGCCGCCATACGGGTCTACGACAAGGAAGGCGCCATCGTCATGTCCGCCCACCCAGCGGAGACCGGGAACGAGATCGAGCTCGACTCGGACACCTGCCGCAGCTGCCACGGGGAGCTCGCGACGGCAGACACCGCCGTCCTCGAGCGGAGCAGCCTCACCCGCATCGCCGGCGGCCCCGAAGTCCTCCGCCACCTGACCGTCATCGAGAACGAGCCGGCCTGCTCCAATAGCGAGTGCCACGCCCATCCGGCCGATCAGAGAGTGCTGGGTGTGCTCGACGTAGAGATGTCGATGGCACCTCTGGATGCAGCGGTCGATACGGCGCAGCAGCAGCTCTTCTGGACGACGCTCGCCCTGATCTCCATCGTTGGCATTGTGGCAGCAGTATTCATCCGGCAGATGGTCCACTGGCCGGTCTTCCGGCTCCAGGAGGGAACCCAAAGGATCGCCAGTGGTGAGCTCGAGACCCGCATCGAAGTGCGGGGCCAGCACGAGCTGGCTCAGCTGGGGCAGGCTTTCAATAGGATGGCCGAGGATCTCAGCGCGGCGCGCAAGGAAGTGACGGAGTGGTCGCAGACGCTCGAGGACAAGGTGGTCGAGAAGACGGAGGAGCTCAGGCGGGCCCAGCGACAGGTGCTCCATATGGAGAAGATGTCCTCCCTCGGCAAGCTCTCCGCCACCGTGGCTCACGAGCTCAACAATCCGCTGAGTGGCATCCTCACCTATGCGCGGCTGGTGAGGCGGGAGATCGGGACGCAGCCGCTTGCTGCCGAGACCCGCGAAGAATTGGAGCGCTATCTGATCCTGATGGAGAAGGAGTGCACTCGCTGCGGCGGCATCGTCAAGAATCTGCTGCTCTTCGCGCGTCGCAAGGGTGCGGAGATGGCGCCCGTGGATCTCAACGAGATCGTGGAGCGAAGCCTGATGCTGCTGAGACACCACCTCGAAATCAGCGGCGTGAGGCTGCAGAGCGAGCTCTTGAGTGGCAATAGCCAGATCGTGGCCGATGGCGGTCAGCTCCAGCAGGCGCTGGTGGCCCTATTCGTCAATGCCGTCGAGGCCATGACAACGAATGGTGGAGACGGGGAGCTCTCTGTGCGGCTCACGGGAGATGACAACGAGATCCAGATCGATGTCGGCGACACCGGAGTGGGGATTCCTGTCGAGGTATTGCCGCAGATCTTCGAGCCCTTCTTTACGACCAAGGAGCAGGAGAGCGGCGCCGGTCTCGGTCTGGCGGTGGTCTACGGCATCCTGCAGCGGCACGGGGGTGATATCACCGTGGAGTCGCATGTCGACCGCGGCACCGTCTTCCATATCAAGCTGCCACGGCGGCCCGCGGTCAGGGACGAGCAGGTCGCGGCGGCTTCGGGGATACAGTTTTCGACGGCATGACGAAGGATCGAGAGAAGTAGAGAGGAGGCGCACACCATGGCAACTCTATCGGGCAGCATCCTGGTGGTGGACGATGAATTCTCCGTCCGCGACTCCCTCTATAACTGGTTCCTGAAGGATGGCTATGAGGTTCGGGCGGCTGAGAATGCGACCGAAGCCCTCAAGGCGATGCAGGATCATCACTTCGACGTGGTCTTCCTCGACATCAAGATGCCCGGGATGGACGGCATGGAGCTCCAGGAGCACATCCACCGTATCGAGCCCGAGACCGCCGTGATCATGATTACCGCCTTCGCCTCGGTTGAGACGGCAGTCCGCGCGCTCAAGTCGGGCGCCTTCGACTACGTCACCAAGCCAATCGAGCCAGACGAGCTCAGCCACCTGGTCCTGCGGGCGCTCGAGCAGAAACGCCTCAGGCAGGAGAACATCCAGCTGCGCGAGACCATCGACGAGCTGGTGTCCGTGGACACCATCGTCGGCGACAGCCCGGCCATGCAGAAGGTCATGGAGCTCGTCCAGCACGTGGCTTCCACCGACGCCACGGTGCTCATCCTCGGGGAGAGCGGCACGGGCAAGGAGCTCATCGCCCGCGCGATCCATGCCAATAGTCAGCGACGCTACTTCCCCATCGTCCCCGTCAACTGCGGCGCCCTGTCGGAGAACCTCCTCGAGAGCGAGCTCTTCGGTCACGAGAAGGGAGCCTTCACCGGGGCCCAGCATCGTCGCAAGGGCAAGATCGAGATGGCGGACGGCGGGACGCTCTTCCTCGACGAGGTCGGGGCCATCAATCCCAAGATGCAGGTCGATCTGCTGCGGGTCTTGGAGACCAAGGAGATCACTCGCGTCGGCGGTTCGCGGCCGATCAAAGTGAGCTTTCGGGTCGTGTGCGCGACCAACGAGGATCTGGAGAAGGCCGTGGAGGAACGGCGCTTCCGAGAAGACTTCTACTATCGAATCAATGTCTTCACCATCGACGCCCCGCCACTGCGGACCCGCCGCTCGGACATCCCGCTGTTGGTCAACCACTTCCTCGATCGCTTCTCGCGGCAGATGGACAAGCGGATCAGCGAGATCAGCCCTGCCGCGATGGATCTCCTCGTGGCCTATGACTGGCCGGGGAACGTGCGCGAGCTGTCCAACGCCATCGAACGAGCCATGGTGGTGGGCAGCCCACCCATGATCCAGCCCGGGGATCTTCCACTTTGGGGGCCGAGGGCGAACGGTACGACGGTTGGCGAATCGGTCGCGGATGTGGAAAAGCGTCATATCTCCGCCGTGCTCGAGCGCACGGGATGGAATGTCACTCGAGCCGCCGAGGTTCTGCAGATCGACCGCGCCACGGTCTATAACAAGATCAAGAGATACGGTCTTCATCGGTAGTCAGTGGAAGTCCTGCGGCTCGTCCCCATCTATTGCGGCGCCCGGACGGATCTCTTGCAGCCCCTGGCTGACAGGCTGACCCATGTCTTTCATCTGCGTGTCGAGCAGCACGCGCCAGGCTTCGATCCAGAGCTGGCCTTTGATTCGTCTCGGGGGCAGTACAATTCGCGCACCCTGCTGGGGCGACTGCTGCGTGACACACCCAAGGACACAGCTCGAGTTCTGGGCATCGCCGGGGTGGATCTCTTCATCCCGGTCCTCACCTTCGTCTTCGGCGAAGCCCAGCTAGAGGGCCGTGCGGCGGCGGTGTCGACCTACCGTCTCGATAGCCAGCTCTACGGCTTGCCCGCCGATTCTGACCTTCTCTTCGAGCGGCTCTGCAAGGAGGCCATTCACGAGCTGGGGCACACCTACAATCTGATGCACTGCCACCACAACCGCTGCGTCATGACGAGCTCCACCTACGTCGAGGACATCGATCTCAAGTCGGACCAGTTCTGCCGGCGCTGCTACCGGGCAGTGCAAGAGGCGAGGCCTCGTTGAGTCCCGAAGCGGACTCCCACCGCGGGCGGGGCACCGGTCTTCAGCTGCGCCGCAAGAGCTTCCACCGTATCACGGCGAACGCGCTGGCAACGGCAGTGCGCGTCCAGCGAAGCGCGGCGGCTATTCGCGCGCGCGCCCCAGGCGACTCGGGGCCCGAGTCCGGACCGAACGCGAGCAGCTGGACGACGCGCAACGCGCGGAAGCCTGTCATCGGCAACTCCCGCATGAGCAGTCGCCGAACGGGGGCTGCGAGCGGCAACCCCGCGCCCGGTTGCTCCAGGTCGGCGTAGAGAACTCGGCACAACAGTGGCATACGGCGGACCTGGCCTTTCGCCGCCGACTCGGCCCACGGCGGAAGCGCGGAGGGCGCGACATCCATCGCGAGGCGCAGCGAGGAGACGAGCGCTCGCTCGGAGGCGAGAGAGCGCGCGCGCGCGAGGACCGAGTCTCCGTCAACCCGGTTCGTGAAGTGGCGCAGCCAGCCGACGACGTCGAAGACCCACACGAGCCCGCTTTCCTCGAGCGTCGCGCGCAAGCGCCCGGTCCGATGCCCGAGCGCCGCTGCGAGGCGCAGGTGCTTCTCGAGGTGGTGCGAGATGAGCAGGAGGAGATCGATGTCGCTCGCGCGGAATGCATCGCAGCCGAACTCCCGATCTCGGTGCGCGCAAACGAGGATCTCGGGAATCACGTCGAAGCGGCCCGTGAGCGGGCTGTCGAGCGCCCAGTGGAGTTCGACGACGTGGGGCCGCTCCGGGTGATGAAGCTGATAGTGGAGGTGGAAGCGCCGGTACTGGGAGAAGGGAAGGTCGTAGAGCGGCACGTATCCACCGTCGAGCATCGCCGCCACGGCACGCTCCGCTTCCTCAGACCTGACGATGACGTCGAGATCGCCGAAGGTGCGCGGCGTCGAGGCGTCGTAGCAGCGCTCCTGGACGTCGATTCCTTTGTAGAGCAGCGGAGCGATTCCCACGGCGTTGAGCAGGTTCCCCAGCTGGCGCAGCTGCAGGACTGCCTTCGCGGAGCGCAGAAGCGCGGCCGAACGAATCTCACGCCAGGTGGCGTGAACGGCCGGATCGACGAAATCCGCGAACGGCTGCTCGGCGAGCAGGCGCGCCACGGCTCCCGCGATCCGGTTTCTCGTCGCCAACCGGACGGCGTTGTCCCAGGGGAACCGGTCGCTCCGGAGGTGTAGACGAAGTTCGTCGTCGCTCACCGACTCGCGCGAGACGGCCGCGAGAACCAGGCATTCCTCGGGTCGGAAGACCGCGGCCGGAGGGGCGGTGGCCTCACGCATGGTATCGGGTCTGCTTCTCGTAGAGATCTGCGTACCGTCCGCGCGCCTCGAGGAGCTCGTCGTGCGTTCCACTCTCGAGGATGCGGCCGTCGCCCATCACGAGTATGCGGTCCGCCAGCTGTGTGGTGCGGAAGCGGTGGCTGACGAGAAGCGTCGTACACTCCCCGAGACACCCCCGAATCCGTTCAAGGAGTTCGTGCTCGGCCGCCGCGTCCAAGGCACTCGTGGGCTCATCGAGGACGAGCAGCGGAGCGTCTCGGAAGAAGCCCCGCGCGAGTGCCACCTTCTGCCACTCGCCCACCGACAGCTCCGTTCCCGTCTCGAACTCGCGTCCGAGCATCGAGTCGTAGCCGGCGCGTAGCGACGAGAGGAACTCGTCCGCACCCGAGATGGCAGCGGCCGCTCGGATGCGATCGGCGTCGCAGGGAGCGGAGAGATCTCCGAACCAGATGTTCTCACGCGCGGTGAAGTGGTATCGGGCGAAGTCCTGGAACACAACCCGCACCCCGCGGCGAAGCGCCTCCAGATCGAAGGATCGGAGATCCTGTCCGTCGATGGTAATCCTCCCGCTCGTCGGGTCGTAGAGCCGGCAGAGGAGCTTGATCAGCGTCGACTTGCCCGAACCGTTCTGCCCGACCAGCGCCACGGTCTCGCCCGGGCGGATCGCGAAGCTCACGTCGTCCAAGACCGTGATCTCCGTCCCCGGGTAGCGAAACGCGACGTGCTCGAAAGCGACTCCGCTCGAGAGCCTGGCGGGAAGCTTCCCACCCGGTTTGTGGCTCTTCACCGTAGGAGCGAGATCGAGGAACGCGTGAAGGTTCGAGAGGAACAAATTGTCTTCGTGCAGATTCGCCAGTCCGGTGAGCATCAGCCGCAGACAGGACAAACCCCTCTGGAAGGTCGCGAAGTACATGACCATGTCGCCGAGTGTGATTGCGCCGCCGAGCGTCCGGTGGGTGATGAACAGGTACGCGCCGAGCATGAGGAGGGTCGCGACCCCCTGCGCGAGGAAGACGGCGCTCGTCTCTCGTTTCATCAGCGCGAGGCGTTCGGCGCGCAGGGCTGCCCGCACCTCTCGAAAGCGCCCGAGCAAGAGTGAAGGGAGTCCGAGCATCCGGACTTCCTTCGCGTGTCCGGCACCCGATAGCAGCGAGCCCAGGTAGTTGGTCCGTCGCTCGGCGGTTGTGCGGTTCTTCTGCCAGCTGAAGATCGCGCCAGCGAACCGAATCCGAACGAAGACCCCGGGCACGACCGCGGCGAACAGAAGCAGGGTGATCCCCCAGTGGAGGGTGGCGAGGAGCGCGGCGAGTGTCACCAGAGAAACGCCATTCTGCGCGACCTGGAGCAGGCCTTGCACGATACGCGCTGGTCTGTACGGAGCCTCCTGCTGCGCCCGGTGAAGGGCGTCGTAGTACTGCGAGTTCTCGTAGAACTCGAGGTCTATCTCGGCCGACTTCTCGAGCAGCCTCTCCTGCATCTCGTCACCGAGCAGATGCGTCTGCTGATCACGCACGAGTTCGCTCAGGGCCTCCAAGCCCAGGAGCACAAGCCCGACTGCGGCTACCGCGGAGACGAGAACCGCCACGCTTCCGAATGCCCCAGCGCCGCCCGAGGAGCCGAGCGCGTTCGTTACCACGTCGACCACCAGCTTCATCAGGACGAGGACGAGGAGCTGAAGGCCGCTTTGGGCGAAGATCAGCGCGCCGCTCGCGACCGTCCAGCCCGGGGCACTTTGCCAGACGAAGCGCAGGGCCCTCGCGATTTCGGGGGCACCCCGCGCGCGGCTTCTCAGGAACCCGTCCATCCTCACACCCTAACGAGGCCTCGCCTCAGACGAACGAAGCTGAGCCATTAGCTATCAGCTTTCAGTTTGCATACTCGGCGGGTCGCCCGGTTGACCCCGGTGGCGGCGGTGGCGACTGCCGCGGGGCGGCTCAGGTGGGCTCCTCCAGGGCGATGAGACCCTTTTCGTTCAGGATGTCGATGAATTCGCGGACCACGTCGGCGACGGAATCGCCCTGCGCGTACAACACCTCGCCGACGGCATCGGGGGCCTCCTCGTCGGCGATTGAATCGTCGGGCCGAACGTCGTGATCCGAGCAGATCTGGGCGATGATCTTGTCGACACTTCGCCGTCCGTCGATCAGCTCCCAGATCGCCTGACCCGCCGAAGACGGTGCCGTCAGCTCATTGGTGTCGGCATTCACCAGGATGAACTCATCGGGGAGCTCCTTCTCGATGACGTTCTCCTTTCTCACGGGAATCGGACTGTGCATTGATCGCCTCCAGGAAGATGTGGATCGGGTTGTTCTCCTCGCCGACGGCCTCGGTCAAATACCGGTCCATCGCGCGCAGGTAGGCCTGAGTGTTTCGGCAGTGGTCCCAGTTCAGCCCGTGGTACGATCCGCTCTCGGACTTGAACGATCCCGGGCACTGATACTTGCAGACGTTGTAGTACGCGCAGCTGCTGCAGTGGGGGAAGTCTCCCAACTTGAATTCGAGAAACTTGTCCCACCGATCGCTCCGCCAGAGTTCGCCGAACGGCTCCTCGGTGAGGTTTCCGATGGGCTCCACGATGTCGATGCAGGGGTAGACGGCGCCCGTGGGATCGATGCGGGCAGATGTGCGACCCGCCGAGCAGATCGGATCGGCCAGTACCCTCTCCCGCAGCCAGTTCGCGGCCATGTTCTTCGCTTCCCCGACACTTTGTTCGATCGTCTGATCGCGGGTAATGAGGGTCGCGTAGAAGAACTCCAACTCCTCGTTCGACGTTCTCGGCTGACAACGTGCCGTGCGGCCCTTGGTGACGACGCCGTTTGCCTGCCACTCGAGCCCGAGTCCTTCGGCCACGTCGATGAACTGGCCCGTCTGATAGACCGTCTCCGGCACTGCATTCCACTTGAGCTGAACCCTGCAACCCTCTTCCCCCAACCATCGAAGGGCGTCCATCACCTTGCGGAAGGATCCTCTGCTCTTGGCGTAGCGGTCGTGTGTCTCCTCGTCCGCTCCGTACAGCGTGATACCGATCTCGCCGAGCTTCAGCTCGCCCAAGACCCGGGCCCGTTCGCGCGTGATCTTCGATCCGTTCGTGAAGAGCGTCGTGAGAAGACCGAGTCTCTTGAGCTCGCGCAGCACGTTCAGGCAATCCTCGTGGAGGAAGACCTCTCCACCGGTGACCAAGGCACTCACGCATCCCGCTTCCCGGAGGTTCAGCAAGATGGGCTTCCATTGCTCGAGGGTGAGTTCCTGTCGCAGGGTCTCGAGGTGATCGACGTAACAGAAGGGACACTGATGGTTGCAGCGGTGCGTCAGCTCGATGGTTACGTTCAGCGGCTGGCGCTGATCGTTCGCGTGTGCCTCCAGACGCCGAAGAAGACTGTACATGCCAGGTCCTTCCACCGGTCGGGACGGCGACGGCTCAACCCGCATCCCGCCGCTTGCTGACTCCCCGGTAGTTGATAACGGACGGTTCACCTTGGCGCTCTTGCTCAATCGCGTACGTTCTCCCGAGGCCGTCGACGATCCAGCGAAGAGCGGATTCGAAGTTCGGAAACAGGTCGGGCTCGGCGGCAGCCAGCTGGCGAGCGATCGCGCGCGCGCCGGTTCGCCCGTCGACACGCGAGAGGAACGCCAGGATCCGGCTGTGCTCGGGGGTCAACTGCGGCGCGAATCGCCCGGTCTGCAGCATGGCATCCTCGACCTGAACGACCGCCGAGCCGGGGCACGAATTCCGGAACGATCCGACCGGGTGGCCCTCTCTAAGCAACTCGAGCGACCAGACCAGGTCATCCCGCCCCGGAGAACGCACGCGCGCCAGATCGACGACGGCTTCGTCTCCCTCCCGAACCGGAGTGGGGGCGGGAAGGGGTGCGAACACAGTCGGCCAGTGCGTTTCCGGCGCTCCGGGATGGTTGCTTAGGCGCACGCCTCCTCCGAGGTCGGCGTCGAACCAAGCGGCGATGCCGTGACACGTGCCGTCTCGAACGATCGGCACTCGCACACGCTGGGCCCCAAAGCGACCGTGCGAGGGAAACGACAGGCCGCCCTCGAGGTCGATCGTTTGCCAGACCGTCGGTTCGGCAAGAAAGCCATCGGCGCACACGCGAAGTTCCTCCGTGCGCTCTAGAGCGACGGGAAGCACCGAATCCAGGTTCAGGCCGTAGTACGGTTGGTGCCACGGCGCCGCCAGTTGGCTCCACGCATCCGCGTCCTCGACCAGGGTGA
This sequence comes from Deltaproteobacteria bacterium, assembly GCA_029261835.1. Classification (GTDB taxonomy): domain Bacteria; phylum Myxococcota_A; class UBA9160; order UBA9160; family UBA4427; genus JAJDAO01. The sequence goes on along the minus strand of JAJDAO010000001.1, from coordinate 27,792 downwards.
GGTTGTGATCCACCACGCGCGGAATGCAGCGCCCACCTTGCGGGCTTAGGAACCGGGTCCGAGCGTCCAAGAAATCGGCGAGTGGGAACTCGTCGAGTCCGAGTGGTGACATCCACTCGAGCACGATCCAATCGACAGCCCGGGGAAGCGCCACGTCCCGCGCGGGCGCGTGGTGAAAGGTGATTCGCTCGAGTCGATTCGCCGCCGCAAGGGCGCGCGCCGTCTCGATGACTCGACTCTGCTCGATAGCGTGAACGTGGGCGGCGCCCGCCTGCAGGGCGAGGAATCCGAGGATGCCCGATCCACACCCGAGGTCGCAGACCTCATCGCCCGGCTTCAGCTGAGCCCTCATGGCGTCTCGGTAGGCGTCTGTTCTACGCCGGTCTCGGAGCATCGGAGCGTGGTTGAGGATGCTCATCGGGCCTTTTCTTCCCCCGCCCCGTGGTCTCCGGGCGGTGCAGAGCGCGGCCGATGAGTCCGCCGCGTACGCCGCATCACGAGGAGTCCGAGGCGTAGCAGGTGACGCCTCACGGCAAGCGGACCCAGGAATCGAGCCAACGCGCGTCTCGGCGGGCTCTCCAATCCGACGATCCGCCCGTTTCTCTCGATGCGTACGACTCGGCCGAGCACCCGCGAGCAATCGAACTCCGGATCCGACCCCTCCAGGAAATCGCCCTTGGTGACGAGGCGCGCGTGCTCTCCCAGCCCCTCTCTGGCGATCACCCGGTGCGCAACGAGTCCTCCGCCCCTGCAAAACACGACGACATCGCCGAGCTCGGCCTTTGCGCCCGCGATCGGCCGAATCTCCAAGGTGTCACCCGGACAGATCCTGGGAAACATGCTCACTCCCTCGGCGTGCATTCGCAGGGTTCTGCCCGAAAGGAGAATCTCCTCACCCCAGACGATCGTCTCACGGTGCCGCATGGCGAGATCCCGTCGACGCATCGCTTGATTCTTTCGCCAGCTCCCCGAGCACGAAGTCCCATGCCTGCGGCTCGGGCACGAAACCCAGCTCGTAGATCGCAACGTCGCTCGCGAGTTCCGCGGCATTGGCCAGGCCGCGGTTCTTGTGCGAGTGGGAGTCGTCGAGGATGATGACCGTCTTGAGGATCTCCGCGAGTCCCTGCAGCCGCGAAGTCTTGCGCAGGCTGTTGGCGGACGTCTTCGAGAGCTTGACGAGTGCAGCCAGCCTCGCCGAAGTATTGTCGCCCGCGTACTCGAGCGAGCCCGAGAACGGCGTACCGTAGGCGTACCAATCCCCGTTCTTCTTCTGCAGGATGACCGCTTCATCCGAGAGAATGGCGTCGGCCCGAGCTAGTCCCGCAATGGTGCTCTTCCCAGACCCGGACACGCCGAAGAAGACCAACGCCCGGTGCTCGTGAACGAGTCCGGCCGAATGGAAGATCAGGCCGCCTCGCTCGGTCAGCAGCTGGGAGAGGCCGAACCGCATCGCGATGTCAACCCATCCGATGTTGCGGTCACCGGCGACGAGAACCTCGATCTCTCGATCCCGGCTGCGAGAACGTGCCACGAACCCGCGCTGGACCACGTAGCAGCGGTCTTCCTGCCAGAATGTCTTCACCTGCCTGCCGGGCGTCGGGGGCGGCAGCGCGTCCCAAGCGAGCCGGGCGAGACGGGGCGCCCCAGGATCGGCGAGGGCGTGGACGACGAGATCCGGCTTCTCGTCGGTGAGGAAACGTCGAAACCGCTGGAACCGATCGTCGAACATGCGCAGGTCCTCGCGAGCTCTTCCCTCGAGGCAGTCGCGCCATGTGGGGAAGGGGGACCGGATGCGGCATACGATCTCGCCGAACTTGAAATCGCCGAGGGTCGCCGATTCTCCTTCCGATCCACCCGCCCGTCGGATGGCTTCGTCGATCGCTTCGGCGAGGCGTTCTAGAGACATCGGTCAGGGCACCTTCCGCGACGGAACACCAACGCGATCCCGCCCCTCTACGAACCTGTAGGCGTAGCCGAGTGGGCCCATCGAGAGGAACCGCTTCCGCCCTCCGAGAGACCGGCTCACGTGGCAGAACTTCTCCTCGCTGAGCGGCGCCGGAAACGGGCAGCAGGAGCACTTGTTCGAGATTTCACAGCCCGCGCATCCCCGCCGCTCCCGCACCTCTTCCGTGGCCCTCCGCATGAATTGCACCATGCGCTCCACGGAGGTTCCAACCGGGAACCCGGGGCAGCTGTGGCAGACTCTTTGGTCGCCCTGCTCATCGATGGCGAGCCCACTGGGCGACATTCCGAGGCACGGAGTGTCCGCCAGCTTGCACGCATCCGTGAGGAAGTCGCACTTGCTGGCGACCGTCTGCGGCCCCGCCTGCGCGGCACCCTGCCGGGAGAGGTCTTCTAGCAGCGCCTTCATGTCGGCGGCGGCGAGGAGCGTGCCGATGCGGATCTCGTAGGGATCGCCGGTCCCGCCCCGGAACGGCTCGTCGCTCGGCTCGAACGCCTCGTAGGGTGCGATCGAGATGCGGGGATGGAAGTTCGCCACGTGCGTCGAGCTGGTCGATTCGAGCTGGACGGCTCTGCGCTCGCCTCGCATCCGCACGGCGCCCACGCGGGACCGCAAGTGGACGACCCTGGACATGAACAGCTCGGATTCCTGCGACTGGAATTCGGGTTCGTCCTCGTCCTCCGCGAGGAGCTGGACCAGCAATCCGGGCTGCTTCACGGTGTCGAGCACGAAATCGGCGTGATCGCTCGGGTCCTGCCACGCCTGGAGCGCAACAATTCCGCCGTTCCCGCCGATCGCCGGCTCCCCGCCAGTCACGATGTTGGCCAAGAAGCGCCCCAGCTGCAGCCCGAGCGCCAGACTGAGGGGAGACACGTGAGCGCGTTCCGAGAACTTCAGATTCCGGGCGCTGAAGGCATGCTGGGTGTGCCGGGGCGGGGCCTTCTCCTGCTGTTCCACGGTGATCCCGCTCTCCTGGCAGGCCTCCCAGAGTTCGGTTCCCGGGTAGACGCTCAGCAGGTTGTGGACGTAGCGGGTGCACGGCATCGACCGCACGTCGTCGAGCGTCTTCTGCGCAGTCTGCTCGGTGTCTCCCGGCAGACCCAGAATGACGGAAACGTCGGTCTGGATGCCGAGCTTCGCCGCCAGCTCCACCTTTCTGCGCACACTCTCGACGTACTCGAGCTCCTTGCGGAACGTCGGTTCTTCGCGTGCGGAGTCGCCGAGCTTCTTGCACAGCCGAAGGACGTGCGGGTCCGTGCTCTCCAGGCCGAAACCCACGTCGGAGAAGTTCGCTCGCGCGAGAAGCTCGAGAAAGCCGTCGGAAATCATGTCGGCCCGGATCAGTGCGGTAAACCGAAGACCGAAATCGCCATCGATGATGCCCTGCACGATCGGTTCGGCGCGCTTCCGGTTCACCCCGAAGATGTCGTCGTGCAGATCGACGGTGACCTGAGCGGGGTCTGCCGCGGATCGCGCGATGGCCTCGATGTCGCCCAGAACGCGTTCGACCGAGTGATAGCGGATGCGGAACTTCGACATCGCGGTGAAGTTGCAGTACGTGCATTTGAAGACGCACCCACGGCTGGTTGCGATTCCCGCCTGGGTTCGTGCGTCGAGGATTCCGCTGAGATACGGGGAGGGAGCGACATCAAGGGAGGTCTTGTCGCCAGTGCCGAGCAACGGGCGCTCGCCGGAATGCACGATCGCTTCGTCCTCGCGATAGTGGACGCCGGGTACGTCCGAGGGGGGGGCGAGGCGACCCTGCTCCCGGTAGTGGAAGAGCAGGTCCGGAAACGTCTCCTCACCCTCGCCGCCGACACATGCGTCGATCCACGGGCACATCGCCAGACACACTTCGGGAGAGAACGTGGCCGTGGGTCCGCCAAGAACGATCGGAACGTCCGGCAGGGCCTGGCGGACGAGGCGGCTCAGCGTCGCTGTGGCCCGAAAGTTATTGTCGTAGGTCGTGAATCCGACGATCGTCGGCTCGAGCGCCCGGATGCGCTTCAGGTAGCCGGTCGCCGATTCGCGTCCGACGACCTGGGTGGACTCGACGCCGTGGTTCTCGAACAGCGCAGCCCGGAGATACGCGAGCCCCAGATGGTGGACAGGCTGCGCGCCGTCGCCACCGGGGACGAAGACGAAGACGGGAAAGTCCGGGGTACTCTGTCGCAAGAGCAACGGGGTGCCTCACCGCGTCGGATTCGCAGCCACAGCGCTCGACGCGCATGCGTCTCATGCGGACAGAACACCTGCCCCGTGGAGGACTCGGTCTTCCCTGGGCCGGCCGAACCGGAGCGGGTTGGGGGCCGAGTCCGAGCTACGAACTCAGCGACCCAGCGGACTTGCACGTCGTGCAAGCGCTGATTCGGCCACTCGTGCTCTTGGTACACGCGAGCGCAACTCTTTCGAAGATCTGCTCGACGATGAGGAACGGCCGCTTGAACTGTGCGCGCTGTCGCTCCTCCGGCTGACCCAACTGCCACTTCTCGCTCATCGCCATTCTCCTCTAGTTCCCGGATCGCATCGTATCAGCTCAGCGACAAAAGGTGTGAAGAACTGGTTCGGGCACCTGAGAACATGCGGATCGGTGTGGCTCGTGAGTTCGCGAGGAGCTGCGAGTCGCCCGTCAGAGCGCGGCGCCGAAGTCATGCCCCCGTGGGGTCACCCGGTCCGAGCAGACCACGTCGAATGTGGCGGTCGCGAACCGATTCCAGGTACTCGCTGCGCAGGATCGAGATCATGAACGCGTCGCGCCAGTCACCCTGCCAGTACTCGTACTCGCGCAGCACACCCTCACTTGTGAAGCCGAGTTTTCGGTTCGCCCGCTGGGACGCGTAGTTGTCGAGCAGAAGGACTCCCTCGACACGATTGAACTCCGCGCGCACGAAGCAGAAGTCGAGCACGGCGGCCGTCGCCTCCGAATAGATTCCCCTCCTCCAGTATCTGGGCGCGACATGGCAGAGGATGTGAGCCAGACGCGGAAGTTGGACATCGGTCAGACCGAAGAAGCCGACGAGCTTGTCCTCCTCCGCCTCCTCGAAACAGATTCCCCAGAAGAGTCCCCGCTTTTCGATGAAGCGCTGTCGGTAGGATTGCGTCAGGCGAAACGCCTCACGATAGGAGGTGAGCGCCTCCTCGCCGTAGTACCGTCTCGCGGTTTCGTCGTCGCCGTTGATCTCGAAGATCGCCTGCGCGTCTTCCGGCACAATCTCGCGAAGCAGCAGCCGCCTGGTTTCGAGGATGGGAAACCGGCGGTAGAACTGAGCAGCTGTCATCGGCGCCACGGTCGTCTCCGGACTCGTCTTCTCAGCGTATCCGCCTATCCGCTTCCCCGCTTCCCCGGCAGACGGAGTTGTTCGATGGCTTGTGCTCGGCGACCAGGGCGCGCCGCAGACACAGTACCGTCCAGTACAGCACGGCGCCAAGAAGCACAGTGTCCAGCGCAAACAGAGTGCCGCCCTCCCAGGATTGGATTCCGAGATCCTTGGCTCGGATCACATTCTCCAGTCTTGGCTCCAGATTACTGAAGGAGCCCAGGAGAACGAGTGGAATCAAACCTCGGAGACGCGGCCTTGGGTCGAGCATCAGCGTGTGGAGCACGAAGATGAGAAACGCCGAGAAGTACCAAGGAAAGGTCTTGTAGGCCAGGACCATGAAGATCAGATTGACTGTGGCGACCAAGGCGGCCGCGGAATCGAAGCCACCCGAACCTCGCCGAACACGCCGAACGAGAAAGAGACCACAGAGTGGCGCCAACGTGAAGAAGAGCGCGATCATCGAGAGCCGTTTGATGACGACAGAATCGACATCGAGATCGCTGAGCATGCAGACCAGAAACCAGAGATTCCCGCTCGTTGCACTGTACTCGTAGTTCAGAGCTCTCTCAGAGACGTCCAAACCCACGAGGCCAAGTGCCAAGAGGGCGATGGCGAGAAGAGCCAGCGGGGCAGCACGCCAGAACAAGCCCCGCGCACGTAGGAACAATATGCCGGGCCAAGCCAAGACCATAGTGATCTTTGCAAACAGCAAACCAAGTGCTGCAAACATGCCGGCAGCTCGGTCTCGACCAGACTCGGCCAGTGCGAGAGCCACCATCGCAAACAGTGCGATCACCACGTTGTTGTATCCCACCGCTCCGACCCAATACCACGAGAGGGGACTGAGGCAGTAGAGGAAGAGGACACGCCAGCAACTCGCTGTTCGCCTCCGGCCGCAGCACAGCGCGTAGGTGACGAGCATGCCGGTCTCGACGAGTAGCATGGTGAGTACGATCGATCCCGGAGATGGCCAAACGAGCAATCCGGGAATCAAGAGCACGGGGAAGAGGGGGGCGTAGCTGCTGCTAAAGTCCAGGTAGGGAATCTCTCCCGAGAGCACCCGATTCGCCTGAGGCAGGTAATAGAGATTCGCATCTGACCCAAGAACATCGGGCGTAGCGAAAAGGTACAGAAGCACGCAGGCCGGGAACTTCAGTATCGTGACGCCTACGACAGCGCTGCGCAGGATCGCGATCTCAGATGAGGTTCCGCGGAGCCAGTAGAAGACCCCGACTGAGAGAAGCGATGATGCAAGGCTGAGCAGGACTTTCAGCCAAGTGAGATTGCCCGCGAAGACCTCGAGCACGGACGCCTCCCGGGCTGGGACTCTTCAGGAAGCCTGAATTGTAGCCCGTCTGAATATACGTCCGCGGGCGTCGCGCTGTCGAGCGATTCGCGGTACCGCTCATTGGAGGTTGCAGGCGATTGCGAGTCTGTCACCCAACGCCCTCTGCGCTGGGCCAGGCGCGAACGCTCAGCCCTGGACTCTCGTAGGAGCTGGAACGACGAAGTGGGGCGGGTCGACACCAGCTGTGCCACGCTGACTGCCGCGCGCCGAGCGATTGCGGCCGACTTGCAGGAGGACTCCAGAGATGGCCAGCGACTTCTCTCAGATCGCCTACGAGGAGCACGACGAGATTCGTGTAATTCGTTTCAACCGCCCCGAGGTCATGAATTGCATCGGCGCCACGACCCACGTCGAGCTGGTCGAGGCCTGGGACCGCTTTCGCACGGACGACGGCGCGAAGGTGGCGATCCTCACCGGGACCGGGGACAGGGCGTTCTGCGCCGGGGGCGATCTCAAGGATCCGCCACTCTCTCTCGACCCGGCGGAGATCGCGGCGCACTGCCGGGGCGAAAGGCCGGGCGCGCTCGGCCCAAGTCGCTGGACGGACATCTACAAGCCGATCATCGCCGCGGTCAATGGCGTGGCCTATGCCGGCGGTCTGGAGTGGGCGTGCTTTGCCGACATCCGGATCGCCGAGGCACACGCCAGCTTCGGAGTGACCTGCCGGCGCTGGAATATCGGCCTGGCCGACGGGGGCACACAGCGCCTCCCCCGTATCATCGGAATGGGTCGTGCGATGGAGTTGATCCTCACCGGGAGGGTGATCGACGCCCACGAGGCCGAGCGCATCGGCCTGGTGAACCGGGTCGTGCCGGAGGGCCAGTCCCTTGTCGCCGCCATGGAGATGGCCCGCTTCATCTGCACACTCCCCCAGCCCGCAATGCGCAGCGACAAGGAGGCAGCCGTGCGTGGCTTCGGTCTGCCCCTGGCCGAGGGCTTGCGTGTCGAGGCCGAGTGCTTCTTCAGCTCCATCTCCGAGCCGGAGACGCTGGAAGGCCTGCGCCAGTTCAATCAGCGCGACCACCCGGACCGTCGCTCAGACCAGAAGGCCCGCACGTCCGGCATCGTCAGGCGCTGAAGTGGCGTGAGCGCGGAATCGCAAAGGAGTGTGCAGTTGAAGCAAGCGATCTATCAGGTGGACGCCTTTACGAGCGCGGTGTTCGGTGGCAATCCAGCGGCCGTCTGCCCGCTGGAGGCCTGGCTGGATAGCGCCACCCTGCAGGCGATCGCGGCGGAGAACAACCTCTCGGAGACCGCCTTCTTCGTCGACGGCGGGGACGCCTATCATCTTCGTTGGTTTACGCCGCAGGTCGAGGTGGATCTCTGCGGCCATGCGACACTCGCCAGCGCCTTCGTGCTCAGCGAGTGTCTGGGCGTCACGCGGGAAGCCTTGGAGTTCGAGACGGCGAGCGGGCGCTTGCGAGTCACACGCGACAGCGAGGGCCGCTTCGTCCTCGATCTGCCCGCGCGCGCTCCAGCGCCTTGGGAGGCGCCCCCTGCGCTCGCCGCCGGCCTCGGTGGAGAACCGGAGCAAGTGCTCATGGCCAGGGACTGCCTGGCACTGTTCGGCAGTGAGCGCGAGGTAAGGCAGCTCGCGCCCGACAGCGAGGCGCTGAAGGCAATCGATTGCCTGGGCGTGATCGTCTCGGCGCCGGGCGATGCTGCCGATGTGGATTTCGTCTCCCGCTTCTTCGCGCCTCGGGCGGGGATCGCCGAGGATCCGGTAACTGGATCGGCACACTGCACGCTGACGCCCTACTGGGCGAAGCGCCTGGGCAAGAACCGCCTGGCGGCCAGACAGGTGTCGGCGCGCGGTGGCGAGCTGTTTTGCGAACTGCGCGACGACAGAGTGCTCGTGGCCGGCGAAGCCAGGCTCTACATGGAAGGCAGCCTCACGCTGCCGGATTGATGCACCCGGTGGGCTGTGTGGCTGAGGTTCGAGCGCTGACGAATCGACTCGGCACAGCCGACGCGAGCCGTTATGATAGATGTGAATGCTGCGGAGGAAGGAACCATGAGGAATGCGAAGAGGAGCGGCGTCTGCCTGATTGCGGCGCTTTCGTTGTGCACGGGCATGCTGGGATTGTCGGGGTGTGTCGGGGAGGTGAGCGGGACCCGGAGCGCTTTGCGGGCGATGTTCGCACTGGCGGATTGTGATGGTCGCTATCTCGCGGATGTGGCGAGCAGCATGAGCTACAGCGCGGACTCGCTCACACCGGGCGCGACCAGCGGCTTGACCTTCGATCTCGGGATCCCAGGGAATCCGCCCATCCTCAAGACGCGGGAGATCGTCATCACTATCCCGGCGGACTTCGCCTTCCTGGGTTTCAACGCCCTCGGCAATGGCGCGCAGATCGGACGCTGGGACTTCGAGTGGAACAACCCCGATGGCGTCTTCGATTCGAACAACGTCGGTTACACGATTCCCCATTACGCCATCGACGCGAACAACGCTTACGCCGATGCCCTCCTCAACGGCAGCTACGATTCGGGGACGGACTCCACTGCCAGCTACAGCACGGGGGCGGGCGGTGAGCACGTCATCACGCTGATTCTCCCCTTCGGCGCCGCCACGCTGGGCGGCAATTGTTCCTACTTCGACACCGACACCCGCTACACCTTGCTCGACGGCCTACTTCAGCTCCCGAGCGCGGCCGGCGACTACGACATCGGCATCTCCGCCACGTCAGTCGATCCCGACACAGGCGATGCCGACGACAGCGCTGGCATCGGCCCGTCTACCTATGCGCGCGTCGTGACCATGACCGTCCCCGAGCCATCCGGCACGCTGCTGCTTGCGAGCAGCCTGCTCGTGCTCGGCGTCCTGCGCCGGGTCCGGCGCGCATAGTCGGGGTAGGGCGAGACCCGGCGCCCGCAAGATCATCTGGCTCCGGCCGGGTTCGCGTGGCGCGCAGCTTCAGCTCGATTTCGGGGTGCTTCCTCGAACGCGGGCGACAGGTTTGGGGTCTCACCGGAGGTGCCGTGAAATCAAGGGCGTTGGACGAGTTCAGCGGTGCGTGCAGCCCTTCCTTGGAGCGGGTCTGGGCGTGATGTCCGTACGAGCGCGCCAGTTCTCGACGACTCTGTTCGAGGACAAGGAGTTTGCTGGTCGAATCACCGGCGGGCTCGAGGTCCATGTGACAGAGCGCCTCTTCGCGCTGATTGACGCATCGGTGGTGTTTCCAACGGGCAACATCGCCGGATCGAATTACGTTCGCCTCGGCTGGGGAGCCGGCTACCGCTTCTGATCCGCCGAGGCGTTGCCGGCGCAGCGACGGCGCGCGGCGCCGTCCGGCAAGCAGACGGATGCCTCCTGTACGGATGCGAATGCCGTAACCCGTGCTTACTCCAAATGGCTACCCGGACTCACGGCAGCTCGTCCACCTGACTGCGATGTCCTGCCTCGGTAGCCACGTCCGAACTCCACGTCCCCGGATTGGGGGGATTCGCGTGGACGCTATGGAGGCTGATTGCGTAGTTGCTGGCCTCCGACTGCGGAGTGGCCAGCTTCACCGAGACCGGAATCATGTACGAGTGCAGGAGAATCGGGCCGCCCCCGGCGTGGAACTGGATGGCATATTGGCCCGAGGGAGTTCCCGTAGCCTGCAGCGCGCTTCTGTCAAACACGATCGGAAAGTACGTGCCGGTATTCCATGGCGTGATGATCTTGGAGGACGTCGTGTTGAATCCCCTGAACAACCAAGTGCTACTCGCTGTCGAGCCATGTAGTCTCATGTCCACTTCTGCCGAGCTGGTTGTGACGCCGTATGTCGTCCAGGTTCCAGCGTCACAATACTTGGGCACATTGTACTGATCCTTACACTGTGACGTGGCGACAGTCCCGAACGTGTGCCCCATCGCAACCTGGTTGTCGTGAAAGTCCGAAGAGTAGACGACATTCCCGACGGCGTTGCCAGAACTCCCCACGCCGAAACCGACATCGGCATGCTGGAATTCCGTCTGGAGGAACGCCATGTTGGAGTCCTGCGCCGTGCTGAAGAGACCCAGCCCGAGCCCGAACTTGCCGCCGTCGAAGCCGACGTTCATGAAAACATCCTGCTGACTCGCGCTGCGGGGTGGGTCGGGGTCGACGGTGGGGATGGTGTCGATTCTCACGTTGGGCACGTCGATCGGGGTGGGATCGAGCGGGTCGTAGGGGGCGGTGCGAAACGTAAGGTCTTGGAAGGTCACGGACTGCATACCGTCCGTCTCGAAGACGCTGCCGGGGTCGTCAAAGTCACGTACGATCACAGTCGAGTCGCGCCCCGCACCCACGATCCAGCCACCCGACGCGTGCGAGCATGGGAGCTGTGCATCCGTATTGTACTGCAGCGCCGATGTGATCCGGTAAGTGCCGGCGGGGATATACACCACCGCACCCGTGGCCCACGGTTCGCTGCAAGAGTAATCGAGCGCATCTTGCAGGGCGGTCGTGTCGTCGGCTCCCGTACGCCCGTCCACGCTGCCATTGCCCACCGCTCCGTACGGTGCGTCCTTCACGTTGATCATGCCGTCCACGACATTCGTAGATTGAAGATCGGGCCGCAGAATCATAGGTGGTATCGGGACGTCGGGGAACGCGGGCACCGATGGATATGAGCCGAGATAGAGGCCTGGATTAATAAACTGGTGTTTGGGCGTCTGGCCGACGAAACGACCAATATTCTGAGCGAAGATCTCGGTCGCACCCGTAACCGGCAGGATATTGCCACCCTCGATGAAGTTTCCCACGGCGACGACGGTCGCACCCGCTTGTGCGCTTCCCGTCACGATCGAGGTCGCGCCCCATCTGGCGTGGTTTCCCAGCGCCCACACGGTGCCCGCGGCGTTGTAGTCGATCATCGACCCGGGCCCGTTTGCGGACGCGGCGTTTTGCCAGCCGCCGGCATTCGACACGAGGAGGACATCGACCGCCTCAGACGTCGAGGGCACCGTCAAGATACGCGGCGGGTGAGTGCCCTGCCCATTCGATCCCTCACTGCGAACGTCGGCGATCACGTGCGGACCCACTGGGGAGGCGGCGTCGATGCGGAAATCCGCCGTTCCCAGTGCAGCCTCCACCGTGACGCTGAAGATCTTCAGTCGACCCTCCTTGAGCCATACGTGGTGGTAGAAGTCGTCCGTGTCGACGGGTGCGTAGGTTCTGCCGTTGGTGATGTCACCCCCGAAGTAGACCACGCGCGCGTTCGGGTTTTCGACGATCAGGGGCGAATCAACCTGGCCGCGCGGATGCAGGTATGTATTCTGAATTCGGTAATCGCCGGGCCCTCGAAACTCAAGAACAGACTCCGTAACCCAACACTCCTGTATCTCGAGTGTGATATCAGCAGAGTTCGTAGTCAGAATGGCTCGGCCTTCCTCGGTCGTCGTATGGAACTTGACGCCGGCAAAGTTGACTGTTCCCGCGGACTCGATGGTGAAGATCGGAAGGTTGTCATGTTTCGGGATCAGGACAGTGTGGGGTGCGTCCCCTCCGTGAATCATGAGCGAGGTGGTGCGGTTTATCGGATTGGTATTGTCGACTTCATAGAAGTGACCCTCCGCCGGCTCCTGATCGGGGGCACCCGGCTCCAGGTATATCTTCGTGGCCCCATTGAGAAGCTGGTAGTTCAGCTCGGCGCTAGTACTCACCGATACGTACGGAACGGGCCCGCAGGCCTGGAAAGAGAAGAATCCTGCTACGCAGAGCAGGATGACCGAAGAAACCGCCGTACCGCGGTTACGAATCTTCGCCAATGCCATTGCCATCTCCTCAGCATGACTTTCCGTCATGCTCTAGCGCCACGTTCTGAGTATGTGAGATCTGTTCGAGCCATTCGGCTACTGAAGTCTCTCGCCACTCTCCCGCTCAGCTCGCGCCGATCGCCAGTGGGGCCGACCGTATCACGTCACTGACTTGAGGCATAGTGAAACCTGTGCTGCGTAATCAAGTTGGGAGCTCGGCACTGCCAAGAATGGCAATTCAGTCAGATCAAGTAATAATCGAGGGCAGAAAGCCCCAACGAGGGCGTTCGTCAGCAGTCCTATTGCAGGCAATCGGATGGAGAAGTCTTCGAGCTATGCCTTCGGTTTTCGATTCCATTCTGCGAAGAATCAAGCGTTTCGGTTGCGATTCCACACACTCCGCTTGATACGACCTGGTCACCCCGGGGCTATTGCGAATCTCTGTTCGATGCGCGAGTCATTCATGCTGACGTCTGTACGTGGTTGGCGCCTTCGGCATGTTGAATGCTTCTCGCCGAGATCGAAAGGACGAACCATGAATCTGCATAGAGTCGCTCTGCTTCTCATTCTGCTGACACCCCTGCTCGCATTTGCCGAGGAGCCGATCTACGACGCCTACTCGTTCAGCTTCCACGAACATGCCGCGCCGGCATGGAGCCCCTGGAGGCTGGCCTCTAGCAAGAATGGCGGCTCGTGCGTCATGCACTGTGTCGATGGGAGCGGAGTTCCGGAGGTTCCCACGAGGCTGTGCGACGAGCTGGAGCCAGCCGACCCCTGGATCCCCGTCTTCCCAGATGAGCCGGTTCCGAATGCACCATCGTGTACCGACGCGAACTATCCGAACTGCGCCCGTGCTGACAGCCAGCTGGGTCAGTGGACGTGCACAGGGCACGGCAACGGTCACACAGAGGCACAGTTTGGGAATGCGTTCAGCGCCGAATTGGATGGTGTCGCGATCGTGATTCACGAATACGCAAGCGGACCTCTCGGGGTCGGGAGGCCGCCAGAGGCAATCGACTACGTCAACAATCAGTTGGGAGGCTTTCAGTGGCCGCTCGACTATACGCCCGCAGATCCGAATAGCGAAGCGGAGTACGCACTCTCCTGGGCGGCGGATTACACATACAGATACCCGAGCTTTGTCGCGATACGCGGTCAGGAGATGACGGGCAGCGGGGGACAGTGGGGTGGGCTTGGACAGTCGATACTCATGTGCCCGAATTCGGTCACTGAGATCTGCGATCCGACCACGGACTGCTACTACACGGACGGAGGCACTGAGGAAGAGCAGAATGCCGAGCGCTGGTCTTCGTTGATCGCCTGGGCTCACGCGAGAGATTGTCTTGTCGTGGTGGCGCATCCGTGCATCAACAATTCCGGCACCGCTGCTGCTCATACCTTCCACGACACGCTCCCGGGCAGCGAGGATGTCGTGATCGGGATGGAGCTCAACTCCTCTAGGCTTGGCGACGAGGTCATGTGCACCGGGGCAGGGCAGTCGGATGGACCGAATCCCGGCTACCTTGACTCGATCATCTTTGCAGACAGCTGGCGCGGAGCACTGGCAACATCCGACGAGCACTCCGGTACGATCGCGAAGAAGGGCAGAACGATCGTCAAGATCGATCGGGACCTCGGCTTGACCGAAGCCGGCCTGTGGGAGGCCCTGAAGGCCCGGCGGTTCTTTGCTCTGCCTTCGCTGTCCTACCGCTACAGTACGAATACGCCGCCTGGCAAGCCGCCCTACTACTTCGACCCGGAGAAGCCGATATTCGACGTGTCCGTTTGCAACGCCGTGATGGGCGAACGGGTCGAGAGGAATGGAGCATGCCCGGTAGACGTCACTGCCGTGAGAACGGAGATGATGGGCTACATCGGGGGCGATGACCCCGAAGACCCCAACGACCCGTACCCCTGGTCGGTATTCGACACCTGGGAGCTGTGGTTCGGAGACTACGGCAGTGAGACCGTCGACCTCATCGCAACCGGAAGCTGCGCATCGGATGCCGACTGTTCTTTCCAGACCACCAAGCCCGCTGCGAATGACGATGGAAAGTGGGTCGTGATCATCAGGGAGCCGGCCGCCTACGGCGGCAATCCGTCGATGATTTCGAGTGCGATCGAGGTGACGCCCTGCGCGCCCGACACAGATGGAGATAGCATCTGTGACGCCGCTGATAATTGCCCCGGCACTCCGAACGCTCGCCAGCGGGACGCTGACGGAGATGGCGTCGGGACCGCGTGCGATGTTGCCTGTGATGACGGGGCCGACAACGACGGCGATGGCCAGATCGACCACGCCGGATTCGACGATGCCCCAGCGGACACCTCGTGTGCAGACAAGTACGACACGAGTGAAGCGGGCGGCTGCGGGATGGGCTTCGAGCTGCTCGTATTCGCGCCGCTGCTGATGTGGGCGAGGAGGCGGCGTACGCGGACGTAGGACGCACACGAGAGCACAACAGCGCCGACGCGTGCGTCGGCGCTGCAAGCGCCCACACCCTGCCGACAGTAACGGCGCGCAGCGCTCAGGTCGTGCGGCGCCTTCCGGCGAGCAGAGCGAGCGCGAGCAGCGACACCAGCTGAAGCGTGGCGATGGCCGGCTCCGGAACCTCCGAGATCCGGAAGCGAGACAGCACATACGCTGGATCCAAGAAGCCGTTGTCGGTCACGCCCAGGTAGGTAAAGGTCCCCGTAATCGGATCGTAGGCTTCCGGTGCCCGCCGGTCTTGCGCCAAGCAGCCCCCCGCCGGGATGTTGGTGGGCGTCGCCTCTGCACATGAGACGGCGACATTCTGTCCAGGGATGGGGACGCTATAGAAGAACCAGTCGTCCAAGGCATCGGGGTTTCGAGTGATCAGAGCCAAGGGAAAACCTATCTGCAACGTCCCCATCCAGTAGGTCTGCAGCGGAACGCCTTGACCGTTCGAAAGATCGATGGTGATTATGTTGTCGGTCACGTTCTCGCAGACGAGGCCGTTGCTGCCGGCCACTGAGCATCCGCCGAACAGCGGGGCAATCTGTGCTGCCCAGTCCACCCGGTCGACCGTGATCGTCGCCTGGTTGCTCGGGACATCGAAGGTGAGACTCGCTCCCCCCGCGATTTCGGAGAAGGTCGCCTCCGGATCGCTCGCGTAGACCCCCTCGGCCTCGCACTGCAGGTCACCGGGTGGGCACGCATTGCTCACCGTTTCGATCACGATGTCTCGATCCGTCATGTCGCTCAAATCGACTGGTGCCGCGTGCGCCAAGGACGAGCTGGCCAAGACCAATGCGAACGCAGTCACTACTCTCACTACCACGACTTCGAGTGCCCCTTGCATCCTGTTCCTCTCCCGTCCTCTGTAGCGCCAAGAGTGCTCCCGATCTTGCCCGAGCCCCAGCAGATCTCGCCGCCGCAGGGTGTCGGACGCGCGGGCATTACATTGTGGCCAAGCACCCCTACGGCGGCCGTTGAGCCGTGGTCACGATGGGAGTGAGAGACCCTGGCCATCATAACGCAAAACTCGCACCAGCTACTCACAACCTATCGCCACAGGGTGATTCTCGCTGATCGCCTGGGCGCGATGACGGCGCGGGACCGAGTCCAACTCTGCGGTCCCCGCTGGAAGCGAACGCCCGACCGGAGTGCCGGGCGAGCCGAGACAGCCCAGAGTCAGGTCCGGGGGCTCGCGCCCGGCCGGATCGACTATCCAAGCGTTGGGCCCAGAGCGTCTGCCTTCAGCAGATCGTCGCGCAACACCGCGTAGCCAATCGATAGCGGAAAGAGAAAGGCCGTGAAGGCGAGGGCGTTCTGGGGAGCTCGCCCACCTGTGAGGGACTCGGCGATGGTCAGGGTGATCGGAAGTGAGAGGGCCAGCAAGGCGCCCAGTGCCAACACACGAATGCGCTCCCGAACTGCCAGTGAAGTGGGGCGGCGATAGCGCTCCACCTCGGAGGACACGAGAACCAGGAGCGCGATTCCGAGAGCCGTCGTCGCCAGCAGATGGGTCGCCACGTAGGTCCCGCCGCTGTGTAGGCCGAGCTGATATGCAACGGCGAGCACCGCCGCGAGCCCGTAGGGAAGCCACACGAGCCAGGGGCGGCGGGTCAGGCAGCGCGCGGGCTCTGGAAAGCCGAGCGCCATGTGGAGCGTCGCTGGGAAGAGCAGTACCTCGCAGAGGGCGTGGAGTCGGAAGAGGTGATAGGGGCCGTAGAGGTCGAGCGCGCTGAGGGCCCACAGAGCCCCAACCAGCAGCACGGGCACCGTGGCGCCGGCAGTCGGACACTTCTTGCGGACGCTGAGTGCCGCGAGGGCCGCGCCTCCGAGGACGAGGCCGTTCAAGATGTACATGCCGAACAAGAGCGCGAAGTCAGCGGCTCCGAAGAGTCGCGTGGCGATGGTTCTTACGAGCTCTTCGTCACCCTGACGGAGGCGATACTCGAGCGCGCTTCCGACTGGCAGGGCGCGAACTCTGTCCTGAATCTCCTGGGCGCTTCGCACGGGCTGTCCGTCTACTGCGACGACTTGATGCTGATAGATCTCCCCTCCTGCGGTGCCGGGCCAGAGCGAGAGACCCACGGAGGCGACCACGCGGTTCTCGAGCAGGAGGAAGCCGGGGAAGGGCTTGCCCACCCATCCGATCGCCTCGACGATCCCGATCGCCCCGACGAGCAGAAGCAGGCTGGCGGCGACACGCAGGCATCTGTTGCTGGAGTTCGTCATCTCTTCCGGTGCTGGCAAGTTATTGGAGTCAAGCGAACCGCCGGACGCAAGCTCTAGAACTCCTCCTCGGGGAGCGTCCCTGCGGTATCGACGACCGCGCCTGGCTCGATGGGGTTCTCGGACTGGATCGCCAGGAGGACCACGTCGAGATCCTCGTGCCCCCCCTTCAGTCGCGCGGCTTTGGCTACGAGCTTCAGGCGCTTCTCCGCGTAGCGGCGCTCGGCCTTGTCGAGATCCTTGACGTACTCCTCCTCCGCCTTCTGGATCTTCTCGGGGTCGCCAGCCTCCTTCTCGAGGCTATCTGCGTAGCGCGCTTCGGCCTTCGCCAAGGCCGCCTCCAAATCGACGTCGAGCTTCGTGAAGTGAACGGCGTAGTCCTTCGGCCGGGTGAACCCGGCAATCGCGATTACGAGGTGGTCGTGATCGATGTGCAGCGTACCGTCGGGATGGTAGCCCTCCGCATCGACCTCATGGGTTCCGCCAGTCTCGTGCGCGACTTCGTAGGTATGGAACTCGTGCCGCCAATACGTGAAGACGTCGCTGTCCACGTTCTTGTCCTTCGTCTTCTTGACCTTCGTGTCATAGACGACGCCCTCGAGGCCGGTATCGTCCTCGACCTTCCAGCCGTAGTAGCTGCCCCACTGGCGAACGGTCGAGTCATCCACCGAGAGGGTGAATATCGTCAGGTCCACGCCATCGCTGTTGTGGAGCACCACGTCGTCCGACTCGAAGTCGAGCGGAAGATCCGGGAACCTCAGGGCGAACTGTGTCGGCTCGCGAACACGGCTGAGATCTACGGGCACGAGCACCGTGCCGTCGGCGGCGACAGCGATCCTGAGCTTCCGGGCCTTGAAGGCGCCGCTGTAGGGCGGCAGCTTGATCGGCTTGGGCAACGCGGTGAAGATCTCCCGAGGGTACTTGTGGTCGTAGCCCGGCCCCTTAACGTGGATTTCGGTCGGGCCCGGCGTCACGCCGTGCGGGAGATCAACCCGCAGAGAGTTCGGGCTATCGGCAATGACGTCTGCGCTCTGCTTGCCGAACTTGACCGCGTAGACCTCGCCCTCCAGAAAGTCGGCCCCCTCGGCGAAGATCGTGACCGGGTGGGTCGCCGAGGCGAAGGGAGGCATCACCAACGCCCAAGCGGGCGGCGGATGGTCGCAGCCGCAGCCAGCAGTCACCCGCTCGGCGGGCAGGACGAGAAGGGCCACCAAGGGCAACATCGTCGACAGGAGGTAGATGAAGGATCGCTTGCGCATCGTGCTTGTCTCCATTTGAGCGTCGCCCCTCTGAGCGGGTCACGGCGTGGCACCCTGTATCGCAAGCGGCGTGCCAAGCAGGACACGTTCGTAACCCCTTGGAAACCGGTGGGCTCGAGCGGAGAATCGAAGCACCGAAGATGACGCGCTACGTCACCCAAACACGCGGAATCGGCAAGTAGCTGCGCAGATGGTCGGATTCTCGGCGAAACGAGCCGGAAACCATGTGACCGGCAGAACATGGCAACGAGGTTTCCACATCGCACGTGGCGTCAGATGAGCCCCGTCCCGAGTGCGAACGCAATACCGAGCAACATGACACCCGTCAGCGTCTGAACCGTCTTCATGGTCACCTTCGCAACGAGCTTCTTGCCCAGTACGACACCAAAGAAGGCAGCGACTATGCCTGTGAGGATGAGGGGCACAGCATTGCGCTCAAAGAGATCGGTGCGCTCGCCTACGAAGAAGACCGACGCGTAGATCGCCAGCCGCGTCAGATCGACCACCAGGCCAATCACCGCGTTCGTTCCCACGAACGCCTCGGTCGTGATGCCGACCTTGGCCAGAAAGGCGGATCGCAATGCCCCTTGGTGTCCGGAGAGGCCGCCGAAGAAGCCCGAGAGTAGACCGCCAAGCGTCAGTAGCTTGCGGTCGAACTCGAGTCGGCGAAAACGAGGTAGGAGCTCGAACAGGGCGAAGGCCGTCATCAGGAGGCCCATCAGCAGCTTGATTGGCGTAACGACCGCTCGCGAGCCACCCACCGAATACTCGATGACGGGAGCGAGATCGGAGACCAGCACGAGCAGCGTGGCGCCGAGTAGCGCGGCCGGCACCGCCGGTAGGCCAAAGCGCAGCACGAGCTGCCAGTCGGCGTTTCTTCCCAGCCAGGAGGCTTTCAGCACGTTGTTCACGCCGTGCACGACGGCGGTCGCCGCGACTGCCGTCTCCACGGAGAAGAAGAGGGCGAACACGGGCATCAGGAGCGTGCCGAGGCCGAAGCCCGAGAAGAGGGTCAGGCCCGAGACAAAGAGCGCGCAGGATGCGACCAGCACATACTCCACGAGATGGACCTCCAGAGCTCGGTGTGACGGGGTCGCGACCGGAACGACGAGCGCGAGCCTTGCAGCCGGAGCCCGACTGTGCCGGCGGGTGTCATGCAGCCTTCCGATCGGCCACGAACCAGCCAAAGCGATTCCACAGCGTACGGGTCGCAACGACGTTGAAGCCCTCGTCCGCCAGGGCGTCTCGAAAACCGTCGTGGTCGAAGCGATCCGTCTGGGGGTGTTCCAAGACTCGCCGCCAGAGGGGATCCGTGATGAGAGATTCGAAGACCTCTTCCGCGTAGAGGCGCCCCTTCGGCCGCAACACGCGGTGAATCTCGCGCAGCGCGATTCGCCAGCGGGGCACATGGTGAACGATTCCGAAGTCGAAGACCGCGTCGTAGCTGGCATCGGGCGCCTCGATTTCCGTGGCATCCCCCACCCATAAGCGCACCCCCTCGCGGTGGCGCAAGCGGCGGCCGGCTCGCGCCACCATTCGCGGGTCGAGGTCAAAGGCATCGACCCGTTCGGCGCCAAAGTGGTCGAGCAGCAGTTCGACGCCGATGCCGCGGCCACAGCCGACCTCGAGAGCACGGCCTCCCGCCAGTGGCCCACCCATCGCGCAAAGCCGCGGGGCTTCGAAGTGGCGCTGGATCGCAGTGCGAAGGGGATTGTTCATGAGAGCGGTCTCGACCGCATTGAGCAGCATCAATCAGCCTCCATCGCCGGCGAACTCGTCTTCGAACAGCTCGCCGAACAGCTCGCGTACTTTCTCTCTGGCTTCGTTCAGCGCCTTGCGCCCCCGCGCGGTCGCGCGGTAGTTCCGCCTCGCGCGGCGCCCGGAGCGAACCTCGCTGGAGCGGAGATAGCCCTTGCTCTCCAAGCCATGCAGCATCGGGTAGAGCGTGCCAGGACTCATTCGATACCCGTGATGCCCCAGCTCCTCGATCATGCCGAGTCCGTAGATCGGCTCGCGACAGGCGTGATGGAGGATATGAAGCCGGATCAGTCCGGAATACAGCTCTTGGTTCGCAGTCATATATCGCCTTTCGATAACGAAATCCGACTATACCACCAATCAGAGAGCCGTCAAGGCCCGAGGTACCCCGGAGCTGGCTCGACTCTCCAACCGAAGAGGACACTGCGAACCCACGTGCGCGGCGTCTCGAAGCGAGGAGCCTGGCTCTTCGCTGCAGACGGCTGCTGCAGAGGCCTGCTACGGATTCGTGTCTTCGACCAGCGCCCGCACCGAGCGGCTCTCCGCCCAGCCATAGCGGACCGCCTTGGCATCGATCCGCGTGCCCGGCGAGGCCTCGAAGACCTCGCTGTACAAGCGCCAGTCGCCGCCGTCGAGGCGATAGCCCAGCGACGAGCCCGGCGTCGTCGCCGAGATGCGCACGCGGTGCGCGGCTTCGTCGCCGAGGATCTCGATGGTCGGCTTCCCCGTAACCGGCTGCTCTCCGTCGGGCCACATCTGCGCGATCATCTTGTCTTCGGGCACTGCGCCCAGGTCCACGCGTTCGGCCAGCCAGGCGTCGAGCGCGCCGCGCAAGCGCTCCAGCATGGGTTCGTGGTCGGGGTCGGGGGCGAGGTTGCGGACTTCGTGGGGATCATTCCAAGTGTCGTAGAGGCTCTCCGCGCGCCGCGGCTCGAACCACAGCGCCGCCGCACCTCCGAGCTCGCCCCGGGCGTGGTGAGCCCACAGCTCACGCATCGTGTCCTGAACGTCGCGCCACGGCGTGTGGACCGCACCGGGCGTACCGGGCAGATAGGAGCGGATGTACTTGTAGCGCGCGTCGCGCACGGAGCGTTGTCGGTCTGGCACGTCGTCGATGCGGTCCT
Organism: Deltaproteobacteria bacterium; assembly: GCA_029261835.1. Lineage (GTDB taxonomy): Bacteria > Myxococcota_A > UBA9160 > UBA9160 > UBA4427 > JAJDAO01. The sequence continues at coordinate 6,594 of JAJDAO010000001.1, read as the reverse complement.
TGGCGGCGAAGACGTAGCGTCGCTTCGGCGCAGCCTGCGGTCCGGCGAAGACGCGCCCGTCCATCCACGCCGGCGTGCGCACGCCGGCCAGCGCCAGGATTGTCGGCGCGAGGTCGACGAAGCTCACCAGGCGGTCGTTCTCAGCGCCGGGCTCGACGTCCAGCGGTCGCAGCGAGGGCGGCCAGCGGATGATCATCGGTACGTGGATCCCCGAGTCGAAGAGCTCGCGCTTGGCGCGCGGGAGGCCGTCGCCATGGTCGCTGGTCCAGATCACCACCGTCGAGTCCATGAGCCCGTCGGCCTCGAGCTGGTCGAGCATCTCGCCCACGCGCTCGTCCATGCGGTGCACGTTGTTGTAGTGACGTGCGACGTCCGCGCGCACGAGCGGCGTGTCCGGGTAGTAGGGCGGAAGAGAAACGTCCTGAGGGCCCACCACGTCATCGTGTCCGCGGTGCAGATAGAGGTGGAGCAGCTGCATGTACGCGTGAGCGGCGCTGCGGGGCAGGGCCGGCCGCGGGAAGATGCCGCTCTCGTGGGTCTCGAAGAAGTTGATCAGACCGAAGAAGGGCCGGTCGTCCGCGAGCTCGCGCCAGGGCGCGGCGAAGCCGTCCTTGTCCCAGATCGTGAAAGGACCCGAGCCGGCAGTGATGCCGCTGAATTGGTAGTCGAGCTTGAAGTCGGTGAAGGTCGCGTAGCCCGCGGCGCGCAGCAGCTCGGGGAAGGCCTTCACCTCGCGCGGTGGCACCGACCGGTAGCCCCGGTTCGAGGTGCGCATGTGGTGCGATCCGGTCGAGATCGCGTGCACGCCCGTGAGCAGCGCGGCGCGACTCGGCGCGCACACGCCGGATGTGGTGAAGACGCGCGTGTAGCGCGTGCCCTCTTGCGCCAAACGGTCCAGACGGGGTGTCACCGCCACCGAGTCGCCGAAGGCAGCGACCCGCGGACCCAGATCCTCGGCGAGCAGGAGCAAGATGTTGGGGCGCCGATCTGTCGCGGGCGTCGGCGAAGCCGTCTCCGCCGCCAGGACGGCGAGCGGGGCGGCGAGGAGCACAGCAACTGTGCCGGTTCGAAGTCTCCTCACTCGGTCATGATGCAACAGGACTCGGGTCCCCTTCCAGGCAGTTGTTCAGAACGGTGGCCGAAGCGTATTCCGGGGCCGTACCGCGCGCCCAGCCGACCGATCAGTGGCGGGCCGCGGGCCGCGAGGTCAGCCAGGCGGGAAGACCCACCAGCGTGAAGAGGGCAGCGGCCAGCAGTGCGACGGCGATGATCACACCGAGCCGCCCGTTGGCGGGCACACGTGACACCATCAGGATCGCGAAGCCGAGCGAGACGGATACGGCGTCTGCCAGGATGGGCGGCGCCGTCTCACGCAAGGCACGCAGCAGAGTTTCTGGCCGAGTGGGAGCGCACAGGGCCCCGGAATCCAGTTGACGGATGCGCTCGAGCAGGTGCACGGCGTAGTCGATGCCGATTCCGAAGGTGATGGCGCAGAAGGTCGAGGTGGCGACACCGATCGGAATCTCGAGCCAGCCCATCGCACCGAAGAGACACAGCACCGCCGCCGCGGTCGGCGCTACCGCGAGGCAGGCCAGCCGAAAGGAGCCCAGGAACCAGCGTGTAAGGAGCAGCGCGCCCGCGCAGGCTAGGGCGAGCGAGCCGAGCTGGGATCGGACGATGGCAGGGATCATCGCCTGGCTGACCGCCAGGTCACCCGCGAAGCGCATGCGCGCTCCGAGCGGAAGCAGGTACTCCGCCTGCGCGGCCCGCGCGGCCTTCATGATCTCGGCGGTGTCGCGATAGTTGGCGCCGTGCACGAAGAGGGTGACCACGGCCTGGTGCAGGTCGTCGTGAATCACCTCGCGCCGGCGACGCACGCCGCGAGCAAGATCGAACTTGTCGAGCACCATGCCGACGCGGACCGCATGATCCGGGATGCGGCGGGTGTCGGACCGCTGGGCCAGGAAGAGGTGGTTCACCGTCTCGATATGGCTGCCCGGGCCGAGCACGCCCCCCACGCCGGGAATCTCCTCGAGCGCGCTCTCGAAGCGGCGGATCGCACGCAGCACTTGCGGTTCGAGCAGCGGTCCGCTTCGGCCGTCGCGGAGCACGGGCCACTCGGCCGCTTCGGGCGCGAAGGCGATATGCGCCAGCAGCACGTGGGTTCCGTCGAGGTGCCGATCCGCGAACTCGCTTGCCCGTCTGAACTCGCTCGCCGGCGAGAACCCATCGATCCAGCTGTCCTGCACCCGCACACCCAGGACCCCGACACCGATCAGCGCGGCCAGGACGCCCAGCAGAGTCAGCGTTCGGCGCGAGTGCTGCAGCAGGCCTTCGAAGAGGCGTCTCGGAAGAGCGCTCGCGAGGGGAGCCATCGCCGGCCAGGAAGGACGCTGCATCTCCTCACGATCGATCAGAGTGAGGGCGGCCGGAATCGCTGTCATCGTGAAGAGCCAGCAGTACGCCACGCCGAGCGCCGCAAAGACCCCGAAGACGGCGATGGCCCGGATCGGTGCGACGAGAAAGGAAAGGAAGCCGAGGGCGGTTGTGATCGAGGTGATGGTCACCGGCCGGGCCATCGATTCCATCGCACGGGAGACGGCATCCTCAGCCGACTCCCCGCGGCCCAGCATCTGCTGGTAGCGCCACAGCACGTGAAGCTCATCCGCCACGCCGATGGCCGTCAGTATCACGGGCAGGATTCCCGTGGTCAGATAGACCGGAACGTCTCTCCAGCCCATCATGCCGAAGGTGAAGATCAAGCATCCTCCCACTTCGATCAGGGCCAGTGCGACCGCCCAGCGCCTGCGGCAGACCAGCCAGATCACCGCCGCGATGAGCGCCATGGCGACGGGCACGAGTAGCCGTAGATCGGCCAGAATGTGCGAGCCCAGCAGCGCCTCGGCGACCGGGGCACCCACCACGCGAATGCGGTGTGCGTCGTTCTCGTAGCGGGAGGCGGCCCGTTCGATGAGCGCGTACAACGCGGCTCGGTCGGCGCCGGAGGGGTCGGCCCAGAGCGAGGGCGGTGCACCGATCAGGATCGCCGCCGCGCGCCCGTCCTGCGTCACCAGCGTACCCGTCAGGATCCCGATGGCCTTGATATCGGCTCGCAGTCGTTCCATCAGCTCGGGTGTGTCGGGAAAGGGATCGAGCAGCGGGCGGAAGCGGAAGGTTCCCGGGTAGACGCGGGGCCGGGCCTCGCTTGCGAGACTCATCACCCACTCGCTTCCAATGCCCGGAATGGCCGCCAGGTCGTTGCTCAGATCGCGCAGCCGCGAGAGCGTCTCGCGATTGTAGATGCCCTCGGGATGATGACTCTCGATCAGCACCACGATGGAATCGCGCAGCCCAAAGTGGCGGCGCACCTCCGCATCCGAGAGCACGACCGGATCGCTACGCGGAACCAGGGCCTGCCCCGCGGTTCGCAGCTCGAGGCTCAGCAGGCCGGCGCCCGCCAGCACGGTCATCGCGGCGATCAGACCCAGCGTGGCGCGCGGGAAGCGAGCCGCGGCGCGGCAGAGGGCGAGAAGCGCGGACTGCATCGGAGAGCCGGGGGGCGGATCCGTTGCGCCCCCCGAGCCCGCCTCAGCCGGTGGCCGGCCTCGCTCCGCCGAGCTGGCGAATCGCCACTGCCCCTGCGGCGAGGAAGAGAAGCACGATCAGCGAGATGCCCAGCCACGAATTGGTCGGCCCGGGCACCATCGCGAGCATTTCGCAGAAGTCGGGAATCCCGTTCGTGTTCGTATCGTTGGGGTCATTCAGGAAGGCATCGTGAAAACCAACGTTGGTCGCCAGCGCAGTCTCGGCCTCGTTGTTCACCTGGCAGATGGCATCGAGGGCACCGGGACCAGTCGATTCCAGACCGGGGTGCATGTTGCCGCCGATCACCGCGGCCGCCAGGCCCGCCCCGCACTGCGTCTCGAACTGATAGGGGTTCTGGGGATCGTGAATGCCGAGACCCGCGACGTCCTTGCCACCCGGACCTTTGACGACGAAGTGGCCCGGCCCGGGCTGATTCGACAGCGACAGCCCCGAGCAGGGACTCAGCAGGCCGGCGCAGTCGAGCACGACATCCGTTCCACCCCCGACGGGCGTGAAGATCAGGGTCGGTATGACGGGCAGCGTCGAATCGAAGGTACCTCCTTCGGCCTGCTGCAGGTCGATCGTCATGTTGCCCTGCGGCTGGGGTCCGTTGAGACACACTTTCACGTCCCATTGGCTGGGGCCGCCCGAACCTGTGACCGTGATCGGGGCTACGCTCTTAAGCGACAGTGCGACGATCTCGATCGGAATGGTGTCGGCGTTGCCGACCGGGAGGTCCACGGTATCGCTGAGCCGGCGTACGATGGTGTCGGCACCGCCCGCCTCACCGGGCGGAACAGTCGTCAAAGGCACTCCCTCGAAGTCTATCTGCCCGTCGAAGGGATCGGATCCCGGCTCGAAGAAGCCGGCCGGAATCGGATTGCTCGCAAAGTCGTAGCCAGCCGATCCGGGCGGCGTCCTCCACAGATCGTCGGCCGCGGTGAGAATCAGGCTCGTGGCGGGAAGCGGCAGAGCCAGTGTGAGGAGCAGGGTGATCGCAACCGTCGTCGTCGAACGCATGGCCTTTCCTCCCGGCTTGGGGGTCACCGTCCAATCTATCACGATCGTATGTCGACGGGGTGAAGATGCAGGGGAATGCCACTGGCGCGAAATGGCCTTCGGGACACCGTCCTGCGTGATTGCACGACATCAGAGCGCTGGCGATGGTTTCCCAGTGGGCAGGAGCAGGCGGACTCGGTAGAACGGGGGGCGGAGCCCCCAAGTGTCATCGACGACTGGGCGCTCTGGTTAGCGGATGGCGCGCTCTTCCGGCGATAGATGTCCCATCCCGAGTTCGTCTCCAATGGCGTAACGCATGTCTCGGGTGAAACCCTCATCGATCGGGATGCCCGTGGCGTCCGCAATGCGGTCCACCACGTTGAACATCGCGATCACCGCAGCCGCATCCGTGACACCTTCCGCGCCAAGCCTGCCTTCGACGGCATCTCGAGTCTTCACGATGGCTGCGGCATCGCGCGCCATGACCGCGTTCGTGAAGGCCAATAGCTCGCCGCCGAACGCGACACCGGAATCCACGCTGTCGTCGTTTACGGCCGACAGATCGATCTGCGCTCCACTCATCCCGCCGCTCGCACGGAGCAGGCTCGCATGCGCGGTCGTTCAGTAGAAGCACTCGTTGATGGCAGAGACCCGGGCTGCGACGAGTTCCATCTGCAGCCGATCGAGCGCGCGCCCCGGTTCGGTGTAGCTGGGATCGCCAACGTGAGCGAGGTTCATGTAGTGCGGTCCCGACAGCGCGTCCAACATGGCGACCTCGGCGGGAACCAAGCTCAGCGCGCGTCCAATCTGCGGTACCTCGTCGCGATCGCCGTAGAGGGCCGCCCAGTCCTCGCCCCCCTCCGCGCCAGCAGGAATCTGCGAAACCCAGGCCCCTTCGGTGCGAGCGGTGGCGGGTCGCTCGCGAGAAGGTGAACCCGCAGTCGGCGCGGGCAGGGGTGCGGGTTGGATCCCGATTGCGCGCGCAAAGACGTCGAGTGAGTTGATCAGTACCGTTACCGAGACCAGTTCGACGTAGCGCTCCTCGTTCAAGAGGCCTTGGGCCATCACCCGGTCGTACCAGCTTCGCGCGAGGCGAGCCGGATCCGTCACGATGCGATGGATGACGTCCACGATCTCGCGTGCGAGCTCTCCGGGACCCGCATGCTCACCGTCGAGCGCGAAAGGCGACAGAGCAGCCTTTCGTTCAGCGCACAGGCCGCAGTCGCGCGCCGCGCGAGCCTCAGAGGCGATCGCGCGTCGCTCGGCGCCGGTCCACCACGTGCCGCTACGGGAGAAGCTCTCGAGCATCCGCTGGTGGCTGTCGCTGAGGTCCTTGCGAATCGGGTACTTCGATGAGGAGTAGTCGATCTGCGACATATCGCGCCTCCGTTGCGTCCGACAAGCTTAGCCCCTCCGCGACAGCCGGCCCCATCGCTGGACCTGTTGACTGGCAGCGGCGACGTTGGTTGACTTACGGGTTCGCAGTAGAGCAGCGGGGAACCGCCGCTTCGCCCCACGTCAGCAGGTCGACCAACGTCCCTTGATCGGTACCCCTTGGATTGTCTCGTTCGTTTTCTCCCCTCGCAGCGCAGCATTCGCGTACCGGTGGGCACAAACCTGCTGGAGGCGGCTCACCTGGCGGGCGTGCCCCTGGCGGCCGGCTGTGGGGGCTGGGGAACGTGCAGCCGCTGCGGAGTCCAGATCATCGAGGGGGGCGAGGGCGTGGCGGACGAGAGCGAGGGCGAGAAGGAAGCAAAGCGGTTGAACCACGTTGCACCGGATCTGCGTATGGCCTGCTTCATCTCGCTCGAGCAGGATCTCAGCGTCACGACGCCCTACTGGGGAGTGGTGGGCGGCGATACGGCCGCCGATGGCGACGGCTCTCCGATCTCCTAGGGAACCTCTGCACAAGCCTCTCCGAACACGGTACACAGTAGCCGGGGGGTACAGAGATGAGCGATCAGCGGACATTTGCATCGGTAGCGTGGAGCCGGAAGGGCAAGGTGACGC